>NZ_CP024160.1:0-1200000 GCF_002736145.1 Collinsella aerofaciens
TTTTGTCCCCGAAGCCGACGAAACGCGACATCGCGTCATTCGGCGGCACGCGTTCCGTGTCGATGCCGAAAACTGGGTGTAACTGGAGTGACGGGACGGCAGAACCGACGCCATCGAGTGGGAGTAGAAAATTTCTTAGTTATGGGGGTATAAATTTGATTCTCTTTAGGATACACCCCCATAAATACATGAATTGATCTATATGAATTGATCTGCTGGCTCCAATGAAGATCAGAGGGTAACGGTCAGGGATGACGGCCTAGCGAGTGTTATTTTGAGAGCTACGCGCATCGAAGGCGACGTTTCGTGGTATAAACTACTTGCCGGAAGCCGCGGCTTTCAGAGTACGGCTTACGTGTACGTTTAACCTCCGTGGGCGACGGGGTGCCGCAAGGCGTAGAGTATCGCCCACCTGTAGGGGCCTGCAGCGATGCGGGCCCCGCTTCGTATGAAGGAGCGCAACCGGTGAAGATCGTATCTATCTCCCAGGACTTCTTCGACCTCGTCGATGGCGACCGCGAACTTATGCTCAAGCACAATCGCCCCTGCATCGTGGTGGTGAGGCTGCGCTTCCGCGGAAAGCGCAGGGACTTCGCCGTGCCGCTGCGCTCCAACATCGCTCCCAACGTGCCCAAGGACCAGTACTTTGCGCTGCCGCCCCGCCCCACGACGCGTCCCGGCTGCCGCCACGGCATCCACTACATCAAGATGTTCCCCATAACCAAGGCCTACCAGCGTCGCTTCAGGATTGAGGGCTCGGCTTACTACGAGACGCTCCAACGCATCATCGACGGCAATACCAAGCGCATTGTCTCCGAGTGCCAGGCGTACCTCGACCGCTATGAGCGCGAGGGAAGGCCCCGCTTCGCCGTCGACATTGACCGCATCGTGGGCCTGCTGGAGGGCGAGAAGTAGGGCGCCTCGGCTCAGCCTCGAGCCATGCGGAGACGCTCCGCATTTTTGAATGCCGCGCGTGCGCCCCAAATACTTGAAAAACAAGCTGTGAAGTGCGGCGCGCCCGTACCCGTGTACAGCCATCGCCATCAGCGTCTGCGGTGCGCTACGACATCAGGTTGATTTTCAATCTCAACGCAACAGTCTGAGCGTACCCCGAGTTTCCGCAGCTAGCGCAACGCGGAAATAGCTCACGGCGCCTGGCGACCGCCCCGTTTCCGCAGGTGGAGAGGCTATGGAGGCCGGTGCCCCCATGCCGCCTCCGCATGCTCCGCCAGCCCGCCGCGCAGCCGTTCCGGACTCAGCGCAACGGGCCCTCCGACCCATGTCCCGGCCCGACGCCTACCCCGTCAGCGGCCCCTCGCCCCTCGCGGCCCTGGCCCTGTCGATGCAGCCGGGCGTGAGGTCGAGCTCGCCGGGCGCCAGCTCCTCTATCCCGAACACCCCATAGTCTTTCTGGGATAATGGCGTTATCGAGAAAGTGGGTGGGAAATGGATTGCCAGTCTCTGTACGACGAGTTCGCGGACAAGGCGTTGGCGGACATCAAGCTATCGAAGAAGTTCGCAGGCGTCAATGAGTTCAACAGCGGATTCCTTTTTGGAACCGATGATTGCAATTGCGCAAGCATGAAGCAGATGCAGCGAAACTGGGCTGCAGCGGCGCCTGGCCTATTCGCTGACTTTGCAAGGAAGCTGGCATCTAGGCATTCCATCGAAACCTTCGACCTGCCATCCACGTCAAGATGGAAGAACGCCGGCTTCGGTTACATTGCGGACGGGGGGAAGCATGCATGCGTCATGCTGTGGCCAAGCATCGACCATAGCCCGCTTAACCACACTAAGAGCAACTCCATGTTCTGGGCGTTCGAGTTGGTGGAGAACGGGGAGGTTGACGACGTCTACCTTGTATGGCTTGCGGATGAGGCCAACGTCAAGCTCCGCGAGAGTCTCGGCTACTGGTACGAGTCTTTCTCTCCGCGCGGCGTCAAGCACGTCTCTGCAACAGATTGGTTCGAGAGGACTTTCGGAAAGGAAGAGGCCGACCTTTTGGCCGACGTGGCTGGCAGGGTGAGAACGGAGGGTCGACTTGTCCAGGGGTTCACGGTTGTTGCCCTGCCCACCGAGCATGAGCTCGGCTCCTTCAGACGAGAGCTCCTTCACGACTACGAGGCGATCGAGCTTCCTCTTATCAGGTACCGTCTGATGGGAAGAGGGATGTCGGAGCGCGACATCGATATCTTGGCGCGCAACATTCAGCGCAAAGATCTGTTCGAAATACTCTTCGGGCAAGCCAGCTTCGCCGTCAGCTTTCTGTCGTCAGAGTGGCGCTACAGGCTCAACACCCTCTCCGAGAATGTCGAGCAGACCGGGACGGTCGCTGGCTACATCAAGGCGATAGAGCAGATGATGTTCGACCTTCTTCCGCTTTGGGCGAACAGGGACTACAAGGTGGCGTTTGGCGCCGTAAAGGCCTGGAACCCTGCCGTCCCGCTCACCTCAGCCCTCCTGGCGGAGAAGGACAAAGAGGCAACGTTGGGCCCGCTTGCCTATCTATTTGCAAGCTACCAGCACAAATACTTCAACGTGCGCATCTACGATCCTGAGATTGATTACAAGTCCTTTCGCGAGCTCCTGTTCGGGCGGCTGCGGTCGTTCATGGACGACACCCGCAATGGGAAGCTCCATAAGTCCAACTTCTACGACCTGGGCAAGGTTAGGGAAATCAGGGACGAGGTTCTTGACATCATGTTCATGCTGCTCGGCGGCCTACGGCTCGACGAAGAACAGCTCAAGTATCTTGACGGCATGAGAGCCCAGGGCGAATCGAGCCCCGACGACCTCGCGGAGATGGCAAAGGTCCTCAATGAAGGACTCGATGGTTTAACCGTCAGCTCAATCGAGAGCGCGCATCTCATCGCTATAGAGCATCATGACGACACCCACCTCTGGTCCATCGCCCTGTCGATAATGGGTGACGGGATCGACATCCATAACTCCTACTACTACTCTCCGCTGCGCGGGCTGTCGCAGGATGAAGAGCTGGAAAACATTGATCGCCTATTCAGAAGGTACCGCTCGGAAAGGTGCGCCTCTGATGCCCTTGCAGAGGTTCTGACCGAGTACGTCGTCTTTAGCGTTAAATCCAAGCCGTTTCATGTCCCTTTGCAATAGCATCTCGCTCGGCTCCCAGAGCGCTTTCAAGCATGGAGATATAGCCCTCGTGCGCCGCCTCGTAATCTTCGACGAACTGCCGAAGCGTATCGGCGCTGCATGACGAAAGGCCTCGAAAGGTCCTGGCCCAGGTGAGGCCTTTCGGCTTTGCAAGGAAAACGCCTCCTCCCATACCGAAAAGCCAACGGTAGAGGGTTGGAGACAGCTGCGTCCTCACGCAGGCGTAGCCATGGGGATTGCCGGCATCGTCCTCGGAGACGTGCGAAAAAACCAAGTCGTGGCCGAACCTGTCGTAGGCATATTGGGCGCAACGCCCCTCGACTTTGAGGAAAAGCGTCCTGCTGGTCCCGTCGCCGTACATGTCAATCCGCTCTCGGACGTCGGCGGCCACCCTTCTCCTAAGCTCGTCAACCCTGCCGGGGTTGCGGAGCTTCTTCCCCGATACCATCGCGTTCGTCATATGGTCCAGCCTGCGGAAAAAGGGTTCGCCCTCGGGAACCTTGTCAGTTGTCACGCAGGTCTCAAGATAGTAGTGTCCGAAGCTGTAGACGAGGCAAACGGGGTCTTCGGACGAGATCTGGCGGTCAATCAGCTCATCCCCGTTCATCAAGTGGCGGCGATAACGGAAGCAGAGCTGTTCGTTGTTGCGAATCGCGGAGGAGGCGGCGACCATCGCCGCAAGTGCGTTCATGCCCTCATGGGTTTCGCGCTCATCGACAAAGATCGATTCGACCATCTCTTCCAGCTCGCGGTCGGACATGATTTCCTCGAGCTTCGCGCAAAGGCGAGCGCGCTGCTCCTCATTGACGAACTTGCTCGTTCTCACCATGCCCATCAGGAGCGAAGAGTCATGCGATGAAAAGGGCTTTGCCGCGCAGCGGTACCCGGTTTTCTCGCCCCGCCCGGGCTTTATGACTTCGGCTCCGAAGGGGCTGCATGATGCCAAAGCGTCGAGATCGGCGCGGACGGAGTTTTCGGCCACATTGCTCCCCGACAGTCGCGAGAGAACCCGAGCTATTTCCTGCGAGGTGAGTCCCTCGTTCTCGTCGGTGAAATCGCATAGCAGGCGCGCGACTGCCAGCAAGCGCTGTCGCGTTCCGCTCTCAATCGTGCCGCATCTCTCGAGAAAAGCCGCTATCTCAATGTCCGTCAGCTTCCTCGACATGGTTTCCTCGTTTCTATTGAATGACATTAAATATTGTAGGTCATTAGAGCGTCTGCATTCGAACGGCAGGGCTCTTATTCGAGAAACTGTCCTCAGTAAAACCCGTAGAGGAGGAGGAACTGATGACCGACAAGAGCCGTTTGGAAGATAAGCACTTCGAAAAGGCGGGAAGTGGCCGCGACATGGACACGTGGTTCTTCAGGTTGATGGCCGCCGCCGTGACGTGCATGACCGTGGCGCTCCTCGCTGGAATGGCATGCCACATCGCCCTCACGCTCAAGCTGCTCGCCTAGACTAACCCCACGAAAGGAACGACCATGGACAGCAAGAACATCGCAAAGGCCGCCACCGAGCTCGTCGACTCGCCCGAGGGTGCGCTGAAGACCGTCAGGGAAGCCATCGGGTACGCGCTCGAGGCCAACCCAACGAAGGAGCAGGCCGCCATTGCGGTCGCCGCGCTGATGGCGTCGGTCGCCTTCTATGCGATCAAGAAGAACTACAGTTTCGCATACGACAAGCTGTCGTTCACCGCGCCGTCGGCCGGGTAGTGCGAGCGAGGGAAACGCCCAGAAGGAGGGCCGGAGCCATAGGCCCCGGCCCTCTCTCGTTTGCACTCCTACCCCGAACAGGACTCCTCGCCGAAGCCCCTTGAGCATCGGGCGCCACTATCGAGCGTGCGCGTTTTCGTAGGCCTCTTTGATTTCTTCTGGCAAGCCATCGGGAATCAGTGCCTTAAGCCTGTCCTCGCCGCCATCTTGCATCGCCTGTTCGTAGTACCAGCATTTGAACTTCAGCATGTCCAGCGCACGGTTCATGTTCGCGATCTCCGATTCCATGTGGGCCTTCCGCTCTTCGAACATAGCCTTGCGCTGGGGGTATGTAGATGGGCCCTCCGCGCACCATTCCATGAACAGCCGGATGTCCTTGATCTCCATCCCTGCCTTCTTTAGGCATTCGATGACTCGAAGCGCCTCGAGTTCCTTATCGCCAAATCGGCGAATGCCGGATGTTCGCTCCAATCCAGGGAACAATCCCTGCTTGTCGTAATAGCGCAGCGTGGAAACGGGCAAGCCGAACATCTCCGCCACCTGTCCGATTGTGTACATGGCGCCTCCGAATTAATCCTGAATTCATCCCTTGACCTAAAGTGAGGTTTAGGTATTACCTTCATTTTCGTCAATAGAACAAGAAACGCAAGGGGTGTCCGTAATCGCCGGACATCCCGCTCTGGAGCAGGCGTGGCGAATGGGCATGGGAATCGAGCCGGGCTGTTTGGCCGCGCGGAAGCAGATTTGTGCCTAATACCATCGACAGGAGGAAATAAATTATGGCAATTAAGCAGACGGCGGGCAGAGATGCCCTGGGGGAGTTCGCTCCCAAATTCGCACAGCTCAATGACGACGTGCTGTTCGGCGAGGTATGGAGCCGGGAGGGCGAGCTTTCCCTGCGCGACCGCAGCGTGGTGACGGTGGTTGCCCTGATGTCGCAGGGGCTGACGGACTCTTCGTTCAAATATCACCTGACGTCTGCAAAGAACAACGGCGTGACCAAGGCGGAGATAGCGGAGATCCTTACGCATGCAGCGTTTTATGCGGGTTGGCCCAAGGCGTGGGCTGCCTCCCGCATGGCGAAGGAGGTCTGGGCGGATGACGATGCCGCCGACGCAAAGGCGCAGCACCAAAACGAGATGGCGTTTCCCATCGGTGCCCCCAACGACGCATTCGCGAAGTACTTTATCGGTCAAAGCTACCTCGCGCCCCTTTCCACCGAGCAGGTCGGCGTCTACAACGTGACGTTTGAGCCTGGCTGCCGCAACAACTGGCATATCCATCACGCCAAAAGCGGTGGCGGACAAATTCTCGTCTGCGTGGCTGGTCGAGGGTTTTACCAGGAGTGGGGCAAGCCGGCACAGGAGCTGCGCCCCGGCGACGTGGTCAACATCGCCCCGGGAGTGAAGCACTGGCACGGCGCCGCGCCCGACAGCTGGTTCTCACATCTCGCGTTGGAGGTTCCGGGCGAGGAGGCTTCCAACGAGTGGTTGGAGCCTGTGAACGACGAGGAATATCTCAAAACGACTAACAAGGAGGCTTAAGCACCGTCGCCCGTCCGCGTCACCGAGAGCAGGGCGCCCAAATCGGCCTGGATCGCCTCTGCCTTGCTTCCAAGCTGCAATGGGGCGGAGTCGCCCGTGACATTGACGCTCAGCAGGTGCGCATCCAGCAGCTTCGTGGTCATGCTCCAAAACGGGAGCGTGATGATGCCAGGGGTTATTTCGCCCACGCCGAGCTCCAACAACAGCACGCGGCCATTGCCGCGCTCGCTCACAAAGCGCTCGTGTCGCTCGAGGTTCTCGTGCGAAGGCCGGGGCCATATCGCCATCAACGAGAATCGTCTCACATGAAGTATCGGGCGCCATGGCCTGGCTGTAGTTGAACACGGTGAACGTGGTGTGTTCGCAGGCGTTTGCGATCTGAGCGAGCATGTGCTTTATGACGCCGTTGCGCAATCCCACGCCCAGTTCAAGGAAAAGAATCTTCTGATGCGCGTGCGCATCGAACCAGTCGGATACCTTGCGGTACTGCTCTTTGTCCACAGCGTTCAGGGAAATCTCGCGGTCAACCGCCTGCTCGGTTGGAGGCGGGGACCCGAGTTCGCCCACGCCCAGGAGCTGCTCAGCGCCTATTCCGAAGGGGGCATGCGAGCGGTATCGGCTCGTCACGATTTCCGTAGTTGAACTTGGCTGTGGACTCCTTACAAGTCTTGCTCGAGGTCGAGCGGAGGCTGGGCTCTGCCGAATCGGAGCAATGGCGACCAAAAATGTTGCCAGAAGACGCCGTCGACGCTGTTTGCGATGGGGCAGAGCTCGATGGCGGTTCGGCACAGTCTGTTTCGTCGGTTTCACGGGGCGTTGATGGCGTGAAGGCGACTGTTGGAAAAAGCTCATTTCCGTGGGGAAGAAACTTCTCGGTGAGTAAAGCTCATCGGAGCGGGGATAGAGCTTTGTCTGCGGGGTACGAAATGCTGGCTAGCGGTTGCGACGCCTTGTTGCAGAAATGCCAACTGCCGCAACTGCAGCACCGGCAACACTCGGGGCGACAGCCATCGCACCGTTGTCGCCCGTCGCGGGTAGGGTGGTCCCGGCTGGTTTAACCGCCGCTACTGCCTTAGTGGAAACGGGATTTGCCGCGGGCTTTTCTGCCTTGGGTTGCGGTGTGGGCTCGGGCTTGGTTTCCGGTTCGGGTTTGACCTCTGGGCTCGGTTTAACACTTGGATCGGGTTTGGAACCGCTCGTATCGGTTGCAAACAAGTGCACGTCACTGTCGAAGACGTAACGGATGTAGTAATCGTGCCGCGTCTCGTGCATAATCCCCTGCCCGCTGTCGAAGTCACGGTCAACGTGTGTGCCAAGGTAGGTTGAGCTGTTGAGGTCCAGCCTGTAAGGGATTTGGTCGTCGGCGTAACTGCCTGTAAAGACTACGGTTGCTCTAACGTGATTGTCGATCATGGTCAGGGCGATAGAGACGCTGGCCTCTTTGGGGTTCTCGGTTTTTATAAGGCTTTCGGCATCGGTGTCGATCTTGAAGAGATGGACGGTGTCGTTAAGCCCGTAGATGAAGTCCTCGGGTTTGTCGGGAAAATCGTATACAAGAGCCTCGTTCTGGACCAACTCGAAAGCAGGGGGTAGCTCCAAATCGTAGTAATGACCGACGGTGGCTGCTGTGAGGCTGCCTTCCGCGTTGACTTCGTCGCAGGTGATGGGTGCTGCGACATCGGGTTCGGGCGTTTCGGTCGCCAGTGCTGCGCAGGGTAGCAAAAGCTGCCCTGCCATAAGAATGCTTACTCCGAAGGCAACGACTCTGGCGCCTGCATGAAGCTTGACGTTGCGGATAGACAGGCCAGTGCGTTTGTAATGGGTTTGCGGTGCAACATGCTGTCCATACATAAGGCGCTCCTTGTTCGTAGGCCGGTTTCCGTGGATCTATATTGCGCCTGCCCGATTCGGCCAGGCTCATACACGCGAACGCTCACGCGAGTAGGAGAAAGCTCTAGTTAATTTTCCCACAGTCGACACTTTGCGGCCAACGATTTGCTGTTCAATTCTCGGAGAGAGAATCAAGACAGTTGAGGAGTTGTCAGGCAATGAGATTGTGCCTAGAGAGCACGAACAAGAGATGTGGTCTACAGACGACTGAATAGCTTCATCCGTTTTGGTTACAACGAAATGTGTGCCGCGCGCCTGCGGCATGAAAGAGAGGGAATCCTATGAATATCATTGTGTTGAGCGGCAGCCCGCGTAAGGGCGCCAATACCGATACCATGGTCGAGGCGTTTGCCGAGACCGCGCGCGAGGCCGGCCATACGGTCGAGGTCATCCGCGTTGCCGGCAAGAAGATCGCCGGCTGCTTGGGATGCCAGTACTGCTTCGCCCATGAGGGCGTCTGCGTGCAGAAGGATGACATGGCCGACGTGATCGAGTCGCTGAAAGACGCAGATATGGTCGTCTTCGCCTCGCCTATCTACTGGTTTGATATCACCGCGCAGGAGAAGGCCGCCATCGACCGCCTGTACGCCTTCGGTGCCACGGGATTCCCGTTCACCAAGACGGCCCTTTTGCTCGATAGTCACAGCGAGGGTGTCTATGATGCGGCGATCGCTATGTACAAGTCGGCCTGCGCGTACTGCAAGTGGGAGGACCAGGGCATTGTCGCCATCAGCGGTATGACCGAGCGCGACAGCATGGCATCCTCGCCCAAGTTGAAAGAGGTGCGAGAGCTCGCCCGCAAGCTTGCCTAGCGCGCATTTCCAATAACGAACAAGGCCCGAAAGGTTCATTTGAACCATTCGGGCCTTGCTGCGTTTCAAGGGGCTGGGCTGTCGGAACCGGCCAGACGGCTGTTAATCAAACAGACTCGGCATGTCGTTTTCTTTCATGAGGGCACCGGCAGAGGGGAGGCTCTGCGCGGTGAACTTCTCGGCCGAGACGCCGGCGCCAAGAATCTCCTCGGTCGTGCCGACGGTGGTGACCGAGCGGCCCTTCTTGGCCGTGAAAGCTTGGACGCCCTGCGTGTTGGTGGTCGTCTTGGTCTTGAGCAGCGACGTGTTGAAGTTCATCAAACGATAATCGCTCGAGACCAGCGCGAGGTCGCGGTCTTCCTTGAGCACCTGCGCATGCAGCAGCTTACTGCCGCCGTAGATGGCGTTCTTCAGGCGCTTGCGGTTGGTCTTGGTGACGTATCCGGAAAGTGCGACGCGCACCACGCGGCCGTTCTCAAAGACAAACAGCACGTCGGCCTTGTAATCCTCGGGGTCGATGACCCAGATGACGCTCTCGTCGGGTTCCATCTCAAGATCGGTCGGCAGGTACGAGCCCAGCTGGGCCGACTTGGTGTCCTCAAACGCTGCAACCTTGCACTTGTACACCTGGCTCTTGTTGGTAAAGACCAGCAGCTCGTGGGTGTTGGAGGACGGGAACTCGATAAAGGGTTTGTCGCCGTCCTTGTACTTGAGCGTGGTCGCCTTCTTGAGCACGCGGTCCGTCATCTTCTTAAGGTAGCCATCGCGCGAGAGCATGATGGTGACCGGGTACTCCTCGACCTCGGGCTCCAGGCTCACCTCGATGACCTCATGGGGCTCGATCCTGCCCGTGCGGCGCGGCATCACGTACTTCTTGTTGACCGCGGCCAGCTCGTCGCTGATGACTTTCTTGATGTTCTCCTCGCTGGAGAGGATCTCCTCAAGTTCGGCAATCTCGCCCTCAAGCTTGGCAATGTCCTTGGTGCGGTTGAGGATGTACTCCTCGTTGATGTTGCGGAGCTTGAGCTCGGCAACAAACTCGGCCTGGGTCTCGTCGATGTCGAAACCCTTCATAAGGTTGGGCACGACCTCGGCCTCGAGCTTGGTGCCGCGGATGATGGCGATCGCCTTGTCGATATCGAGCAAGATTGCCTCAAGGCCGTGCAGCAGGTGCAGGCGCTCGGACTTTTTGCCCAGGTCAAAGTTAATGCGGCGGCGCGTGGACTCAATACGCCACTTGACCCACTCGTGCAGGATCTGGCGCACGCCCATAACGCGGGGATAGCCGTCGACGAGCACGTTGAAGTTGCACGAGAACGAATCCTGCAGCGTGGTCGAGCGATAGAGCTTCGCCATGAGCTTGTCGGGGTCGACGCCGCGCTTAAGGTCGATAGCGATGCGCAGGCCCGAAAGGTCGGTCTCGTCGCGAATGTCTGCGATCTCCTTGACCTTGCCCTCTTTGGAGAGCTTGACGATGCGCTCGATAATGACATCGGTCTTGGTGGTGTAGGGGATCTCGTAGACCTCGATGATGCGCTCTTCGGGAATCCAGCGCCAGCGGGAGCGGATCTGGAAGCTGCCCAGACCGGTCTCGACGATCTTTTCCATCTCCTCGCGGCGGTAGATAATTTCGCCGCCGGTCGAGAAGTCAGGCATGGGCATATACTCAAGCAGGTCGCAGTCGGGATCCTGCAGGTAATGCATTGTGGCGGTACAGACCTCGTTGAGGTTGAAACCGCAGATATCGGATGCCATGGCGACGCCGATGCCCTTGTTGGCCGAGACGAGGATGTTGGGGAACGTGGTGGGCAGCAGGCGCGGCTCCTTCATGGCGCCGTCGTAGCTGTCGATGAAGTCGACCGGGTCCTTGTCGATGTCCTTGAAGATCTCGGCGCTGATGGGGGAGAGCTTGGCCTCGGTATAACGCGAGGCGGCGTAGCTCAGGTCGCCCGAATAGTATTTGCCAAAGTTGCCCTTCGACTCCACGAAGGGGGCGAGCAGTGCCTCGTTGCCGGTTGCCAGGCGCACCATCGTCTCGTAGATTGCGGCATCGCCGTGCGGGTTGAGCTTCATGGTCTGGCCCACGATGTTGGCGCTCTTCTGGCGCTCGCCCTTGAGCAGACCCATCTTGTACATGGTGTAGAGCAGCTTGCGGTGCGAGGGCTTAAAGCCGTCAATCTCGGGGAATGCGCGCGAGACGTTGACGCTCATAGCGTAGGGCATGTAGTTGACCTCGAGCGTCTGCGTGATCGGCTGGTCGGTGACCTCGGAGTGCAGGCCGATGACGTTCTCGGCGTTGACCTGCTTTTTCTTTGGCTGGTTCTTTGTCTTCTTCTTTGCCACGATTTCCTCTTGAACTTCTTGTGGGCCTTCGTTATCGATTTGCTGCTATTGCAGGTCCAGCTGGTCCAGGTATTCCTTGCCATGCTCGGAGATGTGGCGCTTACGGCCCGCCTCGTCGTTGCCCAGCAACAGGTTGAACATGGTTTCCATCTTGGTGACGTCCTCGGGCTCCACCTTGATCAGGCGGCGCGTCTCGGGGTTCATGGTGGTGAGCCACATCATGTCCGGATCGTTCTCACCAAGACCCTTGGAGCGGTTGATCGAGCACTTCTGTTCGCCAATCTCCTTGAGGATGCCGTTCTTTTCGAGCTCGGTGTAGGCAAAGTAGGTCTTCTCTTTGCAGTTGATCTCGTAGAGCGGCGACTCGGCGATATACACGTAGCCCTCGTCGATAAGCGTGGGCACCAGTCGATAGAGCATGGTGAGTACGAGCGTGCGGATGTGGTAACCGTCGACGTCGGCGTCCGTACAGATGATGACCTTGTTCCAGTTGAGGTTGTCTAGGTCGAAGGCACCAAGGTTCTTGATGCGCTTGTCTTTGATCTCCACGCCGCAGCCCAGCACGCGCATGAGGTCCATGATGATGTCGGACTTAAAGATGCGCGGGTAGTCCTCTTTCAGGCAGTTGAGGATCTTGCCTCGGACGGGCATAACACCCTGGAACTCGGCATCGCGCGAGGTGCGGATGGCGCCTGCTGCCGAGTCGCCCTCTACGATGTAGATCTCGCGACGGTCCTTGTCCTTGGAGCGGCAGTCGATGAACTTCTGCACGCGGTTGGCCATGTCGGTCTTCTGCTGCAGGTTGGTTTTGATGCTCTGGCGCGTCTTCTCGGCGTTCTCGCGCGAGCGCTTGTTGATGAGCACCTGCTCCATGATCTTGTTGGCAGCGTCTTTGTTCTCGATCAAGTAGGTCGAGAGGCGCTCCTTAAAGAAGGCAGTCATGGCCTGCTGGATAAAGCGGTTGTTGATGGCCTTCTTAGTCTGGTTTTCGTAGGACGTCTGGGTGGAGAAACAGTTGGTCACCAGCACCAGGCAGTCCTGGACGTCCTGCCATTTGATGCCGCTCTCGTTTTTGTTGTACTTGCCCTGTTGCTTGATGTAGGCGTCGATGGCGCTAGTCAGAGCACTGCGGGCTGCCTTCTCGGGCGAACCGCCGTTCTCGAGCCATGAGGAGTTGTGGTAGTACTCCTGCATCGTGAAGGTGCGCGAGAAGCACATGCACGCGGTGATCTTTACGTTGTAGTCGGGCAGGTCCTCGCGGTCGCGACCGCGGCGGTCGGCCTCGATAAAGAAGGGCTCGGTGAGGTAGTCGGTGCCGACCTTCTCGAGCACATAGTCCTCGATGCCCTTGGGATAGCAAAAGTCCTCTTCGGTAAACTCGCCATCGTCGCCCTCAATGCGCAGGCGGAAGGTCACGTTGGCGTTGACCACGGCCTGGCGGCGCATGGTCTCGCGATACCAATCGTGGGGGATGCTGATGGAGGTAAAGACCTCAAGATCGGGGCGCCACTTGATGGTGGTGCCGGTACGGTCCTCATCGCTGGGCTCAATCTCGAGTGCCTTCTTTTTGGCGCCGACGACCTTACCCTTCTTAAAGTGCAGGGAGTACTTGTTGCCGTCGCGCCAAACCGTGACGTCCATGTACTCGGAGGCATACTGGGTCGCGCAGGAGCCCAGGCCGTTGGTGCCGAGCGAGAAGTCGTAGTCGCCGCCCTGGTTGTTGTTGTATTTGCCGCCGGCGTAGAGCTCGCAAAAGACGAGCTCCCAGTTAAAGCGCTTCTCGGAAGGGTTCCAGTCGAGCGGGCAGCCGCGGCCGTTGTCCTCTACCTGAATGGAACCATCGCGAAAGGCGGTAAGGGTGATGAGCTTGCCGTAGCCCTGGCGCGCCTCGTCAACGGCGTTGGACAGGATCTCGAAGGCGGCATGCGCGCAGCCATCGAGTCCGTCCGAGCCAAAGATGACGGCGGGGCGCAGGCGTACGCGCTCTTCGTCCTTGAGCTGACGAATACTGTCGTTACCATAGTTTGCGGTGTGTTTTGCCATGCTCGCTCTCTCGATACTCCTTTGCTGCGTTTTAGTCATATAGATAGTCAAGGTAGCATAGCCCAGCCCACAGACGATTCCAACCAACACGAAATCCATCGAACAACCGTTCGGAATTTGATGGAACGGCGTTTACTTGGACAAGACCGAGTTGATTCTGCCCGAGTAAGTTTGAAGGCGGCTGGAGGCGCCCTGCCTTGTTTGCGGATGGATCGAATCGAACATTGGGACAAGCGTCTCGTTTTATGGGCCACGGGCGTGCGTGTGCGAGTCCCTTTGGCCCATAAGGAACGCTGGCTGGTCGTTATTTGGGCCGTGGGTCACTTCGCCGGCGTCGCGTTTCGTCATACGCTCATAGTGGAAGCCGATGCCACGGAGTCGACTCGCGACTCGGGCAACGGATGAGCTACAAGCCGAAAGGAGCGGTGAGGATGATGAAGCCCATGACGAAGAAGCTGCTGTTAGGAATTCCCACTGTGACGCTTTCGGCCGTGCTGGCGTGTACGGTGGCAGGCTGCGGCGGTAATGCGCCGAGTGGCTCGGGCGGGAGCGCACCTGTGCAGGAGAAGTCCAAGAAGGCCAAGGCCTATGAGTCGCAGACGGTCGAGGTGGCAGGCATTACCTATGAGTCGGTGGCTCACGGTACGTTCTATCGCGGTGATGCCAAGAAGCAGGACGGCTTTTACCTGCACATCAAGATTACCAACAACAACACAAAGAACAGGACGTTCAGTTCCTTTAACGTGCATGCTGCCCAAGGCGATCTTGAGGCAGGCGACCCGTTGTTTACTTCCGGCAAGTCGGCCGTGCTCGACTACGTTGCAAGTGAGGCTCCCGATGAGCTTCACGAGGGCATCGATCTTTCCAAGAGGCCAGATATCGGCCCGGGCGAGACCGTTGAGTACGTGTATTTCTGGGCGCCCAAGACGGCGTACTACGGGCCCATCACTGTCGAGTTCGTAGACGCTTACGCCCCCGCCAAGAATCATGAGGCCATGCACTTTGACACCACGGGATGCGAGACTAAGGAGTTCAAGGCGGCCGGTGGCGTGGCCGATTCTGGCGAGAAGGCAGATTTAACGGGCATCGACTGCGCATCGTACAGCATCGAGGCCGCCGATGGGTACACGCTGGATTCGTCCGACGAAGAGCGCGAAAAGGCAAACTTCTTCCACGACGAGACTGGAGGACGTCTGAACATCAGCATCTTCCCGCGCTCGCCGGAGGAAGAGGTTGCAAGCCTAGAGCAGGTCTACGAAGGCAAGGAGACAACAACCGACCAGGTCGAGTACAACGGCATAACGTGGCTGCGCTTTACCGGTCCCGACAACGGTCATACGCTGTTTGCGACGGCTCCCGCAACGGGTGAAACCGTCCGCGTGTCGATTGGCTGGAAGATCGACTGGGATGCCGCTGTGCCCATGATGGAGGCACTGAAGCTCAAATAACGCCGCGATTCTTACGTCAGGCGACTCAGGGCTGGCTCCGAGTTATCGGGGCCAGCCCTTTTTGACGCTCGATGAGCAGGGCCAGTGCCTCGCGCGGTTTCGGGTACAGTGGGGCACCGTGCGCGCAATGGCAGACATGATTTTCATAATGACGGATATAGTTGACATCTTTTGATTGATGCAATATATTTCTGTCATGTTGCAACGGATATTTGTCCATATTTACGAAAGGAACTCCATGCCGGGCAAAAAGAACCTACGCATGAAGGCGGCACGCGCGGCGGCTGGCCTTTCGCAAGCCGACTTAGCCCAAGCCGTGGGCGTTACGCGCCAGACTATCGGCCTGATCGAGGCGGGCGGTTATAACCCCACGCTCAATTTATGTGTAGCGATCTGCAAAGCGTTGCACGTGACGTTGAACGACTTGTTTTGGGAAGACGGGGTCGACGTCGACCCTAACGCTCTTTAGGAGTTCACTATGAAATTTGAAGATCTGAAAATCGTGCAAAAGTGGCGTGAATATGCCGGTCCAAAAGACGAGCGCCTGGAAGCCGAGAACGCGAAGATCTACAAGATTGGCTTTTATCTGCTTTCGTGGGGCATGTTGATGATTCTTTTCTACGAAATTTTGGTTCGTCAGGTTGCGTGGGTTCACAGCGATGCCAGCGAAATACCGCATCTCTTTGCAACGCCGTTTGAGGCCGCCATGTACGCATGGCTTGTTATCGTGATGTTTATTTGCGCTGTGCTGCAAACACGAAAGGGCTATGTCGATACCAACCGTTTTGGGCAAACCGAGCATCTTCCTGTCGGATACTTCCTGCTCGTCTGTTGTATTAGCGGGGTGACGAGCACGCTTGTCATTGCGGCGATGCGCTGCATTGCGGAGGTGCAGATCGTGCCATTCGAAGATGTCTTTTGGGCAGCGAACTTGGCGACGGGCGCGGCTTGCGGGGTAACGATTTTCATAGCCACATTCGCCGCTCTGTGTGCATCGTTCTTCACGGCGAAAAGACGCCGTGCCAAGCTCGAGGCAGAACTCGACTCATCTGACGACATTTAATGCGTAATGGGCTGGCTCTGGGTATTCAGAACCAGCCCATTTTGGTGCTCGATGAGCCGAGTCGGCGTCTCTCGCAAAGGTAACTGAGAGCTAGTGAGGCTTATCAGAATTGACCTCATCGGCGGTGTCGTTTTCGAGCGCCGTGCGGCGGGCACTGTAGGCGACAAGGCCGGCACCAGCTGCGGCGAGTGCTGCTGCGGCTGCCGTAAGGGGAGCGTTGACATCGCCCGTGCCCGCAAGCGCGCCTGCTTTTCCGGAGCGCTTGTTAGTGCCGTGGTCCTTACCACTGCTGGAGCTGCTTCCGCCGGAGCCGCCGCCCTTGTCAGTACCGCCGCCACTCGAGCCGCCACCGCCGTCCGCCGTCATCGGTGCATCGTGAAGCCCTGTCGTATCCGCGCTGTCGCATACGCCGACCTGAACTTCTGAGCGTTCGCATGCCGCGTCGGGCACATGAAGCTCGTGCAGTACGGCACCCAGCGTCGAGTTTGCGCCCGGTCGAATTTCCTCGAGCGTCACGGGATCGAGCGCCACCAGATTACGTGCCTTCGCATACAGCGTTACGCGTTTGCCCACTTCGTCGCTCCAACTCTCGGGGATGGCGAAGCTCAGGCGGAACTGTGCCGTGCAACCCGGTGCCAGCACGGCGTTGCCGTTGTCGGCTACCAGCGGGTGCGTTGCAAAACGCGCGCCCAGCGTCTCGAGCGCGTACTTTACGTGTGCCATGTCGTTGGCCGAAGTATCTTCGGCAAGCTCTGGATCGTAGATCGAAGCCATGCGTGCGTTCGCTCCGAATCCGATGGATGCGCTGGAGAACGGCTGGCTGGAGCCCTCTCGGTACAGATCGATCGTGCCGGCGGTCAGCAAAGTGTTGCCGTCATTTCGCACCGTGACCATGAAGGATTCGCCTGCTGCTCCGGGCACCACCGCGCCCGAGGTAGCGACCGCGCCCGTCGGAGTGGCACACGCCACCAAGGGCACTTCGATGCCGTGCAGCTCTGCCTCGCTCTTCTCTGCGCTCACAATGTGCGTGGCGAGCGCGGAGAGCATGCCTCCCGACGTCAAAAATGTCGTTATCTGATCGACGGGATGGTCCAGCTCGCACATCACGAACGGCTCCGTGAACAGATCGCCTGCCAAGGTGCTGGCGAAGATGCGGAAGTGCTTGCCCATCACTGCTACCGGGTTGCCTTCTTCGTCGTAAGTTTGTCCCACCTTGCCATCGGTGTTCTCTACATAGAGCACGCACCTGCCGTTGTTGCTTACGCTAAACGACGCCGGGCCACAGCCTGCGGCACCCACGGGCTGCGTTGCAAATGCCGATGCGCCTCGCGTCCAAGTAATATGCTGCAGCTGCTCGTTGACAGTGGCCAAAAAGCCCGAATGTTGTGGCCACGGCACCGCATGGGGCACCGTGGCGTCTGGTGGCATAACGCCCCAGCCCGCAATGGACTGGCCGATCACGGCGTACGATGCGCAGCCGCAACCGTCTGCGGTCTCGTACGCAACGGGCACCACCATTTTGCCGTTGATATTCTCGGGCTCGCCCAGCTCGATGCTC
Source organism: Collinsella aerofaciens (assembly GCF_002736145.1). Classification (NCBI taxonomy): domain Bacteria; kingdom Bacillati; phylum Actinomycetota; class Coriobacteriia; order Coriobacteriales; family Coriobacteriaceae; genus Collinsella; species Collinsella aerofaciens. The sequence continues at coordinate 17,541 of NZ_CP024160.1, forward strand.
GACGGTGCTTGCGGAAAGCGGAGAACTTGGCGGAACGTCAGGCTGTCGCCCGAGACGTCCGACCACAGGGTAAAGCACTCCAGCGCAACCTCAGCCTCGCTGCCGAGCGCCTTTTCTGCGGTGGCTCCGCGGCGGTGGAGGTAGGCACCCGACAGGCGCCCGTCGACCAGCGTCTTGCCCACCGTGATACGCGGGCACTGCAGGCAATGGTAGCCATCCTCCTGAAGGCGGCCGCGCGAGATGCTGCGCCACGACGTGTGCGATATCACGCGAACTCCGTCGTTGCTTATACGCAGGCGCACAACGGACAGTATGCCGGATGTGCTCGCCGTATCGAAAAGGGTGTTGTCGCCGTCGGGGCGCTCGCCCGAGACCAGCAGCACGTAGGCGTCCTGGTTTCCTCTTCCGTCCGTATATTCCACCACGTCGAAGTCGTAATCGTATATGCCGTCGCGCTCCACGTCGTTCTCGCCAAACCCAAGGGGAAAGTCCACGGGCGTGGGAGCGGACCACGTGCCGTTTGTCTTTGTGTGCACCACCAGGCGCGAGCGGCCATTGTCGCCGTAGCGCACCGAGGCGATACGGAACAGGCATTCTACGCCGGCAATCATTGCCAGCTTCATGTGAGCTTCGCTGAGCACGCCAGCAAACAGCACGTTGTCGCTCGAGGTTTTTATGCCGCCACGCTCGTCCTCCGACACGCCGGCAGAATTGGCGTTCGGGTCAGCAACGGCGTTCGTTGCCTGACCGATGTAGGTGTACTCATACATCGGCGCGGCGTTTTCGTCGTTCCCTATCAGTGCGTGGACGAAATGCTCAACCTGTTCCGTGTCGTCGCTCTCCGCGTCCGCCTCGAGCTCAATGCGCGTGACCGCTTGATCCCAATCGCGTACGGTGGGCGCGACGTTTCTCGCGGTGGCTGCAACCTCGGCGCGTGCGAGCAGCTCGGCGTTGGTGACGATGGTGGCCGATGCGATAAATTGCGGCACGCCGCCCGCCTCGATGTTGCCGGGCGTGCCGAAGCAGGCATCCAGCGTGTAAGGCGTATCTCCACCCAATGCCAGCTCAGAGCGTTGGAGTACATACTGGTCGCCATTGTTCACCGACATATTCCACGAATCGATGAGTGTGGGCCACGACCCCGACCAAGCCTTGGTGGTCCACTTGAACATCACGAACTGGAGTATCACATCGACATCGACGTCTGCACCTACGCGCAGCCGCGGAAGCTGGTGTCCATCTGCCTTCTCGTACCCAATGAACAGCGTGAGGGATGCGGCGCCGCGCACGGCAGACGAAGCGACGCCTGCAACGCCGGCGCCAAAGGTGACGGCAAGCCCGATCTGGATGGTGAACGAGCCCGACGTGTTTGAATAGTCGAGCGAAATGTTTTTAAAAAACGCCGCGCCGCTGCCGTGCGTGTGGGCACCCACAGCGAGCGCCAGCTTCGCCAGCACCCAAGGGTTGATGTTTAGGAAAAATGGCACCGGTCCTAGGGTAAACTGCTCGGTCCAATTGAGGTCGGTTCTTACCTGGAAGAGGGCCTTAATATTGCCGTATGCGGGGTCGTTGTTGTTACCCCAGGTTTTGCCCACCCAATCGTAGGCAAGCGAGCCGTACAGCTGTGTGGCGATATCCATCGTGAACAGCGGCGTGCAATGGTGGCGAAGGAGCTTGGTGTTTCTTGGATCGGTGCCCGAACCGGCGCTCATACTCTTGTACTGATTCCACTTCCCCTCCATCTCGTCGAGGTAGCGGTTTGCCTGCTTGGCGCCCGACTCGCGCGGCGATTTCTTCCAGTATTCCGGATCAGGGTTGCCCGAATCGTTCATATAGCTGGCTGGTTTGTATCCTCCGCCAAACAGTACGTATCCAGCAAACGAGAAATCGAAAAGGATCGGAAATGTGGGCATCCAGCACGTGAACTTATTGCCGCCGATGCCGGGAAACGCCGCGGGGAAATCAAACGGAGTGATCTCTTGGTCCATAGTGGTGGGAATGATGGTGGTCGAGCCCGATTCCGCCTTTGCGGCCGGCGCGGTGACAACGGCCATGGGGGAGGAGAGTGTATAGGTCTTGCCCTGGTAGTCGAGGACAAAGCGCAACTTGCATCCTTCTTCCAGAAGGCTCGACGCTGCATCGAGGAACTTGTCTTCGAGTGTGAACGTCGCCAGATTATCCGCGCCCGATGCGCTGGCCTTGACTTGGCCAATCTGCGTGACGGTTTCGGATGAGCCGTCCGCAGCGGGCATCACTTTATTGATATGCAATGTTGCCTGCCCGCCCTGCGGCAGATGAGCCTGCACGGTAAAAGCGTGCGTGTCGGGCTGGTCGTTTGCTGCTTCGTCCGCTGGCATTGCCATAAACGTGGCGTCGGCGTACTGGATGTCCCATTCGTCGAATGTGAGCTGGCGGAAGTACGGCTCGCCGTCGGAAAGCGGACGCGTGGGCGCGGTTATGGCGGTGCCGCCCTGGATACGCGCAAGAGGAATCTCGACATCACGGTAGCCCGCCATGCTAATGGAGATGCCGCCGTTAAAGTCGTACGCGTCAAGGAGCGTTGCCTCGTCCACGTAGCCTTCCGAAAGAGGGGCGACCTCAAAGATGGCCGTGCCTTCGTCATCGGTCGTGGCGGCGAGCTGCTTGCCTGCGGCGTAGCGCGACGTGAGCGTGACCTTGGCGCCTGCGATAGGCGTATTCTTGTTGGCGACGTCGACCACCACCACGCCGAACATGGTGCGCGAGAGAACGAGCACCCTGAAGGGGTCTTTTTCGTCGGCATAGGCTTCGGTGGGCGCGAACGGCAGCAGGAAGGCATTTTCGCTTCCCGGCACGCGAGGCAACATAATGCTCGCTAACGAGGACGCTCCGGCGACAAGTAACGAACGGCGATCAAGCATCTTGGGCTCCCATCCCGCAAATATCGGTGGAAATAATCCAATTGTGCGAGAAGGTGCCCCGTGGCGGTAGTGCCGTCCGAGGGCCAAAATGTCCAATTTGAGCGAGTGAAGCGCCGGGGCTCCGGAGCGCTTTCGATATGCCGGTCAGTCTGGCCGCTAGCGCAACATGTGGGTAACCAGCTCGGCGCGAGTTCCGATGCCAAGCTTTGCATATACGCCGGATAGGCGGTTTTTAACGGTGCCCGGCGATACTCCCATATGGTGTGCGATTTCGGCGTTGGTCCATCCGCGGCAGGCGAGCATGGCCATGGTGAATTCCGTGGTCGTCAGGTCGTCGGCCACGTCCTCGCCCGAATCGGGGTTGTGGATGCGCCGCCAGCCGTAGCTGAAGCGGTACGTGATCTCGATGATGCGCGCGAAATCGTCAGGGTATTGCGTTTTTAGGCACGCCTCGATGAGCCCCTGTAAAAGGCCGTGGTGCTCGCCGATAAGCTCGATGAGGCCGTCGGGGCGCGCAATGTTCCAAGCAGCTCCGAAGTGCGTTTTTGCGGCGTCGATGTCCTTGAGGCTCATGCATGCCATGGAAGCTGCCAGGTGCAGGAACAGTTCCGAGATGGGATAACTTCCCTGTTTCATGATCAGGGCGTTTTCCGCCATGCCCAGGCTGCGGCCGTATTCGCCGTGCAGATATAAGGCGTGCGCCATCACGTAGCTGGCGAACAGGCGCAGGCCTTCGGGCAGATGCGCCGCAAGTGGATAAAACTCTTCGGCGGAATACGGGGAAGGCAAGTGCAGCAGGACGCTCGCGGCCGAGGCGAACAGGATATGCATGGCGTGGACGGCGAGCGATTCTTCGTCGGTGGGCGCATCGAGAATGCCCGCAAGGCACCGGCGGGCGTCGGCGATACGGTTGAGCGACAGACTGGCGTATCCGCAGATAAAGCATGCGGAATAGCGCAGCGCGGGATTGGTGGCGTCAAGATAGGGGCGCGCCGTCTTGGCAGCGAGGGTGGCCTGTCCGCGAAAGTACAGCGCTTCTGCCGTGGCGATGGTGCGCGAATCGGGGTCGGAAATGCCTGCAACCGCAGCGTCAATCTGCCCCGGCACAAAGGCGGTGCACATCAACGGCATGGGAACGCGTGGGTAGCCATCGCAGTCCATCTTCCATCTCCCAACAGCTGGCAACAATAGCAGCAATTGTACTCCTGTTGCTCAGGACTGGAATTTGTGGGTATCGCCTACGATTGTGCCAAACGTATAAAGGAAGAGTCTATTGTCGATGCTCCCAAGGTGGCCACCGAAGCCTAGCTGACCTCGACATTCGGAAAAATTGCCACCCCTGTAAAAAGCTCTGCCGCAGCGATGGGAAACGCATCTTCTGGGCATTCCGTCGTCTCCAGCCAGCGCTGGACTGCTGCTGTCGCCTGCGCGTTGGCGAGCGGGGCGTGGGGACCGTCCGGCGACCAGCGGTGACGGGCGAGCCCTGCCGCGTGCGTGGGCCTCCATCGGCGTAGACCCATGACCCGCATGGCATCGGAGAAGTCCACCATGGCATCCAGGACCTTACCGTCCGGCACGTCCAGCCTAGTGGCTCTCTTGAACCCGAGGTCGAAGAGGGCGTTGTACAAGGCATATGGGACCGAGCGGAAGTGGATCAAAAGAGCGTTACTTGACGTTTCATGCATAATGCCAACCGCCCCGCGACATCACGTTTGCAGCGCGCAGGGGCCGGAGAATCTTCGCGATGAGAGTTGACGCCTAATACCATGCATCGTATAGTGTGTATAGCACAGTATATGACGAGAGGAGGTGTGCGGATGGAGGCCCAGATGAAGCGCGGCTTCCTGGAGGCCTGCGTGCTCGCGGCCATTTCCGGCGAGGAGTCCTACGGCTACCAGATCGTGAAGGACGTGCCGGCGAGCATGGGGCTCACGGAGTCGACGCTCTACCCGCTGCTCAAGCGCCTGGAGAAGGCCGGGTGCATCACGGCACGCTCCGCCGAGCACAACGGGCGGCTGCGCCGGTACTACCGCATCACGGACGATGGGCGTGCGCGCATCGAGGAGTTCCTGGCCGAGTGGCCGTCCGTACGGGAGATTTACGCATACGTTGAGGGGGCGCACCATGACGCGCGATGAGTTTCTGGGCCGGTTGGGCGAGCTACTCGCCTGCCTGCCGGCCGAGCAGGTGGAGGAGACCAAGGCGTTCTATGCGGAGGCCATCGCCGACCGCATAGAGGACGGCATGAGCGAGGAGGAGGCCGTGGCCGCCATGGGCGCCCCCGGCGAGGTTGCCGAGGCCACGCTCGACGACCTGCCCGCCGTGCCGCGCGCGATCGCGAGGACGCGCCGGCGCAGCACCGCGCTGCTGTGGGTGCTGACCATCGTGGGCTCCCCAGTGTGGGTGCCGCTGCTCGCCGCCTTCGCCGCCGTGGCCGTCACGGTCTATATCTGCATCTGGGTGCTGGCGCTCTGCGTGTGGATCGTCGCGGCGGCACTCGGGGGCGCGGGCGTAGTTGGGCTCCTGTTTGCCGTAAGCGGCGTCACCATCGGCCACTTCCCGTACGCCCTCGCCTCGGCGGGCGTGGGGCTCGGCCTCGCCGGCGTGGCGCTCTTCGTTGGTGCTGGTGCTTGGGCCGCCTCAAAACAAATTGCACGCCTCTCGGCGCTCTGGGCGAGGAAGGTCGCCTCGCCTTTCTGGAAGGGTAAGGGCGAGAAGGGCGGCACTGCCGCGCATCTCGCAGCGTAGAAAGGAGTGAGTACCATGACCAGCGCGAAGAAGATCTACCTCGCTGTGGCGGGCGGGCTCGTTGCCGCGGGTGTTGTCCTCGCGGGCATTGGCTATATCGCCTCGGGCTTCGACCCGGCCGTGTTCACAACCCAAATCGATACGCGCGACAGCACCATCGTGCTCGGCGGCGTCGAGGTGGACGAACACGAGAGTATCCCGTTCATCAGCCAGCTCGCCAATCTGGGCGAGATCGACACCTCCGACGTCGCGGACCCCGCCGCGCCCTAGGGGCGGCGAGTCCGGGCGCTCCGTCCGCCAAGCTGCGTAAGCCGGCGAAACCCGAACCTCGGCTCCAGCGCAACTGGTCTCAAGCCTGCGCCGATTCGCTCTCAGCGCCGCGCGGGGGCCCGTGACGCATGCCCAAAAAAGTACGAGGAGAAAGGAACGCGATGACGAAAGTCACGCCCCTCCGCCTTTACGGGGTCACGCAGGACCGGGAGCGACTGGGCCGGGCGGTGGGGCTGTGCTTGGATTGGCTACACTGATACGGACAGTTCCGTGAGGGGCGCGAGAGACGGGACTCCGGGGAGATCTCCGAGGAGGAGTACCCCGACTGGAAGCGTGGGTTCAGTGGAGCATGAACCTAATCCCTGTCTCTCTTGCTTTTTCTGATTTGTTGAGAAGCCGGCATTTGGGGGCATTTTGGATAGCGAACAGTTCAAACAAGAAGCTGAGAAAATAGAATAAAGCCTGAGTGCCTTGAGAGTCGCCGAGCGCAATGCAGTGATTCCCTTCATGAACGGCGACTTTACCCAATGGGATCTATATCTGGCATCCTCCTCTGAATATGCGATGAGATTGATAGACGGACTCATCTCCATGCTCGAGTCGAGGAATCTTGTTTGCGTCGCCCAGCTTCTCCGCGCACAGGTTGGAGTCTGCCTGCGGACATTCGCGTTATTCGCCGCCGAAGACCAGGATGACTTTCTCAAGCAGGTGTTTCAAGGTGTGCCTGTGAACAAGCTGAAAGATTTCTCGGGTGAGAAGATGTCCGATGGAAGACTTCAAGACTTACTCGAGAAGTCCGATCCAAAGGTAAAAGATGTATACAAGGTGACGTCTGGATTCGTCCACTTCTCCACTGATATTCTGCCGAGCATGGGTGTGCCTGGGGAGGGCTATGAGGTCGAGTTTAATTTTGGAGCCGAGCCCAACGAGAGAAACAATGCGCCTCTCGTGGAATGCGGCAAGGCGTTCTGCCACTATGTCGACCTGCATCTCCAGATGCTCCATAAGGTGATTGCTTCGGATGAATGGTATGCCGATCGATTCCGTATCGATTCCGATGGTCCTGCAGACGAAGCCTCGAAAAGCGAGAAGTTGTAGGTCGAACGCATTGACGCCGCCTTGACAGCATCCCGATATGATAACGAATGGGAGGTTCCCTACGAAATGTGCGCCTCTGTATATTCTCGCTAGGAAGCCCTCGACCGATAAGGCATCGTTGAGTTCAATTTGAGTTCAGCTCGGGTGCCCGAAAATCGCCCAACTCTAATAAAAGGGGAGACGACGGTACACCACGTAGACGAGAGACTATGGAAGTGCACGATTTGATTATATTGGCGCGCTAAACCGCCCCCGCCGCCCAACTTGAACTCCGCTCACGCGTGTATGGGGCTGCGAGAGGTAACGGCCTGCGGTCTCCTTTGTGTGCTCGATGATATCTTCGAGCATGCCGGGCATGGCGGAGACATTCGCTGCAATCCAGCCGTGTTCAAGCGCCGTTTCGGATAGGAGCGAGAGGGGGCCGTCTTGCCCGTTCCCCTTGCACCCGTAAAGATGGTTGACAGCTTGGGGTCTCCCGGGTCTTTAGCTTTTACCGCACTAGGTGCCTCATGGAAACTGTTGGACTTTAACCAGACAGACCCAGCATGTCGTTTTCCTCCATGAGGACATCGGCTAAAACCGCAACACCTATGCTTGTTTAAGCAAACTTCCTGATAGTCGTGGAGCTGCTGTATCCCGACATGCAGGACGTCGTTCGGCTTAAACACCGGGTGCCGCATCCGCGAAACGAGTTGCGGTGCACCCTGTCCCAAAAGGCTGCCAAGTACCATGGCGTGAGCGTTGGGGTAGCCATCATTCAGCGTGGATACATCCGGATGCGCATAGATCCAGACGATTCCAACGTTCTCGTATTTCCCGTGCAGGTAATCGAAGAGGGCAAGCGACACCATACAGTTGCCGCCGACGGTCACGACTCTGTCGGGGTTTTCTGCCGTAAGCTTCCTCTGCGCATCCTGAATCCCCGCCAGGACTTCGTCCTCGGCATAGATGCGAACTGCCTCCCATTTCTCATGTTCAAGTTTTGGGACGCGTTTCACAATGCCGAGTGGGACCCCTGGACAGTCGGATCACGTGGTGGCCCCCTTTGAGAGGGTCACGAGCATCACGGTTCCGTTCTCGGAACTTGCTTCGACCTCTACCGTGCCACCGTGAAGCGCTGCAATCTCCCAAACGAGTGCTAGTCCGAGTCCTGCGCCGCCGTATGCCCTGCTGCGGGATTTATCCAGGCGAAAGAACGGTTGGAAGATGCTCTCACGGTACTGCTTGGGTATTCCCGGGCCCTGGTCCTCGACTCGCAGGAACACGCGGCTGTTGTTGTCGCAGATGGAGACGTTGACAGTCGAGCCGGGGCGGCTGTAACGGATGGCATTTTCGACCAGGTTAAACACCAGCCGATAGAGGAGCGTGTCGCTCCCGATTACTAAAGCGTCTCCAGCACAATTGAGGGCTATGCCCTTATTTTCGGCAAGTGGCGCAAGGTCGGTGAGAACCTCTTCGGACAAGGGACCAAGTTCAACATCATCCTCGCAAGGAGCGCTGCGGAGCTCACTCATCTCGAGCAACACCTTGGTCATCCGCGACATCCGCTCAGTTTGTTCTTGTAGCAGGCCGAGCAGCTCGGCTGTTTCGGGTTGCAAGCCGGAGTGCTCGGAGATGAATAGTTCAATCTGTGCCTGCATAAGGGCGAGCGGGGTGCGCAGCTCGTGTGCGGCGTTGCCGGTAAACTGACGCTGTGCAGAGAACCCTTCGCCAAGACGGGCGATCATGTCGTTGAATGAGGCGCTGCATCGCTGTAGCTCGGTGGGTACATCTTTGCTGAGCTTAATTTCGCTTAGGTTGTCAGGCTGCACGCGCTCAACCTGGGCTGCAAAAGCCCGTAGCGGTTTAAGTGCACGGCCGCTCACAAAGTATGCCAGCGCGCCGCCAAGGAGTGTGACTCCAGCCGTGATGTACCAGGCTGTCATGCCAAAAGACTCTTGTGCGTCGTTTACGACGATCGTGACCTTTTCATCGAGGGTCGCTTTCGTTGGGTCGAACGCCTGGGGCGAATCTTCGCCGGTTGCGTTAAAGGCCGAGATGTCACTGCCGATGGCATCCATGTAGCGCATGCCCGTATAGCCGACCAGGCAGTTCGTTAGCACGCATGCCGCACACGTCAGCAGTGCCGTCATGATCGTTATGCGCCATTGCAGCGAAAGCCCTTTCATTCGCCATCCTCCATAATGTAGCCCTCTCCAATCCGATTGCGAATCGGGTCGTGTCCCAATGCGCCGCGCAGTTTTTTGCGCAGCGACGAGATATGAACGCGAGTTGCGTTGCTAAAGCTGTTCACGGTGCTATCCCAAACGTGCTCTATAAGCTCCTCTTGGCTTACCGGTCGCCCCTGATTAAGCATCAGGTATTCCAAGATTCCCGTTTCCTTGCGTGTAAGAGATAGAGCCTCACTGTCCACGGAAGCGATGCGCGCCTTGGTGTCAAAGTTGAGCTTTCCGCAGGTTAATACTATGTCGCTTTGTGCGAAGCGCCTGAGGGTAAGGCTGCGGATCCTTGCCGCAAGTTCGTCCAGATGAAACGGCTTGGTAAGGTAATCGTTGGCGCCGGCATCGAGTCCGGCGACTTTATCGGATACTTCGCCACGTGCGGACAGAATCAGTACCTTGGTCTCGCAGTCGGTTTTCCTAAGTTCCTTGAGTACGGTCATGCCGTCGATACGGGGAAGGTTGAGGTCGAGTACCACGAGGTCGAAGGCCTCAACGTCCAGTAGGTCGAGCGCCTCCTGTCCGTCGTGACAGCAGTCGACGCTGTACGCCAAGTTTCGCAAACTGCGCGCGATTGCATCGCACAGTGCTCGCTCGTCCTCGACGATCAAAATACGCATAGCAGTCTCCTTGCACATTCCAAATCGCGCTTAACACGGATTTTATAGTCGATATGGTCCAATGGTCGCGTAACGAAAGGAGTGGTCAGGTTGTTCAAAGCGGTAAAACCCGTGATACAGGTCGCTTTGTTGATCGTCGGAATTGCCATGGTGTGCTTTGGCGTTATGCGTGGCGAGGCGGATGCCGTGCTGGCCAAAGCGATTAGGCTGTGCTTGGAGTGTATCGGAATTGGATAAAAGAGAAAACACTGCGTCGCATGTTTTGGCCCGATTTCGCGGATTCATTCAGGCGGCGGCGACGCTCATCACCAACATTCACTTGCCAAACTTTGCCAAAGGCGGCATCTATCAGGGCGCGGGAAAAACAGTCTGCGTACCTGGACTTAATTGCTATTCGTGCCCCGCGGCATCGGGTGCGTGCCCCATCGGGTCGTTCCAGTCGGTGGTAGGTTCATCCAAGTTTAACTTTTCCTACTACGTCACCGGTACGCTCATTTTGCTCGGCGTGCTGCTGGGTCGCTTTGTATGCGGCTTTCTGTGCCCGTTTGGCTGGCTGCAGGAGCTGCTTCACAAGATTCCCAGCAAAAAGCTTTCGACAAAAAGGCTCAAGGCGCTTACGTATGTCAAATACGTTGTGCTGCTATTTGCCGTGGTATTGCTGCCTGTGCTGTTGGTCAACGATCTGGGGATGGGCGACCCGTTCTTTTGCAAGTACATCTGTCCACAGGGTGTGCTCGAGGGCGCCATTCCGCTGGCCATTGCCAATGCCGGCATTCGATCTGCGTTGGGACATCTCTTTACTTGGAAACTTGCCGTTCTCGTTGCCGTGGTAGTGCTGAGCATTTTGTTCTACCGCCCTTTCTGCAAATGGATTTGTCCACTCGGCGCATTCTATGCGCTCATGAATAGGGTGTCCTTGTTGGGGATTCAGGTTGACGCGTGCAAATGCGTCTCGTGCGGCAAGTGCTCAAAGGTTTGTCAGATGGACGTTGATGTGGTCCGCGCGCCCAATCATGCCGAGTGTATCCGGTGCGGAAAGTGCATCGGGGCCTGTCCTGTCGATGCCATCAGCTATCGCTATGGCCTGGATGTGTCGGCGGAAAAGCTTCCCTTGACCGCCGATAAAAAGTAAACAAGCTTCGACAAAACGGAGGAATGACTATGAAGCTTTCTAAGATTGCGGCCCTGTTTATGGTGCCGGTATTGGCCTTGTGCCTTGTGGCATGTTCGGCGCCCGGTGGCAATGCGAGCGAATCTGCGAGTTCCGATCCTAAGATCGCAGAACTCACTGCGCAGAAGCCGGCCAATGCCGACGAGGCCGCCGAGCTGTATGCGAAGCTCATGCAGAAGGAGAACGAGATCTTTTCGAGTGATAACGCGCTGTGGGAAAAGGTATTCAATGCGGCAAATAAAGACTCGGCAATGATTGAGGATGGCAGCAATTACGGCGATTTTCTGCTCAAGACCATCGACGGCGCCAAGGATGAGTTCACGGCGGATGAGCTTAAGACACTCAAGGCCGGTGCACAGCAGATCAAGGAGATCGAGGACAAGCTCGAGAGCCTGGAGAAGGAGTTCCCCGGCTGTGGAAGCACGCCGAGTGCAGGCGAGAGCGTCGACGCTTCGACCGCTGGCATGACGGCTGGTGCCAATGCTTCGAGCGAGGCGACGAAGTTCCCCAGCTTTACGGGCAAGGACCTGGATGGCAACGACGTGAACAGTGACGAGCTGTTCTCTAAGAACAAGGTCACCGTCATGAACTTCTGGTTCACCACGTGCAAGCCGTGCGTGGGCGAGCTGGGCGATCTTGAGAAACTGAATAAGGAGCTTGCCGAGAAGGGCGGCCAGGTCGTGGGCGTCAACTCCTTTACGCTCGATGGCAACAAGGGCGAGATTGCAGATGCCAAGGACGTGCTGAGCAAGAAGGGCGTGACATATAAGAACATCTGGTTCAAGTCGGATAGCGAGGCCGGTAAGTTTACGTCAAATCTGTTCTCGTTCCCGACAACGTATGTCATAGATCAGAATGGCAACATCGTAGGGGATCCAATCGTGGGAGCCATCAGCTCCGCCGAGCAGCGCGCGGCACTCGACAAACTTATCGACCAAGCGATTGCGAATAGCGAGCAGTAAACAACGCGTAAAGCATAGCGAGGATCGTGCGCCGCTGTGCGAAGTAGTCCGCTACCTTTCAAGATAAGCTCCACCATATAGAGGTCCCGCTCGGGACCTCTTCTTTTGGGCGCCGTCCCGTTCATTTTTTGGCACGCTTCGTTACATTCCTCACTGGCGCTGGTAAAAAATGGGGATAGAGTAGGACAAACGCGTCGAATACGAACGGCGGGGGAGAGCGGGCAGAGTGCCCGCGCGGGAGAGGTTGCCGTCCATGCTGGAGCTCAAAGGTATTTGCAAAAGGTACGTCACGCAGTCGTTTACGCAGGTGGCGCTCGATAACGTGAGCCTGGCTTTTCGCGATAACGAGTTCGTGGCCATTCTGGGACCTTCGGGGTCGGGTAAAACTACGATGCTCAACGTTATCGGTGGGCTCGATCATTTCGATTCTGGCGACCTGCTGATCGACGGTATTTCGACCAAAGACTTTCACGATCGCGATTGGGATGCCTACCGCAACAACCGCATCGGCTTTGTGTTCCAGAGCTATAACCTCATTCCGCATCAGACCATTTTGGAAAACGTGGAGCTGGCGCTGACGCTCACGGGCGTGGGGCATGTCGAGCGCCGCCAGCGTGCGCGCGAGGCGTTGGAGAAAGTCGGCCTGGGCGAGCACGTTAACAAGCGTCCGAGTCAGCTGTCGGGTGGGCAGATGCAGCGCGTGGCCATTGCCCGTGCCCTGATCAACGATCCCGAGATCGTGCTGGCCGACGAGCCGACCGGCGCCTTAGACTCAACGACATCCGTGCAGGTCATGGATCTGCTCAAGGACGTGGCGCGCGACCGCCTGGTCATCATGGTCACGCACAATCCCGAGCTGGCGTACAAGTACGCTACGCGCATCGTCAACCTAGCGGACGGCAAGATCACTGACGATTCCGATCCTTTTGATGTTGCCAAGGCCACGCGCCGCGAGGCCAAGCCTACGCGCAAAACCTCGATGAGCTTTGTGACAGCGCTGGGGCTTTCTGCCCGAAACCTCATGACCAAGAAGGGCCGTACGGCCATGACGGCCTTTGCGGGGTCGATTGGCATTATCGGCATCGCGGCGATCCTGGCGCTTTCCAATGGCGTGAACAATTACATCAAAAAGGTCGAGGAGGATACGCTCTCGAGTTACCCGCTTACGATCTCCAAGCAGGATTACGACCTGTCGTCCATGATGGGCGGACAGGGGGCTGTGGATGATGGCTCGCCTGAAAACGCGGATTCGTCCGACGACAGTGCCGGCGGCAAGGCTCGGGGGACCGATAAGATTCCCGTGGTCACGGCCGTAAAGGATATGTTTGCAAGTGTTAAGTCCAACGACATGACGAGCTTCAAGGCATGGCTCGATGCCGGTGGCGATGGCATCGATAAAGAAGTCAACGCCATTCAGTACGGCTATGGTGTGACGCCGGTTGTCTATCGTGCCGGCAAGGGCGATGAGAAGCCTGTCCGGCTGGTGCCTAACGCTATGACTGAGGCCATGAGCGGCGGCGCGAGTTCGGCGGCGACGGTGAGCATGGAGTCCATGGGAACCTCGGTCTTTAACGAGATGATTGACGACCAGAGCCTGCTCGACAGCCAGTACGATGTCGTGGCGGGGCATTGGCCTACGTCTGCTAACGAAGCCGTGATGGTGCTTTCGAGCCGCGGCACGGTGGGCGATTACACGCTCTACAGCATCGGTGCGCTGGATATCGATGAGCTCAACGACCTGGTTAACAGCGCCATGGCGGCCGACGGTGGGGTCGAAACGCCCGAGACCGGCACCGACTTTACCTACGACGATGCGCTGTCCACGACGTTTAAGGTGCTGTCGCCGGCCGATGCCTATCGTAAAAACGAAGAGACCGGCATGTGGACCGACATGTCTGGTGACGCCGACTTTATGGCCGCCAAGGTTGCCGACGGTATTGACGTGCGCATTGTGGGCGTGGTGCGACCTAACGAGACGGCCAATGCGAGTGCATTGTCTCCGGGCATTGCCTATACGCATGCACTAACTCGCCAGCTTATGGAGCGCGCCACCGATTCGCAGATTGTTCAGGAGCAACTTGCCCACCCCGAGACGGATGTCTTTACGGGCAAAACTTTCGACGAACTGCAAGGCGAGGCCAAACAAGGAGTGGATCTGGGCAGCATGTTCAGTGTGGACGAGGCGGCGCTCAAGAGCGCGTTCTCGTTCGATACGTCTGCGCTCTCGGGCGCTGCCGGCGGTATGGACCTTTCTGGTATCGACTTGTCCGGGCTGGACATTGACCTTTCGGGCGTTGGAAGGGGCATCGACTTCAGCGACATCATGGCAAAAGCACCGGCCCCAGATTTCTCGGGCATCTTTGACGGTCTGGAACTCACACCCGAGCAAATGCAGCAGGCGGGAACGCTTGCCAACCAGCTGTTTGAGGGCTTTTTGCAGTCTGATCAGTTTAAGGCGCTGTCGCCCGAAGATCTTAACGACGCGTCGAAGCTCGCCGCCGCGTTCTCGACGTATCTTGAGAATGATGCCGCGGCCCAGCAAATCCTGGTCCAGCTCAAAGCGCTCGGCGGCGATGCCCTGGCAGAGCGCCTGCAGTACGCGATGACCGACTATGTGCAAAAGCAGCTGGCTCCGTATCTGCAGCAGGCTATGGATCAGGTGATGAAGACAATTAGCGAGCAGATTGCGACGACGGTATCGTCCCAGCTCAAGGCGGGTGCAGCGGGACTTATGGACCAGATGGCGACGCAGATGTCTTCGAGTTTTGCCAACCTGGCGAGCGCTATGCGTGTGGATGCGAGTGCCTTTGCTCGTGCCATCCATTTCAACATGGACGCCGAGGACCTGAGTTCGCTCATGATGAGCTATGCCAAGGCTTCGAAGCTCACCTACGACAACAATCTGACCACGTTGGGCTATGCGGATGAGGCAGACCCCATCTCGGTTAAGATTTTCCCGCGCGACTTTGAGGCCAAAGAGCGCGTGCTCGATCACATCGATGCGTACAACAAGCAGGTCAAAGCCGCTGGTCACGATGAACAGGCAATCTCGTACACCGACTACATGGGCATCATCATGGGCTCGGTGACCGACATCGTGAACACCATCAGCTTGGTGCTCATCGCATTCGTGAGTATCAGCCTGGTGGTGAGCTCCATCATGATCGGCATCATCACCTACATCAGCGTGCTGGAGCGCAAAAAGGAGATTGGCATCCTGCGCGCGATCGGCGCGTCAAAGCGCAACGTGGCCAACGTATTCAATGCCGAGACCTTTATCGAGGGCCTCATTGCCGGCGTCTTTGCTATTGTCGTCGTAGTGGCCGTGAGCTTCCCGGTCAATGCTTGGGCGCTTGCGGCCAAACAGGTCCCCAACCTGATGAGCCTGCCCGTGCAGGATGCGCTGGTGCTCATCGCGATTTCGGTGCTGCTGACGGTCGTCGCCGGTCTGCTGCCGGCCCGCAGTGCATCCAAAAAGGACCCCGTGGAAGCCCTGCGCTCCGAATAATGTGACAAAGGGACAGTCCCTTTGTCACGTCCGTTGATATGAGAGAAGAGTAGATGATCCTTTCGCTGGCCCCTATGGAGGGGATTACCGGGCATGTGTTCCGCCGCGTGCATGCGGAGTGCTTTGGTGCGCTCGACTGCTATTACACGCCGTTTTTGCCGCCGCCGCGGGTTGGCAATCGTTTTGGTGGCAAGGCGTTTAAGGAGATCGATCCTGCCAACAACCAGGGGCTCAACGTGGTGCCTCAGCTGATGTCCAAGAACGCGGACGAGTTTGTGTGGGCGGCGCAGGTGCTTGCCGACATGGGCTATCGCGAGGTCAACCTCAACTTGGGTTGCCCTTCGGGAACGGTTGTCGCCAAGGGCAAGGGCTCGGGTTTCTTGCGCAATCTCGACGAGCTCGAGGTGTTCTTGAGCGATGTGTGCGAGCGGTCGCCGTTGCCGGTATCGGTCAAGACCAGGCTGGGGCTGGAGAGCGACGACGAATACGAGCGCGTGCTCGATCTGTATTGCCGCATGCCGCTGGCAGAGCTGATTGTGCACCCGCGCGTGCAAAAGGACCGCTATACGGGCTCGCCGCGCAAGGAGTTCTATGGCGAAACGCTGGAGCGTGCGCCGTTTCCGGTCGCCTATAACGGTGACATTTTTGATCTTGAGGATATGGATGCGCTGGTAGAGGCCTATCCCGACACGCGCCATGTGATGTTGGGGCGTGGCCTGCTCGCGAACCCCGCTCTGGCTCGTATAGTCAACGGCGGTTCTGCTGCCACGGCAGCCGAGCTGCAGCGCTTCCACGACACGCTGTTCGCAGCCTATGCGGATGAGATTGGCGGCAATGCGGTCTTTCGTATGAAGGAGTGGTGGTTCTACGCCAAGTGCGCTTTCGCTGACCCCGCTACCGTTCACAAGCTCGTACGTAAGACCAAAAAGGTCGACGAATACCGCGCCGCCGTCGAGCGCGTCTTTCGCGAGCAGCCACTTGCACCCATAGCCCGCTTCCACGGCTAGTTAGTCGTTGGACGTTCTTTAACGACTAGTCATTTAAGAACGTCCCCAATGACTATGTTGCAAAAAGCAGTACGCCAGCATCCAAAGATGTCAAAAAATGTCGACTTTGGATGCTGGCGTATATGTTTGGGTCGGCGGGGGAGTTGAGTCTAGGCAATCATTGCATCGAGCGTGATGAGCTCTCTGAGTCGCTCCGTGCGTGTTTGCCCATGGCGCTTTGCCTTCTCGTCAAACGCATCAAGAACCGACTCACCCACACGTGCCGATAAAACAACGCTTGGCTCATCGGAAATCGACGGCCTTCCCAGCTTGATGGTGCGGCCCTTCGGCCACTCATCTTTTTCGTATGCCTCCGCGGCTTTCTCCAACTCTCCGGGGGCAAACCCCATCATCTTCTCGAGCTGCTTAGCGTCCATAGTGCCTCCAATCGATCGACATAATGGCGAGTGTTGGTTCTCGGAATCTCTTTTTGTATACAGTTTTGTAGACAAAAATACAAGCAGTTAATAGGGCTAAGCAGACTGTTTTGGTTAGCTAGCCAATGGGGATTTCAGATTGGGGTCAGGTGGGTTGATGAATTCTTCTGGAAGCTGAATGGGGTGTTCGCCTCGCATGACACGGGTATAGCTTTGGTTCAGGCTTCTTCTCATGAATATTTCTGCCTTTTTTGCTTCGTCTGGATGGATGATTGCCTCTTGCCGTGGGACATCAAGCGGAAAGTCTTCCATGAGCTTCTCGTATCCTGGATCGGAGATTCCTGCGATGCAGTCGATCCAGAGAAAAGGTTGATACAGTCTTGCACCCGCGACGACGGCAAATAGGTCCCCAGCCCTTATAATCGGTTCCTCGTTGGGTTTGATGTCGCTAAGAGGTCGAGACGCCGTGAAGGTGTTGTCGCGGTAAAGGTCGACTTTGGCTTTGGCTCCACAAACACATACGAGATACTCTAGGGTTTGGACTTCTTCGGATTCGGCAATGGCCTTCTCTATACCGGCGATTTCTGCCAAGCTGCTTACTCGAATCAGTGATTCTTGGTATCCCATGTCTAATTCCTCTCGTCTTGCTCTAAATAAAGGGGTCGACTGTCTTTTCCACTGCTGCCTCGCGCGTGGCTCTAGGGGTCGGTGGACTCGTCTTCATCAGTCTTCGATGGCGAGACCAACTCAATTCATGACATAGTGTGTTTCGAATTAGGGACACCTAATAGAAAAGGGCCGTATTGTCCTTATATGCCTCGACCATCGTCGAGTTGATGACACGTTCAACGTGGGAACGAGCGTGCTCGAGGGTTTTTCTGACAGACGTGTAGACATATTCTTCATCTGGCAGTGCAGGCTCGATGATATTTTGGGTTGATAATTGTTTTGCCATAACGATGCACTCCTGTGTGACTCACGGATAACGGAAACGTTTGGTTGTGAGTGCCGTTCTTTGATGGCGACGGCGAACAGGAGCGCAGCCTGTCTGAGATGGACGAGTGCAGTAACCACCGATCTTACTTACTGAGCTCGCTCCAGCGTGTCATTGGGGACCTCCACAGGAGCTCTCGACCAGTCTCATGCCTTGGGATGAGTATAACACAGAGAGCAAACATATGTTCTATAAATTTGAGAAACTGAATCCCTACCTACTCATTTAAGTGCGTCCCCAATGAGTGGCTGTGAGGGGCCCACGCAAAAAGCTGTACGGCAGCATCCAAAGATGTCGGAAAATGTCGACTTTGGATGCTGACGTACATGTTTGTGCCGTATGGGTTTGTGCGTTGGGGCGGGCCGACCGCAATAACACGCTAGAGCAGGTTCTTCTGTGCCCAGGTGATGATGTCACTCGATTCGTAGAGTGGTTTGCCGTCGATGAACAGGCAGGGAACCTGGCGTTTTCCGCCGACGGCGATGAGCGTCTGCTCGGCATCGGGGTCGGTCGAGATGTTGCGCTCAGGGATGGCCACGCCGTTATCGGCCAAAAAGCGCTTGACCTTTATGCAATACGGGCAGCCGGTCATAACGTAGAGCGCGAGTTCATGATCAGTAGCCATGGTGTCTCCAATCGGTTGAGGTTTCGGTTGAGATACCCAAAGCCGCCGTGGTCTATGCGCGCGTCAACGACGACTCGATCGCCTGAACCAGAAGCGCCGTGGCGCCGGCGCCGCAGGGCTTGTCGTAGTAGTCGATAAAGCGCTGATCGGCGAGGTAGCCGTGGGCGAGCCCCAGATATGCCTCGTCTTGGGGCTCGCTGCCCCAGTTGAGAGCTATCCATCGACGGTGCATTGCGACAAGCTTGCGCGCCTCGCTTCCATCCGGTTCGCCGTCGCCCATGGCGATCGAGAGCTGGCCCAGAATAGCGCGTTCAAGTTCCTTCATGTCGTTCCATGTCTCGGGGTCCATGTCCAGCAGTGCCTCGTTTGCTGCATCGACGGCCTCGTCGCCATAGCGCGCCCGCGCCTCGGTACCGTAGCGCTCCTCGTTTTCCTGCACGGTACGCCAGCGCTCCAGTTGCGGCAGGACAGCGCCCATAAGCGAGACGGCTTCGTCGAGCGACATGCCGGTGTTTTGTGCCAGGCGCGGGGCACAATCCTCAATCATCGTCTCCATCGTGGTCTCGTAGGTGTACTTGCCGTGGTCGTAGCACCACTTGCAGTAATGGTCGGTCGTGGCGCCGTGGGCATCGGTGCCGCAGTCGTCGGGCGTGAGTATCATGCCGCAGCTCTGGCAATAGTGCTCGGGCATTTCGAGCAGATGGGACAGAGGCTCGCCGGTCACGGCGGCGATGAGCTTCATCATGTCGATGCCAGGGGTGACTTCGCCGCGCTCCCAACGGCTGACGGCTTGGCGTGTGACGAAGAGTTTGGCGGCGAGCTGCTCCTGGGTAAGGCGATGGGCGCGACGGACAGCAATGAGCTTTTCTGCGAAGGCCATAACGGCTCCTTTCTGCTGGTTGATGGCTTAAGCATACGCGGCAGCCGGCACCCTTCCAAGCAACCGTTGGTTGCACGACGGGGACCGCGGCGAAGAATTGCGCGCAACGCCCCACACCTTCATGCCGTACAATGACCGGCATGGAACCTATTGCACACATACATACCGACCTGCCGCAGAAGTTCGGCATCCCGCGCAACAGCTTTTTGGCGCCTCACCTGCAGGGGCGCATCATCTTTGAGCCGGAATTTGCCTCCAATGCAGCGGTTGAGGGCCTGGACTCTTTCTCTCATCTATGGCTGCTGTGGCGTTTTGAAAACGGAACGCCCGGCGGCACGGCGGAAGACATCGCCGTCGATGCCAAAACGCAGGACAGGTCCGGTACCAACG
Source organism: Collinsella aerofaciens (assembly GCF_002736145.1). Lineage (NCBI taxonomy): Bacteria > Bacillati > Actinomycetota > Coriobacteriia > Coriobacteriales > Coriobacteriaceae > Collinsella > Collinsella aerofaciens. The sequence goes on from NZ_CP024160.1 coordinate 37,349, forward strand.
CCAAGTGGTCGAAGACCGTGCGTCCGCCGCGTCTGGGCGGAGCCGAGCGCGTGGGCGTGTTTGCCACGCGCAGTCCGTTTCGCCCCAATCCCATCGGGCTCACCTGCGTCAAGCTCAATCGTGTCGAACTCACCGACGATGGTCCGATCATCCATGTGTTGGGAGCCGACCTGCGCGACGGCACGCCCATCTACGACATTAAGCCCTACATTCCGTTTGCGGATTGCCACCCGGATGCGACCGGCGGCTGGATTGAGGATGCGCCGTGGCAAGAGCTCGACGTCGAGTTTCCGCAAGCGCTGCAGGATATGGTTCCGCCTACAAAGCTTCCTGGCTTGGTTGAGGTTCTTCGCCAAGATCCGCGCCGCGCAGGTAGCAAGCACGAGCCAAACCGCATTTATCACTTGGCATACGCCGGACTCGACGTGTCTTTTACCGTCGACGGAGCCAGGTTGACGGTAGCCGCCATCAGCGACGCGCGGGACTAACCGGCCATCCGTCCGTATCCGTCAAAAACAACGCCAAACCCCATGCCAAAACCGCCCATGCTGGTGGACAATAACGCCTACCAAAACAATCCGCTTTGCACGGGAGCTCAGCATGAAATACGACTTCACTTCAATCATCGACCGCCACGGCATGGACGCCATCGCCGTTGACTCCTGGGGTGAGATCCCCGGCATGGCTCCGAACGCACCTGACGAGGGCTTCGACCGCATCCCCATGTGGGTGGCGGACATGAACTTCGCCACGGTGCCCACGGTCCAGGAGTACATCATTCAGCGTGCCCAGCACCCCATGTTTGGCTATTTCAATCCGCGCCCCGAGTATTTCGGCCGCATCATCGAATGGCAGAGTCGCCGCAATGGCGTCGAGGGCCTGCGCCCTGAGCACATCGGCTACGAAAACGGCGTGCTGGGCGGTGTCGTGTCGACGCTGCGCGCGTATGTCCAGCCGGGCGATGCGGTACTGGTCCACAGCCCCACCTACATTGGCTTTACCAAGTCTATCGAAGCCGCGGGCTATCGCATTGTCCACAGCCCGCTTAAGCTCGACGATCGGGGCGTGTGGCGCATGGACTTTGAGGACATGGAGCGAAAGCTCGCCCAAAACCACATCCACGCCGCGGTGTTCTGCTCGCCGCACAATCCCTGCGGCCGCGTATGGGAGCGCGACGAGATCGAGCGCGCCATGGACATCTATCGCCAGCACGATTGCGTGGTGATCTCGGATGAGATTTGGTCCGATATCATCCTGCCGGATCACAAGCATATCCCGACGCAGTCGGTGAGCGAGGATGCCCGCATGCGCACGGTTGCCCTCTATGCGCCCAGCAAGACGTTTAACCTGGCGGGCCTGGTCGGCAGCTACCACATCATCTATAACGAGACGCTGCGCGACCGCGTGTGCGCCGTGTCCAACAAGACCCACTACAACGAGATGAATGTCCTCTCCATGCATGCGCTTATCGGTGCCTACCAGCCGCAAGGCTACGAGTGGCTCGATGAGCTCAATGAGGTCATCGAGGGCAACGTCGACTACTTCTGCAATTACGTGGACAAGCATTTTGAGGGCGTGTCCTATTCGCGTCCGCAGGGCACCTACATGGTGTTTCTGGACTGCACCGAGTGGTGCCGCGAGCATGGCCGCGATATTCAGTGGCTGCTCGACGAGGGGGCGCGCGTGGGCGTGGGGTATCAGGACGGCCGCCCGTTCCACGGACCCTGCCACATTCGCGTGAATCTGGCGCTGCCGCTTTCGCGCGTTAGGGAGGCGTGCGACCGCCTGGACCGCTACGTTTTTAATGCACGGTAAGCGGGCGATGCATACGGGGCCTTCTGCCGCGTCGGCTGGAAGGCCCCGTATGGTAAGGCGTCTGTAACCATTGGGCGCTCGAGTGGTTTCATTTGCTATTATTTTTAACCATTTCAGTCTGTAAGCAGGATCGTCTGGAGCTCGATGAAAAGACCTCGCCGCTCGGTTGCCATATCGTTGTTTGTTGCGCTTGCGGTAGCGTGTGCCTTTGTCGTAGCGATAGCCGGCTGTTCCGGGTCGAATGACGGAGCCTCGACGTCTGCATTAGGAGAACTGGACGCCTCGCAAGTCAAAGACGACGACCTTAAGACGCTCAACGTCGGCAGCGACCTCTATCCACCGTTTGTGTATACCGACGAGTATGGCGATATCGTTGGCCTGGATGTCGAGATATTGACCGAGGCGTTGGCCCGCATTGGTTACAAGCCAAAATACCAGCTGATCGACTGGGAAAAGAAGAAAGAGCTGCTGGCGAGCGGCGAGCTCGATTGCGTCATGGGCAGCTTTAGCATGACGGGTCGCGAAAGCGAATATCGTTGGGCCGGCCCGTACCTTGCGAGCCGCCAGGTGGTCGCGGTCAATCCCGAAAGCGACATCTACACGCTCGCCGATCTTGAGGGCAGGGTCGTGGGGGTGCAGTCCACCACCAAGCCCGAGGGCATTTTGCTCAACCGTACCAATGAAAATGTTCCGCAAATCAAGGAGCTCTACAGCTTCTCGGACCGCTCATACCTGAACCCGGCGCTCGTCGAGGGCCTGGTCGACGCTATCGCCGCACATGAGTCCTCGCTGCTCACCTATGAAAAAGACTATGGCGTGACGTATCGCATTCTGAACGAGCCGCTGCTGGAGGTTGGTTTGGGCACCGCTTTCGATATCAACGATACGCGCGGCATCGACGTTAAGCTCACCCATGCCTACCAAGAAATGCTTGCCGATGGCACCATGGAACGCCTGGTATCAAAGTACTTTGATGACCCTACACCATTTTTGAATATGGAGGGCCTGTCATGATCGATGCGCCCGACTACACCGCTCAGGAGCGGGGCGATCGTTCGGCATGGGTATGGCTCATTGCCGCCCTGTTGGGGATAGCGCTCTCGGTTGTTGCCGGCATGATGAGCTACGGTTACACGACAGCCCAGGCCGAGCAGCGATTTGCCGACGTTGTCGATTACGTGGCGACGCAGAGCCTTTCCTACGATGCATTCAATAGCGCCTATACGACCAAAAACCTGATTCGCGTGATGGAGATCGCCGGAGAGGTGGCGCGCGATATGGAGCGCGACGGCTCGGTGGATAACGCCGCGCTGGAGCAATATGCTGACCAGTTCAACGTGAGTGCGCTGATCGTGACGGACGCATCGGGCAACTTGGTGTCCGAGTCCTCGACGGATAACGTGGGTTATGAGTCGCTTGCTATGTATCTCAAAGAAGCGCCCGTGTTGGAGGTGGCAACCCATCCGCTTAAGTCTTATACCGATCGTATTACGCTTGCGGATGACTCGGTTGCAGACATTGGTTGCGTGACCCGGCAGGATGGCGAGGGTATCGTTATCGCGGTAAGGCATCAGAGCGCGAAGGCGGTTGCAAGCAATACGCTCAAACTGCAGAGTCTGCTCGAAGGTTATGAAACTATCGATAGCGGCAATATCGTGATCGAAAACGATGGCAAGGTCGTTGCGACCAATGCCGTCGAACCCACCGTATTGGGCGTGTTCGACCTGCCCGCGACGGACGCCATCATTGTCGACGAAATTAAGGATCGATGCCTGCCCAGTAAAGTCCGACTGGTCAACGTCAACGGCGAGTGGTATTTGGGCACATACGGCAAAGCGCAAAAATTCTACGTGTACACCTATGCCTCGGCGCAGCGCTACTTTGAGGTCGTCGCGGTTGTTGCTGCCGGCGTGCTGGTGCTCTACAGCGGTGTTGTAGCCACTGTTGTGATGGTGCGTCGCCGCGCTGATCGTCGACGTTTGACGGACTTGCTGCAGCAGGAGCGCGACTATGGCGACAAGCTGGCAAAGGCGGCGCGTGAGGCCTCGTCTGCCAACTCGGCAAAGACGGAGTTCCTGCGTCGCATGAGCCACGATCTGCGCACGCCCATCAACGGCATCCGCGGTATGGTTGAGGTCGGCGATGCCAATGCGGACGATCTGCAAAAGCAGACCGAGTGCCGCTCAAAGATCTGGACGGCATCGGGACTGCTGCTCGACCTTGCGAATGAGGCCCTGGATATGAGTCGCCTGGAGAGCGGGCAGGTCGACCTGGAGCTTGTTCCCACAAATTTGGTGACCCTCAACCACGAGGTGCGCGATATTCTGGAGCGCCAGGCCGAGGAACGCCTGGTGACAATTATCTGCGATCAGCAGACGCTTAATCATCCCTATGCGCGGGTGAGCGTGACGCACCTCAAGCGCTTGTTGCTCAATATTGCCGGCAATGCCGTCAAGTACAACCGCCGGGGCGGCTATGTTCGCCTGGTGTGCCGCGAGGTGGAGCCAGCGGATGGCGTTCCTGTCTATGAATACACGATCGCCGATAACGGTATTGGCATGAGCGAGGAGTTCCAACAGCACCTCTACGAGCCGTTTTGTCGCGAGGAGCAGCAGGTGGAAGGCGCTTCATCGGGAACTGGCCTGGGTGCGCCTATTGCTAAACAGTTGGTCGAGCTTATGGGCGGAACCATGAGTTTTACGAGCGTCTTGGGGCAGGGGACGACGTTTACCATCCGTCTGCCGTTTGAGAAGTGCAAGCGCTCCGAGATTCCTCAGGCTGTGCGCGTGGACGCGGGCGACGGCGATGCGCTCCAGGGCTTGCGTGTTTTGCTCGTAGAGGATAACGACCTGAATGCCGAGATTGCACAGTTTACGCTCGCCCGTGCCGGTGCCGTCGTGACGCATGCTAAGGATGGTGAGTCTGCCGTCGAGATGTTTGCCGCGAGCGCGCCTCACGAGTACGACGTGGTGTTGATGGACATCATGATGCCCGGTATCGATGGCCTTGAGGCCACGCGTCGGATTCGAGCACTCGATCGCGATGATGCCGCGACCACGCCGATCATCGCCGTGAGCGCCAACGCCTTTGCCGACGATCGCAGGCTTTCGCGTGAGGCGGGCATGAACGCGCACCTGAGTAAACCAGTGAGTTCGCAGGAGCTCGTTGAGGCGCTTGCGCACATAGCCGCCGACGCTTCATAAGCATATGGCCCGGTTTCAAGGTGGGTTGGAACCGGGCCATATTGCTATTGATGAGGCTTGCTGAGGGGCTTACTTTTCGTGAATCTGCTTACCGCAGAGATGCTCAATCGTAATCTCGTAAAGCTGGACGCCCTTGATGTCTTTGGCGATCTCCTCCTCGACTTCTTCGGCAGAAGGGTAGTACCTAAGCGCGAGCTGACGGACTTTGTCCTCGATAAACGCAGGCGCCTCATCTACCAGGCGACAACGACCAAAGACAACGGTACTCATAACGTAGGGAGCCCAGTCGCCGTCCTGGTACCACTCGTTTCCGTAAACGGTAAAGCAGACCTTGTCATCGCGCTTGAGTGCGTCGACCTTGTGGCCGGCTTTGGCGCCATGGAAATAAATCTTGTCGTGCTCGGCATCGAAGAAGTAGTTGACGGGAATGGCGTACGGGTAGCCATCGTCGCCGTTGACGGCAAAGACGCCGCGCTTGCAGGTAGCGAGCAGTTCGCGCGCTTCCTCGTCAGTGATGGCGCGTTTCTTTCGACGTAAGGGCCTAAACATCGTTGGCTTCCTTTCTGGTCGTGCGTGGTGGTTGAGCACAAACTATAGCGAAACGGATCCGTTTTTCTTGATGCGGGCGAGTATGTTTTTGAGCTTGTTAAAGTCGAGCGGTTTGGACAGATGGGCGTTCATGCCGGCGTCGTGTGCCGCCTTGGCGTCCTCGGCAAAGGCATTGGCGGTGAGCGCGATGATGGGGATATCGGCTGCATCGACCTTCTCGCTCAGGCGAATCGCGCGGGTTGCCTCGTAACCGTCCATGTCCGGCATCATAATGTCCATCAGGATCGCATCGAAGCTGCCGGCGGGATGAGACAGGTACAGATCGACGACTTCGTTGCCGTTGACGGCGCGGGTGACCACGACGCCCTCGGATTCTAGCAGCGTCTGGGCAATCTCGGCATTCAATTCGTTGTCTTCGGCGAGCAGCACGTTCATGTCGGCGAGCGAGCAGTCGAGCGCCCTCTCGACCGTATTCGCCCGCGCCCGGGGGTTCTTGTCGATATCGAGCGGAATTTCCACGTAGAACGTGGTGCCCACATGGAGTTCGCTGCTGACTTCGATGGTGCCGCCCATCAGTTCAATAAGCGACTTGACGATTGGCATGCCCATGCCGGTTCCCTGGAACTTGCTGCGCGCATCGTCACCTTCTTGGGCAAACGGCTCATAGATATGCTTTAAAAACTCGGGAGCCATGCCAATGCCGGTATCCGAAACGCTAAAGCAAAAGAGCGCGCGTCCATCATCGAGTGGCTTGGTCTTTGAACTAAAGGTGACGGAGCCGCCGTGCTTGTTGTACTTAATGCTGTTGTCTAACAGGTTGATCATGATCTGTCGGATATGGGTGGGACTGCCGATCATGTATGGCCCCGTGGCGTACGGCAGACTATTGTCCTGCATTGTGATGCCGTTACTGGACGCGCGGAGCTTGCACAGCACCAGCGTATCGTCACAGAGCTCTTTGAGGTTAAAAGGCGCATGTTCCAGTGTTAGCTTGCGGTCTTCGATTTTTCCCATCTCGAGGATGTCGTTGATCAGCGAGAGCAGGTGATTGGCGGCAACGCGCGCCTTGGCACGGCTCTCGCGGGCGACTTGCATATCGCCTTCCTTCAATTCCTCGATCTCGATAAGGCCCAGGATGCCGTTGAGCGGCGTGCGGATGTCGTGGCTCATGCGCGTGAGGAATGCCGTCTTAGCGGCGTTGGCAGCATCGGCTTTTTTGCGCTCGGTTCGAGCGCGCACGAGCGCCCAGATGAGCAGGACGACGCCGACCGACAACATACCGATGAGGGCAGCTGCAATGGCGGTGCGGTTGCGATAAAGGAATTGAAGCGTGTTGGATTCCTGGGCCGTGTACGACGTGGAGGAGAAATTGCTTGCGGAGAGCGATTCTCCGGCATTGATGATGCCCTTGTTGATGATTCCCAACAGCTCGGGTTTTCCGCGCGAAATCCAGCATGAGAGCTCACAGGTGTCAGGGAGCTCGGTCGTCTCGCAGTCCTCGAGATCGTAACGGTCACCGATGGTTTTTACGCGTGAACTGGGAGCGACGATGCAGCGCGCCGTTCCCTTCCTGAGGGCATCGAACGCTTCATCGTCGGATTGGTATTCGGTTACGGTCGCTGTGGGGAACAGACTTTCAAGTGCATTTTTGTTGACAAACGATGATTTGGTACAGGCGATGTTCTGAAGGTCTTTGTTCAGGTTGCTGCCGGTGTGGATGGCGGTGAGGGATATGGTCCCCAACGATATCGACTGCACAACGCCTGTTTGCTCGGCAAACCAGTAATCTCGGTATACCGGCAGCGCAACGTCTATACTTCCCTTTGACAGAGCCTTTGACATCATCTTGTAGCTATCAAAGGCGACGGTTTTGACCGTAATGCCAAATTTATCGTGTAGCGTCGTCGCAAGCGATGCGAGCGATCCTTCCATTTCGCCGTCTTCGTCCTCGTTGCAGTAGGGGAGTTTGCCCGTAATGTAGCCGAGCGTGATGGTGTTGTTGTTTGCTTTGAGCCAAGAACATTCGGGGCCGTTGAGCGATGATGAACCGCTGTTTTGGGTCGAGTAGCTAGATTTGACTTCGTCGTTATAGCGTGGGTTGACGCGAGCGATTGCCGTCATGGCAGCATTGATGTCGTTCATCAGGTCGGGGCGGCTTTTGGGAACGGCAAAGTAGTAGTCGCTCGAACCAATGTAGAACATGGGGGAGGCGTTGGGCGACGAGGTCGTGTCATTCATGACGATGGCGTCGACCTCGCCGTTTGCCAGCGCATCGAAAAGGTCGCCGTTACTGCTGATTTCCTTATAGGTACAGGTAATGCCCTCGTTGGCGAGCCATTGCTGGCCAACGATGGTTTGCATGACGCCGGGGTTGAAACCGATAGTGAGACCTTGGAGTGCTTGAGGGTCACCCTTTGCGAGGTCGTCACGGTCGGGCCTAGCGTAGATGTAGTAGCGTTCGGTGCCCTCGGGGTTCGACGAGAAGAGCAGTTTTTGGGCGCGTTCTTCGGAGTAGGAGATGTTTGGCATGAGGTCAATCTCGCCGGCTTCGAGCTTCTCCATAAGCTCGGTGAAGGTGCCGGAGACGTATTCGTACTGCCAGCCGGGTGTGTAGTACGAGAGGGTCTGGAGGTACTCGTAACCCCATCCCGAGAGACGCTCGCCGGGGGTGCCGTCCTGGAAGCCCTCATTGTTGACGAGCCAACCAACGCGGACCGTTTTGACTGGCTGACTAGAGTCATCGGCAAAAGCCTGGGCAGGCGCGATAGAACTCAGCACGGCAAGCGCGGCAAGCACAATGGCCAGGGCGCGATATATAACTGAACGAAGGACAGCGGAAGCTCTCACATGCAATCCTAACGAATCGAGACATTACCGCATAAGGATACCAGCTCAGCCTGCCCAGTCGGCAGCTGCACCGCTAAACGGTCCCGCCCGGCAGTTGGGGACAGTCCCTTTCTACCGGCACAAAAGGAACGTCCCTAACTGCCGGTTGTGGGACAATACCGAGCGAACGTGATTGGTTGTCCGTGGAAGGGGTCGCAATGAACAGGTTGAGGACGCTTGCCGATGTGCTGCGACAGGCTGGCTTTGCACGCATCACGGGCCTGTTTCTTATCTTTTACCTGCTGTGCTCGACGGCTGTCTGGCTGTCCGAGCCTACGACCCTCACGTTTGGCGATGGCCTGTGGTTTAGCTTTGAGACGGTCTCGACCATCGGCTTTGGCGATATTCCGGCCGAGACGCCGGTTGCCCGCGCGATTACCGTCGTCCTGAGCGTCATCAGCATCTTCTACATCGCCATGCTCACGGGTGTGGCGGTGAACTACTGCAATACGCTCATCAAGCTGCGCCAAAAGGACACCATGGCGCGCTTTATGGACGATCTTGAGCATTTGGAAGAGCTCGATCGTGACGAGCTCGCCGACCTGTCGCGCCGTGTGCGCGAATATCGCCGCCGCCAACGCTAGAACGGGCGCCGCGCGTCACGATGAGGGGATTGAATATGAACATCACGGTATACCTGGGCGCCAGCGTTGGTAACGACCCAGCATTTTTGCCTGCGGTGCAAGAGCTGGGCAACTGGATTGGCTCTAACGGGCACGCGCTGGTATACGGCGGGTCCAAATCGGGCCTGATGGGTGCGCTCGCCGATAGCGTGCTCGATGCTGGCGGTCATGTGACGGGCGTGGAGCCGAGCTTTTTTATCGAGGCCGAGTTTCAGCACGATGGCATCGACGACCTCATCGTGACGAGTGATATGGCCGAGCGCAAGGCCAAGATGATTGAGCTCGGTGACGCGTTCGTCGCCTTCCCGGGTGGCACGGGCACGCTCGAGGAGATTGCCGAGGTCATGTCGGCCGTGTCGCTGGGGCATCTGAGTGCGCCATGCATCCTGTATAACCTGGACGGTTACTACAACGACCTCAAGGCGCTGCTCGGGCACATGATTGATAAGGGGCTTTCGAGCTCGAGGCGCCAGCTCGGCATCTACTTTGCCGACGATTTGCGTGAGATTGCCTCGATTATCAACGGATAAGTCTTGAGCCTGCCCCACTATGACTCCCAATGGTGCCGTTTGCGGCGCAGGTGGTTGGCTCGTTCGGGCAACGCGCGCTCTACAATAAAATGTATCTATGTCGACTTTGACCGCGGGAGGACCCGATGGATAACCTTGCCAAACCCACAAACCGTGCGCTGTTTTTGGTCAGCGTTGCCGTGACCGGTGCACTCGCGGGTGCTGCAGTCTGGCTATTCTTCTTTGCGATGGAGCACGGTATCGACTATCTATGGACCGAGATTCCACACGCGCTGGGCGTCGCTTCGCCCGAGCTTGCCAGCGGCCCGTTTGGCTTTCTGCCGTACCCGTTTTTTGTCTGCTTGCTGGGCGGCCTGCTGATCGGTCTGTACGAAAAGCTTACGGGCACCAAGACCGATGACCTCAACCAGGTGATGGCTAAGGTTAAGCAAGACGGATGCTACCCGTATGACAGCCTGGGCAAGCTTTCGCTCGCGGCATTGCTGCCGCTGCTGTTTGGCGGAAGCATTGGACCGGAGGCCGGCCTGACCGGCGTTATCGCGGGTCTGTGCAGCTGGGTCGGCGATCGCATGCGTCGCTTTGGCGCCGAGTTTAGGGAGCTCACGCTGCTGGGCACCCAGGCCGCGCTGACGGCGCTCTTTACCGCGCCCGTCTTTGGCTTTGTGGCGCCGCTCGCCGGTAGCGCCGACGGCCAGGGCGAAGGCGCCGACGATGAGTCCGCATCCGGCGAGATCACCATCAAGCTGCCCAAGGCGCAAAAGACGGTGGTCTACGGCATTGCGATTGCCGGCGGTCTGGGCACCTACCTGCTGCTCGGCCAGCTCATGGGCGGCGGCATGGGTATGCCGAGGTTCGAGGCTGCCGTGGTGGGCAACCTGGAGTTTACCTGGCTCGTTCCGCTGGCGCTCATCGGCACCGTTTGCGGTTGGCTGTACTTTGTCTCGGAGCACGCGAGCGAGGCGCTGTCCCATGCCATAGGGGAGCGCCCTGTCGTCAAGGCCATGCTAGCCGGTCTGGCGCTCGCCATCTGTGGCACGGTCCTGCCCTACACCATGTTTGCCGGCGAGACCCAGGCCGACGTGCTCATGGAAACCTATCTGACCATTCCCGCCGGCGTGCTTATCGCGACCGGTCTTGTTAAGGCCATGCTGACGCCCGCCCTCATCAACCTTGGTTGGCGTGGCGGCCACTTCTTCCCGGTTATCTTCTCGGGCGTAAGCCTGGGCTATGGCCTTGCCATCCTCACCGGCGCCGATCCGGTCTTTTGCGTCGCCGTCTGTACGGCCTCGACGATGGGCGCCGTTATGCGTCAGCCCGTCATGGTCGTGGGCCTGCTGCTTATGTGCTTCCCGCTCAAGGGCATTGTCTGCATGATCATCGCCGCAGCCATCGCCGCCGGCATTCCGCTGCCCAAGCCGCTGCGCAAGTAGCGTATTGCGCTTTACGGTTGTTCAGAACTTGTTTTAAAGAAGCCGCGCGAGGCCGTTTGTTTACGGCTCGCGCGGCTATTGTTTAGAACTTTCTCAGCACGATGGCGATGGTGTTGAGGTATTCGAGCGCGCCGGCTTCAACGGCAGCGCGGTCGCCTGCTGCGTACTCGTTGTCGCAGGCGAGCCAGTCTTCCCACGCTTCGTCCGTGCAGAGCATAGGCTGCATCGAGACAATCTCGACGCCGGGGGTCGGCTCGATCATGGCGCGCCACCAGGCTATGTCGTGCATATAGTCGAGCTGCTCGGGTGCCCAGGATTTGAGCAGGCAGGCGGGCAGGTTGCCGTGGCAGTCGCGAACCATGCCGGGGATGCTTAAGTAGAGCATCCCGCCTTGCTTTACGTAGGGGAGCAGGAACTCGCCCAGATAGCGTGGGTCGCGGCCGTAGTAGTTGTACGAGTCGATGCTCACGACCGCATCAAAAAAGTCGTGCTCAAACGGCAGTCCCTGTGAGGCGTCCGCCTTAACAGGGTGAATCGTGTCGCGGGGAATGTCGAGCGAATCAAAGAACGCGCGGTTCTCGACGGGGTCGCTCCACAGATCGACGGCGTAGGTGTCAAATCCGTATTCGCGGGCAAGCAGGGCGCTGGTAATGCCGGTGCCCGACCCAAGGTCGCAGACGCGGGCGCCGCGTGGGATATTCGCACCGCAAAGGAGCTCTTCGCAGAGCTTGAGGGGGTTCGGCCCCATAATCTTAGAGCGTACGAGTGCCGCGTCGAAGCTGGTGGCTTTTGGGAAGGATTGAGATTTTGCAGAGTTCATTGTTCTTTCCTATCAGGTGCATATGTGGCAGATGACGGAGGCGGAACGGCGCAACAAACCACGGCCGCAAGACGGCCGTTTTCAATTTGTATGCGATTGACCGTTCCCTAAAGAACAATGACCAAAAAGACATCCCCTTGGATGATCGAAATTGGGCCGAGGCCCGTGACGTTTTGATTATAGAACGTTGCGCACGGGCCGGGGATATGCCATTTGTCACGGATTTGAGGGGCGCGATTGTGGCCGATTGCGACCTGCGTGGGTCGAGATTCGCCCGCCTACAGGTCGCGTGCCCGGTAGACCTTGGTGCTGACGATGCAGCTAAGTGCACATAGCACGAGGGCCAATACCGCGATGCCCGCACACAGGCAGCCGAGGACGGCAGGATCGGGATTCGCTCCGGCAATCGACATGAGCCAGTTGCTGATGGGGTTGGAGGAGCTCAGCGTGGCCATGGCAAGGCATCCGAGCAGGGCGAACAGGCCGACGGAAAAGCGCAGCGCCTCCATGTGTCCAAATCGAAAGAACAGCGGCTGTGCCAGAAACACCATCATGAGGGAGATGAGCATCGATGCGGCGGAGGCTATTGTGGTCTCAAAGACGGTTTGTCCCGTCGAGGGCATGCCCGCGCTGTTGAAGAGCGGGATAGAGACGATGCCCAGAAGCGCGGCGGCGCACGCCATGACGGCCGAGAAGACAATGATGCTCAGGTAGCGTGCACAGATGATGTCTATGCGCGAGATGGGCAGCGTTGCCCGATAGCGCTCCCATCCGTTTTGATTGTCGTAGCCGGCCAGCGAGTTCATGACCACGATGGGCGACATGGCACTGACCGCGCAGGCGCCGGCGCTCATACCAGAATCGCCATCTGATGCGTTGGCGAGGGTCAGCACGACGAAGATGAACAGGCCGACTCCCGCAATGCTCGGGACAAGCGTGCGGACGATGGCGAGCTCAGACATAAAGGCGCGTTTCATTTCGAAGCCCCTTTCAGCATGAGGCGAAGATAGTCATCAATGGTTGCCCGGTCGCAGGGAATCTCGGGGAAGGCCTCGAGCACATCGCGACGGTTGGGCACGAGCACGTCCATGCTATAGGCGTGGTGGGCGGCACGGGCGCCTTCGACGCAAGCCATGAGCTCGGACGCCTGTGCTTGGGTGCAGTGGGCGATGCCGGCTCGGTCGGTAATGTCCTCGCGTGGTAGGTCAAAAACAATCGAGCCGTTATCGATGCAGATGACGCGGTCGGCAGTGCGATCGAGGTCGGATGTAATGTGGCTCGAGAGCAGCACGCTGTGCTGGCTGTCGGCGACAAAGGCAAGCAACTCGTCGAGCAGTTCCTCGCGCGCCATGGGATCAAGGCCTGCGGTGGCTTCGTCCAAAACGAGCAGCTTGGCATTGTGGCTGAGCGCACAGGCGAGCTGCAGCTTCATGCCCATGCCGCGGGAGAGGTCCTTGACCTTCGTTTTGGGATCGAGGCCAAATCGGTCGATGAATCCGGCGAACGTTTCGCAGCTCCATGTGGGATATGCCGGGCCTACGAGCCTCTCGACCTGGCCCACCTTGAGCGTGGAGGGGAAGGGACACGTGTCCAGGACAAGGCCGATGCGGGAGCGCAGGTGGCGCTGAGTCTCGTCGGGCGCGTCGGCGCCATAGCGCTGCCCAAACAGGTGCACCTCGCCGGCATCGAGCTTTATAAGCCCGAGCGCGGCGCGAATGGTCGTTGTCTTGCCGGCGCCGTTTGCGCCCACAAAGCCGACGATTTGGCCGGGCTCTACGGCAAGCGTGACATCGCGTAGCGAAAAGCGGTCGCTCACGCGGCGCGATACACCTTTGAGTTCTAGCAAGGTTTGCATGGCATAGCCTTTCTTGCAGATGGTTACTGCATGGTTTCGGGGGCTATAAGGTCGAGCATCTCGTGTAGTTTGCCGCGCGTGACGCCCAGAGCTTCGGCTTGGCTCGCCGCTTTCGCAAGTAGCTCTTCGATATGGCAGAGCTGGTTTTCGCGCAAGAGTTCTTGGTTGCCCTCGGCGACAAAGCAGCCTTTGCCCTGCACGGTGCAGATAAAGCCGAGTTGCTCCAGGTCGGCGTAAGCGCGCTTGGTGGTGATGACGCTCACGCCAAGATCGCTCGCGAGTGCACGGATGCTGGGGAGTTTGGCCCCCGCCGTGAGCGTGCCCGAAAGGATCTGAGCTTTGACTTGCGAGGCTATTTGCTCGTAGATGGGCTTGTCGCTCGAATTGGATAGGATGATGTCCACAGCGGCTCCTTAGCTGTTGGGCTACACGTGTATATAACCGGTAAGCACAGTATATATACACTATGCACAGTTACGCAAGAGACAAATTCGGATTGGGCCGGCTGCCCGGGCCCTGACTGATGAATTTGTCCTGATAGGCGCCCTAGATCGGGATTTCGCGGCTACAATAATGCGGTTACATCGACGTAATGCACTCAATGCAAGAAAGGATCCGCATGGCAAGCCTGTCGGATGAAATCTCGTCGCGCCGCACATTCGCGATCATCAGCCACCCGGACGCCGGTAAGACCACGCTTACCGAGAAGCTGCTGCTCTATACCGGCAGCATCCAGACTGCCGGCTCGGTCAAGGGCAAGAGCTCGGCCAAGCACGCCGTCTCGGACTGGATGGACATCGAGAAGGAGCGCGGCATTTCCGTTACCTCCTCGGTGCTGCAGTTCACCTATAATGGCGCCTGCGTCAACATCCTCGATACCCCCGGCCACCAGGACTTCTCGGAGGATACCTACCGTACCCTTATGGCCGCCGACGCCGCAGTCATGGTCATCGACGGCGCTAAGGGCGTCGAGGCCCAGACCAAAAAGCTCTTTAAGGTCTGCACACTGCGTCACATTCCCATCTTCACCTTTGTGAACAAGCTCGACCACGAGGCTCGCGATCCGTTTGAGCTCATGGAAGAGATCGAGAATGTCCTGGGTATCAATACGTATCCCATGAATTGGCCGATCGGCAGCGGCCGCAACTTCCGCGGCGTGTTCGATCGTCAGACCCGTCGCGTTATCGCCTTTGAGGGCGATGGTCACGCCAACGCCACCAAGAAGGTCGCCGAGGTCGAGGCCGAGCTGGGCGACCCCGCCATGGACGAGCTTATCGGCGAGGAAAACCACAAGAACCTGATGGACGATATCGAGCTGCTCGATGGCGCCGGCGACGAGCTCGACTTGGATGCTGTGGCCTGCGGCAAGCTGAGCCCGGCGTTCTTTGGCTCGGCGCTCACCAACTTTGGCGTGGAGCCCTTCCTCAAGGAGTTCCTGCGTCTGGCCCCGACGCCGCGCGCCTATACCGATACGCTCACCAGCGAGCCGGTCGACCCCTGCCGCGACGACTTTAGCGGCTTTGTGTTTAAGATCCAGGCCAACATGGACAAGAACCACCGTGACCGTATCGCCTTTGTGCGCATTTGTTCGGGCAAGTTCGAGCGTGGCATGGACGCCTTTCACGTGCAGGGCAACCGCAAACTCAAGCTTGCCACGGGCACGTCGATGATGGCCGACGACCGCGCCATCGTGGACGAGGCGTACGCGGGCGATATCGTGGGCCTGTTCGATCCGGGTATCTTTAGCATCGGCGACACCGTGTGCTCCGGCAAGCGCCACGTGCAGTATCCGCAGATCCCGACGTTTGCTCCCGAGATGTTCGCTCGCATTACGCAGGTCGACACGCTCAAGCGCAAGCAGTTTGTGAAGGGTATGGAGGAGCTTGCCCAGGAGGGTGCCATCCAGATCTTCCGCGAGCTGGGTGCCGGCATGGAGAGCGTCATCGTGGGCGTGGTCGGCGTGCTGCAGTTTGAGGTGCTCGAGCGCCGTCTTAAGGCCGAGTACCGTGTTGAGGTCCGTCGCCAGCCGCTGCCCTATACGGACATCCGCTGGATCCAGAACGACCCCGACACCATCGATATCCCGGGCCTTTCGCTCACGCGCGACACCCTGCGCGTCGAGGACATGCGCGGCGGTAAGCTGCTGCTGTTCACGAGCCCGTGGAACGTGGACTGGGCAACCGACCACAATCCC
The DNA here is from genome assembly GCF_002736145.1 of Collinsella aerofaciens. NCBI lineage: Bacteria > Bacillati > Actinomycetota > Coriobacteriia > Coriobacteriales > Coriobacteriaceae > Collinsella > Collinsella aerofaciens. Next base: position 53,254 of record NZ_CP024160.1, read on the forward strand.
GACCTGATCCTGTCGGAGTTTGGCAACGTAGCGTTTTAACGCATCGGCGCGGTGGCCCTGTGGGGCTGCCGCGCCGCTTGCTTGCCTGATGCCGTGTGAGCGGCTATCATACCCACCGTCGTCTCAAGACCGGGGCGTCCGAGCAGTTCGGGTCCGATATCCTGCTCGTTAAACCTAAAACCAAAGGAGTACATAATGATCAAGAAGGTCATGGAGGACTATAAGGTCCTGTTGCGGAGCATTCCCGCGGCAACGGTTTCGCTGTTTTTCGTGAGCGTCATCATGATGAACCTGCTGGCCAACAAAGAACTTATCAGCCTGCCGTATCTGGCGCTCGACTGCGGCTTTGTGGTGAGCTGGGTTTCGTTTTTGTGCCAGGACATGATCTGTAAGCGCTTTGGCGCCAAGGCATCCATCAAAATCTCTATCCTCGCGTTGCTGGTCAACCTGGCCGTGAGCCTGTGCTTTTGGGCGTGCTCGCTCACGCCCGGCATGTGGGGCGCTTACTACGACACGGGCATGATCGAGGTCAACACTGCCCTTAACGCCACCATCGGCGGCACCTGGTACGTGGTGCTGGGCTCTTCGTTGGCAATGCTCGTTTCTGCCGTGGTTAACTCCACGCTCAACCAGTCGCTCGGCCGTATGCTCAAAAAGAATAACTTTGCGAGCTTTGCCTTCCGCTCCTATGTGTCCACGGGCGTTGGCCAGTTTATCGACAACCTGGTCTTTGCCATTGTGGTGAGCCATACGTTCTTTGGTTGGACCTGGGTGCAGGTCCTTATGTGCTCGCTGACCGGCGCTGTTGCCGAGCTGCTGTGCGAGGTCTTCCTGAGCCCCGTGGGCTACAAGGTCGTGCGCGGCTGGGAGCGCGAGAATGTGGGCGCCGAGTACCTCGAGCGCCACGCAACCGCCTAAGGAGCAAGTATGCGGGTTTTGATCACGGGCGCTTCGGGCGGTATCGGAGCCGCGTGCGTGCAGCGCTTTTTGGACGAGGGCCACGAGGTCGTGGGCTTTGACCTGCTGCCGGCGGCGGTCGAGCACGAGCGCTACCGCCATCTGATCGTTGATGTACGCGAGCCTAACTCGTTTCCAGGCGACCTTGAGCCTCAGGTAATCGTGAACGTTGCCGGTACGCAGGATTCGGCCGACGATATCGCCGCCAACCTGTGTGGCACCATCAACGTGACCGAGCGCTACGCCTTTGTGGGAGAGGGGCTTGCCGCCAAGCCGGCGCCGACTATCAAATCCGTGGTCAATGTGGGGTCCGCGAGCGGACATACGGGATCGGAGTTTCCCGCCTATGCCGCCAGCAAGGGCGGCGTTATCGCCTACACCAAGAACCTTGCAAACCGCCTGGCACCGCAGGCCATCGCCAACAGTGTGGACCCGGGCGGCGTTATCACGCCGCTCAACCGTTGCGTGATGGAAGACGAGCACCTGTGGAACCAGATTATGGAGCTCACGCCGCTTAAGCGCTGGGCCACCGCCCAAGAGATCGCCGAGTGGATTTACTTTGTGGGCGTGACCAACCGGTTTATGACCGGGCAGAGCCTGCTGATCGATGGCGGCGAGGCCGGCCGCACACAATTTATTTGGCCCGAATAGGAAACGCGCCCGATGGGAAGCCGTCGGGCGCGTTTTTTGATGTGTCGATTTTTAGCCGAGGCAAGTCCAGTTGACGGGGGTCGAGCCGTGCTGTTCGAGTAGCCGATTGGCAGCGGAGAAGGGGCACGACCCCATAAAAGCGGGGAGTTCTGCCGTGGCACGGTTTGCCGAAAGCGGCGAGGGGTGCGTAGAGGCCAGACAGAACTTGCCGGTTGCCTTTCCCGCGCCGGTCGCGGCGAGCTTGCCTTCGACCATCTGCTGGGCAAAGCGGCCCCATGCCAAAAAGACGACCGGTTGGGGCAGCTGACAGCAGCGTTCGATAACGTAGTCGGTGAGCGTGCTCCAGCCCAGTTTGGCGTGCGAATTCGCGGCATGCTCACGCACGGTGAGCGTAGTGTTGAGGAGCAAGACGCCCTGCTGTGCCCATGGGGTTAGGTCTCCCGTGGCGGGAATGGGGCAGCCCAGGTCGGCATTGAGCTCCTTATAGATGTTGCGCAGGCTCGGCGGCAGTTTGGTTTGCGTCGCGGGGACCGAGAACGAAAGCCCCATGGCCTGGTTGGGTCCGTGATAGGGGTCTTGACCCAAGATGACAACTTTGGCTTGGTCTGCCGGCGTGTAGGCGAGGGCATTGAGGATGTCGTCTTGTGCCGGGTAGATAGTCTGCTCGGCACGTAAAAGGGCGATGCGCTCGAGCAGCTGGTTCGTAGTGTCACGTACCGGCTGCGGCGCATCGCCCAACCAAGTTGCTATGTTGCGGTCGCGGGTTGCGGTGTCCATGGGGCTCCTTTATGGCAGATGCTCTGTTGACATCTATTGTAAAGGCGCACCGGTTGCCTTTATGCCGCGGCTGCATAAGGAGTGGGGACTACGAGACGCGCTCGGGCGCTCCTGCCATACGGGCCTGTCCATGTTCACGGAGGCGCGGAAGCTCGACGGTTGCCACCATGACACCGGTGAGGATGAGGGCGGCGCCAAAGAAGGCGATGGGGCTCAGGACCTCGCCGACCAGGAAGAACGAGAAGACGGCAGAGCAGACCGGCTCGAGCGAGAAGGCGAAGCCGGTGGTCTCGGCAGGCACGTGGGGCTGCACGAGTGTCTGGGTGATAAAGCCATAGGCAGAGCAGATGAGTGCGAGGGCAACGACGACTACGACCTCGCCCGGCGTGCCGGGAAGCGTGAAACCGCCAAAGAGGAACGCGGCGATGCCCGAGAACAGGCCGCCAAAGCCCAGCTGCCAAACGCCCAGAGCCAGTGGGTCGACATCTTCGACAAAGCGCTTGGCGACAATGATGTGTCCGGCATAGACAAAAGCGGAGAGCAGCATGATGAGCGCGCCCGGGTTCAGGCTGGTAAAGTCGGCGCCCGAGAGCGGCAACATACCGCAGGTGACGATGGCGGTGCCGACGAGCACCTTGCGCTCGGGGGCGCGACGCAGCAAGGCGGCGTTGGCAAACGGCACGATCACGACCGTCAGGCTCTGCAAAAAGCCGGCGGTGGAGGCGGAGGTGAGGCTAGAGCCCAGGCACATGCAGGTGAGCTCGGTTGCCATAATGGCGCCGATGATGGCGGCGCGAACCATCAGGTCGCGATTGATGCGGAAAGCGCGCCTGTGGAAGAGCAGCAGGCAGGCCACAAAGGCGATGATGCAGCGCAGCGCAACGATGCTCGTGGCGTTCATGCTGTCCATGCCGATCTTCATGAGGGGGTACGAAAAGCCCCATGCGACGGGAACGGAAAATGAGAGCGCGATTGCTTTTTTGCGATCCATGGGACTCCTTTTGTTACAGAACGGTTTCGCAAAAAGGATTCTGCTCCCAGATATGGATGTAGTAAAGCGAATGTATCTTCAGTATGATTAAGAAATACTAATGCTAGTAGAAAAAGCCCTGGCAAAACGTTTTACGGCTGCATTGATGTGGAGGCACGATGGCATCGCGGTATCAGATTGTTTGTATGGTGGTCGATCGCGGCAGCCTGAAGGGCGCGGCCGACGAGCTGGGCTATACGCAAAGCGCGGTGAGCCAGGCCGTCAAGGCGCTCGAGCGCGAGCTGGGCACCACGCTTATCGAGCGCGGTAAGCAAGGTGTCTCGCTTACGCGCGACGGCAAGCAGTACCTGCCGTATCTGCGCCAAATCGTAACTGCCGAGGCCGAGCTTGAGGGCAAGCGCCAGGAGCTGATGGGGCTTTCCTCGACTGATATTCGTATCGCGACGTTTACCAATGTGAGTCGTACCGTACTGCCGCGTGTGATCCGCGACTTTGGGGCTCTGCATCCGGGCGTGCACTTTACCCTCAAGCAGGGCGATTACACGCGCAACGCCCAGTGGGTGCACGACGGCGTGGTTGACTTTTGCTTTACGGCGCGCGGATTTACCGCCGGGCTCGAGAAGCGCGTGGTCTATCACGACGAGTTGGTTGCGCTGTTGCCGGCCGCGCATCCGCTGGCGGCAAAGGAAAAGGTAACGCTCGCCGACCTAGCGTCCGAGCCGTTTGTGCTGCTGGACGAGGGCGAGCAGAGCCTGGTGCTCGATGCATTCGCGGCGTACGGGCTGTCGCCGCACGTGACGAGTGAGGTTACCGACGACTACACCATCATGGCGATGGTGGAGGAGGGCCTAGGCGTGAGCATGCTGTATCGCCGTACCGTCGAGGGCATGCGGGCCGATATTCGCGTACGTCCCATCGTGCATGCTCCCTCGCGCGACGTGGTGGCAGCTTGGCGCAGCTGGGACACCATGCCTATCGCCACGAGGCGTTTTATCGACTATATGAGCTCGCATATTGTCAATTAATGACTGGCGTGACATTGAGTGCGGTGTTTAGCGGGCTGTCGCTTTGGCTTGGGCGACGCGATAGGTGCGTGCCGGGTGGCAAAGTAGCACCGCCACGACCATAAAGAACGCCGTGGTGCCCAGGCTGATGGGGTAGACCATCATGATGTTCGCAAAGGTGCGGAAGTGCGGGAACACGCAGAATACCCAATAGAAGCGAATGCCGCAGACGCAGATCATGGTGATGAGGGCGGGCATGAGCGAGATGCCAAAGCCGCGCAGGTAGCCGGACATGTTTTCGTAGAACATGCTAAAGGCGTAGGCAGGGAAGATCGAGCACACGCGGATATAGCCGATCGAGACGATGTTGGGGTCGCTGTTGAACAGCGCCAGGATTTCGCGTCCCAAGCCTACGATGATGACGATGGTGGTGAGCGCGACGATACCGCCTTCGACCAGGCAGACCTTGAGCGTCTTGGTGCAGCGGTCGATTTGGCGGGCACCGTGGTTTTGTCCCACAAAGGTGGTGCAGGCCTGGCTAAAGCTGTTGAGCAGGTTGTAGCACACGTACTCCAGGCTCATAGCAGCGCTCGATGCCGCCATGACCTCGGTGCCCAAGCTGTTGATGGCGGACTGGATGATGATGTTGGCGACGGCAAAGACAGCGCTTTGGATGCCGGCGGGCAGGCCGATCTTGACGATGCGCTTGAGGGCGACGGGGTCTAAGCCTAAGTCGCGTGGGGTGACGCGGACGACGGAGTCGGTCTTGAGCAGGTGGACAAAGAGTGTGGCGGCGCTGACGGTGTAGGCGATGGCGGTGGCGATGGCGACGCCCGCGACGCCCCAGTGGAGCACGGGGACAAAGATGAGGTCCAGGCCAATGTTGAGGACGGTGGACACGGCAAGTGCCTGAAGCGGCATGCGGGTGATGCCGACGGAGCGGAAGATCGCGGCCTCAAAGTTGTAGAGCAAGATCGAGGGCATGCTGAGCAAAAAGACGCGAAGGTAGAGCGAAGCGAGCGGCATGGTCTCGGCAGGGACGTTGAGCGCAGCGAGCATGGGCTCGGCAAAGATCTCGCCCAGGGCGATGACGACAAAGCCCACAAGTGCCATTAAAATCGAGGTATGGACGGCGCGTTTGACCATGTTCTGATCGTTGCGGCCGATAGCGTTGGCGATGACCACGTTGGAGCCAAGCGACATGCCGATAAACAGGTTGAGCATAAGACTGGTAAGCGGAACATTGGAGCCGACCGCCGCCATGGCGAGGGTTCCCTGGTCGCCCGAGAAGTTACCGATGATGACCGTGGCGATGAGGTTCGACAGCTGCTCCAAGATGCTCGTGGCGGCCACGGGGAAGGCGAACAGGGGAATATTGCGCCACAGCGAGCCGGTGGTCATGTCAATGTGCTTAGATGCGGTGTCTGCCATACGCTCTCAATCTCTAATATGCTCTTTCGCGCTTATTTGCGCAGACGATGATACTCCTAATGCAGCCAGCCGGCACTTAGGGACGTTCCTTTTCTGCCGGCAGCTGGGGACACTCCTTGTCTCTTCTATGACTAGGTGGGGAAGGCGTGCGACAATGGTGGGCGTTGTGTTGTTCGCACTAAGGAGTTGCCATGTTGTTGTGTCCCGTTTGCCATGAGCCGTTGGTGGACGACGAGCGCGGTGCTGCATGCGCGAGTGGACACCGATTTGACCGTGCGCGCGAGGGCTATCTGTATCTGCTGCGTTCGTCCAAGAGCGGTGACTCCATGGGCGATCCCAAGTCGCAGGCACGTAGCCGTCGTGACTTTCTGAACCGTGGATACTACGCGCCGTTGCGCGATGCGATGGTCGAGCTGGTGCGCGAGCGGGTGTCTGGGCGTGCTGCGTCTGCGAACGGCCCCATGACCTTGCTTGACATTTGCTGTGGCGAGGGCTACTACACCAGTGCCATGGGCGCGGTTTCGGGCGTGGATGCTTACGGTTTCGACCTGGGCAAGGAGATGGTGCGTCTTGCCGCCAAGCGCGGCGATGCGACGTACTTCGTGGCCAACATGAAAGATATCCCCGTGGCTGATGGCGCCTTTGATATGGTGACCGAGCTCTTCGCTCCTTTTAACGAGCGTGAGTTTGCCCGCGTGCTGGCGCCAGAGGGCTCGCTCTATACCGTGGTGCCGGGGGCCCGTCATCTCTTTGGGCTCAAGGAGGTGCTCTACGACACGCCATATCTCAATGACGAGAAGCTGCCGAAGACTACCGAGCTCGAGTTGGTCGGAACGCAGCGGGTGTCTGCGAACATTACGCTCCAGACCCAGGCCGACATCGAGGCAGTGTTCCAGATGACGCCGTACTACTACCGCACGCGCCCCGCCGACAAAGAGCGCCTGGCAAATTTGGACACCCTTCAAACCGACATCGACTTCATCATCGCCGAGTACCGCCACAGCTAACAACCTGCCAAAAAGGGACAGGTTTATTTTGGCAGGTTTTATCTGGGCAAACGTAAAGGGCCGACCGCGGAGATGCGCGATCGGCCCTTTTTAGTTGCTTGGCTTCAGAGGTTATGAGAAGCGAGCGCTTACAGGCGGTCCTTGTTCTCGGCCTTAACCTCATGTGCCTGCTGAACAAAGAACAGGTCGTACACCACGATGACAAAGGCGCCAAAGTTGATGGAGTCGCCGCCGAGTGCGGGAAGCGTGAGCACCGCCTGGGCAAGCGTGGCGACCGCGGCAACAATACCGAGCTTAAACGCGCCGCCTACCTGCGAAGGCTTGTTGGCGCCCTTGATGCCCGCAACGCCTGCGGCGAGATCGATGAGGCCCTTGACGATAATCACGGCCGCGGCGAGCATGGCGTTCGGCCCGTAGGTGGACTCGAACTTGCCGGTCGCGATGCCGGCGATTCCAATGACGAGACTGGCGATGCCCAGAACAAAATAAATCAGGGCAAGGATTTTGAGAGTCTTGCGAGTGAAGCTCATGACTGGTCCTTTCGATACGAGTACGCCAACCTGGCGCACCCTATGTGCTGCACATATGGTGAAGCACATTGTAGTTCAACGCGGCGATGCATACGCCTGAAAGCGTCTCTTGCCTGCACGGTCCAACCTTTCAAAAAGGAAAGCTGGGCGTAAGCCAAATCGATGGCAGCGTATGCGCGGCGCTGCGATGATGGGGCCATGGTAAGAGCTGGACCGAAGGAGGAGCCATGATGTACGGAGTCAAGCAAGTGCGTGAGCCGCGGTCGTTGGGAAGGCGCATGGGTGATTCTGTGATCGCTGCCGTGTGCACGGGATTGATGGCGGTGCTTTGCATTGGGATGCTGTGGACCATGTCGCATGTGGGACAATAGCGGACGGTTGGGTGCCGGTATAAACGGCGCTCACGTATTCGTTTTGCTTGTTAAGGAGTACCCATGGGCGTCGTCGATCCCTTTTCTGTTGCTCGGGCCGCGGGGCTTGAGCTGACCGGGAAGTCCGAGGGCCTCACGCTCACCGACGGCACGATGGAGCTGTGCGCCGATTTTGGCCGCATGCTTCCGCGGCTCAAACGGGGCCGTTTGCAGCAAGAGCTACTGGTGAAGGCTGCGCGCACAAAAGGCATCGAGCAACCATGGGCGATTGATGCCACGGCAGGCTTTGGCGAGGATTCGCTACTGTTGGCGGCCGTGGGCTTTACCGTCGATCTGTATGAGCAGGATTGCGTGATCGCGGCGCTCCTCAAGGATGCCTTGGATCGCGCGGCAGATGATCCGGCGCTTGCGACAGCCGTGGCGCGCATGCGCTTGCATGCGGGCGAGGACAGCATTGCCGGCCTTCGCCATACAGCTGAGCTGATCGAGCAGGGCGATCTCACCGCTCCCGACGTGGTGTATCTGGATCCCATGTTTCCCGGGCGTACCAAGAGCGCGGCGGTTAAAAAGAAGTTCCAACTCTTGCACCATCTGGAACAGCCGTGCGCCGATGAGGAGTCGCTGGTCGAAGCCGCGCTTGCGGTGCACCCGCGCAAGGTCGTTATCAAGCGGCCGGTGAAGGGGGCATTGCTTGCTGGCGTTAAGCCGAGCTATCAACTTGCGGGCAAGGCCATTCGTTACGATGTGTTGGTGCCGCCGCGCCCGTAGCTTGCGTGCGACGGTTGGCGCTCCGTCAGTGCCGTGCCGATGCGGGGTCTATTTCCAAGGGTGCGACGTCAGGTGCCATCCGCCGCAGTATTCGCATTTGTAGCAGGCAAGGCCGCGCCGTCCGCGGTTTTCGCAGTCGGCCATAACTGCCTCGGCCTCGGCGCGCGTGTCGTAACGGTTTTTGCGCTCGCACGACTTGTAGCGCCAGGCTTCATCGCGCTCGGCGTCTAATGCGTCGCGGCGCTCGTCTTCGCGTGCAAACAGGTCGCTCATATCGCCGCCCGTGGCAGCGCCCAAAAACTCGCTTTTGGCTTTTGACCAGGCGGCTCGCTTTTTGCTCCCCATCTGCTTCGCGCCCCTCTCCAAACGTTGGTATCATTGCTCAATCAAAGTGATACCAATAAACGTGAGGTCGCCGCGTGATGATCAGAAAAACCCTCGATACCGACATTCCCGCCGTCATGGCTATCTATGACGCGGCCCGCGCCTTTATGCGCGCGCATGGTAACACCACGCAGTGGCCCGAGGGCGCGCCTTCGGCCGAGCAGCTCAAAAGCGATATCGCCGCGGGCGGTAGCTATGTGTGCGAGGAAGACGGACGCGTGGTGGCGACGTTTGCCTTTCTGCCGGGGCCGGACAGTTCCTACGATGTGATCGAGGACGGCCAGTGGCACAGCGACGCCCCGTACGCCGTGCTGCACCGCGTGGCATCCGACGGTACCACGCATGGCGTCGCGGCTGCGATGTTTGCCTTTGCCAAGGAACGCATCGACCATCTGCGTATCGACACACACCAAGACAACCTGCCTATGCAGGGCGCCATCGCCAAGGCCGGGTTTAAGCGCGCTGGTATCGTATATGTGTCGGACGGTACGCCGCGTGTCGCGTTTGATTGGCTGCGCGAGGCGTAGGAGCCAAGGCACGTATCATCACCCAGCTCAAATAAAAAATGGCCCCGAGTGGGGACATTTTTGGTAAAACGCGTCGTTGTGGGACTCGCATTGTTACCGCCTCAGATGAGACCGGGCGGGCAAAAGGGGAGGTGCCGGCTTTCGCAAGGCGCGAACCTACGAAAATCGCTGCGCGGCAACGCGGGGCGATGAGCTCGGTCGGGGGATAGGGCCCGCTTCGCCCGCCGGCCCGTAAATTGTATCATCCAGTGTGGAACGAGGATGCCCGTTGCCGCGTGCGATGGGCTTGCAATAAGAGGAGAGCCATGTCGAAGCAAGCGGTCGTTGGAATCTTGGCGCATGTCGATGCCGGCAAGACCACGCTGGCCGAGGCCATGCTGTTCAACGCGGGTCGCATTCGCAAGCGCGGCCGCGTGGACGATGGCGATTCGCATCTGGATACGAACGCGATCGAGCGCGAGCGCGGCATTACGATCTTCTCGTCGCAGGCCGTGCTCGACCACGGCGATACCCACGTCATGCTCGTGGATGCACCAGGGCATGTCGATTTTTCTGCCGAGGCAGAGCGCACGCTGCGCGCGCTCGACTATGCGATTTTGGTTGTGGGCGCCAACGATGGCGTGCAGGGGCACACCGAAACCCTGTGGCGCCTGCTTGCGCGCTATGACATCCCGACGTTCATCTTTATCAGCAAGATCGATTTGGAGAATCCCGGTCGCGATGTTTTGCTGGCACAGCTGGGGCAACGTCTTTCCGAAGGCTGCCTGGATGCCAACGAGCTGCTGACGGGCGGTGCCGTTCAGGAGGATGCTGCTGCGTTGGACGAGGCGGCACTCGAGGAGTTTCTTGAAGCGGGTGAGCTTTCTGTCGCAACGCTGTCGCGCATGGTTGCCGAGCGCAAGCTCTTTCCCTGCTTTGCCGGCTCGGCGCTCAAGGACCAAGGCGTGGACGAGCTGCTGGATGGCATATGCGCGCTGATGCGTGAACAGGCGTGGCTCCCGGAGTTTGCCGCGCGCGTCTACCGCGTGAGCCGCGGGGATCGTGGCGAGCGCTTGGCTTGGGTTAAAGTGACCGGCGGCACGCTGCATGCCAAGCAGGTGATTGGCGGACGTTCCGGTGCCGAGGCATGGGAGCAGAAGGTCGATCAGGTACGCATCTATAACGGCGAGAAGTATGAGCTTGCCCAAGAAGTTGCTGCTGGCGGTATTTGTGCCGTGACGGGTCTTGCGCACGTTCGCCCGGGGGACGCCCTGGGCGCGGAGCCCGCGGGCGATGCGCCCGTCATTGCGCCGGTTCTCACCTATACGGTGCTTCCGGGCGAACACGATGTCCATGCGGTGTTCAAAGCATTGACTGAGTTGGCGGACGAGGATCCCATGCTCGGCGTAAGCTGGAATACGCATCTTGAGCAGATTCATTTGCAGTTGATGGGCGCCGTGCAGCTCGAGGTCGTGCAGCGGGTGTTGGCCGATCGCTTTGGCCTTTCGGTTGCGTTTGAGTCTGGCGGCATTCTCTATAAGGAGACTATTTCGCAGCCGGTCGAGGGCGTAGGCCACTTTGAGCCACTGCGCCACTATGCCGAGGTGCATCTACGCCTGGAGCCGTTGCCAGCGGGTTCGGGCGTGCAGTTTGGTACCGTGACCTCGACCGACGAGCTCGATCTTAACTGGCAGCGTTTGGCACTCACCAACGCCATGGAGCGCAATCACCTGGGCGTGCTGACCGGCTCGCCCATCACCGATGTGCGCATTACGCTCATGGGCGGCCGTGCGCATGCCAAACATACCGAGGGCGGCGATTATCGCCAGGCCACGTACCGCGCGATTCGCCAGGGTTTGATGCAGGCGCGCGAGGCCGGCGCGGCGGTGCTGTTGGAGCCGTGGTATCGCTTTGAGCTCGAGGTGCCGGGGGAGTGCGTGGGTCGGGCGCTCTCGGATGCCACGCGCATGGGTGCCGAGTACGAGCCGCCGACAATGACAGGCGACCGGGCGAAGCTTGTGGGTCGTGTACCGGCATCAGAGGTGCAGGATTACGCGCTGGAGGTGGCTGCCTACACGAGTGGTCGTGGGCATCTGTACCTGGAGTTCGCCGGCTATGCGGCATGCCATGATGCCGAGCGCGTAATCGAGACGGCCGCCTATGAGCCCGAGGCCGATCTGCCCAACACGCCCGACTCGGTCTTTTGCTCTCACGGCGCCGGTTACACGGTCAAATGGTACGACGTACCCGCCGCGGCACACGTAAAGGTCGATCCCAGCACCTTCCGCCCCTGGCGAGCAGCAGACGCCGAGTTTTTCGGCCACATGTGACAAAGGGACAGTTCTTTTGTCACATGCTATTGGTATAACTCGGTACAAGTTGGTATAACTGTGGATAACGTTTGCCAATCCGAGGAGGCCGGCATGAATCCAAATCCCTTTAAGCCGACGGCAGGCAAGCGGCCCCCGATGCTCATCGGTCGCGAGTCGGTCGTCGAAGATTTCGAGGAAGGGCTCGATAACGGCGCCGGAGCGCCGGGCAGGCTCATGCTCATTACGGGAAACCGCGGCTGCGGCAAGACGGTTCTCCTGCGGGAGCTGCAACGTCTAGCCAATGAGCGCGGATGGGCGGTTGTCTCCGATTCTGCTTCGCTTGGCTTGTGCGATCGCCTGGCCGACGCGCTTCGCTCGAATAAACCCGTTGTGACGTCAATGGAGTTTGGGCCGTCGTTTGGTCGGATGTCGGTCGAGGCGGCTCGGGCAAAGGGCGAGACGCTACGGGGGCTGGTCAACGAGCGCCTCAAGAAGCTCGGTCCAGGCAAGGGCATCCTGTTTGCGATTGACGAGGCGCAATCTGCGTCAATCGAGGAACTGGCGGCTCTTGCCGTTCTCTATCAGCAGGTGCTCGGAGATCAGGATGCTACGGGCCTGTCCGATAGCGACCAGCGCGGTCTTGCGCTGGTATTTGCCGGCTTGCCCAGTATGGTTGACGACCTGCTCGAAGAGCCGAGCGTGACGTTTTTGCGCCGTGCTCAGCAGCGTGCGCTGGGGGCGATTTCTTTGCCCAAGGTGCGCGATTCATATGTCCAGACGGTCAAGGACGCTGGTCTTTACGTTGATGCGGAGACGGCGGACCTTGCGGCGCGCAAGAGTATGGGGCATCCCTACATGGTCCAGCTGGTGGGATATTACATGTGGCGCTCTGCTGTCCGGCGCAACTCGCAGGTCATTGAAAGGCGCGATGTCGAGGATGGCCATGCGGATGCCGTCTCCGAGTTCTACGAAGCGGTCGATGCGCCCCTGTATTACGGGCTGCGCAGTCCACAGCGCCTTTTTATCGAGGCCATGGCTACTGACGAGGGTAAGCCGACGCGCATGGCGGATATCATTGAGCGCTGCGATCGCACTCAGAGCTGGGCGAGTAAATATCGCGCAAGCCTGATTCGCGAGCGCGTCATCGAGGCCGCCGGATACGGCCTTGTGCGGTTTACCGTGCCCATGCTGGGCGAGTACATTCGCGATCGCATTTTATGGCACGAGTAATGTGACAAAGGGACAGTCCCTTTGTCACATCGATGTCTGAGAGAGGTCAAAACATGGTGATTCATACCGAGCGTTTGACGCTTCGTCCGTGGCGCGAGACGGATGCGGCGAGCCTGTTTGCATATGCGAGCGATCCGGACGTGGGGCCGGCTGCGGGTTGGCCGCCCCATCGAAGCATTGAGGAGAGCAGGGAGATCATTCGGACAGTCTTTGCGGCACCCCATACCTTTGCCGTTTGCCTGGCTGCGACAGATGAGCCCGTGGGTAGTATCGGACTCATGCCATCTCTCTGCGAGTCAAACCGTCGAGATGACGGTCTCGAACTCGAAGTGGGCTATTGGATCGCCAAGCCATTCTGGGGCCGAGGCTTTGCTCCCGAGGCAGTGCGAGCCATGCAGCGTTATGCGTTCGAAACGCTTGGCTGTAAGGCGCTTTGGTGCGGATACTATGAGGGCAATGACAAGTCGTTACGCGTTCAGCAAAAGTGTGGATTCGCGCCGCATCACGTTGAGCGCGATATGCCCTGCGAGCTTATGGGCGATGTGCGTACCGAGTGCTTTACGTATTTGACCTGCGAAGACTGGCGCAGGCGAGCACAGTGCGAGTAACGTGACAAAGGGACAGTCCCTTTGCCACGTTCGGCTAACAGGAAGGGGAGCGATGACGGTGTCGCAACAACCAAGTGCTATCGAGGTGCGCGGTGCACGTGTCCACAACCTCAAGGACATCGATATCGATATTCCGCTGGGAAGGCTCGTGGGCATTGCCGGCGTGTCGGGCTCGGGCAAGAGTTCGCTGGCGCTGGGAGTTCTTTATGCCGAGGGCTCGCGCCGCTATCTAGAGGCGCTCAGCACCTATACCCGTCGCCGTCTGACGCAGGCCGAGCATGCCCAGGTGGATGAAGTGCTGCATGTGCCGGCGGCGCTCGCATTGCATCAGCGCCCCAGCGTACCGGGTGTGCGCTCGACCTTTGGCACCATGACCGAGCTCAACAACAGCCTGCGTCTGCTCTTTAGCCGCTGCGCCCATCACGTGTGCCCGCACTGCGGGGCGCGTGTGGAGCCGAGCCTTAATGTGGCTGCAGGCCTGTCGCTCGCATGTCCCGCATGCGGCCGCGAGTTCTACGCCCCGAGCGCCGAGGACCTTGCCTTTAACAGCGGCGGTGCGTGTCCCACCTGCGGCGGCACCGGTGTCATGCGCGAGGTGGACGAAGCGAGCCTGGTGCCCGACGAGTCAAAGACTATCAACGAGGGCGCAGTGCTTCCCTGGGGCACGCTCATGTGGGACCTGATGAAGCAGGTGGCCGGCGAGATGGGCGTGCGCACCGACGTGCCGTTTAACCAGCTCACGCCTCAAGAGCGCGACATCGTGTTCCATGGTCCGGCGGTTAAGAAGCACATTCTCTACGTTCCCAAAAACGGCGAGGGCGCCACGCCGCTCGACTTCACCTATTACAACGCCGTCTATACCGTTGAGAATGCGCTCGCCAAAGTTAAGGACGATAAGGGCTTAAAACGCGTTGCGCGCTTTTTGCGCGAGGGAGCATGCCGCGATTGCGGCGGCACGCGTCTCTCCGAGGCTGCGCGCCAGCCCCAGGTGCGCGGTATCAATTTGGCGCAGGCGGCTGCCATGACGTTGGGCGAGGCGATTGAGTGGGTGCGCGGCGTGCCCGCATCCTTGCCGACCGAGATGCAGCCCATGGCAGTGGATATCTGCGGTTCGTTTTTGAGCACGGCTCGTCGCCTGGTCGACCTGGGGCTCGATTACCTTTCGCTCGATCGCGCCGGCGCCACGCTCTCCACAGGTGAGCGCCAGCGCGTGCAACTCGCCCGCGTGGTGCGCAACCGGTCGACAGGTGTGCTCTATGTGCTGGACGAGCCCTCGATCGGCTTGCATCCTGCCAATGTCGACGGCTTGGTGGGCGTAATGCGCGATCTGGTGGATGACGGCAACACCGTGGTCGTTGTCGACCACGATACGCGCGTACTGGCGGAAGCCGATTATCTGGTCGAGATGGGCCCCGTTGCCGGAGCGGGCGGCGGTAATGTGATCGCCGCCGGTACGGTGGATGAGGTCGAGCAATCGCAGGGTAGCCGCATCGCACCGTTTTTGCGCGCAGACCCCAAGCGCTTGCGGCCGCAGGTGGCTGACGACGAAATGTTCGACCAGGGCCATATCCGCATGGCGACCGATACCATCCATACCGTCAAACCGCTCGAAGTCGATATCCCGCGCGGTCGCTTGGTCGCGGTGACGGGCGTTTCGGGTTCGGGTAAGACGACGTTGGTGCTCGAGACACTCATTCCGGCGCTCAAGGCGCAGGCAGCTGGCGAGCGCCTGCCGGGGCACGTGCGTTGGATCGATGCCGAGGGCATCGCGCGCGCCAACCTGATTGATGCCACGCCCATCGGCGCCAACGTGCGCTCGACGGTGGCAACCTATGCCGACATCCATGATGAGCTGCGCCGCGCCTTTGCCCGTACGCCCGAGGCTAAGGCGGCGGGATACAAGGCGGGCGCCTTTAGCTACAACACCGGTGCCTTGCGCTGCCCTACGTGCGACGGCACGGGCTCGATATCGCTCGACGTGCAGTTTTTGCCCGATGTTGAGATCGTCTGTCCCACATGCCGCGGCTCTCGCTATGCAGACGCGGCTTCGCATATCCATCGCGAGGGCAAGGACGGGAGCCTACTTACGTTGCCGCAGCTCATGGACATGAGTGTGGACGAGGCCCTCGACGCCACACTGGGACTCAAGAAGGTCCAGACGCGCTTGCAGACCTTGCACGACCTGGGCTTGGGCTATCTCACACTTGGTGAGCCCACGCCGGCGCTTTCGGGCGGCGAGGCACAGCGTCTTAAGCTCGCGAGCGAGATGGGTCGTGTGCAGGATGATGCCGTGTTTGTGTTTGACGAGCCCACGATTGGTCTGCATCCGCTCGATGTTCAGGTACTGCTGAGTGTGTTCGACGGCCTTGTTGCCAAGGGCGCCACGGTTGTCGTGATCGAACACGATCTCGACCTTATCCGTAACGCCGATTATGTGATCGACATGGGCCCGGGCGGTGGCGACGCCGGCGGGCAAATCGTCTGCGCCGGCACGCCGAGCGACATCGCGGCCTGCTCCAAGAGCATCACCGGCCGCTACCTATAACCGAATGTGACAAAGGGACAGTTCCTTGGTCACATTCCCGGAAAGCCTGTTTGGCGCAGGGCTTCGTAGAGGACGATGGCGGCGCTGTTGGAGAGGTTGAGTGCGCTGATGCGGTAGTCGTCCGGGTCGACGAAGTTGCCGCAGATATCCTGCCGAAGGATGGCCTCGTGGCTGTCTTCGGTATGCCCCAACGATTCCTCGTGGGCTTCCCAAGCCTCGGCGTTATCGAGTGAGTCGCAATCGCGCAGCATCGGGATGCGCTCGCAGCGCTCGGGCGCCGCGGCAAGCAGTGGCTCGGGAATCCCCGAGCTCTCGCTGCCAAAGACCAAAAAGTCACCGTCGCGGTAGGTACTTTGCGCATAGGTGCGGCGCGCCTTTTTGGTCAGCAGATGCAGGCGCTCGTCGGCGGGGGAGAGACCGTTGCGCGCAAGGAAATCCTCCCAGCCGGCATAGGTCGTCACGTCCAAATTCTGCCAGTAGCCCAGGCCGGCGCGACGTATCGTCTTGTCGTCGAGCGAAAAGCCCAGTGGCTCCACCAGATGCAGATGGGCGCCGGTGACCACGCAGGTACGGCCGATATTGCCCGTATTGGCCGGAATCTCGGGCGCATACAGCACAATGTTGAACATGAATCTCCTTGGCTCAGAACGAAAAACCACCACGAAGGGGACAGGCACCTTCGTGGTGGTTTGGCGGTTACGTAGGCGGAAAATGCCCGCTTGGATAAACCTAGGCGCGGTGCCAGTCGGTCAGGCAGGCATCGAGGGAGGCGATGAGCGCATCCTTGTCCATGTGACGGCCGATGATGCACAGGCTCGTCATGCGGTCGCCCGTCTCGTCGTTCCAAATCTGCATGATCTCGGGGTTCTCGTCGATGATCTTCTGCTTCTCGCCCTCGGGCGCGGAGTCAACGAACAGACCGTTCTCCATCAGGCGCATCTGGTGGCCGGCCTGCTCAAACATGTAGCACATGTCCGGATTGCTGGCCTGCCACAGCGGGCCCTTGACGCGGATGACCTCGTCGGGCCACTCCTGCTCAACAAAATCGGTGAACTTCTGCAGGTCAAACGGCTTGCGGCGTGAGTACACAAAGGTCTCGATGTCGTACTCGAGCACCTCGGGGTCGTCGTGCTCCTCGGGATGCTCCATGGCCTCGATCCAGGCGGCGGAGTTGTAGGCGCGCATAAAGTCGAAGCGGTCGGTATCGAGCAGCTCCTCCATGGGGACCTCGCCGTTTTGGGCCTCGACAATTACGGCGTCTTTCTGCAGGCTGCGCACGATGGCCTTGAGCTCGGCAATCTGCTCAGGCGTCACGGTGTCGGTCTTGTTGAGGATCAGCGTGGAGCAGAACTCGATCTGCTGGATGAGCAGGCTCTCGATGTCGTCCTCGTCGATATCCTCGGCCAGCAGGTCGCGACCGCCGTTGAACTCGTCGTACATGCGGGCGCAGTCGACCACGGCCACGATGTTGTCGAGCGCGAGTTTGGGCTCGCCGCCCACCTTGGCCTCGTCGCAGAAGCTCGAGATGGTGTAGGCGATGGGGATGGGCTCGCAAATGCCCGAGGCCTCGATGATGATGTAGTCGAAGTTGCCCGAATCGGCGATGCCCTGCAGCTGGTTGGCAAGGTCGTCCGAAAGCGTGCAGCAGATGCAGCCGTTGGTGAGCGGGATGAGGTCATCGGTCTCGGAAAGGCCGCCGTCGGCGATGAGGCTGGCGTCGACGTTGATCTCGCCGATATCGTTGACGATCACGGCGGCGCGGATGCCGCCGTCGTTAGCGAGGATGTGGTTGAGCAGTGTGGTCTTGCCGGCACCGAGGTATCCGGTAAGCATGATGATTTTCACGGGTTTGTTGGGCATGTGCCCTCCTTTGTTAGACTTGGCTTACAGTTGAATCTTATGCCAAACGCCTGCTCTTATACCCACGCGCCGACAAATAACACAGGCTACTCCCAGGCTCCCCACACGTCGGGGCAATAGCCGACAGTGGCCTTTTTGCCATTGCGCACGATGGGCTCGGCTAGAACCTGCTGGTTCTCGAGCAGCTTGTCGAAGCGCTGGCTAGGGGTGAGGTGCTGGATGAGCGCGAGCGTCTCCTCGTCCTTGGCTTTGGGGTTGAGCAGCTTGTCGATGCCGCCGACCGCCTGCATCACGCTCGTGAGCTCGCCCTTGCTCATCTCCTTTTCCTTAAGGTCGATAAACTGCACCTTAATGCGGCGCTCCTTAAAATAACGCTGCGCCTTCTTGGTATCGAACGACTTCTTAGTCCCGAAGATTTGCACGTTCATATAATGTTCCGCCGTTCTAACGAATGAAGTTGGTCCTGGCGCGATCGGCTTCGGGGGCTTCGATGCCGGCGACCTGTCCTGCCTCGATGCAACGCAGGAGCCAGGCCATGTTTTTGCCGATATTTCGCATGGTGGCCAGACCCTCGGCATCTCCATCGGCCTCGCCCGGCATGGCGCCAAAGACGTTGTTCCAATAGGTGGAGGCGACCACGGGCATCTGGTTGATGGTGAAGTATTTATTGAGTACATCGAAGGTGGTCGACGTGCCGCCGCGACGGGCGACGGCGACCGCGGCACCCGGCTTGTGCGCAAAGGCCTTGCTGCCAGCATAGAAGGCGCGGTCGAGGGCCGAAAGGATGCGTCCGCTGGGGTGCGCATAGTAGACGGGTGAGCCAAAGACAAAGCCATCTGCCTGCTCGGCGGCAACGATCAGCTCGTTCACCACGTCGTCGTCAAAGGTGCAGCGGCAATCGAGCTTGCCGCACTGGCCACAGCCAATGCAGTCGCGAATGGGCTTGGCGCCCAGCTGGAACACCTCGGTATCGATGCCCTCGGCATGCAATTGCTCGGCGACCTCGGCGAGCGCGCGGGCGGTGTTGCCGTTTGCCTTGGGGCTGCCATTGACCAAAAGAACCTTCATCACAAGCTCCCTCTGCTGTTGGTGACTTCTGCGGAGGATTATCGCACGAGCGGGCAGATGGCGTGGGGCACGATGCCGGCCCCGAGGGCCCACGGCAGGCACGCTCACCAGGTACGAGCGGGATACGGTCCAGAGGATGTTGGAGTGCGGGGCCTCGTGCGAGCAGATTGTAAGGGGTCTGGGCGGGTCGCCCTCGATGGCGAGCTTTGAGGCCTTGGAAGGCGGGCTGCTGCGGCGGCTATGGTTTATACTAAGGCGGTTGCTATCGAGTAATTCATACTTGGTTTGATTCGATTGTGAATGCGTAACTAGGATGGAAAGCAAAGGAAACTCTATGGAAACAGAGGATGCTGTTTGCTTGATGACTTCGATTGCCTTGATTGTCCTTTCAATCCAATACCGAAGAGGAAGATGGCTCTGCTCAATTGCTGGATATGATGTCACAAAAAGGGAGAGCGAGATTGATATACGCCCTTACGCAAAGCTGATTTCTTCTGTGACGTTATGGATGGGGCTGCTGTTTTTCTTGTGGGCGGTAGAGGACTGGGTACGCGATTGGAATACCAGCGTTTTTGAAGTTTTGGTTCTACTTCTGTTCAGCTTGGCCTCTTTGTCGTTCGTGCGGCTCGTTAGGTTTGTTTTTATGAGGCGATAGCCAGCGGAAGTGGCTGGACGACAAAATGGACCAATGCAGCCAATTGTCAATAGAATTTGATAGGCTTGGCTTAACAGATTTACTCGAGGGCATATCCGTGGCGGGGGATAGGTTCTATCTTGTTGAGCACTTATTTGCATCAGGCAAAGTAAACCAGGAGTATCGAAACGGTGCCCCCGGGCCCCGGGAGGGACTGCGGGGACGTTCGGCTAACTGCGGGTACGACCTATTTGCCCAATGTGTTCGGTTGAGATCGGAAATTAACCATCATGCGCCCCATAACGCTAGTCCAGCTTGGTGCCCGGTACTTGTGGTGCCTCTTCAAGTAGCGCTTTGAGCTCGTTCAAAATGGAAACGGGCTGTCGGTCGACGGCATCTAGATGAAGTGTGGCCACACGAATGGGCGGCTGATATTCAAATGAGCCAAAGAGTACGGGCGACCCCAAGAACCGCTCGATTTCTTCTGCGATCGCGTCGGTCTCTTCGGGATCAAGGTCATCGAAAAGCGCCACGAACATCGGTCCGGTCGAGCGGAACAGACGGCCCTTGCCGCGCGAACAGTCCATGAGGCAGGCGGCACTTTCTGCCAAAACGCGGTCGCCCGCATCAAAGCCAAAGCGGGCATTGACCTTGGCGATGTCGTCGATTTTGATGGCGACCAGGCCTGCCTTGCGCGCCACGCGACGCATTTCGCCAATGGCGTTGACCAGGGCGTGAATATCGCCCAGGCCGGTCACGGAATCGGTCGTATCTGCCAGGCTTCGGTTGATGATAATGCCCACGTACATGTTAGGCTCGGTATCGGTGCCGTCCAAGCGGTAGCCCGTGCAGTCGCAAAGCGCGTACGCTCCGGTAGCATCCATAACGCGGTACTGCATGTAGTGGAAGTGCCATGTGCCGTTTATCACCATGTCGAGCTCGGCGCGTACGTTGTCGCGGTCCTCGGGGTGGACGCGAGCAAGCCACATATCGAGTGAGTTGTAGGGATGCTGGGAGGGTAGGTCGAAATCGCGCACGGCATTAATCGACCATTGCGATTCGCCGGTATCGAGGTTAAGGATAAACGGATAGCGCGTCTCGGAGCTCATAGAGATCGCTTGGAATACGCGGTCGTTGCACGGAAGCTGCTCGGCAATTGGGTGTGGCGGCGCGTCATTGTCTTTCGGTTGCTGCACGCGATGCATAAGCTTATAGCGATACATCTTGCGATCGGCATCCATCGTCATCTGGCGACGCGTGTCGCCGGCAAGTGGATTGACGCGCGAGCAGCCAAAGCTAAAGCTAGCGATCATGGGCGCCTTGCCGTCTGATGTTGCCTCGACAAGATTGGTGCGTGTCCGCTCCAAGCGCTGCTCGAGTTCGGCTTCGCCTGTCGTGGGGGACACGAGTACAAATTCATCTCCACCGATACGGAACAGCACTTCATCGTGCTCCATTGCCTCGGTGAGCGCGCGGCAGATGCCCAGAATATAGCGATTGCCTTCGGCGTGGCCGAACCTATCATTGCAATGCTTGAGATGGTCGATGTCAATATAGGCGCAGGTGAAGGGGTCGCCTTTGCGCCAGAGCTGCTCGACGTGACGGTCGAGTCCGCCGCGGTTGCCCAAGTTGGTGAGCTGATCGATATAGGCGTTGCACTCAAGCAGCTGGCGCTCTTGTTGCAGGATGGCATGCGTCTTTTGCAGTTGCTCACCAACGGCGCGTAGCTCAGCAGGCAGCGCGGAAACATCGAGTTCGGCGGTCGAGACGCCATTCGCAAGTCGCTGAAGATAGGCAATAATCGATTGCTCGCCCAAGCGGTATGACTCGTTCATGATGAATAACCTCCTTGGGCAGAACAACGGTTTGTATCATATCCCCAATCCGGTTTGAATTGGGGATATAAGTTAGCTAATGGAGACAAATGCCCCCTTCGGCGGTGGCGTTTTGCGCGCGAGCGTATCAGTTGTTATTGCCACCATCGAGCAATGTCTCAAAATCATTCGCCGGCATGGGGCGGTAGTAGAGGAAGCCCTGAGCGTAGCGGGCGCCCATCTGTCGTAGCATGTTCGCCTGCTCATTTGTCTCGACGCCTTCGACCACGACGGGCAGATGGAGCGACTGCGCCATATCGAGCATTGATGTAATGATTTGCGCGCTGCGGCCTTGATCTCCGTCGGCGGGAACAAACGTGCGGTCAAGCTTGATAACGTCGACGTTGACGTTCTTGAGCATCGCGAGCGTGGACTGGCCGGTGCCAAAGTCGTCCATATAGGTTGAGAAGCCGCGGGTGTGCAGGTCGGCAGTCAGTTTATCCACGGCCTCGGATTCTCCCGTATAGGCTGTCTCGGTGATCTCGATGCGCATGAGTTCGGGCGGTAGGTTGTATTGGGCGGCAAGTGCTCCCATATGTTCGGCAACGTCGCAGGCAAGGATATCCACGCGCGACACATTGAGCGAGATCGGAACCACGCGAAGCCCCCGGTCGATGCGCTCGCGCAGCCACGAGGCGACGCCCTGCCAAATGTACTTGTCGAGCGTCACTACAAAGCCGCTTTCCTCGAGTGCGGGGATAAACGTTACAGGCGAAATGAGGGAACCGTCCTTGCCAATCCAGCGCGTGAGCGCCTCGGCGCCAACGATCTCGCCAGTTTCCATGTCGACCTGGGGCTGCAGGTAGTAGGTAATGCGGCCGTTTGAGAACGCATACTGGAATTCGGTCAGCGTGCGGTGGAACGCGGTTTCGCGCTCGTACTCCTCGGGGCGGAAAATGGCGACGCGCTCCTTAAAGTCGTTTTTTGCGCGCCGATTGGTAAACATGGCCTTGGCCTGCGCGTCGATGGTGATTTCCTCGTTGGGATCGATGGGGCAAACGCCCATGGACGGCCAGAAACCCACGCCGTCATCATGCTTGGCCACGGCGGCGCGAACGCGGTTATAGATTTGATGGACGGTGTCGTGCTCAAAGGGGATGAGAATGCAAAAGTCGTCTTGGCCCCAGTATCCTGCGACGCCCATCTCGGCATTCTCGATGTCTTTGAGGACCGTGCCCACATCGGCGAGCACGCGGTCGCCCTCGGCCTGTCCGTGCCATTCGTTAAACAGTCGCATATGACCCATGTCGACGGTGGCGATACACCAAGCGCCGTCGCGCCCTGTCCTCAGAAATGCGTTGGCACGCCGCATAAACTCGCTGGGTCGATAGAGGCCCGTGAGCGTATCGATGCGTTCGGCGACGGCGCTTTTACGCTCAATCTCGGGTATGGGGAGGCTGTCGTTGGGGGCAAGCCCGCCGGCGGCGCGAAGACGACGGTCGAGTTCGCCTAAAACAGCGGTCGCTTGATTGATTAAGCGCTCGTAAAAGGCCGGGACGACAAGACAGACGGGGGTAATGGTGTCGTTCGCGATTCGAACAGGAGCGAAAACGGCCTCTTTAAGATGATGGGTCAGTTGCTCGAATGCCTCGTGGTCCAGATCGTTGCTGAGCACGACGAACTGGGCGTTTCGCGAGCGGAAGACGCGACTTCTGCCGCGGGTGATCGATAACATGCGACCTGCGTATTCGGCGAGCATGTTGTCGACAGCCTCGGCCCCGTAGAGCTCGTTGAACTTTGCCGTGCCACAAACGCGGACCGCTATAAGCCCCGTCTCGCAACGGTCGCGACGGCAGGCATCGATAGCGTTGATCAGCATACGCTGCGTTCCGAGGCCCGTGGCGGCGTCGACGGTCTCGGCGAGTGAGTGGTTAACAAGTTCGCCGACATAGAGCGAGGGGGTATTTCCGTCACCGTCGATGCGAAACCCGCGAGCGCGGCAGAGGACGTAGTCGCCCGCGGCATTGCGCATGCGGTACTGCATGACGCGGCGGTGTTTGGAGCCATTATAGATTTGGTCGATGTCGTTGATGTAGGCCTCAAGGTCATCGGGGTGGACGCGCGTTTTCCAGTAATCGTGGCAGTTGTCTACATGCTCAGAAGGAAGACCGAGATCGCGCAGGGCACCTTGTGACCAAAGGGTGCGATGTTTGTCCAAGTTCTCGATAAAGCAATAACGGCCTTCGTTGAGCATCGAAAAGGCGTCAAAAACGCGATCGCTTATTTCGAAGTCGTCGGTGTGGACTTGCGCGATATTGCGTCGATCAAGATGCATGGCATGGCGTAGCTTGTAGTCGTACATGCGATGGTCGGCATCGAGTGTCATGCGATTGGAGACTTCACCCAGGGCGGGGTCGGCGTGCGACACTCCGTAGCTAAACGAGTGAGGCATCTCGGAATCGTTGTTTTTGAGTAGGACCGTTCGGCAGTGTTCCAGGCGCTCGGCGAGGTCGTCCTCGGTCGCAATCGTAGACAGGATGGCAAACTCGTCGCCGCCTATGCGAAACGCCGCCTCGTCCACCTTCATATACAGCTTGAGATAGAGGCTTACCTGCAAGATATAGCGGTTGCCCTCGTCATGCCCGAAGACGTCGTTGCAGTGCTTAAGGTTATCGATGTCGATAAACGCCATGGTCACGGGCAGTTCCTGCTCCCAGATTTCTTCTAGGGAACGGGTAAAGCCGCCGCGGTTGCCAAGTCCGGTGAGCTGGTCGGTAAAGGCCGTCCTAATCAGATCATCCTGACGCTCGAGAAGGTCACGGACGGTCTTTTCGAGCGTTTCGGTGTAATTGCTGACGGTGTCCATGTTGTGAGCGGCTTTCTGAGGTCGGGGCGGATGGCGTCGGGCGAGCTCGTAGTGTACACGCGTCGTTGCTCGGCGCCTTGCGTGTATCCAGGCCCCCGCCTTGCTGCGTTGTTGAGTTACTTTGCCGGCTAATGTTCGCTGTTGATAACTGCTGAGTAGCGTAAACAACAGTACGCAATTATATATGGGTGTCCATGCTGTTGGCGGCTACTATTCGCCAAGCGGTAGCGCGACAATGCGATGTTCGATGAAAATGCGACTGAGTCGATATATGTTGACGGGTATACTTGTCCCGTTTTAAAACGCAGGAACGGAGATGGTCACATGGCACAGCCGGATACGACGCGCACGGTGGGGCTTGCGCTCGAGGGAGGCGGCTACCGCGGTATGTATACGGCGGGCGTGCTCGACGTTTGGATGGAGCACGGTTTGACCTGCGACCATATGGTGGGTGTCTCGGCGGGCGCGGCGTTTGGCTACAACTTTAAATCGCGGCAGATTGGGCGCGCCATTCGCTACAACAAGGCCTATTGTGCCGACAAGCGCTATGCGAGCGTGACAAGCTGGCTGCGAACCGGTGACATGTTCAATGCCGATTTTGCCTATCATGAGGTGCCTATCGAGCGCGATCCCATCGACTTGGAAGCGTATCGCGCCTGCCCCATGCGATTTACGTGCGTGTGTACCGATATCGAGACGGGCAAGGCTGTCTATCACGATTTGCCGTATGGCGACGAGCGCGATATCGAGTGGATCCGGGCGTCGTCTGCTATTCCTGTGGCGACGCGTCCCGTTGCTATTGGCGGGCATAAGTATCTGGATGGTGGCGTGGCTGATTCTATCCCCAGCGCATGGCTGTTTGCGCAGGGGTATGACCGCAATATCGTGGTGCTCACGCAGCCGGCGGGCTTTGTGAAGCAGCCTAACAGCGTGATGCCCATGCTGCGGCGCGTGTTCCGTCACTACCCGGAGTTTGTTGCAGCGCTTGAGCATCGGCATGAGGTCTACAATGCCACGCTCGATGACCTGGCACGTCGCGAGGCTGCCGGCGAGGTCTTTGTGGTGCGGCCGAGCGAGTCGGTGAAGGTGCCGTCGCTGTGCCGCGAACCGGATGAGCTCGAGCGCATCTACCAGGTCGGCCGCCACGATGCGGAGGCGACCTTGCCCGCGCTGGAAGCGTATCTGGCGGAGTAAGAGTCGCATGCGGAAAGCGCATCCCGGAATGGACGTGCGAACCGGGATGCGCTTTCCGCTATTGAAGATATGAGGTTGCGAATCAGCTGCTTGGCCTATGCCTATGCCTGCTGCCAGGTGTCGACGAGCTCCTTAGCTGCGGCGTGGGGGTCGTCGGCACTGCAGACGGCGCTCACCACAAAGAAGCCATCGACGCCGGTTGCCTTGAGCTGCGGCAGGTCGGCCGTCTTGACGCCGCCGCCCACCACGATGGGTACGGGGCTTGCCGCGTGGAGTGCGGCCAGGTCCTCAAAGCTCTTGGTGATGATGGAGCCGTCGGCCGCGCGTCCGCAATCGCGCTTGGTCTCGGTCTCGTGGAGTGGGCCGATGCCCAGGTAATCGACCAGGCTCATGTCGGCGGTCTTGACGTACTCGAGCATTTCCTCGCAACGGGCCGAAAGACCCACGATGGCATCGGGGCCCAGCAGCTTGCGACAGACCTCGACGGGAATATCGCTCTGACCCACGTGCACGCCGTCGACGGCAATACCCTGCTCGCGCGCGGCAAGCACACAGTCCAGACGGTCATCGATTAGCAAGGCGACCTGACCGGTTTTGCCAGCCTTTGCGATAGCCTGCGCGGCATCGTCCGTCAGCGCGATGATCTCGCGGGCACTTGCCACCTTGGAGCGCACCTGGATGCAGGTAAAGCCGGCGTCGAGTGCCTGGGCCACCACATCGCCCACGGGACGTCCCAGCGTGTTTTCGGGGCCGAGTACCAGATAGGCCGAGATATCAAGGTTGTCGCGGATGTTCATCGTGCTTCCTCCTGTTTCTTGATCTGTGCTTCCATGCGCTCGATTTTGCCGGTCATGGTGTCGGTAAATCCGGGCCGAATATCGGCTTTGAGCACGACTTCGGTGCGGATGCCCTTGCTCGCCAACACAAAGGTCGCGTCGCGCACGACCTGCATGACCTCGTCCCAGTCGCCCTCGATCTCTGTGAACATCGAGGTGGTGCGGTTGGGAAGGCCGCTCTCGCGAATGACGCGCACGACCTCGGCGACCTCGGCGGACAGCTCATCGCCGGTGCCGCACGGGGCGATGGCCACGGCGACGAGTGTGTTCATGCCGGCATTGGTTGCGGGCTCGGACATGGCTTATGCCTCCTCGAGCTCGAGTTGGTTATCGGCGATGTCTTGGGCGGCCGCGCGGTAGAGCTCATCGATAAAGGCGACCTTAAAGCTTGCCGGGGCATCGGCGACAGCGGCGGCACGCGTGCCGGCAACGTTGTAGACGGCGGTGCCACAGATGGCTGCCGTAAACGGATCGGCAGCGCAGGCGTACACAGCCAGCACGCCGCCCTGCGAGCAGCCACAACCGGTGATCTTTGACATGAGCGGGCTGCCGCCGTGGGACTTGGCCACGGTTGTGCCGTCGGTGATTAGGTCGACTTCGCCCGAGACCACTACGGCGCCGCCAGTGTAGCGGGCGAGCGCCACGGCGGCATCGCGGGCGGCATCGACCGTGTCGGTGGTATCGACACCGCGCACGCGGCTCAGATCGGCTGCCTCGCCCTCAAGACCCCACAGGCCGGCAAGCGCGATGATCTCGGAGGCGTTGCCGCGCACGATGGCGGGCTTGTACTGCTTGAGCTCGTTTACCAGCTGGGTGCGCAGGCTGCCGATGCCCAGGCCCACCGGGTCGAGCACCCAGGGCTTGCCGGCGTCGTGTGCCGCCTTGGCCGCGCGGGGAATCGTCTGCTCGTAGATGGGGAAGAGCGTGCCCATGTTGAGATAGATGGCACCTCCGCCGGCAACGAGTGCCTCGCCCTCGTCGGGCAGATAGACCATGGCGGCCGATCCGCCCACGGCGAGCTGTGCGTTGGCGACAAAGTCGATCGTCACCGTGTTGGTGATGGAACCGGCCATCGGATTGGTGGCGCGAATCTCCTCCACGGCCTTGACCACGTTTTGCTTAAGCTGTTCCGAATCAATCACTGCACATGCCTCCTTGGCATAGAAAAGGGGCGCTGTGCATAGACAGCGCCCCTGTAAAGGCGGCATGCTCCCTACGCCAGCATTAACTGACAGGTTCAAAGGATTGGGCCCCATGCCCTCTCAGCCTTGTGGTTTGCACCGCCGGCACTCCCGCATCGAATCTGTTGTCCCTATACTAGCGCACCTGCCAAAAAGGGACAGGTTTATTTTGGCAGGTAACAACTGGGACTTTGCGTTTTCCCAGATAAAACCTGCCAAAATAAACCTGTCCCTTTTTGGCAGGTCGGTACAATAGATGGGATTAAGAATGACCGAGGGGACCTTATGATCAAACTTGTGCTGACCGATATGGACGATACGCTGATTCCTGCTGGACACGATGGCGCCAGCGACTGCGCCATCGAGGGCATTCATGCCATGCAGGCGGCGGGCCTGCATTTTGGCCCGGTTTCGGGTCGCCAGCCGTCCGCGATGAGCTGGATGTTCCGCAATCGCTCCGAGTGCTTCTCGACCGGTGCGTTTTGCAACGGCCAGGTGATGTTTGTCGATGGCGAGGCGGTTGCCTCGCGCGCAACTGATAACGATGCCCTTATGCGCCTGGCCGACTACCTGGAGCAAGAGACCGACGATACCTATTTGAAGGTCTACCGTCTGGGTGATGACTTTTGGGACAACGACGCCTATTGCGTGACAAGCGATCCCGAGCGTGTGCGTCGCGCCATGGAGTCAGGCGGCAACGCGTGGCTCAAGGGCGAAGAGGCTCCCTGTCGCCCTGTCGTTGACGATGCCCCGGTATACAAGGCGAATATCTGGAGTGCCCGTTCGCGCGAGGAGCTCGCCGAGCTGCGCGAGCGTGTTGCCGCCGAGGTGCCGGAGCTCTCGCTCGTGTTTCCCAACAACCGCGTGTGCCTGTTCGACGTTCTTCCGACCGGCTGGGACAAGGGCTGTGCTGCGCTGGAGCTGGCGCGCGCTTTGGGCCTGACGCCCGACGAGGTGGCCGTATTCGGCGATTCCGATAACGATTTGCCCATGATCGATGCCGTTCCCAATTCCGTTGCAGTCGCCAATGCCAACGAGGCCGTCACGGCTGCCGCGCGCTGGCATATCGGCGCTGCGGCAGATGATGCGGTTGCCGGGGCTCTGCATCAGATTGCCGCCTGCGCCGCGACGGGGGAGATGCCGTCGTTTATGCGTCAGATGGACGCGACGGGTTTCGACGTCACGAACGTCTAGGGAGAAAGCCATGAAGCTCCAGCAGCTCAGATATGTCGTCAAAGTTGCCGAATGCGGCAGCATCACCGAGGCCTCGCGCCGGCTCTTTGTGTCGCAGCCTTCGATTACCGCGTCAATTCGCGATCTCGAAAACGAGATGGGTGTACACATCTTTGAGCGCACCAACAAGGGCGTCATTGTGTCCGAGGAAGGCGAGACCTTCTTGGGCTACGCGCGCCAGGTGCTCGACCAGGCCGACCTGCTCGAGGGCAAGTACAAGGGCACATCCGAGCAGGTGCCGCACTTTAGCGTGAGCTGCCAGCATTATTCCTTTGCCGTTAACGCGTTTGTTGACGTGATCCGCGAGTTCGATGCCGCGCGTTACGACTTCACCCTGCGCGAGGAGCAGACTCACGAGATTATCGAGGATGTCGCGCATATGAAAAGCGAACTGGGCATCCTGTACTTATCCGAGCATAACCGCGAGGTTATCGAGCGCATGCTTGCCGCCAACGAGCTCGTATTCGAGGGGCTCTTCTGCGCCACGCCGCATGTCTTCGTGTGCGCAGACCATCCACTGGCGGGTCGCTCGAGTGTGACGCTCGAGGACTTGGAAGACTACCCGTTCCTGTCCTATGAGCAGGGCAGCTACAACTCGTTTTACTATTCCGAGGAGCTGACCTCGACCTTTGAGCGCCGCAAGAATATCCGCGTGCGCGACCGTGCGACGCTGTTCAACCTAGCTATGGGCCTTAACGGTTACACGGTGTGTTCGGGCGTGATCAGCCATGAACTTAACGGCCCCGGTATTATCTCGATTCCGCTCGATGTAGACGAGTACATGGAGATTGGCATCATCACGCGCAAGAACACGACGCTCACGCGCTATGGACAGGCCTATATCGACGCGATCCGTCAGCACATCTAGATTGCTGCGTTCTGCACGGGTCAAATCTCTTTGCGGCAGTCTCATTTGATATAGGAAGCATCTATATCAAACTGTTATAAACGTATATTTTACGATAGCCATATGAGCGCTCATACTCTGTCCCAGTAAAGCAACCAATGCAAAGGGAGATATCTATGAGCACCTTGATTCAACCGAGCGCGCCGTTTCGCGCCGATATCGTCGGCAGCTTTCTTCGTCCCCAGGCTGTTAAGGATGCACGTGCCGCCTATGCCGCGGGCACGCTCGACGCCGCCGGCCTTAAGGCCGTCGAGGATGAGGCCATTTGCGATTTGGTGGCCAAGCAGAAGGCAGCCGGCTTACAGGTAATTACCGATGGCGAATACCGCCGCAGCTACTGGCACCTCGATTTTATGTGGGGCCTTAACGGCATTGAGCGCCGCACCTCACGCACGGGTTATATGTTCCATGACGAGGAGACGACGGCCGACACCGCTGTGGTTACCGGTCCCATTAGCGGCGAGAACCACCCGTTCGTCGAGCATTTTAAGTTTGTCAAGGCGCTTGAGGGGGAGGGCCAGGTCGCGCGTCAAACCATTCCGGCGCCGATCCAGACGTTCTCGGAGGTTACGCTCGACCGCTGCGATGGACAGCAGGAGAGTCTGCGCGCCGTCTACAAGACCGATGAGGAACTTGCCGACGCCATTGCAGCCGCTTATCGCACGGTGATCGCCGACCTGTACGCAGCAGGCTGCCGCAACATCCAGTTTGATGACTGCACCTGGGGCATCTACTGCGATACTGATTTTGTCGCCAAAACCGGCATGAGTCCGGTCGACCTGCAAAAGGTAAGCGAGTTGGGCGTGGCGCTCAACAACGCCGCCATCGAGGACAAGCCCGACGATCTGGTCATCAACACGCATGTATGCCGCGGCAACTATCACTCCACGTATGCCTTCGAGGGTGGTTACGATCCCATTGCACCGTACCTGTTTGCGCACGAGGATGTCGACGCGTTCTACCTTGAGTTCGATACGCCGCGCGCCGGTGGCTTTGAGCCGCTCAAGTATGTTGCTCCCGGCAAGAAGGTCGTGCTGGGCCTGGTGACCACCAAGGCCGCTGAGCTCGAGAACGAGGATGTTATTGTCGAGCGCATCCGCGAGGCCGCAAAGTACGTGCCGCTCGAGAACCTGTACCTGTCGCCGCAGTGCGGCTTTGCCAGCTGCGAGATTGGCAACAAGCTGACTGAGGACGAGCAATGGGCAAAAATCGCGCTGGTTAAGCGCATTGCCGAGCGCGTTTGGAAATAGCGCTAGCGTTTGCAGGTGGCGGCGCGTGCGAGGTACTGCATATCGCGTACAATGGTTCGGATCGTATCGTTCGGGCAGGTTATCCGATATGCCTGATCGCCCTTCCATTCGAAAGGACTTCCATGTCCCAGTCTTCGACGCCCGCCGTCACCGATGCCATCTACGATGCATCGTCGCTCGGCCGCCCGCGCATGTTTGTGTTGGGTTTGCAACACATGTTTGCGATGTTCGGAGCCACGGTGCTCGTGCCCGTGCTCACCGGCCTTTCCGTTTCGGCGACGCTTCTGTTCGCCGGCATCGGCACGCTGCTGTTTCATTTTCTATCGCGCGGTAAGGTGCCCGCGTTCCTGGGCTCCTCGTTTGCCTTTATCGCGGGTTATGCCGCCATTGCGCCCAACGGCGAGGCCGAGCTTTTGCCCTACGCTTGCCTGGGCGTAGCTTGTGCCGGCCTGCTCTATCCGGTGCTTGCGGCCCTGTTCCGCGCCTTTGGCGCCAAGCGTGTCATGCGTTTCTTCCCGCCGGTGGTGACTGGCCCCATCGTCATTTCCATCGGCTTGACCCTGGCAAGCTCTGCCATTGCTAACTGCCAGACCAACTGGTTTGTTGCTGTTATTGCCGTTGCCGTGATCATCATCTGCAACATTTGGGGCCGCGGTATGGTCAAGATCGTGCCGATTCTGCTGGGCGTTGTGGTGAGCTATGCCGTTGCGGCGGTGCTGGGCGAGGTTGATTTTTCGGGGGTTGCCGCCGCGCCGTGGGTCGGTCTACCTGTCGTGTGGGACAACACCGTGTTCGCGCTCTTTGGACCGCAGTTCGATAGCAGTCTTGCCACGACGGCCATTATCACCATCATGCCACTGGCCTTTGCGACCATGATCGAGCATATCGGCGATATCTCCGCTATTGGCTCCACCTGCGAGCGCAACTACATTGCCGACCCCGGCCTGCATCGCACGCTGCTCGGCGATGGTCTCGCCACGATTCTGGCTTCGCTCTTTGGTGCTCCGGCCAACACTACGTATGGCGAGAACACCGGTGTGCTTGCCCTGACGCGTGTGTTCGACCCGCGCGTGATTCGCATTGCCGCGTGCTGCGCCATCGTGCTTTCGTTCTGTCCCAAGTTCGCCGCGGTCATCGCCGCCATGCCGGCATGCGTTATCGGTGGCGTGTCGCTTGTGCTCTACGGCATGATCAGTGCCGTGGGCGTTCGCAACCTTATCGAGAACCAGGTTGATTTCCAGAACAACCGCAACGTGCTGGTGGCGGCTCTGGTGCTCGTGCTTTCGCTCGGCATTGCCTACAGTACCACCGGTGCCATCGTGCTGGAGCTGGGCGGCGTGACCATTTCGCTTTCCGGCCTTGCCGTGGGCTCGCTGGTGGGCATTGTGCTCAACGCCATCTTGCCCGGTAATGACTTTGAGTTCGATACTTCCGAGCTTGAGGAGACTGCTGAATAGTAGCTGCGTTCAGCCAAATTAAAAATGGCGTCCATGCGTATGTACGCGTGGACGCCATTTTTAATGCGCCAGTATCCAGTGGATGCCGCGTGCCATGCGCAGGTCAGTTTGGGCAAAGTGGTTGCCGGGGTTGAGCTCCAGCGTTGTTGGAATGTCACGCTCGACAAACAGCTCTTCCATCGCGCGCGTATCGTCGAGTACGTGCCGCATCATGCGGTTGGGCGTCTTGGTTTCCTTTTTACCGAGCGACAGATAGGCGGCGTCGGGCGTAGCTGTCATCGTGCGCTCGCGCGCGTAGTCGATAAAGCCGGGGAACCACAGCGACCCCGATGCACTCGCTGCGCGCTCAAAGACATCTGTTTGCCAAAGTGCCCACAGTGCAAAAAGACCCGCCAACGAGTAGCCGGCAATGCCGCGCCAGGTGGGCGGTTGCGGGAGCGATGATTCGGCCTGGGGGATTATCTGCTTCAACAACTCGTCAAGAAAACCAGCGGCCTGTCCGCCAAAGGGCTCGGCATCTCGTATAGTTCCGTCGCATTCCCAGGGGCTCAGCTCGTGATTCCAATCGAGCCCTCCAATGGCGACAAGGGTGAACGGCGGGCAGTCGAGCTCTCGGCAGCGCTCGTAGACTTCATTACCGTCGCCCATAACCACGGGGAGGTAAATGACGGGCGCTCCTTCTGTACACTCTGGATAAACGGTTATCTGCTTATGATGCGCTTCCAAGGCAGGCTTCTCTCGGTGTTGTGATATTGACAGCCTCAATTGTCGCACGTCAGCGTATACCGGTTGGGCAGCATCAAGAACATTCGCGCGCGTCGTGCGGGCGCAAACAGGAAACGCCACCGCCGGAGGGGAGCTCGGCGGTGGCGTTGTTAAACGGTGCGCGGACTAGGCGGCTTTAAAAGTGTCGGTTCGTGTATGAAGGGCGTCTATGAGTGCTTGCGGCTCACCACGGCGCCCGCGGCGATGGCGGCTGTTCCCGCAAGGGCGGCTGCCACGATGGCTGCGCTCGAGGCGTCGCCGGTTGCTGCGAGTTTGCCGGCGATCTTGGCTCCCGTGGCTGCAACTGCAACGGTCTTGGTCGTCTTCGTGCCCTCGGACTTGGAACCCTCGGGCTTGGTCTCGCCTGGCTTCTCCTCGGGCTTGGTCTCCTCGGGAGGCGCGATGACCGTGCTCTTGGCGACAGCTTCGTTATAGGGGGAGTCGATCACAGCGTCGCCCGTGCCGATGGTTTGACCCGCCTCGTAGACGATGCCGTCGCTGAGTTCTTCCTTGTTGCGATAGTCAATGACCTTGCCGCCTTCAGGCGTCTGGATGGTGGCTCCTTCGATTTCGATGGTGCCAATCGCTTTACCATCCGCGCTCATGGCAAGGGCGAAGATTGCCGCCGTGTCTCCCTCGGCCGTGACCTTGCTGCGGAGAATCGAAATGGTTGCGGGCGTGATGCCCTCCTTGGTCTGAGCAAAGATGCCGATGTTCATGCCTCGGGGCTGAGGGTTAGTTTCGCCATCCTGGCCTGCACTGTAGTGGTCGGGGCCGTCGCCGCCGGTCTCGGCATAGCGGGCTATGGCCTTGACAACGGAGTCGCTGATGTAGATATGGCCACCCGCTTCGCCGGAGTAGAAATTACTGGTGGAGATTGCAACCGAGAACCTGCCTTCTGCGAGCGCATCCACAGTCGAGCCGTTCTTGATGATGATGTCGTCCTCATCGGTGAAGAGTGCGCTGACTTCCCCGCCATCTGAGCTTGCGCGGACCGTCGCGGTCGCGCCATCGAGCGTGATGCCCTTGTAGACATAGATGCCATACCCAACGCCACTTGCGTTGAGGGAAGCGTTCGTGACCGTGAGGCTGTTTTTACCGTCGATGGCGGCGTCTTCCTCGGAGCTTGCCTTGACCTGGCTGCCACCCGAGATCTCGATATTGCCGTCGGCCCAAATCGCATTGTCCTCGATAGAGCTTGCCTCTACCTTGCCGCCGCCCTTTATGATGAGGTTCTCGTTAGCATCGATACCCTGATCCTCGGTGGCCTTGGCGGTGACGGTTCCGCTGTTGTCGATCGTGATGTTGCCGTCGGCCCTGATGCCATCCGAATCGCCCGTGGCGTTAACGTCTCCCGAGCCCTTGATAGTGACATCGCCCCCGGCATCGATGGCATCGTGCTCGGTGCTCGTGGCGTTGACAGTGCCAGCGCCGTCGATGTTGATGTTGCCGACGGAAGTGATGGCGTCACGAGAAGATGTCACGTTGAGCGTGCTGGACGCGTCGCCCTGAATATTAAGCTCGGCGTTCTCGTTCGCGCCATCCTTAACCTTGATGCCGCGGCCGTCGTCGTTAGTGACGGTGTTGTTGCCCTCGTAGCTTACGTTGAGCTTGCCCGCTGCCTCGATCGCGCCGTCGTCATAGCCGTTGAGCTTCATATCGTCGGCGCCGTCCCATGACCAGGTGCCGGCGGCGTCTCCCGTGGGGCCCGCGGCCGCTTCGTGGCGGACGCCGCCAACGTCCACCCACTCGGCTGCGAGCGAGATGCTCGGCATGAGCAGCGAGCTTACCGTAAGCGCGCATACGGCGCCTACAACGATGCGGCGCGTCACGCGGCGCCAGCTGCCGTGTGCGAGCAGCGTGCGACGGCGCACGTCGGGCTCGACAAAATGGGCTCCAGAGGTTTTGTCATTGTGCTTGGGGGTCGTGAACAAGGCGGCCATGGTTACTCCCATCCTCATGGGGCCTATGCGATTACGCCCAGCATATCTGCAGGATGTAGCCGGCGGTAGTGCCGCTTGGAGGGCAAAATGTCCAAAACTTGGGAGGCAATACATCGCGCGTCCGTGCGGTGCCTGGCTTTAAAAGCAAAGCGCGGAGCCGCTCGATGCGACTCCGCGCTTTGGTGTTCTGCTTTGGCAGCTTTGCCGCTACGCTACGAAGAAGTAGACGAGGAAGGCGAGGGCTGCGATCCACATGAGCGGCTTGATCTTGGAGGCCTCGCCCTTAAAGAGCGCGACGATCACGTAGGCGATAAAGCCCAGGCCAATGCCGGCAGAGATGGAGTAGGTGAAGGGCACGCCGGCGACAATCATGAACGCCGGGAAACCCTGCGACACGTCGGACCAGTCGATCTCGGAGGCCTCGCTCATCATGAGGTAGCCGACGTAGACCAGAGCACCGCAGGTGGCGGCGCTGGAAACGATGGTGACGATGGGGGAGAAGAACGCGGCGAGAATGAACAGCACGCCGGTGGTGACGGAGGTGAGGCCCGTGCGGCCACCGTCGGCAGCGCCAGAGGTGGACTCGACGAAGGTAGTGATGGAGGAGACGCCCATAAAGCCACCGGCAGCAGCGGCCACGGAGTCGACGACCAGGATGGGACGGATGTCCTCGACATTGCCGTCCTCGGTCAAGAATTCGCCCTGCTTGGCGACGGCCATCGCGGTGCCCATGGTGTCGAAGAAGTCGCTCATGAGCAGCGAGAAGGCAACGACGAGCAGCATCGGGTCGGTCAGAACCTTCACGATGGCCATGTTGCCGTCGGCGGTGCTGGCAAACGGGGCGCCAAAGGTCGAGAAGTCGAGCGGTGCGATGAGGCCCTCGGGCGCATGGGTGACGCCCAGCGGGATACCGGCAATAACGGCGACGATGATGCCGATGAGCAGCGAGCCCGGCACGTTGCGGGAAGCCAGGGCAACCGTCACGATGATGGAGATGATGCCGACGATAAAGGTGGGGGAGGCGATGTCGCCCAGGCCGACGAGCGTACCGGCGCCAGCGGTGATGATGCCGGCGTCGCACAGGCCGATCATGGCGATAAACAGACCCAGACCCACCGAGATGGCGTGGCGCAGGACCACGGGGATGGCGTCCATGATGGCCTCGCGCAGGCCGCACAGGACGAGCAGCAAGATGACGATACCCTCGAGGAAGATAACGCTCATGGCCACGTGCCAGTCGCCGCCGCACATGGTGGTGGCGATGCCCGCGATCATGGCGTTGATGCCCAGACCCGACGCGCAGGCGAGCGGGCGGTTGGCGAAGATGCCCATGCAGATGGTCATGATGCCGGCGCCCAGGCAGGTGGCGCAGGCGAGCGCTCCCGCATCGATGCCAGCGCCCGAGAGCACTGCGGGGTTGACGGCGATGATGTAGGCCATCGCCAGGAATGTTGTCAGTCCAGCGCGAAGTTCGGTCCCGATTGTGGACTTGCGCTCACTGACGTGAAATAGTTCGTCCATGCATACCCTTTCCTTGTTCGGCCCCGAGTTTAGGCCGATCGACACGAACGCTCCCACTATAGTCCCTTTACGACGCTGTTGTTCCTCGCATGTTGATGTTCGGCGCTTTGCAGCAGACGGACGGTATTTTTCGCATGAAAATGTGTGGGTACCGTATACTTAAGCGGTTACAACGACCCCTATGGAGGAACGTATGATTAAAGAGCTTTGCCACGACGAGGCTATCCTGTCCCAGCGTTGCGAGGTTGCGACCGTCGAGGACGAGTCGGTTGCTCAGGACCTGATCGATACCATCAAGTCGCTCGACGATGCCGGCTGCCTTGCCGCTAACCAGATTGGCGTTACCAAGAAGGTTTGCGTCTACCTGGACGATGCCGGCGAGCCCCACGTGCTCTACAACCCCCGTCTGGTGTTTGGCCTGGGCGCCAGCAAGATGGAGGAGAGCTGCCTGACGCACGAGGAGGTCACCAAGTCCACGCGCTATATCAAGTGCAAGGTTGCTTATGACGTGATCGTTGACGGCAAGATGCGCGAGCGCAAGCAGGACTTCGTCGGCTTCGAGGCACAGATGGTCCAGCATATGATCGATCACTGCCAAGGTAAACTTGTCTAGGGTGACTACAGCACCGCACTTCGTCTCTTTTGGTCCGGGCGTGACATTGTTGTCATGTCCGGGCTTTTGTGTTTAGCGCCTTTTTGTTTGGTGACAATAACCTTAGCAAGAACGTAAAGCTAGGAGGCGCTATGTGCACGAGCATTCGATTTACCGATAATTCTGGCCACATGTATCTGGGCCGCAACCTCGACTGGAGCTTTGACTACGGCCAACAGGTTCGCGTGATGCCGCGCGGGTTCCACATTCCGTATTCGTTTATCGACGATGCGTCGGCGGCACACGCGGTAATCGGCATGTGCATCGATTACAAGAACTACCCTATGTTCTTCGACTGCGGCAACGATGCGGGCCTCGCCGTGGCGGGTCTCAATTTCCCGGGTTATGCCGAGTATGCCGAGGACCCTGTCGACGGCAAGACCAATATCGCGGCCTATGAGTTTCCCCTGTGGGTGGCAGCGACGTTCTCGACGGTCGACGAGGTCGAGGCTGCGCTGCGCGATACGGTGATTGTCGCCAAATCTGCGGGAGAGGGGCTGGGCGTGTCGCTGCTCCATTGGATTATCGGCGACAACCAGCGTAGCATCGTGGTCGAGATGATGGCTGACGGCCTGCATGTATACGACGATCCGGTCGACACCCTTGCCAACCAG
The DNA here is from genome assembly GCF_002736145.1 of Collinsella aerofaciens. Classification (NCBI taxonomy): domain Bacteria; kingdom Bacillati; phylum Actinomycetota; class Coriobacteriia; order Coriobacteriales; family Coriobacteriaceae; genus Collinsella; species Collinsella aerofaciens. The sequence continues at coordinate 91,121 of NZ_CP024160.1, forward strand.
CCGACCTTCCCGTGGCACATGGAAAACCTGCGCACCTATATCACTGCCACAAGCGATTTTCCGCAGACGGCGACATGGCGTGGCGCCGAGCTCAAGCCCTATGGTGCGGGTGCCGGCATGCGCGGTATTCCGGGTGATTGCTATTCGCCGAGCCGTTTTGTAAAGGCGGCGTACCTCAATGCCAATTACCCGCAAAAGGAGAGCGAGACCGAAAACGTCGTCCGCATGTTCCGTTCACTCGAGGGCGTGGTGATGATTGAGGGGGCGTCCAGGATGGGCGATGGCAAGTTCGAGAAGACTATCTATACCGGATGCTTTAGCGCGCGCACGGGCAATTATTACTACGCGATGTATGGGGATCCGTCGATTCGCTACGTGAGCCTGATGGATGCCGAGGGCGCGAGCCCCGATAGGCTCGTGGTTCCCGAGCCGCGTCGTTCGTAGGTGAGAAGTCCGTCGCGATACAAAGCGGCCCTGCATCTCTCGTGAGGTGCAGGGCCGCTGTCGTCGATTCGCGGCGTCGCTAGAAGTTGGCGTCGTTGAGTTGTTCACTCTCGAGGCCGTCGAGCTGTTGCTGCTCGGGCGTATCGGCGACGCTCTCGAGCAGCTCAGTGGGATCGACGTTCATATTCCTACCGGCCTCGTTGCCGTTGACCAGGTCGTCCGAGAAGATGTCGACTTCCATTTCCTCGGCTTCCTCGATCTGAACTTCGAGTGGCACCTGGGTGCGTACAAGCTTGACTGCCGGACGCATGCGGGCAAAGAGGGGCACGTACTCGATGATGATGGCCGAGTTCTCTAGGCCGTACCAACGTGCCGGGCTTCCGCAGGCGCGGCGGACGGCGTACTTGATGGCCATCACGCGGTGGTCGTTGCGGTTGATGTCCGTTTCGGGGGCAAGCATCTTGCGTAGCATGCAAAAACGGAAGTCGCCCACGTTGCCGCGCGTCTCGTAGATGGAGTAGGTGTGGTGCTGCGGCGGCAGCTCGCCCGATGCCATCAGGTCGCCAACAATCTGGCGCAGGTAGGCGTTAACGCGCTGGTTGACCTTAAAGCCCAGGTCCAAGCGCACGCGGAACAAGAAGTCCGTGCCAAAGGTCTCAACGGAATACTCATGCGTATAGGGCTCATCGGTAACGTGCACGTTGATGAACCAGTATGCCTTGGCGCGCTTGGGATGCTTGTCCAAGATGGAATAGAGCACGTCGCGGTCGAGCGTGAGCGGGTCGGGACTGTTGGTGAGGAACACCAGGTTGTCGGCGAGCACGGGGTAGGTCTCATCGTTACGCAGGCGGTTGAGCTGATCGATGTACTTGGAGACGGGCAGCAGAATCGTCTGCGTGCGCTCGATGGCGGTGCCGCGGCGCCACACGTACATAAGGCCAAACAGCAGCGAGGCCAGGAAGATCATCACATAGCCGCCGTCAAAGAACATGGTGAGGCATGAGGCAAAGAAGCAGAGCTCGATGGCGCCAAAAAGCAGGGCGAAGATGCAGGCGCCCAGCTTGTGCTTGAGAATGCCGGCGATATAGCTCGTCAAAAGCGTCGTGGTCATGAGCATGGTCACGGTGATGGCGAGGCCATAGGCGCTTTCCATGCGCTCGGAGTTCTGGAACAGCAGCACAATGAAGATGCAGCCGACCCACATGATGTTGTTGACGAGCGGAATATAGAGCTGACCCTTGGTGTCGCTGGGGTAGTGGATGCGCAGGTGCGGCATGAGATTGAGGCGCGTTGCCTCAGATACCAGCGAGAACGAGCCGGTGATGAGCGCCTGTGAGGCGATGATGGCCGCCACGGCCGAAAGCACGATGGCAAAGGGGCGCAGGGGCTCGGGGAGCATCATATAGAACGGGTTGACGATATCCATCGCGAGCATCTGGGGGTTGTAGTTATTGGCGAGCAGCCAAGCGCCTTGACCCAGATAGTTGAGGATAAGGGCCGCCTTAACAAACGGCCAGGATGCATAGATGTTGGCCTTGCCCACATGACCCATGTCCGAGTAGAGCGCCTCGGCACCGGTTGTCGACAGGAAGACAAAGCCGAGCACCATGATGCCCGAGTGGTTGATGGGCGAGAACAGGAACATGATGCCGCGGATGGGGTTGAGCGCGCGCAGGATGGACAGGTTGCCGAGCATGTTGAACAGGCCGGCGCCTGCCAGGAACAGGAACCACAGCGTCATGAGCGGGCCGAACAGCTTGCCGATCGACGAGGTACCGGCGCGCTGCATGGCAAATAGGCCGCAGATAATGATGATGGTAATAATGATGACGTTGGTTTGCCCGTCACCCAAAAGCGCGTGACCCCACTCGATGGTGCGCAGGCCCTCGATGGCCGTGGTAACCGTGACGGCGGGGGTGAGGATGCCGTCGGCGAGCAGCGCCGCGCCGCCGATCATGGCGGGGAGAATCAGCCATGGCGCCACCTTGCGCACGAGACTGAACAGGGCGAAGATGCCGCCTTCGTTGTGGTTGTCGGCCTTCATGGCGATCAGCACGTACTTGACCGTGGTCACGAGCGTCATGGTCCAGATAACGAGTGAAAGCGCGCCCAGGATCATGTCCTCGCTGACGGTTCCGATGCCGCCGTTGTTGGCGACGATTGACTTCATGGTGTACATGGGGCTCGTGCCGATGTCGCCGTAGACGACGCCGAGCGTTACGAGCAACATGCCAGCGGAGAGGGGGATGGCGCCATGCCCGGCCTGACTATGCTGGTCTTGGAGGCTTGCCTCCAGCTTGTTGTGTGCCACGTGGACTCCCTTGGACATCTGGCCTCTGCAAAGAGCAGTAGACCTTTATGCCATCTTTATACATTTAAGAGCAGTTTGGCACATCGGGGTGTTTTAGACAATAATCCCCAGCTGGGGATTATTCATGTACGCAGGTAGCATTTCAAAACAGGGGCGTATCCGCTGTATGGTTTGCTGCAGTGTGTCAACCGCGGACGCACCCCTGCTTTGAACTGAAGAGGGGCGTTTAGGCGCGTACTGCCTGGGCGATACCGGCCTTGGCGCTTGCGCGCTTACCGGCGAGTTCGCAAAAGATCGCACCGCCGATGATGAGCGCGGCGCCCATCAGGCGGACCGGTGTTATGGCTTCGCCTAAAAGGACGGCGGAGAACACGACGGCCGAAAGCGGCTCGAGGTAGCCGACAACCGCGACGGTCTGGACGGGCAGTTTGGCGACGGCACTAAAGTAGAGCAGGCAACCGATGCCGGTGTTGACGACGCCGAGCATGACGACGGCGCGCCAATCAATACCGGCGGCGACGCCGGCGGACAGGAATGAGGGGACGCCCTGCGTGATGAGCGTGAGGACCAGTGCGGTCACAAAGGCGGCGCTCACCTGGAGCGTGGAGTTTTCGAGGCCTTCGATGTGTGGCGCACCCTTGCTAGCGATGACCATCAGCGCATAGCAAAATGCCGAGGCGATTCCGCAAGCGATACCAGCAATGGGCATATTGCCGCCTAGACCTTGCGCCGCAATGAGAAAAGCACCGCAAGCAACGGCGATGAAGCCGGCGATTTTGCCACCGGTCAGCTTTTCGCCAAAGATGAGCGGGGAGAGCGCCATGACAATGATGGGGCCGCAGTAGTACAGCAGCGAGGATACGCCGACGCCGATCGTCTGGTAGGCGCGGAATAGAAAAATCCAGCTGGCGCCCAGCGCGGCTCCCGAGAGGAGGAGGGCTGCGGCTTCGCGGGGGCGAGATGGCGCCTGCAACTTATGGCGTTGGGTGATGGCGAGGATGGTGACAAGCGAGAGTGCGCCCAAAAACGTGCGTAGTAGCACGATATCGGAGCTCGGCAGCGCGATGGCAGCGGCGATGATGCCGTTGGAGCCAAACAATAGCAATGCTGCTAAGTACGTAAACAGTCCGTTGTTCATGCGCTGACATCCCTTCTATATCCGAGCATCTTCACTATGGGTGAACTGGATTTAGAAGAAAAGCGAATATAATGCATGGATAACATGACAAAAACTCATGTAAAGGTGGAGGGGTGCCGTGGAAACGAATATTCAAAAAATGCAGGTGCTGCTCGAGACAGTGCGCGCCGGAAGCTTTACGCGCGCCGCCGAGCGCCTGAGCTATTCGCAATCGGGCGTGAGCCGCATGGTGGCCGATCTTGAGGCCGATTGGGGCTTTAAGGTGCTCGACCGCAGTCGTGAGGGTGTGGTTCTTTCTGCTGACGGGCGGCAGGTCATGCCGGCTGTCGAGGCGCTCTGCGAGGAATTCGTTCGCTTGCAGCGACGCGTGGATGAGATGCGTGGGCTCATGCGCGGCAAAATCTGCATCGGTACGTTTTCGAGCGTGGCGACCCACGTGCTGCCGCCGGTGATTGCTCGTTTTCGTGCCGATTATCCAGACATTGATTACGAGTTGCTGATGGGCGACTATTCAGAGATTGAACAATGGGTGGCAGAGGGCCGCTGCGATCTGGGCTTTATCCCGCATGAGCCCCGAGAAAATGGCATGACGTCGCGGTCTTTGGTGCGCGACGAGTTGATGGCGGTAGTGCCGGCAGACTCTTTGCTTGCCACTGAAGAGGTCGTCTCTCTTGCCGATTTGGCCAACGAGCAGTTTATTCTGCTGGAACGCGGCACCGATGACGAGATTACGCCGCTGTTCCGTCGGGCGGGGCTGACCGTGCGCTCAAAGCTGTCGACCTGGGATGACTATGCGATTATGGCCATGGTCGAGGACGGCCTGGGCGTGAGCGTCCTTCCGGCGCTCATCTTGCGCCGCTGCCAGTTCAATGTCGCCATTCGTTCGCTCGAAGGACATCCCCATCGGCAGATCAACGCCATATATCGAACGGCCGATGTTTCACTTGCCGCCGCTCGATTCCTTGAATACCTCTAAATGAGCGCACGCCGTTGTCGCTTTGGGATTAATCTCGGAGTTCGGTACGTTTTCTTATGAAATTGAACTTTCGAATGAGGTACGGCGCTATACTGCTTGCTAAATTGAACCTTGGTTCAATTCGTGTTCTATAAATTGAACTTTGCCAGCAAGGAGGTTCCTGTGGCCCAAGAGACGTTTAGCGATCGCCTGCGACAGACTATGTCCGATCGCGACGTTCGCCAGTCGGACGTAATCCGCGCATCGGAGATGCTCGGCAAAAAACTCGGCAAGAGTCAGATGAGCCAATATGTGAGCGGCAAGACGATTCCGCGGCGCGATGTGGCAGAGCTGCTCGCCCGTATTTTGGAGGTCGATGTTACCTGGCTGCTCGCCGGTGACGCCGACCAAGGCGAGGAATCATCTCCCCGCAACGATTCCAAGCCCGAACCCCATCCCTCAGCTCAAATTGCAAGGAGCGCCACCATGCGTACTTTTTCTAAATCCACCAAGCTCGATAACGTCCTGTATGACGTGCGCGGTCCCGTCGTCGACGAGGCCGCCCGTATGGAGGACGAGGGCGAGCGCATCCTCAAGCTCAATATCGGCAACCCGGCGCCCTTCGGTTTCCGCACGCCCGATGAGGTCATCAAGGACATGCGCCAGCAGCTGCCCGACTGCGAAGGCTATTCCAACTCGCGTGGCCTGTTCTCCGCGCGCAAGGCGATCATGCAGTATTCGCAGATCAAGGGCTTGCCCAACGTTCAGATGGAGCATATCTACACAGGCAACGGCGTATCCGAGCTCATTCAGCTTTCGATGAACGCGCTGCTCGACAATGGCGACGAGATTCTGATCCCCAGCCCCGACTATCCGCTCTGGACGGCGTGCGCAACCCTTGCCGGCGGTCATCCCGTGCACTATCTGTGCGATGAGCAGGCGGATTGGTATCCCGACCTGGAGGATATGGAGTCCAAGATCACGAGCGCGACCAAAGCCCTCGTCATCATCAACCCCAACAACCCCACGGGTTCCGTCTATCCGCGCGAGGTGCTCGAGGGCATCGTCGAGGTTGCGCGCAGGCATCAGCTGATGATCTTTGCCGATGAGATCTACGACCGCCTGTGCATGGACGGCTACGAGCACGTCTCGATTGCCTCGCTCGCCCCCGACCTGCCCTGCGTTACCTTTAGCGGTCTGTCCAAGTCGCACATGATCGCGGGCTATCGTATTGGCTGGATGGTGCTTTCGGGCAACCAGCGCTGCATGAGCGACTTCATCATGGGCATCAACATGCTCTCCAACATGCGCCTGTGCTCCAACGTGCCGGCTCAGTCGATCGTTCAGACGGCGCTCGGTGGCCATCAGTCCGTCAACGACTACATCCGCCCCGGCGGCCGTGTCTACGAGCAGCGCAACTTTGTGTATGAGGCGCTCAACAAGATTGACGGCATCTCGGTGGTCAAGCCCCGTGCGGCGTTCTACATCTTCCCCAAGATGGATGTGAAGAAGTTCAACATTACCGATGACGAGCAGTTCGCCCTTGACCTGCTGCACGAGAAGAAGATCCTGATCACGCGCGGCGGCGGCTTTAACTGGGCTGAGCCCGACCACTTCCGTATCGTGTACCTGCCGCGCATGGAAGTGCTCAAAGAGTCCCTCGAAGACCTCGCCGACTTCTTCGACCATTACCGCCAGAGCTAGTGGGATAGAAGCTCCGCACTATGAAAAGCTCCCTGCAGTTGTTTTGCTGCAGGGAGCTTTCTTGAATCGGCGGAACTATATAACAATCCCGTTGCAGTGGTCGATTTCGTGTTGGATGATCTCGGCGGTGTAGCCCGAGAAGTTCTTGATGCGGTGGACGAAGTTCTCGTCCAGATATTCCACCTTAATGCGACGATAACGAGTGCAGGGACGCTCGCCGACGAGAGAAAGACATCCTTCGCTCGTCTGGTAGGCATTGACCTGCTCAAGAATTTGCGGGTTGTACATAAGCAGCGACTTGCTGCCGTCCTTTACGCAGATGATGCGTTTGCGCACACCGATCATGTTGGCGGCGAGGCCCACGCACTCGTGCTCATGCTCGTGGAGCGTATCCAGAAGATCCTGTCCGGTCGCGGCATCTTCTGGGCCGGCGTTTTCGGAAGGCAGGCGCAAAAAGAACTCGGATTTCATGATGGGCTTAATCATGGCGGGCTCCTTAGGGTGGACACGTTTGGTTCAGGCCATGATACCGCGACATGTCGCATTAATGTGTGCACATAGATTCTGCAGCTAGATTGGCGGGCGACACCATAAACTAATGGGCGTTTTGCCGAGAGGCATGAATGTTTAAAGCGCAAAGAGTGCGCGACGGGCCCCGCGAATGGGGCGATGATGCCCGAGAGGGCCAAGAAGGAGTCTCATGTCCGAGAACGAAGAGATCATGAACGAGACCGAGAACGAGACCATGGCTGCCGAGGTAGAGGCAGTCGAGACCGTGGAGACCGAAGCTGCCGAGGTTGAGGCTGCTGACGAGGTTTCCGCCGAGGAGGAGGCCGAGGTTGTCGAGGCCGCCGTTGATTACGATGACGAAGAGCTGATGGACAAGATGCAGAAGGCCGCCCGTCTGCTGCGTAGCCGTCGCTTTGCTATTTCCAAGGAGGAGGAGGCCAAGGCCGAGCGCATGGCGAACATCGAGCGCGCCATCAAGCTTCTTGACCTCAAGCCCAAGATGGAGCAGAAGGAAATGTCCGACCTGCTCGGCATGCGCCTCCGCGAGCTCGATGGTCTGATGGCCGAGGCCGAGGCTGCCGATCTGGTCGGCCGCATCGACGACGCCGAGGGCGATATGCGCAAGATCGTCGTCTTCGCTGCCGAGGATGCCGCTGAGGGCCTGGTCGAGCTTGCCAACAAGAAGGAGAAGCTCTTGCCCGAGCTTTCTTACGAGGAGGCCACCGAGCTGATGGCCGCTCTCGATAAGGTTATTGCTCCGCTCGTCGCCATGGGCCTGGACGAGGACCGCGGTCCTCGCGGCGGCCGTGACGATCGCGGTGGTCGTGGCGGCGACCGTGGCGGTCGCGGCGGCTTTGGCGATCGCGGTGGCCGTGGTGGCGACCGTGGCGGTCGCGGTGGCGATCGCGGCGGCCGTGGCGGCGACCGTGGCGGTCGCGGCGGCTTCGGCGGCAACCGTGGTGGCTATGGCGACCGTGGTGGTAACCGTGGCGGCTTCGGCGGCAACCGTGGTAACGATCGCGGCGGTCGCGGTGGCGACCGTGGCGGCCGCAACGGTGGCGGCTTCCGCGGCAACCGCTTCTAGGGGTTACGCGGTTCTACGAACCGCGTAACTAGTTGACGCTGCGCGCCCACCAGAGCGACAACTTGTCATTCAAAGAGGACGGCATGACCAGAAGGTCTATGCCGTCCTCTTTTCATGCCAATTTGTTCGCTCTGGTGGGCGCTCGCTGTCGTTGCCGAAACATCGGCGTTGCCTTTGTTGCCATAGTCATTGGGGACGTTCTTGTTTGACTAGTCGTTTAAGAACGTCCCCAACGACTACATAGGATGAGAGTGGATAATCTCCCGGTTTGAGCCTGCATTCAAACTCAAAGTGGGAGATTATCCACTCTCATTTGTTGTGTGTCCGAAAATTCACGCTCGTTTCTATGCTGCCTACATTTGCAGGAACAGTTCGTGGAGGCGGGTGTCTTCATCGAGTTCGGGGTGGAAGGTTACGCCGAGCTGGTTGCCCTGGCGGGCGGCGACGATGCGGCCATCGACCTCTGCCAAGGCCTTGGCGTCGCCGTGGACCTTGACGATGCGGGGCGCGCGGATAAACGTTAGCGGCACTTCACCGTCGATGCCGTCTACCTGTCCCTTGGTGCGAAAACTGCCGAGTTGTCTTCCATAGGCATTGCGCTCGACAAGTACATCCATGGTTGCCAAACGCGGCGTGCCCTTATCGTCATGGGCGGCAAGGTCGTGAGCCAGCAGAATCAGGCCGGCGCAGGTGCCCAGGACGGGCATGCCTTCAGCGATACGGGTACGAAGCTCCTCGAGCATGCCCAACTCATCAAGCAGTTTCCCTTGAACGGTAGACTCGCCGCCGGGAAGTACCAGACGGTCAAAGTTCTGCTTCAAATCAGCCGCCTGCCTCAGCTCAATACAACGTGCGCCCAGCTCGGACAGCCTCGCCTCGTGCTCGGCAAAAGCACCTTGGACCGCCAGCACGGCGACCGTCTGGTCTGCGTAATCGCTCATGTGCGATCCTTTCTGCCGGACTAGCGTCCGCGCTCCTCCATGATGATCTCGATCTCGTCAGCGTTGATACCGACCATGGCCTCGCCCAGGTCCTCCGAAAGCTCGGCGATGAGCTTGGCATCGGTGAAGTTTGCCACGGCCTTGACGATGGCGGCGGCGCGCTTGGCGGGGTCGCCGCTCTTAAAGATGCCCGAGCCGACAAAGACGCCCTCGGCGCCCAGCTGCATCATCAGCGCGGCGTCGGCGGGGGTCGCGACTCCGCCGGCGGCAAAGTTTACGACGGGGAGCTTGCCCGTGGCATGGACCTCGCGCACCAGCTCGACCGGAACCTGCAGCTGCTTGGCTGCCTCAAAGAGCTCGTCGTCGCGCAGAGCAACAACGTCGCGGATCTGCTTTTGGATCTTGCGCATGTGACGCACGGCCTGAACGACGTCGCCCGTGCCCGGCTCGCCCTTGGTACGAATCATCGTGGCGCCCTCAGCAACACGGCGCAACGCCTCGCCCAGATCGCGGGCGCCGCAGACAAACGGCACGTCAAACTGGGTCTTGTCGATGTGATAGACATCATCGGCGGGGGAGAGGACCTCGGATTCGTCGATGTAGTCGATTTCGATGGCCTGCAGGATCTGCGCCTCGACCATGTGGCCGATACGGCACTTGGCCATAACGGGGATGGAGACAGCTTTTTGGATGCCCTTGATCATCTTGGGGTCGCTCATGCGCGAGACGCCGCCTGCGGCGCGGATGTCGGCCGGGATGCGCTCGAGCGCCATGACGGCGCAGGCGCCCGCCTCCTCGGCGATGCGTGCTTGCTCGGGCGTGGTGACGTCCATGATGACGCCGCCCTTGAGCATCTGCGCGAGCTCGCGATTGAGTTTGACGCGATCGGCCTTGCTGGTCTGTTCTGCCATGGTTGCTCCCTTGGTTGGCATGTACATTGCTTGACGGAACATCCTATCGGGGAGCTGGGTATGGCGAAATACTCAGTTTTCGAGATAATAACAAGGTCAGACTAATGCCAGATTGAATGACTCGACAAGGTCAGGTGACAAACTCATGCTTGACTATAATTTGGAAAACCGCGGCGAAGCATCGCTCTATGAGTATGTTTACCAGCAAATTCGAGATGATATCGTAGCTGGACGCATTGCGGCGGGGGAACATCTGCCGTCTAAGCGCGCCTTTGCCAATCATCTGGGAATTAGTGTCATTACAATCGAAAATGCATATAGCCAGTTGCTTGCCGAGGGTTATATTTGCTCAAAGCCGCGCCGTGGTTACTACGCGTGCGAACTTCCGGATGCGCCGGTTTTGTCTTTGGCCGCGGGGGATATCGACCGAGATGCTGTCTCTGTTGGCCCCAGCGCGCATGATTCCGACGGACAGACCGAGCAGTTCGAGGCTCTTTCTCCTTCCGCCTTGGAGGCGGCGCGGCTTTGGCAAAGCGCGCTACGGGCGACACTGATGTCCGAAGACGAACGTGAAATCTTTTCGCCCGCGCCGGCGCAGGGCACCGCTCGGCTGCGACGTGCGATTGCGCACCATCTACGCGGGACGAGGGGTATGAATGTCAATCCCGACAATATCGTTATCGGTGCGGGCGCCCAGTTGCTCGATACCATGTTGGTTCAGCTGCTTGGCACGGACAAGATATATGCCGTTGAGGATCCGGGCTATTTGCGCCTGACGCGCATCTATCAGGCTATGGGTTGCGAAGTGCGTCATATCCCGTTGGACGGTGAGGGCGTGGACTTGAGCGCTCTGCAGAAAACCGGGGCGGATGTCCTTCACCTGATGCCGTCTCACCAATATCCGACCGGCCTTGTGACGAGCATTGCACGTCGCTATGCGCTGCTGAGCTGGGCCGCCGAACGGCCGAGTCGATATCTCATCGAAGACGACTTTGATTGCGAGTTTCGTCTGGCCGGCAAGCCGATTCCCGCGCTCGCGTCGATCGATGCCGCTCAATCGGTCATCTACACCAACACCTTTTCAAAAAGTCTGTCGTCGGCCCTGCGTTTGGCGTATATGGTCCTGCCTGATGAGCTGATGGAACGGTTTAGGCGCAACCTTGGTTTTTACGCCTCGTCGGTGAGTTCTGTTGACCAGGTCGCTTTGGCTCGTTTACTGGAATCAGGCGATTACGAGCGCCATGTAAACCGGGTCCGCGTTCGCGCTCGCGAGACACGCGATGGCCTGGCGTCGCTTGTGCGGAAAGCGTTTCCAGCAGGGGAGGTCTCGATCGAACATGCAGATGCGGGCCTTTACTGCACTGTTGCCCTGGCCGAGGACAAGGCGGGGGAGAGTTTCGCGAAGGCTCTCGCTGACGCTCGTATTTCCTATGTCAACATCGCCGATTGCCTGTGGACGGCTGATCGGGCATCGACTAAGAACGCTCCATCTCGCGTCCTCATACAATACGACGACCTGAGCCCTCAGTCGCTCAGTGTTCTTCAAGAGCAGCTGCAATAATCCCACGAAGAAGGCCCGAACCATGCGGTCCGGGCCTTATCGAGCTAAAGATTATCTCTCAGGCGGCTGGCTTAGCCAAAGTAGCGCTTGAGCAGACCGGCGAAAGCCTTGCCGTGGCGAGCCTCGTCGCGAGCCATCTCGTGCACGGTGTCGTGGATGGCATCGAGGCCAGCGGCCTTGGCGCGCTTGGCAAGATCGGTCTTGCCGGCGGTGGCGCCGTTCTCGGCCTCAACGCGCATCTCGAGGTTCTTCTTGGTGGAGTCGGTCACGACCTCGCCCAGGAGCTCGGCGAACTTGGCGGCGTGCTCGGCCTCCTCGTGGGCAGCCTTCTCCCAGTACAGACCGATCTCGGGATAACCCTCGCGATGGGCGACGCGAGCCATGGCCAGGTACATACCGACCTCGGAGCACTCGCCCTCAAAGTTGGCGCGCAGGTCGGCAACGATGTCCTCGGAGACGCCCTCCATCTTGGCGACGCCCACGACGTGCTCGGCAGCCCACTCGAGCTGGCCCTCCTCCTGCTTCAGGAAACGAGAACCGGGAACACCACACTGGGGGCACTTGAAGTCCTCGGGCAGCTGGTCGCCGTCGAACTCTTCCACATAACCGCAAACGGGGCAAACAAACTTCATGATTCGATCCTTTCGATCGATGGCGATTGTGCGCTCGTCCGGTCCCGTAAGGGCCCTCTCCGGACGTGCGTCTTGACGAGTTCTATTATCCATAAATGAGACCGAATGTGAAGCCTATTAGGAATGATTTTTAATAAAACAATTTTGGCATGTGAAGATGTTGATTGATTAACGATTGCTAGACCTCGTGCGACCTCCGCCGAGTACAATCGGTCGAGCAAATGTTGACCAATCAACAAATGAAGGAGCTTCCTTTATGCATCTAGCCCGCCGCGCCTGGTGCCGAACGTATCAAACGGTTTTTCGCATCGCATTGCCGGTGCTGCCCTATACCGAGCCGCGCATTTTGGAGCATGCCGAGGATGTGCCCGCGGTGCTTCAAAAGCGCTCGATCCAGAAGGTCCTTATCGTGACAGACCCTGGTATTGCACGTTTGGGGCTCACGGCATCGCTCGAGCGTGCGCTTACGGCTCAGGGGATTGGCGTTACGGTCTATGCCGAAACGCGTGCGAACCCCACGGTCTCAAACGTGGAGGAAGCGGCGTCTCTGTATCGAGCGCGCGCCTGCCAGGCCATTATCGGCTTTGGCGGCGGTTCTGCCATGGACTGTGCCAAGGGCGTGGGTGCGCGCATCGCGCAACCCAACAAACCCATCAACAAGATGCGCGGCCTGCTGCGTGTCCATCGTCGCCTGCCGCTGCTCATCGCCGTTCCCACCACGGCGGGCACGGGAAGCGAAGTCACACTCGCGGCGGTTATCACCGATGACGAGACGCACTACAAATACCCCATTAACGACTTTGTGCTTATTCCGCGCTTTGCGGTGCACGACCCCGAGTTTACACGCGGCCTGCCCGCCTCCATTACGGGGCAGACGGGCATGGATGCTCTGACACATGCCGTCGAGGCGTTTATCGGGCGCAGCACCACGCCCTATACGCGTAAGATGGCGCGTCAGGCGGTCCAGCTCATCCGCGACAATTTGCTCGAGGCTTATGAGCATGGCGACGACATGCGCGCTCGTCGCAATATGCTTTCGGCGGCGTATAAGGCGGGCGTTGCGTTTACTCGCTCCTATGTCGGATATGTGCATGCCATCGCGCACAGCCTGGGCGGCCGATACGGAATTCCGCACGGTTTGGCCAACGCGATCATCCTGCCGCACATGCTTCGCGCTTATGGTGACGCCGCCGCCCCCAAGCTTGCCGATCTTGCTCGCATGGCCGGTATCGCGCCGGCTAACGCGCAGGACAGTCTTGCGGCCGAGGCCTTTATCGATTGGGTCGACCGCATGAATGCCGCCTTGGGCATTCCCAAATATGTGACGGGCATTCGCCGCTCCGACATTCCTGAGATGGCGGCCCATGCCGATGCCGAGGCCAATCCGCTGTACCCCGTTCCACTTTTGATGGATCGTTTGGAGCTCGAGCGTATGTACGAGGTCGTCGCGGGTGGTATGTTTGAGGGCGAGAACTAGGAGGGTCCATGAACACCGAGGAAATCGCGCGCATTGTCGGCGAACAGCGCGCCTACTTTAAGACGCACGCCACGTTTGATGTCGATGCTCGACGCCGCGCCCTCGTGCGCCTGCGCGAGGCGGTGCGGGCACACGAGACTGATATCGCCCATGCGCTCAAGACCGATTTGGGAAAGTCACATGACGAGGCCTATATGTGCGAGATCGGCACCTCGCTTTCCGAGATGCGTCATCAGATTGCACATGTGGCTCGATGGAGTCGTCCGCGCCTGCGTCCGTGTGACCTCGCCAACGCCGTAAGCGTGTGCAAAACGCAAGCCGTGCCCTATGGTGTCACGCTCATCATGGCACCCTGGAATTATCCGTTTTTGCTGACGCTCGAGCCGCTCGCCGGCGCCCTTGCCGCGGGCAACACCGTGGTCATCAAGCCGAGCGCCTATGCTCCGGCATCGAGCGCGGTGCTCAGGCAAATCTGTGAAGAGGCATTTGATCCGCGCCTGGTGACGGTTGTCGAGGGCGGGCGCGCCGAAAATGAAGCGCTGCTCGATGAGTACTGGGACAAGATCTTCTTTACCGGTAGCGTTCCGGTCGGCAAGCTCGTCATGGAGCGCGCAAGTAAAAACCTTACGCCCGTGACGCTTGAGCTGGGCGGAAAGAGTCCCTGCATCGTGGATGCGACGGCAAACTTGAAGGTCGCGGCGCGGCGTATCGCCTTTGGTAAATGGCTCAACGTGGGGCAGACCTGCGTGGCGCCCGACTACCTGCTGGTCGATGCGCGCGTGCATGACGAGCTGCTGGACCTTATCAAGGAGGAGGTCCGCCGTATGTTTGGCGAGCATCCGCTCGATAACGAGGATTACGGACATATCGTCAACGCCAAGCATTTTGCGCGCGTGCGTGGGCTGATCGACCCCGACAAGGTTGTGCTGGGAGGCACGGCGCGCGAGTCGTCGCTCAAGATCGAGCCGACGATTTTGGACGGCGTGACCCCCGATGACGCCGTAATGCAGGAGGAGATTTTCGGCCCGATCTTACCGGTGCTGGCGTTTGATGACCTGGATGAGGCCGAGACGTTTATTACGGATCGTCCGACGCCGCTGGCCCTGTATGTCTTTAGCCAGGACCGTGCGGCTCAGCAGCGCTTTGTGCGCTACGTGCCCTTTGGCGGCGGCTGTGTTAATGACACCATTATGCATTTGGCTACGAGTCATATGGGCTTTGGCGGCATGGGCGCGAGCGGCATGGGGCAGTACCATGGCCGCGAGAGCTTCGATACGTTTAGTCACAAGAAGAGCATCGTGAACAAGGCAACGTGGCTGGACGTGCCGTTCCGCTATGCCCCTTACGCAAACTGGAAGCACAAGTTCGTGCGCATGTTTGTGCATTAGAATCAGATGACATAGGGATAAACAAAGTGGCCGCCCCCGCGTAAGCGAAGACGGCCACTTCTCACGATGAAAACGTGTATCGGAGTTGGCAAGACCCGCTGCCACGGGTGCCATCCGTGTTCCTATCTTATCTGCAAGCGTTCCGTCGCGCAAGCGTTGCGGCAAACGATTGAAAGACGCAGACAGGATGAATTTGTGTCCGCACGGGCCCGTAGACTTCTCAACTATGTTGTGGATGCTCTCTAATCGGTAATGGAGGCGCACGTGTTTGATGGCGACGACCTGTTGGATCTGACAGACGATCCGTTTGAGTGGGATATGCTACTCGATGACGATGAGTTGGAGCAGGACCGTAAGAAGCGGCAGGGCAAGAAGGCGCGGGATGACGCTTCGAAAAAGCAGGACAAGCGTCGCCGAGGTCTGTTCGGCGGGCTCTTTGGGTGACTGTCTCATCGCCGCGTCTGTACCGCGTCTGTATACTAAACAGGTCTTATACGCGTTGCGAAATGAGGACAGAGACGATGATGTGGTTTACCGCCGACCTGCACCTGGGCGATACGAATATCTTGCACGACGTGGATCGACCGTTTGATTCGGTCGAGGAGATGAACCGCAAGGTCATCGATGCCATCAATGAGTGCGTGGCTGTGGACGACCGCCTCTATATCCTGGGAGACTTTACGTATCGTTTGCCCATGGCGGAGGCAGTGCGCCTGCGCGAGCGCATTGAATGCCAGAGCGTGACGCTCATCCGTGGTAACCATGATGGCGATTGGGGAGATCCGGACGCGCCGCACATTTGGGATGAGGTGCGCGATTATCTGGAGGTCGCCCCCGGTTACGCTAAGGGCCATCGCCTGGTAATGAGCCATTACCCCATGCTCAGCTGGAATGGCAAGGCGCGCGGCGCCATCATGCTGCACGGGCACATTCACAGCAGGGGAGACCGCACCAACGCGCGCAATCGCGATCGCGAGCGCCCTATCTTTCGCTACGATGTCGGTCTCGATGCCAACGACTACAAGCCCGTAAGTCGCGATCAAATCCTCGACTTCTTTAGACTGTAATTCTCGAACCACCACAAGATGGGACAGGCACCTTTGTGGTGGTCCTTGCATAGATTGGAGTCGCTATGAAGCAATTGCTCATTCGTGCCGACGATATCGGTTATTCGTATGCCGTTAACCTGGGGATTGCCCGCAGCATCAATGAGGGTCTGGTGCGCTCGGCGGGCTTGATGCCCAATATGCCCGAGGCCGAGCGTGGCTGGTCGCTCGTGGCGGACGCCGGCATTGCGGTGGGCCAGCATACCAACGTGTGCCTGGGCAAGCCGTGTGCCGACCCGGAGCTCATTCCGAGTATGCTCAACGAGAGCGGTGATTTCCATAGCAGCCGTACCTTCCGCGAGCATTTTAAGCGCGGCGAAGAACTGATCGACTTTGATGAGGCCTGCATCGAGATCCGCGCGCAGCATGACCGCTTTGTAGAGATTGTGGGCCGCGAACCCGATTACTTTGAGGCCCATGCCGTCATGAGCAAAAACCTTAACCGAGCGATCTCGGCGGTTGCTCAGGAACTGGGCCTTAAGGAACAGAAGGCGAGCTTCGACCCCACGGCGGTTGTGCGTTGCGGTGCCACCGACCTGCGCATGGTGATGCACTCGATGGAGCCGGGCTACGAACCCAAGGACTCGATTATGCGGACGGTTCGCGAGATGGCGGACGGCGAGACGGTCGTCTTTGTGTGCCATCCGGGCTATCTCGATCGTTTTATCTTGGAGAACAGCTCGCTTACGACCGATCGCACCAAGGAAGTCGATGCGCTGACCGACCCCGAGCTTCGCGCTTGGCTTGAGTCTCAATCCGATCTTCGCCTGATCGACTACCGCGACCTGTAAGGACCCAAGCCACCACAAAAGGGATAGGCACCCTCGCGGTGGATCTGGCGCCGTTGCCATTATGGCTGCGGCGCCTTTTTTGTCCGCGTGGCGCGGTAGAGTGTAGAAGGTTGAAATTTGCGTCCATCGAGGAGCTGCTATGAACGAGATCAAGTGCCCGCATTGCGGCGAAGTTTTTAAGGTCGATGCGTCCGGTTATGCGGATATCGTCAAGCAGGTGCGCGACGCCGAGTTCTCGCGCGACCTGGACGAGCGCGTGAAGGCTGTTCAGCGCGAGGGCGAGCAGGCGCTGGAGCTTGAGCGCTCGCGCTCGACGGCTGCTTTGCAAAAGGCGGAGTCTCAGCGCGACGCTCAGCTTGTCGAGCAGAAGAACGCTGCAGCCCAGCAGCTGGCGCAAGAACTCGCCAAGCGCGATGCGGAGCTTGCCGAGCTACGCGCCAAGCTCGAGGGCGCTGCCGCGGAGCGCGAGAGCGCAAGCCAGCGCGCGGCGGTTGAAGCCCGCGCCGATGCTCAAAAGGAGAACGCCGAGCTCCAGCGTGAGATCGACAATTTGCGTGCGCAGCTGGGACGCAAGGATGATGAAGCCAAGCTTGCCGAGTCGGCGGCGCGCAACGCTGCTCAAAACGATGTAGCCGCGCGTGATGCCCAGATTGCCGAGCTGCAGGCCAAGCTTGCCGCGGCAGACAAGGCTCAGGAGATGGCGCTTGCCGCTGCTGCTGCCGAGTCGCAGCGCGAGCTCGATGCCGCTCGCAGCGAGGCCGAGCGTACGCTTACTGACTATCACGCGAAGGTACAAGAGAAGTTTTCCGCCGCAAGGGCTCAGTCTGAGCAGGAGGCCGAGGGCCTGCGCGCACGGCTGCGCGAACAGGAGCTGACGGCCAAAATGAACCTATCAGAGGCGGTCGCCGCGGCGGAGCGAGAGCGCGATGAGGCACGTGCCAAGCTGACGAGTGAGCTGGCAGTGCGCGATTCTCGCGAGGAACAGGCCAAGGCAGCACATGAGCTTGAGCTTGCGCAGGCCAAGCGCGCGAGCGATGACCTAATTCGCTACAAGGATGAAGAGATTGAGCGCCTTAAGGACATGAAGGTTCGCCTGTCCACCAAGATGGTGGGCGAGTCGCTCGAGCAGCACTGCGAGACTGAGTTCAATCGTTTGCGTATGACCGCGTTTCCTAATGCGTACTTCGAGAAAGACAACGATGCGTCCGAGGGCACCAAGGGCGACTTTATCTTCCGCGAGTGCGACGCGAGCGGCAACGAGATCATCTCGATCATGTTCGAGATGAAAAATGAGAACGACGAGACTGCGACCAAACACAAAAACGAGGACTTCTTTAAGAAACTCGATCACGATCGCCGCCAAAAGGGCTGTGAGTACGCGGTACTCTGCACACTGCTCGAGCCCGAGAGCGAGCTTTACAACGCGGGAATCGTGGACGTGAGCTACCGCTACGAGAAGATGTACGTGATTCGCCCACAGTTTTTCATTCCCATGATTACGCTGCTGCGCAACGCCGCCATGGGTTCGCTGCACTATAAGCAGGAGCTGGCGGAGTACAAACAGCAGAATATCGACGTCACGAACTTCGAGGCCAAGATGGAGAAGTTCAAGGACGGCTTCTCGCGCAACTACAACCTGGCGAGTAAGCAATTCGAGTCGGCAATCAAGGAAATCGATGCCGCCATCAAGCAGCTCGAGAAGACCAAGGACGATTTGCGCCGCAGCACCGAGAATCTGCGCCTGGCCCACAACAAGGCCGATGAGCTTACCATTCGCAAGCTCACGTGGGGCAACAAGACCATGAAAGCAGCGTTTGACGAAGCGCGCGAGGCTGTGACAGAGGCAAACGATGAGCCAGCCGAGGCGGATTCGTATGAGGTCGAGGATGCCGAGTAAGGCATAGCGTATAGTGCAAAAGCGGGGCTGCTGGCGATGTTGCCAGCGGCCCCGCTTCGTTTCGTTCCAGTATGTTCGGCTAGTCCTCGAGCAGGTCCTCGATAAAGCCGACGCGGTAGTTTTTGAAGATGACCTCGCCGCCGTCCTGCGTGGCGTCCAGATCGACATCGCCCATGATGCCAAAGTCGTGGTCGCCGTCCTCGTCGGCAAAAATCTGGTGCACGTGCCACACATGCTGCGTCTTCTCATCGCTCTCGTCGATGGAAAACATCGCGGAGCTGCGAGCGTCTCCGTCGGTGAGGATTTCCTCGTGCTGATCATGGTAGGCGTCGAGCGCTTTTTGCCAGCGGGCCTCGCTCATGCCCCAGTCTTCATCGAGCTCGCCCAGGTCGCGCACGTGCTCGCGGGCGGCAAGGGTCACGCGGCGGAAGAGCGCATTGCGCACCAGCAGCGTGCAGCCGCGGCGGTCCGCCACGACCTCGTCGATGCCCTGCGGCGGCGCGGCATCGAGGGCTGCCGGGTTGCCGGCGTTCTCCCACTCGTCCACCAGGCTCGAGTCCACCGAGCGCACCACAAAGCCCAGCCACGAGATAATGTCACGCAGGCGCTCGTCACGCTTCTCGATGGGCACGGTGCGGTCGAGGGAACGGTAGGCCTCTGCCAAATAGCGTAGCAAAATGCCCTCGGAGCGGGCGATGCCGAGCTTTTGAATATAGCCCTTAAAATCGCTCGCGCTCTCCAGCATATCGCGCAGGACGCTCTTGGGAGAGAGCTGGTAGTCGTTTGCCCAGGGCACCTCCTGGCAGTACTTGTCAAAGGCGGCGTCGAGCAAATCCTCGAGCGGCTTTTCGTAGGTGACATCCTGGATGCGCTCCAGGCGTTCCTCATAGTCGACGCCGTCGGCCTTCATCTCGGCCATAGCGCGATCGCGTGCGGCGCGCTCTTGTGCGCGCAGCACCTGCTTGGGATCCTCGAGCGTTGCCTCGACCATTGAGATTAGATCCATGGTATAGGTCTCGCTCTCGGGGTCGAGCAGCTCCAACGCGGCAAGCAAGAACGGCGAGAGCGGCTGATCGAGCGCGAAGTCCTCGGGCAGGTCGACCGTCAGCGCGTAGTCGATGTCCGGCGCGGCGTCAGCCGGAGCATCGGGTGCGGGCGGCACCTCGGTGCGCACGACGACGCCGGAGTCGATGAGCGTGGCGAAGATTTCGTCAGCGCGAACCTCGAGCTTAGCCTTTTCCTCGGGCGTTTGCAGGCTTGTCTCGATGAGGTCGTGCACGCGGGCGCGAGCGTCGCCGCCCTGCTCGACCACGCTAATTACCATGGAGTGTGTGATGCGAAGGCGCGGCTTGAGCGTTTCGGGCTGCGTCTCGATCAGGCGCTCAAAGGTCTGCTTGTTCCAGGTGACAAAGCCCTCGGGGGCCTTCTTCTTTTTAATCTTGCGGAGCTTCTTGGGGTCGTCGCCCGCCTTGGCCATAAGCTTGGCATTCTCGATCTCGTGCTCGGGTGCCTCGGCGATGACCATACCCTCGGTGTCAAAGCCCGAGCGACCGGCGCGACCAGCGATCTGATGGAACTCGCGGGCGCGCAGACGACGCATCTTGTAGCCGTCGAACTTGGTGAGCGCGGTGAGTACCACGGTGTGGATGGGTACGTTGATGCCGACGCCGAGCGTATCGGTGCCGCAGATGACGGGCAGCAGGCCCTGCTGCGCCAGGCGCTCGACCAGCAGGCGATAGCGCGGCAACATGCCAGCATGGTGCACGCCGACGCCGCATCCAAGCAGGCGTTTGAGAATCTTGCCAAAGGCCGTCGAGAAGCTCGTGCCCTTGGCGGCTTCCTTAATGGCCTCGCGCTGCTCCTTGCTGGCGATGCCAAAATTGGCAAGTGACTGTGCCGTCGCAAGGGCGGCATCCTGGCTAAAGTGCACGATATAGAGCGGGGCCTCGCCACGGCGCATGGCGAGCTCGACCGTGCCCTCGAGGGAGGTCGTCACATAGTCGTAGCTCAGCGGAACAGGACGCGGGGCGTCGACAACCAAGTCGCAAGCAGCGCCGGTGTGCTCCTCGAGTGAGGCGGCGATGGCGGTGACATCGCCGAGCGTGGCGCTCATGAGCATGAATTGCGTGTGAGGCAGGGTGAGCAGCGGCACCTGCCAGGCCCAACCACGATCGGGGTCGGCAAAGTAGTGGAACTCGTCCATGGCGACGCAACCAACATCGGCATCTTCGCCCTCGCGCAGCGCGTCGTTGGCAAGGATCTCTGCCGTGCAGCAGATGACGGGCGCCTTGGTGTTGATATGCGTGTCGCCGGTGATCATACCGACGTTATCGCGGCCGAGCACCTGCACAAGGTCGAAAAACTTTTCGCTGACCAGAGCCTTGATGGGGGCCGTGTAATAACAGCGCTTGCCTTGTGCCATGCCCATAAAGAGCATGCCCAGCGCGACAAGCGACTTGCCCGATCCGGTCGGTGTTCCCAAAATGACGTGATCGCCGGCAGCCAGGTCCATGAGGGCCTCTTCTTGGTGGTCCCACAGCTCAATACCGCGATTGCTCGTCCATTCAAAGAAGCGCTCGAAGGCCTGGTCGGGCGTGAGCCACGGTTCGGGCTCGCTGCCGTCCTCGGGCTCCCACCAGGTGGGGGAGAGCGCACCGAGTGAGCCGAATTCGGCTTCGGTTCCCGTGCCGCCCGAGAATGAGCTGGCGGCGCCGGCGCCAGAGACGGTGCTGGCGGCGGTATCTATCGTGGTCTGTGCCATGTGTTTGCTTTCTCTCGCGATTGTCCGCCAACTATTATGGCGTAGCGGCGGCGCGGGGTGCCAGCGCGCGAGAAAATGCAGGAAATGGGCGTTCTGCCCGGCCGTTTGGTGCAGTTGTCAGTTAAGTGAGTAGACTTTTTGCAATATCGCGAGCACATGACTTTTGCGCAAGGGCTTTACCTGCGGTTTTATTTCTTCCTATGCAGACTGTGCTCGGCTATTGCCAAAAAGTCTACTCACTTAGATTTGAGGACCGTCCGTCGGCGCCTATTTGCCGCTTGGTTGCCGGCGTAGCGACCGCCAAAAGCCCCTATGACTCCTGCGGCAGGCGCTTCTTGCCCTTGCGGGCGCGGTTCTTAAAGTTCTCGACGGCCTCTTCCATACCCAGAGGTACATAGGTGAGCTCATCGAGGTTTTCGGGCAGATAGCACGCAAGGCTTTGCTCCTGCGCTCGGCCTGCTGCGAGCTGCTCTTCGGTAGGCTGCTCGCCGGGTGTGGCGCAAATGCCATAGACGACGGCACCCATCTCGCGCGTGCGGCGCTCGTACTCGGTCTCGGGATGCTCGGGATGGTCGCGGCGGACGTCGTCGCTTACCCAAAGCGTGTCGTAGCCGGCCGCGGCAAACTGCCCCAGGGCGTAGTCGCGCAATGGCTTACTGTCGGATCGCAGTGTGACGGTGGCGCCGGCTGCAAAGAGCGGGCGATAGAGCATCAGATGGTCGACATGGACGAGTCGTTTTTTGGCGTACTTGGCCTTGGGCTGCGGCGTGGGAAAGTTGATGGAGATGGCATCGAGCTCGCCTGCGGCAAACAGCTGCGGCAGCGATGCGGCACCTCGGGGCAGGACGAGTGCGTTGGACAGCTCCTGCTCGCAGATTTTCTGTGCGGCATAGGCGATGCAGATGGGCTCCTGGTCCATGCCGATAAAGAGGGTGTCGGGTTCGCAGTGGGCTCGCTCAACCAGATAGGTGCCTTTGCCGCAGCCCAGATCTAGATGAAGGCGGGTGAAGGACGCGCCACCAACTGGTGCGCAAGACTTGCGCCAATCTCCGGCATAGGCCTCGGGGTTCGTCTCAATCGCATCGGCGTAGCGCTCCAGGCGCTCTTCGAGCACAAAGTTCTTAGGCGTGCGAACGTGGACGGCTCCCATGAGGCTCCTTGGTCATAGGTATGGAACGTGTGGCTGCACGTTCCGGTAATGGGTTAGAGGGGGGGCGATTTGCCCGAAAGTTGCGGTGTGGCTCGGCGGCGAGTCGTCGGTGCCTACAGGCGCTTGAGGATCACATAGCGGTTGAGATCGCCGCTGCGACCGTCGGCATGGAAGCGCTCAAGCTCGCGCACGGGGACCTCGCCGCTCTTGTAGAACGTTCGGACGCCGCGCACCAGGTCGGTGATCTGTTGATCGTCAAAGTGATGACAATAGCGGTAGGCGTGGCGGTCGTTTTGCCAGCCAATGAGGTGGTCGCCGGCTTCAAACTGCGCGGAATCGTAACCCTCAAACGGCGGGGTGAGCTCGGCGCGGGCTTCGGCTCGAACGGCCTTGCGCGCCATGCGCTCGTCGTTCATAAACTCCCAAAAGCTGATGGCGATGATGCCGCCCGGGCGCGTCTGACGCACCAGGGCGTCGAGCACGCGTACGCGGTACTCGCACGACGGCACGTGGTGCATAAAGCCAAAGCAGACCGAGATGTCGGCGAGCGGGGCGTCGAAAAGCACGTCGGGTGTCTCGGCGGGGTTGAGCTTCATGAGGGCATCGAGCACATCGAGCTCCTGGAAGTGCAGGTTGGGGATGCGCAGGGCGTGGCCGCGCGCATCGATGGCCAGGTCCTGGCACGAGTCGACACCATAGAACTCAAATGGGCAGTTGGCATCTGCCGAGGGGCTCGCGCCGTCGACGCCCTTGGCAGCCAGCGTGCCGCCGGCGGCAAAGTTCTCGAATCGCATATTGCCGCAGGCAAGATCGAAGACGCGGACGGGATGCTCTATCGTGGCTACATCGAGCTGCCCGAGTGCGATGTCCATAGTGCGCACCCAGCCGGGCCACGGAGCCTGGCGTGTATCGGAAAAGGAGGCGGAGTGCTCGCGATAGAACGTATTGTTGAGCTGGATGAGCGATGAGGCGAAATCGCGGTTCACGGCGCGGGACTCCCTCCGTTGGCGGTGCGGAATAAACAGTACGACCATACTACCGTTAACGCTGCAACGGGGACAACCGAGCTGCGGGTCATTGCTTTGTTTGGACACATTTCCGCAGCTCATATGTGCCCGCAACCGCCGGTTGTCAAAAATCTCACTAGAATAGGTGGCATGCTTTTGGCGGTGGCGGATAGATTTTTAACTGTGCAAGGCGCCTTAAGAACAAAAACGGTCCGGCGGCACGGCTGGCATCACATAGGAGGAACCATGAATGTAGAAACTGCGCAGCGGCTCGCCGACCTTCGTCGCAGCAAGGGTTTTAGCCAAGAAGGGCTTGCACGAAAGCTGGGACTGTCGCGCCAGGCGGTCAGTAAATGGGAGCGCGCGGAGAGCTCGCCCGATACCGAGAACCTGATCTCGCTCGCAAAACTCTATGGCGTGAGCCTGGACGAGCTCCTCAATCCGAGCGATGAGATCGAGGACGATATCGAGTTTGAGAACGAGGACCGCGCCCGTCAGCGCGAGGCCGAGGCAGCGGAGCGCGCCCGTACCCATGAGGCGGCGGCACGTGCTACCGAGGCGGCAACGCAGGCGAGTGATGCCGCCGCCAAGGCGGCGCAAGCGGCAAGCTGGAGTGCACAAGCCGCCAATGCCGCTACGGCGCAGGTGACGAGTGGCGGCGCAGTTGGCTCGACTCCGGTGAAGGGCCCGTTCCAGTCGTTCCCGTATTGGGCCGTGTGCTGGCTGCTGTTCTTTTTGCTGATGTTCTCGTTTGGCGCCGGCCCCTTTGCCGCGCTGATTTTCTTTACGATCCCCATCTATCACTGGGTGGCACGTGCGCTCGATGGCGATTGGGCGCGCGGGGATATTCAGGTTGGTCCGGCGCCGGCGGTCGCTAGGACTAAGGGGGAGGACGTTTCCACTGCGGTTGACGCTGACATGGCTGCCGCGGCCACCGCTGAGCCGAGTGCCAAAGAAGGTGGTGAATGATGAAGCTCTCGCATGAGTCTAAGAGGCGCTTGGGCGTCGGCATCGGAGCGTTTGTGCTTATCATCGGACTTGTCTTCGGCACTTCGTGGACTTTGATTCATTTTGATGGACCGTGGGATTTCGACGATGTTGTATCCGGCTTGTCTGGTATGGGCGATGCGTTTGACGAGGACGATTCCTTGAATAGCGGTAACTATTCCGCTCGGCCTCAACAGCTTTCGAAGGAAACGTTTGATGCCGACGCGTTCACATCCCTTGACTTGGATGTGACGTCGGGTACGGTTGAGATCAAATGCGTTTCCGACGGGCCGGTACGTGTCATCGAGAGTGGCCGCGTCGCAAAAGGAGTAGCTGCTTACGATGCGGCAACCCAGAATCTGGCCGAGGTTAAGGGTTCTACGCTCAAGCTTCGCCAGTTCGATTGCGATGACGAGCGCGCCATTGACCGCACGGTAACCGTCGAACTGCCGCGCGAAGTTGCCGATAACATGGTGGGCATTACAGCGAATGTAGAATCGGGAGACCTGACGGTCACGGACATTGCGTGCCATGACCTCAACCTGACGTTGGACTCGGGAGACGTTGAGTTTGCGGGCACTGTAACCGACGCCCTGAATGCCAAGGTAGGTTCGGGCGATGCGACGTTCGAGCTCTACCAGGCCCCCGCGAAGTCGATGGACGTAAGCGTGGACTCGGGCGATGTGGAGATAACGGTTCCGAACTCTACGGGCTTTAAGGCGAGCCTTACCGTGGGCAGCGGTGACTTCGAGAGCGATTTCCTTCCGCTTGGCTACGATGGCGAGACCATATTGAATCTTGAATTCGACAACGGTGATAAGTCTGCCACGTATCGTTTTAAGGTCGGTTCGGGCGACATGTCGTTTGATTCGGAGTGACATGCGGTTTTCGGAGACCGTTGCATATAGGCGTGCTCTTTGATGGAGGCGTCGGGGCTGAGGTTGGCTCCGGCGCCTTTGCCTTTACAATGGGGACATGGAACAGATTATCTTGAACATACTCGAGGTCCTGCGTCGTGGCGAGGCCGTGGACGACAAGACCCTCGTCAAACTGATACATGCCGAGGCGCGCCGCGAGGGTGCCGACAAACGAGACCTGGCCAAGCGCCGACTGCTGCCGTTCTACCAGCGGGTTAAACGTGAGGAGCCGGCTCGTTGGGCGGCATGGAATGTCGATGCCGAGCTGGAGCGTCAGCTGCTGCAGGTGCTGCGCATGAAACCGCGCCGAACGGCCTCGGGCGTGGCGACCATTACCGTCATCACCAAGCCCTGGCCGTGCTCGGGCGATTGCCTGTTTTGTCCTAACGACCTGCGCATGCCCAAAAGCTATCTGCATGCCGAGCCCGCGTGCGCCCGTGCGGAGCAAAACTGCTTCGACCCGTATCTGCAGGTGAGCGCCCGTTTGACGGCGCTTTCGCAGATGGGACATGCGACTGATAAGATTGAGCTCATCGTGCTCGGCGGTACCTGGAGCGACTATCCGCAAGGGTATCAGGCATGGTTTACGTCGGAGCTCTTCCGTGCGCTCAATGATGATGCGGTGGCGGGCGTGGCGGCCAACCCCATGTTGGCGCGTCCGGGCATCAGCCGTGCCGAGGCGGGGCGTCTGCTCGATGACGCTCCCGCCGATGCCCTGCCGCCGGTGGTAGCAGAGCGTCGCGAGCGCTATCGGGCCGCCGGCATTGCGACAGACGAGGTCGAGCTTGCTGCCGGCGTTGCCGACGAGCAGGGGCGTGTGGATGCTGCCGTGGGCGGCTATAACCGTGCGGTGCGTCGTCTGTACGGCCCCGGTACGCCGTGGGGCGAGGTCACCGAGTGGCAGACGGCAACGATGGAGGAGCTCGAGCGTCAGCAGCGCATTAACGAGACGGCGAAGCATCGCGTGGTGGGACTCGTTATCGAGACGCGCCCCGATGCCGTAACGCCGCAGGCGCTCACGCTCATCCGCCGCCTGGGCTGCACCAAGATACAGATGGGCATCCAAAGCCTTGACCAGCACCTGCTCGATATCAACGAGCGCCGCATTTCGGTGACACAGATCGAGCGGGCGTTTTCGCTCGCGCGCCTATTTGGCTTTAAGATCCACGCTCATTTTATGCTCAACTTGCTGGGCGCCACACCCGAGGGGGACAAGCGCGACTACGAGCGCTTTATGACCGAAGGGACCTTTATGCCCGACGAGGTCAAGGTCTACCCGTGTGCGCTCATCGAGGGCTCGCGCCTGGTGGGCTGCTACGAGCGCGGCGAGTGGCGCCCCTATACCGAGGAAGAACTGCTCGATGTGCTGGCCGATGACATCGTGGTGACGCCGGCGTTCTGCCGCATCAGCCGCATGATTCGCGACTTTAGTTCCGATGACATCATGGTGGGCAACAAGAAGCCCAACCTGCGTCAGCTCGTCGAGAACCGCCTGGCTGCTCGGGGTGACGGTGCGACGGTGCGTGAAATCCGCTATCGCGAGATTAGCACGGCGGGCGCCGACCTGGGCGAGTTGACCCTTGACGAGGGCGTGGCGTACGAGACGCCGGTGACGCACGAGCGCTTTTTGCAGTGGGTGACGCCCGAAGGCAAGATCGCCGGCTTTTTGCGCCTGTCGCTGCCCGATCGTTCGTTTGTTGCCGCGCACGCGGACGAGCTGCCGACGGCGCCGGACGAGGCGATGATTCGCGAGGTGCACGTGTACGGCATGGCGGCGCGCATGGGAGATCAAGGCCAGGCGGCTCAGCATCATGGACTGGGGCGGTCGCTGGTGGAGCGTGCGTGCCAGATGGCGCGGGATGCGGGTTATGCGCGCATCAACGTTATCAGCGCGATTGGTACGCGCGAGTACTATCGCCATTTGGGTTTTTACGACCATGGACTCTATCTGCAAAAGGAGCTCTAAATGAACAAGCCGAGTGTTTCTGCTGGCGTCGTTGCCGGCGTTGCTCTGGGAGCCGCGGCGCTTGGTGCGGCCGCCGTCGCTGTTCGTGCTGCCTGTCTGCAGGTTACGCGAACCCGCAATGGGTTGGCGCGTGTGAAACGCGTGCACGATGAGGGCGGCGACGAAGTCCGCGTATTGGTGCAAGGCGGCGTCTACCAAAGCGCGAGTTACGTTGGCGAGCGCTGGGTGGAGCCCGTCTTTGCGTACTATCGCGCGTTTGACGACGTGTTTGAGGCCGAGGATGCGATGCGCGACGCTTATGGTCACGGTATCAACCGTATGCTTATGCTAGGTGGCGGTGGGTTTGCCTATCCCAAATTTGCGCTGATGTCGCACGAGGGCTTGCGCGTGGACGTCATCGAGTATGACGGAGAGATAACGCGCTTGGCGCGCCGTTGGTTCTATCTGGATGAACTGGAGCACGCGGTGGTCGATCGCCTGCGGGTGATTACCGCCGAGGCTCGCTCGTATCTGGGTGTGACGAGCGTGGGCCATCGTCGCTACGACGTGGTCGTGAGCGATTGCTTTGGCGGTGCCGAGCCCGTGCGCGAGCTGGCGACCGTTGAGGCGCTGCGCCTGGTGCGGGGCAGCCTGAACCCCGGGGGTATCTACGTGGCCAATATCGTGAGCGCAAACGAGGGGAGCGATGTGACGTTCCTTCGCGACTGCGCTGCCACGGCACTCGAGGTATTCGTCCACGCCTGGGTGGTCCCATGTGGCGATGCGAAGTTCGGTGGCGAGGAAAACTTCCTGCTCATCGCCAGCGACGGCGACTATGCCTTTGCCGAAGCCGTGCCCTTCGACACCGACTTCCTCGGCACCGTCCTTCACGACAAGTAAGTCTCCCCGTCCCAAAAAGACTGGTCTTAGGCGTGGCCGCGCCAGCCGAGAACGCGCTGCTTCATGCCCTCTATGTCGAGCACGCCTTCGGCAAAGCCCTTACGCACGAGCTCCTCGGGAACAAACTCGTCGTAGCGATCAAAGTAAGGCACCTCGCCGGGGTAGACGAGCTCGATGGGGTCGAAGTCCTTTTCGGCCTCGGCAGCGAGCACCTCAAAGAACGTCTCCTCGTCTGCCTTCATCTTAAACTGCATAAAGTACGGGCGTGAAGGGTCGAGTCCGCGAAGGCCCAGCTCCGCGGCACATTTAATCTTGAGCATGCGCTCGAGCGCCAAAAAGGCGTAGCTGCCCAACCAGGGGAAGAGCACCCAGGTGTCGCCGCCCAGGTTAATGAGCGGTTTAGTTCCCGCGCCCGAAATCTCGGCGGTATGACGAGCCTGTGCAAGGCGTGCCCGTGCGTTGCCCATGAGGTACGGATATGCCGCGTGCTCGTTGAGCGCCTTGCGCATGCGCTCGAGTACGTGTGTATTGATGTCGCCGGGGCAGTCGCCAAAGTAGGCCGGCACCCGGCCCTTGACCTGCGTGGCAAAGACAGTGTGGCGCTTCCAGTCCACTTCCTCGACAATCCAGCAGTGTCCGGCGATGGCGATGCGCTCACCGGGCGGGGGCGGATTAACGATCGTGCCCAGCTCGGCCGATTCGCTCCGGACGGTAAACTCCTCGTTTTCTTGAAACACGGCGTAGAACTTAAAGTTGTTGATGATGCGCTCGCCCGCGAGACCCACGATGAGCCCGCCACCTTCGGTGACCTGGATATGGTCGATCTTAATGAGGTGATGTAGCAGCACGCGGTAATCGTCTGCCGAGACACGGTGGAAATAGCTGAGCGTGAGCACGCGTTGGGCAAGTTCGGCCGGCGTGAGCTCGCCGGTGCTGGCGAGGGTCGACATAGTCTGGTGATAGAGCAAACTGTAGGGGAGTCGATCGAGCTCGGGCGGCTCGACCCACTTTTCCTCGCGATAGAGTTGTACGAGCGCTATACCCTGCAGGAGCTTCCAGGGAATGGTTTCGGGCATCATCGTGCGTGGCTCAGGTTCTTCCTCACGCATGACAAACCACATCTCGGGCGGAAGGTCGCGACGGCCTGTGCGCCCCATGCGCTGCAAAAAGGAGCTGACGGTAAACGGCGCATCGATCTGAAATGCACGCTCCAGGCGGCCGATATCGATACCGAGCTCCAACGTAGAGGTGGTGACGGTTGTCTGCGTCTGCTCCTCGTCGCGCATGAGCTCCTCGGCCGTCTCGCGCAGCGATGCCGAAAGATTGCCGTGATGGATGAGAAAGCGGTCGGGCTCGTGCCGGCTCTCGCAGTAGCTGCGCAGCATGGAGCACACGGCCTCTGCCTCCTCGCGCGAGTTGGCAAAGACCAGGCACTTGCGGCCGCGCGTATGCTCAAAGATATAGCCCATACCGGGGTCGGCGTTGTCGGGCGCCGTGTCGGTGGGGTTGAGAAGCGCCTGCTCGGTCGCTCGTGGGATGTCGACTTCGCCCTCGGGGGCCGAGGAAGTGCGACGGTCTTTGGGAGCGGCCTTGCCCCGCGCCTGTTCGCGACGTTGACGGCGTTCTTCCTGTGCAAGCTGTCCGCTGTGGCACATGTCTTGTCCGGATGCGGGCAGCGCCGCGGGCGCCGCCGTCTCAATACGCTCGCAAGCAAGCATCTCGGCTTCTTGTGGACCTGTGCCTACGAATCCTCGTTGCTGAGCCTGGGTGCCCGAGTTGTAGAAGTGCTCCATGGAGATGCGCCACACGCGGCGCGGTTCCTCAAAGCGGGGGATAACGCAGTCGCGCCCCGTTCCCTGCGAGAGAAAGGCGCCCGTGCGCTCGGGGTCGCCGATGGTGGCCGAAAGGCCAATGCGACGGGGCCGCACGCCCGCCATGCGCGAAAGACGCTCGATAAGGCAGAGCGTCTGCCCGCCGCGGTCGCCGCGCATGAGCGAATGGACCTCGTCGATGACCACATAGCGCAGGTCGCAGAACATACGCGGGATTGCCATGTGCTTGTGGATCAGGAGTGCCTCGAGTGATTCGGGCGTAATCTGCAAGATGCCGCTCGGTTTTTTGATGAGCTTAGCCTTGTGCGACTGCGAGACGTCGCCATGCCAGTGCCAGACGAGGATGTCGGCTTCTTCGCACAGGTCGTTGAGGCGGACGAATTGGTCGTTGATGAGCGCCTTGAGGGGGCCAATGTAGAGGGCGCCCACGCTTGCGGGCGGGTTCTCCCAAAACTCGGTCAGGATGGGAAAGAAGGCTGCCTCGGTTTTGCCGGAAGCCGTGGATGCCGTCAGGAGCACATTGTCCTGTGTGTTGAAGATGGCATCTGCCGCCGCAACCTGGATAGAGCGCAAGCTCTCCCAATCGTGGGAGTAGATGAAGTCTTGGATAAACGGGGCGTAGCGGTCAAAGGCGTTCACGGGGCCTCCTTTCAACAACGAATCTCTCAACGCGGCTGGCAACGGCTTGCTGCATTACTGCTTCAACGTTTGCCCAGATAAAACCTGCCAAAATAAACCTGTCCCTTTTTGGTAGGTTAGATGGTGAACTCGGCGAAGTTACGGTCGCCGCTTGCGGTGTCGGTGTCGCCTGTTGCTGCTGCCGGCGCCAGCGCGTCGCCGCCGACGCTTTGCAGCAGCTCGGCCACATTTGCATCGGGGTTCTGACACAGGATATCGAGCAGCTCGATAAAGTCACGGATAACCTCACGCGGCGTCAAGTGCGTATCGGCTCCCACGCGGCCGAACTCAATCTTGAGAAAGTCCACCAAGTCGTTTTCGGCAAGCGTGGGCGTCCAGCCAAAGTAGCCGGCATGGATCTGCATGAGTTTTTCGATGAGCACCAGTAGCTCCTCGTAGGTGAGTGGCTGCAGGCGGATGATGGGCGCGAGCATGTCCTTAAGGTCTTCGCGCGCAAAGCGGCCCTGAGCGAGTCGGCTGCGCAGGGCCTCGTAGGAGAACACGCCGCGGCGGCGGTCTTCGATGGAGGTTGGCGTGCCGCCCATGATCATGCCCAGGTACTGCGCCTTACCCTGGAGCGTGTCGTTGTACATGGTCAGGATCTTCTCGTAGTTGTATTGGCGCGTGATGGCGTTGGGAATCTTATACAGATTCACGAGTTCGTCGATGAGCACCAGCATGCCCTTGTAGCCGCTGCAGACCAAAAAGCGCGCGATGAGTTTGACGTAGTCGTACCAGTCGTCATCGCTGATGATGGTCGAGGAGCCCAGCTCGGCGCGTGCCTCGCTCTTGGTGCGGTATTCGCCGCGAATCCATTTGGTCACGCGGCTCATGGCCTCTTCGTCGCCCCCGGATGCGGCCATGCGATAGCGGCGGAGCATGCGGGTGAAGTCGAAGCCGTGGACCATCTCCTCGAGCGGGGCCAGTTGGGCATTGACGACCGACTCGTCGACGTCGGCACACGAGGCGACCCAGCGATCCAGGATCAGGTTGAGCGCACCGCCCTCGGGGCGCGTCTTGGTCGATATATTACGGATGAGCTCGCGGTAGGTGGCAAGGCCCTGCCCCTGACCGCCCTGCAGGCGGCGCTCGGGCGACAGGTCGGCATCAGCGACGACGAATCCCTCGCCCATGGCGTGCGTGCGGATAGTCTGGAGCAAAAAGCTCTTGCCGGCGCCGTAGCGACCGACCAGAAAGCGGAAGCTCGCGCCACCGTCGGCGATGAGACTCAGATCGGTGAGCAGGGCGCGGATCTCGACCTCGCGCCCTACGGTGATGTAAGGAAGACCGATGCGCGGGACCACGCCGCCCTTGAGCGAGTTGAGAATGACGGCAGCGACGCGCTTGGGCACGCGGGGTGCTGCGGATGCGGTATCACTCATGGTCTAGGTATCCTCTCACGTCTGCTTCGTAGTCCTCGATAATCTGCGGCCCTGCCGCGCTAAATTCAATTACGGTGTCGCCCACCAGGTCAAAGAGCGCCTCGTTGATGGTATCGACGAGCATGTCCTCGCTCTGCCCCGATTGCACTACCGCCGATTCCGCCTGTACTGCGTTGTGCTCGAGCAGCGCGCGGAGATAGGCGTCTGCGGCGGGCGCGAGTTCGTTCGTGGCGTCAGCGGGCGCAGCCGCTGCGAACGCGGGCGTCGGCGCGAGAAGCGGTGCCACAACACCAAACTGTTCGGTGGATATGGTCGGCTCGTCGGACTCGTCCTGCCCTGCGACCGCCTCGACCGTCGCGTCGGCTACGGGCTCGGCTTCCGGTTGCCCTGAGTCCGCTGCCTCGGCTTCTGCGGACGCGCCGTCCTCGCGTTCCTCGTCGATCAAAAGCGCTTCGCGCGTTTGTGCGGCAGCGCTCCGAATGTGCCCCAGCTGGCTCAAATCGATATCGATCTTGACGGGCTGGTGTGCGGCGTCCCACGAAAGCCATGCCACAATCTCGTCATCGATAATCTTGGCCAGATATTTGGGGACCTTTTCTTCCTTAAGGGGATGGGCGGGGTCCAGCGCCAGGCGCAGGCGTTGGTCGCAGGCGCGCATCATCTCGCCAAGTTTGCTGCTCTTTTGTCTGCTGCCGTGAATCCGCATGCATTCCCAAAAACCGTTTTGGCAACGGTAGATATGGATGGGGTCCAGACGGTATTCGCAATCCTCGTGGCGCTCGGGCGCAAAGAATACGGCCGAGGCAAACATGGTGTAGGGCATGGCCGTCTCCTCCCCAAATAAACTTGCCACGATGCCGGTCTTTCGATGCGTGCCATAGTAGCGCGCCATGCGGACATACACGGCGCATGCCACGTGGCGCAGATCGCGGTGGTGGCTGCGGTCGAGCCGCGAGTTACTTAGGTTGTACGTGGAGAGGGCGTTGATGGCGGCCATGAGTCGCTCCTCGCGCACTTCATCGGGCGGAAGGGGGAGCGTGGGCTCGGAGGTTTTGCGACGCTTAGGGGTCTGGCCGGACGGTGCCGGTGCCGGTACAAGGTCTCGTGCCGCGCGCCGCAGTTCGATAAGGGCGTTATCGAACATGACGGTTTTAGAGTCGCGAAGCAGCTTGGGGTCGAGCCCGTGGAACACGGCGTAATCTTGCAGCCACACGCGCGCAAACCGGTCGATGCCGGGCTCGAAGGCGCGATAGACATCCCAAAAAGCCTTGATCTTGTTAAAACCATCGAGTGGATTATCTACGCCAATGCCGCAAATCAGCTCATAGAGATACAGAAAGGCAAAGGACGTAGACGTTTCCTCGACGGTTCCGCGGCGCACTTGGGCACGCCAGGTAAAGTAGCCGCGCAGCTGCCGGTCGCTCATGGCGTTGTAGGTGGGAAAGTACGACTTAAAGGTGCCGTTGTAGGGACAGTCGTCCTCAAAGTCGGCCATCAGCAGGCCCTGGCGGTAAAAAAGCTCGGCTTCCGAAAGCCAGCGGCCCGCACCGCCCTTGGGGTCATCCTGCCAGCGCGATATCTCGCGCATTTTACGGTACTGGTCGGGGAGGAAATTCTGCATCTGTCGGCCGGTTTTGAGAATCGGCTCGTCTGCGTAGATTTCGTTTGAGAAGCGGGCGGACTGATGGGTCCGGGCCTCGGCCATAATGCGCTCGATGAGCATCTTGATGTCCTGGTCGGCCACCGCTCCTCCTCTCGAACGCAGCTACGGTGACCTCATATCATAGCACAGCATCAAACAGATGTTCGAGATACCGCTGCGTTGATAGATTTAGAACAGGAGGGCGTAGATGACGGCGATGACGACGGAGGGAAGCATATTGGCCGTGCGGAAGGTCTGAGGACGGATGAGGTTGACGCCGACGCAGAAGATGAGCATGGAGCCTACGAGCGAAAGGCTGTTGAGGGCAGCTGTGGTCATGATGGGGGAGAGCGCACCGGCAAACAACGTGATCGTCCCCTGGAACACGGCGACGGGCAGGGCGGAGAAGATACAGCCGCGGCCAAGCGAGGCCGTCATGGTGCAGACGATGATGCAGTCCAGTGCGCCCTTGAGGGCAAGCGTTGACCAGTCGCCGAGCAGGCCGTCCTGGATCGATCCCACAATGGCCATGGCGCCGATGCACACGGTGAGTGAAGTCGAGACAAAAGCGTTGGTGAACTCGTTATCGCCCTCACTGCCAGTCTTGCGCTTGAGCCATTCGCCAAGGTTCTCGATGGCGGCCTCCAAGTTGATGGCCTCGCCGATGAGCGAACCGAGCGCAAATGAGACGATGAGCATGGTGGTACCGGTGGTCGCTAGCGCCTTTCCATCGATGATGAGCATCTTTTGCATGGTGCCGCCCAGGCCGATAAACAGGACGCACAGCCCCGATGCTTTCATGAGCGTGTCTTGGATGCGCGGTGTAATGAAGCGGCCGCCCGCTAATCCTAAAAGACCGCCCGCAACTAAAAGCGCAACGTTGATGATTGTTCCCAAGCCCGGCATGAGCCCTCCTGTATTGATGCCAACGTGGCAATCGTAGCAGAACGAAATGCGAGGCACATCGCGACTCATCTAATACGTTATATAAGTGGTATTAGGAATGATGCGCAGCATTTAAGCCTCAGGTGGTTGTCGGGACATAGGGATAGTAGTCAAAGCGCAGTGTCATAAGCCGC
The DNA here is from genome assembly GCF_002736145.1 of Collinsella aerofaciens. Taxonomy (NCBI): domain Bacteria; kingdom Bacillati; phylum Actinomycetota; class Coriobacteriia; order Coriobacteriales; family Coriobacteriaceae; genus Collinsella; species Collinsella aerofaciens. Next base: position 126,251 of record NZ_CP024160.1, read on the forward strand.
TGTGGGGATTCAATAGCCGCGGCGATGATATTGGCATCGCGGGCACGATCAAACCCTTCGAGTTCGATCTGATACGAGACGTCTTGCATAATGTCCAGACGTCGCCAGGCTAGAAGTGTGTCGCCATCGAATTCCAAGGTCTTGCCTCCGTCTGGGGCAACGGCGTATAGACGCAGTTTAGCGGTGGTTGCAGGGTCGACAACCGTGATCTTTTTAATTTCGTTTCGAGTATTCTTGGCGCCCAACAAGGTGAGCAGTGTTGGGGCCACGACCTCGCCCGATGGCAAAAAGACGACTTCGATGGATTCGGGAAATGCGATGATGGCCGACTTGCGGACGGGCTGATTGGCGGCGGCAACTTCGATGTTTGCAGCATCGATGACCTCTGTGTGGTCGAGGGCGGCAAGCACGCAGCAGTTACCTTCATCGATCTCCTGAGGATCAACAAGCCCCAGACTGTCCGCGAGCTCGGGATCGTTTGGACCGGTAGCGGGCTCATTCGGTGCTTCGAAAGAAGCTGGGACGCTGTTTGTCGGCGACGGCGTGTCGCCCGCACCTGCTTCTTTGTCCGTGCTCTCTTCTTGTATGGCTGCGTTGATGGGTTCGTCGTTTGAGGGGAGCGTCTTGGCGTCAAGCGCGGAGGGGAGAATTCCGATGGCTCCGAATCCGTTCCACTCCATTTCGAGAAGCGCCGGGTCGGCAAGAATGCGTTGCCTGCTTTGCGCGTGGGCATCGATTTCAATAGGGCCTGCCTCTGTCCCTCGTGTAAGGCTGAGTGATCCGGCTGACTTCTCGAAATGAGCGTCTGTGTCTTTGGTGCTGACGGCGTAGAACAGCAGGGATGCTTCTCCCGCCGCGATGGCATCGGTGTCGGCTTTGGTCAGCCGCAACGATGCCGTGAATGAGAGGGTGGGCTGCGTGTCGTCTGCATTCGCGGCGGCGCAGCCCAGACATATACCGCCTCCTTTCTCGAAAAACGCACCGTCGAAGGCGACCTTCGCTCCGTTCGCCGAGTCATCGACCGAAGCGATGTCGATGCGCAGCTCTAAATTGCATGGATTGCCATCTGCATCGAGCACAACCGAGCGCCATGTGCAGACAGCGCACCCCGCCTGGGAGCCGTTTGCCTTGTTCGAACGATTGATATCCACGACTATCGAGCCGTCCGTATTACGACGAAGGCATCCCGAGGTTGAGATTGCGGCCTGTGCGATCGAAAAACGCTTGCACGCAATGGTGCTCGATGGATTTGGTGCGGAGCTTAGGGCTGCTGGTAAGGAATCCGCCATGACGGGAGTCGCCCAAGCGGCGACAGGCGTTCCGGTTGCGAGCGCGCCGCAGAGTGCGACGACGGGCAAAAGGTTCTTCGATGCCATGGGGTCTCCTTAGCTAATTTAGTGCGGCCTGTCCGTGTTTCGTTTCTGGCTGCGTTTGATGTGCAGACCGAGGCCGGCGGTTCCCGCGCCTGCTGCCGTGGCGCCTGCTGCCAAGAGCCATCGTCTGTCGTCTGTCTGCGCCAACGGTTCCTCGCGGTTGCCGCGGTCGAGCTCCGAGAGGTCGACCGTCACTTGCGTGGCGGCCTGCGCCTGTTCTTGCTGGGCAAAGGCCATGGCTGGCGCAAACGCTAGGATACTGACGGCGGCGGCCAGGGCGACGGCCTTATGCCGTGTGCGCACCGGGCTCGACCGTCCAGGTGATCGTTGCAACCTGATCGCCTTCGCCGGTTACGTGGAAGATGTCGCGCGTGACGCGGGCGACGTTTCCGCTTGTCTTGAGCTTAATTTTGTCCGTGCCGCCGGCAATGCCCTGGTAGCCCATGTCGAAGGCTGCATTCTTGGAAAGATCGAGGCCCGTCCCCTGCATTGCGGCGCTGGCGTTCTGGAGTGCGCCGTCGGGGCCGACCTTAAAGTCGATGGAGTTCTGCGCGGTTCCGGCCTTGGCGTCGGCGGCAATGGTCCAGGTGTTCATGGCGTCGATCTTCATGTTGGTGACATGGATGCCGTAGGCCGAATGATTGTCGATGGTGGTCGCGTCTTCTGAGGGGCCCTGAAGCGTGCCGTCGGCCTTGGCGACGAAGGGAATAACCGTCGGAACTTTGAACTCAACGTTGTCGATCTCGGTCCTGACCATTACTTTCGTTGTTCCAGCGCGCCCGGCTGCCATAGCTGGCGTCGGGGTGGCGCCCATTGCGAGCGCGAGCGCGAGCCCTGCGCCCACGACGAGCGCTCTGGCTCCGTTCATGTTCCTGGTGATGTCCATGGTCGTTCCTTTCTATTCGCCGCGGGCCGTCCCCGCGATGATTGGACGAATGCTGGTGAATTGCGTGCGGTGCCGCGTCGGCCGAAAAAGCTAGTTCTCGGCTTGCTCAACCCGTACCTTGACACGTGTCGGATTGCCGTGGCTGTCGAGGGTCTTGGCATCGAGTGCCTGGATCTCGATGTATGCCTCGCCTTCTTTGATGTCGCCGGCGGGGCACGTCTCGATTGTCTTGCCGGTCTCGACCACACCGGATTCGTACATGGTCTCGTCGTTTTGGATGACGCGGAATCGCTGGGGAAATTTATTGTCTTGGACGTTTTGCACGTTGACGCGCAGCTTGCCGTCCTCCTGTAGCTGAGCGACCGGGGCGACCGAAATCGTCATCATGTTGTCGCGGACGATGGCATCGAGCTCATCTTGGATTTCTTGTCGCGATTTGCCCTCTGCCGTCGTGACTGAGGCGCCCGCTTCGGGCACGGGCTGCGACTGCCAGGCGTATAACCCTACGGCGATGAGGGCGCAGACGATAGCCAGGCAGACAACGACGAGTTTCTTGCGACGCCCCAGTCCTGCGAGGCGGGGCGGCTTCTTCGCACTCATGCGGCGTCCTTGGTGGTGTAGACACGTGCGAACGTGGACGGGTCCGCTCCAAAGAGCATGTGAAGCATCAGGCGGCGCGAGTAGATGAGCTCGTCAAAGTCGTGAGGGAGCTCGATGTCGTGGATACGCGCGATGTGGTGGGCGAGCGCCGAGAACGACTCGGGGTCGCAGATAACATCGGTGGTGACGTGGTAGACCGCCGTATCGGGGAACGCCTCTTCGTCGAAAGGCAGGAGATAGGGATCGTCGTCGACCTCGATGGCGACGCCGTACTGGGGCCAGTAATATGCCATGGGAACCTCCCTGCTTCTGGGACCAAAACTTCTATCGGTTTTGGCTGTCGACGCCGACCGTATCAGCCGCTACTTGACCAATTTCTGACCAAATGCTTGACGGATTGACATCTCCGCAGGTAAAAGTCAGTAAAAAATACTCCAACTTTTTTCGAGCGACATTTACGCGATCGGCGACGGCGGGGCGATATGTGTCAAAAGCATCGTCTGCCGAGGAAGCCTTGCCGTTCGCCGAATTGCACGAACGTAAAAATCGCCAATTATGGAGACGGTCTCGAACACGTCGACGAAACGATGCGGTAACATCTCCCTGCAAACACTGTAGTTAGCTAAAGGGGGAGTTCGCGTGTCTGCAACCATCAAACCCTTCACCGATGAGTTCGAAGAGTATGGCCGCGATGAATCTCGTGCATCGGGCGAAGCATCGAGCATCTCGTTTCCGACAACGGAAGACGAGGTCCGTGCCATTTTGGAAACGCTCCATGCCGAGCGTGTTCCGGTAACGGTTCAGGGCGCCCGAACTGGCCTTGCCGCCGGTGCCGTGCCCCACGGTGGACATATCCTCAATACTTCCCGTATGAATCGCTACTTGGGCCTTCGCCGCGATGAACAAGGCCAATTTCTGCTGCGCGTGGAGCCGGGCGTTGTGCTCTCGGAGCTGCGTAAGCAGCTGAGCAAGAAGGTACTGCCGACCGCTGGTTGGGACCAGGCATCGCTTGAGGCCTACGAGGAGTTCCAAGAGTCCCCCGAGCAGTTCTTTCCCACCGATCCCACCGAGGCATCTGCCTGTCTGGGCGGCATGGCGGCATGCAACGCCTCCGGCGCCCGCAGCTACGCTTACGGTCCCATGCGCCCGCATATCACGGGACTCCACGTCGCGCTGGCTGATGGCGATTTGCTTGAGCTTCAGCGCGGCGAGGCTTTTGCCCAGGGCCGCCACCTGTCGCTCGTGACGGCAGAGGGTCATGCATTCGAGCTTGATCTTCCTGACTACACCATGCCCAAGACCAAAAATGCCTCGGGATATTTTGTTGCGGACGATATGGACGCCATCGATCTTTTTATCGGTGCGTGCGGCACGCTCGGCGTCATTACCGAGCTCGAGATCGCCCTGCAGGCGGCACCTTCGGTCGTATGGGGTGTGAGTTGCTTTTTCGATAGCGAAGACAAGGCCGTGTTCTTTACCGATTCCGTGCGTCCCGTGCTGTCCCATGCCGCCGCTATCGAGTATTTCGATGCTGGCGCCCTGGATATCCTGCGTCGCCAGCGCGAGCAGTCGACAGCGTTTGCCTCGCTGCCGGCGCTCGACGACGAGGCAAAGGTCTGTGTCTACGTGGAGCTCGACTGCGATGACGAGGCGCAGGCGACCGAGGAGCTGTACCACCTGGGATGGGTGCTGGAGCTTGCGGGCGGCCGCGACGATGCGACATGGGTCGCCCGCACCGAAGTCGATCGCGAGTGCCAGCGGTTCTTCCGCCACGCGGTGCCCGAGAGCGTCAACATGCTCATTGACGAGCGTCGCCGCACCGACCCCACCATTACCAAGCTGGGATCGGATATGTCGGTGCCCAATGCACGCCTTGCCGATGTCGTTGCCCTCTATCGCCGCACGCTGGCCGAAAGCGGGCTTGAGTCTGCTGCCTGGGGACACATCGGGAACAACCATCTGCATGTGAACATCCTGCCGCGCGATGCGCAAGACTACCGTCGTGGTGGAGAGCTCTTTGCCCAGTGGGCTTCCGAGGTCACGGCCATGGGCGGTGCCGTTTCTGCCGAACACGGCGTCGGCAAGATCAAGGCGGGCTTCTTGGAGACGATGTACGGCCACGAGGCCATGGTCGAGTCGGCGCGTCTCAAACTCCAGCTCGATCCTACCGGTCAGCTGGGTCGCGGCAACCTGTTTACGGAGAAGCTCTTGGATGAACTCGTCCAGAAAGGGGGCGCGTGAAGATGAGTGATTTCCATATGGTGGTGTGCGTCAAGGCGGTGCCCGGAAGCACCGAGGTCAAGATGGACCCCAAGACCAATACTATCGTGCGTGATGGCAAGCAGGCGGTCATTAATCCCTTCGATGCAAGTGCCCTCGAATGTGCGCTAACGCTGAAGGACGACTTTATCGGCTTTGGCATGGACGTGCGTGTGACGGTGGTGTCGATGGGTATCCCCGCGACCGAATCGCTGCTGCGCGACTGCATCGCCCGCGGTGCCGACGACGCGCTGCTGCTGACCGACCGAGCCTTTGCGGGTGCCGATACCCTAGCCACCACCTATGCCCTCAAATGCGGCATCGAGGCACTCGATGAGGACTTTGACCTGCTCATCTGCGGCAAGATGGCAGTGGACGGCGATACGGCCCAGATCGGCCCCGAGCTGGCCGGCGCCTTTGAGATCCCCTGCGTGACCGACGTGAGCTGTGTGCAGAGCGCGGGATTTACGACGTGTGGCTCGCTGGCGCTCGTTCACGGCTGCGATGCCGGCGAGGAGACGGTGTACCTGGAGATGCCGTGTGCGATGACGACTGCCAAGGAGATTGGCCAGCTGCGCATGCCGAGTATTGCCGGTATTCGCGCGGCCGAGGATGCAGACGTGCGCGTGGCCAGCGCTGCCGACGTAAACGCCGACCCCTCGCGTTGCGGCCTTGCCGGATCACCGACGCAGGTCGTGCGCTCGTTTGTGCCCGACCGTGACCAAACGTGCGAGGCCGTTGAGGGAACGGCGTCCGAGCAGGCGGTAAAACTTGCCAAGATTATCGAGGGGATGGCATAGATGAGCGGGCTGATTATCGATAGCGAAGCCTGTATCGGCTGCGGTCGCTGCGTTCGCGCCTGCGCCTCGGGCGGCATTGTGGTGGAGGGTGAGCGCCCCAATCGCTGTGCCCGCGTAACCGACGGCTGTATCCTGTGCGGTGGGTGCGTCGACGCCTGCCCCGTCAACGCCATCTCGATTGAGCGCGACGAGGCCGCCGGCGCGGCAGACCTTGACGCATATCGAGACATCTGGATCTTCGTGCAAACTGACGAGCACGACGCCGTGGCATCCGTGGCCTTCGAGCTCATGGGCAAGGGGCGCGAGCTTGCCGATGCCCGCGGCTGCCGTCTGGTGGCACTGGTCGGCATGAGCCCCGAGGGCTCACTCGGGGACCTGGAGCATCTGATTTGCGCCGGTGCGGACGAAGTTCTGGTCTGTCGTGACGACCGCCTGCGTCAGAACGACGCGGAGGTCTACGCCCGCTTGATCTGCGATTTGGTGGCCGAGCGCAAGCCCGAGGCCATTCTGTACGGCGCGACCGCCTTTGGTCGCGAGCTGGCGCCCGGTGTGGCCGTGCGCTTGCAGACGGGCCTTACGGCCGATTGCACGGTGCTTTCGATGGATACGGAGACGGGTCTGCTGCAGCAGACGCGCCCGGCGTTTGGCGGCAACCTGATGGCCACCATTATCTGCCCCAACCACCGTCCTCAGATGGCAACGGTGCGCCCCGGCATCTTTAAGGCGCCCGAGTTTGACTATAGCCGCTCCGGCACGATTGCCCAGGTAGTGCTTGCGGATGACGTTAAGGCCCGTGTCGAGATCTCGATTCCCGCCGAGGAGTGGGGACAGCAGGCCTCAATTGCCGATGCCGAGCGTCTGGTCGTGGTGGGCCGCGGTATCGGCTCCAAGAAGAATCTGCCCCTGATGCGAAAACTCGCCGATGCCCTGGGTGCCGAGCTTGGTTGCACGCGCCCCGTGGTGGAGGCCGGCTGGCTGGAGTATCGCCACCAAATTGGCCAGACGGGTGTATCGGTCTCGCCCAAGCTCCTCGTGAGCATCGGTGTCTCGGGTGCTATCCAGCATCTCGCCGGCATCGGTGGGGCGGAGTGCATTGTCGCCATCAATGAGGACCCGGATGCCCCCATCTTTGGTGCCGCCCAGTACAAGGTCGTCGGCGATGCCGTTGAGATCGTTGAGGAGCTGCTGGCTCAGCTCGAGTGCTAAGCGCTTGCCAGCCAGCGGCGCAGCTCGTCCTTAAGGCGGCTCCAGGTTGCCTGCGCGGCGGGGTCGGTAAAGGGCCGCGTAATGCCAAAGGGCGCGTCGAGCAGGCGGTAGATATCGCCCTGCTCGCGCGCCAGCGCGCGGCTTGCCGGATTGACGAGCTCAAACATAAAGCAGATAAGCCCCACCAAGAAGTCGGCGGGCTCATCGCGCTCATCGCGCGTGACGCAGCGGTGCTCGTTAAAGGCGGTAAGCGCCGGTGTCGAGAAGTGGCTGGCAAGAAACGTCTCCTCATCCACTTTGAGGATGGTGTCGACGGTGCTGTCGGCGATGGTGCGCATAATGTCGATCTGGTCGCCATCGCGCACGATATCGCAGAAGCTCCGTGTACGGGTGTCGAGTTCCGTGGGCAGGCGAAAATCGCTGTGGTGGGCGATGCTCGTGCGGATCAGTTCGTCCTCTGCCGGGTCATCGATAAAGTCGCGGATGCTCGTTACGGCGGGTGCATCGGCGGGATTCTCGCCAAAGAGGACCTCGATGCCCAGCGCTGCATGGCTCATGCTCTCGGCGTCCTTAAAGGTGTCCCAGCGCCGCAGCTGCTCAAAGCGGCCCATATCGTGTAGCAGGCCGCAAAGCCATGCCAGGTCAATATCTTCTGACGACCAGCCCTGCTCGCGCGCTACGGCATCGCATGCCTCGGCCACGTGGTATGTATGCTCGATTTTGAGCGCGATGCGTGGGTTGGTGACGTCGTAGGCATCGGTGTAGCTTTTGAAGGCCGCGCGCGCCCGGTCTCGATCGATAGCTGTCATAATGACTTCCTAAAAAGTTGTGTCTTTCGATCCGGTGGCAATTGTAGGCGAACTTTATTGCCACCGGTTGATATTTCTGCTGCGTTGCGAGGCGCGCTGCAGACGACTTACCAGAATGGGAGTGGCATGGTCCTTAGGATCTTTAAAATCGTCTGGCCAGTGATGCTTACCTATGTTGCAATAGGCGCGCCGTGCGGAATGATCATGGGGCAGACGGGAATGGAGCCCTGGATGGTCTTTGCTCTGAGCAGCACGTTTGTGACGGGCAGCGGCCAGTTTATGATCTGCAATCTTTGGCTGGCGGGCGTACCGGCACCTTCGATTATCGCGAGCGTCGCCGCCATCTCCTCGCGCTTCGCTCTTTATTCGGCATCGATCGCACCCCATCTGGCGGGCGCCTCGAAGCGTCAGACGCTGGCTGTTGCCGCGACGCTCACCGAGGAGGCATACGGCATCTCGCTTGCCAAGCTGGTTGAGGGGGAGGATTGGGGCCCGCGCGAATCCTTCGTGCTCAACGTGATCCTCATCGCGACATGGGGCGCTTCGTGCACGATGGGTGCCATCGTCGGTGCCGTTGTCGATGTTCCCACCGCTATTGCGAGTTTCGTCTGCACGTCGCTCTTTATCTGTCTACTCTTTTCGCAGCGGCTGTCGCGCGGCAACGTTGTCGCGGCGGTTTCGGGCGCGGTGTCCGTCGCCGTATGCAAGTTCTTGGGCCTCACGAATATTGCCGTGCCGGCAAGCGTCGTGGTCGGCATTGCCATTGCGCTGGCGTGCGATGCTGTATTAGACGGAAGAGGTGTCCGCGATGCCCGTTAACGAGTTCTTGGTTCTGTGGCTGTCGTCGTGGGCTGCTATCGCGTTCTTTCGCATCGCGCCGGCGTTCGCCTTGCGCGGGCGGACCCTGTCGCCCCGCATTACCGAGGCCCTGGGTTATATCCCGCCCGCTGCCTTTGCCGCGCTGGTCGCCAACGACTTGGTGAGCCCCGGCGCGTTCGACGCGGGACTCTGGCCTGCCTTGGTTCCCTGGATTGCGGCTGCCGGCGTCGTGGTGGTGGCAATCAAGACAAAGTCGATGTTGTGGTGCTGTGTTTCGGGCATCGTGCTCTATATCGTTTTGAGCCTCGTATAAGAGCGGGGCACGTTTAGCATCCCGGCCAACGAATCCAATTTTTCACCGAGCTGGTCTATTTCTTCTGGTACCATGGTCAAACTTTACTGTAGCAAAGCGTGACGTGGGCTTTTGTACCCGTCAGCGGAAATGGGGGTTTCATGGCACAAGAAGCAACCGCCAGCGAGCAAAAGAAATTCAAGGTCCCGCGCATCCCTGGCGACATCATGATTTATCCGATGATCGTCGGTCTTTTGCTCAACACCTTCTGCCCGCAGGTTTTTGAGATCGGCGGATTCTTTACGGCTGCCTGCCGCGGTGGCTCCAATACCATCGTCGCCGCGATCCTGCTGTTTGTGGGCGCCGGCATCAGCTTTAAGTCCACGCCGGGCGCCATCAAGACCGGCATCGTCGTGCTGATTCCCAAGCTGGTCGTCGCAGCGGCTCTCGGCCTGGGCGTGGCATATTTCTTTAACGACAACTTCCTGGGTCTGAGCTCCGTGTCTATCATCGGCGGCATCACGTTTTGCAACATGGCGCTCTATACGGGCATCATGGGCGAGTTCGGTGATGAGTCTGAGCAGGGCGCCGTCGGTATCCTGTTCTTTACGGCCGGCCCCGCCGTCACGATGATCATCCTCGGTGTTTCCGGCCTCGCCAACATTCCCATTGGCACCATTATCGGCTCCATCTTGCCACTCGTTATCGGCATGGTTCTGGGCAACCTGTTCCCGTTTATCAAAAACCTGCTGGTTCCCGGTGCCAATCCTGCGATTGCCGTCATCGGATTTCAGCTCGGTGCGTCCATGAGCCTTTCGAGCTTCATCACCGGCGGCATCTCGGGCATCCTGCTGGGCCTCATCACCCTCTTTATCGTTGGCCCCATCACCTTTGCCTTCGAGCGCTTGTGCGGCGGCAACGGCAAGGCCGCCATTGCTTGCTCCACCATCGCCGGCACGGCTATGACCACGCCGGTTGCCCTCGCCGAGGTCGCGCCGCGCTACGCCGAGCTTGCGCCCACCGCGTACGCTCAGATCGCCACCGCCGTTATCATCACGGCGATCATGGCTCCGATTCTGACTGGCTGGGTCGACAAGAAGTTCTGCCAAGGCAAGGAGGATCTGTCGCCTGTCGGTGTCGAGGCCATCGAGGAGGCCGTCGCGACTGACATCGATGGCGAGTAGCAATCGATACCCATCAATGATGCCGGCGTGTGCAATTCGCGCCGTATGGGTGCCCGAACAGAAACTGTTTTGCAGTGATGTTCGGGCGCTCTGCTATTATCCCCTTTACCCCTGCGGAGTAAAGGGGTGTTTATTGCCCTGATTCGAATTGGGCGATTCTGACCACTTGGATATTGAAGGGATGGCGCTAGTGGTTAAGGCACTCAAGATTGAGATATTCGTGCTATGCATGATTGTTCTTATCGGGCTTGCCGTGCGAAGTCGTCGCTCCTTGTTCTCGAGCACCCAGCAGCTATTGTTTAGCATGCTTGGCTACACCTCTGCCGCGTACATATTATTCGATATGATCTGGACGCTTTCGGACGGTGTGGACGGCACGTTGGGCATTGCTGCCAACTGGATTTCCAACGCGGTTTCGTTTTCGCTCTTTGCTATCGCGTGTCTCATTTGGTTTATCTATTCCGAGACGGTGCAGGGTTCTCGCCTTTTGACCTCGCGCTATAGGGTGGTGCTTGTAGCGTTGCCTACGGCTCTGGTGGTCGTGCTGGCGTTTACCAGTTACTGGACGCACGCCCTGTTCTATATCGATTCGCAGGGCGTGTATCGTCGCGGCTTTGCCTATATGATCCAGCCCATCGTCAGCTACTGTTACGTTATACATACGTCCCTGCATGCGTTTGTGCAATCTCGCAGGGTCGAGAGCCTGCAGACGAAGGCCATCTATCGAACCTTGGCATTTTTCGCCATTCCGGCCCTGGTGGGCGGTACCTTTCAGGTCGTATACTCGGTGCCCGGCCTTTGTGTCGGCATAATGATTAGCATGTTGCTGCTCTACATCATCTACCAGGAGCAGCTCATCTCGACCGACCCGTTGACTGGACTTAACAATCGCAACCGTTTTGAGACCTATATGCTGTCGCTCTTCTCAAATGTGGATCAGGCCGAAGATGTATATCTGCTTATGATGGACGCCGACGGCTTTAAGCAGATTAACGATCGCTATGGGCATGTGGAGGGCGACCACGCTCTTCAGGTCATATCCGCTGCGCTCAAAGAAGTCTGCTCGGCGTCTGGCGGCTTTATCGCACGTTATGGTGGCGATGAGTTCGTGGTGCTCCAAAAGGCAGTGGCGGAACAGGATATCATGCATCTGTGCGCGACAATCAACGACGAGCTCGCGCGCGTCGAGGTTCCGTATCTGTTGCGGATGTCCATCGGCTACGCACGGGTCGGTGACGGTGTCGATACCTGGCAAGACTTGCTTCGCGCTGCCGATGCGGAGCTCTACCGCGTCAAGGCCGAGAAAAAGAAAGCCGGCGTCCAGATACGCTAGAAAAAGGGGTGCACGCTTGCGTGCGTGGCGGCCCTCAGCTCACCGATGTACTCCATTAAACTAAAGTATGTGAATCTCTCTGCTAAATACGGGCAGTTCGCTAGGCTTTTTTGGGTTTGTTGACGATGATGATGCCGCCGCAGACCAAGAGCAGGGCAACGATGACGGTAACGGGGCTCGTGCCAGCACCCTCGCCGAGCAGCAACGCGCTCAGAGCTACGCCAAAGACCGGGTTCATAAAGCCAAAGACCGAGACGCGGCTGACGGGGTTGACGGCGAGCAGGCGGGACCACAGCGAGTACGCGACGGCAGAAATAAGTGCCATATAAATGATGAGTGCGATAGCAGGGGCGATTGCGGTGGGGGATAACGTGCCACCCATCAAAAAGCCGATGGCGGTGAGGACCAGGCCGCCGACCAAGAACTGCCACCCGGCAAGCAAGACGCCGTCGTGCTTGCGCGAGAAGATGCCGATCAGGCAGGTCGAAAGAGCACCCGCGACAGTGGAGGCTAGGATAAAGCCCTCGCCATTGAGCCTGAAGCCAAAGGTGCCATCTGCGCCCGAGATGTTGACGAGCGCGACGCCGGCAAAGCCCAGCGCACAGCCAAGCACCTTGGCCGTATTGAGCTTCTCGGTGTGAAATGCCAGGGCGGCAAAGAGGATTGCGAGGAAGTTGGCGCTGGCCTCGATGATGGAGCTCGACATGGCGCTGGCGCGCGAGAGGCCCAGATAGAAAAAGAAGTACTGGCCGATAGTCTGGAAGAGCGACAACGTGAGGATGGGCTTGATGTCGCGCGCTTGCGGAACGAGCGGACGGCGCTGGGCCACACTCATGCCAACAATGACCAGCATGCCGGCAAGGGTGAAGCGCAGACCCGCGAAGAGCAGCTGCGAGGCGCTATCGTGCGCCGGGATACCAAAGAGCGCGTAGCCGATCTTGATGCAGGGAAAGGCCGATCCCCAGAGTGCACAGCAAACAAGACAGCCCAGGATGAGTCCGGGCAGGGTGGCGAGATACGGCTTGCGGCTTTCCATGATGTCCTTCCTATATGTGCGAAGCAAAAAAGAACCCGCCACCGGGAGTGCCGGTGGCGGGTGATGTTACCCGAGGGGATTGTACCCGATGGGATAGCTTTAAGCGAAGTAGGCTACGCCGCTCTCAAAGATCGGCATGAACTTGTCGCCGGGGACATGCTCGGGCACGTTGCGGTACAGGTTGTCGCCGCGACGCTCGGCATGGCCCATCTTGCCCAGGACGCGGCCGTCGGGGCTCGTGATGCCCTCGATGGCGAGTGCGGAGCCGTTGGGGTTGACGGAAAGATCCATGTTGGGCTTGCCGTCCTCGCCCACGTACTGCGTGGCGACCTGGCCGTTGGCAATCAGCTGGGCGAGTACCTCGTCGTTGGCGACAAAGCGGCCCTCGCCGTGGCTGATGGCGACGGTGTAGGGGTCGTCCAGGCTGCACTGCGACAGCCACGGGGACAGATTGGACGAGATGCGAGTGCGCACCAGACGGCTCTGGTGGCGGCCGATGGTGTTGAACGTCAGCGTGGGCGCATCGGGCGTGGCGTCGACGATGTCACCGTAGGGCACCAGGCCGAGCTTGACCAGAGCCTGGAAGCCGTTGCAGATGCCCAGCATCAGGCCGTCGCGGGCCTTGAGCAGGTCGCGGACTGCCTCGGTGACCTCGGGAGCGCGGAAGAACGCCGTGATGAACTTGGCGGAGCCGTCGGGTTCGTCGCCGCCCGAGAAGCCGCCGGGGATCATGACAATCTGGCTTGCACGGATGCGGCGGGCAAGCTCGTGGGTGCTCTCGGCGACGGCCTCGGGCGTGAGGTTGTTGATCACGAAGGTGTCGGCCTCGGCACCGGCTGCGCGGAAGGCGCGGGCGCTGTCGTACTCGCAGTTGTTGCCGGGGAACACGGGGATGATCACGCGCGGGCGGGCGATCTTGGCGCCGCCGTACACGTGGATATCCTTGGCGCGGAAGTCGATGGTCTCGACCTCGGGGGTCTCACCGGCGCTGCGGTAGGCGAAGACGCCTTCGATGCCGCTCTCCCAGGCCTCCTGGAGCTCGGCGAGCTCGATGACCTCGGAGCCGGTGTCGATGACATAGCCCTCGACGGTGGTGCCCAGGGGCTCGACGACAACGCCGTCGGCGACCTCGGGCAGCTCGGCATCCTCGGCGAGCTCGACGATAAAGCTGCCGTAGAGCGGGGTGAAGAGGCTCTCCACGTCCACGTCCTCGGCAAGCTCGATACCGATCTGGTTGCCGACGCACATCTTAAAGAGGCTCTCGGCGCCGCAGCCGTAGCCGGGCGTGGAGATTGCCAGGGCGTTGCCGGTGGCGGTGAGCGCCTCGACGGCGTCAAACGCGGCGAGCAGCTGCTGAGCGTCGGGACGGTAGTCCTCGCCATAGGTGGCGGGGGCGATGCGGACGACGCGGTGCGTCAGGCCCTTGAACTCAGGGGAGACGGCGCGCGCCGCGCGACCCACGGCCACAGCGAAGCTGATCAGAGTCGGCGGAACGTTAAGCTCGCCGGCCTCGTCCTCAAACGAGCCGCTCATGGAGTCCTTGCCGCCGATGGCACCGGCGCCCAGGTCGACCTGGGCCATAAGGGCACCCAAGACGGCTGCCATGGGCTTGCCCCAACGCTCGGCCTCGGTGCGCAGACGCTCGAAGTACTCCTGGAAGGAGAGGTAGGCGCGCTTGTGCTCAAAGCCGGCGGCAACGAGCTTGGCGATGGACTCGACCACGGACAGGTAGGCGCCAGCAAACTGGTCGGCTTCCATCAGGTAGGGGTTGAAGCCCCATGCCATGGCGCTTGCCGTGGTGGTCTCGCCGTCCACGGGGAACTTGGCGACCATGGCCGAGCTCGGGGTGAGCTGCGTCTTGCCGCCGAAAGGCATAAGCACGGTTGCGGCGCCGATGGTGGAGTCGAAGCGCTCGGAAAGACCCTTGTTGGAGGCGACGTTGAGGTCGGTGACGAGTGAGGTCATGCGCTCGGCGAGCGTGGTGCCGGCCCAGCTGGGCTGCCACACGCTGCGGGCGCACACGTGGGCGACCTGGTGCTTGGGCGCGCCGTTGGAGTTGAGGAACTCGCGGGATAGGTCGACGATGGCGACGCCGTTCCAGGCCATGCGCATGCGCGGCTCGGCGGTAACCTCGGCGATAACGGTCGCCTCGAGGTTCTCCTCGGCGGCGTAACCCATGAACTCCTCGACATCACCGTCGGCGACGGCGCAGGCCATGCGCTCCTGGGACTCGGAGATAGCGAGCTCGGTGCCGTCCAGGCCGTCGTACTTCTTTGTCACGGTGTCCAGGTCCACGTACAGGCCGTCGGCAAGCTCGCCTACGGCGACCGAGACGCCGCCGGCGCCAAAGTCGTTGCAGCGCTTGATCAGGCGACATGCGTCGCCGCGGCGGAACAGACGCTGCAGCTTGCGCTCGACCGGGGCGTTGCCCTTCTGGACCTCGGCGCCCGAGGTCTCGATGGACTCGGTGTTCTGGGTCTTGGAGGAGCCAGTGGCACCGCCGATGCCGTCACGGCCGGTGCGGCCGCCCAGCAGGATGATTTTGTCGGTGGGGGCGGGGCACTCGCGACGCACGTGGTTTGCCGGGGTAGCGCCCACGACGGCGCCGACCTCCATGCGCTTGGCCACGTAGCCGGGGTGATAGAGTTCGTTGACCTGACCGGTGGCAAGGCCGATCTGGTTGCCGTAGCTGGAGTAGCCGGCGGCAGCAGTGGTCACGAGCTTGCGCTGCGGCAGCTTGCCCTCGAGCGTCTCGGAAACCGGGACGGTGGGGTCGCCGGCGCCGGTGACGCGCATGGCCTGGTACACATAGCTGCGGCCCGAGAGCGGGTCACGGATGGCGCCGCCCACGCAGGTAGCGGCACCGCCGAAGGGCTCGATCTCGGTCGGGTGGTTGTGGGTCTCGTTCTTAAAGAGGAACAGCCAGTCCTGGTCCTCGCCATCGACATCGACCTTCACCTTGACGGTGCAGGCGTTGATCTCCTCGGACTCGTCGACATCGGTCATGACGCCGGTCTTCTTAAGGTACTTGGCGCCGATGGTGCCCATGTCCATGAGGCAGACGGGCTTGGCGTCGCGACCGAGCTCGTGGCGCATTTCCATGTAGCGGTCGAAGGCCTGCTGCACCACGGCGTCGTCGATCGTCACGTCGTCCAGGACGGTGCCGAAGGTGGTGTGGCGGCAGTGATCGGACCAGTAGGTGTCGATCACGCGGATCTCGGTGATGGTGGGGTCGCGATCTTCATCGCGGAAGTACTGCTGGCAAAAGGCGATGTCCGCCTCGTCCATGGCAAGACCGCGCTCGGAGATAAAGGCGGCAAGGCCGGCCTCGTCGAGCTCGCGGAAGCCGGCGAGCACCTCGACGGGCGCAGGCTCGGGGGTCTCCATGTACAGTGTCTTGGGCAGGTCGAGCGAGGCGATGCGCGCCTCGACGGGGTTCACCACGTAGTGCTTGATGGCCTCGACGGCGGCTTCGTCCAGAGCGCCCGAGATCATATAGACCTTGGCGGAGCGCACGGCGGGGCGCTCGCCCTGGCTGATGAGCTGCACGCACTCGCTGGCGGAGTCGGCGCGCTGGTCAAACTGGCCAGGCAGGAATTCGACGGCAAAGATGGCGCCATCGCTTGCGGGGAGCTCGTCGTAGGTCACATCGACCTGGGGCTCGCTAAAGACGGTCGGCACGCAGGAGCGGAAAAGCTCCTCGTCGATGCCCTCGACGTCGTAGCGGTTGATGATCCTCAGGGCCTCGATGCCCTTGATGCCGAGAATCTCGGTCAGCTCGCCCTTGAGCTGCTGAGCCTCGACGTCGAACCCGGGTTTCTTCTCCACGTAGATACGAGAGACCATTGGTTCCTGCCTTCCTGATCGGTTGGGCGTACGGTACGGTATGCGGCAGCGGTCGGTTTGCGGGGCGGGCCTCGCAGTCGCCTTGAGCCACATGTTTGTAAACCTCACTATGATACGACAGCTCGCGGCGCGTTGAGGACGGCGAGGGTGCTACAGTGAAGCGCAAACAAGAGAAAGGCATCACATGGCATTCGTTTCGCTCGCCATCATCGCGCTCGTGGCCTTTGCAAGCCCCTTCATCGCCTCGGCGATTCCTGGAAAACCCGTTCCTGAGACGGTCTTTTTGCTCGTGCTCGGCGCAGTGCTGGGACCTCATATGCTCGGCGTCATCCATGTAGATACCGAGGTCTCGCTTGTGTCCGAGCTCGGTCTGGCCTTCTTGTTCTTGCTTGCCGGCTTTGAGATCGATCCCAAGAGCATCACGGGCGTCGAGGGGCGCTACGGCTTGGCGACGTGGGTCGTCACGTTTGGTATCGCCTGGCTTGCCGTGCGCTTTACCCCGTGGTTCTCGGTCAGTCATTTCGACGGTATCGCCGTGACGCTTGCCCTTACTTCGACGGCGCTCGGCACACTCGTGCCCATCATGCGTGAGCGCTCGCTCACTGGCACGCGTGTGGGCGACTCGATTCTCGCGTATGGCACCTGGGGCGAACTTGGACCCGTGCTTGCTATGTCGGTGTTGCTGTCTGCCCGCACTGGCATCCAAACGCTCGTAATCCTTGGCTTGTTTGCGGTGGTTTGCGTGTTGCTGGCCGTGGTTCCAAGCCGCTCCAAGCGCGTCGGCAGCCGCTTCTTTGCGTTTGTCGAGGAACGTGCCGATACCACGTCGCAGACCTTCGTGCGCCTGACGGTGCTCATCCTGGTCACGCTCGTGGCGTTCTCGGCCGTCTTTGATCTCGACATCGTGTTGGGTTCTTTTGCCGCCGGCTTTGTCCTGCGCTATATCATCCCCGAGGGCAACCATACGCTCGAGACCAAGCTCGACGGCCTGGCCTACGGCTTTTTGATTCCGGTGTTCTTTACCGTATCGGGCGCAAAGATCGACCTGACGGCCGTGGTGTCGCGCCCGGGCTTGCTCGCGGGCTTTATCGTGGCGTTGTTGATTATTCGTGCCGTGCCCATTCTTATCTCTATGAGCATTTGTCCTGCGACGCGCGATGTCTCGGCGTATGGCCGCATCACCGTGGCGCTCTACTGCACCACGGCGCTGCCGATCATCGTTGCCGTGACGAGCGTTGCCGTCAACGCGGGTGCGCTGTCGCAAGACATCGCGTCGATTATGGTTGCCGCCGGCGCCATCACGGTGTTCTTGATGCCATTGCTCGCGCAGCTCTTCTACCGCGTGGTCGATGCCGCACCGGTCGCCGCCGTGGCAGAGGTTGCCGAGCATCCATCCGATGCGCTCGACATCCTGCGCGCTCACCACGACCTAGCGAGCTTGCTCGCGCGCGAGCATGAGCTGCTGACTTCGCATGGCCATGGTCGCGTATTCGAGGGCCTGCCTACGCTCGATACGATTGCCGAGCGTCTTTCTGCCGAGGCGGCGAGCGGCCACATCGATGCCCGCATCGTGGACGCGGCGCACCTGCTTGCCGATAAGACCTATGGAGACGAGGTCGACCCGTCCGAGCTGACCCAGCGCGAGCGTCGCCGCCTGGAGCGCGCCAAGCTCGCCGTACGCGAATACCGCCGCCGCATGCTGGAGCTCTATGCAAGAGAAGAAGCCGAGGACGACGACGGTAAGTAGTCGATACTCTCTCGGGGAAGCCGCGTCCCGCTTTGAAGGCTCGGAACGGGATGTGGTTTCCGAAACGGGGACCGTTGGGAAACTGTGTCCCGTTTTGGGCTGAAATGCCGGGACGCAGTTTCCCTTACAAACAGAACAAGGCGCGCTGCCTGCGGTTGATGCAGGCAGCGCGCCTTTTGCGTTAAGCTCCGTTGAGGTTCGAAGTCGTGGACTAGTTGGCCATGACGCCTCCGGTCCAAGCCTCAACGTCCTCGATGCGCAGGACGTTGGCGACCTCGGCCACGCAGTCGACGCTGGCAAGCTCGGCGGCGGCAGCCTGGACGTCCTTCTCGAGCGCGCGGTGCGTCAGGAAGATGACCGAGCAGGCATCGCTAACGCCCGACTTGCCGTCCTCGACCTGGTTGATGAGCGAGATCGAGATGTTGTGCTTGGCAAAGATATCGACCGTCTCGGACAGGGCGCCCACGCGGTCGGCGACCTTCAGGCGCACATAGTACTTGGTCTGGAGCTCGTCCATGGGCTTAAAGGCGAGGTTGTGGCCATAGGGCTCAATCTCGGGCAGCGGAGCCACGCCGCGGCTGATCTGCTCGGAGAGCGATAGGATATCGCCCACGACGGCGCTTGCGGTGGGGAAGGAGCCTGCGCCGGCACCGTAGAACATAGTCTCGCCCACGGCGTCGCCTACCACGTAGACAGCGTTCATGGCGCCGTTGACCTTGGCAAGCATGTGGTCGGCGGGGATCAGCGTGGGATGCACGCGGACGTCGACACCGGCGTCGGTGTTGCGGGCGATGCCCAGCAGCTTGATGGTGTAGCCGAGCTCGCGGGCCTGGGCGATGTCCTCGGCGCCGATGGTACGGATACCCTGCTGGTACACATCGTCGGTGGTAACGCGGGTGCCAAAGCCGATGGAGGCGAGGATGGCCGTCTTGCTGGCGGCGTCGAAGCCGTCGACATCGGCGGACGGGTCGGCCTCGGCATAGCCCTTGGCCTGCGCGTCGGCAAGCACGTCAGCGTAATCGGCGCCCTCGGCGTCCATGCGCGACAGGATATAGTTGGTGGTGCCGTTGAGGATGCCGGCGATGGTCAGGATCTTATTACCCACCAGGTCGTGCTCGAGCGTGCTGACGATGGGGATGCCGCCACCGCAGCTGGCCTCGCACTTAATCTGCACGCCGCACTCACGCGCCTTCTCGGCGAGCGTCTCGACATGACGGCCCAGCAGGGCCTTGTTGGCAGAGACGACGTGCTTGCCGTTCTCGAAGGCGGTGGTGAAGATCTCGGTCGCGGGGTGCTCGCCTCCGATGAGCTCGACGACGATATCGACGACTGGGTCGGTGACGACATCATGCCAGTCACTCGTAAAGGCCTCGCGCTCAATACCGGCTGCTTCAGCCTGCTCCCAGGCAAGCGCGCAGGCGCGGGTCAGCTTAAGGTCGATGCCGTAGGCGGCCAGGTACTCATCGTGGTGGCTCTTAATCAGGCGGGCCACGCCGCCGCCGACGGTTCCCAGACCGATGAGGCCGACGTTCACGGTGCGCAGGGGTTCGCTCATAGATAGCTCCTTCGTGCATCTTATGGATGGATTAACCGCTTAAAGGTTGAGTGCATTCTAGCGTGAACCGAGGGCGCGTGCTCGCCAGGCAACAGGAGTCGCACAAAACGGCACCCCCGAAACGCTGCGGAAACATTGGAAACATGCTCGCTACAAACGGAACTCCGTAACAAACTGTCAACGTTTGCGCCATAAGGTTTGCCCCGTACCGCAAGACGGCCGCACCGCGGCCAGCGAAAAGGGGGACACCATGTTCAACATCAACAGCACGCTCAGCCGTAGGAACTTTCTCGCCGGCGCCGCGGCGCTCGGCAGCACCGCCGCGCTCGCTGGTTGTTCGTCGGGTAGCTCGGACGGCGGCTCCGCCGATGACGGCAAGACCTTCAAGATTGGTGTCATCGGCCCTCTGACTGGCGCCGCGGCAACCTATGGTGTTTCGGCCGAGAAGGGTGCCAAGCTCGCCGCCAAGGATTTCTCGACCAAGGACCTCAAGCTCTCGCTTAAGTCCGAGGATGACGTCGCCGACGGCGAGAAGGCCATCAACGCCTTCAATACCTTGTGCGACTGGGGCATGCAGGCGCTCGTCGGCCCCGTCACCACCGGTGCTGCCGTCGCCGTCTCGGGCGAGATTGCCGACGATATGCTCATGGTCACGCCTTCGGCTTCGTCGCTCGACGTCACCAAGGACAAGACCACGGTCTTCCAGGTTTGCTTCACCGATCCCACCATGGGCGCCAGCGCCGCGAAGTTCTTGGCCGAGAAGTATGCAGACGCCAAGATCGCCCTGTTCTACAACTCCGGCGATACGTACAGCTCGGGCGTTGCCGATGCCTTTGCCGAGCAGGCCAAGGCATCCAAGCTCGACATCGTCGATACCGAGACCTTTAAGGACGACTCCTCCACGAGCTTTACCAACCAGCTCACCAAGGCCAAGGAGGCCGGCGCCACGCTTATCTTTGCCCCGATCTACTACACGCCGGCGTCCGTCCTGCTCAAGAACGCCAAGGACATGGGCTACGACATGACGCTCATGGGCACCGACGGCATGGACGGCCTGCTCTCCGTTGAGGGCTTCGATACCTCCCTTGCCGAGGGCGTATTGCTCATGACCCCGTTCTCTGCCGACGATGAGAAGAACGCCGACTTCGTTAAGGCCTATAAGGATGCCTACGACGAGACGCCTAACCAGTTTGCCGCCGACGCCTACGATTGCGTCCACGCCATCGCCGAGGCTATTGATAAGGCGGGCATCGACATTACGGCTGACGGCGCCGACATTGCCGGCGATCTTGCCAAGGCCATGCGCAAGATCAAGATCGAGGGCCTGACGGGCGAGCTCACGTGGAACGACGAGGGCCAAGTCGAGAAGCCCGCTACAGCCTATGTGATCCAGGACGGCAAGTACATCGCCGCCTAAGTGCATATACAACGAGACCGGTGGGGTCGTTGCATTCAGGACGAGGACGCTTGTAACAGAACAGAAACATTACTTTCACACAATAAAGTGGCTAAACTGCATAAACTAATAGAAATACACATAAATATGGATAAATGGACAAAACAAAAGAAAAGTTGAAATAATCGTCACTTTTCTCAACTAAAGCGTCTACTATTTTGCGAACGCCGAACACGGCGAAGGATGGCCTGTCGGGTAACCGAAACCCGACGAGATTTGAGAGGAGAGCCGCATGTCGAGCCTCACCGGTAAGTCATTGAACCCTGTTATGAATCGCAGGAGCGTTATCGCGAGCGCAGCAGGTCTGGGGGCGATGTCCATTCTAGCTGGCTGCTCCTCCAACGGCGGCGACAGCGGTTCCGCTTCGGGCGACGCTTCGTTTAAGATCGGCACCATCGGCCCGCTGACCGGCGCCAACGCGTCCTACGGCAAGTCCGTTACCCAGGGTGTCGAGCTTGGCTGCAAGGATTTCTCGACCAAGGAGCTGCCGCTTGCCAGCAAGGCCGAGGACGACCAGGCCGATGGCGAGAAGGCCGTCAACGCCTTCAACACCCTGCTCGACTGGGGCATGCAGGCCCTCGTCGGCCCGACTACCACGGGTGCGTCGGTTGCCGTTGCCGCAGAGTGCGGTAACGACCCCAAGACGTTCATGATCACCCCGTCCGCGTCCTCCGAGGATGTCACCGACGGCAAGGATTGCGTCTTCCAGGTTTGCTTCACTGACCCCAACCAGGGTGTCAACGCTGCCAAGTTCCTGGCGCAGAAGTATGCGGACGAGAAGTTCGTGCTGTTCTATAACTCCGGCGACGCCTATTCTTCGGGCATCGCAGATTCCTTTAAGGCCCAGGCCGCTGAGTCCAAGCTCGAGGTTGTTGACGAGGAGACCTTTAAGGACGACTCCGCCACGAGCTTTACCAACCAGCTGACCAAGGCCAAGCAGGCCGGCGCCACCATGATCTTTGCGCCGATCTACTACACGCCGGCGTCCGTCCTGCTCAAGAACGCCAAGGACATGGGCTACGACGTCAAGATGATGGGCTGCGACGGCATGGACGGCATCCTGGGCGTTGAGGGCTTCGACACCTCCCTTGCCGAGGGCCTGCTGCTCATGACCCCGTTCTCCGCCGACGACGAGAAGAACGCCGACTTCGTCAACGCTTACAAGGATAAGTACGGCGATACCCCCGACCAGTTTGCCGCCGACGCCTACGACGGCGTGCACGCGGTGGCCGAGGCCCTCAAGGAGGCCGGTCTTGGTGTCGACGCCGACCCGACCGAGGTCGCCGAGAAGCTGTCCAAGGCTATGCTCAAGATTACCGTTGACGGTCTGACCGGCAAGCTCACCTGGAACGATAAGGGTCAGGTCCAGAAGGAGCCCACAGCGTACGTCATCACCGATGGCAAGTACGTACAGGCCTAATAAGCCGCCTTACATAGAGCGGTTTTGATCCCAAGCAGGGGAGGTTTTGGCCTTCCCTGCTTGCTTGGTATCTAGGGACAGTGTAACGTCCCTGTTTCATACATTAACTGGAAACCTATTCGAAAGGGGGATGTGGAACATGACGGTCTTTATCCAATACCTGGTCAACGGCCTGTCCATGGGCAGCGTCTACGCCATCATCGCGTTGGGCTACACCATGGTCTACGGTATCGCCAAGATGCTCAACTTCGCTCACGGCGATGTCATCATGGTCGGTGCCTATGTCTCGTTCTGCGCCACGTCGTATCTCGGCCTCCCGGGCTGGGCATCTGTAGTTCTCTCTTGCGTGGTCTGCACGGTTCTCGGTGTTCTCATCGAGGGTCTGGCCTACAAGCCGCTGCGTCAGGCGGGCCCGCTGGCCGTTCTGATCACGGCCATTGGCGTGTCTTACTTCCTGCAGAACGCCGCGCAGCTTCTGTGGGGCGCCACGCCCAAGAACTTCACTTCGCTCGTCACCTTCCAGGTGCCGGAGTTCTTGGCCAAGTTTAACGTAAGCGCCGTCTCGCTCGTCACCATCGTCGCCTGCCTGGTTATCATGGCCGGCCTGATGTTCTTTACAGGTAAGACCAAGATGGGCAAAGCCATGCGCGCCGTGTCCGAGGACAAGGCCGCCGCTCAGCTCATGGGCATCAACGTCAACCGCACTATTTCGATGACGTTTGCCATCGGCTCCGCCCTTGCCGCCATCGCCGGTGTGCTCCTGTGCTCCTACTCGCCGGTCCTGCAGCCCACCACGGGCGCCATGCCTGGCATCAAGGCCTTCGACGCCGCCGTTTTCGGCGGCATCGGCTCCATCCCCGGTGCCTTTGTCGGTGGCATTCTCATCGGCATCATCGAGGCGATGGCGCAGGCTTACATTTCCACGAGCCTTGCCAACTCCATCGTCTTTGGTGTTTTGATCATCGTCCTGCTCGTCAAGCCTGCCGGCCTCTTGGGCAAGTACGTCCCCGAGAAGGTGTAGGTGAGCGTTATGAAGTTTCTTAAAGACAAGCAGACGCGTCACGACTTTGTTACGTATGCCATGTGCATCGTGGCATTTGCCATCGTGTTCTTTATGCAGTCTAACCACATGATCCCGCGCATGATCGCCGGTCAGCTGGTTCCCATCACGGCCTATATCGTCATGGCCATTTCCCTTAACCTCGTCGTCGGCATCGCGGGTGACTTGTCGCTGGGCCACGCGGGCTTTATGAGTGTCGGTGCCTATACGGGCATCGTTACCGCGGTCGCGCTGGAGAGCGCCGTCCCGTCCGATCCGATGCGCCTGATCATCAGCATCGTGGTCGGCGCTATCGCCGCCGCCATCTTGGGCTTCTTGATCGGTATCCCGGTACTGCGCCTGAGCGGCGACTATCTGGCCATCGTGACCTTGGCCTTTGGCGAGATCATCAAAGAGATCGTCACCTGTCTCATTGTGGGCGTCGACTCCCGCGGCTTGCACGTGATCTTTAACATCACGGGCAACTCTACGATCGACGACCTGCACCTGCTCGAGGACGGCACCGCCATCATCAAGGGCGCCCAGGGCGCCTCGGGCGTGTCGACGTACTCGACCTTCCTCGCCGGTGCCATCCTGGTCATGGTCGCACTCGTGATCGTGCTCAACCTGGTTCGCAGCCGTACTGGCCGTGCCATTATGGCCGTGCGCGACAACAAGATCGCTGCCGAGTCCGTGGGCATCTCCGTCACCGAGTACCGCATGATCGCCTTCGTAGTTTCCGCTGCCCTCGCCGGTGCTGCCGGAGCCCTCTTCGGCGGTAACTTCTCGCAGCTTTCCGCCACTAAGTTCGACTTCAACACGTCCATCCTCATCCTGGTGTTCGTGGTCCTGGGCGGTCTGGGCAATATGCGCGGCTCCGTCATCGCTGCAGCGCTGCTTACCGTGCTGCCCGAGCTGCTCCGTCAGTTCTCGGACTACCGCATGCTCATCTACGCCATCGTGCTGATCCTGGTCATGATTTTTACCAACAACCCGCAGCTCAAGGCGTTCTTCGCACGCATTAAGGATCGCTTTGCTCCCAAGAAGGAGGTGGCAGCCGATGCCCAGTAAGTTTGAGTTCAACAAGGGCAAGATGGTCCCGTATCCTTCTGGCGCCATCGTTCCCGACCGCGACCTGGGCGAGCGTCCGGCGCTCGAGTGCATCCACCTGGGCATTGAATTCGGCGGCCTTAAGGCAGTCGACGACTTTAGCCTAACCATCGGCAAGACTGAGATCGCCGGTCTCATCGGCCCCAACGGTGCCGGTAAGACTACGGTCTTCAACCTGCTCACCAAGGTGTACCAGCCCACGCATGGCACCATCCTGCTCGACGGTGAGGACACCTCGGGCAAGTCCGTCTACCAGGTCAACCGTATGGGTATTGCCCGTACGTTCCAGAACATTCGCCTGTTCAACACCATGACGGTGGAGGACAACGTTAAGGTCGGCCTGCACAACCAGGAGCGCTACTCTGGTTTTGAGGGCGTGCTGCGTCTGCCGACGTACTGGAAGCACGAGAAGGCCGCCCATGAGCGTGCCATGGAGCTGCTGTCCATCTTTGATATGGAGCACCTGGCAAACGAGCAGGCCGGCTCGCTGCCTTACGGCGCCCAGCGTCGTCTGGAGATCGTCCGCGCGCTTGCCACCAACCCCAAGCTACTGCTGCTCGACGAGCCTGCTGCCGGCATGAACCCGTCCGAGACCGCCGAGCTCATGGAGAACATCGTCAAGATTCGCGACACCTTCGGCATCGCCATCATGCTTATCGAGCATGATATGTCGCTCGTTATGAACATCTGCGAGGGCATCTGCGTGCTTAACTTTGGCAAGGTCATCGCCAAGGGCACGGCCGAGGAGATCCAGAACAACGACGCTGTTATTGAGGCATATCTGGGCAAGCAGGATAAGGGGGAGAACTAAATGGCAGAGCCGATGCTTTCCGTCTACAACATCAACGTCTGGTACGGCGCCATCCACGCCATCAAGGACATCTCCTTTAACGTCAACGAGGGTGAGATCGTGGCCTTGATCGGCGCCAACGGCGCCGGTAAGTCCACGACGCTTAAAACCGTTTCGGGCCTGCTACGTTCCAAGACCGGTTCCATCAAGTTTATGGGCGAGGACATTACCCATACGCCTGCCGACAAGCTGGTGGGCAAGGGCCTGGCTCAGGTCCCCGAGGGCCGTCGCGCCTTTTTGCAGATGACGGTCGAGGAGAACCTGGAGATGGGCGCCTATACACAGCCCAAGTCCACGGTGGCTCCGGGCCTTGAGCGCGTCTACGAGCAGTTCCCGCGCCTGAAGGAGCGCCGTCGCCAGGTCGCCGGCACCCTTTCGGGCGGCGAGCAGCAGATGCTCGTTATGGGGCGCGCCCTTATGAGCAACCCCAAGCTGCTCATGCTCGACGAGCCTTCCATGGGCCTGGCGCCGATTCTGATTGAGCAGATCTTCCAGATTGTCGAGGACCTGCACAAGGCCGGCACCACGGTGCTTCTGGTCGAGCAAAACGCACAGATGGCGCTTTCCATCGCCACACGCGGCTACGTGCTCGAGACCGGCAAGATTACCATGACCGGCACCGGCCAAGAGCTCCTGCACGACGATAACGTTCGCAAAGCATATCTTGGTGGTTAGATAGTTACGGCGTTTTACCAAACGCCGTAACTACTTGACGCTGCAAGCCCGCCAGGGCGGCAATCTGCCTTTCAACTTCGGCGGCATTGACCTTCTGGTCATGCCGCCGAAGTTGAAAGGCAGATTGCTCGCCCTGGCGGGCTTTCGCTGTCGTTGCCAAAACATCGACGTTGTGGCAGATGCCAACGACTACTCCCTTTATGTTGCGGTGGAATAGGGACTAAATGGGAGCCTCAGGGGCCAAAAGAGTCCCTATTCCACCGCAACTTCATGGGGGTGTGTGACAATGCCCGTCGGAAAACATCTGCTGTCTTTGGGGGTCTATCTATGCTGTACGAGTTTTGTGCCGAGAACTTTGAGCGTGTGCCGGCGGCTATCGATGCCGGTGCAAGGCGTATCGAGCTGTGCGACAACCTTGCCGTTGGTGGCACTACGCCTTCGGCCGGCGTTATCAGCGCTACGACCAACTATGCTCACGAGCACGATGCACGGGTGATGTGCATGATTCGTCCGCGTGGTGGCGACTTTCACTACAACCAGGACGAGCTGCGTATGATGGAGATGGACCTGGGCCTTGCTGTGAGCGCCGGAGTTGACGGTCTGGTCTTTGGCTGCTGCAAGCCTTGTGCCGGCGGATGGGCGCTCGACGAGCTTACGTTGGGCGCACTCGTGATGGCTGCGGGCTGCGCGACCGAGGAATGCAAGCGTGAGCCCATCGACATCACCTTCCACATGGCGTTTGACCAGCTCTCGCCCGAGGCTCAGCTCGATGCGATTGATACACTTGCCGACTGCGGCGTTACGCGCATTCTGACGCACGGTGGTGCTGCCGGTGCGCCGATCGAGGACAACTTCGAAAACCTGGCCCGCTTGATCGAGTATGCGGGCGACCGCTTGACCATCCTTCCCGGAGGCGGCATTTCCACGGCCAACCGCGATACCGTGGCGGCGGCGCTAGGCGTCTCCGAGCTCCATGGCACCAAGATCGTGCCGCTGGAGGTATAGTTCGTGGCGCTCGTATTTGACGTCCAGCAGGCGAGCGGCAAGCCCGACGATAATCGTCGCCCTGGCACCGCGTGTCCCTTTTGCGACACGGAGGGGCTCGCCAACATCATCCAGCGCGATGGTGACTGCATCTGGCTCGAGAATAAGTTCAAGACCTTGCGGGCCACCCGTCAGACCGTATTGATCGAGTCTGCCAATCACGACGCCGGCCTGGTGACCTATGAACCGGATGAGCTGCATCATGTGATGCGGTTTGCCCTGGGCTGTTGGCAGCAGATGATCGATTCCCAACAGTACCGCAGTGTGCTCATGTACAAGAACAAAGGCCCGCTTTCGGGCGGCAGCCTCGTCCATCCACACATGCAGATTGTGGGTTTGGAGCAGGAAGACGGCTATGCTTCGCTGGCTTCCGCCAATTTCGAAGGCATCGATGTCTGGCGGCAGGGGAGAATCTCGGTCAACATCTCAACCGAGCCTATCATGGGATTCTTTGAGGTCAACGTCTCGGCTCCACAGGGAATCGCCGCCAGCGACGACGCCCGCGACAAAGCCGAAGCAGACCTGTTTGCCGATGCGATTCAGGTGGCCCTGCGCTATATCCTGCACGAGCACCACGGCGGTCGCGCGGAGTCGTACAACTTGTTCTTCTACCACTTGGGCGGCCGGACCATTGCCAAGGCGCTGCCACGTTGGGTGGTATCGCCCTACTTTGTGGGCTATCGTTTAGCCCAGGTCAATGCCGAGACCACGCTCGATATCGATGCTGAGCGCCTACGCGCGCATCTGGAAACGCTCGCGTAGCAAGGCGAACGCCTGCGAAAAGTGTGCTGCCTAGCGTGCCATCGTGTCGCGACCGGCTTCGACCCGCTTGCGCTGTTTGGCGCGCTCCTCGCCGGTTAGGCGCTCAAAGAGATGCCCGATAATCGAGGCCAGCACCTGTTGAAACAGCGTGCCGCACATGACGGGGAACACGACTTCGCCGGGAAAATACTGTGTGGCGATGACGGCGCCCGAAGAGATATTGCGCATGCCGCAGGTAAAGCACATGGTGGTCGTCTCGCTATACGGCAGATGCAACGCACGGGCGACCAGAAAACCGACGACAAAGCCGCTGATGGCGAAAACCAAAATAAAGAGGGCGACTTCCAAGCGCTCAACATTCATGTGCAGCACGTACTCGCTCATGGCGGTGGAGTTGGACGCGATGACCCCCATCATCATGAACTTGCAGGCGGGCGAAAGCGCGGGGGAGAGTTTCTCGTGTCCCCATCCGCGTGTGAGCTCGTTGATCACGATGCCGAGCACGGCGGGGATGGCGATCATAAAGGCCATGTTCTGCATCATGCTCGGCACGTCGATCGAGACGGTGGCGCCCAGCAGGAGCTTGAGCGTAAGAGGAATCGTCACAGGTGAGATGACCGAGGACGTCAGGATGATGGTGAGCGCGAGCGGGCCGTTGCCGCCGAACATGCTAATCCACATAAAGGCGGTGACTGCCACGGGTACGCTGTACTCGAGCACGATGCCGCAGACAAGGTTCGGGTTGGAACCAAAGAACAGCGAGCTCATGGCATACGCCGCGATGGGGATGAGCACGGTCGAGACAAATAACGCCAAAATCAAATGTAGGGGACGGCGGAACACCTCGGCCACCTGGTGAAAGGTGTTGCTGAGCGCACCTTGGAACGTCATAAAGGCAAACAAGGCGGGAACGATGGGCTTGAGCACGCCGATCTGCTGGGGAAAGAGCACGCCGAGCGTCACGCAAATCGGAACGATGACCTGCATGTGCCCCGCGAGAAACTTGCCCAGTCCAACCCATTGCTTCATATGCTCTTGTGACTCCCTTTGCTCGTGAATCCGTTTTGAATGGATATGCTAGACGCTCGCATGCGTCAGTGCGTCAGAAACGCTCGATTATTTCGAGGCTATTACCGGCATCGTTTACCGAAACCGCGGCGTGCTGCGGCGATTTGCGTCCGCGCTGCACGGTATAATAAATCCGTTCAACAGATCTGCCTGCCGAAGCGGGCATACACAGAGGACTCATCGCTATGAACCGTGAGAGGTATCGCGGCGACCTGCCCCTATCGGGGGTGGGCGCCTATGTCATCGCTTAAGACGACGCATCGCTGGGCGGTCGCTCAGCAAAACCCCGAACTCGAAAAGGAGCTTTCGGCTGGCCTGGGAATACCCGGGCTGGTGGCGCGCATTATGGTTGCGCACGGCATTACATCCATCGAAGAGGGCCAGCTGTTTTTGACGCCTTCGCTCGATCGCGACTGGGCCGACCCAATCATTATCCCGGGCATGTCGGTCGTTGCCGACCGCGTCGAGCGTGCTATTCGCAACCACGAGCACATCGCGGTCTTTGGCGATTTTGACGTTGACGGTATTACGTCGACCTGCCTGTTAACCGAGGCGCTGCGCACGTTTGGCGCCGATGTCACGCCGTTTATTCCGCATCGCTTTGACGAGGGCTACGGTCTCTCGCGCGCGGCGCTCGACCGCGTTAACGAGCTCGCTCGCCCCCAGTTGATCGTGACCGTCGATAACGGCATTGCCGCCAAGGAAGAGGTCTCCTATCTGGAGAGCCTGGGAATCGATCTGGTGGTTACGGACCACCATGAGCCGTCCGACCAGGTGCCGCAGTGCGTGCCCCTGACCGACCCCAAGCTCGAGGATGAGGGGCCCTCGCGTGAACTTGCCGGTGCTGGTGTGGCGCTCAAGCTGGTGCAAGTCCTGGGTGAGCGCTTGGACAAGCCGTCGTATTGGCGTTCGCTAATCGAGGTCGCGGCGCTGGGCACCGTGTCCGACATGATGCCGCTCACGCCCGAGAACCGCGCGCTGGTTGCCGAGGGCATCCAGCAGATGCGCGTAACCGCTCGCCCCGGCTATATCGCGCTTGCCGCGCTCGCCAAGGCAGACCTTTCGAGCATTACGGCGGATGGCCTATCGTTCTCGCTCATTCCCCGCTTAAACGCTGCCGGTCGCATGGCCGATCCCAAGCTGGCGCTCGACCTGCTGCTTGCCCGCGATCCCATCGAAGCAAGCTCGCTGGCGGCCGAGCTCGAGGAAATCAACCGCCAGCGCCGTGAGATCGAGGCGGAGCTCACGCGCGATGCCATGGCAAAGGTCGAGAAGACCTATGACGGCGGACGCGCGATCGTTGTGGGCGGCGAAGGCTGGCACGAGGGCGTCAAGGGCATCGTGGCAAGCCGTCTGACCAACCGCTATCACGTGCCGGCGCTGCTGTTCTCGATCGAGGACGGTATCGCGCGCGGCTCTGGTCGCTCGGTGGGCAAAGTTAACCTGTTTGACGCCGTCGAGCGCTGTTCCGACCTGCTGATTCGTCGCGGCGGACATGCCGGTGCGGTGGGTGTGACCATCGAGGCATCCAAGCTCGATGAGTTCCGCCGCCGCCTTTCCGCCGTGCTGTCCGAGCTTCCCGCCGAGGACTTTGAAGACACTGACGAGGTCGCCGCCACCGTCGACCTTTCCGAGCTGAATATCGAGACCATCGAGCAGATCTCCCGCCTTGAGCCGTTTGGCCAGGGCAACAAGGTGCCGCTGCTGGCTGCCGAGGGCGTGACGATGTGCGACCGCGCCGTGGTGGGCAAAACCGGCGAGCACATGCGCTTTGTGGCGACCGATGGCGCCGCGAGTGTGCCGGCCATTATGTTCCGCGTGCCGCAAATCGATAAGCTCATCAACTGCGATAGCGCTGTCGACTTGGTGTTCGAGGCCGTTGCCGAGCATTGGCAGGGGCGTGTGAAGCCCAAGCTCATGATCAAGGATGTTCTGGTCCGCGATACCACTCTGCCTAGCGTCGACGATCCGGCATGTGAACTTCGCCGCGGCGTGCAACCGGCGGATTCCGGTCTGCGCCTGGAGTCGCGTAAGCGCGAGACGCTCGCCCAGCTTTCCTATACCGAGCTCACGCGCTCGCTTATCCATAGCTTTATCGGCTCGAACCAGCCGCACCGCGCGCAGGTCGAGGCACTCGATGCCCTGGCCGATCACCAAAGTGTTCTGGCCGTTATGGGAACGGGGCGCGGCAAGTCGCTCATCTTCCATGTGCATGCTGCGCGCGAGGCGGTCCTTCGCGGGCGTGCGAGCATCTTTGTCTATCCGCTGCGCGCGCTCGTTGCCGACCAGGCCTATCACCTCTCGTCGACGATGGCAGCGCTTGGCATTGGCGTTGGCGTGCTGACCGGCGAGACCGTGGAGGCCGCACGCGATGACGTGTTCGCCGGTCTAGCTTCGGGCCGTACCGGTATCGTGCTCACGACGCCCGAGTTCCTGTCTATCCACCGTGACCGTTTCGCGCGTTCGGGCCGCATCGGCTTTGTCGTTATCGATGAGGCGCACCACGCCGGCCTTGCCAAGGGCGGCGACCGTAGCGCCTATCTTGACATGCCCGATATCTTCAAAGCCCTGGGCGACCCGGTCGTTATGGCTGCGACGGCCACCGCGACGGCTCCGGTCGTGGCCGAGCTTGCCCGCATGTTGCCGATCACTCGCACGGTGGTCGACGAGACGGTGCGCGAGAACCTGCAGCTCGAGGACGACCGCGACCTTGCGAGCCGCGAGAACCGTTTGGTGTCGATCGTGGCGACGGGGGAGAAGACCGTCATTTACGTCAATTCGCGCGACCAGTCTGTGGCGCTCGCCAAGACGTTGCGCAAGCGTGTGCCCGATTGCGCAACCCATATCGCGTTCTATAACGCGGGGCTTGCGCGTTCCGATCGCCGTCGCGTGGAGGAAGCATTCCGAGACGGAAGCCTCAGCTGCATCGTTTCGACCTCCGCCTTTGGCGAGGGTGTCAACCTGCCCGATATCCGCCATGTCGTGCTCTACCACATGCCGTTTGGCGCCATCGAGTTCAACCAGATGAGCGGACGTGCCGGCCGCGATGGCCAGCCCGCCGTGATCCATCTGCTCTATTCGTCGCGCGACGCCCGCATTAACGAGCGCCTGCTCGACTGCTATGCGCCCGAGCGCGACGAGCTCGTCACGCTCTATCGCGCGCTGCAGACCATGTGGCGCTCCAACCGCGGCAAAACCGGGGACGATTCCTTTAGCGCGAGCGATATCGACATCGCGCAGATGTGCCTTGCCATCGATGCTCGCACGCCGGTCGACGAGCGTTCGGTGGAAAGCGGCCTGGGAATCTTCGAAGAGCTTGGTTTCTGTCGAGTTTCGGGGTTTGACGACACTCGTCGCATCGCGATGGCCGAAAACCCCGGCCGCGTGCAATTGAGCAGGTCAATTCGCTATTTGGAGGGCTTGCGCTCGCGCATGGAGTTTTCGGCTTTCCGGAGCTGGGCGCTCGATTCGTGCGCTTCTGATATGCTAGCCAAAGTTAACCGCCCGATCGTACCGCGGGCCTAGGGGAAGGGGACCTCGATGGATGCCGCAGCCCGTACCGCCCATGATTCCACCCTCCAGCCGTTTTCGGAGATGGAGCACTATAAGCATGCCGATGAGCTGCCGCCCGAGATTATGGCGGACAGCTACGACAAGCTGGAGCGCCTGTGCCTCAAATATATGAATGAGGACGACTTTTCTAAGGTTGAGCAGGCCTACTGCTTTGCCGCCGAGAAGCACTGCAACCAAAAGCGCCGCTCGGGCGAGATGTACATTAACCATCCCGTCGAGGTTGCCATCATTTTGGCCGATCTCAAGATGGACTGCGATGTGGTGTGCGCCGCGCTGCTGCACGATACCGTCGAGGATACTGAGACCTCGCTCGCCGATGTTTCCGGCCTGTTTGGCGATACGGTGGCCGAGCTCGTCGATGGCGTGACCAAGCTCACCAACATCGAAGTCGACAGCATGGACGAGAAGCAGGCGCTCACGCTGCGCAAGATGTTCCTCGCCATGTCCAAGGACATTCGCGTCATCATCGTTAAACTTGCCGATCGTCTGCACAACATGCGAACGCTGGCAGCCCTGCGCGAGGATCGTCGCCTGTTTAAGGCTCGCGAGACCATGGACGTGTACGCGCCCTTGGCCGACCGCCTGGGCATGAGCTCTATTAAGTGGGAGCTCGAGGACCTGTCCTTCTTCTACCTGGAGCCCGATGCCTACCAGCGCATCGCGCGTATGGTAGCTGAGTCGCGCGAGGTCCGCGAACGCTACCTTGCCGAGACCATCAAGACGCTTACCGATGAGCTCAACCGCATTGGTCTGGAGGACTTCCAGATCAACGGCCGCTCCAAGCACTATTGGTCCATCTACCAAAAGATGAAGCGCAAGGGCAAGGAGTTCTCCGAGATCTACGACCTGGTGGCGCTGCGCGTTATTACCCATTCGGTGCGCGATTGCTACTCCACGCTCGGTGCGGTGCATACGCTGTGGCACCCCATGCCCGGTCGCTTTAAAGACTATATCGCCATGCCTAAGGTCAATAACTACCAGTCGCTCCACACGACGGTCATCGGCCCCACGGCTCGCCCGCTCGAGATTCAGATTCGAACCTACGAGATGCATGAGCAGGCCGAGTACGGCATTGCCGCCCACTGGCTATATAAGAAGTCGGGCGGATCGTCTGCGTCTAAGACCAATGATGCCCAGCGTCTGGACGACCAGATTAACTGGCTCAAACATTCGCTCGATTGGGCTGCGTCTGATGAGATTACCGACGCCAAGGAATACCTGCATTCGCTGAAGGTCGACCTCTTCGATCAGGAGATCTTTGTCTTTACGCCCAAGGGCGAGGTCATGGCGCTTCGTGCCGGCTCCACGCCGCTCGACTTTGCCTACGCCGTTCACACCGAGGTGGGAAACCATTGCGTCGGCGCCAAAATCAACGGTGCGGTGGCTCCGCTCACGCACGAGATTAAGACGGGTGACCGTGTCGAGATTCTGACTAACAAGAGTTCCAAGCCGTCGCGTGATTGGCTCAAGATCGTTAAGACACCTTCCGCCAAGTCAAAGATCCGCCGCTATTTTGCCGCTGCGACCAAGGACGACGACGCTGCTGCCGGTCGCGATATGCTGTCCAAGGACCTGCGTAAGCGTGGCTATGGCATTTCTACGCCGCGTTCGACGCGTGCGCTCAACGCCGTGGCGGAGCAGTTTAACTTCAAGCAGCTCGAGGACCTGTTTGCCGCCGTCGGCGCCGGCAAGGTTGCCCCGCGCGCTGTGGGCAATAAGGTCGAGCAAATCTTGGACCCCAAGCCCGAGGAACAGCTCACCAAGGCCGAGGCTATCGCCGAGGTCGTGAAGCAGCCTGCTCGCGGCTCCAACCGCAAGCCGCAAAAGCGCGGCAAGAGCGCCAGTAACGGCATTATCGTCAAGGGCGAGAGCAACAGCGGCCTACTGGTCCGTCTGGCTCATTGCTGCAACCCCGTGACGGGCGACGACATCGTCGGCTTCATCACGCGCGGTCGTGGCGTTTCGGTGCATCGCGCCAACTGTCCCAACGTCAAGGGTCTTATGGAGCATCCCGAGCGCATGATCGAAGTGGAGTGGGACGGCGCTGCCGACACCCTCTTCCAGGTCGAGATCGTGGTCGAGTGCCTGGACCGCATGGGCCTTCTCAAGGATGTCACCATTGCCATTGGCGATGCGGGCGGCAATATCCTTTCTGCCGCCACGTCGACCAACCGCGAGGGTATTGCAACCCTGCGCTTTATGGTCGAGATCTCGGACGCGAGCGGTTTGGATCCGCTGCTGGCTTCCATCAGCAGTGTCGATTCGGTCTACGACGCTCGCCGTCTTATGCCCGGCGAAGGCGGAGCTCAGCTTAAGCGCCGTGTGTAGGTGCGAGAGCCTCTCAGCATCATAGATATTGGTTACGTTCGAGGCATCGTTTGGTGCCTCGAACGTATTTTAGAAGGAGGGTATGCGCATGGGCGATATGACTTTGGACCTGACACCCCGAGGTGCGGCTTCGATTGAGGCATTCGTCAACGGCCCCATTCAGACCAACAGTTACGCCGTGATTTCGAATGACGAGTGCTTAATCGTCGATCCGGCGTGGGAAGGCGAGCGTCTTGTGGAGCATATCCGCACCGCGCGTCCCGAGGTGCGCGTACTCGGCTCTGTCTGCACGCACGGTCATGCCGACCATGTTGGCGGGGTCGCCGGGGTTCGAGCTGTTGTTGGCGACGGCGCGCTATATGAGTTGTGCGCTAAGGACGTGAAGGTACCTCGCGCAAATATCGAGGAGCAGCGCACCATGTGGGGTATCGAGACGCCCGATCCGGGTAAGCCGACGCGTTTGCTTGCCGAGGGCGATACAATCGAGGTGGGCGACGTCTGCCTGCAGGTGATCGAGACGCCGGGGCATACGCCGGGCGGCATCGTCCTGTTCGCCGCGACCGAGCAGGGGAACATCGCCTTTGTGGGCGACACGCTTTTCCCGGGCAGCCACGGTCGTACCGATCTTTCCGGCGGTGACGAGGCGGCGATTATGCGCTCGCTCTCCAAACTTGCCAAGACGCTTCCGCCCGATACCGTTTGCTTGACGGGCCATGGCGATTCGACCACGATGGCGCGCGAACTTATGCAGAATCCGTTTATGCAGATGTAGGCTCGAAGCCGTCTTTCGAACCACGAAGACCGCTCAATCGTCAAGCTATTTTCCCCAGTGGGTCGATTCTGTGGGGCAAACGGTCAAAATATGTCCAATCGGATGGTATTCGTGAACAAACGAACGTTTATGCGCGGGTATGTCGTGGTAAAATCTCAGGCGTTATCGGAGCAACCTTACAGGAGGTTTCTTTTATGCTCGTCAACGCAGCAGACATGCTCAAGAAGGCCGAGGCCGGCAAGTACGGTCTCGGTGCCTTCAACACCAACAACCTCGAGTGGACCCTGGCTATTCTCCAGGCCGCCGAGGAGGCCAAGTCTCCGCTGATCCTTCAGTGCACCGCTGGTGCCGCTAAGTGGATGGGCGGTTTCAAGGTCTGCGCCGACATGGTCAAGGCTGCCGTCGAGGCCACGGGCGTTACCGTTCCCGTCGCCCTTCACCTCGATCACGGTTCTTACGAGGACTGCTTCAAGTGCATCGAGGCCGGCTTTACGTCCATCATGTATGACGGCTCTCACGAGGAGACCTTCCAGCTTAACCTCGACCGCACCAAGGAGCTCGTTGAGCTTGCCCACTCCAAGGGCATGTCCATCGAGGCCGAGGTCGGCGGCATCGGCGGCACCGAGGACGGCGTGACCTCCAGCGGCGAGCTCGCTGATCCTGCTGAGTGCAAGCAGATCGCTGACCTGGGCGTCGACTTCCTCGCCTGCGGCATCGGCAACATCCACGGCGTGTACCCCGCCGACTGGGCTGGCCTTTCCTTCGAGCGCCTGGGCGAGATCAAGGCCCAGACCGGCGACCTGCCCCTCGTCCTGCACGGTGGCACCGGCATCCCCGAGGATCAGATCAAGAAGGCCATCTCCCTGGGCATCTCCAAGATCAACGTCAACACCGACCTGCAGCTCGTCTTCGCCAAGGGCGTTCGCGAGTACATCGAGGCTGGCAAGGATCAGCAGGGCAAGGGCTTTGACCCCCGCAAGCTCCTCAAGCCTGGTCGCGACAACATCGTTGCCCGCACCAAGGAGCTCATGGAGGAGTTTGGCTCCGTCAACAAGGCGTAAGTAGCGGTTTAACTTTCCCGTCGGAGGCCCCGTTCACCCTACGCTTTTCCCTTGCGCTCACCTGGCTTTGCCAGAAGTCGCGCAATGGGAAAAGCTCCGGGTGAACGGGGCCTCCTTCGTTAACTCGCTACAGGGTTACTGGGCAGAATTTAAATGGCTACTGGCTTCGCCAGAAGTCGCGCCAAGGAAACAGTTCCGGGGGACGGGGCTTCCTTCGTTTAACGCCGCAGGGTTACGAGGCTGAGTTATTTATTTGACTACCGTTCAGCGGTGTTGATGGCTCCCTTGTTGGGGCTTTCTTTTTATCTCGCTACAATGGGCTTCAAGCGTTCTAGTGACTTGGAGTTTTGGTATGGCTGTTATTAATGTACTGCCTTCGGATGGGAAGGTTATTGACGAGGGTCCAGTCGGTTGCTTTGTTGATGTTTGCTGTGATGACTTTCGTCATCTCGATGTTGGACTGCCGCCCGAGATTCTTCGTCTTAAGGATGCCGGGTATTTGACGCAGGCTGTTGCTGCCTGCGATCGCCTTTTGGAGCAGAACCCCGAGCCTTCGCTGGCTGCTTGTGTTCGTGCCGAGCGGTATCGCATGCTCGAGACGCTGCTTCATTTTTCGGTGTCGCGCGACCAAGCTATTGCGATGATTCGCGAGGAGTGGCCAGAGTTTACCGAAGAGCAGTTTGATGACCTGATTAATCGTAAGCGTATTGACTGGCGCTTTATCGATGGCGAACTGTTCGTTCTCGACAACTTCCTCGATTCGCTTCGCGTATATCCCAAAGAGGTTCCCGGCATGCGGCCCGATTCTACGGACGGAATAGCACTGCGCAACGAGATGCTCAAGGAGATGGAGTCACAAAACGGATTGGCTCGCGTCATTACGCTTAAAGCGTCCGTGTCTGTCCCCGGTGCTCTAGATGGAGAGACTGTTCGCGCGTGGCTACCCGTTGCCGCTGCCTGTCGTCAACAGTCTCATATCGAGGTTCTCGATATGACGCCGGAGGGTGCTGTTGCCCCCGCGAATGCTTCGGCGCGTACCGCCTCGTGGTCTTCTTCGAGTGAGCACTTTTTTTCGGTGACCTATCGTTATCACATCGATGCTGCTTATTGTGATGTCTACGGTGGCACACTTCCGGTTCACCCGCGTATGGACGCGCCTCTGCCCGAGGATATTTCCGAGGACCGTCCGCACATTGCATTCACGCCGTATCTACAGCAGCTGACAGCCCGTGTCATTGACGGGCTCGAGGATCCGCTCGATCGCGCCCGTGCTATCTATGATTACCTGACGCAGCATATCGACTATCGCTATCAGCCGCCGTACTTGCTTTTGGAATCTATTGCCGATGACTGCGCGCATTCGCTCCGCGGCGATTGCGGCGTTATGGCGCTCACGTTTATCACCATGTGCCGTATCGCGGGCGTGCCTGCCCGTTGGCAGAGCGGCCTGTATGTTACGCCCGATTCGGTGGGGTCGCACGACTGGGCAGAGTTCTATACGCCGCAGACCGGTTGGCTCAACGCCGACGTGT
The DNA here is from genome assembly GCF_002736145.1 of Collinsella aerofaciens. Lineage (NCBI taxonomy): Bacteria > Bacillati > Actinomycetota > Coriobacteriia > Coriobacteriales > Coriobacteriaceae > Collinsella > Collinsella aerofaciens. The sequence goes on from NZ_CP024160.1 coordinate 164,686, forward strand.
CATTTGGATCTTCTGCTCGCAGGATGGGGGAGGAGTGGCGCCGCCGTCACTACTTTGGCAATCTCGACCCGTGGCGTATGGTGGCCAACAATCGATTCCAGGCAGAGTTTGAGCCCTCTTTCGACGGCATGCGCGAGGACCCTTACGATAACCAGATGGGTGAGGCTTCGGTTGACGGTCGCGGATGCCGTCGGCGCGAGATGCTCCGCACGGTCGAACTCATCGAAATGCTCGAAGTTCCATTTTCGGACTAATCGGTAGAAAGCTGTGATAAACTAACTCACGCATTGCGTGCCCGAGTGGCGGAATTGGCAGACGCAGTGGACTCAAAATCCACCGTTGGCAACAACGTGCGAGTTCGAGTCTCGCCTCGGGCACCATTCATGCAAGCGAGCGTTCAAGGGGGTTGCGACCCCCTTTTTCGTGCCGAACTCGCGTGAGCGCGCGAAGCGTTAAGCAAACAGGCTTGTGGCCTGTTTGTAGCGGAGCGTGGCGAGGGCGCCACGCGCCCGAAGCCTGGAGCTTCGCGAAGCGAAGGCCCTTCGAGTCTCGCCTCGGGCACCATTCATGCAAGCGAGCGTTCAAGGGGGTCAAGGCCCCTTTTTCGTGTACGTAATGTGATAACGTGCTGTACGTGTTATTATTCGCAAGGCGTTGTTCCCGCAATGCCCTAAAGAGGAACCTGAGGGTTCCCACCTTTTGGCGCCAATGAGCAGCTGACTGGTCATACAACTTAGATTCCCTTCCTCAAATCGAGGAAGTCTATGTGTACGACCTGGTTGCTGAGAAGCGCCGGGTTATTTTTTTATGAATGGAGGTAGGGAAAATAGCTAAGTCTGATGACACCCGCATCAACGACGAGATCACTGCATCTTCGTGTCGTTTGATTGGCGTCGATGGCTCTCAGCTCGGCCTGTTCGCCATCCGCGATGCCCAGCGCGTCGCCGACGATCAGGGTCTCGACCTAGTCGAGATCGCTCCCAACGCGGAGCCGCCGGTCTGCAAGGTCATGGACTACGGTAAGTTCAAGTACCAGCAGGCCATGAAGGCCAAGGCTGCTCGTAAGAACCAGTCCAAGGTCGAGGTCAAGGAAATGAAGTTCCGACCCAAGATCGACGTTGGCGACTACGAGACCAAGAAGGGTCACGTTCTGCGCTTCCTCAAGAAGGGCGCACGCGTTAAGATCACCATCATGTTCCGCGGCCGTGAGATGGCTCACCCGGAGCAGGGCCTTAACGTTCTCGAGCGTCTCGCCGAGGATCTCAAGCCTTACGCTACGGTCGAGTCCAAGCCTAAGATGGAAGGCCGTAACATGCTTATGCTGCTCGCCCCGATTAAGGGCGCCTTCGATGAGGATAAAGCGGCAAGCGATAGCAAGTAACTAGTGTTCTGTAACCGATTAAGGAGTATTTCATGCCTAAGATGAAGTCCCACAGCGGCACCAAGAAGCGTTTCCGCAAGACTGGTACCGGCAAGCTTATGCGCGCCAAGGCTTTCAAGAGCCACATCCTGAGCAAGAAGTCCACCAAGCGTAAGCGTGGCTTCCGTCAGGAGACCGAGATCGCCGCTGCCGACCGCAAGGTCATCAAGTCGCGTCTCGCCTAAGTTCGCGTTCCCGTTTTCGTTTTACCATCTAGGAGTTGATAGAACATGGCACGTATTAAGCGCGCTGTTGCCGCCAAGAAGAAGCGCCGTACCGTTATGCACCGTGCGAAGGGTTACTACGGTGCCGCTTCGCGTACTTACAAGCATGCTAAAGAGCAGGTCCAGCACTCCCTGCAGTATCAGTATCGTGATCGCCGCAACAAGAAGCGCGAGATTCGTTCTCTCTGGATCACTCGTATCAACGCTGCTGCTCGCCTGAACGATATTTCTTACTCTCAGTTCATGCACGGCCTGAAGGTTGCCGGCATCGAGCTCGACCGCAAGGTCCTGGCTCAGATGGCTTACGAGGACATCGAGTCCTTCAACGAGCTGGCTACCATCGCCAAGAAGGCTCTCGAGGCCTAATAGATTCTCTTGAATCGCTAGGGGAGTGTCGCGTTGTGCGCGGCGCTCCCTCTTTTTATCTGAAGCGCGGTTTACATTGCTAAAAGCGCGGGTAGATAGACACTTACAGGTGACCGATCTCTATATATTCCTGAACCAAAGGGTCATCATCTGATACGTGCGGAAGATCCACACCAGTCTTTCTATTACCTATAGAAAGCGATATGTTGTGTAGGACTTGTGAAGAGTGGAATTGACGTCCCACAAGGCTTCGCGGTCTGGCAATATATCTCCTTGCCGCGCGGCCCGGTCGGACCGGATCAGCCGCGGGGCGTGCACCTTGAGAACCGGATACTGCGAGGATGGACACTTACTTCAGTGTCGCATCCGGGCAGACATCGAACCATTTGAAATGGTCTAACTTGGATTTGTTTTTCGCAAGGCCGCCGAGAGGCGGCCCCGAGAAATTCCTTTTCCTATACTAAAACCATATGAATCGAACGGAACCGATCAGCGATGAACTGAGAGGACCGGACGGGCTCGAAGCCCATACATTTTGGACGGAGAGTTCGATCCTGGCTCAGGATGAACGCTGGCGGCGCGCCTAACACATGCAAGTCGAACGGCACCCATCTTCGGATGGAAGCGAGTGGCGAACGGCTGAGTAACACGTGGAGAACCTGCCCCCTCCCCCGGGATAGCCGCCCGAAAGGACGGGTAATACCGGATACCCCGGGGTGCCGCATGGCACCCCGGCTAAAGCCCCGACGGGAGGGGATGGCTCCGCGGCCCATCAGGTAGACGGCGGGGTGACGGCCCACCGTGCCGACAACGGGTAGCCGGGTTGAGAGACCGACCGGCCAGATTGGGACTGAGACACGGCCCAGACTCCTACGGGAGGCAGCAGTGGGGAATCTTGCGCAATGGGGGGAACCCTGACGCAGCGACGCCGCGTGCGGGACGGAGGCCTTCGGGTCGTAAACCGCTTTCAGCAGGGAAGAGTCAAGACTGTACCTGCAGAAGAAGCCCCGGCTAACTACGTGCCAGCAGCCGCGGTAATACGTAGGGGGCGAGCGTTATCCGGATTCATTGGGCGTAAAGCGCGCGTAGGCGGCCCGGCAGGCCGGGGGTCGAAGCGGGGGGCTCAACCCCCCGAAGCCCCCGGAACCTCCGCGGCTTGGGTCCGGTAGGGGAGGGTGGAACACCCGGTGTAGCGGTGGAATGCGCAGATATCGGGTGGAACACCGGTGGCGAAGGCGGCCCTCTGGGCCGAGACCGACGCTGAGGCGCGAAAGCTGGGGGAGCGAACAGGATTAGATACCCTGGTAGTCCCAGCCGTAAACGATGGACGCTAGGTGTGGGGGGACGATCCCCCCGTGCCGCAGCCAACGCATTAAGCGTCCCGCCTGGGGAGTACGGCCGCAAGGCTAAAACTCAAAGGAATTGACGGGGGCCCGCACAAGCAGCGGAGCATGTGGCTTAATTCGAAGCAACGCGAAGAACCTTACCAGGGCTTGACATATGGGTGAAGCGGGGGAGACCCCGTGGCCGAGAGGAGCCCATACAGGTGGTGCATGGCTGTCGTCAGCTCGTGTCGTGAGATGTTGGGTTAAGTCCCGCAACGAGCGCAACCCCCGCCGCGTGTTGCCATCGGGTGATGCCGGGAACCCACGCGGGACCGCCGCCGTCAAGGCGGAGGAGGGCGGGGACGACGTCAAGTCATCATGCCCCTTATGCCCTGGGCTGCACACGTGCTACAATGGCCGGTACAGAGGGATGCCACCCCGCGAGGGGGAGCGGATCCCGGAAAGCCGGCCCCAGTTCGGATTGGGGGCTGCAACCCGCCCCCATGAAGTCGGAGTTGCTAGTAATCGCGGATCAGCATGCCGCGGTGAATGCGTTCCCGGGCCTTGTACACACCGCCCGTCACACCACCCGAGTCGTCTGCACCCGAAGTCGCCGGCCCAACCGCAAGGGGGGAGGCGCCGAAGGTGTGGAGGGTGAGGGGGGTGAAGTCGTAACAAGGTAGCCGTACCGGAAGGTGCGGCTGGATCACCTCCTTTCTAGGGAGATACATTCTTAGAGAGAAACACTTTAACTCGAATAGAGGGCAGGAGCCCGTCCGGTAGATGTCCCGCCACGGATGATTCCCCGCAGCACCCGGTCCCCGGGGTCGCACCCGCGTACCTTGAGAGCCGCATAGCGATAGGAGAGAGATGGAAGATCCGAATCTTCCAGACTCGATTCTTTTCTGCGATTTAAAGACAGAATGATAGCAATCATTCATCCGATCCAAACAAGAAGAATTCACTTAATTATGAGTGAGGAGCATCTGATCGCGAGCACAGTCAAGACTGTGCCGCGGTATGAGATACCCGAATTGCGACATACGAGCGCTATTCATGATATCGATTAATTGACTTAATTAGCGACACGTGGATATCCCGCGGGCCCGATGCGGTCCCGCAAGATACCACGGGCGCACGGCGGATGCCTTGGCACAGGGAGCCGATGAAGGACGCGGCAAGCTGCGATAATCCCCGGCGAGGAGCACACATCCTTCGACCCGGGGGTCTCCGAATGGGCGAACCCATGCACAGCAGTGTGCATATCCCCCCGCTGAACACATAGGCGGGGGGAGGACAACCCGGGGAACTGAAACATCTAAGTACCCGGAGGAGAGGAAATCAATCTCGAGACTCCCCGAGTAGCGGCGAGCGAAAGGGGACCGATGGCCAAACCGTCGAGCGGGCATACCCGGCAGGGGTTCCGCCGACGGGGTTGCAGGGCCGCGCATCCGGGGGCTGCCGCCCCCGGGCGCAGGTCCGGCTGGGGAGCGGAACGGCATGGGAGGGCCGGCCGCAGCGGGTGACAGCCCCGTACGCGAACCCAGACCGGACGGCGCGACGCGGTCCCTGAGTAGGGCCGGGCACGTGAAACCCGGTCCGAACCTGGGTGGACCACCATCCAAGCCTGAGTACTACCCTGTGACCGATAGCGCACCAGTACCGTGAGGGAAAGGTGAAAAGCACCCCGGGAGGGGAGTGAAACAGTACCTGAAACCGTGCGCCCACGAGCAGTCGGAGCACCCTTGTGGTGTGACGGCGTGCCTTTTGTAGAATGAGCCAGCGAGTCGCTGGCGCGGGGCGAGGTTAACCGAAAGGGAGCCGGAGCGAAAGCGAGCCTTAACAGGGCGACTTGAGTCCCGCGCCGCGGACGCGAAGCCGGGTGAGCTATCCGTGGGCAGGCTGAAGCGGGGGTAAGACCCCGTGGAGGGCCGAACGCACGTCGGTTGAAAACGGCGGCGATGACCTGCGGATAGGGGTGAAAGGCCAATCAAACCCGGAGATATCTCGTTCTCCCCGAAATAGCTTTAGGGCTAGCGTCGCGCGTTCACCGCCGGAGGTAGAGCACCGGATGGACGAGGGGGCTTCGCCGCCTACCGAATCCAACCGAACTCCGAATGCCGGCGGCCCAGAGCGCGGCAGTCAGAGCATGTGGGCTAAGCTGTGTGCTCGAGAGGGAAACAGCCCGGACCGCCCGCTAAGGTCCCCAAGTTCCAGCCGAGTGGCAAAGGATGTGCGTCCGCCCAGACAACCAGGATGTTGGCTTAGAAGCAGCCATGCATTCAAAGAGTGCGTAACAGCTCACTGGTCGAGTGGACATGCGCCGACAATACACGGGGCTAAGCTGGACACCGAAGCGGCGGGATTTTACCTAAGTAGAATCGGTAGGGGAGCTTCCCATGGGCGGAGAAGCCGGAGGGCGACCGACGGTGGAGCGCATGGGAGTGAGAATGCTGGCATGAGTAGCGAGAGACGAGAGAGTAACTCGTCCGCCGTGAACCCGAGGTTTCCTGGGCAAGGCTAATCCTCCCAGGGTCAGTCGGGGGCTAAGGCGAGGCCGGTAGGCGTAGCCGACGCGCAGCAGGCAGACATTCCTGCACCGCGCACGCGGCGCTACGACCGACGGGGCGACGGATGGGGGTGGCTCGGCGGGGTTCTGGACGTCCCCGTGATGGAGCGCGGCCCGCGGACCAGGGAAATCCGGTCCGCACGAGGGCGAGGCTCCGGACGAAGCGATTGAGCGAAGCGAGTGAGCCCGAGGTCCCTAGAAAAACCCCTAGGCAGGCGCGTGCGCGCCCGTACCGCAAACCGACACAGGTGGGTGGGTAGAACATACCGAGGCGATCGGGTCAACCATGGTCAAGGAACTCGGCACAATGGCCCCGTAACTTCGGGAGAAGGGGTGCCCGCGCGTACGTGAACCGGCTTGCCCGGGGAGCGGAGGCGGGCCGCAGTGGAGAGGCCCAAGCGACTGTTTACCAAAAACACAGGACTCTGCAGAAGCCGCAAGGCGACGTATAGGGTCTGACGCCTGCCCGGTGCCGGAAGGTCACGCGGAGGGGTTAGCCGCAAGGCGAAGCCCCGAAGCCAAGCCCCGGTAAACGGCGGCCGTAACTATAACGGTCCTAAGGTAGCGAAATTCCTTGTCGGGTAAGTTCCGACCTGCACGAAAGGCGCAACGACTTGGGCGCTGTCTCGACCATGGACCCGGTGAAATTGCACTGGTCGTGAAGATGCGACTTACCCGCGGAAGGACGGAAAGACCCCGTGAACCTTCACTGCAGCTTGGCATTGGCCGCTGGTCCCGCGTGTAGAGGATAGGCAGGAGGCACAGATCCGGAGGCGCCAGCCCCCGGGGAGCCGCCCTTGGAATACTGCCCTCGCGCGACCGGCGTCCTAACCCGAGGCCGTCAACCGGCTCGGGGACCGTGCCAGGCGGGCAGTTTGACTGGGGCGGTCGCCTCCTAAAGGGTAACGGAGGCGCGCGAAGGTCCGCTCGGGACGGTCGGCAACCGTCCTTTTGAATGCAAGAGTACAAGCGGGCTTGACTGCGAGGCCCACAAGCCGAGCAGGTGCGAAAGCAGGCTCTAGTGATCCGGCGGCCCCGAGTGGGTGGGCCGTCGCTCAACGGATAAAAGGTACTCCGGGGATAACAGGCTGATCTTGCCCAAGAGTCCACATCGACGGCAAGGTTTGGCACCTCGATGTCGGCTCATCGCATCCTGGGGCTGGAGCAGGTCCCAAGGGTACGGCTGTTCGCCGTTTAAAGCGGTACGCGAGCTGGGTTCAGAACGTCGTGAGACAGTTCGGTCCCTATCCTCCGTGGGCGCAGGAGAATCGATGGAGGCTGCCCCCAGTACGAGAGGACCGGGGTGGACGCACCTCCGGTGAACCGGTTGTCGACCAACGGCACGGCCGGGTAGCCGCGTGCGGCGCGGATAACCGCTGAAGGCATCTAAGCGGGAAGCCGTTCCAGGGATTAGTTCTCCTTCCGGTAAGGGCCCAGGTAGACTACCTGGTCGATAGACGGCAGGTGCAAGGCTGGCGACAGCCTCAGCCGAGCCGCACTAATCGCCCGAGCTCTTCCGGAACCGCACCTCGCGGCCCGCGGGACTGAGCGCTCATGCGCGCGGTCCGGGCACGAGGATGCCCCCGAGTCATACTTTCCTATGCGCCATGCGGCCCCCAGGGCACGTGAGTAGACACCGGACACCGTAACGGTGGGCGCCGCCCACCGGTCAGCGGCCAGAGCATGGGGGGCACGCCCGGTCCCGTTCCGAACCCGGAAGCTAAGCCCCATCGCGCCGAGAGTACTGCGGGGTCAGCCCGTGGGAGGCCAGGGCGCCGCTGACCGGTGGACGGCACCGAGCCGTACGCTTGAACTGAGAAGGGGGAGGCCTCGCGGCCTCCCCCTTTTTTGCGTTTTATAGAGAGCTGTAATACAAGAACTCGCCTTCTTTTAGCTTGTCTTACTGTTTGGCTGTATTTTGAGTCCTTCTTTTGTATTTGCGCGATAATAACTCCCATTGGCGTTAGGGAGGACTTGATGTTTACCGTTTTTGTCTTGGGCAATATTGCTTCGGGTAAGTCGACTGCCTGCCGCTATCTCGAATCTCATGGCGCCATGCTTATCGATCTGGACGAGCTTGCCAAATCGCTGTATGTGCCAGGCTCCGATATCGTCAATGCCCTCGCGGAAGAATTTGGCTGGGATATTTTGGACGAGGAGGGCGGCGTTCGCCGTAACATCCTCGCTTCTCGAGCTTTTGTTTCTCCTGATGCGGTCGCGAGGCTCAATAGCATTGTGCACCCCGTTCTCATTGAGCAGCTGTCACTGAGGATTCTTGATCCGGTTTGCTGCACGGTTTCGTCCCCCCGTTATCCCTTTGCGGTTGTCGAGGTTTCTGCCCCGACTGGTTTTGAGGATGCATTTGGTTTGGCTGATGAAATTCTGGTCATCAGCGCCCCTTTGTCAGTTCGTCGCGAGCGCGCTATTCATCGTGGTATGGAGCCATCTGATTTCGATGCCCGTTCTGCTTGCCAGCCCGATGAGTCTGCGCTGTGCAATCTCGCTACAACGGTGATTGATAATGCCGCATGCGATAATTCGCTCTTTGAGCAGCTTGACTCTTGGCTTGCATTCCATGGGTTTATAGACACCGCGAATAAGGAGGATGCCGATGCCTAAGACACGTTTCTTTGCGTGGTATCGCCTTATACCGCTGGCTGCCGTTTTTGCCTTCGGCCTTATCTCATTCGTTTACTCGTGTGCTCCTGCCGCTTTCTTTAAGCCGCTGTATCCGATTGACTACGAGGCATATGTAAAGCAATCCAGTATTTCGCATAATCTGGATCCGTATCTGGTGTGCGCTGTTATTAAGTCGGAATCGAATTGGGATCCCAAGGCCGAATCGAATCAGGGTGCTCAGGGATTGATGCAGCTGATGCCCGTGACTGCCCAGGATATGATTGCCAAAGGTCTTGTCGATGGTAGCGAGTATTCAGCCGACAACCTTAACGATCCCGCTACGAACATCGAGTTTGGCTGCGCATACCTCTCGTATCTTCTGACCTATTTCAACGGGTCGACTGACAGTGCCATTGCCGCCTATAACGCCGGTATGGGCAATGTCGACGGATGGGCGCAGCAGAACACGTCACTTCATAATGCGATTACCTTCCCTGAAACTCAGGCTTATCTGATTCGTGTCAATAATGCCTGGGTTCGCTATAAGACCCTCTATCCCGATCGGTTCGTATAGGACTATGCCTGCCGCCTGCGTATACTGCAGATATATGAGTTAGGAGTATCCATGGCGGAATTTGAAGTTGAGCGTGTTGGAGGAGAGCTCAAACGTTTTGGCGTTGAGGGCTCTGAGGTGGCATTTAAGGTTGTATCTCCTTATGAGCCTGCAGGTTCTCAGCCTAAGGCCATTGAGTCGCTTGTGCAGGGTGTGAGGGACGGAGATCGCTATCAGGTTTTGCTGGGCGTGACTGGTTCGGGCAAGACCTTCACGATGGCTAAGACTATTGAGGCCCTGGGGAAGCCGACGCTGGTCATGGCTCCCAATAAAACGCTCGCCGCTCAGCTTGCGAGCGAGCTCAAAGAGTTCTTTCCCAACAACGCTGTGGTCTACTTTGTCTCGTACTACGACTACTATCAGCCCGAGGCGTATGTGCCGCAAAGCGATACATATATCGAGAAAGACTCCTCGATTAACGAAGAGGTCGAGATGCTGCGCCATCAGGCGACCGCGTCACTGCTCTCTCGACGCGATGTGATCGTTGTCGCATCGGTCTCGTGTATCTATGGCATTGGCTCTCCTGAGGACTATGCGGGTCTGGCTCCAAACGTCGACAAGAAGGTGCCGCTCGAGCGCGATGACTTTATCCATGCACTTATCGACATTCAATATGATCGCAATGACTATGACCTGGCACGCGGCACGTTCCGCGTGCGCGGCGATGTTGTCGACGTGTATCCGCCTTATGCCGAGCATCCGTTGCGGTTTGAGTTCTTTGGCGACGAGGTCGAGCTGATTGCCGAGATCGATGAGGTCACCGGAGAGATGCTTCGTGAGTACGAGGCCATCCCCGTATGGCCGGCATCGCACTACGTGACCGAGAAGCCGAAGGTCAAGGCGGCTCTGAAATCGATCAGCGAAGAGTGCGAGAAGCGCGTGGCGGAGCTCAAGGCGACCGACAAGTTGCTCGAGGCGCAGCGTCTGCAGCAGCGCACCGATTATGATCTTGAGATGCTCGAGACGATGGGCTTTTGCAACGGCATCGAGAACTACTCGCGTCATCTGGACGGTCGCAAGCCGGGTGAGCCGCCGTTTACCCTGATCGATTACTTTCCTAAGGACATGCTCTGTATCATCGACGAGAGCCATGTGACGGTGCCGCAGATCCGCGGCATGCATGAAGGCGACCGCTCGCGTAAGGTAACGCTGGTGGAACACGGTTTTCGCCTGCCCTCGGCACTCGATAATCGCCCGCTTCGTTTCGATGAGTTTGAGGCAAGGATACCCCAGTTTATCTATGTTTCGGCCACGCCGGGCGACTACGAGCTGCGGGTGAGCCAAAACGACGTGGAGCAGATTATTCGTCCGACCGGTCTGCTCGACCCCAAGATCGATGTGCGTCCGGTTCGTGGGCAGATTGACGATCTTGAGGACGAGATTCGCGAGCGCGTTGCCCGCAAGGAGCGCGTGCTGGTGACCACGCTCACCAAGCGCATGGCCGAGGACCTGACCGACCATCTGCTTGATGCCGGCATTAAGGTCAATTACATGCACTCCGATACAGCGACGATGGACCGTGTCGAGATCCTGCGAACGCTGCGCGAGGGCAAGATCGATGTTCTCGTTGGCATCAACCTGCTTCGCGAGGGCCTAGACCTTCCCGAGGTCTCACTGGTGGCAATTCTCGATGCCGATAAGGAAGGCTTCTTGCGCAACCGCCGTTCGCTGATTCAGACGATTGGCCGCGCGGCCCGTAACGCCGATGGCGAAGTCATCATGTATGCGGACGTTGTGACCGATTCGATGAAAGAGGCCATCGAGGAGACGCAGCGCCGTCGCGAGATTCAGATGGCATATAACGAAGAGCATGGCATTGTGCCAAAGACGGTGCGCAAGGCCATCAACGACATCTCAAGTTTTATTGCCGAGGCCGAAAAAACCGTGGGTTCCAAGGGGCGCTCGAAGGGCGACTCTCTTGGCCATGGCGCATTCTATACGCCCGATGAGTCGGGCGAGGGTGGCGTGCCGGAAACGGTGGCGTCCGAGCAGACACTTGCGGGGCAGTTGGAAGAACTGCCGCATGACGAGCTTGTGCGGATCGTCGAAACCATGGAAGAGGATATGCGTAACGCTTCTGCCGCCATGGACTTTGAGGAGGCGGCGCGCCTGCGCGATGCCGTCGTTCAGATTCGGGCGATGCTCGAGGGTGCGTCTGAGGACGAGACGATTGAGCGCTTACGTTCGCAGGCCCGCAAGGGTTCCATGTTCGCATCGGGCAGAAAACGCCAGGGTGCACGGTTTAAGAAATAGCGAACAGGCCCCGAGTTCCCTGTGGAGCTCGGGGCATGCGTCTTTTGCGCGCTGGAATTCGTGCGTTAGAGGTCTGCGATCAGGGCTTCGGCACAACGGATGCCGTCGGTGGCCGCGCTCATGATGCCACCGGCATATCCAGCTCCCTCACCGCAAGGGTAGAGGCCCGGGGTCGACACGGCATGGCACGTTCGGTCTCGGGTGACAGTGACCGGTGAGCTCGAACGAGTCTCCACGCCGGTAAGAACGGCATCGGGGCGGTCGTAGCCGCGTAGCTTTTTTCCGAGTAGGGGAAGTCCCAGGCGGAGCGAATCAACGATATGCTGCGGCAGGGCTTCGTCAATTGCCGTCCAGGTCACACCGAGCGGATAGGTGGGCTTTACCTTTCCGGGCGCCTTGCTGGCACGTCCTGCGAGGAAATCGCCGACGAGCTGTGCCGGTGCGTTCCAGTTGGAACCGCCCAGGCGATAGGCGGCCGCCTCGCAGGCACGCTGGAGCTCGATGCCGGCGAGCGGGTCATCGTTGGGAAGGTCCTCTGGCGTGACGTTAACGAGCAGGGCGGCATTTGCGTTGCGTCCGTCGCGGGCATTGAGACTGGCCCCGTTGACGCACAGATGGCACGGTTCTGAAGAGGCGGCAACAACCTGTCCGCCGGGGCACATGCAAAACGAGAACACACTGCGGCCGTTGGAAAGATGGGCAACAAGTTTGTAGGGGGCTGCTCCGAGGGCGGGATGTCCCGCCGAGGCTCCATATTGGGCTTGGTCGATGTCGCGCTGCGGATGCTCGATGCGAACGCCCATGGCAAAGGTCTTTTGTGCGAGGGCCACGTTGTGGTCCTTAAGGAGCTTAAAAATATCGCGAGCAGAATGCCCGCAGGCGAGGATGAGGTGCTTTGTCTCGATTGGCTCGTAAGCGGCGTCTTGGGACGATTGGACATCAATACCGGTGATGGCGCCAGACGCGTCGATGCGAATGTCGACGAGCTTCGTTCGATAACGGACGACACCTCCGAGCTGCTCGATGCGCTGGGATATAGCGGTGACAACCGTGGGAAGGATGTCGGAGCCAATGTGCGGCTTGGCATCCCACAGAATATCGTGGGGCGCACCCGCCTCGACGAAGGTTTCGAGGATAAGGCGATGGGCGGGATTTTTGGTTCCCGTATTGAGCTTGCCGTCCGAGAAAGTCCCCGCGCCGCCCAGGCCAAACTGGATATTGCTCTCGGGGTCGAGGATGCGCTCCTTTAGAAAGAGGTCGATCGCCCGCGAGCGGCGAAATGCCGGGTCGCCGCGCTCGATGAGCAGGGGCTTAAGACCTGCTTCGGCGAGCGTAAGCGCAGCGAAAAGGCCGGCGCATCCGGCGCCGACAACGACAGGGCGTTCTTGAGGTGCGTCGGAGGCGGGGGAGGGGAATGAAGGCTCATCGTCTTCTATCGCGCGTACGCGCGAGCGGTCACGCTCGGCAACGCTGTCGACCGCTTCTCGCTCGAGGTGGGGACTAGTCAGCTCAATACGAAAGCTCAGGATAAAATGGACGTCTCGTTTTTTGCGAGCGTCGATTGACTTGCGGTGGAGCTCGATGGACTTGATCTCGGAGTCCTTGCAACGTAGGACGCGCTTGGCGACTCGCTTGCCAACAATGAGACAGGCATTTTCATCGCCGGCTTCATCGAGCGACGCGTTGACTTGGGTGATTTCAATCATCGAGGTCTCCTTAGAGGCAAGAAAGAGGCCGTCCGGTATCCCAGACGGCCCGAATGCGTTTTTGATTATAGACTGCGCGGCTACAGGCTGCTTGCAGCGCGAATGCCCGAGATCCAGGCCCACGCAAGGTTAAAGCCTCCGCAATCGGCGTCGATGTCGAGCGCTTCACCGCAGACGTAAAGCGGGGCGTCGACAACGCTGCGCGCGCGTAGGCTGGGTGTTGAGATGCTCTCGACAGATATGCCACCACGCGTGACCTGCGCTGAGCGCTCCTCGGCTGTTCCCTCGACGAGCAACTTAAAGTGTTTGAGGATCGAGACCAGGTGGATGACATCGTTGGAGCCTGGATGGCACTGCTCGAACGCTGTGCAGACGACGCGGGAGAGTTGCGGGGCGAGCATGCCGTCGAGCCAACGGGGATCGCGGGGCGAAAAGCCGCCGAGCAGCTCAACGCGCCGGTTGAGCATATCGAGCAACTCGTCTTTGGAGAGGTCGGGGAAAACGTCGAGCAGGATCGTATCGCCGTGCTGGATACGACGAGAGAGGTTGAAGACAGCGACGCCCGAGATACCGAAGGTTCGAAACAGCACTTCACCGTCTTCGTGCCAGAGCTCATTATGATTGTGGGCGAGCGTCAAGCGGGCACGGACGCGCAGGCCATCCAACGTCTTGAGTGCCGCCCGATCGCCAACGACCGTTGCCGATACGGGGCAGAGGACGGGGCGCAGCGAAGTGAGGGGGAGGCGAAACGTATCGGCGATACCGGTGGGGTAGCCGCCCGTGGCGATAATTACGGCGTGTGCCTGCAGGGTCGCGTTCTTGCGAGGGACATCGGCGAGCGCTTTCCGAAGCGAGCGGAGCTCCGATTTTCGGTCATCGTGCTTTTTTGCCTTGAGCGCCCGCGCTGGACGGTCTATTTGGAGTGCCCAGCCTTCGGAAGCTTTGTGCACTGAGGCAACGTTGGCTCCACAGATTAAGGTGATACCTAGGCGGTCGCAAACGTTGAGAAGCGCGTCGCGCACCGATTCGGCGCGAAGGGAGCGCGGGTACAGCCGGCCTTCCTCGGAGGTTGTCATGATGCCCAGCGAGGAGAAGAACCCCATAAGCTCTTGTTCGGGCTGGGGGCCCATAACGGATTCGACGAATGCGGGGTGGTTATACCGCTGTGGATCAATCGATTCGTTGGAGAGGTTGCAGCGGCCGTTACCGGTCGCAAGGAGCTTGAGGCCGCAGGCGACATCGCGCTCAACGATGCAGACGCTTTTGCCAGCGCGTGCGGCCGTAATGGCGGCGGCGAGGCCTGAAGCCCCGCCGCCGATTACCAAGACGTCATAGAGGGCGCTCGTGCTCACTTAGGCCTCGTCGGTCTCGTGCGGGGTAATAGCCTCGACGGCAGAGACTGCCTTGGGCAACATGCCATCGGGCAGCGCGGTCTCGACCTCGCCCTTATCGCAGGCCTCGGCGAGTGCCGGATTAATGGGAAGCTGGCCCAAGATGTCGAGGTTATAGCGCTCTGCGACCTCGGGGAGCTTGCTCTTGCCAAAGACCTCGATCTTCTTGCCGCAGTCGGGGCACTCAATATAGCTCATGTTCTCGACAATGCCCAGAATGGGGACGTTCATCTTCTCGGCCATGTTGACCGCCTTGGCGACGATCATCGAGACCAGATCCTGCGGGCTCGTGACGATGACGATGCCGTCGACCGGCAGCGACTGGAAGACGGTGAGCGCGACGTCGCCTGTTCCCGGAGGCATGTCGACCAGTAGGTAGTCGATGGGGCCCCACGAGGTCTCGCTCCAGAACTGCCTAATGGCGCCTGCGATGACCGGACCGCGCCAAAGGACGGGGTCGGTCTCGTTTTGGAGCAGCAGGTTGGAGCTCATGACCTTGACGCCGTGCTCGGAGATTTCGGGCAGCATAAGGTTGCCAAGGGCATGGACGTGGCGTCCACTCATACCGAACATCTTGGGGATAGAGGGACCGGTGATGTCGGCATCGAGGACGCCGACCTTGTGGCCGTGACGGGCAAGCTCGGTGGCGATGGCACCGGTGACAAATGACTTGCCGACACCGCCCTTGCCGGAAAGCACGGCGATGACGCGCTTGACCTCGGACAGCGTGTTCTCCTCAAATTGCGACGGCGACGTTTGTCCGCCGGCGGCCTGTGCGTGTTCGCAACCCATGTATGACTCCTTTGTATATGCTGGGGCCGGGGCCCCGCGATGTGACACGAGCGTCATTGTACCCTCGTTTGCGAGCGGGAGTCATTTGCGATGCGTTTGGGCCGAGCGTGCTTGCAATACGATGGGCCCAAGCGAATGGGCGGGCTTACTGAACTTTGCTGGCGAACTCGAGGTATTGCATGCGCTGCAGCTTGTCGATCGTCGAGGCGTAGGGGCTGTCTTCCGATTCCAAGTCGTAGCGCAGCCCGTCGGCACCGAGATAGCCGGCGACATTGATGGTGGGCACATCTGACCTTGTCGCAAGCAGGGCCTTTTGGTAATTGGTGAGCGGGGCGCCGATCTTATTAAGGGTAATGGCTGCAATCTCGTTTGCCCCGACGGTGTCGTAGACGTTGAGCTCGGTATTGCCGGCGATCTCATAGTTAGCCCAGACGAGATATGTCGACTGATAGATACGGAAAGCGTGGCTTGCCGTATCTTCCTGAGGGTACAGCTCGTCGTTGAGAGTCGTCGCGGCGCTCGGCTGATGGTCGCCAAAAAAGACAAGAACAACCGGTCTGCCGATATTGCGGAGCTCGTTGATAAAGTACTCGAGGTCCCGGTCGGATGCGTTGATGCAGGTGAGATAGGTGTTGAGCGCGCTGTTGGCACCCTCACTGGCTCCCTCGACCCAATAGTTTGTCAGCTCTTCGGCGGGAACGGTGCCATAGTCGTAGCCGCCGTGATTTTGCATCGTGACGTCAAAGATGAACTGCGGGGCTTCGTCGGTTCTAAGCAGGTCGAGTATCTTGTCGTAGGTGGCGTAGTCGCATACGCCGGCATGGTAATAGGGCGCACCTTCGAAATCGCCGATTGAAAGAAAGTCTCCAAAGCCCAGCTGCTGATAGATCTTATCTCGATGGTAGTTGACGGGGTTTTGCGGGTGCATAGCGGTAGTGGTATACCCAAGCTCTTTAAGGTTCTTTGCCAGGCTGTTGACGCCATTCATCTGATACAGCTGATAGGGGATTTTGCCTAATCCGACAAAGGCCGTTGTCGCTCCGGTCAAAAATTCGAATTCGGAGTTCGCCGTTCCGCCACCGGCGACCGAAGCGAGCATGGTGCCGCGAACAAGTGTGTCGGGAAGCGAGTTGTAGAATGCGGGGCCGGTGTACCCGGCCGTCTGGAGCTGCTCAAAGCACGAAAGGTCGCTAAAACTCTCGTTCATGACGGCAACAATCGTCGGCTTGATTTCATTGAACTGGGCAACGGCCGCCGCGCGCTGCTCGCTCGAGCCATATGTGCTGTCGTAGGCGGCGGCGAGCTCCTGCTCGATGCTCTGCGCCTCATCGGGCGTATAGTCTTCGGGCTTCTCAATGGGCAACTCGTTGACCATTTCGGTGAACGAAGTGATAAAACCCTGAGACGCATACGTGGTGATGGGCTGCCAACGGTCAAATCCAAAATCCAGCGCCTGCTCCAAGTCGATGTTGGAAAAGCCTGAGAGCCCCACAACGGTCACTAGCAGAAAAGCACAGAGGTTAGCGGCGATAGCGGGGAAGACATGGGTGGGCG
Source organism: Collinsella aerofaciens (assembly GCF_002736145.1). Taxonomy (NCBI): domain Bacteria; kingdom Bacillati; phylum Actinomycetota; class Coriobacteriia; order Coriobacteriales; family Coriobacteriaceae; genus Collinsella; species Collinsella aerofaciens. The sequence goes on from NZ_CP024160.1 coordinate 181,518, forward strand.
TACGGAGCTTTCGCGGTCGGATGAGCGAAAGAAGCCCCAGGGAAATCTCCAGCAGGGCGAGAGAGGTTACGATTCCGGCGGTAAAGGTAAACTCGTATCCCTCGCTCACTTCCATTGCGGTGCCAAGGGCCAAGATATCGCTTGGCAGGATGGCTTCGCCTTTAAACGTTATGACGAAGTGCTCGGCAATGCCAAGGATGCAGCAGACGACGGGCACGAGGGCCATGACGCCTCCATGACGCTGTCCCAGCAAATAAAGGGAGAGCAGAACCATCGCGAGCAGCCCGACGGAAAACCCGAATGAGTTGGCGGGAATGCGATAGAACGTTTCGTTGCAGGCAATTTCGAGTGAAACGAACGAGAGCGCTGAAACAGCGGCGATGACAAGGATGTCACGGCAAATACAGGCAACTGTTCCCGTCGCAAGGTCGGTTTGGTCGATAAGTCCCGAAACCAAGGGCTCGACAAGAAGCATGACGGCGGCAGCACCGAGCGCCGAATAAGAAAGGACCCATAGGGAGCTGCCCTCATTTACGAGCAATTGATTCGTAACCCATGCAGCTACCACGCCGAGCGGGATGAGGAGCGTCGCGCACCAAAAGACGCGGGCAATGGGTGGCTTTTCGTTGCGTTTGATTGAAAAATACACGCGCACGACGACGGCGGCTACGATAAGGATGGCGATGAATATGGGCAGATTGGCCATGTCGCTCGAAGTGATTTCAAGGGGGATATCTTCGGTCATGGACGTTCCTCTGGTACAGCAAATTAAGTTCAGTATTAGATTACTGTAACCTTTCCACGGCATTTCGAGAAACAAAGCGCCCGATACGCAAAGCTAAAGGTCTGCGAATCTTGTATTACGAACATCTGTGCGCGTCGAGTGCGCTAAACTCATCGGCAGTATGATTTGATGCAATAGGAGGCAAGGAGCTTCCATGTCTGATTCTTCTATCGTTATTCGCGGCGCTCGTGAGCACAACCTCCGTGATATCGATGTTTCCATTCCGCGTGACCAACTCGTGGTCATTACCGGTCTTTCTGGCTCGGGCAAGAGTTCGCTGGCATTCGACACTATCTATGCCGAGGGCCAGCGTCGATACGTCGAGAGCCTTTCGAGTTATGCGCGCCAGTTCTTGGGCCAGATGGACAAACCCGACTTGGATTCAATCGACGGCCTTTCGCCGGCTGTCTCAATTGATCAAAAGACGACATCCAAGAACCCGCGCTCGACGGTTGGCACCGTAACCGAGATTTATGACTATCTGCGCCTGCTGTTCGCCCGTGTGGGCACCCCGCACTGTCCCGAATGCGGCCGTGTCATTGAGCGTCAGACGACCGATCAGGTTGCCGACAAGGTCTTGGCGGCGGGGGAGGGCCGCCGCGCGTTTGTGCTGGCACCGGTGGTACGCGGGCGAAAAGGCGAGTACACCAAACTGTTTGAGGACCTTCGCGCCGAGGGCTTTAGCCGCGTGCGTGTCGACGGTGAAGTGCGCTCGCTCGACGATCCGATCGATTTGGACAAGAAGTTCAAGCACGATATCGAGGTCGTGGTCGATCGCATCGTGATCCGTGAGAACTCTCTGGGCCGTATCGCCGAGTCCGTTGAACAGGCGACTGCGTTGGCGCACGGCAATGTGAACGTATACTTGCTGCCCGACCGCGACGCTCCCGAGGGGACCGAAGGCGAGTTGCTGGAGTATTCGCTGGCGTTGGCGTGCCCGGAGCATGGACACTCCATCGATGACCTGCAGCCGCGCGATTTCTCGTTCAACGCGCCCTATGGCGCGTGCCCCGAGTGCGATGGCCTGGGTTTTAAGAAGACGGTCGATGCCGAGGCCCTAATCGAAGACCCCTCGAAGTCGATCGCCGACGGGGTCTTTGGCAGCCTGTTTGGCAACTCTAACTACTATCCGCAGATTTTCGCTGCGGTTTGTAAGCACTTCAAGGTGAGCGTCGATACGCCGTGGGAGGATCTACCTCCGCGGGTGCGTCGCGCGTTTTTAGACGGCATGGGCGACCAGAAGATTTCGGTCGACTATCAAAAGCTCGATGGGCGCCGCAGCCAGTGGGACACCAAGTTCTCGGGCGTGCGCAATATCCTGTACGAGCGCTATACCGAGACGACGAATGAGAACACCAAGGCGCGCTTGGAGAAGTACATCCGCGAGGAGCCGTGCTCGAGTTGCCATGGTGCTCGTCTGCGCCCCGAGATGCTCGCCGTTACCGTAGGCGGTAAGTCCATTTACGAGGTCTGCTGCCTATCGTGCCGCGAGTCGCTCGAGTTTTTTGAGGGCTTGGAGCTTACCGAGCGCCAACAATTTATCGGCGGGCGCATCGTTAAGGAAATCCTGGAGCGCCTGCGCTTTCTGGTCGATGTCGGACTCGACTATCTGACCCTCGACCGTGCCTCGGCGACGCTTTCCGGAGGCGAGGCCCAGCGCATTCGCCTGGCAACGCAGATCGGCGCCGGCCTCATGGGTGTCCTGTACATTTTGGACGAGCCATCGATCGGTCTTCATCAGCGTGACAACGAGCGCCTGATCAAGACGCTCGAGCGCCTGCGTGACATCGGCAATACCGTTATCGTCGTCGAACACGACGAGGATACGATTCGTGCTGCCGACTATGTGATCGACATGGGCCCCGGTGCGGGCGTGAACGGCGGACACGTGGTCGCCGCGGGAACGCCTGCCGATATCATGGCGTGCCCCGATTCGATGACGGGTGCCTACCTGACCGGCAAGCGAATGATTCGGGTTCCCGATGAACGCCGCAAGCCCGGTCGCGGCTGCCTTAAGATCACGGGCGCCCGCGCCAACAACCTCAAAAACGTTACCGCCAAGATCGAGTTTGGTACGCTTACGGTTGTTACCGGCGTGTCGGGATCGGGCAAGAGCTCCCTGGTTACCGACACCATTGCGCCTGCCCTTACGAATGCCATTCACCGTTCGACGCGCCCTGTGGGTCCGTATAAGAAAATCGAGGGCATCGAGTGTATCGATAAGGTTATCGATATCGACCAGTCGCCGATTGGCCGCACGCCGCGTTCCAACCCTGCTACGTACATTGGCCTGTGGGATGATCTTCGCGCGCTGTTTGCGAGTACGCCGGAGTCGAAGGCGCGCGGCTACTCGCCGGGACGTTTCTCCTTTAACGTGAGCGGCGGTCGCTGCGAAGCATGCAAGGGCGACGGACAAATTAAGATCGAGATGCACTTCCTTCCCGATATCTATGTCCCCTGTGAGGTCTGCGGCGGCAAACGCTATAACCGCGAGACGCTTGAGGTCACCTACCGTGGTAAGACCATCTCTGACGTGCTCGACATGAGCGTCACCGAGGCGCTGGCCTTCTTTGGGAATATCCCGCAGATTAAGCGCAAGCTCCAGACGCTGTATGATGTGGGCTTGGGCTACGTGAGCCTGGGCCAGCCCGCCACGACGCTCTCGGGCGGCGAGGCGCAGCGTGTGAAGCTCGCCAAGGAGCTTCATCGACGCCAGACGGGCAAGACGTTCTATATTTTGGACGAGCCGACGACCGGCCTTCATTTTGAGGACGTCCGCCAACTGCTCGATGTGCTGCAGCGCTTGGTCGATGCGGGCAACACGGTGCTGGTGATTGAACACAACCTTGATGTCATCAAGGTTGCCGACCGCCTGATCGATATGGGCCCCGAGGGCGGTAACGGCGGCGGAACCGTCGTGGTTTCGGGCACACCGGAGCAGGTTGCGGACTGTCCGCAGAGTTATACGGGCAAGTTTTTGGCGCCGTTGCTCAGGCGTGACCGGGAGCGTCAGGCTCAACTTGATGCTCAATAAATAGGCGATTCAGTTTATGGGCGCCATCGACTCCTTGTGATTCGATGGCGCTTGCTGTGTCGAAGTGACGTATGCAGCCGAATTGGACATATACTTAATCCTTGCGTCCGAATGCGAGGGAAAGGATATGCCATGGCAAAGGCTGTAAAGACGCCAAAAACCAATGCGATGCGCGAGCTGGAAAGCGCCGGCATTTCCTATGTTCTACATACGTACGAAGACGATGGTGATGAGTCGGCGGGCCTGGGGGTCGCGATTTCGGAGCAGCTTGGCGAGGAGCCCGGTCAAGGATTTAAGACCTTGGTCTGCGTGACGCCGTCCAACGACCACGTCGTGTGCTGCATCCCTGTTGCCGACGAGCTCGATCTAAAGTCCGCCGCGCGTGCCGCGGGGGAGAAGTCCTTGTCCATGATGCGTGTGAAGGATTTGCTTGCGGCGACTGGCTACGTTCGCGGCGGCTGCAGTCCGGTCGGTATGAAAAAACGCTACCGGACGCTCATTGATGAGACATGTGTCCTTTGGGATACCATTTTTATTTCGGGAGGCAAGCGTGGTTATCAGCTCGAGCTTGCACCTGATGATTTAATTGCATTTTGCGGGGCGACGGTTGCCGCGATTACGAGAGAGGACTGAGCGATGCCGCAGGAAGAATTGAAGCGCGGAGCTCATTTTGCAGAAGAATCTGCGCCTCAGACACCCTCATCCGAAGCTTCTTCGTCGCGAGATGACACTGACGACATGGGCTCGTCGGACTACTCCACGGTTGGTCGTTCCGCCGGGCTTATGACCATCCTGACCATCGTGTCTCGCGTCACCGGTTTTATCCGCACGTGGGCAATGGCGGCCGCTATCGGCATGTCGCTGCTCTCGTCTTCCTATCAGGTCGCCAACAACCTGCCCAATATGCTCTACGAACTCGTGATGGGCGGCATGCTCGTGACGGCGTTTTTGCCCGTGTACATGGGCGTGAGGCGTGAGCAGGGTCGCGAGGCCTCTAACGAGTACGTGGGCAACCTGCTCGGTATTCTGCTATTGGTGCTGGGTGGCATTTCGTTGCTGGGGACCGTGTTCGCCCCGGGCTTTATCTGGACGCAATCGTTCCTTTCGGGTGACGGCGGCAGCATGGATACCGCTGCGTTCATGTTCCGTTTCTTTGCCATCCAGATTCTGTTTTATGGTTTGGGCTCGGTGTTTTCGGGCGTCCTCAACGCACACCGCGACTACTTCTGGTCGACGTTTGCCCCGGTCCTCAACAATGTGATCGTCATTGCGAGCTTTATGGGCTTTGCGCCCGTGTCCGCACAGTTTGGCGAACGTGCCGGCATCATCTTGATTGCGGCCGGTACGACCCTCGGTGTCTTTGTTCAGATGGCATGTCAGATCCCCGCGCTTGGCAAGCACGGCGTGCATCCCCATATCCATATCGACTTTAAGGACCCCGCACTGCGCCAGACGATTGCGCTCGGTATCCCGACGCTGCTCGCCACGGTGTGCATGTTTGTCTCGACTTCTATCACCAACGCTGCTGCGCTGGTGGTCCAGCCCGAGACTGGTCCTTCCGTCATCGCCTATGCGCGCCTGTGGTACACGCTGCCCTACGCGCTGATTGCCGCCTCGCTTTCGACGGCGCTCTATACCGAGCTCTCTCACGACGCACAGGAGAAGGATTACGACAGCGTCCGCATGGGCATTTCGCGTGGCGTCGCCCAGATGCTGTTCTTCCTGATTCCATTCGCGCTGTACCTGATTGTCTTCGCGCGTCCGCTCAACATGATCTACTGTGCAGGCAAGTTTGATGAGTCCGGCGTGGCGCTGGTGTCCGAGTTCCTTATCTACCTGGCACTTTCCCTGCCGCTCTACGGCGTGGTCGTGCTGATGCAGAAGAGCTTCTCTGCCTTGCTCGACATGAAGCCCTATAGCCGCTATTGTCTGTATTCCGCCATCGGCCAGGCCGGCTCGGTTCTGCTGTTTGGCGTTGTGCTGGGCTTCGGTATGCCGGCAATCGCGCTTTCGTATGTCGTCGACTACGTGATCTTGGTCGGTTGCTCGCTGTGGTGGCTGCGTCGTCGTCTGCGTGGTCTTCAGGTTAAATCTATCCTGCATGGCGGTTTCTTCGGCCTTTTGCTCGGTGGCCTGGGTGCTGCCGCAGGCGCCGGCGTCATGTGGGCGCTTGAGCACTTTGTCGGGGCACTTGGCGGCTCGATTCTGATTACTCTTGGCTACGTTTGCGTTGCGGGTGTCGTCTCGCTTGCTGTTACCTTTGGCCTTGCCGTCGTCCTTAAGATGCCCGAGGTCTCGGCGCTGATTCGTCGCAAGTAGGTGCGCGTGGCCGGTCACGACAACATTCCAACGCTTGCCGAGCAGGTTTCGCGCGTTCCCACGCAGCCCGGCTGCTACCTTTGGAAAGACGCCAAGGGCGATGTCATCTACGTGGGCAAGGCGAAAAACCTGCGCGCCCGTATGCGTCAGTACGTGACGCTGCAGGACGAGCGCCAGAAGATCCCGCTGATGATGCAGTTGGTGGCGAGCTTTGACTATATCGTGGTGGAGACCGAGCACGAGGCGTTGGTGCTCGAGCGCAATTTGATTGGTCAGTACCATCCGTACTTTAACGTCGACCTCAAGGATGACAAGAGCTACCCCTTTATCGCCATTACAAAGGGCGACCTGTATCCCGCTATAAAATACACGCGTGAGCGTCATAAGCCGGGAACGCGCTATTTTGGACCCTATACCGATAGTCGTGCGGCACGTGAGACGATAGATACGCTGCGCAAGGTTATCCCTATCTGTTCCGCATCCTGTGCGGAATGGCGTCGTTGTCGCCGTATTGTCGAGTCCCACAAGGGCGAGGAAGACATCGTCAATATGATTTGCGCGCAAAACGGGCGCCCCTGCTTTGACTACCATGTCGGGCGCGGCCCGGGTGCGTGTGTCGGCGCGATTTCCCCGGCAGACTATGCCAAGAACGTCAAACGTGTCGAACGTTTTTTGTCTGGCCATCGCAAGGACGTCGTCGACGAGCTGACATCCGAGATGACGGAGGCCGCCGAGGTGCTCGATTTTGAGCGCGCCGCCCGCGTTAAACGTCGTTTGGAGGTCATCAGGGGTCTGGACGATCGTCAGCAAGTCGTTTTTCCCTCCAGTGTCGATATCGATGTCATCGGTTTCTATCGCGAGGAGACCATCTCCGCCGCTTGCGTCTTCGTCGTTCGCGAGGGCCGAACAGTTCGCACCTGCGAGTTCATTCTTGACAAGGGTCTTGATGTTGACGAGGAAGAGCTCCAGTCGGGCTTTCTTAAGCGCTATTACGACGAGACGGCTGATATTCCAGCTGAGATAAACCTCTCTGTCGAGCTTGAGGATGCGGAGACGCTGGGGGAGTGGCTTGCGGGCAAGCGTGAGCGTTCCTGCCATCTCCATAGGCCGCAGCGTGGCGAAAAGCATCGTCTGCTCGATATGGCATCCAAAAATGCGCGCCATGCCCTCATGCGCTACATGATGCGAACGGGGTACGCTGACGACCGCACCAATCGGGCGCTCTTGGAGCTCGAAAGTGCGTTGGCGCTGCCATCGCCGCCGTTGCGTATCGAGTGCTTCGATATCTCGACGCTGCATGGCACCTTTACGGTCGCTTCGATGGTGGTATTTACCAACGGACGCGCCGACAAGAGCCAGTACCGTCGTTTTAAAATTCAGGCCGAATTGGACGAGGCAAACGACTTCGTGTCGATGTCCGAGGTTTTGGGACGACGCTATGCTCCCGAGCGCATGGCCGACGAGCGCTTTGGCTCGCGCCCCGATTTGCTCGTTGTCGATGGCGGTAAGCCGCAATTGACCGCTGCGATCAAGCAACTTGAGGCTCTTGGGCTCGATATACCAGTTTGTGGCTTGGCAAAGGCCGATGAGGAGGTTTTCGTGCCTTGGGACGAGACTCCCGTCGTGCTGCCGACCGGGTCCGCGTCGCTCTATCTAATTAAACAGGTGCGCGATGAATCGCACCGTTTTGCCATCACGTTCCATCGCGAATTGCGCGACAAGGCCATGACGGTTTCGGTACTCGATGACGTTCCAGGCGTGGGACCCACCAGAAAACGTGCCCTTATGCGCCATTTTGGCTCGATGAAGCGTTTGCGCGCGGCGAGCGAGCAAGAGATCGCGGAAGTTCGCGGCATACCTGCCGATGTTGCCAAGGCGGTCCACGAGGCGCTCGTTGCATGGAATGCCGAGCGCGCCGAGGCGGCGGCTGGCCATTCCGATAGCTAAACACGCCTCTAAACAACTGATATACATGATTGCGTGATTTTCAATCATTTATTTCGCGGCGATTACCAGCCGATTTCGGGTTTTATTAACGCTAAAACGTTTGACTAGCCATGGTGAACAACCCTGCTATCCTGCGGGTTGACGAAGACTGATATCTCACCTCGGCGATACATACTGTCTGGCGAATCGTTTGTCAATGAATTCGGTGAACGGTAGTAAATACCGTTCAAGCGTATGTATGTATCGGTCGCCGAGCGCGGCACCTCAGTTGGGCTCGTCGGTAGGTAAGGTATATATCGTCCGCAAGTTGCGCGGGGGCACGTCTAGGTGCTCCCGGGTAAGATTCTCTATTGATAGGAGAAGACATGGCCATCATCAACAAGGGTATGTCCAGGCGTTCGTTCCTCGGCCTCACCGGCAGCGTCGCTGCTGTCGCAGGGCTTGGTCTCACCGGCTGCGGTGGCAACTCCAGCGACGAGGGTTCCGCTTCCGGTTCCACCGATTCCGCCAACCGTGGCGGCGGCGTGATCACCGCTGGTTCCGCTTACGCTCCGTCCAGCTTCGATCCCGCCAGCACCGGCTCCGCTGTGGGCCTGGGTGCTAACTGGCACGTCGTCGAGGGCCTCTACGGCATCGATTACCACGACTACAGCACCTTCAACGAGCTCGCCACCGACGATCCCAAGTCTGTGGACGACACCACTTTCGAGGTCACCATCCGCAAGGGCGCCAAGTTCTCCGATGGCACCGAGGTCACCGCTGACGATGTCGTCGCCTCCTACACCGCTTGCGCCGCTTCCGCTACCTATGCTCCGTTCTTCCAGCCCTTCGAGTCCATCGAGGCTAAGGACGCCAGCACCGTGACGGTCAAGACCAAGGTCCCCAACTTCTCCCTGCTCAAGGATCGTCTGGCCATCGTCCGCGTTACCCCGGCCACCCAGACCGAGGAGGATCGCGCCAAGCAGCCGATCGGCTCCGGCCCCTGGATGTACGACTCTATCTCCGATACCGAGATCACCCTGGTTCCCAACCCCGAGTACAACGGTGAGTATGCTGCCGAGGATAAGAAGATCCAGTACAGCATTCTGACCGACCCCACCGCTCGCGTTACCGCTCAGCAGGAGGGCTCCACGCTCGTTATGGAGCTCGTTACCGCTGACGCCGTCGACCAGCTCGAGAGCGCCGGCTGCAAGATCGATAACGTTCAGGGTTTCGGCACCCGCTTCATCATGTTCAACGTCGCCAAGGAGCCTTGGAACAACGTCAAGGTCCGTCAGGCTGTCATGTATGCGCTCGACACCGAGAAGATGGTCAGCAACACCTTCGCCGGCCTTGCCACCGCTGCCAGCTGCTACCTGCCCAAGAGCTTCACCAACTATCATGAGGCTTCCACGGTGTACAAGACCGACGCCAAGAAGGCTAAGAAGCTCATTGAGGAGTCTGGCATCACCCCGGGTGCCATCACCCTGCGCACCACCGACAACGAGCAGATTAAGGGCATGGCCGCCCAGGTCAAGAACGACCTCGACGCTCTCGGCTTCGATGTGACCATCCAGACCGATACCTCGCCGGCCACCTACGCTGCCATCGACGGCGGCGAGGCCTACGATATCCTCCTTGCCCCTGGCGATCCTTCCTGCTTCGGCGCCGACCCCGACCTGCTGCTCAACTGGTGGTACGGCGACAACGTCTGGATGCAGACCCGTTGCCCGTGGAAGGAGTCCGCTGAGTGGCAGAAGCTCCACAGTCTCATGGACGAGGCTCTTGCCGCCGAGGGCGACGAGCAGCAGAAGAAGTGGAACGAGTGCTTCGACATCATTGCCGACAACGCCGTTCTGTACCCCGTTGTCCACGTCAAGACCGTCTCCGCTTCCTGGGACGATCCGTCCACTGCGCCCAACGGCGAGGCCCTCGATGGCTTCAAGGGCATCGGCACGACGAGCATGTCCTTCAGGGGCGTTGCGACCGTCAAGGCGTAAGACTCGCTTGAGTCTGTATGCAGGATGTCGGTCGTTGGGACCGTATCCTCATAGTTGAAACAAAGACCCGGGCGGCAACGATGTCGCTCGGGTCTTGTAATGAGTATCCGTACTCATATACCAGTTGGTCCTACCGACAAAAGAAAGGGGAGAGAACGTGAACAACTTGCTACGTTTGATTGGAAGGCGTCTTGTGGCGCTGCCGATCATGGCATTGGGCGTCACCGTCCTGGTGTTCTTCCTTATGTCGTTCTCCAAGACCGACCCCGCCTACACGGCGTTGGGTGACGGTGCCTCGCCCGAGGCGGTTGCCGAGTACCATGAGAAGTATGGTCTGGACGACCCCTGGCCCGTGCGCTACGTGCGCTATATGGGCGATTTGATCCATGGCGACATGGGCACCTATGGCGCTGCTCGCAACTCCGTTGCCAAGCGCATCTCCACGGCCCTGCCCGTCACGATGCAGCTGACCTTCATCGGTCTTGCCATCGGTGCGGTCGTTTCGTTTTTACTCGGTGTCATCGCGGCACTGTATCGCGATAAATGGCCGGACCAAGTGATCCGCGTCTTTTCCATCGCCGGCTTGGCAACCCCGTCGTTCTGGCTTGCCGTTCTGTTGATCCTGCTGTTCTCTTCCTACCTTAAGGTGCTCCCGGCATCGGGTGCTCTGCCTCACTTCACCACGAATCCGGTTGGCTATCTGGGACGTATGATCATGCCCGCTATCGCCTTGGCATTTCCGCTGACGGGCCAGATGACTCGTATCGTGCGTACCGCCATGGTCGAGGAGCTCGACAAGGACTATGTCCGTATGGCTCGCGGCGCCGGCGTTCCCGAGAAGGTTGTCGTCGGCATTAACGTTCTTCGCAATGCGCTGATCACCCCGGTCACCACCCTCGGTCTTAAGATCGGTTACCTCATGGGCGGCGCCGTCGTCATCGAGGTTATCTTCAACCTCCCCGGCATGGGCACCGCGATTCTACAGGGCGTTCAGGGCAACGAGGCGAACCTGGTTCAGGGCGTCGTTATCGTCGTTGCTCTTGCCTTCATCATCATCAACATCGTGGTTGACATGCTCTACCTGCTCATCAACCCGCGCATCAGGACGGTGTAGATTATGGTAAAGATTCGAGAGAAGCAAACCGAGCAGCTCGAGAAGGCTGCCTCCAAGGGGCTCAAGCTCGGTGGCTGGAAGAAGATGACGCTGTCTTCTAAGATTGCCGCCGTCGTGCTGGTGCTGGTCGCCCTGACTGCGATTCTGGCGCCCCTTCTTGCCCCCTATAGCCCGGTCGAGATCTTTACGGCTCGCCAGGCTCCCGGCAACGGATTTATCTTCGGTACCGACGATAAGGGTCGCGATATTCTGTCGCGTATGCTCTACGGTGGTCGTTACTCGCTGATTATCGGCTTTGGCGCCACTGCCATGGCTCTGGTCTGCGGCTCGGTCGTGGGCGCCCTTGCAGCGGTTTCGCGCAAGGCCGTCTCCGAGACGATCATGCGTATCCTGGACATCATCATGTCCATCCCGGGCATCGCCCTCGCGGCCGTCTTCGTCTCCATCCTGGGCAACTCCGTGCCGTCGATCATCTTCGCCATCGGCTTTATGTACACTCCGCAGATTGCCCGTATCGTGCGCGCCAACATCGTGTCCGAGTACGGCGAGGACTATGTCCGCGCGGTCATCGTTTCCGGCGCCAAGGCTCCGTGGATTTTGATCAAGCATGTTCTGCGTAACTGCATCGCCCCGATCATGGTCTTCACCGTTACCCTGGTCGCCGACGCCATCATCTTCGAGGCCTCGCTGACCTTCATCGGCGCTGGTATCCAGGAGCCCACCGCTACCTGGGGCAACATCCTCGCCGACGCCCGCGGCGGCGTGCTTGCCGGCCGTTGGTGGCAGGCGCTGTTCCCGGGCCTGGCCATCATGATCACCTGCCTGGCGCTCAATATCCTCTCCGAGGGCATTACCGACGCTATGGCCGCTGCTCCCTCCGCCGCCCTGGATCCGACCGATTCCTCCAAGCGTCGCGAGGCCGACCTGCTGGTCTCCGACCCCGTTCGCGCCTACAAGGAGCAGGCCCAGTCCCTCTCCGCTCGCCTTGGCGCCCTGCGCGATGTCGAGCTCAAGCGTGACGATCGCCATGTGCCCGACGAGTCTGTCGAACCGATCCTTTCGGTCCGCGATTTCTGCATCCAGTTTGAGCACCACGGCGATATCAACGTCGTCGACCATGTCAACTTTGACGTCCGTCCTGGCCAGACTATGGGCCTGGTGGGCGAGTCCGGTTGCGGTAAGTCCATCACCACGCTGGCCATCATGGGCCTGACCGATGAGGACGAGCACCTTTCCGGCGAGGTCCTCTGGGAGGGCCGTGACCTGCTCAAGATGAGCAAGAAGGAGTGGTTCGGCCTGCGCGGTACCGATATCGCTATGGTCTATCAGGACGCCCTGTCCTCGCTCAACCCCTCCATGCTCATCTCTGCCCAGATGAAGCAGCTCACCAAGCGCGGCGGCACCCGCAGCGCCGAGGAACTCCTGGAGCTCGTGGGCCTCGACCCCAAGCGTACGCTCGAGAGCTACCCGCATGAGCTTTCCGGTGGCCAGCGTCAGCGTGTTCTGATCGCTATGGCCCTTACCCGCGACCCCAAGCTGGTCATCTGTGACGAGCCCACGACCGCTCTGGACGTTACCGTCCAGAAGCAGGTCATCAAGCTGCTCAACGACCTTCAGGCCAAGCTCGGCTTTGCCATGATCTTCGTCTCGCACGACCTGGCGCTGGTCGCCGAGGTCGCCCATAACATCACGGTTATGTACGCCGGTCAGGTTATCGAGCAGGCACCCACCAAGGAGCTGCTCACCAACCCGATTCACGAGTACACCCGCGGTCTTCTGGGTTCCGTTCTGTCCATCGAGAGCGGTTCGGGCCGCCTGCACCAGGTACCCGGCGCCGTTCCGAGCCCGCGCGATTTCCCCAAGGGCGATCGCTTCGCGCCCCGCTCGAGCCATCCGCGTATTGGCCTGGACACCCGTCCGGTCTTCAAGCGCGTTCCCGGCACCGAGCACTTCTATTCCGAGCTCCCCGACGAGGTGCTCAAGGCAAATGGTTTGACCCCTCACGCGGAGGTGATGTAGATGAGCGAGACCGCAGTCAACGGCGTCGAGCCGATCATCTTCCTTGATGACGTCCACGTCACCTTTAGGACCCGTACCGGTTCGATTCTCCACCCTAACCTGGTTCACGCCGTCCAGGGTGTAACGATTAAGCTCATGCCCGGTCAGACGATCGGCATCGTCGGCGAGTCCGGTTGCGGTAAGTCCACCACCGCCAACGTCATGTGCGGCCTGCAGGCCCCCACGAGCGGCAAGGTCTACTTTAAGGGCAAGGACGTTACCAAACGTACCGCCGAGGACCGTCGCCACATGGGTCGCGTTATCTCGGTCGTGTTCCAGAACCCGGCCACGGCGCTCAACCCCCGCATGGTCGTTCGCGAGCAACTGCTCGACCCCATGCGCGTCCACAACCTGGGTACCGAGGCCGAGCAGGAGAAGCGCGTCAAGGAGCTCTTGGAGCTCACCGGTCTGCCCAGCTCTGCCGCTGAGGTTCTTCCCGGCCAGCTTTCGGGCGGCCAGCGCCAGCGCGTCGCAATTGCCCGTGCCCTGTCGCTGAACCCCGATGCCATCATCGCCGACGAGCCCACCTCGGCTCTGGACGTTTCGGTCCGCGCGCAGATTCTGAACCTGCTGACCGACCTTAAGAAGGAGCTCGGCCTGGCCATGGTGTTCATCAGCCATGACATCCAGACGGTCCGCTATATCTCTGACGACATCATCGTTATGAATGGCGGCAAGATCGTCGAGCAGGGCGAGGCCAAGCAGGTCTTCCAGCACCCCCAGGACCCCTACACCAAGATGCTGCTCGGCGCTGCGCCGTCGCTGCTGCATCCCAAGCTCGGCGAGTAGCCTCGCTTTCCCTCCCGTGCGCCCGGTTCCCTTGCCGGGCGCACCTCCGTTGCGATTTCGAAAGGTTGGGTTCACGAGCCATGCCAAGTGCTCAGGAGCTGCAACATCAATTTGGTGAATATCGAGGCGCCATGCCCCGTCCATCAGATTTCGATCTCTTTTGGAAGGACCGCATGGCCGAGGCCGATGCCGTCGGGCTTGACTATGCGATCGAGACGGCATCGGTCACCGATGCCGTGACCTGCCAGCTTTTCGACCTCTGGTATACCGGCATGTGTGGCGCTCGCCTGCATGCCAAGTACCTTAAACCCGTCTCGGACGAGCCCGTGCCATTGGTACTTCAGTTCCATGGGTATCCGGGTGCAAGCCGCAGCTGGTTTGAGCAGGCGTCGTTTGCGGGCATGGGCATGGCGCTCATCGCGCTTGACTGTCCTGGTCAGGGCGGTCCCTCCGAGGATATTGGCGGATTTGAGGGTACGACGGTCGCGGGCCATATTGTCGCCGGTATCGACGGCGATCCGGCCAACCTCTACTATGTCCGTCTACACCAGGACATTCGCATCCTGTGCCGTATCGTCCGCGAGCTCGAGGGCATCGATTTAGCCCGTGTGTTTGTGAACGGTGCCTCGCAGGGCGGCGGTTTGGGCATCGCGACATGCGCGCTCAACAGCGACCTGGTTGACCGCGCCGCAATCCTCTATCCCTTCCTGTCAGATTTCCGCCTGGTCTGGGATTTGGATGCCGACGATATCGCCTATGAGGGCCTGCGCTATTGGTCGCGTTGGTTTGACGAGGATTCGACTCGTATCGAGGAAGCCTATGCCAAACTGGCGTACTTCGATTCCAAGAACTTTGCCCCTATGGTCAAATGCCCCGTGCTGTTTGGTACGGGCACGGCGGATATCGTCTGTCCGCCGGCAACGCAGTTTGCGGTCTATAACAACCTGACCTGTGAAAAGCGTCATGAGTTCTTTGAGGGCTTTGGCCACGAAGAGATACAGGACTTTGACGATATGATCATTCCGTTTTTCTGCGAGGGAGGGGAGGCTCATGTCTAAGTGCGAGAGCAATGTTGGCGAGCTGATTGTCCCCGACCTTGTGGGGATTCCCGGGACGGTCTCGTCAAGGCTCTCTGATTTCCGGGATTGGCGCGGCGACACTTCTGCGGATGTTTCCGAATTAGAGATAGCCGCTTCGGACCTTGAGGTTTGCGGGCCGAGTATTACGGCGATCGATTTCGCCAATCCGTATGCCCGCTACTCCGAGGTTTCCTTTGAGCTTGGTGGCGATGTGGTCCACGCACGTTTGATCGAGCCTGCCGGTCGCGCCCGAGCATCCGAGCTTGTGCCGCTATGTCTGATGTTTCACGACATCGACCGACCCGTGCGGGGATGGCATCACATGACGAGGTTTGCGGCCATGGGATATGCCGTGCTTGCGCTGAACGATGAGGCGATTGGACCCAGCGATCTGCGGCAGGAGATTACCTCGCCTGCTTTTGTCAGGCGCGTCCGTTGGGGCTGCGCGCTGGCGAAGGTGGCGTGCAATCTTGATGGCATGGACCCCGACCGCATCTTTGCATGGGGCGAGGGCCTTGGCGGCGGAGTCGCGCTGGCGGTTTCTGCTCTGGACGAGCGGGGCCTCGCCTGCACGGCGGTTGCCAATCCGCTTCCTGGCGGTCTCGAGGCGCTGTCGTCTCGGGTGCGCGGATCGGTGCTCATGGGCACATCGCTTATGGATACCGTGAGCGATCCCAAGGATCAGTTTGCCGTATTCAACGGTCTTGAGTGTGACCGGAGGCATATCATCTATGCAAAATACTCTCACGAGCGCATCAATGCGTTCGAAAACGAAGTCGTCGACTTTTTTAACCAAACGTTCTACCCGTGTTCTTTGGCCTAGACGGCCTGGACACTGCCAACAAGAGTGGGTGGCATAGGGCCGCCCGCCAGACAACTAAGGAGATTCTTGTGGCAACTCAGAAATTCACCGGCGTTATCCCTCCCGTCGTTGTTCCCGATACCGAAGATCACCAGCTCGACGTTGCCTCCTTTGAGCGCAGCATCAACCGCATGATCGATGCCGGCGTCGATGGCCTGTTCTTCTTGGGATCCTCGGGCGAGGTCGTCTTCTCCACCGACGAGCGCCGTCGCCAGATTATCGCCGAGGCCGTCCGTATCGTCGACCACCGTGTGCCTGTTCTGGTCGGCATCATCGATACCGAGACCGAGCGCATGATCGAGCACGGCAAGGTCGCCCAGGAGCTGGGCGCTGATGCCCTCGTCGCCACCTGCCCGTTCTATGCCCTGCAGGGCATGACCGAGGTCGAGGAGCACTTCCGCATCCTGCATGAGGAGCTCGACCTGCCCATCTTTGCCTATGACATTCCCGTCTGCGTTCACACCAAGCTCCCCTGGAAGCTCCTTGCCAAGCTCGGCGCCGAGGGCGTCCTTGCTGGCGTCAAGGATTCCTCGGGCGATGACATCTCGTTCCGCTATCTCGTTCAGGAGAACGAGAAGAACGGCCATCCGATGAGCATCCTCACCGGTCACGAGGTTGTTGTCGACGGCGCTTACCTCGGTGGCGCCGACGGTTCTGTCCCGGGCCTTGCCAACGTTGAGCCCGAGGGCTACGTGCGCCAGTGGAAGGCCGCTCAGGCCGGTGACTGGGCTACCGTCAAGGCCGAGCAGGATCGCCTCAACGAGATCTCCCACATCTGGGATGTCACCTCGGGCGTCCAGGGCTATGCCGGTGGCGTCGGCGCCTTCAAGACCGCTATGAACCTCATGGGTATCTTCGACAGCCCGACCATGCCGCGTCCGGTGAAGGCCATGACCGGCGAGAACGTCGAGGCTATTAGGAAGGTCCTCCAGGACAACGGCCTCCTGTAAAGCTTTCCCAGGCACCCGACCTCGCCGTTCAACCGTGTGGCCATGACTATTAGGTCAATGGCCACACGGTTTCTCGGCAATCTCGGGCACCTGGAAAACCTTTACCCGCGCTGTGACGGCTAGCCTGAC
The DNA here is from genome assembly GCF_002736145.1 of Collinsella aerofaciens. Lineage (NCBI taxonomy): Bacteria > Bacillati > Actinomycetota > Coriobacteriia > Coriobacteriales > Coriobacteriaceae > Collinsella > Collinsella aerofaciens. Next base: position 198,562 of record NZ_CP024160.1, read on the forward strand.
GGCGCATTTCCTGTAGTTGTTTTTATCTCCGAAGGAGAGCGACATGGAGAACAAGTACGTCTGCTCTGTCGATATCGGCGGAACTAAGATCGCGACTGCCATCATGGAGTACCCGGCTGACGGTAGTGTGCCCCATCCCGTTTTTGAGGCCGAGGTTCCCACAGAGGCCCAAGAGGGCGGCGAGGCCGTCTTCCAGCGTATCGAGGCATCCATCAAGGCTGCTCTCGAGGCGAATCCCGATGTCGAGGTCCTTGGCGTCGGTATTGGCGCCGCCGGTGTCGTCGACCCCAAGACGGGCGCCATCGCGTATGCCAATGAGATCATGCCCGGCTGGTCCGGCGTTCAGTTGGGGCCGCGTCTGCGCGAGGATCTCGGTCTTCCCGTTGCCGTTGTAGGCGACGTGCAGGCTCATGCTCTGGGCGAGGCCCACTGGGGTGTCGGCAAGGGCAAGTTCTCCGTCTTGTGTCTTGGCATCGGTACGGGTATCGGCGGCGCATATGTCGAGAACGGCCGCGTGATGCAGGGCTTCCATGGTGCTGCTGGCCATATGGGCCACATCGAGTGCTCGGCTGCCGCCGGCATTCCCTGCGCCTGCGGGCGTTCCGGCCATCTGGAGTCGGTTGCTTCGGGCACTTCCATTGGTCGTATGTACGATGAGCGCTTTGGCCGCGTCGACCCCAGCCGTCCTTCGGTCGGTCGCGATGTGAACGACCTGTGCCGTGCAGGCGACGCAAAGGCGACCGAGGTCATCCATGACGCCGGCTTTGCGCTGGGTGCGAGCTTGGGCTCGCTCGCTAACATCCTGGATCCTGAGGTCATCGTGCTTTCGGGCGGCGTGATTCACCAAGGCCCCGATTGGCGTTCGCAGACGTGGAAGGATTCGGTGCACGAGGGCTATGCCAGCCAGGCGCTCGATCCGCTTCAGGACACGCCGATCCTCATCGGTTCTCTGGAGGGCGATGCTCCGCTCATCGGTGCCGCTGAGCATCTTCTTGCCTCGTTGAAGTAAACGTATCTGCTGTAGGAGCCTCCCGAGACAACACGCCTCGGGAGGCTGTTCTGAGAAAGGTTGCAGCCTTATGACCGTCGATCCTTTGATTCAATCCCTGAAGGGCAAGCTCGTCGTGAGCGTTCAGGCGTATATGGGTGAGCCACTTCGTACGCCCGAGACCATGGCTCAAATGTCTCGCGCTTGCGAGCTCGGCGGCGCTGCCGCCATTCGCTGCCAGGGCCTTGCCGACATTGCCGCCATTAAGGGTCGCTGTGAGGTTCCCGTCATCGGCTTGTGGAAGGATGGGCACGAGGGCGTTTACATCACGCCGACGCTGCGTCACGCTCGCGCCTGCGTTGCTGCCGGTGCCGATATCGTGGCGATCGATGCCACCGATCGTCCGCGCCCCGATGGCAAGACGGTCGAGGATACCTTCCGTCCGCTGCACGAGGAGGGTGTGCTCCTGATGGCGGATTGTGCCACCATCGAGGACATTCGCCGTGCGGTTGATATGGGCTTCGACCTTGTATCCACCACGCTTTCTCATGGTGTCGCCGCCATCGACTGCACCATGGCCGATGGCCCCGATCTGCCGCTCCTGCGTCAGGCGACTGAGGAATTCCCCGGTCTTCCCATCATCTGCGAGGGCCGCGTGCACACGCCCGAGGAGGCTCGCGCCGCGATCGATGCTGGTGCCTGGGCCGTTGTCGTCGGCACCGCCATCACGCACCCCACGAGTATTACGAGTTGGTTCAAGGCTGCGCTTGAGGCGTAAGACAGGCCTCGTATCCGCTCGGGGCGGTATACTCAATATAGGCAATTGACCGCGCGGGATCCGGGTTGCTGGGTCCCGCGCTTGTTTTTGGGAGGCAGCACATGCAAAAGGGAGATGCCATGGATGCGGCGGAGCGCTCGGAGCGCATCCCCGATATCGTCATCATCACCGGAATGTCCGGATCGGGCCGCACGCAGGCCATGCACGTGTTCGAGGACATGGGCTATTTTTGCATTGATAACCTGCCTCCGCGTCTCATCGCCCAGCTTGCCGAGCTCGTCGGCATCAATACGGGCGTGGGCAGGCATCTCGCCGTTACCTGCGATTTGCGTAGCCAGGGACTGTTTGACGAGTTGCTCGATGCGGTCGCCGCGCTCGAAGAGCGCGAGATGAGCTGCGACATCGTGTTCCTGGAGGCTTCTGACGAGGTGCTGATTCGTCGCTACAGCGAAAATCGCCGCCGTCATCCCATTGCCAAGCCGGGGGAGACTACGGCCGATGCCATTCAGCGCGAGCGCCTTCAGCTGCAGGGCGTGCGCGATCGAGCCGATATGATTATCGATACGAGCCGTCTGCGCACCTCTGCGCTGCGCAACAAGCTACGTATGGCATTTTCCGAGCTGTCCGACCAACAGCTCATGGACGTCCATGTGTTCTCGTTTGGCTTTAAGCACGGCATGCCCGTCGAGGCGGACATTATGATCGACGTCCGCTTCCTGCCCAATCCGTTCTACGATCCCGAGATGCGCACGATGACCGGTCTCGATAAAAAGGTCTCCGATTTTGTTCTGGACCATCCCAAGACGCAGGAGTTTTGGAAGGCCTGGACGCAGCTGCTCGATACGGTCATGCCCGGCTATATCGCGGAGGGTAAGCCGCAGCTTTCTATCGCCATCGGCTGCACGGGCGGCCAGCACCGCAGCGTTGCCATTGCCGAGGCCACGGCCCGTTACCTGGAAGGCGCTCAGTATCATGTGAGCATCTCCCACCGCGACCTGTCGCGCGCCAACACGAAGGCATAGGCCTGCATGTCGTTTACCGCTGAGGTGCGCGACGAGCTTGCGCGCTGCGAACCCGAATGTGAATACTGCGACTTGTCGACGCTTGCCGCCCTGACGCGTGTGAGCGGTACACTTTCGCTGGCCGGCTCCGGGCGGTATCGTTTGACGGTCGCGACCGAGACGGGCGCCGTCGCGCGCACGATGATCACACTGACGCATCGCATCCTTAAGCTCAAAACGGAGTTCACCGTCCGTAAATCTGTATTGCATAAGGTTCGGAACTACCTCATCACCTTGCCCGATCAACCCGACCTGGACAAGGCTCTGGTGCTACTGGGCATTCTCGACCGCAGGGGAGGGCTCGTCGCTGGTGTTCCCCGGCACATCGTTGCCCGTCCCTGCTGCAGGCTTGCCTACATCCGCGGCGCGCTCATCGCCGGCGGTTTCGTGGCCGATCCCCGCGGCGACTTTCATTTGGAGATCGCGGTGCAGGGCGAGCAATATGCCAAGGGGCTTTGCGACCTGTTGGGGCAGATTGGGGTCCATGCTCGTGTTAATGCACGGCGGGGGTCATATGCCGTGTACATTAAGAGCGCCGAGGAAATCGAGCATTTATTAAAGCTGATTGGTGCCAAGCGCAGCGTTGCCGAGATTGAGGAGGCGCGCGCGGTCAAGTTGGTTAAGAACGATGTGAACCGTCGCGTGAACGCCGAGCTCGCCAACCAGACCAGAAGCGCCGGTGCTGCCCAGCATCAGCTTGCGCTTATCGATGAGCTCGAGCAGCGAGGCCTTCGCGATGCGCTTCCGGATGCCTTGGCGGTCTTTTGCGACCTGCGCGAGCGCTATCCCGATCTTTCGTTGCGTGATTTAGGGGAGATGGCTGACCCTCCCTTGTCGAAGTCGGCCCTCTACCATCGTGTTTTACGGCTTGAAAAGCTCATTGAAGCAAACAGATAGGTTAAAGTATCGACTTATATACGGAGTTAGCTGCTATTTTAGTCTTTAAAACGTTTTAACGTAAATTTGATTTTCAATTTCGAGCATTCTCGTGAAATTCAAGTCAAAAAAAAGGTATATTAGGCGAGTGGTTAGTTTGTGGGCCTCAACGGCGGGCGCTGTAGCTCGCGGGGGCCTTACGAAAGGAGACACAATGGCAGTAAAGGTTGCTATTAACGGCTTCGGTCGCATCGGTCGTCTGGCTTTCCGTCAGATGTTCGGTCATGAGGGCTCCGAGATCGTCGCTATCAACGACCTCACCTCTCCCGATATGCTCGCTTACCTGCTGAAGTACGACTCCACGCAGGGCAACTACGCTCGCGATCACGAGGTCGTTGCTGGCGAGGATTCCATCACCGTTGACGGCAAGGAGATCAAGATCTACAAGGAGGCCGACGCCAACAACCTGCCTTGGGGCGACCTCGACGTCGACGTCGTTCTCGAGTGCACCGGCTTCTACACCAGCAAGGCTAAGGCTCAGGCCCACATCAACGCTGGCGCCAAGAAGGTCGTCATCTCCGCTCCGGCCGGCAGCGATCTGCCCACCATCGTGTACAACGTCAACCATGAGACGCTGACCGCTGAGGACAACATCATCTCCGCTGCTTCCTGCACCACCAACTGCCTCGCCCCGATGGCCAAGGGTCTGAACGACTTCGCTCCCATCGTGTCCGGCATCATGACCACCATTCACGCCTGGACCGGCGACCAGATGCCGCTCGACGGCCCGCAGCGCAAGGGCAACAAGCGTCGTAGCCGCGCCTGCGCCGTCAACATCGTCCCCAACACCACCGGTGCTGCCAAGGCTATCGGCCTGGTTCTCCCCGAGCTCAACGGTAAGCTCATCGGTGCCGCCCAGCGCGTCCCGACGCCGACCGGCTCCATCACCAACCTCTACGCTGTTGTTGACAAGAAGGTCACCGTCGACGAGGTTAACGCCGCTATGAAGGCCTACGCTTCCACCATCTCCGAGACCTTCGGTTACAACGAGGACGACATCGTTTCCACCGACATCATCGGCGAGACCCACGGCTCCATCTTCGACGCCACTCAGACCATGTGCTCTGACCTCGGCAACGGCCAGACCCTCGTTCAGGTCACCTCTTGGTACGACAACGAGAACTCCTACACCTCTCAGATGGTCCGCACCATCAAGTACTTCGAGAAGTTCGTTGCTTAATTTAGCTTTTAGCGAATAGCTCGTTGAGCGTCTAAAGAAGGGCGCGGCCTCATAGGGCTTACACCCTAGGGTCGCGCCCTTTTTATAGGAAATCGTCTGCCGTAATGGGAGGCAGACACGTACGAAAGGTAGAAGCAAACATGGCCTTTACCAAGAAGACCGTCCGCGACATCGATGTCGACGGCAAGCGCGTTCTCGTCCGCGTTGACTTCAACGTGCCTATCAAGGATGGCGTCGTTGGCGACACCACCCGCATCAAGGCTGCCCTGCCCACCATCAACTACCTCGTTGAGCACAACGCTCGCGTCATCCTTATGAGCCACCTCGGCCGTCCCGAGGGCACCGGCTTCCAGCCTGAGCTCTCCCTTGAGCCCGTCGCCAAGAAGCTCGCTGAGCTCTCTGGTCTCGATGTTGCCTTTGTCGCCGACACCTACGGCGAGAAGGCTGCTGAGGCTGTTGCCGCCGTCGAGCCGGGCAAGGTCCTCGTTCTCGAGAACGTCCGTTTTGACAAGCGTGAGAAGAAGAACGATCCCGAGATCGCCAAGAAGCTCGCTTCCTATGGTGATGTCTTCGTTCTCGATGCCTTCGGCACCGCTCACCGCGCCCAGGGTTCCGTCGTGGGCCCCGCCGCTTACCTGCCTGCCGTCGCCGGCTTCCTGCTCGAGAAGGAGGTCGACACGCTGACCGGCATCTTCGCCGAGCCCGAGCGCCCCTTCGTCGCTATCGTCGGCGGTTCCAAGGTTTCCTCCAAGATCGGCGTTCTCGATCACCTCATCGACTCCGCTGACACCCTGATCATCGGTGGCGGCATGGCCTACACCTTCTTCCTGGCTCAGGGCCTGACCGTCGGCCAGTCCCTCAAGGAAGAGGACTGGGTCGAGCGCGCCGGCGAGATGCTCAAGAAGGCCGAGGAGAAGGGCGTCAAGATCCTGCTCCCCATCGACAACCGCGTTGCCGATCACTTTGGCGAGGACGCTGTCCCCGAGGTTGTCGCTTCCGACGCTATCCCCGACGATCGTGAGGGCATGGACATCGGCCCCAAGACCGAGGAGCTCTACGCCGAGGCCGTCAAGGGCGCCAAGACCGTGTTCTGGAACGGCCCCATGGGCGTCTTCGAGTTCGACAACTTCGCTCACGGCACCCAGGCTATCGCCGAGGCCGTCGCCGAGGCCGACTGCACCTCGATCATCGGCGGTGGTGACTCTGTCGCGGCTGTCAACAAGTTCAACCTGGCCGACAAGATGAGCTGGATCTCCACCGGTGGTGGCGCTTCCATGGAGCTCGTCGAGGGTAAGGCCCTGCCCGGAGTGGAGGCGCTTCTCGATGCCTAATCGCACCCTTCTTATCGCTGGTAACTGGAAGATGAACAACGACGTCGCCGAGGCCGCCAAGCTCGCCGACGAGCTGGCTCAGGCTCTGCCCGAGGTTCCGGCTGGCGTCGAGGTGCTCGTCTGCCCTCCGACCATTGACATCACCACGGTTCATGACCGCATTCAGGCTGCCCCCATCGCCCTCGGTGCACAGAACGTGTACTGGGAGGCCAAGGGTGCCTTCACCGGTGAGTCCTCTTGCGACATGCTCAAGTCCGCTGGCTGCACCTACTGCATCATCGGTCACTCCGAGCGTCGCGACTACTTCCACGAGACCGATGAGGATCAGAACAAGAAGGCCAAGGCTCTCGTTGCCGCCGGTCTTGTTCCCGTCTTCTGCTGCGGCGAGTCCCTCGAGGTCCGCGAGGCTGGCACCTATGTCGAGCGCGTCGTGAACCAGGTCAAGGCTGGCCTTGCCGGTCTTGAGATCACCTGCCCCAAGCAGGTCGTCGTCGCCTACGAGCCCATCTGGGCCATCGGCACCGGCAAGACCGCTACCGCTGAGGACGCTCAGGAGGTCTGCGGCGCTATCCGTGAGACCCTCAAGGAGATGTTTGGCGAGGAGCTCGCTAACGGCATCCGCGTTCTCTATGGTGGCTCTGCCAAGCCCGGCAACATCGCCGAGCTCGTCGCCAAGCCCGACGTTGACGGCGCCCTCGTGGGCGGCGCTTCGCTCAAGGCTGCCGACTTCGCCTCTATGGTCGTCAAGGCAGGCGAGTAGGACATATGGCACAGCGTCATCTTCCTGCACTCCTGATCATCATGGACGGCTGTGGCCTGGCTCCGGCCGATGGCGAGAACGCCGTCGCTGCTGCCAAGACGCCCTTCCTTGATAGCCTGTACGAGAAGTACCCTCACACCACGCTCGGCGCTTCGGGCGAGGACGTGGGCCTTCCCGACGGTCAGATGGGTAACTCCGAGGTGGGTCACCTCAACATCGGTGCCGGCCGCATCGTGTTCCAGGAGCTTTCGCGCATCAACAATGCCATCAAGGACGGCTCCATCGCCAAGAACGAGGTCTTCGTCAAGGCTATGGACGATGTCAAGGCCGAAGGCAAGACTCTCCACCTCATGGGCCTTATGAGCCCTGGCGGTGTTCATTCTCACATGAACCACGTCGAGGCTCTGGTCAAGATGGCTGCCCAGCATGGCGTCAAGACCGTTCGCGTCCACGCTTTCATGGATGGCCGCGACGTCGACCCGCAGTCCGGTGCCGGCTACATGAGCGAGTTCTGCGCCTTCCTGGCTAAGATCTCCGAGGAGACCGGTTGCGACGCTCGCGTTGCCACCGTTTCGGGCCGCTATTGGGCCATGGACCGCGACAACCGTTGGGAGCGCATCCAACGCGCCTACGACGTCATGGTCAACGCGTCCGATGCCGATACCGACCCCGTTGCCGGTATCAAGGCCTACTACGAGAAGGATCCGCGCGGCGACGAGTTCGTCGAGCCCTTTGCTGCCCACAACGAGGGCATTCACGAGGGCGACGCGGCCATCTTCTTCAACTTCCGTCCCGACCGCGCTCGTCAGATGACCCGCGTGTTCACGGACAAGGAGTTCGACGGCTTTGAGCGCGAGCAGATTAAGCTTTCGCACTTTGTGACGATGACCGAGTACGATCCGACGTTTGACGTCGAGGTCGCCTTCCCCAAGACGTTCCCCGAGAACGTCCTGGCCGACGTTATCGCCGCCAATGGCCTGAAGCAGCTGCACACCGCCGAGACTGAGAAGTACGCCCATGTGACGTTCTTCCTCAACGGCGGCATCGAGGAGCCCAAGGAGGGCGAGGAGCGCGTGCTCGTCGCTTCCCCCAAGGTCGCTACCTACGATCTGCAGCCCGAGATGAGCGCTCCCGAGGTGACCGAGAAGCTCGTCGCCGCTATTAACGAGGGTCGCGCTGATTTCTACATCGTGAACTTCGCGAACTGCGACATGGTTGGTCACACCGGTGTCTTCGACGCCGCCGTTAAGGCCGTCGAGGCTGTTGACGATGCCCTGTCCAAGGTTGTCCCGGCGATTCTCGCCAAGGGCGGCTTTGCGCTGATTACCGCCGACCACGGCAACGCCGATCACATGTTTGACGTTGCTTCCGACGGTTCCAAGCATCCGTTTACGGCTCACACCACCAACCGCGTGCCGTTTATCATCGTTGATGAGAAGGCCAAGCTCACTGGTATCGAGGACGGCCGTCTTTCCGATATCGCCCCGACCATGCTCACCATGGCTGGTATTGAGCCTTCCGCCGAGATGACGGGCCGCGTGCTCGCCACCGAGGCCTAATAGAAAACAAATACCGTTTTCTAGTAAGGGGGTTGTCCACAACCGGACAACCCCCTTTTTGGTATTTCTGCCATTTCCACCCCGTCCTTGAGTGGCAGGTAGGGGAGAGCGGGGGATTGTGGTACAGTACTGGAGTTTGAACTGTTCTATTAAGGAGCTTATCTATGGGTCCGTTCCAGATTCTTCTGTTTGTCGTTTGGGCTGTCTCTGCCGTGGCGCTGACGATTCTCGTCCTGATGCATTCCGGTAAGGGCACCGGCGTTTCGGATATGATCGCTAGCTCGCTGTATAACTCCAGCTCTGCCACGGGCGTCATGGAGCAGAACCTCGATCGCCTGACGGTAATTATGGCCGTTGTTTTTGCCGTGTGCGTCGTCCTGTGCATGTTCTTCTTCCCGCAGGGCATCGTCGGCTACTAAGCATCGGCGTATATGCGTTTGTAAAGGGTCCCGCATGTGCGGGGCCCTTTTTGTTTACAGACTTGTAACAGAGTCAAAATATCCCCACATACTTCGCCCAACTAAAGAAATTCTCGACCGTTAACCGGAATTAGCCCCAAATCGTGCATAAAATGCGCTACTGTATTGCAAAACGTTGGTCCGTTGTGCATAACCAGCCATAGCAGCGGGCGGCGTTTTGATGGTTCGGATCGGATTGTCTCGACATGTGTCCGACTGAACATTTCTTTGTCCTATCTCATAAGGAGGATGGCATGGCTGATTCTATGTTCCACCAGCCCGTTATGGGTCGTCGCGCCTTTGTTGGCGGCACCCTTGCTGCGAGCTCCATGGCTTTTCTTGCCGCATGCGGCAAGAAGGGCGGCGACACTTCCGGTTCTGAGTCCGGTTCGACGCTGAACTTCTACATCAACAACCCGGTCTGCATCGACCCCTACAATGTCCAGGAGGACCAGGGCACTCAGGTTAACTACCAGCTGTTCGACGCTCTGACCTCTTATGACGCCGAGAAGGGCAAGATTGTCCCGCTGGCTTGCGAGTCCTTCGAGGCCAACGACGACGCCACCGAGTTCACCTTCAAGATCAAGAAGGCCAAGTTCCACAACGGTGACGACGTTACCTCCAAGTCCTTCAAGCTCGCTTGGGAACGTCTGGTCAACACCAAGTCGGCTATCGCTACCGAGTACGGCCCTTCCGAGGTCTCCTATCACCTTTCCATGGTCGAGGGCTATGACGACCTGCTTGCCGGTAACGCTACCGAGCTCAGCGGTGTTACTTGCCCCGACGATGAGACCCTCGTCGTCAAGCTGTCTTCCGCTTACGCCGACTTCCCCTTCGTCGCCTCTCACCCGGCTCTGTCCCCGGTTCCCGAGTGCGCCGAGTCCGATGTTAAGAGCTTCTACCTTGCCCCGATCGGTAACGGCCCGTTCATGATGGACGGCAAGTGGGAGGATGGTCAGGAGATCAACCTCAAGAAGTTCGACGATTACTATGGCGACAAGGCCAAGATCGATGGCATCCACTTCCAGGTCATTAAGGACATGGAGACCGCCTACAAGGAGTTCCAGGCCGGTAACCTCGATATCTGCGACGTTCCCGTTGCTCAGATCGACGCTGCCAAGAAGGATCGCGGCGTGTCCAAGGACGGCTACACCATGGGTGACGGCGAGCACATGCTGCTCGGCGCCGAGCCTTCCACCTACTACCTGACCTGCAACAACACGGCCGAGCCGTTCAACAACGCCGACCTGCGTAGGGGCATCTCCCTGGCCATTAACCGTGAGGCCATCTGCAAGACCATCTTCAAGGGTACCCGTACCCCCGCCGACGGCATTGTTCCTCCGGGCATCGATGGCTACAAGGAGGGCGCATGGGAGTTCTGCGCCTACGACGTCGACAAGGCCAACGAGTACCTCGACAAGGTTGCTCCCGCTGGCGCTAACGGCGATCGTGGCATTAACGTGACCCTTTCCTACAACCAGGACGGTGGCCACAAGGAGATCATGGAGTCCATCATCGGTGACCTCGCCAAGGTGGGCGTTACCGCTACTTCCGATACCCCTGAGTGGTCTGCCCTGCTCGAGCAGTACCAGAACTTCAACTATCAGTTCGGTCGTCTGGGCTGGATTGCCGACTACCCGATCATGGACAACTTCCTGTATCCGCTGTTCCACTCCGACTCCCTCGGTGGCGACAACCGCTCCGGTTACAACAACCCCGAGTTCGACGCCAAGGTCGACGAGGCTCGTACCACGGTTGACGACGAAGAGCGCGTCGCTAAGATGCAGGAGGCCGACGCAATGGTCGCTGCCGACTGCCCGGTCATCCCGGTGATGTTCTACACGCACACCATCGCCGGCTCCGATCGCATCAAGCACCTCTATGTCGATCCGCAGAAGCACGCCGATCTGGGTACCGCTGAGCTCGCCTAAGAGTTTGCAGCTTCCGTGAGGGTCAAGTATTTACGTAGACCTCATGGGAAACATACAGTTCTCCCTAACCTGGGGTAAACTGGCTGATGGTAATTTTGGGATGCCGGTCTGGCGATCGGCATCCCATTTAGGTTAATCCCTAGATAGGGGAGTGGTATGGGTAAGTACATCGTTAAACGTGTGCTTCAGTTCATCCCGGTATTTTTGGGCGTCACGCTGATTCTGTTCGCCCTCCAGAATATCGTGCCGGGAGATCCGATCAAGCTGATCGGTGGAGACAAGGCTCTGTCCCCCGAGGTAGAGCTTCAGCTTCGCGTGCGCTATCACCTGGTCCAGACGGACGAGGACGGCAACGCGATTCTTGACGAGAACGGCGACCCCGTTCAAACGTCGCTCGTGGACCGTTACTTGTATTACATGAACGGCCTGCTTCATGGCGATCTGGGCAATTCGTACCAGCGCAAGCTGCCGGTTACGGAAATCTTTGCCCAGAAGTATCCGTATACGGTCAAACTTGCCGCGTGCGCCATCGTGCTCGAGGCAATCATGGGTATCGGTGCGGGTATCATTTCGGCGGTTAAGCGTTATTCCTTCTGGGATATTTTGGTAACGCTCACCACGTCGATCCTCGTTGCTGTTCCGGCCTTCTGGCTCGGTATGTTGCTGCAGCTGTTCTTTGGCGTCATTCTCAAGGATGCCACCGGCGGTGCATTCTCCATGCCGATCTCGGGTGCCGGCGGTGCCAGCTCTCAGTATCAGGATTGGATGCACTATGTGCTTCCGACCATTACGCTGGCTTCGGTTTCGACCGCTTATGCTGCCCGCATTATGCGCTCGCAGCTGCTTGACGTCATGAACCAGGATTACATCCGTACGGCAAAGGCCAAGGGTCTCTCCAATCGCGCGATCATCGTCAAGCATGCGCTTAAGAATGCACTCATCCCCGTCGTTACCTATATCGGTGTCGACTTTGGTGGCATGCTTTCGGGCGCCATCCTGACCGAGACGGTCTTTAACTGGCCCGGTATCGGCTATGAGGTCTATCGCGCCATTAGCATGCGTGACTGGCCCATCGTTATGGGCGGCGTTACGCTCATCGTCGTCGTCGTCATGGTGATCAACCTGCTCGTCGACATTAGCTATGCATTCCTCGACCCGCGCATCCGCCTTGGCGGTCCGTCGGATAAGGCCTAAGGGAGGTACGTCTCATGCAGGAAACTGATTCTCAGTCTCAGGAGCAGGCTACCGCCACCAAGGCCGCATCTGCTCCCGCCAAGTCCCGCACGCTGTGGGGCGACGCTTTTAAGCGTCTCCGTAAGAACAAGCTCGCCGTTATCGGTGTCTGCTGGATCATCATCGTCGTTTTGGTTGCCCTGACCGCAGATCTGTGGGCTAAGCCCTGGCTCGGTTCGCCGACGGCTTCCGACTCGACTACCATGGCCGAGACGTCGCTGCTGGCTCCGTGTGCCGAGCACCCGTTTGGCACCGACGCCCTTGGTCGTGACATTCTCGTCCGTGTTATCTACGGTGCACGCGTTTCGCTGTCCGTCGGCATTATGGCCACCGCGATTTCCACGGTGATCGGTCTAGTCATGGGCGCCCTGGCCGGTTTCTACGGCGGCATCTGGGATACGATCATCATGCGCTGTGCGGATATCTTCCTGGCGTTCCCGTACGTGCTGTTCGTTGTCGCCATGATCGCCGTTATCGGCCGTGGTCTTCAGAACGTCTTTATCGCCATCGGTATTCTCGGCTGGCCTTCGATTGCGCGTGTCTTCCGCTCCGCAATCTTGACGGTCAAGGAAAACGACTATGTTGACGCTGCGCGTGCGATGGGTGCATCTGATGCTCGTATCGTCGTGCGTCACATCTTCCCGAACTCCGTCGCCTCCATCGTGGTCTACGCGACCATGAACATTGGCGGTGCCATTTTGACCGAGTCCGCTCTGTCCTTCCTCGGCATGGGCGTTATTCCGCCCACGCCTTCGTGGGGCTCCATGATTCAGGACGGTCAGCAGTATCTTCTGACTGCTCCCTGGATGATGATCATGCCCGGTCTGGCAATTCTCTCGACGGTGCTCGCCTTCACCCTGCTGGGTGACGGTCTACGCGACGCCCTCGACGTCAAGATGAAGGACGCATAAGGATGAAGAAGAACAAGAACTATGTGGACCTGAAGGACCAGCCGGTTCCCGAGGGCCAGCATCTGCTCGAGGTCGATGACCTTAAGATGTATTTCCACACCGAGGACGGCGTTGTTCGCGCTGTCGACGGTGTCTCCTACACGCTCGATCGCGGCGAGACCCTGGGTGTCGTCGGCGAGTCCGGCTCCGGTAAGTCCGTGACCGCCATGACCATCATGGGTCTTATCTCGATGCCTCCGGGAAAGATTGAGGGCGGCGACGTTCGCTATCGCGGTCGTTCTATCCTCGAGATGACCGAGGAAGAGATGCAACACATTCGCGGTAACGACATCGCTATGATCTTCCAGGATCCTATGACCTCCTTGAACCCGGTCTATAAGATCGGCAAGCAGGTGGGCGAGGGCCTTCGCCTGCACCGTGGCTACTCCAAGCAGGAGGCGCTCAAGCGCGCTACCGAACTTTTGGACCTCGTGGGTATCCCCGAGCCCGAGAAGCGCGTCAATGAGTATCCGCACCAGTTCTCCGGCGGTATGCGTCAGCGTGTCATGATCGCTATGGCTCTTGCCTGCGATCCCGATATCCTGATTGCCGACGAGCCCACGACGGCTCTGGACGTTACCATCCAGGCTCAGATTATTGAGCTTATGCAGGAGATGCAGGAGAAGAACGGCAACGCCATCATCATGATCACCCACGACCTGGGTGTTGTCGCCGATATGGCCGATAAGATCATGGTTATGTACGCCGGCCGTCCCGTCGAGTTCGGTACTGCTGAGGAAATCTTCTACGAGAGCCGCCATCCCTACACCTGGGGTCTTATTCGTTCCATTCCGGAGCAGGCCATCGAGGAGAAGAAGCCGCTGACGCCGATTCACGGCAACCCGCCTTCGCTCATGAACCTGCCTGAGGGTTGCGTCTTCTCTCCTCGCTGCCCCTATGCGACGGACAAGTGCCGCAAGCAGCGCCCCGAGCGCGTTGTCACCGAGTCTGGTCACTACTCTGCGTGCCACTACTCCGGTGACCCCGAGTTCCTCAAGAACGCTCCTGAGACGTCCCGTACGCGCAAGGATTCCAAGAAGGGAGGCGAGGCGTAAATGGCAGACAATAACGAGCGTACTCCGCTGCTGAAGGTCGAGCACCTCTCTAAGGAGTTCCCCGCAGAGTCCGGCATGTTCGCCAAGCGTTTTTCCAAGCGCGTCGTCTCTGCTGTAAATGACATCTCTTTTGAGATTTATCCGGGCGAGACCTTTGGTCTGGTCGGCGAGTCTGGTTGCGGTAAGTCCACCACGGGCCGTACCATCATGCGTCTGACCAAGCCGACTGCCGGTAAGGTGTTCTTCCAGGGCAAAGATGTTGCCGAGATGAGCAAGCATGAGATCAAGGACATGCGTCGCGAGATGCAGTTTATCTTCCAGGATCCTTACGCTTCGCTCAATCCTCGTATGACCATTGGCGAGATCGTTTCCGAGCCCATGACCATTCATGGCGTGGGTACCAAGGAGGAGCGCATCGAGCGCGTCCGCGAGCTGCTGGACGTCGTCGGCCTGAACCCCGAGCACATCAACCGCTATCCGCACGAGTTCTCGGGCGGTCAGCGTCAGCGTGTCGGCATCGCTCGCGCGTTCGCTCTGAAGCCCAAGCTGATCATCTGCGACGAGCCCGTTTCCGCTCTGGATGTTTCCATTCAGGCCCAGGTTCTGAACCTGCTCAAGGAACTTCAGGACAAGTTCGGTACGGCGTATCTGTTTATCGCCCACGACCTGTCCGTTGTGCAGCACATCTCCGACCGCGTTGCCGTTATGTATTTGGGCAAGATGGTCGAGGTTTCGGACTGGAAGACGCTCTACAGTGAGCCGCACCACCCGTACACGCAGTCGCTGCTGTCTGCTGTGCCGGTGCCCGATCCGGATATCCAGAAGACCCGCAAGCGCATCATCCTCGCTGGCGATCCGCCGTCACCGCTGGATCCGCCGACCGGTTGCCGTTTCCACACCCGCTGCCCGATCGCGCAGGGCATCTGCTCCGAGAAGCTTCCTGAGTTTAAGGAAGTCGCTCCGGGCCACTGCTGCGCGTGCCACTTCGCGGAGCCGTTCCCGATCAAGGAATCGCACATCGACCTGTAGTCGGTTGTTATCGTCCGGGCCCGTGCTGGACTTAGTTTTCAGAACGTCCTCGACCATGGAAACCCCCTTATCCTGCTCCTTCGGAGCTGCGGATAAGGGGGTTTCCTGGTCTGCGGAATGTTCTGAAAACTAAGTCCAGCACGGGCCCTGTGTTACCACTGCAGAGGGGTGCGATTTCTTGATCGCTCACTTTATCTAATAAGAAATTTAGTGAGGCCGGAGCTTTAGCTCCGGCCTCCTTATATAAGGGCTCGGCAAAGCCGAGCCACCAAATTTGCATCAGCCCCCAGAACATGTTTGAGAACTGTGCATGAAGCATGTGCCCCTAGGGCCGGAATGAGGTTGCTTTCCAACGCATTCCGCAGGGGGCGGCATTATTTTGTAGCGCGAAGCGCGGATCAAAATAATGCCGCATGCCCGAGGACGCGTTGGAAAGCAACCTCATTCCGGCCCGAACAAGTCAGTCTACCTGCGCAATTACAAATTCGTAAACTTTTTTCAAAAAAGTGCTTGCACAGTTCTCGAATCATAGGTTATTATCTTCCTCGTTGAACGCGCGGGTCGAACAAAACGAACCGCGAATCAACAACATAGCATGTCGGAGTGGCGGAATTGGCAGACGCGCTAGCTTGAGGTGCTAGTGACCGCTTTTTGGTCATGCGGGTTCAAGTCCCGCCTCCGACACCATCGCATTTGAGAAGCCTCTTCGGAGGCTTTTTTGTTACCGATAGACGGTGGGGTCCACGATGGAAACGCTTGAACGCAACGAGTGGGCAGACGTTGCCCAACTAGTCGAGATCACGAGCGATGCTGTCATCATCTGCGAGCTCGACGGAACCATTCTGCATGTGAATAATCGCTTACTTGGTTTGATGTGCGAGGAACGCGCCGACGTCATCGGTGGAGATGTTAAAGACGTTCTGTACTCGTCCGCTTTTGAACGTGCGACGGAACATCGTCTGCCATTTGAAACCGATGGCTCCGAGAACGAACTGATGCTCAAGTTGAGTGACGGCTCTTTTATTCCCGTCTTGGTTCGTGCGGGGTCCGTAACGCCTCTACGCATCTTTGGGCGCCGCGCACCACGTGTCCTGGTGGCGCTTCACAGTATCGAGGAACAGTATTCTCACGACCGGCAACTCAAGCGTGCGTTATCGGAGCTTAGAGTGGCGAACAAGCGTCTCTCTGGCACGCTCTCGGTCATTATGAGCACTGTGGGCTCCGATGAGTTACCCAGCCTGCTTGATACCGTTTTGAACCAGCTTGTAGGAACGCTCGATGCTTCGGGCGCCGCTATCTATTTTTCTGAGAGCGGCGGCTTTAAGCTTCGCGGTGTTTCCAAGGAGCTGTACGACAGCTACCTGCCCGAGTTTTTGCCGTATGGCGCTGGCATTCCGACGTATGTTCTTCGCGAGTCGCGTGCTTGTCGCTTGTCGATTCAACAGGACCTTGAGGGCGATAAGGCCGCCTCCGGTATGTTCATGGACCTGGATAATCGTTCTAAGCACCTGTTGCGCATGCAGGATATGCCTCCGTACCGCAGCGAGATCTGTCTTCCCGTTTTTTACGGTACGCAGATCCTTGGCGTGCTGGAAGTTGGTTGGAAACGCCCCCAGGCACCGCTCGCCTATGACGTTAATGTGCTCGAGGTTATTTGCGATTACCTGTCTATCCAGCTGGTCGGCATGGCATCGAGCCTTCGCTCCCGTCGTACGGCCGAGCTCGGCCGCTCGCTCAATGTCTTACGTGATGAGTTGTTTACCTTTCTAGACGATTCCGCCGCGGCTACCCGGGCGGTATCGTCCGAGATCTGCAATATGCTCAACTGCCATTTTTGCCCTATTGAGTATGACGCCAGTCTGGATTCCTACGTCATAGATTTTGAAGGCGGCAGTCGCGTTGCTTTGCCGGACGATCCCGAGAAGCTTTTCTTTTCCACGACGGCGCCAGCGGCACGTTTGGGGGCTGCCCCTGATGGCTTTGAGGCATCTGTTTTGGGCGGCACGAGTGCCGAGGACCTTAAACACGTCCGTATAACTCGCGTTGACGAATCGATGCCTATGGGAGGCTGGCTTAGGGCACATGGCCTGCCTTGCCAGGGTCTCTACGTCGACGCCGGCATCGAGGCGGGGCGCCCGCGCTCTGAGGGCGATGGCAAGCACAGTAACGACGCGATCGTTCCTGCTTCTGTTGCGAAGGGCCCGACGACGCGCGCGCTGCTGCTTCGTGATGGTAGCCAAGAGCCGATTGATGACCTTGAATATGACTACTTGGTGCACTTGGCTCATGACTTTGAACTGATCTATGAAGGCGAATCTCAAAAGCGTGAGGAGCGCCATATCGCTCAGACCCTCCAGATTGGCATGAGAAATTCACTGGGGGATGTTCCGGGTATCGCAACCGATTCGGTGTACCTGTCGGCCACGAACTCGGCGTTGGTCGGCGGCGATTTCTATACGCTCATCCGTCTTCCCGACGATTGCGCCGTCATGATTCTGGGCGATGTGTCTGGCAAAGGCATTGAGGCTGCATCGATGTCCGCGCTCGTCAAGACGGCCCTGACGGCATATGCCTGGGAGGGCGCTGGACCGGCCCGCATGGCACGCTCCCTTAACAGCATGCTCATGGGCTTTTCGAGGGTCGAGACGTTCGTGACGGCCTTTATCGCCAAGATTGACCTTAAAGCCGGACGCGCAACGTATTGTTCGGCGGGCCATCCTCCGACCATGGTCATCAGGCCAGAGTCGATGCCGCTGGGTGGCGACGAGGCTCGTGGGGGAGAGGTCGAGCTGCTTGGATGCCAATCGGGGGTAATCGGTGCCTTTGAGAGCATGGTGTACGAGACAGGCGTGTTTACGTTCGCTCCTGGTGACATGCTATTTATGTACACCGACGGAACAATCGAAGCACGTGACCGCTCGGGTGCTTTCTTTGGCGAGCAGCGCCTTCGTGACCTTCTGCTCTCTGTCTCGGGTGAGGGCGTATCGGGAATCTGCGGCAAGGTCTTGGGCGAGCTCGACCGATTTACCGAATCGGCGCTGGACGATGACATTGCATTGGTGTCCCTTGAGTTTTTACGGGGTCGTTCATAGACGACGCTGGGCGGGCTGAATCCGTACGGTTGGGGAAACGAATGCATCGAGTGGGCTTTTTTGGGGAACCATGGTCGTATGAATGAGTGGAATGACATAGCGGTTTTGACGCCACCAGGCGATATCGACATCGCCACGGTGCCTGCGCTGCGTCGGCGGTTGGATGCTTTGATTGGCCGCGGCGTGCGTCGTGTCGTCATCAACTGTCAGGCTGTTAGCTTTATCGATTCGACGGGCTTGGCATTCCTGCTTACGCGCGCTCGTGAGCTCATGAGGCGAGAAGGCCTGCTTTCGCTCGTCAATGCATCAGGTGAAGTTGTTCGCTTTTTGGAGATTGCTCGTCTTGTCGATATTCTTCATGTCGCGGGGCCGGCACGGGAGTCTATTCCCGCCATTCCGGTGGGGGAGCTGCCTCGCTGGAGTAAGAGCGTCGAGGTCCGTCAGGGTATCGAGAATCTTCCATACTACCGACATCGCATCGCCGAACTCCTTGAATCGCTTCCGTTGCGCCGTGACGAGCGGTACGATGTCGCATTGGCGTCGGGGGAGGCGCTGGGTAATGCCTATGACCATGCGGGCGGTATCGGGTGCGTCCTGACGGTTCAGGCCTATGGCGATCGCGTTGTGGTTGAGGTGCTTGATCGAGGTGCCGGCTATTCTATCGATGAAACGAGCGAACCGGTCGCATCAGAGGAGCGCGGCCGTGGTATCAAGCTTATGCGTATGCTCGTCGATAACGTGGAGGTTGCTCGTCGTACGGACGGCGCCGGCACGCGCGTGCAGATGGTGAAGCTGTTTAGCGGAGCGCTGGAATCGTGTGCCTAGCCAATCGCTTTAGCGCGTTTAGCTACTAAGAACATGCGGCAGACAAGTTTTTTGAAAAAAAGTACTTGCGTCTTTTGGACAACTCGCGTAAATTAATAACCCGCAAGCGGACATGGCTCAGTTGGTAGAGCACAACCTTGCCAAGGTTGGGGTCGCGGGTTCGAGCCCCGTTGTCCGCTCCATTGCATTTCCGGACCGTTTAGGCGGTCCTTTTTCGGCGAAGTGGCCAAGTGGTAAGGCAGAGGCCTGCAAAGCCTTTACCCCCGGTTCGAATCCGGGCTTCGCCTCCAGGCAACATCCGGGCGCTCCGGCGCCCGTTTTGTTTTACATATGCGGACATGGCTCAGTTGGTAGAGCACAACCTTGCCAAGGTTGGGGTCGCGGGTTCGAGCCCCGTTGTCCGCTCCAAACGCAGCAGCCCGACTACTACGGTAGCCGGGCTTTTTCGTACCCATCGCATGGGCTCGAACCCGAGAGGGAGCGAGCGTTAAGCAAACGCGGAGCGTTTGTAGCGAGCTGGCGAGGTCGCCGACAGGCGGCCGAAGCCGGTGCGGATCCGCGAAGCGGATACGCGGACGCCCCGTTGTCCGCTCCAAACGCAGCAGCCCGACTACTACGGTAGCCGGGCTTTTTCGTACCCATCGCTTGGGCTCGAACCCGTGAGGGAGCGAGCGTTTGGGACGTGGCTGTGGCGTTGTTTGCCGTGAATGTCAGCTTTGGGCGTATCATCGTGGGCATCTCGCAAAACCTCGTTGCAAGGGAGGCGCACCCCATGGCTACAGAAAAGTCCTCTTCGCGCTCATGGATGTCCGATGCCGCGATCTATCAGATTTACCCGCGCTCGTTTAAGGATTCGACTGGTTCGGGTCTGGGCGATATCGCGGGCATTACCCAACAGATGGACTATCTTGAGCGGCTGGGCGTCGAGGCCATCTGGCTGAGTCCGTTTTACCCATCGCCTCTTGTTGATGGCGGCTATGATGTGGCGGACTACTGCGACGTCGACCCACGTCTCGGCTCGCTTGGCGACTTCGATGACATGATCGCTGCGGCTCACGCGCGCGGCATCAAGGTCATCGTCGACATCGTGCCCAACCATTCATCTAACCAGCACCCCTGGTTCAAAGCCGCTCTTGCCGCCGGCCCTGGATCGCCCGAGCGCGCCCGTTATATCTTCCGCGATGGTCGCGGCGAGCACGGCGAGCTGCCTCCCACCAATTGGAATGCCAACTTTGGCGGCCCCGCCTGGACGCGCGTCGCGGACGGTCAATGGTATCTGCACATGTTTACGCCCGAGCAGCCGGACTTTGACTGGTCGTGCCCCGAGGTTCGCGCGTTCTTTTGCGACGTCCTGGCGTTTTGGAGCGATCGAGGCGTCGATGGCTTTCGCATTGATGTAGCGCACGGTCTCGCCAAGGATCTCGACCGCGATGATCTTGACCGGTGGCATCTCGCCGAGGGCGATGACATGGTTGAGGACGGCACCCATCCGCTGTGGGACCGCAACGAGGTCCACGAGATCTATCGCGAGTGGCGCCGCGTGTTCGACCGCTATGATCCGCCACGCAGCGCCGTTGCCGAGGCGTGGGTGCTGCCCGATCGCCAGTATCTCTACGCGCGCCCCAGCGAGCTTGGCCAGACATTCAACTTTGAGTTCGCCAAGGCCACTTGGACCTATGATGACATGCACGCTGCAATCGAGGAGGGCTTGAAGGCGGCCATCGAATCCGACTCCGCCTCGACCTGGGTACTTTCCAACCACGACGTGCCGCGCGTGGCGACGCGCTATGCCCTGCCGCAAATCAAGGCGACGCGCTATCACCAGATTGCGCTCGACTGGCTCTTACGCGACGGGTCGTCTTATGACGAGGACCGTGAACTCGGCGAGCGCCGCGCGCGGGCGGCCCTTTTGCTCGAGCTGGCGCTTCCGGGCTCGGCATACGTGTATCAGGGTGAGGAGCTCGGCCTTTTTGAGGTGGCCGATATCCCGTGGGCCGCACTCGAAGATCCTACTGCGACCAATACGCACGGACCGAAGCGCGAGAAGGGGCGCGACGGCTGCCGTGTGCCCCTGCCGTGGGTGGCAGCGGACGATCCCTCGCAGGGCGGATCGTTTGGGTTTTCATCGGCGGACGCCGATGCGGCGCCCCATCTGCCGCAGCCTGCATGGTTTTCCGATTACGCTGCCGATAGGGAAGAAGCGGACCCGACATCGATGCTTGCGCTCTATCGCGACGCCCTCTGGCTGCGGCGCAAGCTGCGCGGGCGCGCTAACGATCTTGCGTGGCTCGATCTTGACGGGCGCACCGGCCTTGCGGATGGTGCCGAGGGCGCTGAGGGTGGCGTCATCGCCTATCGCCGCGACAACGGCTGGGCATGTGTGACGAACTTCGGTGCAGCACCCGTGGAGCTGCCGGCGGGTAGGGTTCTGCTCACCTCATCACCGCTTGCGGATGGCAGGCTCGCGCAGGACAGCTCTGCCTGGATCATGCTCGCTGAGTTGTAGGGGCCTCTTGCGGCGAGTTTGCGTTTGCCTACACCTTCCGTGGTGGCTGATGTCTTCGCGAGGTTCGCGAGGGCGTCGCAAAACTTTTCAAAAAAAGTTCTTGCATAGGATGCGGGTATCACGTAAGATTAATCCTCGTAAGCGGACATGGCTCAGTTGGTAGAGCACAACCTTGCCAAGGTTGGGGTCGCGGGTTCGAGCCCCGTTGTCCGCTCCATTTGGGCGTTTAGCTCAGGGGGAGAGCGCTTCCCTGACACGGAAGAGGTCAGAAGTTCAAATCTTCTAACGCCCACCAAATGTTCGCAGCCCAGAGGCTTAGCCTCTGGGCTGTTTTGTTTTGGTCGCCAAATCGCCGGCAACAGGTACCTCGATTCATGAATGAGCGGTTCTGAGCGTCTGTTTAGCCTTGTCATCTCAATCGAGTAGGGGTTGACCATTTTGAACATAACCGTACATCTCGTTGACGTTTCTGCGATCGATCCCGGCGAGACCGTTGATATGGCATCAATCGCGGGACGCTATGCCTTACGTGCCTCCAACGGGGATCTCCCCATTGCGTCTCGGAGGGAAGCCGCCGGCGTGGGCTTGCTGCTTCACGATGTTTTGAACGTTATCGATGACGCCCAGCTTGCGCGCTCTGCTTTCGGCAAGATCGAGCTTGCGGATGGGGAGGCCCCCTCTATTTCCATTTCACATGGCGGAAGCGTGGCCGTCCTCGCCGTTTCCGATGTTGCTCGGTCGGTCGGAGGACCTATTGGCGTGGATATCGAGGCGGTCGATGAGATTGCTCCCGTTGCGGTTGAGCGTATGGTGAACGACGACGAGCGCGCGTGGATTAACGCTGCCCCCAATTTGCAAGAACGCAATCTTCGCCTGAGTCAGACGTGGACGTGCATCGAGGCCATTCTCAAGGCTGAGGGTGTCGGGTTTTCGATTGACCCTCGCAAAGACGGTATGCCCGACGGATGGAATACTTCGTCGGTGATATACGGTCGCTGCGTCATCTCTTGTGCGGCGCGCTCTATGCCTCGTATCATCCTCAAGGAGCACACCTTTCGGGTAGCATAGGAGCCAATCGACAATAGGGGAGGCCGCTATGCCACTGAACGCTCAAAACGATATTGCTTCACGGATCGAGGATGCCGTCTTTGAGCTTATGGCGGCAACTCCGGTGCAGTCGATTAAGGTGACCGAGGTACTTCGCCTTGCCCATACATCCAAATCGACGTTCTATCGCTGTTATCGCTCTGTCGATGATGTGGTTAAACGTTTTGAAGATGAGCTGCTCCAGAATATGCAGGACATCAATGATGTTGCGCTGGAGGCTCGTTTTGGCGATGCGCAGCTGGACCCTACGCCCACGATGATCAAGCGCATGGAGATTCTCCAGGCTAATCGCTCGAAAGTTTTGGCGCTTAACAGCGAAAACGGGGACCCTGTGTTCACGCATAAGGCTACGATTTTCATGCATGGGTATTTTCGCGACCGTCTGCGCTCAACGTTTTCTGACGAGACCGATCTTGACCTGTATCTGGCTTTTGCTCTCGCGGGTCACCATAACCTTATCCAGTACTGGCTCGAGGTCCGTCCTGATTTGGAGGCACGCACCGTTGCCGCCGCGCTCAATCGCATGTTCTATGCGCCGCTGTTCGTCGACGATGCCTCGCGCCATTGGCACCCACATATCCCCGATTTTGAAAAGTCACTCGGGTGAGCGGCTGTTTTTTAGGGATGAACGGTTGCGCATGCAGTGAACTCAAAGTGCTCCAACCCTATGAATCGGTTTTAAGCACGGTCATTTATCTGCTATTTGGAACGAAATAAAGCTATGTGTACCAAATGATGGGACACATAGCGGCTTTTTGTCCCACAACACCAAATAAACCCCTCGTAAACTAAAGCTACGTTCAAAAGAACCACTGCAGTAGTTCAACGTGTGACGGCACAGAAAAGCCGCGAGCGCTCTCTCACCTTCGCTCGCGGCCGGACTGCGCCATCATTCCGTACACCTTCACATGATTAGGATGTGATATTCAGTGGTTACGCTCGGAAAGAATATGCGCAGCGTCTCGATTGTAGGCGTAGGCTGCACCCCATTCAAGGATTTTGAGGAGCATCCCGAGACCCAGGGTATTGGCGAGGGCGAGGCGTTTGGCTATGCGGCCCTCGAGGCAATTGCCGACGCCGGCCTTGAGCCCCGCGATATCGACTTTTTCTACCACGGCAGCGCCAATCCGTATCTCGTTGGCGATTGCATTACCCCAAACATGCAGGTTGCCGATTGGTTTGGTGTTCGCGCCAAGGGTTCCGTCCATCATTCCGAGGCTTGCTGCACGGGCTATGTCGCCCTTGAGCAGGCCGTGATGGCAGTCGCCTCCGGTGCCTACGATGTTGTCCTTACGGGTGCCTGCGATTTGGCTTCGACTCTTCCCGTTGAGCACATGCCCTCCCATATTCGCCAGGACTTTACGCTCGACGTCATGATTCCCTCGCTCGATAAGATCTATGACCGCGCTTATGGTCGTCCGCTCGATGGCGCCTTCGGCGTGTCGTTCGACAACTGGATCAACGAGTATTCGATGCAGTACGACCTTACCGCCGATCAGATCGATGACGCCCTGAACGGCCTTACCAAGAGCCTTCGCCGCGGCGCCGTCCTGAATCCCCTTGCGTGGTATGAGACCACGGTCGAGGAGGATGCGAAGGCAGCTGGGTTCGATACCGCCGACGAGTATCTCAAGAGCATGTACAACCCGCGCGTTACGCAGTACCTGCGCGTTACCGGCTTTGAGAAGAAGTGCGACGGTGCCGCCGCTGTTGTCGTGATGCCCACGGAGAAGGCCAAGGCCATGGGTGTCCCGTATGCACCTATCGAGGTTCTGGGCACGGGCGCCTCTGCCGTC
The DNA here is from genome assembly GCF_002736145.1 of Collinsella aerofaciens. Lineage (NCBI taxonomy): Bacteria > Bacillati > Actinomycetota > Coriobacteriia > Coriobacteriales > Coriobacteriaceae > Collinsella > Collinsella aerofaciens. The sequence goes on from NZ_CP024160.1 coordinate 223,137, forward strand.
GAAGCCGGCCTGCTTCACAACGAGCACTGGGCTACCGAGCTTGCTGCCAAGCAGGTCTACGACCTTACCGGCGTGAGCCCCGATGAGATCGACCTGTTTATGTGCAATGACTTCTTCCTGGCTTCCGAGATCGTCTCGGCCGAGGAGTGCGGCTATATTCCGCGCGGCGAGGCTTGGAAGTATGCGATCGATGGCCGCACCGCTTTTGACGGCGATAAGCCCATCAACCCGCACGGTGGCCGTTGCAACTTCGGCCACGCTCATGGCGCATCCGGCATCGCCGATATCGTCGAGGCCGTCAAGCAGATGCGCGGCGTCGCCGGTGCAACCCAGATGAAGAAGGTTCCCGAGACGGCCTTCCTGCGCGGTTTTGGCGGTTCTCAGAATGTGCGCTGCCAGATTCTTCGTACCGTCGCCTAAGCGACCGCGGTTTTCGATTTCCCATAAGGAGTATTCTCATGCAACTCAAAGATATGGAGCCCGTGGTCAAGAAGTTCTACACGGGTCTTGAAGAGGGCATCTATTGGGCACGTCAGTGCCCCGAGTGCGGAGCTGTCGAGTTTCCGCCCCACCTTGCTTGCAATGCCTGCGGCTACCACAAGACCGATTGGGTCCAGGTTTCCGGTCACGGCCATCTGATCGATTTTACCCTGCCTGGTCCGCAGAACGACAAGCCCTACCTCAAGGAGTATGGCAAGTACGCCTACGGCGCCGTCGATATCGACGAGGGCTCTCAGTACACCTACGTCATCTACGGCATAACCAAGAAGAAGGCCCCCGAGATTCGCGCCAAGCTCAAGGCGGGCGAGACCGTGGGCGTCCATGCCAAGGTTATCGACCGACCGGGCTACAAAGAGCTCACGTTTGAGCTTGACGACTAGGCTTTCAACCCTTTTAACAATTCGCTTCCTCTCTTAGGCCACGGCGGGACCCATGTCTCCAGCCCGCCGTGGCCACTCCTCTTTTTAATTAGAAAGGCACCATCATGAACGAAGAACTCACTCAGCAGATCTGCGATTTTGCCAAGTCCGCTTACAACTATGACGGCGATGTGACCCCCGAGACGACGTTTGAGACCCTGGGCAAGGGCTCGATGAAGATGATCGCTCTGACCTCCATGATCGAGAACGAGCTTGATGCCGAGGTCCCCGTTCGCGAGGTCATGGTCATGAAGACCATTGGCGAGCTTATCGAGCGCACTGCCGAAGAGATGGAGTAGCGGCCATGGATCTGATGCAGACCCTGCGCGAGCAGGCTGCCGCCAAGCCTATGCGCGTTGCTTTTCCCGAGGGCGAAAACGAGACCATGATGCAGGCGGTCGCAAAGATCGCCGCCGAGCATCTTGCCGAATGCGTGCTGGTCGGCGACGGCGGTAAGCTCAAGGAGCTTGCCGACGAGCGTGGTATCTCCCTTGACGGCATCGAGATTGTCGATGTGACCGACGAGGAGGCGAACGCCGCCTGCTGTGAGCGCTACCTTTCGCATCCGGATTGCAAGTTTAAGCCCAAGGGCGCCGCGCGCCGTATGACGCGTCCGCTTGAGCGCGCCCTGATTTTGCAGGTGCTCGGCGATGTCGACGTAATGTTCGCCGGCATCGATAACGCCACGGGCGATATTATCCTGGCGGGTCAGACCATCGTCGGCCTTGCCGACGGGGTGGACACCGTGAGCTCGTGCGGTATCGCCGACATTCCCAACTGGAACGGCGGCGAAGGCGGCCTTTTGGCTTTTGGCGATTCCGCCGTTTGCGTTGACCCCACGAGCGAGGAGCTTGCCTCGATTGCGATTTCGTCGAGCGAAACGGTACGCTCGCTGACCGGATGGGATATCCGTTGCGCGCTGCTTTCGCATTCGACTGACGGTTCGATGGATAACGAGCTTGTCGACAAGGTGCGTCGCGCTCGCGAGATTGCCAACGATCGCCGTCCCGACCTTGCCATCGACGGCGAGTTCCAGTTTGATTCGGCGATTAACCCCAAGGTTGCGGCCAAGAAGGTTCATCGCGAGTCTGCTGTTGCGGGACAGGCCAATGTGGTCATCTGGCCCGATATCAACGTGGGCAATATCGGTGTCAAGATCATCCAGAACCTGACTGGCGCCAATGCTTACGGTCCCATGCTTCAGGGCTTCAAGAAGATCGTGTGCGATTGCTCGCGCTCTGCGCCCGTCGACGAGATCGTCGGCAACGTGGTGATGAGCTGCGTGCGCGCCCAGGCGCTTAAGGAGGCCTAAGGTATGTCCGATAAAAAGACTCCCCGGCGCATCCTGGTAATCAACCCGGGTTCCACTTCCACGAAGGTGGGCGTTTTTGAGGGTGATGAGTGCAAGCTCAGCAAGAACGTTGCGCACGATGCGAAGGACCTTGCCCAGTTCGATGGGGTTTCGGCTCAGATGCCGTATCGCTGCAATCTGATTCTTGGAGCACTGGGGGAGGCGGGCCTGAAGCTCGAGGACTTTGATGCATTTGTCGGTCGCGGCGGCGGCTTGCTTTCGCTGCCCGGCGGCACGTATGCCATCAACGAGGTCATGCTCGAGCATGCCCGCATCGGTGCGAACGGCATTCAGCACCCGGCGCAGTTGGGTCCCCAGATTGCCCATGAGTTCGCCTCAAAGACGGGAAAGCCCTCTTTTGTGGTGAATCCTCCCGATACCGACGAGCTGTGCGACCTCGCACGTATGACGGGCATTAAGGGCGTGTATCGAAACGTGCACCTGCACGCCCTTAATCTCAAAGAGACCGCCATCCGCCATGCGGCAAAGCTCGGTCGCCCCTATGATGAGTGCAACTTCATCGTTTGCCATATCGGCGGCGGCATCTCTATCTCGGCTCATCTTAAGGGCAAGATGGTGGACGGCAACGACATCGTCGGCGGCGAGGGCCCCATGGCACCGACGCGCTGCGGATCGGTTCCCGCGATCGAGGTCGCAAAGTACACCGCGGAACACGGCCTTGATGTCGCTCGCGCCCATTGCATGAAGACCGGCGGTTTTGTCGATCTTTTGGGTACCTCCGATGCCATCGAGGTGTGCGAGCGTGCCACTGCGGGCGATAAGGCTGCAGCTCGCGCCTGGGATGCAATGGTTTACCAAATCTGCAAGTGGATTGGCGAGATGGCCTGTGTGCTGAAGGGTGACGTCGACGGCATCTTGCTCGGAGGCGGCATGGTCCACAGCAAGGAGCTCGTTGCCTCGATTGAGGAATGCTGCTCCTGGATCGCCCCCGTGTCGGCTTATCCCGGCGAGTTTGAACTTGAGGCGATGGCGTCTGGCGCCTGCCGCGTGCTCGATGGTGTCGAGGAAGCGCTCGTGTACAGCGGAGAGCCCGTGTTCACCGGATTCAACGACTGATAGTGCTGTGTTTGGGGCGGCCGCTGGTGGTGCCTGGCCGCTCCGACCCTTTTCTTTAAGTGTAAGGATGGATCATGGATAAAACCAAGATCAAGTACCTGGTGGGCATTTACGCAGCCGCCATGTGCATCATGGGCATGCTCGTGCCCGTTCCCATCGTGGCCTCTGTTGCGGCCGCGTTTCCCAACGAGAACATCGCTGCCGTTCAGATGATTATCGGCATCATCCCGTTGATGATGGCGTTGTCCGCCATGCTCGTCTCTTCACAGCTTGCCTCTCGCGTGTCCAAGAAGAAGACGACGCTCGTCGGTCACATTATCGTGATGCTGGCAGGCGCCTCGGTGCTGGTGTTCCACGACTCGCTCGGCCAAGTCTTAGCGGCTTCTGCTGTCATGGGCCTTGGTCTCGGCGCCGTGCAGAATTCAACGGACGCTCTTATCGCGGATTACTTTGGCGGAAAGCAGCGCTCGTTTGTCATGGGCATCTACTCCACTTTTGTTGCACTGGGCGGCATTATCTGGACGATGGTTTCCGGCATCTTGGGTTCTGCCGAGTGGTTCCACAGCTATGCGGCGTACTTCATCATGATCATTTTCATCGTAATCGAGGCTGTTTGCCTTCCTGAGGGTCATCTTGAGCCCAAGCGCAAGGTCAACGTGTTTGCCAATATGCCTAAAGAAGTCGCGATTATCACGCTCATGAGCTTTGTGTTCGTACTTACGTTCCAGCTCTTCAGCTCCAACGTTTCGCTGCTTGTTGTAGGTCGCGGCTTTGGCGGTACCGTGGAGGCCGGTCTTGCCTCTACCGTTATGACCGTTGCCGGTATTGCGGCTGGTCTTTTGGTCGGCCCGCTGTTTGCCAAGTTCAAGAACCTGGCTATGCCGATCGCGTGGGGCGTGACGCTCGTTGGCCTGGGCCTGACGCTGGTTGCGCCCGCCTTTATGGTGCTGTGCGTTGCGGGCTTTGTCGTTGCGCTGGGCAAGGAGACCTACGTGCCGCTGGAGGGCAATTTTGCTGCCGGCAACTCTGCCCCCGAGGGACGTGCGTTTAACCTTGCCATTGGCATGGCCGGCATCAACTTTGGCATGGCACTGTCTCCCATTGTGTTTGAGGCCGTGACGTCGCCGTTTGGTGCAACGATTGACCAGAAGTTCATCGCCGGCATGATCGTCTGTGCGGCTTGTGTCGTCTTTGGCGCCATTAAGTATCGCAAGCTCACCCCGGCCCAGCTTGCCGAGGCCGAGAAGATGGCTGCTCAGGGCGAAGCGAAGTAGTTGCTTTTAGCAGTTACCGTATCGCGCCTGTAGTTTTAACGGGGCCGCCGACATATGCCGGCGGCCCTCTGTCTATCAATGACTTTGAAAGGCTTACGGCTATGAAGTTACCTGTCAGGCGCGTTATCGGTATTCTCAACGGCTTCTTTAACCCGCTATTGCTCTGTGCGTTTCTCCCCATCATTGAAGGGGCGCCTGGCTTGGATCTGATGGGCCCCACGGGCTTTTGGGGACAACTCATCGTGGCAACGGTGATCGCCGAGGTTCTGAGCGCACTCCCGCTGTTTGGCAAAACAGTTGGTATGTGCCTGGACTTTTTTGCTTTTGAGCAGGGGGTGCATCACACAAGATCGCCGGTACGGTCATCGGTGCCACGCTCCTTTTTATGGTGATCGGTTTTGGCGAGATTGCCTTCCAGGGAGGATTCGGAACGATTGAAGGCCGTACGTTCTTCGCGCGTTGGGCCGGCCTCGTCACAAAGGGATGGGCCTTTGTGGTTATCGCCGGCGTGCTGCTCGATCCCTTTACAGCGGCTCTCGGCCGCATGATAGTTCGCGAAGAGAAGTAATAGATCCTCGCCTGTCGAATGCCGGCGGACGGGGCGCCGGGGCTGTAGTCTTCCGAGCGTTTACAGTCCTGTCGCTCCGTCCGCCGGCATTCGACCGCAACATGTTGGTCAAGCATAATCTTTTGGATTCTTTTGGCGTGAGCGGCTTGGTTTTGGTAGGATTTGTCAGCGGCTTGACTAAGGGGGTTTTATAACTGCCATGCAGGTAGCTGTGTTGGTAACGTTTTACCGACTTGTCAAATACCCCTCATTTTTAATGCGTCTGCAAAATGACCAATTGCTTTGACCTGCTGAAACACTATATGTTGTGTTTGACCTAAAAAAAGAATACAGGATATAGATGCCTCTTTGTCGTATGATAGATGGCGGACAGAGAACGAAGACCTTAACTGCCTCTTTTGAACGTATCCTTGAGCCGCTTGATCGGCTCCTGGGAATGTCCGCATGGAGGCTTATGGTTTATCGAGAACACAGATTGCGCGACGGCGCCGCAAGACAGGGGCAAGCCCTGCCGGGCATCGTTTGGCTCTGAAGCGCAATGAGGCTACGATGCGAAAGAGGCAAGAGGATGAAGATCATCAAGCGCAGCGGCACCGAGGTTGTCTTTGACATCGATAAGATCGTCAATGCCATCCGCGCCGCCAACTTGGAGGTCGAGGAGAGCTCTCGTCTAACCGACCGCCAGGTGGTTTACGCGGCACAAAACGTCGCCGAGGCATGTGAGAACGCGGGCCACACCGTTTCGGTCGAGGAGATCCAGGATTTGGTCGAGGACGAGATCATGCGTCTCGACTGCTACGAGGTTGCCCGCCACTACATCATCTATCGCTATGTTCAGAGCCTGAAGCGCCAGAAGAACACGACCGACGACAAGATTCTGTCGCTGATCGAGTGCAATAACGAAGAGGTCAAGCAGGAGAACTCTAACAAGAACCCGACCGTCAATTCCGTCCAGCGCGACTATATGGCCGGCGAGATTTCCAAGGATCTGACTCAGCGTGTGCTGCTGCCCCAGGAGATCGTGGATGCCCACAATGAGGGCCTGATCCACTTCCACGATTCCGACTACTTTGCGCAGCACATGCATAACTGCGACCTGGTGAACCTGGAGGACATGCTCCAGAACGGCACCGTTATCTCGGGCACGCTGATCGAGAAGCCGCACAGCTTCTCGACTGCCTGCAACATCGCGACGCAGATTATCGCCCAGGTTGCTTCCTCCCAGTACGGCGGCCAGTCTATTTCGCTGACCCATCTCGCCCCCTTTGTTGAGGTGAGCCGTCAAAAGATTCGCGGCGAGGTTGCCCGCGAGCTCGAGGAACTCGGTGTTTCGGCATCTGCCGAAAAGGTTCGCGAGGTTGTTGAGGACCGTCTGCGTGACGAGATCCGTCGCGGCGTCCAGACGATTCAGTATCAGGTCGTGACCCTTATGACCACCAACGGCCAGGCGCCGTTTGTGACGGTCTTTATGTATCTCAACGAGGCTCGCTCAGCGCAGGAGAAGCACGACCTTGCCATGATCGTGGAGGAGACGCTTCGTCAGCGCTATGAGGGCGTTAAGAACGAAGCCGGTGTGTGGATTACCCCGGCATTCCCCAAGCTTATCTATGTACTCGAGGACGATAACGTTCACGAGAATTCCCCGTACTTCTACCTGACCCAGCTGGCTGCCAAGTGCACCGCCAAGCGCATGGTGCCCGACTACATCTCCGAGAAGAAGATGCGCGAGCTCAAGCTGTCGAAGGGCGAGACCGCGGGCAACGGCGACTGCTACACCTGCATGGGTTGCCGCAGCTTCTTGACGCCCGACCGCTCGGGCAACGGCTTTAACAATGTTGCCAACGCGCTGAACTATGACCCGACCAAACCTAAGTACTATGGCCGCTTTAACCAGGGTGTTGTGACTATCAACCTGCCCGATGTCGCGCTGAGCTCGCATCAGGACATGGACAAGTTCTGGAAGATCTTCGACGAGCGCCTTGAGCTGTGCCACCGTGCCCTGCTGTGCCGTCATGAGCGCCTGATGGGTACGCTTTCGGATGCCGCGCCGATTCTTTGGCAGTACGGTGCCCTCGCCCGCCTGAAGAAGGGCGAGACGATCGATAAGCTGCTCGTTGGCGGCTATTCCACCATCAGCCTGGGGTATGCCGGTCTGTATGAGTGCGTCAAGTACATGACGGGCCACAGCCACACCGAGAAGGAGGGCACACCCTTTGCCATGGCCGTCATGCAGCGCATGAACGACAAGTGCGCCGAGTGGAAGGCCGAAAGCGATATTGACTTCTCGCTGTACGGTACCCCGCTTGAGTCGACGACCTACAAGTTCGCCAAGTGCCTGCAGCGTCGTTTTGGCATCATCCCGGGCGTGACGGACAAGGGCTACATCACCAACAGCTACCACGTCCACGTGTCCGAGGAGATCGACGCATTCGACAAGCTCAAGTTCGAGGGCATGTTCCAGCAGCTTTCGCCGGGCGGTGCCATTTCCTACGTCGAGGTTCCCAACATGCAGGACAACCTCAAGGCTGTCATCCGCGTGATGCAGTACATCTACGACAACATCATGTACGCCGAGCTCAACACCAAGAGCGATTATTGCCAGGTGTGCGGCTACGATGGCGAGATCAAGATTGTCGAGGACGATGGCAAGCTGGTGTGGGAGTGCCCCAACTGCGGCAATCGTGACCAGGAGAAGATGAATGTCGCCCGTCGTACGTGCGGCTACATCGGTACCCAGTTCTGGAACCAGGGTCGAACCGAGGAGATCCGCGACCGCGTGCTGCATCTCTAATAACCATCCCAGACTGCCCCGTAGCGAGGCCCCGGACCTTTACTCGCTATTTCGGACAGTCCTGGCTCACGACGGAGGCGCCACTGGCGCCTCCTGTTCGTGCGGAACTCATATCGAGCAAAGGTCCGGGGCCTCGCTACGGGGCGGCCAAGTTGACGTAGCTGAGATGCAGCGCGCAGTCTGCTCACTCCTCGAAGTTCTTAGCGGAAATGAGTCGACTTGCAATAACGGTTTGCTTGCAGCAACGGTTGAGCTGCAACAAATTTTTTATTGGACCTCGAACCCTATACTCGATGTTCGCTTCGTTCATTGAGTGTTGCTCGCGAGGGGTCTGGAGTATATCGTTCCGCCCGCAGTTTCGCAGGCCAAAGGCCGAGAATGTTTGAGGACGGAATGATATACTCCAGACCCCCAGGAAGGTTACTTATGAACTACGCGAACATTAAGTATTTCGACATTGCTGATGGGGAAGGCGTTCGTACTTCTCTGTTTGTGAGCGGGTGCCGTCGTGGGTGCAAGAATTGCTTTAACTCTGTTGCGTGGGACTTTGCTGCGGGCGAGCCCTTTGATCGCACCGTCGAGGACAAGATTATTGAGAGCCTCGACCATCCCTTTATCGATGGTCTGACGATTTTGGGCGGCGAGCCTATGGAACCTGAGAATCAGGCGGGACTCGTTGAGTTTGTCGAGCGTGTTCGTGAGGCTTACCCCGTGGAGTCGGGGAAGACTATTTGGTGCTTTACCGGTGACGTGCTCGAGGAGCTTATGCCGGGCGGTCGTCATCATACCGAGGTGACGGATCGCATTCTTGCCTGCCTTGACATGTTGGTGGACGGCCCGTTTGTTCAAGATCTGTACGATATCTCGTTGCGTTTTAGGGGCTCGAGTAACCAGCGCGTGATCGATATGAATGCCACGCGTGCCCGTGCTGAGCGCGAGGGCGTTGCGCTTTGTGATGCGGTTGAACTTTGGCGTGATGATCCGGTCTATTCGACCCATACTATGTAGCTTGTGGTCGATGCCGGAGGGCGTGGTACCATAGCGCGAACGTGAAATCGGAAAAGTGAGGCCCAGATGGTCGATCAGGAAAAAGTCGAGGCCGCCATTAAGCTGTTGCTTGAGGGCATAGGCGAGGACCCAACTCGTGAGGGCCTGCTGGAGACCCCGGCGCGCGTTGCCCGTATGTATGGTGAGATCGCCGGCGGCATGGACCAGAGTGCCGAGGAACACCTGTCCAAAACCTTTGCCGTCGCTTCGAACGATTTGGTTATCGAGCGCGACATTACGTTCTACTCGCTGTGCGAACATCATCTGCTGCCGTTTTATGGCAAGGCCGCCATTGGTTATATCCCTAACGGTCGGGTGGCTGGGCTTTCCAAGCTCGCCCGCACGGTTGAGGTTTATGCCCGCCGTCTTCAGCTGCAGGAGCAACTGTGCGCACAGGTTGCCGATGCCCTCATGGATTATCTCGCTCCCCAGGGAGCGATTGTGTTGATGGAGGCCGAGCATATGTGCATGACGATGCGTGGCGTGCAAAAGCCCGGCACCAAGACCGTGACGCTTGCTCGCCGCGGCGTCTTTGAGACCGATTCCGCGCTCGAGGAGCGTTTCTTTAGGATGCTGGGCCGCTAACCATGAGAGTCGTCAACGACTTTACATCGAAGACCGATGAGGGGACGTCGCGCCGCGGCTTTATGGCTTCGGGCCTGGCCCCCTTTGGTGCCATGCCTCGCATTGATTACATTTGTGCCAACGGGCTGTTCCGGCGGCACCTGGGTAACATCGTACAGTTGGAATCGGGGCGCATCTTCTGCCGCCACGGTATTGACCATCTGCTCGATGTCGCTCGCATTATGTGGATCAAGAATCTCGAGGAGCAGCTCGAATTTGACCGCGAGGTCATCTACGCCACGGCACTTCTTCACGATATCGGCAAAGATGAACAGTATGAATCGGGTATATCCCATGATGTTGCAAGCGAACGCGTCGCTGATGCGATTCTCGGCGGCATGCCCGATGACGTGGCGTTTGAGCCGGCCGATGCCGCAGCCATTAAGACGGCCATTCTGGGCCATCGAAAGCTGCGCGTGAACAGCCAACCGCTTGAGCGTCTGCTCTATGCAGCCGACAAAGCGTCGCGTGCCTGCTTTGCATGCCCCGCGCGCAACGCTTGCAACTGGAGCGATGATAAAAAGAACCTGTCGATTCGCGTGTAGTTAGTTTGCGCGGTCGGGGTTCTAAACGAAGGAGACGATCGCGTTGAGTAACAAGAAACTGCCCGAGAATGCAACCAAGACTGAAGGTGCTGAGCTCGCCCGCCGTGGAAGGGGCGAAATATCCACCGCAACGGCGGTGCCTCACGTGAGCTATGACGATCTGCGCCATGCCGATCGCATTGTCATTGACGGCCTTGAGGTTTTTGCCAACCATGGCGTGTATCCCGAGGAGAATGCGCTGGGTCAGAAGTTCATCGTTTCTCTGGTGCTCTATGCCGACCTGCGCGCGGCGGGGGAGCACGATAACCTGGATGCCTCGATTGACTACGGCTCGGTGTGCCACGATGTCGATGGCTATCTGCGCGAGCATACGTTTAAGCTCATCGAGGCCGCGGCCGAGGGTGTGGCCTCGATGCTGTTGCGTCGTTATCCCTTGCTGCTTGGTGTGCGTATTAAACTCGATAAGCCTTGGGCGCCCGTTGGTCTTCCCCTGGCAAGCTGCGGTGTCGAGATTGAGCGCGTGCGCTAACCGGTTCTAATACGTCTTTATGGGTGGCTGCTTGAGCCGCTGCGACAGAGCTTTATTGTTGGGACGGTACGTGTCGAGCAGGGCGTGGAATCGCTGATTGTGGCTTGGCTCGAGCAAGTGGACGAGCTCGTGGGCGACAACCATGTCGAGGCATTCGATGGGATAGGCGGCAAGTTCGCGTGCGATGCGAATGGCGCCGGTCTTGGGCGTGCATGATCCCCAGCGCGTTTTCATGCTGCGCACGGAGACGCGGGCCACGGTGACGCCCATTGCGATTTCGTACGCGTGCACCATATCGTACAGCGCCGTGGTGACCTCGGTTGCATAGAGCTGGTCGATACGGGCTTGGAGCTCATCGGACGTTAGGCCGTCGAGGATTGCGTGCCGCTTGGCCTGTGGGCCTTCGTCCGATTCATCGGTACCCATAAAACTTGCGAAGGTGGCCTGTTTGGGTCGCGGTGCGGGTGATGCAAAGTTGTGATCGAGTGCATCCTGTACCGTGATGGGCTTACCCCAAAGGGCAATGATGGACGAGGGGCTGAGCGGCTCTCGTGCCGTCGCCTGACGCTGCTCGCGCTGGGCAAGTCGGCTGATAATCCAGGCGCTGTTGCGCTTCACAAACGCTTCGATACGCTCGCGGGTGGCGCCGAGCGGTGCGCTGGCGTGGACCTCACCGCTCGAAGTGACGCGTAGGTTGAAGTTCTTGACGCACTTTTTGGTAACGACGACGGGGATGGGTGTCCCATCCGGTCGGGATGCGGAAATCGTAAACTGCTGCGTCAAAAGCGGTCCTTTGGATTGGGGGACGGGCCGGCATGTCGACCGTTCGGCATGCCGGCCCGCTCAAGGGATGTGAAATTAATAACGCTCAAAGAAGGCAAGCGCGTTGTCGCTGCAGAGCTTTTGCATCACGGTCTTGCCAAAGTGCTTGGAGAGCATGTTCTGGAATTCGGGCATCTTGCTGGCATCAGAGAGGAAGTCGGGTACCTTGGCACCGTCCCAGTCGCCGCCGAGCGCGATGACGTCCTCGCCGCCCAGGTCGAGCCAGTGTTCGATATGTGCCGCCAGCCGGTCGAAGGTGACGTCTGCGGCGGTCTTGTCGGTTGCGTCGTTGGAAAGGAAGTCGCTGCAGTAGTTGAGGCCGACGATACCGCCCATGTCGCGAATGGTGCGGAACTGGTCGTCGGTGAGGTTGCGCTTGACGCCGCAAACCGCGCGGGAGTTGGAGTGGCTGGCGACGAAGGGGCGCGTGGCGTGGGCGACAACCTCGTCAAAGCACTCATCGTTGAGGTGGGAGACGTCGAGTACCATGCCGGCGTGCTCCATCTGCGTGAGCGCCTCGATGCCGGCGGCGGTGAGGCCGGCGTGGGTGTCGTGGCCGCTCGCGAGCGGTCCCTGCGCGTTCCAGCTGAGTGATGACATGAGTACGCCCAGGCTCTTGAGTACCTCGATCAGCGCGGGGTCCTCGGCAAAGAACGTGGCGTTTTCGATGGTGTGGATGCAGGCGACCTTGCCGTCTTTGAGCGCAGGGCGAATGTCTGCCGCGCTGCGTACGTTGACCATGCGGTCGTGGTTAAGCATTGCCTGGCCGCTCATGTGCGCCATGATCTGCGCCTGGAAGCGCGCGGCGTGGGCGGTGGGAATCTCGTCGGGGACAAACGTGGCGAAGCACTGTGCCCACGGCGTGTTGCCGATCTTTGCGAGCGAGATGGCGCAGGCGTTGCCCTCGATGAGGTCGAAATCTTGCGGATGCGTTTCGTCGCCGGGGAAATAACCATCGGTGCCGGCGGTAAAGCGCAGGTCGAGATCGAGCGTGGCCCAGCCGATGCGGTCGGCGGTGTCACAGTGTAGGTCAAATACGGGATATGCCATAGTTCCTCCGGTTGCAGCGTTTCTTTGCAAACTGTCTTTGAATTGTATGACTAGGGTATAGTTAGCGCCATATGTTCACGGCGGCCCGCGTTGTGCGCCGCCCTTATCACGGAGGTTACCATGTCCAACCAGGGCAAGAAGGTCAAGACCCATTATCGCGGCACGCTCGACGACGGCACGCAGTTCGATAGCTCTTACGATCGCGGCGAGCCGCTGGAGTTCACCTGCGGCGCCGGTCAGATGATCAAGGGCTTCGACGCCGCCGTGGTCGACATGCAGGTGGGCGAGAAGAAGACTGTGCACATCCCGGCTGCCGATGCCTACGGCGAGCACAACCCCGAGATGGTCCTGACCTTCCCGGCCGAGCAGGTTCCCAATATCGAGCAGATCGAGAAGGGCATGAAGCTCTTCCTGTCCACGCCGAGCGGCATGCCCGTCCCTGCCGTGGTCATCGACGTGACGCCCGAGGCCGTGACGCTCGACGCCAACCACGAGCTCGCCGGCAAGGATCTCAACTTTGATATCGAGCTCGTCGAGGTCGAGGGCTAGAGTATGCCTGAACGCTTGGTTTCGACGACATGCTTGGGAAATCTCAACGATCCGTCTTATGAACTCCTGCTTCGCCGGGAGCTGGGCGGTGTCTTTGAAGTTGACGAGCTACTGCTCGATTGGGACCAGGCTGATGTATGCGCGTTTGTGGGCGTGACGGAGCTGGGGCGCACGGTCGATGTTCGGCTGGATACTACCGACGGCGGTCGTCTTGCCGATGGCGACGTGCTCGCCATTGACCGTTCGGGCGTGGTGCCCGTGGCTGTTGTCGTGCGCCTGCGCAGCGCCGAGGTTTATTTGGTCGAAGTCGATCGCATGGATCCGATTGCGCTCGCGCATGCGTGCTGGGAGATCGGCAACATGCATGCGCCGCTCTTCCGGGGCGACTCGGACGAGCATACCGTGCGCATGTATACGCCGGTGCAGCCTGTTTTGGGCCGCATGCTTCGGGGTGTCGAGGGTGTTCGGCTCTCGGTGGTTACCCGTGAACTCGATGCGGGCCGACGCTTTGCGTCGAGCGCGGCCGATGTTGTCGTGAGCATGGCTCCGGACTTTACCATCGTTAAAAAGACGCGCGACTAAGCGCGCGTATGCGCAAGACGGGCTTTGAGGGGCGACCAATCAAAGTCCGTCTTGCTGTTGATGGGAGGCTTTGGGGGAAGCATATGGGTCTTGAGGGAATCAAGCTGATTGCATGCGATTTGGACGGCACGTTGCTGCATCCGGGGGAGCGCGAGCCGCGTTCCGAGGCCTTTGAGCTTATCGATGAGCTGCATCGTCGCGGTATCGTGTTTATGCCGGCGAGCGGTCGCCAATACGCGAGCCTGCGCTACCTGTTTGCCCCGGTGGCCGATGAACTCGCCTATGTATGCGAAAACGGAGCCCTGGTCATGAGCGAGGGACGTGCCGTGGTCAAGCGTTCTATGGAGCGTGGCCTGGCCATGGATATCGCGAACGCCGTGGTTGCGTACCCCCATGCCGACGTGACCCTTTCGTGCGAGGGACACCTCTACACTATGAGCGGCAACGATGCGTTTGTTGACCACCTGCGTTATGAGGTCCATTGTGATGTGGCGGTAGTCGACCGTCCCGAAGACATTGACGAGGATGTCATTAAGATTGCCTTCCAGACGCCCGAGGCGGAGCAGCCGGCGGCGCTGGAGTATTTTGTGCGTCGCTTTAGCGACCGGGTCGATGTGATGACGTCGGGAACCGAATGGACCGACTTTATCGGCTTTGATTCGGGCAAGGGGTCCGCGCTTGCCGATTACGGTCGTGCCCTGGGGATCTCGCCCGATGCGATGATGGCGTTTGGCGACAATGAGAACGATCGCGACATGCTCAACGTCGTGGGCCATCCCTATCTGATGGAGAGCTGCAACCCCACCATGCGCGGTATCAACGACCGTGTCCGCTACGTGTGCACGGTCGAAGAAGAGCTGCGTCGTCTACTTGCTGAGTAGGCATGCCCCAAACATCTACCGGCAGTCGGGGCAGAGACCCTCGAAGATGGTGTAGTGCGACGTGACGTGCCAGCCGATTTGCTCGGACGCCTTGGCGTCGAGCTGGGCATCGAAGGGGAGCGGTACATCGATGACGCGGCTGCACGAAGTGCAGATGATATGCGCATGCGGCTCGATCGTGCGATCGAAGCGGCTGCCGCCCGGCGTCTTGATGGAGAGGATCTCGCCGGCGTCGGCCAAGAGATTGAGATTGCGGTAGACCGTACCTCGGCTGATTTTGTCATCCTGCGCGCGCACGACGTTGTAGATTTCGTCGGCGGTGGGATGGTTATAGCTTTGGCGCACGGCGTCAAGAACCAGCTTTCGCTGCTTGGTATTCCTTCTTTGTACCGCCATGCGCCTCGCCTCTTTTCTATCAACGGTTGTAGGTAAATGATACCGTATTTAGCACACAATACTAATAACGAGGAATGAAACTGTCTTCATTGGCAAGTGGGGCTTGGGCCTGGGCTTCTACGAGGCGAAAACGCGTTCCCATGCGCTCGTAGGAGGCATGAAGCGCCTCGAGATGAGATAGGATGTTTGCCGGAGCTCCCTGTATCTCCATCTCGACCGAGCCGTCTTCCATGTTGCGCACCCAGCCGGTGAGTGCGCGTGCCTGCGCGAGGTTGGTGTTGGTAAAGCGAAAACCAACGCCCTGGACTTGCCCCGCCCAGCGCAGGAAATAGCGCAGGGGAGTGTTTTGAGTGGCCTCGTCGCTTGCGAGCACAGTAAGCCTGCGGCGCAACTCGAGCTCAATGTTTGATGGTTTTTGAGGCTCTCGACTGCCTCCGGTGACGCTGGAGAAGAACGTATCGAAGAAGCCCATCGCTAGGCCTGCTTGCCTGCGTCGGCCGGGAAGGTAATGCCGGCCTGCTGGCGCACGGCATCCATGATGCGCAGTGAGACGAGCGTGACATCGCGGTAGTGTCCGAGCTCGTGGCGTCCCGCCGGGGTCTCCCAAATCTCTTCCTTTACGTTATCGATACCGCCGATGGCGCTGATAAAGTCTGTGAGTTCGTATTCCATAGTGTTGCTCGATTTTGGAAGGTCGAGCACGCGGCCGTTGTCGCCCTGTTCGCGCGGTGCCTCGGTCGCCGAGCCGCGTACGACGTCGCCGCGATAGTCGATGCGGACGTTGCGGGGCGTGGACAGATGGTCGATCTGGATAGTGCCACGCTCGCCTTCGATCTGCGAGGGCAGCAGGTCATTCGTAATTTTGGAGTGCGCAAGCTCGACGGAGATACGGCCACCGCCGTAGCTGGCGAGGATGGAACCGCAGCCGTCGATGGGGCCGTGCGTGAGCTGTCGCGTGGCGGGGTCGAGCAGAGTAGCCATGCTCGTAAGGCCGGAGGGCATGCCGAAAATCTCGACCATGGGCTCGACGGTGTAGACGCCAATGTCCATGAGGGAACCCGATGCCATATTGCAGTCGAAGATATTGGTGGCGCGTCCCGCGAGAATCTCGTTGTAGCGCGAGGAATATTTGCCAAAGCGCAATGAGGCGCGGCGGATGGGGGCGATCTCGCCCAGGGCGTCCTCGATGGCGTGGAAGGCGGGGTCGTGGAGGGGACGCATGGCCTCGAGGGCCACGACACCTGCTGCCTCGGCAGCGCGGAAGACTTCCAGCGCCTGCGCTTCGGTGGCGCAGAAGGGCTTCTCGACGATGACGTGCTTGCCACCGGCGATGCAGGCAAGGGCCTGCTCGTAGTGAAGCGCGTTAGGGCTGCCGATATAGACGGCGTCGACGTCGGCGGCTGCCGCGAGCTCATCGAGTGAAGTAAAGTTTCGCTCGCCACCGCGCTCGGCGGTAAAGGCGGCACCGCGATTGGCATCGCGTGAAAGCGTGCCCACAAACGCGGCTTGGTCGTTGGCGTTGACAACTTGGATAAAGTCGTCTGTGATCATGGATGTGCCGATGGTCGCGATGCGCAGCATACGTCCCCCTTGCGTTGTTTGGTCTACAGGATGAGTGTAGCGCGTGGGGATATAAAGCTGCGCGAAAACGCTATTACAGGTCGCTCTCGTTAAAGCCGGCGTCGATATCGAGATTGCTGCCGTCGGCCGCCGTGGTGGCGAGCTCATCGCAGCGCTCGTTGAGCTCGTGACCGGCGTGACCCTTAACCCAGATGAACTCAACCTTGTGCTTGCTTTTGGCGGTGAGTAGGCGCTCCCACAGGTCGCGGTTCTTGACGGGTTGCTTGTTGGCGGTTTTCCATCCGCGCTTTTTCCAGCCGTCGATCCAGTGCTTGTTAAAGGCGTTGACGACATACTGCGAATCGGAATGGACTTCGACCTCGCAGGGGCGGTTGAGCGCCTCGAGCGCCACGATGACGGCCATGAGCTCCATGCGGTTGTTGGTGGTCTTGGCGTAGCCGCGCGAAAGCTCGGAGGTGAAGGTCTTGCCGGCGGGGTTGGTGTATTTGAGCACGGCGCCGTAGCCACCGCGTCCCGGATTTGATCGGGCAGAGCCGTCGGTGTAGATGATGACCTTCACGGGCTTCCTTTCGTTGAGTGCGCTTCATGTGAGTGACCATTGTAGCGCCATGCCCGCCGGGGGCTAACAATCTACGATTTCTACCCCGTCTTCCGACTGTTAGTTGGCATGGATGATGCGGTTGAGCTCGTCGAGGTATTGCTGCAAGAGGAGAGAGGGCTTGCGCTCGTCGTGCATGATGTAGCCAACGTGCATCGTTGGGGCGTCTGCTAGCGGGATCGATGCCATGCCCCATTGCATTTCATTGGAGAGGACACCGGTCGACAGGGTGTAACCGTTCGACGTGATAAGTAAGTTAGTAAGTGTTCCGCGGTCCGAGATTCGTATGTTGCGGTCGCAAGGGATATAGCTAAAAGGTTCCTCGGCGTAATAGAAGGAGTTTGAGGTTCCCTGCTCAAAGCTGTAGCGCGTATAGGGCGTGAGGTCGGCAAGGGACAGCTGCGGGCGGCGTGCGAGCGGGTGGCGCTCGCTAACGAAGACGTGGACCGTCGCGTCGAATAGGGGATGGAAGCTTGCGCGGGCATCGGCGAAGGCCTTCTGCAGAACGCGGGCGTTAAAGTCATCCAGATACAGAATGCCGATATCGCTGCGAAACGCACGGACGTCATCGATGATCTGCGATGTGGTGGTCTCGCGCATGATGAACTCGAACTTGCTGTCGCGGCAGCGTTCGACTACGTTGACAAAGGCCTCGACCGAAAAGGCGTAGTGCTGAGCGGAAATGGCGAGGCGGGCTTGCGGGGTGCCACCGTCCTCGTAGCGTGCCTCGAGCATGTCGGCCTGCTCTACGACCTGGCGCGCATAGCCCAAAAGCTCGGTGCCGTCGTTGGTGAGCGTGACGCCGCGGCTGGAGCGCGTAAAGATCTCCAGATGGAGCTCTTGTTCTAGGCTTTTGACGGCGTTTGAGATGTTGGACTGAGCGGTATAGAGGCGCTGAGCTGCGGCGTTGATTGAGCCGGACTCTGCCACGGCGATAAGAAAACGAAGCTGCTGGAGGGTCATCAGTGCCCGTCCTTTCGATAGCTATCTAAAAAACCGATAACAGGTTAGCGCTTTTAAGTGATTGACCGAGCGAAACAATGCTCGTACTATTCAAAACACACAAAGGCGGTAGGTAATTAAGCCGACCACGGAACCGGGATGTCAAAAGGAGGACCGCATATGAACTGCTTGCCAAGACGAATGCCGGGCTCCTGTTTGCGCCCGTTGGCGTGATCAGGAGACAGCGACTTACTTTTCTCTTATTTATTTACTTTCGTTCGATCAAGGAGATCATCATGAGCCAGTTCATCAACAACCCCGAGCACACCTTTGGTTTCGATACCCTGCAGCTTCATGTTGGCCAGGAGAGCGCCGACCCCGCATCCGACTCCCGCGCCGTGCCTATCTACCAGACCACGAGCTATGTGTTCCGCAACTCCCAGCACGCCGCCGACCGCTTTGGTCTTGCCGACGCCGGTAACATCTACGGCCGTCTGACCAACTCCACCCAGGGCGTCTTTGAGGACCGTATCGCCGCGCTCGAGGGTGGCGTGGCCGGTCTTGCCGTCGCCTCCGGTGCCGCTGCCATCACCTATACCCTGCAGGCTCTTGCCCAGGCTGGTGACCACGTGGTGGCTCAGAAGACCATCTACGGTGGCTCCTACAACCTGCTGGAGCATACGCTCTCCCAGTTTGGCGTCGAGACCACGTTTGTCGATGCTCATAACCTGGAAGAGGTTGAGGGTGCCATCAAGGACAACACTACGGTCATCTACCTCGAGACGCTCGGCAACCCCAATTCCGACATTCCCAACATCGACGCTATCTCCGAGGTCGCCAAGAAGCACGGTTTACCGGTTGTCGTCGACAACACCTTCGGCACCCCGTATCTGTTCCGTCCGCTGGAGCATGGTGCCAACATCGTCGTCCACTCCGCAACCAAGTTCATCGGCGGCCACGGCACCTCGCTGGGCGGTGTGATCGTCGACGGCGGTAACTTCGATTGGAAGGCGAGCGGCAAGTATGCGCAGATCGCCGAGCCCAACCCCTCCTACCATGGCGTCTCGTTTGCCGAGGCTGCCGGTCCCGCCGCCTTCGCAACCTATGTCCGCGCCATCCTGCTGCGTGACGAGGGCGCCTGCATCAGCCCGTTCAACGCCTGGATCCTGCTCCAGGGCACCGAGACTCTGTCGCTGCGCGTTGACCGTCATGTCGAGAACACCAAGAAGGTCGTTGAGTTCCTGGCTGGTGACAGCCACGTCGCCAAGGTGAACCACCCGAGCCTGTCTGAGCACCCCGATCACGAGCTCTATCAGAAGTACTTCCCCAACGGCGGTGCCTCGATCTTTACCTTTGAGATTAAGGGTGGCCAGGAGGCAGCTTGGAAGTTCATCGATCATCTGCAGGTCTTCTCGCTGCTCGCCAACGTGGCCGACGTCAAGTCGCTCGTCGTGCACCCGGCTACCACCACGCACTCCCAGCTCTCTGCCGAGGAGCTCGCCGAGCAGAACATCACGCCCTCCACGATCCGTCTTTCCATCGGTACCGAGAACGCCGAGGACATCATTTGGGATCTGAAGCAGGCCTTCGCCGCGCTGGACGAGTAAGGCGACTTGTGCAAGGACCCCTTGCGACTCGATAGGTATAACTGCATAAAATGCCTGCTCAAGGCGCCTGCGCAAGCAATGGTTGCGCAGGCGCCTTTTTTGCATAGGAAGGGCGCTATTACAGGGTTTTTGGCATGCTTTATGCATTCGAGTTGTGGAAAACTCCTGTTGAGAGGATGTGAGTTTTACGCAATTGACGTGCGCCTTTTGAGTAAAACCGCAGGTCGCGATTTGCTCGAGGTACTATGCAGCGCGATCGAATCACACGCAGCTCAAACGCAGCAAAAACGCACTACGGAGGTTTCCAGCTACATGAGGATCGATTCACGAAAACCGAAAGCCGCCGCCCTTTCCGCCGCTCTGACCGTGGCGCTTTTGGCGGGCGCCGGCGCAACTGATGCCCACGCGGCAACACTGTCCGATACGGTTGGATCTACGCCGTCCGAGACGACGCTGGTACAGCCCGTTGATTATCGCGGCGATGGTTATGGTTCCATGCAGGAGTGGAACGCCTCGATGGAGGCCAAGCGCGATTCCCTTGAGATGCGCGCTCAGATTATCCTAAACATGTATGGTGACTATGCCACCGATGACGAGCGCGCTGTGCTGCAGGGTTGTATCGATGGTGCGGGCAGCCTTTTGACGATGGGGGAGGTCGACGCGAAGTCGACCGAGCTCGATGAGCTGCGCACTGCGCTTGAGAATGCCAAGCGCGAAGCGCTCGAGGCCGCTGCCGCCGAGGCAGAGGCTGCCGAGGCCGCCCAGGCTTCGTACTACAACGCCGGCTACACTCCGTCCTACGCGTCTGCCGCGTCCTACGCGAACGGATCGGGCCTGACGCGCTCTGCGGGTGTCAATAACTACAACGGGCGCCGCGAGACCTATTACAGCAGCAATGTGCTTTATCACTATCGCACGGGCGAATGGACTCAGGATTCTGAGGGCTTCTGGCGCGATTCCGACGGCTATTACGTTGTTGCCGCGGGCGATATGGCCCAGGGCTCGACCTTTACGGGCTCCAAGGGTGATTGCAAGGTCTATGACTCCGGCTGCGCCGCCGGAACCACCGACTACTACACCGGTTGGTAATCTGCCATCAGAGCAAAATAGGCACATGATGGGCGGGCGTCTTTACTGAGCTTTTAGACAACGTAAAGCCGCCCTTTCTTTATGTGCGTTTGAGTTAACAGAGCCCTTACCGTGGCGGTACGCTGGGCGTATGCATGCGGGGCACACTGGTTCATGAGAAATAAGGTCTTTCTCGTGGAGGAAGTGGTCTCATGAACGCTCGAGATATCGCTATCGCCGCCGTCGCATTGGTACTTGGCTGTCTTGGCCCTACAGCTGTGTTTGTCGCAGGCATGCAGGGCTCGTGCGGGGCTGCTCCTATTGTGGTCGGCGCGCTCATCGCAGCAGCGCTGCTGGGAGGTGCGGGCGTGACCCTTTGCCGCGATGACGAGGACGAGACGCCGCAGGTGCGGCGCTAGCCGTTGTGAAGCTGGTTTTGCCCATAGATGAAGAAGGAAGCCGCCGCAAGGGGAGTGCCCTTTGCGGCGGCTTTTGCTATTGAGACTGTTGGATGCGGTGCGGCGGCGTTACCAGCTGGCCTCGATTTCGCGGATGCGCAAATAGAGCCATTCGTTTTGCGGCACCTGGATACCGTGCTTGGCCGCGAGGCGGCAGATGGTACCCGCAAATTCCTCGACCTCGGTTCTGCGTTGAGCGATGCGGTCTTGCGCCATCGAGGGCATGCCGGCGGGATCGAGCCCTTTAATGAGACGCACCATCTGCGTCAGGTCTTCCTCGGTGAGCTCGATGCCCTCGGCATTGGCGACTGCAAGCGTCTCGCGCATGGCGGAGACAAAACTGCGGAGCTGCTCGGAGCCCTGCTCCGTAGCGCTTCCGTAGGTGCCGCCGTAGGCCATGCAGGTCTGGTTGATGCCGTCGTTGAGCATGAGTTTGGCCCACATGCGATGTGCGATGTCGTGCTCGACGGTATGGGCGATGCCGCAACGCGTGTAGAGCTCGTCGATGGCGATAACGGTTGCGGGGTCGGTGCCCGCTGCCGCACCAAAGCGGATCTCGCCCGCATTGGTAAAGGTGAGCGCGCCGTTGAGAAACACAGCGTCCATGCCTTGGCAGATTCCGAGGACGGTGTGCTCCCAGCCAAAGCGCTCGGCAATCTTTTGCTCGCTGGTGATGCCGTTACAAAGGGATGCGATGAGCGTGTCGGGCCCTACGATGCGTTCCATAGTCTTGAGCGCCTGGTCGAGTCCGGTTGTCTTGACCGTGAGGATGACCAGATCGGCGGGTGTCGCCTCGCTGGCGCGGACGGACTTGAGTACGCAGGGCTTGTCGTTGACGGTGAGCGCTTCGTTCGCATGGCGCTCAAAGCGAGCGTCGTCCATGACGTATTCGACGGCATCGTTGCCGAGTGCCTGGGCGATCATGCTGCCGTAGAGTAGCCCGACGCCACCCTTGCCGATAAAGGCGACCTTGTTGATCTGCATATGAATCATCTCCCCATATAAAAGGCGCCCGCGTATGGGGCGCCTGATGGATTGTATGCCGCCGGGCCATGTCGCGCGCACCGGATGGCCGTATTTAGAAGAACAAACGCATGGGAACTTATGACGCGGGGCAGACCGCAAAGACACGTGCGGGATAGCCGACGCCATCACGCACCTTGGGGAAGGTGCAGAAGATGACGGCGCCCGTGGCGGGAAGCTCGTCCAGATGGTCCATGACCTCAATCTGGTAACGGTCGACCGAGAGGATGTACTGTTCGCCGGGGTAGGGGTAGGCATCCTCGCGTGTGGTCACGGTTGCGGGGTCGGTGTCTGCCGGTTCGTGGCCGATGGCACCGATGTTGCGCTCTTCTACAAGCCATTTGATGGCATCGAGGTCCCAGCCGGGGTAGTGGGGTTGGCCGTCCTCGTCCTTGTTTTCGAGGTCGGCGAGCTTGGACCAGTCGGAGCGGAAGGCGACAAAGGCGTCCTCGGGAATGCGACCGTGCTCGTCCTCCCAAGCCTTGAGGTCATCGATGGCCAGGATAAAGTCGGGGTTTGCGGCGCACTCCTCGTGCTTGTCGATCACACAGAGCGGATGCATAAACTCGATAGGTTCGATCTCGCCAAGGGAACGACCGTCAACATGGAAGTGGCGCGGCGCGTCGACGTGGGTGCCGTACTGCGAGGCGACCGAATACTGGAAGCAGCGCATGGGCGCGAGCATGTCTTCGGGCGTGCCGGGCAGGTAGTCGAAGAGCTTGGTGGACTCAAATGGCTCAAAGCCAAACCAGTGCGGAGTGTCGCACGAGAGCGTGTGGGTGAGGTCTACCCAGCGATAATCGGTGCTTTTGAGCTGGGATGCGAGGTTCCAAAGGTCGAGCGCGGGCATGGGTGGCTCCTTTCATCGGGCTTTTTGCTGATGTTAAAGCGGTGCCGTGACAGCTCGATTTCTGCTGCGTTACGATACGTTCTCGATTGCGATTCCACGATGTTTCGGCCGCGTGACCATTGTGTTTCGCCTTGCCGGGGCGCTGATGGCGAAGGGAGGGGC
Organism: Collinsella aerofaciens; assembly: GCF_002736145.1. Lineage (NCBI taxonomy): Bacteria > Bacillati > Actinomycetota > Coriobacteriia > Coriobacteriales > Coriobacteriaceae > Collinsella > Collinsella aerofaciens. The sequence continues at coordinate 246,432 of NZ_CP024160.1, forward strand.
CGTGCAATACCGCGTTGACCCCAAAAGTGGTAACCGAATATCTGCTCTGGGTCTGGGCTGCATGAGGTTTCCCGGTTCGCCGGGACACCCCGATGCGAAGACCGCCGATGCCATCATTTCCCGTGCGGTGGAGCAGGGGATTAATTATCTGGATACTGCGTATCTCTATCCCGGTAACGAGGCGTGCGTGGGCGCCTCACTTGAGCGCTTGGGGCTGCGCGACCGGGTGTTGCTGGCGACCAAGTTGCCGCACGCTTCGTGCAAGTGCGCGGAGGATTTCGACCGGTTCTTCGACGAGCAACTGCGTCGCCTGCGGACCGACCATATCGACTATTACCTTATGCACAACATCACTTCGCCCGCTCAGTGGGAGCGCGTGGTGGCATTGGGTATCGAGGACTGGATCGCGCGTCAAAAGGCGGCGGGGCGCATTCGCCAGATTGGTTTTTCGTACCACGGCAGCGCGGCTGATTTTCTGACGATGCTTGACGCATATGACTGGGATTTTTGCCAGATACAGTACAACTATGCCGGCGAGCGTTACCAAGCGGGAACGGCAGGACTCATGGCGGCTGCGGAGCGCGGGCTCGCGGTGTTTGTGATGGAGCCGCTGCTGGGCGGGCGTCTGGCAGGCAAGCTGCCGCCGCGGGCCCGCGCCGTGCTCGATGGTGCTCGTGACCCGCATTTGCGCACTCCTGCCGCTTGGGGGCTTTCGTGGGTGTGGAATCATCCTCAGGTGACGATGCTGCTTTCGGGTATGACCGATACCGCGCAGGTGGATGAGAACGCGGTGTTGGCCGATCGGGCCCTGCCGGATTCGATGACAGCTACTCAGCTCGATACCATCGCGCACGTGCTGATGGAGTTTGAAAAATCGAACCGTGCGCCCTGCACGGGATGTGGCTACTGCATGCCATGTCCCAAGGGTATCAACATTCCCGGCTGCTTTGCTGCCTACAACGCGAGCTATGCGCACAGCTGGTTTACGGGGCTGTCGCAATACTTTACGGCGAGTGCGGTGCGCACGAGCGAGCCCAAGCTGGTGAGCAATTGCGTCAAGTGCGGCAAATGCGCGCGCCACTGCCCGCAGCATATCGATATCCCCGAGCGTCTCGATGACGTGCGCCGACGCTTCCAGCCGGGCCCCGTAACGGCCATGCTTAAAGTCTTCGGCAAAACACGCTCCTCATGACCCTTTTATAACTTGCGGTGGAATAGTTCCTGTTTGCGGCAGAATGGGGCTTAAACAGGAACTATTTCACCGCAACTGAAGGGGGCTGTCGTGGGCCATCGGGATTCATATGATGATTTGCGCGAGGTTCGTTGGGGCGTTTTGGGCGCTGGGCACATTTCGCATCGATTTGCATCGTCGCTCAAGGAGGTGGACGGGGCACGGCTTGTGGCTGCCGCCGGTCGCACCCCTTCGCATGTTGAGGAGTTTTGCAGGGCGTTTTCGATTGAAGCCGCGCACAGTTATGCCACGGCTGACGATAGCGGCGATGCGGCTTATGACGCGCTGATTGCCGACCCCGATGTCGACGCGATCTACTTGGCTCTTCCGCATGGCATGCATACGCGTTGGGCCTGTCGCGCGCTGCGCGCCGGAAAGGCCGTGCTGTGCGAAAAGCCGGCCGTTTTGAGTGAGGAAGAGGCTCTCTCGATTGCCTCCGCCTCTCGCGAGCACGGCGTGCTGTTTATGGAGGCGATGAAGAATCGGTTTTGCCCGATGCGCACTCGCGTGAAGGGTTTGCTTGCGTCGGGCGAGCTCGGCTGTATCGTCTCGATCGAAAGCGTGCAAAAACTCGATTATGGTGAGCCCCCTTCGAGTTATCTGCTCGATCCGTTGCAGGGTGGTTGTCTATATGACATGGGCTGCTATGCGGTCGGGTGGTTTGAGGATCTGCTTGCGGGTGCGTGCGATGTTTCGTCTCGTGAAGTTCGCTGGCGTGACGTATCGGGCGGCCGCGTGGATTGGGCCGATGAGATCCATATGAGTGTCGGCGGTATACCTATTCATATGGTGTGCGACGGCAAAGCAGCATATGAAAGCCGCTTAACGATTGCCTGTGAGCGGGGCTCGTTGGAAATCGAGCGTCTCCATCGCCCCGAGCTCGCTCATGTGAAGTATTCCGACGGACGAATGCTCGAAATAAATGCCCCGTTTGAGGTCGATGATTTCTACGGCGAAGCTTCGCATGCGACCCAGCTCATCCGGGCGGGGAAACTCGAGAGTCCCGTCATGCCTCTTGCCGCCACGCAGCGCTGTGCGCAGATCATCGATGCGATTCGCTTGACGCTCTAGGCTGCGGTACTGGTGCTCAAGGGGGCTCGGCGGACCGTGCCCCTGATGCCCCTTTTATATCTTGCGGTGGAATACGGTCTGTTTGCGCCAAAATAAGGCACCAATAGACCGTATTTCACCGCAACTGATGAGGGGGAGCTGGAGATGCTGACGATCGGGTGCCATCTTTCGACAACGAAGGGCTATCGGGCAATGGGGGAGACGGCGTTGTCCATTGGTGCCAATACCTTTGCGTTCTTTACGCGCAACCCGCGCGGTGGCAAGGCAAAAGAACTTGACATGGATGACGTGGCGGCTCTGCGCGAGCTTATGGCACAAAACGACTTTGGACCGCTGGTGGCGCATGCCCCGTATACCTACAACCCCTGTTCTGCCAAAGAGCGGGCGCGCGAGTTTGCCTTGGAGGCAATGGCCGAGGACTTGCAGCGTCTGGAAGCACTGCCCGGCAACTACTACAACTTCCATCCCGGTGCGCATGTGGGACAGGGCTCCGACGTCGGCATTCAGATGATTGTCGACACGCTGTGCCAGGTGATGTTTGAGGGGCAGCAGACGACGGTATTACTCGAGACCATGGCAGGCAAGGGCACCGAGGTGGGCCGTAGCTTTGAAGAACTGGCGTGCATTATCGAGGGCGTTGCCGCCAAGCGCCCAGAGCTGTCCGATAAGCTGGGCGTTTGTTTGGACACCTGCCATGTGAGCGATGCCGGCTACGACATCATCCATGATCTGGACGGCGTACTCGACGAGTTCGACCGCGTGGTGGGTATCGATCGCTTGCATGCCGTACATATCAACGATTCGAAGAACCCTTGTGGCGCCCATAAAGATCGTCACGAGTGCATCGGCAAGGGATACCTTGGCAGCGAGGAATTTGGTGGCGGTATGCAGGTTATGCAGAATATTGTATCGAATGGCCGTTTGCGCGCATTGCCGTTCATTTTGGAGACACCGAACGAACTTGCAGGTTATGCAGCTGAAATCAAACTATTAAGGTCATTGCAGCAGTAATGACTGTCACAAAGTAGAGTCTTCCATTCACGTTATGGGTTTGTTTCAATCAGTTTTCTCATTGCAGATTCGTAATTCCGGGTGCATAATAGCCAACAGTTTTTGCAGACCTCTGAATCAAACGAGGTCACCGGAAGGAGACTGATTATGAAGCTGAAGAAGCTCGGCGCATTTGCCGCCACGGGTGCTATGGCGCTCGCCCTTGCTCTGACGGGCTGCGGCTCGTCCAACGCCACCTCTGGTTCTGATGCCGGTTCCAGCAGCTCTGACGACGCTAAGGTCGAGAAGGTCGACGGCTCCAAGGAGTACGCGCTCGTCAAGGACGGTACGCTGACCGTCGGCACCTCTGCCGAGTACGCGCCGTTTGAGTACAAGGATGACAACGGCGATTATCAGGGCTTTGACCTTGAGCTCATCAAGGCTATCGGCGACAAGCTGGGCCTGGATGTCGAGTATGTCAACAATGACTTTGACACGCTGGTTCCGGGCGTCGCTTCGGGCGCCAAGTATGACGTCTCCATCGCGGCTATCACCGACACGCCCGAGCGTGAGAAGGAAGTCACTTTCTCCGATTCCTACTACATGGACGATCAGGCTATCGTGACCAAGGTCGATAACACCGACATCACGGCCGACAACTACAGCGAGAAGCTCAACAACGCCGACGCTACCATCATCGTCCAGTCTGGCTCGACCGCCGAGGCCTTTGCCCAGGAGAACTTCCCCAAGGCCAAGATCGTCCCCTACAAGGACGCCACCGAGTGCTTCAGCGCCCTGCAGTCCGATAAGGGCGACGCTGTAGTTACCAACCGCTCCGTTGCCAGCCAGCTGACCGCCGAGCAGTTCAACACCTGCCAGACCATCAAGCAGATCAGCACCGGCGAGGAGTACGCCATCGCCATCAACCAGGGCAATACCAAGCTCAAGGACGACATCAATCAGGCCATCAAGGACCTGACCGACGACGGTACCGTCGACGCCCTCATGGCTAAGTACAATATCAAGTAAAATAGCTACTTGATTGCGCGCGGGCCCTTTCCGTTTTGCGGAGAGGGCCTTTGCGCTTCTCTTGACGGAGAGCGTTTCCGTCTCTTTTTGCCGGCAACTTCTACGATAGGAGCCACCTTGTCTCGACTGAACAAAGGGGCCGCGGAACAGCGTTTTTCACTGCCCGCCTTGCTCCAAAAGCTAGCCTGCGTCATGGCCGTGGCGCTCGCGCTGGTGTGCGCGGGGGCATATGCGCCCACGACCGCCCAGGCGCTTGAGACCGCAAAGATTACCGCCCGACCCAACACCGGTTCGGGCAGCGCTGTGGTCGGCGGCACCGAGACGCGCGTTACCTGGGAAGTTCAGGCCGATGCCGACGAGGAGCTGAGCGGTCTTTCGCTGACGTTTGTTGACGGTACGACGTTTGACACCGATGACACGCGATTGACGATGCTCTCGGGCGAGGACCTCATGGATCGTACGCCCATGAAGCCCACGTGCAAGGCTGACGGCCAGACGCTCAAGATCGACTTTGGCGAGACGGCGCCTGCCGGCGGCTTTTTCCGTGTCGAGGTTTACGGCGTGACGTTTCCCGTCGAGGGCGGCGAAGAGGCCTTTAGCGGCACCTATACGCTCGCCGACGGTTCGACCAAGAAGATTTCTAAGATTCCTTCCGTCGAGATTAAGGGCGTGACGGCTTTCGATAACTTCCTGGCCGATCTTAAGGAGCAGCCGTGGGTCGAGGCCTGGAACTCCAATATGTTCCTGCGCTTGTTCTTGAACCCGGTCATTTTGGTCCAAAGCCTGCCGATCGTCTTCAAGGGCTTCCTTATGTCGCTCTCGATTGTGCTTGTGGCGTTTCCGCTGGCGATCCCCTTTGGCTTTGTCCTGTCGCTCATGCGCATATCCAAATCGCGCATCCTGCGTTGCCTTGCCGGCATCTACGTGAATGTCATCCGCGGTACGCCGGCGTTCCTGCAGATCTATATTGCATTCTTTGGTCTGCCGCTTGCCGGCGTCAAGGTGGACGACTATGTCCTGGGCGTTATCGTCATGGCCATGAACTCGTCTGCGTACCTGTGCGAGATTTTCCGTGCCGGTATTCAATCGATCCCCAAGGGTCAAAACGAGGCTGCTCGCTCGCTGGGCATGAATGCCTTCCAGACGCTGCTCTACGTTATGATTCCGCAGACGTTCCGCAATGTCCTGCCTACGCTGACCAGCGAGTTTATCCTGCTTTACAAGGATACGTCGCTGCTTGCGGCCGTGGGCGTGGTCGAGATCGTCATGAACGCCCGCACCATCGTGGCCACGACGGGCTCCATTACGCCGTATGTGGTTGCCGCCCTGTTCTATCTGGTCATTACCCTGCCGCTTGCGCGCTTGGTGAGCGGTCTTGAGGCGAGGCTTTTGGGTACGGCCGAAACCAAGAAGAAGCGTCCCGCCAAGAGCGCTGGACAGGTTGTCGCGACGCCCGCCGATCACATCGCCGGTCTGTAAGGAGGTCCTATCATGAGCGAAACCAATAACTCGAACGAGGTCGTTGTCAGTATCAAGAACCTCCAGAAGGCCTTTGGCGACAACGTGGTCCTGCGCGATATCGATCTGGATGTGCACAAGGGCGAGGTCGTTGTGGTCTTGGGCCCCTCGGGCTCGGGCAAGTCGACGATGCTTCGCTGCATCAACCGTCTGGAGCATCCCACGAGTGGCTCTATTGTCGTTGAGGGCGTGGACGTGTGCGCCAAGGGTGTCGACCTTAACAAGGTGCGCACGCATCTGGGTATGGTGTTCCAGCAGTTCAATTTGTTCCCGCACCTGTCAGTCAAAAAGAACGTCATGCTTGCGCAGCAGAAGGTGCTCAAGCGCAGCAAGGAAGAGGCCGAGAAGATTGCCGTCGAGGAGCTGACCAAGGTCGGTCTTGCCGAGCGTATCGACTTTATGCCGAGCCAGCTCTCGGGCGGCCAGCAGCAGCGCGTTGCCATCGCCCGCGCCCTGTCGATGAACCCGCACGTCATGCTCTTTGACGAGGCCACCTCGGCGCTCGACCCCGAGCTCGTGCGCGACGTCCTGGGCGTCATGCGCGACTTGGCGCGCGAAGGCATGACCATGATCGTGGTGACGCACGAGATGGGCTTTGCCCGCGATGTCGCCGACCGCGTCGTCTTTATGGACGGCGGCGTCATTGTGGAAGAGGGTACGCCGAGCGAGGTCTTCGACCACCCCAAGAGCGAGCGCACCAAGGCGTTCTTGGGCAATATCTCGTAGCCGGTTGATGTAACTTCCGTTACAAAAGAGCGGGGCTGGACTTGAATCCAGCCCCGCTCTTTTGTAGGGATGGGGATGCCTGTGATGCAGGCTCTCTTGGAGGCCTGGTTTCGTTACGCGAGCTCGGCTCCGAGGGCCTTGCAAGCGGTCTCGCCCTCGTCGTCGGGCGCGTCGTAGCAAATGGCGGAGTCCACGACGTTGACGCCGGCCTCGTCGGCGTCGGCCTTCCAGTTGTCCATCCACTCGCCCTCGGCCCACGAATAGGAGCCAAAGAGGACGACCTTCTTGTCGCCGAGGGTCTCCTTGACCTCGTCCCACATAGGCTGAAACTCGTCATACTCAAGCTCCTCGGAGCCCATGGCGGGGCAGCCGAAGGCGAAGGCATCATATTCGGCGGCCTTGTCGGCAGAGAAGTCGGCGCAGGGGATGACCTCAGTCTCGGCCCCCGCGGACGTGGCGCCTTCGGCGACAAGGTTTGCCATGGCCTCGGTATTGCCCGTGCCGCTCCAGTAGATGACGGCGATCTTGCTCATGTTTTGTCCTTTCGGTCGTGCGGCGCTTGCCGCGGCTTGTACGTTCTATCGGGTTGCCTGGGCAAGTTGCGCCAGGCTGCAGCCCTGCTGATAGATAAAAGTGAAGTATTGGGTGCAGGCACGGTAGGCATCAAACGTCGCAAGCGCCTGCTCGACATTTGCGTAGACCTTCCAGGCCCCAAAGACCTTGTAGTTCTCGCCGCGCTGGACGATAAACTCGTGCACGTCTTCGTAGGGATATCCAAGGAAGTAGCCTATTTCGTGCGGAAACTCGCAGGTACAGTCTTTGCTGCAGCTAGCTTGCTGGGGTAGTGCGCATCGAGTCTGGCTGCAGGCGCATTCCGCGACGTTATTGCTCGCGAGCGTGATGCGTGATGCCAAATGCACAAGGCATGTCGAAAGGTCTCTCGTGTCGTAGCCTTCCGAGGTGAGCGCCGTTTGGGCGCGAGGGTCTGCGAAATAGGTGGTGAGGCTTTTGGCTCGGTACGCGTACACGAGCGCTCCGCAGGGCCGCCAGACCAAAACACTCAGGTGGATGCCGAGCGGGTCAAGCTCGCGATTGCACTGGGCGATAACGTTGAGCAGGCGTGCTCGGCGTTCTGCGATGGTTTCGGTTGTGGTCGAGCCGTCCCCGTGGGCGTAGGTGCCTGGATAGGTAAAGAGCGATGCCGGCTTGATGCCCGCGAGCGTGGGAGAGCAGTTGCGCACGACTGCTGCCTGAAACGTTGGGATGTCTATGGTTCGAGTCACGGCGCTCCTTACGGATCTAAACTGTTAGCCTAGGAAAACTTATACACGAAAGTAAGCCATGGTCAACAAAAAAGTTTGAAGAGGGAAACTAATTGACCGAACAGACATGATTTTGGGTTAAGATGGGGACACCCCATGGGGGTATCTAGATAGTGCTACTTGAAAGGGGAGCGCATGAGTGACTTGCTCAACCCTGCGAATCTCATCGTGCTGGCCGTCATTGCCGTCGGCATGTTTTTTGGACTGCGTCGCATTGCCGCTTCGACACACGGGAAGAGTTGCTGCAGCGATGGTACGAGCGGCAAGAAGGCCAAAAAGGTTGTTGTGGTGGATACCGATGCGTCACACTATCCCTATAGCGATGAGCTGCTCATCGGCGGCATGAGCTGTGACGGCTGCGCTCAGAACGTAGCCAATGCTCTCAATGCGCTGGATGGCGTGTGGGCAACGGTGACGTATGCGGACCACACGGCACGCGTGCGCTCTAAGCAGCCGGTTGATCGTGATGTCCTCGAGACGGCCGTGAAAGACGCGGGCTACTACGTCATGACGCTGTAGGCGCCGCCCTGGATGCGCTTCCTTGGCTAGGCTCGTCCGCGCAGTTCGATGTCTTGGATGTCGTCGAAGTCGATGGCGATGTCTTTGAGTTTGAGGAGCTTGAAGGCGGGGAGCGCCTCGTCGAGGATGCCGGTGCGGCTGCGATAGCCGTATGTATCGTAATAGGTGACACGAATCAAGTCGCCACGTTTGAGGCCCTCGAGCTTTTTAGAAAGCACGAGGGCTTTTTCTTCCGTGAGCTCACGTTTTGGCTCGACGGTGATTTCCTGCTTGCGCACGAGTTCGTAGTATCCCGTGAGGGCGGCAAAGGGCATAAACTGTGCGGCGCGGTTGGCGCGCACGGCACCGTTGGCAGTGAGGTTGGGGTCGGCGGCGCGGCGTCTACCCTCGGGGTCCGCCAAGCGCTCGAAGGCGGTCGGCGGGCGCACGGGCTGCTGCTTGGGTTTAGGCACGATGTCCTCCAACTTGGTCGTTGCGTTCGCGCGCGGTGGCGCCGGCGGTAAAGCTTAATCCCTTGACGAGCGCGTTCTTGCCGTACTTGCCTTTCACGGCCAGGACGGCGCGCGCCAGGTCGCGCTCGCGCTTATCGGCCTCGATATCGCTGAACAGATCGATGGTGGCAAATTCCTCGGGCATGAGGTTGCCAAATTCCAGGTTGATGCGCTTGACCGGTCGTTTGGGATCGACCGTTTGTGCCCAAAGGTCATCGAAATACCCCATGATCTTCTTAAACGAATTAGTGCGCTCGGGCAGCTTGCGCGAGGCGTTGGAGTGCGCAAAGAGCGCGGCATAGCCACCACGCGGTTTGCCGCCGTGTTCGCCCACAAAGATGCCATCGATTGCCTGCGCTTCGCGCACCAGACGACGCCTTTCGTCATCGCGCTGGACGGGCTTGGGAGCACGGGGCGCGAGCTCGGGGCCGGCGGTTGCGGTGGGTTCGATGCTCGATGTGCTCGAGCGCAAGTGCCCGCAGCCGTCTATATACTGCGCCGTGCCGCTGGCGTTGAGCCGGCGTATGTCGGCGCGCTCGCTTGCATAGCCCACAAAGAGCGAGATGCTGTCGCACACCACGTGCTTGTCGATCAAATCCAGCACGGCGGCATCGACCATTTCGCGCAAGACGGTGTAGGCCTGCTCGTAGGCATAGCCCTTCGAGAGCACCTGCCCCGTGGTGGTCGAGGTCGCTTGCGGGCGATAAGCTTGGATATCGGCGATGGTTGTCGGCTCGCGCCCGAAGGCATGGTCGATGAGATATTCGGCATTGACGCCGAGCTCGTCGTAAAGCAGGTTTTCGTCGAGCGCCGCGACGCCCATCAGATCGTAGACGCCGTATTTCTCGAGGCGGGCTGCCACGCCGGGACCGATGCCCCAGACATCGGTGATGGGACGATGGGGCCAGATCTCCTTGCGAAAGGTCTCGTCGTCGAGTATGCCGATGCGGTTGGGTGCGTGCTTGGCGGTAATGTCGAGCGCTACCTTGGCCTGGAATAGGTTGGGGCCGATGCCGACCGTCGCCGTGATGCCGGTGCGCGCGAGGACCTCGTCGCGCAGCGTGCAGGCGAACCCTTCCGCATCTGTGTGATAGAGGTCCAGATAGGGCGTCACGTCGATAAAGCACTCATCGATGGAGTAGACGTGCACGTCCTGGGGGCTGACGTATTCCAGATAGATACCGTAGATTTTCGCCGACACCTCCATGTAATGCTGCATGCGCGGTACGGCCGTGATGTAGTCGATGCCATCGGGAATCTCAAATAGGCGGCAGCGGTTGTGAATCCCTAAGTCCTTCATAGCCTGTGTGATGGCGAGGCAGATGGTCGTGCGCCCGCGCGATTCGTCGGCAACGACCAGGTTGGTGGTGAGCGGATCGAGCCCACGGTCGACGCACTCGACGCTGGCATAAAACGTCTTGAGGTCGATGCAGATATAGGTGTGCTGCTCGTGCGCCATCCGTGTCCTTTCATCAAACACATGTTCTTATCGAATACCTGTTCGATAATACCCGCTTGCACGGACACCGTCAAAATCTGTCTCTTTTTGGCAAGTATGGTCGTGCGGTTGCATCGGGTTTTTAACGCAGCCCTAAAGAGCGCGAAACAGCTCGGAAAAGCTCGCTTCGTAGCATGGGCCTAATGATCGGTACCACCTACATGCACGGAAGGGTTGTGGAAACGATGGTCAACTACGGGTTTGGTATGCCGACGCGCCTTGTTGCGGATGGAGACGTGGCTCGCTGGTGCGGGCGATTAGTCGCTCACTACGGCGGTACCAAGGCGTTGGTCGTGCTGGGCGGTGACAAACATACGCGTGATGAGCTTGTTTCGGCGGCACTCGGCTCGCTTGATCGAGCTCTGCTCGAGCGCGTGCTGTTTCGTTGCGGCTCGGTTGAGGGCGACGGGGGAGACGAGCTGATCGACGAAGCCGTGGCCCTGGCGACCGACGAAGGCGTGGACTTTGTCTTGGCGATTGGCGATGCCGATACTGCTGGCTTTGCACGCGAACTCGCGCGTCGCATGGCAGCGCTCGATGTCGGCGAAGACGGTTTTGTTCCCTACGGATGCATCGTCTCCGAGGGAAAAGTGCCCGCCGTTGTGGGTGCCGGCGAGGTTCCCGTTTTCGCCATCATCGCGCCCGAACTGCTGGAGGGCATTGGGTCTCCTCTGCGTGAGTTGCTCGGCAGCGTGTGCGCCGCGGCCTAATATTTGGCATAAAGGGTTAGGTTATTTTTGATTGGTAAAGCGTTTGACCTGCCAAAATAAACCTGTCCCTTTTTGGTCGGTTGCCGTTTGGGGGCCGATTGGCAACGCTCGCTGATTATAGTCTTGACCTGCGCTAGAATAGTGGCATCTGAATGTCCGGGCGCATGGAGGCGTGCGCTCGTATGCTGAGGAGGACTCTATGGCAACTGTTGCCGCACCCATCGACGCTACGTCGACCGCCGCTTGGAAGGCGCTCGAGGCCCATCAGGAGAAGCTCGAGGCCGAGGGCATCGACCTCAAGGCCTGGTTCGCCGCTGACGCCGACCGCGTGAACAAGCTGAGCTTTGACGCCGGCGACCTTCACTTCGATCTGTCCAAGAACCTGGTGACCGATGAGACCGTCAAGCTGCTGTGCGATCTTGCCCGCGAGGTGAAGCTCGAGGAGCGCCGCGACGCCATGTTCTCCGGCGAGCACATCAACACCACCGAGGACCGCGCCGTCCTGCACACCGCGCTGCGCCGTCCGGCAAGCGAGAAGGGCCAGCTCATCGTTGACGGCCAGGATGTCGTCGCCGACGTGCACGAGGTCCTCGATCGCATGTATGCCTTCGCCGAGCGCGTGCGCTCCGGTGAGTGGAAGGGCGTTACCGGCAAGAAGATCGAGCACCTGGTGTCCATCGGCATCGGCGGCTCCGATCTGGGCCCGGTCATGGCTTACGAGGCTCTGCGTCCCTATGCCGACGCCGGTATCGACTGCCGCTATATCTCCAACATCGACCCCAACGACCAGGCCGAGAAGCTCAAAGGTTTGGATCCCGAGACCACGCTCGTGATCATCGTCTCTAAGACCTTCACCACGCTCGAGACCCTCACCAACGCTCGCGAGGTCAAGACCTGGATGCTCGAGCAGCTCAAGGCTCAGGGCGCCATCGACGGCTCCGATGAGCAGAACGCCGAGGCCGTGGCTAAGCACTTCGTTGCCGTTTCCACCGCTCTCGACAAGGTCGAGGCCTTCGGCATCGACCCTGCCAACGCCTTTGGTTTCTGGAACTGGGTCGGCGGTCGCTATTCTGTCGACTCCGCCGTGGGTCTGTCGCTGATCGTTGTGCTCGGCCCCGAGCGCTTCCAGCAGTTCCTCGAGGGCTTCCACGCTATCGACGAGTACTTCTGCAACACGCCGCTCGAGAACAATGCCGTCGCGCTGATGGGCCTGTTCAACGTCTGGTACGTCAACTTCTTCGGTTCCAAGAGCCATGCCGTGCTGCCGTACTGCCAGTACCTGCACCGTTTCCCGGCCTACCTGCAGCAGCTCACCATGGAGTCCAACGGCAAGCACGTCCGCTGGGACGGCAGCGCTGTGACCTCCGATACCGGTGAGATCTTCTGGGGCGAGCCCGGTACCAACGGTCAGCACGCCTTCTACCAGCTGCTGCACCAGGGCACCGTGGTGGTCCCGGCCGACTTTATCGCTTTCGCCAACACTGCCAACCCCGCAACCGACGGCGGCCAGGACGTGCACGAGCTGTTCCTGGGCAACTTCCTGGCCCAGACCAAGGCGCTTGCCTTTGGTAAGACGGCCGACGAGGTCCGTGCCGAGGGCACGCCCGAGCAGATCGTCCCGGCCCGCTGCTTTGAGGGTAACCGTCCGACGACCTCGATCTTTGGCGACACGCTGACCCCGTTCGCACTCGGCGAGCTCATCGCCCTGTACGAGCACATCACGTTTGTCGAGGGCACGGTCTGGGGCATCGACTCCTACGACCAGTGGGGCGTCGAGCTGGGCAAGCAGCTTGCCAAGCAGATCACCCCGGCCTTCCATGACGACGCCGCCAAGGCCGAGCAGGACGCTTCGACCCAGGCGCTCATCGAGTTCTACCGCGCTCATCGCAAGTAGGATTCGCTGCGATAAGTAACGCATAGCTGACAAGGGCCCGTATCCGTTGGGATGCGGGCCCTTGCTGTTTGTGGTCGAGCGTGGCGGACTGCACGGCGTTGTTAATGGGCGAATTCGACCCGGGTGGTGTCTCGCTGCGCTTCGGGCAGTTCCCCGTACAGCGGATGGTCTTCGAGCCTAAAGCGTTCGACCTGCTCGGGGGCGCGACCGCGCACAAAGAGCCATGAGCGATCGATCGGCGTCGCCATAAGCGTGCTGGGCAATGCGTCGGCTCGGTCGGAAAACACTCGGGCGCTCTCGGGGTCTTGGAACGCCAGCACCAGATGCGTGTCGCAGTTGCCCATGATGGAGCGTGCGCGTGCCTCGCCATAGAGCGCATCGAGCTGGTTGGTCGACTGCAGCAGCAGCGTTGCCCAGATGTTGCGGCTTCGGATAATCGAGAGCACGTTGTCGATCTGGGGGATCTGCAGATTTGCGAAGTCATCGAGCATAAAGCGCACGGGTACGGGCAGGCTGCCGTCGGGCTGCCTATCGGCCTCACGAATGAGGCCCATAAACGCCTGCGAAATAAAGAGGCCGGTCAGCGGATCGAGATTGCGGTCAATATCGCTCACGGTTACAAACAGGGCGCGGGGGGTGTGTCCCATGGAAGCGAAGTCCACCTGATGGCACTCACGATAGAGCTGTGCCGCACCGTCGAATCCCAGACACATGACCTTTTCGGCAAGGATGCCGACGATGCTCGCGTGCATGCGCTCGGCATTTTGCGTAATGGCGTAGCGCCGCCATAGCGAGAGGGCATAGCTTTGGGGGTCGGTCGTGATCAGGTCGTCAAACAATCGACCCGTGGCGCCGTCCTGCAGGTGCTCGATCAGCTTGATGACCGAGCTGATCGTCTGCTCGTCGGCGGGTAGCTGTTCGGTGGCGTAGGCAATAAGACACGACAGCAGGTTTGCCGCCGCATGATCCCAAAAAGGCTGGTTGTTGTCCTCGATGGGGCAGATGGCCTTTGCCACCGAGAGGATGTCCTGCTGGTTGGGCCTGCCGTCCGCCTTGCGGCGAATGTGCCTCAGGGGGTTGTAGCCGCAGCGCTCGATACCGGGCGCAAGGGCCGGGACGGTGTTGAGGTCGGCGAAGTTGAGGCATTGCACGCGGTAACCGTGGGCTGCCAGCACGGGTCCCACTTCGCGACAGAGCGTGCCTTTGGTGTCGAGCACGATGTAGCTTGCGTTCATTTGCAGCAGGTTGGGCTTGAGGACGTTTCGGGTCTTGCCGGCTCCCGAGGGGCCGATCACAAGTGCGTTGTTATTGAGTCCCGTTTGGCGGGTGTCGCAGGAAAGCGTTCGATCCTTGGCGAGGATGGTGGACGATGCGGACCCAGATGCGGCGACGCGGCTGGCGAGGTTAGACATGGGCGACCTCCTTGGTGGTCGAGAGGATTTCGTGGGCAAAGCCGAGCTCGACGGCGCGCTCGGCCGAAAGGTAGGTGTCTTTTGCAGTGAGGGACTGGATGCGCTTGGGCGTGAGGCCGCTGCGGTCCGAGAGGATTTGCGTGAGGGTCTTGCGGGTCTGCATGAGACGCCGGCTGGTTTCCTGCAGCGCAAGTGCCGAGCCGCCTGCCCCCTGGGGGATCAGCGGGTCGTGAATCATGAGCTCTGCATGGGGCGCCATACGGCGATCGTCGCCGCCCATAAAGATCACGGCGCCCATGGACGCGGCGAATTCCAGGCAGACGGTGCGGATGGGGCACGATGCGAGGCGCATGGCGTCATAGATCGCAAGACCCGCTCGCACGCTTCCGCCGGCGCTGGCGACAAATATGGTGATGGGGCGGCTGGGGTCGGTGGCATCGAGCAGGCGGATCTGCTGGCATAGGTCGTGGGCCATCGGGGTTTCGATGTCTCCCATGACGGAGAGCTCGCGACGGGCGAGCATCTCATCGTAAATGCTGGTGAGCGTGATACCTCGGGCGGATTCACGCATGGTGAGGGGGCTGATGATGGGGGAATGATTGGTGTCCATGAGGACTCCTTTCTGTTGGTTGTGTTGTGGAATAGGATTGTTGCCCGCGGAGGGGCTGGCGGGCTACAGGATTCGTCCGAGCCTGAGATCGAGCTCGGTTGTGGGGCAGGCTGCCTGTTCGTGCGGCTCGCAAGCGCCAAGGGCTCCAAAGCGATAGAGCGTTGCGGCGGGCGTGGTGTAGGCGAGCCGCAGCTGATGCTCGACAGGGGCACATCCGTCATTTTTGTAATGAGCCGCGTAGTACTGCGCGATGCTGGCGTTCATCTCGCTGCCATTGCGATGGCGCTCAAACTGGCGTCTGCAGGTCTCGATGATCTTTGCTACCGACTTGGGTGCCGTCGCGGGAACAAGGGCGAGATAGCCCTCAAATAGCTCGTTGATGCTCAGGAGGCACAGCAGGTCGATCAGCGTCCTTATGGCTGCTCCCTCGGCGGAAAAATGCGCGGTCATGCGGTTATATCGGTTGCGGTCGACGATGGCCGCATGGGGTCTTGGATTCTTCCCCGTGGTCCCGGGCTTTTGCCGCGCCTGTGTATTGAGCTCGACGTTGCAGCGCTTGAGGCCGTCCAACGGAAGGAACAGTGCAGTGCGCAGGGTGTTCCGCTTGCTTTCGAGTTCATGACGCTCGTCGGGTTCCCATTCGAGCTTGAGTTTCGTGTCGAGCGCCGTAAGCATATGGGCTAGGCAGCCTACGGTAAGAACGTACGAATCGTTGTCGCGTTTTGGGGCATAGGGGTCTGTCAGCTTGCGAATGTCGGGGTCGCCCATGATCTTTGTGCAGCGCTTCAGCAGTTGAGGGTGGTCGGCCAAGATCGTCGCGAGCGGTAGCGACGCGTAGTTCTTGATGGTCGCGGCGGCAAAGGCGGCGTCATATTCGTTTGCATATGCTCGCTCAATGCGGGCATCCAGAATGCTTTTCTTATCGCCGTCTTCAGCGTGGTGGTTTGTCATAGCTTCTCCAATCGGTTGATGTTCGTGCTGTTTGTTGATGTGTTGGTTGCCGTGAGTGATGTGCTTGCCGTGGGTGATGTGCTGACGTTGGGGTGCTATGCGGTTTTCAATGAGCCCGTGAGGCAGTTGCTGCAGGGGCGGGATGGAACGGCCCATGCAAGGCGGAAGGCATCGTGCTCAAAATCGAGACAGCAATGCCCTGGGTGCCTCACATGTGGCAGTTACCTCATTAAGTTGTCATTGCGTTTGGGGTTGTACTTTGCCGATCTTCCTTCTCTTACACGCTAAAACTCAAACTTCATATGCTCGATCTACTTAAAACCGCAACGGCGGTCTTTTATCAACTTATATGTCGGAACGCGTCTTTGCAAGTACTTTTTTGCCTTTGTTTCAAATGGGGTGGTTTTGCAACCGTCATGCGCGCGCTGTGCGAACGTGCCCCGGCTCGGATAAGATAGTGCGCGATAAAAACGATGCAAGGAGGCATATATGGCAATCAAAGCCATCGCAATGGATATCGACGGTACGCTCACCAACGACCAAAAGGTCATCAGCCCGCGTACGCGCGAGAAGCTGCTCGCGGCGCAGGAGTCGGGCATTAAGCTCATCTTGGCTTCGGGTCGTCCCGCATGGGGGCTGCACGCCTTGGCGCAGGAGCTCGACCTTCAAAACCATGACGGTCTGCTAGTTGCCTTTAATGGCGCACATGTGGTCGACGCTCAGACCGATGAGGTTCTTTTTGACCAGGCCATGCCGGCTGACGAGCTGCACCGTCTGATTGATCATCTGCGCAATTTCGACGTGATTCCCATGATCTCGCTCGGTCGGGACCTGCACGTCGTGGACTCGTATCGCTGCATGATCACGCTGCCGGACGGTTCGCAGAAGAATATCGTCAAGTATGAGCGCGATGCGTGCGACCTTAAGATCCGTGAGGTCGAGAGCTTGCATGAGGTCGTGGACGCTTGTTCCGTGGACAAGCTACTGACGGCGGGCGATCCAGCCTACCTGCAGGCGCATTACGAGGAGATGTATGCGCCCTTTAAGCAGACGCTTTCGGGCATGTTTACGGCCGACTGGTACTTTGAGTACACGGCGCCCGGTATCGACAAGGCCCGTGCGCTCGAGGGTGCCCTGCCCAAGCTCGGCATCGATGCCAGTGAGGTCGTATCGTTTGGCGACGGCCAGAACGACAAGTCCATGATTGAGTGGGCCGGCACAGGTGTAGCCATGGGCAACGCCGTCGATGAGGTTAAGGCAGTTGCCCAGATGGTGACCGCCAATAACAACGAAGACGGTATCGCGGTGGCGCTGGATAAGCTGCTGGGCTAGAATCGCCGATAATGCATAGTTCGGGCGCCTGCGTACAGGCGCCCTTTTGTTAGGGAGGGTGCCGTGTCCGCATTTCCGTTCGACGCCGTTATCTTTGACATGGACGGCGTCATTGTCGATACCGAGTATTACTACCTGGGCGAGACTGCCGCGTTTGCCAAGGAGCTTGGGTTGAACCTAACCCAAGAGGAGCTGAACGGGCAGGTCGGTACCTCGCATCAGTTCTTTCTCCGCATGCTGGTCGATTGGTTTGAGCGTGCCGGTAAGGGGCATTTCACTGGCGAGGAAGCGTTGGCCCGTTGGGATGAGTGGGCGCATAAACGTCCGCGCGACTATCAGGCTTTGATTAACCCAGGCGCCGTGGATACGATTCGAGAGCTGCCGCGCCGCGGCGTTCGCGTGGCGCTTGCCAGCTCGTCTCCCATGGATAGCATCGAGGAAGTGCTCAATGCGTGTGGGCTATCAGATGCCTTTGAGTATGTGGTGAGCGGCGAACAGTTTAAGGAGAGCAAGCCCGAGCCCGACATCTACCTGCATGCGCTGGACCTGCTGGGGCTGCCCGCGAATCGCTGCTGCTGCGTTGAGGATTCGGTGCCTGGCATCACTGCCGGCAAGCGAGCCGGCCTGACAGTCATTGCCAAGCGCGAGGAGCGCTTTGGCTTTAGCCAGGATGCCGCGGACAAGATTATCGACCAGCTGCCGGATTTGCTGGAACTCGCGTAGGGCCAGGGTGGCACGGCAGCCATTACAGCGATCTCGTTAGGACGAGAGGGGAGCGGTGCTATGACATTTAACGTTAGCGCTCTTGGGTTTGGCGATAACGTCGTCGATCGCTACGAGCATATCCACACTATGTATCCGGGTGGCAATGCGGTGAACTTTGCCGTGTATGCCAAGAAGTGCGGGGCTGCGCGCTCCGCGTATGTGGGTATCTTTGGAAACGACGCCGCGGCCGAGCATGTCATCGCGAGCCTTGAGGACGAGGGCGTCGAGCTCGCCAAATGTAAACAACTCATCGGCGAGAACGGCGCGGCTCGTGTTACCGTGGTCGATGGTGACCGCGTGTTTCTGGGATCTAACGAGGGCGGCATCCGTGGTGATGCGCGCTATGTGCTCGATCGTTTTGATCTGGCATATATGAAGCAGTTCGATGTGGTCCATTCGGGTAACTACTGCTTTACCGAGCGTGAGCTGCCTAAGCTGAAGGCGTCGGGTATTACCGTTTCGTTTGACTTCTCGGATGATTCGACCGATGAGTACTACGAGCAGATCGCTCCGTACGTCGACTTTGCTTTCTTTAGTGCGGCAGACGCCGCGAGCGAGGACGAGATTCGCGAGCGTCTGGCATGGGTGAAGAGCCTAGGTCCGCGTTTTGTATCGGCAACGGCTGGCGCTGAGGGCTGCATTGCCTACGATGGCGAGCGTTATTACCGCCAACTGGCTAAACCGGTAACGGATATGAAGGACACCATGGGTGCGGGTGACTCGTTCCTCACCTCGTTTTTGATGTGCTATCTCGATTCCGCCAAGCGTGGTGAGGATGGCGCCGAGGCCATCGAGCGCGCGCTCGACTTTGCTGCCGGGTTTGCCTCGACCGTGTGCGGCATGGAAGGCTCTTGGGGCCACGGAGCGCCGATTTTTGAATAGTTGAGCGGTCCCGGGAAGTCGAATTGTTGTCTTCCCGGGACCCTGTGGGCAAAAAATGCCAAATATGAGTACTGTAACTATTTTAGTAACAGCAAAATCAAGCCTTTGAGGCCCTAGCTGAGTGCCTGGGAGCGATAAAAGCCTGTTTTAAACGGCTTTAGCCATGCTAAAACGCCTAGATAATGAACGGCTGTGCATTATCTAGGCGTTCATTTGTCGCAAAATAATGCTACTAGCATTGCAACAGTACTCATATTTGGTGTTTTTTGCCCACCGGGGTCATTGGAAGTCAAATATGGAGCGCGAATTTGCCAAAACGATCGATTCGACGCCCTCCGCGGCGCAGTTTTTAAGTTCGGCGATGTGCCGGGAGACGCTTTTTAGCGATGTGATGAGCTGCCGTGCGTTTATATCTGCTTGCGCTTCGGCTGGAGCGTCGGTTTCGAGTAGCAGGCGGTCGAGTGGGATCTGTCGGGCGTATTCGCGACCGCGTTTGGTAGCGAGCATCCGCTCGTTCACGGAAAAATAGCAGCCTGCGTTTCGCGCGCGGACGAACTCGTTCGAGGTGCCGCTAAACCAGTGGAAGATGATGGCGGGGGAGTTGGGGCTTGGGGTGAGTAATCCATATGACTCAAGGGCGTCCAGTACGGTTCCTGCCGAACGAACAGCGTGAATTGATATCACGCGCCCGGCGAGAGGGTGCTGCACGAGTGCATCGCAGAGACGGTCAAGCGCCTGTATTTGAAGCGGTTCGCTTCCGGCAAAGCGCGCGGAAAAGTCGAGTCCTACCTCGCCAATTAAGCGCTCTTGCGCAGCGACCTCGCAAAGCAGATTGATTTCGGCGGTTCCGCATCGCCCGTCGGCGAGCCACCAGGGGTGGAGGCCGATGCCGGCAAAGATATTTGAACGGTTGCAAGCGCGCTTCTTGGCGCGCGCAAAGTCGCGCGGATCGACGCCGCAGTCAAAGAGACCCATGCCCAGTGCCGTCGCCTCGTCGGCAACGGCGTCCGGGTGAGCCATTAAATCAAGGTGACAGTGCGCGTCAAATAACTGCGGTGCCATTGCTGCGCGTCTCGTTAATCTAGGCGCTGGCCGTCGGCGCGCACATGCTCGCACCCGCGCCCGCTGACCTGGCGGATAACCTCGCCGGCGATCATCTGTCCCATGATGGGCGGCATAAAACTGGCAGTTCCCAGCTCGGTGCGCTCGTGGATGTTGGAAGGGTCGCGGGGCTGTGTCTTAACCGATTCCTCGCAGCTAAACAGTACATGTAGGCTCTTGATTCCGCGCTTCTTACATTCTTTGCGCATAATGCGGCTCATGGGGTCACGTACCGTATCGAAAATATCGGCAAAGCGGAGACACTCGGGATGGAGCTTGTTGGCCCCGCCCATGGAGCTAACCAAACGAATGTCGTGGTCCTGAGCATATTTGGCAATGGTGAGCTTGGCCGAGATGGTGTCGATGGCGTCGACGACGTAGTCGAGCTTGCCGTCCGTCTGCTCCAAAACGCTCGAAAAGAACTCGTCGATGTTGTCGCTCAGCAGGTATTCAGTGCGCTTGATGACGGTGGCGGCAGGATTGATATCGTGGATCATGGCTTCCATCACGTCAACCTTGCGCTTGCCGACGGTGCTGTGAAAGGCGATGGCTTGGCGATTGATATTGCTGGGCGCGATGATGTCCTTGTCCAGAATGACGAAATGACCGATGCCGCCGCGGGCGAGTGCCTCGCAGCAGTTGGAGCCCACGCCTCCGCAGCCGAGCACCAGCACCGTAGCATCGGCGAGCTTATCGAGTGCCTCGCGGCCCATGATGATCTCGAGCTTGGTGTCGCGTGTCTCGACGAGAGCGGCAGCGGTTTCGGTCATAGACATCCTCCGATGGGGAAGCGAATCGTGTTTTAGCTATTGCCATTATAGGTGTTATCGCGATTCCATTTGAGCCCTTGGGCTTGTTGAAATGGGGTCGGGGTTCGCATAAGATTGAAGCAGATGGCACCCGTTGCAGCGGGTTGGCCAACTCCAAAACACGTTTGTAGCGTGAGAAGTGGCCGTCTTCGCATTACGCGGGGGCGGCTATTTTTTTTGAGTGTAAGATTAGATAGTTAGACAAACATCTAAATATTGAGTATAGTGTGCGCGTCATGAGAGATGATGAGAGGGGGTCTTATGCCGGGAGAGGGTTTTAAGGCGCTTGCCGATCCAACGCGACGGCGCATTTTGGAGTTGCTGCGCGAGGGCAATTGCACGGCGGGGGAGCTTGCCGAGCATTTCGATATCAGTAAGCCGTCGCTGAGTCATCACTTGGCGACGCTCAAAAACGCCGGGTTGGTGACCGACGAGCGCCATGGCCAAAACATCGTATACAGCTTAAACACCACCGTCATGCAGGATTTGATTGGCTGGTTTATGGGCTTTACAAACACGGAAGGTGATAAGGATGAATAACGAAAACAAGGGCATTCACCCCACGGGGGTATCGTCGCGCGTGTGGATTGCGCTGGTCGCTCTGTGCGTCGCCAATGTCGTAGCGCACCTCATGGTGATGCCGAGCTTGCCTGCGCAGATTCCCACGCACTGGGGCGCGAACGGCGCCGTCGACGGTTGGGGTCCTAGCTGGATGGCCTCCGCGCTCGGCGTGCTGCCTCTGGCGCTTCTCGCAATGTTCTGCGTGGTGCCGCGCATCGACCCCAAAGGTGAGGCATATCGAACCTCGGGCAAGTTCTACCAGGGCTTCGTAATCGCCTTCACCTTGTTCATGTGCGCCATAAGCTGGCTGGGAGAGCTTACGGTCTGGGGCGTGGTGCCGGCGGTCGGTTCGGTTAACGTGCTGATTTCCGGTGTTGTCGGTTTGCTGTTCATCGGCGTAGGCAACTACTTGCCGCGTGTGAAGCAGAACTATACGCTCGGTATCAAGACACCCTGGGCGCTTGCCGATCCCGAGAACTGGCGCCGTACGCAGCGTTTTGGCGGCTCCTGCTTTATGGTGCTGGGTATTGGCCTGATTGTGATGGGCGTGGCAGGCAGCGTGCTTTCGAGTGAAGTCGTCGCCGCGGTGATTGCGGTTCTGGCGTTTGGTTCGGTTGGAGCCGTCTACGTCTACTCGTATCTGTTGTGGCGCAAATCGCAGCGAGCCGCTCGTTAAGGTTGCGGAAAACTAGCGTACGCAGTTCATAGTATGTTCCGGGGGACTTTTCCCAGGTAGTATTAGGGGGTGTGGGCAACCATGCCCCTTTTTCGTTAAGTTTCAGAGCTGGTTTCCTCATTTCGTTTCTACTAAAGCGAAACAAGAATAGGGAAACAGCAGGTAGAAAGGATAAAACAGGCAAATGGCGGAGTTTATCTACCAGATGTATCAGGCTCGCAAGGCTCATGGCGACAAGGTGATCCTTGACGATGTGACCTTGAGCTTCTATCCCGGTGCGAAGATCGGCGTCGTGGGACCCAACGGTATGGGCAAGTCGACCCTGCTCAAGATCATGGCCGGTATCGAGGAGGTCTCCAACGGCGATGCCAGGCTCACTCCAGGCTACACCGTGGGCATCCTGCAGCAGGAGCCGCCGCTCGATGACGACAAGACCGTTATCGAGAACGTGCGCATGGCGTTTGGCGACATGATCGCCAAGGTCGATCGCTTCAACAAGATCGGCGAGGAGATGTGCGACCCGGACTGCGACATGGACGCCCTCATGGCCGAGATGGGCAAGCTCCAGGACGAGATCGATGCCGCCGACGGCTGGGATATCGATTCCAAGCTCGGCCAGGCCATGGACGCCCTGCAGCTGCCCGATTCCGACATGCCGGTTAACGTGCTCTCTGGCGGCGAGCGTCGCCGCGTGGCCCTGTGCAAGCTGCTGCTCGAGGCTCCCGATCTGCTGCTGCTCGACGAGCCCACGAACCACCTGGACGCCGAGTCGATCCTGTGGCTCGAGCACTTCCTGCACAACTACCAGGGCGCGGTGCTTGCCGTCACGCACGATCGCTACTTCCTGGATAACGTTGCCGAGTGGATCTGCGAGGTCGACCGCGGTCACCTTTATCCCTACAAGGGCAACTACTCCACGTATCTGGAGACCAAGGCCGCCCGTATCGAGGCGCAGGGCAACCGCGACGCCAAGCTCGCCAAGCGCATGGAGGCCGAGATCGAGTGGGTACGCAGCTCGCCCAAGGCTCGCCAGGCAAAGAACAAGGCCCGTCTGGCTCGCTACGAGGAGATGGAGGCCGAGGCCCGCGCAAGCCAGAAGCTCGACTGGACCGACATCCGCATCCCCGTGGGCCCGCGTCTGGGCAACAAGGTGCTCGAGGCCCATCACCTGCACAAGGAATTCGACGGTCGCGTGCTCATCGACGACCTTTCTTTCACCCTGCCGCGCAACGGCATTGTGGGCGTCATCGGCCCCAACGGTGTGGGCAAGACCACGCTGTTCAAGACCATCGTGGGCCTGGAGCCGCTGACTTCGGGCGAGCTCGAGGTGGGCGAGACCGTCAAGATCTCCTATGTCGATCAGAACCGTTCTGGCATCGATCCCGATAAGAACCTGTGGGAGGTCGTCTCGGACGGCCTGGACCACATGATGGTCGGCGAGACCGAGGTTCCGAGCCGTGCTTATGTGGCGAGCTTTGGCTTTAAGGGTCAGGACCAGCAGAAGCGCGCCGGCGTACTCTCCGGTGGCGAGCGCAACCGTCTGAACCTGGCGCTTACGCTCAAGCAGGGCGGCAACCTGCTGCTCCTCGACGAGCCCACGAACGACCTCGACGTCGAGACGCTGTCCTCGCTCGAAGCGGCGCTGCTCGAGTTCCCGGGCTGCTCGGTGGTCATTAGCCACGACCGTATGTTCCTGGACCGTGTCGCCACGCACATTCTGGCGTGGGAGGGCACCGACGAGAACCCGGGCAACTGGTATTGGTTCGAGGGCAACTTCGAGGCCTATCAGGCCAACCGCATCGAGCGCCTAGGCGAGGACGCAGCCCAGCCGCATCGTATCCACCGTAAGCTGACGCGCGACTAGATCGTTACGCGGTTTTCCAAACCGCGTAACTGCTCGACGCTGCGCGGGTCGCAAGCACCCCATCTTGCCGTTCAAGCCGTCGCTCGCGTACCGAAGTACGCGTCGCTCCTCTTTCACGGCAACCTGGGGCACTTGCGGCCCGCTCGCTGTTGGTTACGCAACATCAACAAATAAAAACGGCTCAAATCCTGAATTGGATTTGAGCCGTTTGTCGTTACTGCTCGGATTCTTCGACTTTATCGATGGTCCAGGCGGCTCCGAGACCGCCGGCGGTGTTGCGGCGGATGCGCACGGTAACCTCGCGGCGCTCGCCGGCCTGCGTGTAGCGCAGGGGGAAGCTTGCGCGGTTTCGCACGGCCTCGATGGTACCGCGCTCGCGGGCGATCCAGTAGTACTCGCCGACGATGCCGAGCGTGTCGGCGCCGTAGGGGAGATAGGTCGACAGCTGGTGTAGCAACGGGCCGGGGCAGAAGACCTCGGTTGCGAAATCGACGGGGAAGTCCTCGGGGATGGTCGGTGCTGTGGGTGCGGGGGCCGGTGCTGCTGCGGGTACCGAAGCCGGTGCCGGTGCGGGAATTTGGTCATAGACAGGTGCGGATGCGGACTCGATGACGGGTGCAGACTCGGGCGCCGGTTCCGGCTTAACTGCGGAATCTGTCGGTTCCACGGAGACGGATGTGTCTTCAGTCTCGGTTTTGGCATCGGCTTGCGGGGCGTCCTCCGCCTCGATAGACGGCTTTGCCTCGACCGGTGTGGAGGCCATGGTGGTGATGCCGGCATTGGCGTTCTCGGGGTCATAGACGACCGTGAGCGAGATGGCGGGCTGCGGTGCCTCGGGCTCCGATGCCGCCTCGGTAGCGTCCTGTTCTGCGAGTTCTTCGGGCCGATCGTCCTTGGCCTCGTTGCCAAAGACATCGCTGTTTTGGAACGCAGGCGTCTCGGGTTGGTCAGCGGCTTCTTCGGTTGTCGACTTGGGCGCTTCGTTGAGCTCCACAGTTGCTTCCTGCTCGGATATGACTTCGGGATCGGTCGTGGCGGCGATTTCGGTTTCGGCTTCTGCTGTTACCTCAATAGCGACTTCGATCTCTGTCTCGGGCTCGGGTTCCGGAGCGACTTCGGCCACGGGCTCGGGCTCGGGACGCTTAACGTGCTTGGGGCGCACGGCCTTGAGGTCCTTCTCACCGCGTTTCTTCTTTTTGTAGGACTGCTTGGCGCCCTTGGCAGCCTTGGGCTTGTCCTCGCCCTTGGCAAGGGCGGTATCCCAGGCCTCGTTGGCGATGACCGTGGCATACAGACGACCGCCCTTAAAGACAGTCAGCTTAATGCAGTCGTCGAGTTCCTCGAGCAACTCGCGCGTGGACTCGAAGCCCAGGTCATAAGCAGTCATGTCGCCAGCGGCGAGAGCCTCTTCGACCTGCGTCATAAACGTTTGCTTGCCGCATCCAATCGCATCGCGCAGCAGGCGATACAGATAGATGTGGTTGCCCAGCGAAAGCGTGGGCCTAACTATTGTCTTGCTCATGGCAAATCTCCTCTTTACACATGTAAAGCATCTTACCATCGCATGGCGTTCGCCATGGCGGCGCCCAAGGCAAACGGGCGCGAACCGCTTTCGATTCGCGCCCGTTGTACAGGTCGGTTATCTATGAGAGGCAAATGTGCTTAGTTGCCCGATGCCGTGCCTTGGCTCGAGCTGTCAGATGCCGTGCCGGACGCGGTTCCGCTCGAGCTGTTGGTGTTGCTACTGTCTGCTGCACCCGTTCCCGAAGTGGTGTCGCTCGTCTGGCCTCCCGTGTTCGGCTGTGAACCGTCAGTTGTTTGGCTTGAGTCGGTCGTGTCGGACGGCGTGCCACTGTTGGCCGTAGAGGAATCTGTGCCCTGCGATTGGTTTTGGGTGTTCGAGGACGAATCGGCAGAGGTAGAACTGTCTTGCGTGCCGTCCGCCTGTGCCTGCTGATCCTGCGACTGGGTGTTGCCATTTGCATCGCTCTCGGTCGTGCGCGACGAAAGGATTGGCTCGGGGCGCTCGCCCAGACCCTCACCGGCGGTGGTTATAAGGATGGCGCCGGCGCAGGCGATGACCGCGACGATGGCGATGGCGATCGAGAAGATGATGACCTTCTTTTGCGTCTGGCTGCGCTCTGCCGCCGCCTTGGCACGCAAGCTGTTGGGGGCAACGCGCGCCGTGGTCGCGCGCCCAGCAACCTGGCGCATCTCCTGCGTAGTCGCGGCGCCGCCCAGGTGCTCCTCGGCATTAAGCTCAACGGGCTCATAGGCGCCGGCGGGGTAGTCGACGTCGGCGTGCGTACCTTTGAGGGCTTTGGCGCTGGCAGAGATAAAGTGGCGGTAAACCTGTGAGGACACAACAGTGATGACCGAGCTCACGGCGGCACCAATCACCGAGCCGGCAATGCCGATCTTTGAAGCAAGCGCCACGCTTGTGGCCGCAGCTGCGGCGCCGGCGATGATCTGGGGAATGGAAATATCATCGAACAGACCTTTTTTAGGCGCGATGGCCATGGTCTGTCCGATGGAATGGTTTTCGTGAACGCCGTTGTTGAGCGCGGCCGGTGTCATGACGCGCGTGCGCGGCGCGTCGGTGTACTTGGTTGTCATACGGGGTCCTCCCGGTGTAAATCTGCTTCGTTTCATGCAGCCATCAGGGTACCCACCAGATGTGAATCGTACGTGACATTTAACAGATACCATCAACTCATCAATAGCTCACCGAGTTGGTGGGATGCGGTTGCACTCGGCGGTTGAACTACAATAGGGCTTGCTAATTGTTGTGAATGGCGTCTACGCACGGGAGCATTCTTATGAATCTTCACCTTTCTCAGTCTGATGGCTTTTTGCGTGTGGCGGCGGCGTCGCCGCGGATTCGCGTCGCCGATGTCGAGGGCAATGCCGAGGTTGCGCTGGCGGCTGTTCGCGATGCTGCCGAGCGCGGCGTTCGTGCTCTGGTGCTGCCCGAGCTTAACCTGACCGGCTATACCGCGGCTGACCTGTTCCATAACCGCACACTACTGCATGCCTGCGAGGCGGCACTGGCACATATTCTCGATGAAACCCGTGAGCTGCCGATTGTCTTTACCATCGGTCTTCCCGTTGCAGTTGCCGAGAATATCTACAACTGCGCCGCCGTGTGCTGCGCGGGCGAGCTTTTGGGCCTCACGGCCAAGAAGTATCTGCCCAACTATGGCGAGTTCTATGAGCGCCGTTGGTTTGCTCCGGCGCCTGCGGATTTCGTGTGGCTTGAATTTGCCGGTCAGGGTCCGGTCCCGCTGGGTTCGAGGCTTGTCTACCGATGCTGTGATGAGGGCGCCGAGGACCTGGTGCTGGGCGTTGAGGTCTGTGAGGACCTGTGGGTGCCGGCGCCCCCTTCGACCGAGATGGCGCTTGCCGGTGCGACGGTGATTCTCAACCCGTCGGCCTCTGACGAGATCATCGGCAAGGCAGATTACCGCCGCAGCCTTATCTCTAACCAAAGCGCGCGCCTGTACTGCGCCTATGCCTACGCGGACGCGAGTGAGGGCGAGTCCACGACCGATATGGTCTTTGCGGGCGAGAACCTCGTCTACGAAAACGGCTCCAAGCTCGCCGCGACCAAACTGCTTACCTGCGATATGGCCATCGCCGACGTTGACCTTGACCGCCTGGTTGCCGAGCGCCGTCGCTCGACGACGTGGACGCGCGCGGATGATGCGCCGGAGGCCACGACCGTTGAATTTTCGTTTGAGGGCGTGCTGGTCGAAGAACCTGTCCTGCGCTATGCGCTCGACATCGACCGTGTCTTCCCCCGCGCACCCTTCGTGCCTGCCGACCATGGCGACCTAGCCGAGCGCTGTGAGACCATCCTCGACCTGCAGACCGCCGGCCTCAAGACCCGCCTTGCCCATACGGGTACCAAGGCTGCGGTCATCGGTCTTTCGGGCGGCCTGGATTCCACGCTGGCACTGCTTGTGACCGTGCGTGCCTTCGATGCACTGGGGCTGCCGCGCACCGGTATCACTGCCGTGTCCATGCCCGGCTTTGGCACGACGCATCGCACCAAGTCGAATGCCGAGTCGCTTGCCCGAGACCTGGGCGTGAGCTTCCGCGAGGTTTCGATTCACGCGGCCGTGGAGCAGCACTTTAAGGATATCGAGCATGACCCTGCTGTGCAGGACGTGACCTACGAGAACAGCCAGGCTCGCGAGCGTACGCAGATTCTGATGGATTTGGCCAACCAGGCTGGTGGTTTTGTCATCGGTACGGGCGATCTGTCGGAGCTGGCGCTCGGCTGGGCTACCTATAACGGCGACCACATGAGCATGTACGCCGTCAACGCGAGCGTGCCCAAGACGCTTGTACGCCATCTGGTGCGCTATGCGGCTGATGTCTTTGGCGGGCGTATTGCCGAGGTCTTGCTCGACATCCTTGATACGCCGGTGTCCCCCGAGCTTCTGCCGCCCACGGGCGATGGCGAGATTGCGCAGAAGACCGAGGATTTGGTGGGTCCGTACGAGCTGCACGACTACTTCCTCTACTACCTGCTGCGTTTTGGCTTTGAGCCGGGCAAGATCTACCGCATGGCGCTCAAGAGTTTCGAGGGTGTCTACGACGCCAAGACCGTCCACGCATGGTTGCGTACGTTCTATCGTCGCTTCTTTGCCCAGCAGTTTAAGCGCAGCTGCCTGCCCGACGGTCCCAAGGTGGGCTCGGTGACGCTCAGCCCACGCGGCGATTGGCGTATGCCGAGTGACGCCAGCTCGCGACTGTGGCTTGCGCAGATCGACGCGCTTAATGCAATTGACTAAGGTTGGCTAAATTGAACCAATACGGGGGTTGCAAGCGTTACACTTTTGCAATCTGATGGCCCGTATCGCGCGGCGCTCTTGTCGGAGCGCCGCGTTTTTCATATCGAAAGGTGGCACCATGCAGGCATCGCAGCGTCTCGACCGCTTTGGCGCGGAGGTCTTCGCCTCGCTCAACAACAAGCTTCTCGCGTTGAAGGCTCAAGGCAAGACCATTTACAACATGAGCGTGGGCACGCCCGACTTTAAGCCGTACGACCACGTGGTCGAGGCGCTCACGCAAGCAGCCCAAGATCCCGAGATGTGGAAGTATGCCCTGCGCGACCTGCCCGAACTCAAGCAAGCCGTGTGCGATTACTATGAGCGCCGCTTTGGCGTTTCGGGTATTACGCCGTCCATGGTGCAGTCGTGCAACGGCACGCAGGAGGGCGTGGGCCATTTGGGCCTGGCCCTGCTCGATCCGGGCGACACCATTCTGGTTCCCGATCCGTGCTACCCGGTCTTTGAGGCGGGTGCCAAGATCGCCGATGCCAAGCTCGAGTACTATCCGTTGGTTGCCGAGCACAATTACCTGCCCTATGTGGCAGGTATCGATCCCGAAGTGGCCGATCGTGCCAAGTATATGATCGTGTCGCTGCCCGCAAACCCGGTCGGCTCGGTGGGCACGCCCGAGGTCTACGAGGAGATCATCGCTTTCGCCCGCGAGCACGACCTGCTCATCGTCCATGACAACGCGTACTCCGACATCGTGTTCGACGGCGAGCCGGGCGGCAGCTTCTTGCAGTATCCCGGTGCGCTTGAGGTGGGCGTGGAGTTCTTCTCGCTCTCCAAGTCGTTTAACGTCACCGGTGCCCGCATCGGCTTTTTGGTCGGCCGCGAGGACGTGGTCTCTGCCTTTGCCAAGCTGCGCGGCCAGATCGACTTTGGCATGTTCTTCCCGATCCAGAAGGCTGCTATCGCCTGCCTGAACGGTCCTCGCGATGAGGTCGAGGCGCAGCGTCTGAAGTACCAGGAGCGCCGCGATGCCCTGTGCGACGGTCTTGAGGGCCTGGGCTGGGAGCGTCCCAACGCGCATGGCTCCATGTTTGTGTGGGCCAAGCTTCCCGGTGGCCGCACCGATTCCATGGCGTTTTGCGAGGAGCTCATGGAGAAGGCCGGCGTTGTGGTGACGCCGGGCGCGAGCTTTGGTCCTTCGGGCGAGGGGCACGTGCGCATGGCGCTGGTCTTGCCGCCCGACCAGATTGCTTTGGCTGTCGAGGCCATTCGCGAGGCGGGCCTGTATTAGAAAGGTATTTCGGCTCGTCAATAGTTCGAAACCGATTTCGTGCAGTTATTTTACGAATTCTGCAAACAATTTCGGTAAACGGTCGATTTTTGGCTGCGAATAGGGGCATAATCAAAGTCCCGATTGGATGTATTGGGATTACGGCAAGCCGCTCGGGTCGTTCCCGGGCGGCTTGCTTGTGGAGAGAGATGGGAGTTTCTAATGGTTAACGAGAAGAAGGTCGCTATTGTCGGCTGCGGTTTCGTTGGTTCGTCTTCGGCGTTCGCGCTGATGCAGAGTGGCCTGTTCTCCGAGATGGTCCTCATCGACGTGGACAAGAACCGCGCCGAGGGTGAGGCCCTGGATATCGCGCACGGCATGACGTTTGCCGAGCCGATGAAGATCTACGCCGGCGATTATTCCGATGTCGCCGACGCCGCCATGATCGTCGTCACCGCTGGCGCTGCCCAGAAGCCCGGTGAGACTCGCCTGGACCTGGTCAACAAGAACGTCAGCATCTTTAAGTCCATTATCCCCGAGATTAAGAAGTCTGGCTTCGACGGCATCCTGCTCATCGTCTCCAACCCGGTCGACGTGCTGACCTATGCCGCCATCAAGATGTCCGGCCTGCCCGAGGGCCACGTTATTGGCTCCGGCACCGTGCTCGACACCGGCCGTCTGCAGCAGATGCTTGGTGCCCACGTTGAGGTCGACCCGCGCGATGTCCAGGCCTATGTCATGGGTGAGCACGGCGACTCTGAGTTTGTCGCTTGGTCCAGCGCTCAGGTTGCCGGCGTTCCGCTGAACACCTTCTGCGAGCTTCACGGCCACCTGGAGCATGAGGCCGCCGAGAAGCGCATCGCCGAGGACGTCAAGAACTCCGCCTACACCATCATCGAGAAGAAGCACGCCACCTACTATGGCGTCGCCATGGCCGTCAAGCGTATCTGCACTGCCGTCATGCGTGACGAGCAGACCGTTCTGCCCGTTTCCTCGCTCATGGTGGGCGAGTACGGCCTGTCCGATCTTGCCATCTCCATGCCGACCGTCGTTGGCCGCGACGGCGTTGTCTGCCGCGTCCCCGTGCCGCTGAACGATGACGAGCAGCATGAGCTTACCGCCTCCGCCAAGGCCCTCAAGGACATCATCGACAGCGTCGACTTCTCCTGCTAAATCAAGCTCGCTAGAGCGAAAAGCTACAATGAAGGCGCCCGAGCCCACACGGCCCGGGCGCCTTTTTGGTGCAAAGCAACCTGACCCCAATGCACCATAGTTGATGGGAGGGCCATGTCGGATTCGCCTAATTTTTTGACCTATGCCCAGACGGCGTTTGATCCGTTTGAGGAACGGCCGTTCTGCGCGGTGGATAGCCTGGTCTTTGCGTGGTTGTCCTATTTGCGTTTGCCGGGTGTTATGGCGGAGCTGACGAACTGGCAGGGCCTAGACGTACGCGAGCTGCTTCGTGCCGAGTGCTACCGGGACATGATTGGCGACCTGTGGGATCCAGAGGGGAGCAGGGCCTTGTTGGAGGCCGTGGCAGCAAGCCCTCGCTACCGTGGCGTGCACGTTTGCGGCTATCGTGCCGTGAGCGATGTGGTGGCGACAGAGCAGTTTGCAGCCATGGCGTTCCGGTTTCCGGCGGGGTTTAGCTATCTTTCCTTCCGGGGGACCGACAGCACGATTGTGGGCTGGAAAGAGGACTTCAACATGGCGTTCCGGTGTCCCGTGCCGGCCCAGGAATCCGCGGCGCGTTATGTGGACGAGGCGGCGGATGCGATTGACGGGCCGCTTTTGTGCGGAGGTCATTCCAAGGGTGGAAACCTTGCGGTGTACGGTGCGGCGATGTGCTCCGATGTCGCCCGTGGGCGAATCGAACGGGTGTATTCCCATGATGGTCCGGGCTTCGTCGAGGAGTTTCTGAACGGCGACGCCTTTGCCGATCTTTCCGGTCGAATTGACAAGACGCTACCTCGGTTGTCGATCTTTGGCATGATGTTCGAGACGCAGGAGGACTATGCCATCGTTGAGAGCACCGAGTTCAGCCTGCTGCAGCATAATCCCTTTAGCTGGGTGGTTGATGGTCGCGACTTCGCGTACTGTGAGCGCCTGTCCGCCGGTGCTCGATACGTTGATGACTCCATTCGCGAGATGCTGCTTGCAGTGTCACCTAGCGAGCGCGAGCGTTTTGTAGATGCGTTGTTCTCCGTGTTTGAGGCTACGGGTGCTGAGCGGTTTGCGGATATCGCCGGGAATCTGCGCGAGAGCCTGCCCGTGATGCTCCAGGCTGCGCAAGGCTTTGACGAGGATACGCGACGCTTTGTCTCGCAGACCATCGTGGCAATTCTTAAATGCGCACTGCTGCCCAAACGACCCCAGATCGACATGCCCGCTGCCGGCAAGAGCCTGGCAGAGCAGCTCGAGGCATGGCAGTCCGAGCTCCTGCGCTAACCATTGGTGCAAAGCAACCTGTCCCCGATGCACCAAGCTTCGATGCGCCTGGGGCGGGCTCGACCGCTATACTGGTTCGTGCCGAAATCGATCTAGAACGGAATGCCGTATATGAAAATCAATCACGCGATTCTACATATCCTGGACTTTGACTCTGCCGTCAACGTCATGAGCCAGCGCGAGCTCGATATCGAGAGCCGTACCGTGCGCAACTTTGTGACCACGCATCTGCGCCGCGCACGCACTTCGGCCGATAATAAACGCGCTACGTTTGCCGAGAACTCTGCGTTTGGCGGCGAGCTCAAGGGCTATTTCTTTGGCGAGCGCGAGTTCGTAGACCTGTCGCAGCAGATTGCGGAGTTCATTTCCTCCGAGCTTACCAAGGCCGAAAAAGCCGAGTCCACCGATGTGCTCGTGGCCGACTTTGACGACGACGAGGATGCCCGCTGGTTTGCCGTGATGCTGCTGGGCTCCAAACAGGCCTTTATGCACGAGGTGGGCCGCGAGGAGGGCGAGGTACGCAACGACATCGCGCGTCACTACGCCATTCTGCCGAACCCTTCGCAAAAGGTGCCGAGCTATGCCATCGTGCGCGCGAGCACCATGGAGATCGGCTATGTGGACAAGAAACGCAAGATTGCCGGCGAGGACCGTATGCTCATTCCCGACGGTCTGCTGCAGTGCGATACGGGCGTGTCGGGAAAGGAAGTCATCGACACCGTGACGCGTGTGGTCGAGGAGGTCGCCGAGGAGCACGGCGCCAACACGGCCGTGGCGCTCGCCAAGGTTAAGGCCGCTGTGGCCGAGAAGGTCGAGGATGACGAGGAGCTGCCGCCTTGGGATATCGTCGATGAGGTCTTTGAGGACGAGCCGGTCATCAAGGAGAGCGTGCGCGCGGCGCTGACCGAAGAGAAGGTGCCCGAGCGTGTGCCCGTGGAGCGCAAGCAGGTCGAGCGTGCGGCCGTGCGCAACCACAAGATTCGTACCGATACGGGCATCGAGATCAGCTTCCCGGCCGAGATGGGTTCGAATTCCGAGTACATTGAGTTCGTCAATGAGCCCAACGGCCTCATCTCCATCGAGCTCAAGAATATCGGCAGCATCGAGAATCGATAAGTTGCGTTACGTCTACAGCGAGAAAGCAAAGGCCGAAGCTCCTTGGGGCTTCGGCCTTTTTGTTTAGGGATGAATTATCCCGCAGGTTGAGCATACGTCAGCGAAAACGCGGTTTGTCAAAACCGCGTAACTATTAAAGTTGACGTAAGCCCTCTTCCAGGCCGGTCTTGCTGTCGGTCTTCTCGTCGCGCATCTTGATGACGCGGGCGGGGACACCGGCCACGACGGCACCGGCGGGGACGTCCTCGACGCATACGGCGCCGGCGGCAACGACAGCGCCCTTGCCTACGTGCACGCCCTCCAGGACCACGGCGTTGGCGCCGATCATGACATCGTCCTCGATGATGACGGGCGTGGCACTTGCGGGTTCAACGACGCCTGCCAACACGGTTCCAGCGCCGATGTGGCAGTTCTTGCCCACGGTGGCACGGCCGCCCAGCACGGCGCCCATGTCGATCATGGAGCCCTCACCGATGACGGAGCCGATATTGATGATGGCACCCATCATGATGACGGCGCGATCGCCGATCTCGACGCGGTCACGGATGATCGCGCCCGGCTCGATGCGGGCATTGATGCCCTTAAGGTCGAGCATGGGCACGGCGGAGTTGCGGCAGTCGTTCTCCACGTCGTAGTAATCGATGGAATCGGCATTGGCGTCCAGGATGGCCTTGAGCTCATCCCAGTCGCCAAAGACGGTCTTGCCACGACGGCCGCCGTAGACATGTGCGTCGCCCCAGGCAACCTTCATGCCGGGCTTCTCGCGCACGTACAGCTTGACGGGCGTTTTCTTGGGCGCGGTGGCGATGTAGTTGATAATCTCCTGTGCATCCATCTCGGCTGCATTGCTCATTTGCTGTCTCTCCTTTGGGTGGATCCGGTTGATACCTGGTTAGGCAAACATGACCTGGTCGAACGTATAGAAGCCGTGCTCGCGGGTGACGAGCTTCTGCGCGGCTGCCAGGGCGCCGTTGACGAAGATCTGACGGCTCGTGGCGCGATGCGTGAGCGTGACCTCCTCGTCCTGGCCAAAGAAGCTCACCTCGTGCACGCCGGCGACGGTGCCGCCGCGCAGCGAGTGCATACCGATTTCCTTGGGGTCGCGCGCGCCGCACATGCCCTCGCGTCCGTAGACGGGGTGGTATCCTGCCTCGGGCTCAGTTTCGACGACGGCATCGAGCAGTAACTTGGCAGTGCCGCTGGGGGCGTCGACCTTTTGGTTATGGTGCGTCTCGACGATTTCGCAGTCAAAGCCGGGCAGCTCGCGTGTGGCCTGTGCTACCAGATGACGCAGGGCTGCGATACCGATGGAGTAATTGCCAGAGTGCATGACGCGGGCGTTCTGACCCAGCTCGCGCAGGCGATCCATCTGCTCGGGGGTGTAGCCTGTAGTGCCCGAGACTAACGCCGCGCCTGTACGCTCGACATAGGCGACGACGGCATCGAAGGTCACGACGTTCGAGAAGTCGATGATGACGTCGGCTGCCGGGGCGCTCGCGAGCTCGGACAGGTCAAAACCGATCTGGGCGACGATGCCGAAAACAGGTTGTCCGGCGGCGTCGACAATGCCTTCGGCGGTAGAGCGGATGAGCGAGCCCATGCGGCCCGTTCCCATAATGACGGTCTTAATCAAGCAGACCAGCTCCCTTCAGAGCATCGGTAAGTGCGGCTCGCGTATCGTCGGCCATGGGGCACAGCGGCATACGGTAGTTTGCCTCGATCATACCCATCTGAGCGAGCGCTTCCTTAACGGGGATGGGGTTGACCTCGCTAAAGAGGGCATTGATGAGCGGCTGGCCGGCGATCTGGATATCGCGGGCGCGCACTACGTCGCCGTCCAGATAGGCGCGGCACATGTCGTGCACGAGCTGCGGCTGAACGTCGGCCCACACGCTGATGGTGCCCGAGGCGCCCAGGCTCATGAGCGGTACGGTGAGGGCGTCCTCGCCCGAGTACATGCGGAAGTCATCGGACAGCAGGTGGGCGATCTTGGCCGCGTAGGCGACGTTGCCCGAGGCTTCTTTAATACCCATGATGTTGGGGTGCGCGGCCAGGCGCTCCACGTTGTGCACGCTGATGCCGCAGCCGCAGCGGCCGGGGATGTTGTACAGGATGCAGGGGATGTCCACGGCGTCGGCCACGGTCTTAAAGTGCTGGTAGATGCCCTCTTCGTTAGACTTGTTGTAGTAGGGGGTAATGAGCAGCAGACCATCGGCGCCCAGGCCCTGGTAAGTGAGCGACTTGGTGAGCATGGTCTGCGTGGAGTTGGAGCCCGAGCCGGCAATGACGGGGACGCGTCCTGCAACATGCTTGACCACGGCGGCGACAACGGAGTTGTCCTCGTCGTCGGTCATCGTAGCGCTCTCGCCGGTGGTGCCCAGGGTGAGGATGGCATCGGTGCCATTTTGCAGGTGGAAATCGATAAGGCGCTCGAGCGCGTCAAAGTCGACACTGCCGTCCTTTTTAAACGGCGTGACGAGGGCGACGATTGAGCCCTCGAGATTGCGGATGTCCATGTTCTTCTCCTTCGCTTCCGCGATCTGGATGCGTTTGTTCCACTGAGCGGCGACGGCCAGGCGCTCGTCCTGAGCGCGACGGCGGGCGCTTTCGGCGCGCGATTTGGCCAGTAGCTCACGGCCGCACGGCAGCACGTCGAGCGTGGCAAAGTAATCGCCCGGGCGCTCGGCGCGGCGGATGAGGTCTGCCGAGCCATCGGGGCGCAGCAGGACCTCGGCGGAGCGCAGGCGGCCGTTGTAGTTGTAGCCCATGGAGTAGCCATGCGCGCCGGTGTCGTGAATCACGAGCAGGTCGCCCATGTCGATATGCGGCAGCTCGCGGTCGATGGCGAACTTGTCATTGTTCTCGCACAGATTGCCCGTGATGTCGTAGGTGTCCGTAACGGGCGCTGTGGTCTTGTCGTCGCCACCCGGCTGACCCATCACCGTGATGTGGTGGTAAGCGCCATACATGGCGGGACGAATGAGGTCGACGGCACTGGCGTCCACGCCGATATAGTCCTTGTAGATCTGCTTCTCGTGGATGGCCTTGGTGACCAGGCACCCATAGGGGCCCATCATAAAGCGGCCCATCTCGGTACAGATCGCCACATCGCCCATGCCGGCGGGAACCAGGATCTCGTCGTAGGCCGTGTGTACCCCTTCACCGATGGCGTGGATGTCATTGGCCTGCTGCTCGGGCAGGTAGGGGATACCGACGCCGCCGGACAGATTGATTAAGGCGACGTGTGCGCCGGTCTCGCGCTCCAGGCGCACGGCAAGCTCAAAGAGGATGCGCGCGAGCTTGGGGTAGTAGTCGTTGGTGACGGTGTTGCTGGCAAGGAATGCGTGGATACCAAAGCGCTCGGCGCCCTTGGCCTTAAGCATACGGAAGGCCTCGAAGAGCTGCTCGGTGGTCATGCCATATTTGGAGTCGCCCGGGTTGTCCATGATGCCGTTGGAGAGCTGGAACAGGCCGCCTGGATTAAAGCGGCAGCTGACCGTCTTGGGGATGGGCCCCGCAACACGCTCAAAGAACTCAATGTGGCTGATGTCGTCAAAGTTGACGATGGCGCCCAGCTTGTCGGCGAGCTCAAAGTCGGCAGCCGGCGTGTCGTTGGACGAGAACATGATGTCGTGTCCCGTGATACCCAGCGAGCGGGCGATCATAAGCTCGGTATAGCTCGAGCAATCGCAGCCGCAGCCGTATTCGTTGAGAATGGAGATGAGCGCCGGGTTGGGGTTGGCCTTGACGGCAAAGTATTCCTTAAAGCCCGGGTTCCATGCAAAGGCGTCGCGCACTTCTTGCATGTTGCGGCGGATGCCCGCCTCGTCGTATAGATGAAACGGCGTGGGGAACTGCTCGACGATATGCTCGAGCGTCTCCTTGTCCACAAACGGCTGCTTGGCCGCATATGCCTCGTTGGGAGTCAATGACATGTCCCGTAAACCTCGCTATCCAGACGGCGCTACCTGCGCATCGAATCCGCATAGCGTGGACCCAATGTCCGGATAGCGCTCCCGCATTGCTGCAGACAGTCCTGCGGGTGTTTCCCGCAGGCCCACCAGGCTGTTCGTGCCCGAAAAACCCAGTTCGGCGGGTTTCGCCTCCCCGCAGGGTCAAAGTCTGCCGACTCGCCCGCGGCTCATCGTGCCCGCGCCTCTATCAAGTGGTAAAGACCCTACCACGTTGCACTTTACCAAACAAGAGTATTCGTATATAACGTTTAAAAAATGCAGCATCATGCTAGAAACAAGGGTGCCACAATCCTGCGTCACAATAGGTGTCAACCGAGTCGTCCCATGAAAGGAATCCCTATGACCGAGCTCCAAGAACTCCGTCGTTATCGTCGCGACTTGCACCGCATTCCGGAGCTCGATTTCGATCTTCCGCAGACGATCGCCTATATCGAGGGCGTGTTGGCGCCGCTCGCTTGCGAGGTGACCCATCCGTGCCCCAGCTGCGTCTGCGCTTTCTTCGACGCTGGCGTTGGTGCCGTGCATGCCACGGCGATTCGCGCCGATATGGATGCGCTGCCCATTGCCGAGGCAACAGGGGCAGCGTTCGCTTCGACCCATCCCGGCAAGATGCACGCTTGCGGACATGACGGACACATGGCCATGGCACTTGCCGCCGCGACGTATGTCGACCGTACGATTCGTGAGCAGCCGGGCGCCATTAGGCGCAATGTGCTCTTTGTGTTCCAGCCGGCCGAGGAAACGACTGGTGGTGCCAAGACGGTATGCGAGAGTGGTGTGTTCGAGCGCTATGGGGCCGACCGCATTTTTGGCTTCCATGTGTGGCCCGATCTGCCTGCCGGCACGTTGGCGAGTTGTTCCGGTCCGCTGCTGGCGCGTTCGAGCGAGACGCATATCCATATTCACGGGACGAGCATCCATATCGCTAAGACCTATGGCGTTCCGGTCGAGGAGTCGCACGATGCGGCGTTGGCGGCTGCCAAGTTCTTGGTTGCCGAGCGCGAGCTCATGGACGAGCTGGGCACCGACGAGCCCTGTATCGGTAAGTTTGGTCTGCTGCAGGCCGGTACGGTTTGCAACGCGGTGGCGGGGGAGGCCCATGTGGCCGGAAGCCTGCGTGTGTTTACGGACGACATGTTCGACCGTGCGCGCGAGGGCGTACGCCGTGTGCTCGACGAGGCGTGCACCGCAACGGGCTGCACGTATGATCTCGACTTTGCCGAGGGCTATCCACCGGTCGATAACGACCCCGAGCTGTTTGCCAGCGTCGCGCCTGCCTTGCCCGGGCTGCAGCTTGTGGAGGAACCGCTGTTAATTGCCGAGGACTTTGCTTTCTATCAGCGCCATCTGCCGGGCGTGTTCTTCTTGCTGGGCACGGGCGTGCCAGAGGCGCAAGAAAACCCGATCGACGCAGACGGCTGCCCAGCTTATGCGATGAGCGCCCTTCACACTGACGCCATGCTCTTTGACGAGGAAATTTTGCTCAAGGGCCTCGATGTCTACAAACGATTGCTTTCGCTTGACTAAGGCCTGAAGGACTATTTGTTCTAGAAAACACGAACAAACGTACGATATAATAGAGATGTAAGTCTATAGAAACGTTTGACGTTACTAACGTAAGGCGATACTATGATAGCATCGTAATGAGCGCTATCGGGTCTGCTTTGAGTGGAGACAGGAGATGGCTTGGAATGTCGAAATCGTCGATTATCACAAGTGATGAGACCTCGGCCGATTTGCTGTCGCCGGTGACTCCTGGTGAGCTTCTCAAAGAGGAGTTTCTTGTTCCCATGGGCATTTCTCAATATCGCCTTGCGAAAGAGACCGGGATTCCGGCTCAGCGTATCGGGCAGATTGTCTTGGGAAAACGTCGCGTGACGGCCGACACCGACCTCCGTCTTTGCCGTTATTTTGGCCTGACGGATGGTTATTGGC
The DNA here is from genome assembly GCF_002736145.1 of Collinsella aerofaciens. NCBI lineage: Bacteria > Bacillati > Actinomycetota > Coriobacteriia > Coriobacteriales > Coriobacteriaceae > Collinsella > Collinsella aerofaciens. The sequence continues at coordinate 285,927 of NZ_CP024160.1, forward strand.
TGCGCGCTCAGGTGGCGTTTGACCTTGAGGCCGAGAAAAGGCGGATCGAACCGGAACTCGATAAGATCGTTCCTGTTCAGCAGGCCATCGCACTGTAGTGCTCAGAGATGATGGGGGTGGGGCGGCGATGAAGCGACGCCGACAGTCTGCCGTATATAGTCCGGGTGGATGCGGGTGCGGTTTGCTGCTGCTTCCGGTTATCGCTGTGAGCATTGGCGTGATGTTTGTGCTTGCCGGGTTGGCAGCAGCGGCACTCGTGTTGCTGATTGTGGCCATTGGCGTGACGATTTGGCTTTGCCGCAATCGCGAGCAACGCCGTGCCGACGGTAAAACCACTGTCGGCTGGGTCGTCTTCCTGATTATTGCGTACCCGCTGAGTGCCAGCTACCTGGTGTTCTTTGTCCTGTTGATGATCAGCGCCTTTACTGGGGAATCCGTAACGGTGGGTTGACGCGCTGCCAGCAGACGGTTGCGCAAAGTGCGTTTGCTCGGCGTCTGGATAGCTGCATTGGCCGTTTAGCGCAACCTTAGCTCTCAGCTAATGAATTCAAGTTCAATCCTTCCTACGATGTGCTGTGTGCCGGCACGGTAGCCGGATCGTAGGAAGGATGAATAATGGCAAAAGAGGGAAAGAAGCCGATCGGCAAGATTGTCCTAGGCATCATCGTGGTGCTGGTTATTGTCGGTGCCGTGGGCTCTATGGGCGGCAACTCAACCGATTCGTCTGCGAGCGATTCGGCAAAACCTGCCGAGACGACACAGCAGGCTGAGGAGCAAAAAGAACCGCAAGAACCGTATACCATTGCTGACGAGGCTGAAGACACTTCCAATCAGTTTACCTATAAGATCACGGGCACGCTGACCAATAACACGGACAAGGAAAAGAGCTACATTCAGATTGAATATGTTCTGTATGATGCCGATGGCAACCAGGTTGGAACGGCTCTTGCAAACACCAATCATCTGAAGGCGGGCGGCTCCTGGAAGTTCGAGGCGCTGGGGTGTCTCCCGACCAGGTTGCTAGCTGGGAGCGTTCGGACGTAAGCGGTTTCTAGCATGTTGCATGCACTGGGGGAGGTGAAGTCGTATGCCCGATAAAAAGTTGACTGACGAGTTACTCAATGAACTTCTCGACGCGCCAAACATCGATGGCTATATCAAAGAACACGACTTTGCCGCCCCGTCGCTTTCGGACTACCTGAAGCGGCTACTGCAGGAAAAGGGCTTGGAGCGCTCGCGCGTGGTTCGTATGGCCGATCTCAATGAGACCTTTGGCTATCAGATCTTTACCGGTGCGCGTCATCCGAGTCGCAATAAGGTGCTGCAGATTGCCTTTGCGATGGCGCTGACGCTCAAAGAGACCAACCGTGCGCTGACGGCTGCCGGGGTAAGCGTCCTTAACTGCAAGGACCGCCGCGATGCGATTATCATCTTTTGCATCGATCGCGGGTGCAGCCTCCAAAAGGTCAACGAGGAGTTGTATCGCTTTGGCGAGGAGACGGTAAGTTAGCGGCTGATATCTGAGCCGGCGGAGCTGCCGAACAACGATGTAAACGAACGGGGCGCGGATGCCATGGGGTGTCTGCGCCCTGCGCTATGATGGAGGCTATGGATACTCAGACCCCAACATATTCCGATGACGAGCTGACCACAGCGCTTGCCGAGCACCTGGCGTCGCTCGATCGCGACGACAGCTATCGCGTGGAGCGTGTACTTAAGCGCTCGTCCGTTGAAACAACCGAGCTCGTGTACTTTGAAGGAACCGGCGGTGGTTCGCTCGGCCCCTTTGTCCGTAAACGCATCGATGCTTCGGCTCAAATCGGCGGGGCATACGAGCGTCTGTTTGCCGCCCAGCGGACAGGCAGGCGTTTTGAGCACCTGCCCAGAATCGTCGATTGTCGTCGTGTGGGCGACGAGCTCAACGTGGTTATGGAATACATCGAAGGGGAGACGCTCGGGGCGCTGGTGGACCGTCTGGGAGCCACCCCCGATTATGCGCACGAAATGTATCCTGCCCTATGCGATGCCGTGGGCGAGCTCCACGCCGGTTTTGCAATGGCGGGGGAGACGTCGGCGCCGGTGATCCATCGCGACCTCAAGCCGTCGAATATCATCGTGACGGGTGCCAACTATACGTCTGATGACGGCCTGACGTTTTCGTCGCTGGTGATTATCGACTTGGGGATTGCGCGCGTATGGCGCGATGGCGCCGATGCCGACACCGTCAAGTTTGGCACGCGACCCTATGCGCCGCCCGAGCAGTATGGGTTTGGGCAGACGAGTGTGCGCAGCGACGTCTACGCACTTGGCGCCCTGTTGTTCTTCTGCTTGACGGGAGTCGACCCTAAACCAGGGCTCGACATGCGCGAGCAATGCGAGGCGCGTGGCATTCCCACTCCACTTGCCGATGCCGTCTGCATGTCGATGGCGCTCGACCCGGCCAAGCGTTTTGCGAGTGCGGAGGCATTGGGACGGGCGACGCGCGCGGCATTCGATCTGAGCCGCCCCGTGCGGCCTCCTGCGCCTGCGCCTGTCCGTACTCCGGCCTCGGAGACGGTGTTGACGCCCCAAGGGCTCAAGAACCCCGCAGGGCATCCTAGGCCTGCCGCCTCCGCTGCATGCGGTCTGCTCTCTCGCGTTCCGGAGTCTCTGGGGCGCATTTGGAATACGCTCGTCTGCTTCTCGCTACTTGTGTTCTTTGCCGGAAGTCACTTTGCCGTCTTTCACCCCACGGGAGCAAACCAAAGCTACCCGACGTGGCTTCTTATAATCGAGTATTTTTTCTTTGTCGATGGCCTTATGGCGCTTATGCATTTTGCGCTGCTCGATAAGCGCCGTCTTCGTCGGCGATTCGCACTGCTCGACAGCTATCGCGGCAAGAAACTCGCGAAACTCTGGCTCAAGGCATTGGGTGTGCTGCTCCTATGCATGATCGTCATAGTCGCGGTTGCCAATGCGACCGGCGTCGTCGATACCTCCGCTACCTAAAAGAAAAGGGCCCCATTGGGGCCCTTTGCAGTTGCACCTAGATGCGGTTCATCTGAGCGGCGACTTTGTTGTACCAGTCCTGCCACGTGGGCGGGCAGTACTTTTTGGCCGCTGCCGGGGTAAGGGTGGAGCCGTAGTTGGCGCCCAGATAGGCAACGTGAGCGGAGATGCCCTCGCTCCAGCTGCCAAAGCTGCGCCAACCGCCGCCACGGGCACTCCAGCCCCAGGCGTTGTAAGAATTGGCGCAATAAGCACCCTTGGTGCTCTCGATGCAGGCGATGGCGGGGGACCAACGGGGGTCGACACCGGTATTCCAAGCGGCGACGGCAAAGTTATAGCCCTGGCCTGCCATGGGGGAGCCGGCGAGATAATTGTCGATGCGGCTCGTCCACTCATTAATGAACGAATCGTAATCGGAGCTACCGGTATTGGCGTTGTTCACCGTGGTGTCGATGGTGGTGTTGGTGTTGGTGGCCTGGCTGCTGGAATTGCTGCCGCTTACGCCCTCGCCCGAGAGCTTCTCGGCGGCAGCGGCCTTATCGGCCTCAAGCTTGGCAAGCTCGGCGGCATTTTCCTGCTCGGCTTTTGCCTGTGCCTCGCTGCGGAGCTGCTGGGCCTGAGCCAACGCATCCTCGGCGTTTTTCTGCTCTGCCTCAAGCTGAGACTTGGCCTGCTGGAGCTCAGCCTTGTTCTGCTCGAGTTCGGTTTGCATGTTATTGAGCTGTTCGATCTCGTCGACGCTCGAGCTCGTGATCTGGTTGGTGTATTTGCAGGTCGTGATGAACTCACCCAGGCTCTGCGCGTTGACCAGGAAGCTCACGATGGGGTTGGTGCCCTTCTGATACTTGTAAAGATCGCGCATGGCGGAGCTTGCCTTGGCCTGCTGCTCGGGAAGCTTAGCCTCGATTTCCTCGATGCTTGCCTCATTGGAGTCAATCTGCTTTTGCAGGTCATCGAGTTTGGTGCGGGCGTCGTTGTAGGCGCTCGTGGCGGCTTCGATCTTCTGCTGGGCTGCGGAAAGCTGGTCCTGCGTTGCCTGCGAGGCGGCATACGCCGCAACGGGGGAGAGCATCGGCGTGGCCGTCAGCGCAACGGCGAGCGCGGCGCTCGTGATGATACGAGCCGGCTTCGACGCAATGAGCGCTGCGGCGCGATGATTCGAATGCTGCATCCAGTCCCTCTGCAATCAATCGTAGGTTATGGTTCGAACGGTATTCTACTACTGCTTTCGACCTCAACTTGAACCTTAAAGGTTCCAAAGGGTCAAGTTGAACTTGAGGCTTTGGCTTTGACCTGCAGTTATGATGAATTGTTGAGAAACCATAGAGTTCAACTTTAACGTTACGGAGCCCTATTTGAGAGGTGTTTTGGGCTGTAAAAGCTATCTCAACGTGGGGTTTTACAACTACAGCGTGCCCTCCTGACGAGCCCGCTCAATCTCTTCGAGGGCCTCGGCAGGGGTGAACGAGCAGGTGCCGTCGCCGAGCTTGACCACCTGGATGTCGTCGCCGATATGGACCTCTCCGCCCTTTAGTACCACGCCAAAAACGCCCTCGTGGGGAAAGATGCAGTCGCCGGCGAGATAGTAGATGGCACAGCGTGTGTGGCAGACCTTGCCGATTTGGCTGATTTCGACAAGCACCTCGCTGCCAAGCTTGAGCTGCGTGCCCATGGGGAGCGAGAGTAGATTGATGCCTTGCGTGGTGAAGTTCTCCCCAAAGTCACCCTTGCGCACATCGAGTCCGCGGGCCTGCGCCGTCTGGATGGACTCTGCGGCCAAAAAGGAAACCTGACGGTGCCAATGCCCGGCGTGTGCGTCGGAGGCGAGGCCAAATTGTTCTATAACGGTGTCGTGTCCATCGGCGACGGGCGACTTGCGCGTGCCCTTGTGTGCCGACGTGTTGATCGAGACGATGCGGGCGGGCCTGTCGTAGGCATCGTTTGCCGTGCGTAGGGGAACGACCGTTTGTGCGCGTTCCGCCAGCTCGCGTTTCGCGGCATTGAGGATGGGGTTATCGGTCGGATGGTCTTGGGGCACGTGCGCGCCTTTCGTTTGAGGATGTCAATACGCTGAATCCTACAACAATGGTAGGTTCATTGCCCATTGTCATACAACGGTGAGCGCCGTCTTCGTGCTGGCCTTCGTGCCGGACGATTGCGTCGATTGCCATAGATACGGTGGAGCTTTGGGCGCCGGCGGTTTGGCACGCTAGAATAAATCAGTTGCGCAAAGACCGCCCGTTGTGTGGGCAGTTCGTGATAGGAAGTTTCCATGGCATTGCAGTTTACAGAGCGCGAGTTCATTCCCGTGCTGCTCGGTGGCGACATCAACGCCTATTCGGTGGCGCGCGCCTTCTACGAGGAGTACCAGGTCAAGAGCCTGGTCTTTGGCAAGTACCAGACGGGTCCCGCGTACCGCAGCCAGATTATCGACTACACGCCCAACGTGGATATCGATACCATGCCCGTGATGCTCAGGACCGTCAACGGCATTGCCCAAGCGCATGCCGATAAGACGATTGTCCTTGTGGGCTGTGGCGATAACTATGTTGCCCTCGTGGCTCAGGCCAAGGATGCCCATGAGTTGGCGGATAACATCGTCGCGCCTTACGCTCCCTATAGCATGCTTGAGCAGTGCCAGAAGAAGGAGATCTTCTACGAGCTGTGCGAGAAGCATGGCGTGCCCTATCCGCATACCTTTACCTTCACCATGGCGATGCTGAACGCCCAAGGCGAGGCACCTGCCGAAGTGCTCGACCAGATCGATTTTCCCTACCCGATGATTCTGAAGCCTTCCGATGGCATCATGTGGTGGCAGCACGAGTTCGAGGGCCAGAAAAAGGCCTATGAGATTGCCGACCGTGCCGAGCTGGAACAGGTCATTCGCGACTCGTATGCCAGCGGCTACACCGACGACCTGATCTTGCAGGATCGCGTGCCCGGCAACGACGAGTACATGCGCGTGCTCACCAGTTATTCCGACCGCAACGGCAAGGTGCGCATGATGTGCCTGGGTCACGTGCTGCTCGAGGAGCATCAGCCTCACGGTGTCGGCAACCACGCCTGTATCATCACCGAGCCCAATGACGAGCTCATGGGCGGCGTGCGCAAGTTGCTCGAGGACCTTCACTTTGTGGGCTATTCCAACTTTGACGTTAAGTACGACGAGCGCGACGGCTCGTTTAAGTTCTTCGATTTCAACACGCGCCAAGGTCGCAGCAACTACTACGTCACTAACAGCGGCTTTAACGTTGCCAAGTATGTGGTGGACGAGTATGTGTTCAACCGCCCGTTTGAGCCGGAGTTTGTGACGGCGCAGGACGAGGCGCTGTGGATGGTCGTCCCCATGGGCGTCGTCGACAAGTACGTCAAGGATCCCGAGCTGCGCGCTAAGGTGCATCGCCTGGACAAGGAAGGCAAGGGCGCCGACCCTTCGTTTATGAAGGGCGACTTTGTCTTTAACCGCTGGCTGCGCATGTGGCACACCAAGCTGCGCCACTTTAAGCTGTTCAAGACGTATTACAAGTAGATGAGTGCGGCGCCCGTCCGGTTTACATCGGGCGGGCGCGGGTATGATACGCGCAATTGCGCAAGCGTCACCAAGGAGGCGGCGATGGAAAAGCTGGGAGTTATCGGCGGCATGGGCGCCGAGGCCACGTCGTATTACTACGACCAGGTGGTGCGTCATACGGCTGCTGCCTGCGATCAGGAACATATCGACATGGTGGTGCTCTCCAAGTCGACCATGCCCGACCGCACGCTGGCCATTAAGACCGGCGAGCACGCCAAGTTGCTGGCGACCATGAAAGAGTGTGCTCAGGCACTCGAGTCGCTGGGCTGTGCGCACATTGCCATTCCCTGCAACACGTCGCACTACTTCTACGACCAGATCCAGTCGTTTACGAAGGTGCCGATTATTCACATGCCGCGTGAGTCGGTGCGCTATGCCCTTGCGGGTGCGGTGATGGGGGAGTGCGAGTTCGACCCCAACCTGAGTATGCCGGCCGAGCCGGTGCACAAGATTGGCATTATGGGCACCGACGGAACCGTGGGCGCGGGCGTCTACGGCCGCGAATGCGAGGCTGCGGGTGTTGAGGTCGTCTATCCCAGCGAGAAACGTCAGAACGATGTGATGTCGCTTATCTACGATGATGTGAAGGCCGGACGTGAGCCCGATATGGATAAGTTCGACCGCGTGATGTGGGAGTTCGCCCGTAGCGGCTGCGACCGTGTCATTCTGGCCTGCACCGAGCTATCGGTGTTGCAGAAGTATCGAGAGATGCCCGAGATCACCCTCGATGCCATGGATGTCCTGGTGCGCGAATCCATCATCCGCAGCGGCGCCCCCTACCGCCTCTAGCTTCCGACCTGTCAATAAGGGACAGGTTAATTTTGGTAGGTTTTATCTGGTGAAACAGTAAAGGCCTCGGCTCGTTTGGTGCGAGCCGAGGCCTTTTGCGTTGGGCGGTTGCTGTCGGTGGCGAACTAGAACAGGAAGCCGATGGCGATGAGGGCGATGCTGACGATGAGCACGGCGATGTCCAGGCCCTTGATGGGGTAGCGCTTGTACGAGCTGACGCGTGTGCGCAGATAGAAGCCGCGCTGTTCTGCCGCCAAGGCTGTGGCATCGGTCTTGCCCACGCTCGAGATGAGCAGTGGCACGCACAGTGGCAGCATGAGCTTAAGCTTCTTGATGGGGTTCTTGGTGTCGTACTCGACGCCGCGTGCGGTCTGCGCTTCCATGATGGCGTTCATCTCCTGACCAAACACCGGAACAAAGCGCAGCGCCGTGGTAAAGGTGAAGGCATAGCGATACGGAACGTGCAGCACCTCGACGCAGGCGTTGGCAAGGTCGTTGAGCTTGGTCACCATGAGCATGAGGATGAGTGGCAGCGCCACGCCCAGCAGGCGCAGACAGGCCTTCGATCCTGTGATGAGGCCCGTGTCGGTGATAAAGCCCCACACCACGTTGCCATCGCGCATAAAGGCTAGCTGGAGTACCAGCATGATAAGCGCGAGCGGAATCAGCAACTTGAGCAACGAGAACAGACGGTCGACGACGCCGGCATAGGCACCCAGCGCAAGGGTGAGTACCAAAAAGCCCAGCAGCGCCACGTAGGTGTCGGACAAGAAGATGCCGACGATGATGGCGGCGGCGAGGCCCAATTTGACGACGGGGTTCAGGCGATGCAGTAGCGTATCGCCTGGCATGTAGTCGATGACGTTAACCACGGCGGACCATCTCCTTGGTAATGCGAACGACATCGGTGACCTCGCTCACCTGCGCAAAAGCGGGCGAGACGGAAGATGCCAGACGGCGCGAGAGTTCAATAACCTGGGGCGGCTCAACATAGGCACGCTGCATGAGATCGATGTTCGAGAATAGCTCGTGCGTGCGGCCGCGGTCGAGGATGCGACCGTCGGCCATTACCACAATGCGCTCGGCAAAATCCGAGACGACTTCCATATCGTGGCAGACCATGATAACGGCGCAGCCGCGCTCGGCCATGGTGCGCACCGTTTCCATGACGGTCATGCACTCGCGGTAATCAAGGCCGCTCGTGGGCTCGTCGAGCACGACGATCTTGGGCTCAACCACTACGACGGAGGCAAGCGCCACCATTTGTCGCTGGCCGCGCGAAAGTGAGAAAGGTGCCTCATCGGCAGGCAGGCCAAAGCGGTCGATAACAAGTTGAGCACGGCGCAGAGCCTCGGCACGGTCGATGCCAGCAAGCTCCAGGCCAAAAGCGACCTCGTCGAGTACGGTATCCTTGCAGATCTGGCGGTCGGGGTTTTGGAAGAGCGTTGCGACCTCGCGGGCAATGCGGCTCGTGGGAACGGCTGCGGTATCCAACCCCGTGACGCGCACGCTGCCCGAGGCGGGCTTAAGCAGGCCTGTGAGCAGCTTGGTGAGCGTGGTCTTGCCGGCACCGTTCTGGCCGACGATGCCCACGAGTTCGCCGGGATAGAGGGTCAGGTTGAGGTCGTGTACGGCGGCGCCGCCATTGGGATAGGCAAACTCAACATGGTCGAAGGTGAGCACGGGCTCGGCGTCCTTGGCGTGCGGGCGCAACGACGGTGCGTGCGGTGAGCCGGCGGGTGCCTGGGCTTCGCTGGCCGCGCGTGCGGGGTCGACGATGCCCGAAATCAGGCGCTCGGCCTCATCGACATCCAAGCATGGGGTACCGCTTACCAGGCCATCGGCCTCGAGGCTATTGAAGATACGCGTGACGCGAGGGCAGTCGACGCCGATGGCACGGAGCTCGTCGGTATGCGCGAAAACCTCGTGTGGCTCGCCCTGCAGCGCGATTTCGCCATGGTTGAGCACGAGCACGCGGTTGCAGTACTCCGAGAGCAGGGCGACCTTTTGCTCAACGACGACGATGGTGATTCCAAGTGCGCGGTTTGCCTCACGCAGCGTCTCGAAGACCAACGTGGAGCTGGCGGGGTCGAGTGCCGCGGTGGGCTCGTCGAGAACCAAGACGCGCGGACGCATGGCGAGGATGGCGGCGATGGCTACCTTTTGCTTCTGTCCGCCCGAGAGGGTGGCGATCTCGCGGTCGCGCAGGTCGCTGATGCCGACGGTCTCGAGCGTTTCGCTCACGCGCTGCTCGATCTGGTCGTGGGGAACGCCAAAGTTCTCGAGGCCAAAGAGCATCTCGTCCTCGACGACCGAGGCGACCATCTGCGTGTCGATATCCTGCAGCACGCTGCCGACGATTTGCGACACGTCGGTGAGCGAGGCTTCGCAGGTGTCGTGGCCGTCAACCATGACGGACCCAAAGAACGTGCCGGTGTAGTGGTGGGGCACGGCACCTGACAGGCAGGCGGCAAGCGTGGACTTGCCGGCGCCCGAGGGTCCGATGATGCCGATGAAATCTCCCTTGTTCACGCTGAGCGAGATGTGGCTGAGCGCCCGCTCGGTTTGCGTGCCATAGGAGAACGAGACATCGTCGACGTTGATGATCGTTTCCATGGATACCTTTCATAGTCATTGGGGACGTTCTTACATGACTAGTCGTTTAAGAACGTCCCCAAGAGCTAGTTGTCTGGGACAGTCTTTGATGACGGGGCCGTGGAGTTGCGGCCCCGTCCATCATATCAGGCTATTTGTTGAGCACCTTGCGGAGGGGGAAGAAGAGGGCCTGGACCACGACGGCGTTGAAGACGGCAGTGCCGAGCACGATGGGCACCTTGGCGAGCGCCGTGGGCAGCGCGGCACCCATGATGACGGTGCCCAGGGCGGCGAAGAGGGCACCCGAAACCAGGGTGGTGAGCAGGCCGGCGATGAAGGGGTTGACCTTGCTGCCGCCGATGTTTGACTTGACGAGCGCTGCCATCGTCAGCGCGCCGGCAAGCTCGGTGACAAAGTTGAGGCCAGGGAGTGACGTGGTGATTTGGATAACGGCGGCCGACAGGATGCCAAAGATGGCGGCCTGGGCAAAGCTCGCCTGCGTGAGCGCGATGGCTAGGGCATAGGCGGCGATGATGAACTGAGGTTTAATTCCCGTAACCGCCAGAGCGTTGCCTACGGTCATGTTGAGGATAAAGCCGGCGGCAAGCAGGATGGCGAGCAGGACGAGCGAGGTGATATCGAGGATGCCCATGTTTGAGGTGGCGTTGGCTGAGATGGTGCGGGCTTGGGTGTTGGCGGCCATGATGTTCTCCTTAAGGTGAGATTTGAGATAAGAGTGTCCTGGACCCCCACGAAAGGGGCTAAATCGGAAAGGGGATCAATTTTGAATAATGGAGCACGGAGACGGCTTTACGAGGGGCCCAGGTTGGCGCGAAAGAGGAGCGAAGCGTACTTGGGTGCGCGAGCGACGAATGAACGCCAAGATGGGGTGGCTCGTAAAGCCGAGCGGGTTAGTTGAGCTTCAGGGCCTTCTGGATGGGCAGGTAGAGGGCACCGACCAGAATGGCGTTAAAGACGGCGGTCATGGCGACGACGGGCAGCATGGCGGCGGCGAGCTCGCCTACCACGCCGAGCATGGCCATCTTGATGACCATGAAGATGACACCTGAGACAAAGGTGGTCAGGAAGGTTGCGACAATGGCGATGGCGGGCTTGACCTGACCGTTCTTGCCGGCGGCGTTGACGATGCCGGCCATGAGCATGGCGGCGATGCCCTCGGCGGCAAAATCGACGAACGGCGAAGTGGAGGTGATCTGGATCACGGCAGCCGAGATGAGGCCAATGACGAGCGCCTGGCCGATGTTGGGGCGAACGACCAGGATGGTGAGGCAGAAGGCCGAGATGATGAACTCGGGGCTGATCATGCCGCCCGAGATGCCCGAGATTGCCTTGCCGACGGTGAAGTTGAGGATGAAGCCGGCGGCGAGCAGGATGGCGAGCAGGACGAGGGCGCGGACATCGAGTTTGCCGCGATCGGCGGTCTGGACGGTGCGGGGCTGGGTGGCGGTGGTGTTCTGAGACATGGTGAAAATCCTTTCGGAAGGGGATTGCAAGAGAAAAGCGGAGGCGCGTGATGCGAATGCGATCGGGCTCGAGATAGAAAAAGGCCCCCGGTCGAAACCGGAGGCCTTCCAATCACCTAGAGCGCAAAAACAGGCGTGAGGGACTCACTGTCGACCGATCGTATTCGCATCACGCCACCACCAGTTGTTGAGAGACTTCATCGTGTTCTTCATGTTGGTGGCTCCTTTCGTGATGCCGTGGCGCGGTCGCACCTTGTTGCTGTTGCGCTGCACTATAGCACAGCGAAGTGTGTGCGGGGAAATCTTTTTTAAAAAGATTTCAGGCGGGTTTCCCGTCGGTCAAAAAGGCGGGTTAAGTGGGCGTGGTGACTCATGTGCCCCGCCCGCTCAGCTAAGACGTTACTCCTTATTGCGACGGTAGAGGAAGTAACCGCCCGCGGAGATGACGGCAACGCCAGCGATGGCGAATGCAGCCACCATGCGGCCATCAAAACGATCGCCAGTGGTGGGCAGGCCGCCCTTGGTGTTCGTCTTGTTGGTGGTTACCGTGGTCGTGGTGTCCGACTTGCCAGGCTTCTCGGGCTTGGTGGTGGGCTGCTCGGGCTTAGCGGGCTGTTCGGGCTTAGCGGGCTGCTCGGGGGTACCGGGCTGTTCGGGAGTTCCGGGCTGATCCGGGGTCACCGGGTCGGTGGCAAGAGTGTCCTTGGCATAGGTGATGGACACCTTGAGGCCGTTGGTCTCGGTGTTCAGGTCGCTCGGGGTGAAGGGCTGGTCGAAGTTTTCGGCCTTCTGATAGGCGCGCATCTCCTGGAGCAGGGCCTTGCACTTGACGTAGGTGTTCTCGGTAGCAGCCTTGCCGGCCTTGTTGGCCAGGGCAGTGCGGCCCTCGGTGGTCGTCTCGGCCAGCATGGCGGCGTCAACTTCCTTGTTCTGCTCGATGAGCTCGTTCTGGAGCGCATCGAGGTAGGCACGGACGCTGATACCAAGGGTGTCAGGGTTCTCAAAGCAGAGCGAGCTGATGTCCATGAGGACGTAGTTGATGGAGTTTTCGGGCTCCTCGTTGTACACGACGTCAGTCTGTTTGCAGTGATCGAAGGAGACAGTCTGATCGCTGAAGTAGGGGCTAACTTCGGTTATCAGGGCAGAGTACAGCGGGATGGCAACAGAGTATGCGGCGCGGGAGAGCATTTCCCACTGGATGGTAGCGACCTGGGGGTCAAGGCCACGACGAATCTGGAAGAGGTTGATCTCGGTGTTGCGCTCGGTGCCGATGGCGTAGACACCATCGGTGACCGCGTTGAGTCCGGGAACGTTCTCGCCGCGGTTGCCAAAGGCACGAATCAGCTCAAAGGTGCTCCAGCCAGACTTGCCAGGCTTGAAGAACAGGGGCTGAATTTCGCTGACGGCTGCGCCGGTACCATCCTCGTCTTTAACGATGGTGTAGTCCTTGTCCTTGATTAGCGGGTTCATGAAGTAGTCTCGGCCTTGGACATAGCGAGTCCACTGATGCCTGCCGCTTTCAGTGATTCTCTCGCCATAGGTCTTGGCAACGTCGAACTTGCCGTCGGTGTACTCGGCGAAGCCATTTTCCTCGGGCATGGTCTGGATGCCCTCGGAGTGGAGGCAGTTCTCGGCGTCATCAAGGTCGACATCGTAATTGAGTCCGCCGATGTTGGGGTTGAGCGAGGCGACGTCATCGGTCAACTTCATGGCGATCCACTGATGGGCAGAAAGTGTGGCGAACAGCCAGGTCTCGTTGTTGTCGGAGATGATGATCTGGTCGTTGGTGCAGGTGCCCTTCTCGTCAATCAGGCTGCCGAGGAGCTTGACGCCCTCGCGGGCCGTGGCGCTCTCGCCCAGGATGATGCTGCCGTAGCTGTACTCGCCCAGACCTACTTTCTCATCGATGGGGTCTGCGGCTTCTGCCTTTTCGTTATAGGAGGTGCTCAACGTGGCGGAGCAGGAGACGCCCTTCTCGTTGATGCCGGCCTCGGAGTAGGCATCGGTGCGGCCCTCCCAGTTGGAGGGGTGGTCGCGTACATAGCTGTAGCGATAGGTGGGCTTGTTCGAAGTGTATTCAAAAGCAGATTCAATCGAGCTGTACGTAAAGCCAGGTTCGTGGGCAGGTTCGATGCCGTAGTGCTTAAGATAGCGCTTGCCAAAGTCCTCGGCGCGGCCGTAGTACGTGTTGCCGTCGGCTGTTAGGTCTTTGCCCATGTACATCTGCGTGCAGGCGAGCGCAGAGGTCGGCATGGACATGATGGTTGCAGCTCCAAAGGCGAGGCCTATGCCTAGCTTCTTGAGCGCGTTGACGGGGTGAGTTTTCCTCATTTTCCCTCCCAGCGTGCGAAAGCCCTCTGTCGCCAGAGGGCTTCAGCCAATAAAGACACCCCATTAGCGTAACGAATTGGAAACAATATTCATCTATGAAAGAAACCTACTCGATAAGCGTGATGAAATATGCGATGAGCGGTTAATTGTACTCAGTTTGTAGCTTTACTTTAATAAAGACGCCCTGCAATTACTGTAGACGAATAAAGTAGCTGGGAATGCCCGAAATGAAAATCCCCCGCTGTTTGGCAAATGCATAAACAGCAGGGGAGACGATAATTGGATGAATATCATACCAATGTGGAATTACTTCTTCCGGCGGTGAATCACGTTGATGGCGTAACCGACGAGCATGGCCAAGACGATGACAATAAAGCCGATCAGGGGATTGTCGTTCATAGGGTCCTCCTATTTTCCGAGCGGGGAGAATTCGTCGACGATGAGGTCGAGGCATTGCGGAAGCGCGCGGGCTCCAAAGACGCCCGAATTGCTGGAGATAATCTCGCCATCGAACTGCATGCCCAGTGACGGGGTGCAGGTGATCTTGGCTTCCTTGGTCTGGATGATCTTGAACTGTGGGCGCCCGAGTACCTTACCGGCGGGGTCAAGCGCAGCAGTGATCACAGTAGGCAGCAGCTGAACGGTGCGCACGGGTTCGATGACCGCGATGTCGACCATGCCGTCGTTCATGCGGCAATCGGGGAACAGGTTGATGTCGTTTTGGATGACCGAGGTGTTGCCGGCCATGCAGCAGATGCCATCGAGCTCCTCGACAATGCCGTCATGCTCAATCGTAAAGTGCGCCACCGTGGGGTTGGGCGTGGCGAGCGCGGAGAGGAAGTAGGCGATCTCGCCGATGTCGTTTTTGGTGGGGGCGGCCTTCATCATGATCTCGGCGTCGAAGCCCGAGCCGGCGATGATGATAAAGCCGTGGCGCTTCTCGTTGCCGTTCTCGTCGAGCCAAAAGAGCTCGCCCATGTCCACTTTGACCGTGCGACCGGCGCGGCAGGCCTTGGCAAGTGCCGCTGCCTCGGGGGCATTACCGATGTTATTGAAGAACAGGCAGGCCGTACCGGAGGGGAAGACGAGCGTGGGGACGCCGCATCCGCGCATCTGGTCGAGCACGTTGGAGACGGTGCCGTCACCGCCCGAAACGACCACGCGATCAAACTCGCGCACGTCCGCCACGGCGTCCTTGGGTTCCATGCCATCGCCGATAAAACGCATCACGACCTCGTCGCCGCCCTGCGCGAGGGCGTGCGTGAACGCGTAGATTTCATCTGAGCTGGGGCCCGATGCCGGGTTGTGGATGATAAGGCAGCGCATACTTACGTTCCCGTTCTGTGACTAACCGAGTATAGTTGTAAGGCAATGCCGATATCCTACCCGTGTTTTCGGGCCTAACCTTATTCGATGGGTTGATATGTACATTTCCACACATCAGGCTCTACTCGACTTTTGCCAGCGCGCCCGTGAGTTCGACGCGATTGCCGTCGATACCGAGTTTTTGCGCGAGCGCACGTTCCATCCGCGTCTGTGCCTGGTCCAGATTGCCACCCCTGCCGAGAGCGTAGCGGTCGATCCCCTGGTGATCGACGACCTGTCGCCGCTCGCCGAGCTTATGGGCGA
Source organism: Collinsella aerofaciens (assembly GCF_002736145.1). Taxonomy (NCBI): domain Bacteria; kingdom Bacillati; phylum Actinomycetota; class Coriobacteriia; order Coriobacteriales; family Coriobacteriaceae; genus Collinsella; species Collinsella aerofaciens. Next base: position 301,314 of record NZ_CP024160.1, read on the forward strand.
TGAGAGCGTGACCAAGGTCTTCCACGCTTGCTCGCAGGATATGGAGGTCATGCTTCATACCGTGGGCGCGCTGCCGCGTCCGATTTTTGACACGCAGGTCGCCGCCGCCTTTTTGGGCGAGCGCCAGCAGATTTCCTACGGTGCGCTCGTGCAGACGTTCTGCGGCGTTTCGTTGCCTAAGACCGAGTCGCTGACCGACTGGTCGCGCCGCCCGCTGACCGATAAGCAGATTGAGTACGCGATCGATGACGTCAAGTATCTGATCGTCGCCTATACCGAGATGATGAGCCGCCTGCGCGAGCTGGGCCGCGTGGACTGGGTGCTCGACGAGCTGCGCCCGCTGGCTGACGAGTCGCACTATCGCGCCGATCGCCACGAGGCGTTCCGTAAGGTCAAACGCATCAATTCGTGCAGCCGTCACCAGCTGGGTATCGCGCGCGAGCTCGCCGCCTGGCGCGAGGACCGCGCCGAGCGCCGTAACATTCCGCGCAAGTGGGTCATGTCCGACGATACGCTGCTGGCGCTCGTCAAGCGCAACCCCGTGCGTGTTGAGGAGTTCCGCAGCATTCGCGGTACCGACCAGCTGGGGGAGCGCGACGTGGACGGCGCGCTCATGGCCATTAAGCGCGGTGCGAGCTGCCCACACGATCGCCTGCCGCTCATGGTGCGCGGGCACCGTCAGATTTCGCCGGAGTTGGAGAGCGTGACGGACCTTATGTATGCGCTTATTCGTCTGGTTGCCGAGCGTTCGGGCGTGGCGACCTCGGTCATTGCCTCGCGCGATGACCTGGCCGACTATATTGAGCATCCCGAGCAGAGCCCCCTGCGCGAAGGCTGGCGCTTTGAGCTCGTGGGCTCGCGCCTGGACGATTTGCTCTCGGGCAACATGGGGCTCACCGTGAAGGACGGCAAAATCGAGCTCCTGTAAGGAAGCCTAGCCGCTTGAGTGGGTAGAATGCCTCCAACGTGTAACTCGATTCGGAGGAATTCGCATGCCCTATTACTATGGATACGGCTTTGGCATCGACCCGCTGTACCTGCTGGTTGTTCTCGTCTGCACGGTGCTTGGCCTTGCCGCGCAGAGCTATATCAACTCGACGTACAAGACGTGGTCTAAGGTGCGCTCGGACGGCGATACGGGTGCCACGGTCGCTCGCCGCATGCTCGACGCCAACGGTTGTAGCGCCGTGGGCATCAAGGGCGTTGCCGGCGAGCTCACCGATCATTACAACCCGCAGGACAACAACCTGTATCTGTCGGATGCCAACCGTTCGGGCGGGTCGGTCGCAAGTGTTGCCGTCGCCTGCCACGAGGCGGGCCATGCCGCGCAGCGTCAAAGCGGCTATGCCATGATGAAGGTGCGCACCGCCCTCGTGCCGGTCGTCAACTTTACCCAGAACACTTGGACCATCGTGCTGCTCATGGGCCTGTTCATGAACATCGCGGGGCTCACGACTCTCGCACTGATCTTCTTCTCGTTTAGCGTGCTGTTCCAGCTGGTTACGCTGCCGGTCGAGATCGATGCCAGTCGCCGCGCCGTGGCGTATATCGAGCAGTCGGGCATGAGTTCCAAGCAGGTCAACGGTGCCAAGAAGGTGCTGACGGCAGCCGCGCTCACCTACGTGGCGGCGGCGCTCACCTCGATTATTCAGCTGCTCTATCTTATGGCTCGTTACAACAGAAACTCCAACCGATAACAAATGGGACCGACGGGCGCCGCGGGGATTTGTGTCCCCGCGGCGCTGTACTATGTGTTGGACTTGAATTAGCGCAGGGCCGGAGCCCATGTGCACGATGACGAAAGGGGGCTGCGTGGCAGGCTGGAATCTAACCGGCAATGCCGTTTCCGCCGAGTTCGACGGTTCGGACGAGCAAGAGCGTAAAGAGCTCAGCGTGAGCCAGGCGGTAGAGATTGCCGCCGGCGCGCTTGATGCCATTCCGCAGCTGAGCGTTTTGGGTGAGGTCACGGGTTTCCGCGGCCCCAATGCCCGAAGCGGCCACTGCTACTTTCAGATCAAGGACGACTCGGCGGCCGTCGACTGCATCATCTGGAAGGGCGCCTACCTTAAGCGCACCTTCGACTTGCGCGACGGCATGCAGGTGAGCTTTAAGGGCAGCTTCAATCTCTACAAGCCCACGGGCCGCATGAGCTTCGTCGCCCGCTCGTTTTCGCTGGCGGGGGAGGGCCTGCTGCGTCAGCAGGTGGCTCAGTTGGCCGAAAAGCTGCGTCGCGAGGGTCTGATGGACGAGGCACGCAAACGTCGCATCCCGGTGTTTTGCTCGCGTGTGGCGGTCGTCACCTCGCTTTCGGGCGCCGTAATCGACGACGTCAAACGCACATTGCGTCGTCGCAACCCGCTCGTCGAGCTCGTCTGCGTGGGCGCCAAGGTGCAAGGCGAGGGCGCGCCGGCGGAGCTTATTGAAGGCTTGCGCCGCGCCGCTGCCATTACGCCGGCGCCCGACTGTATTTTGCTGGTGCGCGGCGGCGGCTCCTTTGAGGACCTCATGACCTTTAATGACGAGGAGCTTGCCCGCGCGGTGGCGGCTTGTCCTGTGCCCGTGGTGACCGGCATTGGCCATGAGCCCGATACCTCGATTTGCGACATGGTGAGCGACCGCCGCGCTTCCACGCCCACGGCGGCGGCAGAATCGGTGGCGCCGGCCATGACGGAGCTGGCAGATGTGCTCGAGGCGCGCCATCAGCGTCTGGGTGCCGCGATGGCATCGATGATTGGGTCGGCCCAGGTCGACTTGGAGATGCTCGATCAGCGCGGTCGCCGTGCCTGGGATACCTATACGGCTCGCTTGGGCGATGCACTCGATGCCGCCGCATGCCGCCCGTGCCTCAACGACCCCACATTTATGGTTGAGCGTCGCGAATCGGAGCTTGCGCTGACTGCCGATCGCCTGTCGGGCGCCATAGCACGCTCGGTCGAGACATTCCGCTCCAACTTTGAGCGCCTGCCCGAGCGGCTGGTTGCAAGCACCTCGGGGCTCGATGGCAAGCGCCATGCGCTCACGCTTGCGAGTTCCCGTCTGGAGCATCAGGGGCGCACGATGCTCAACAAACCCGCGTCTGACCTGGGCCGTGCGGCAGCCTCGCTCGATGCCCTGTCGCCGCTCAAGGTGCTTGCTCGCGGCTATTCCATCGCGTACAGCGATGATGGTGTGGCTACGAGTGCCAAGACCTTTAAGCCTGGCGACGCCATTCGCGTGCGCATGGCAGACGGCAACGTGGCGGCAACGGTCGATACGGTCGAGTAGACCGCGTTTCGTAGTGATAGACCCTTAGGAAAGGAAACAGATATGGCAGAGAAGACCCCGGTCGAGCAGCTTACGTACAAGCAGGCCTCGCAGGAGCTGGAGCTCATCATCCGCAGCCTGGAGTCGGGCGATATGGAGCTCGAGGAGTCGCTCGAGAGCTACACCCGCGGCGTCGAGCTCCTCAAGAGCCTGCGCACCCGCCTGTCCGATGCCGAGCAGAAGGTCTCGGTGCTCCTTAAGGACGTCGACGGCAACGACGTACTCGCCGACGGCGAAGCCGCCAGCACCGACGACAACCTCTCGTTCTAAGCATCTCGACCAAATATAATTACCTTGGTCTGTAAGAAAGGAACCAACCATGTGCGATTGCATCTTCTGCAAAATTGCCAACCACGAGATCCCCTCGACCGTTGTCTATGAGGACGACCAGGTCATCGCCTTCGACGACCTCAACCCACAGGCGCCGGTCCACACGCTCGTGATCCCCAAGAAGCACTACAGCGACATCGCCGACAACGTACCTGCCGAGACCATGGGCGCCATGGCTCACGCCATCCAGGAGGTCGCTAAGGCCAAGGGCCTGGAGGACGGTTTCCGTGTCATCTCCAACAAGGGCGCCAACGCCGGCCAGACCGTCATGCACTTCCACATGCACGTCCTCGGCGGCAAAAACCTGGGCGAGAACCTCATCTGAGGACGCGTAGCCCGTCGACTTGGCTGCCTTTGGAGTAATCTATGCAGCTTTCTCAACTCGAATACCTTCAAGCGGTAGCGAACTATGGCGGCGTGCGCAAAGCAGCTCGCGCCGTTCATGTGAGTCCGCAGGCCGTTTCGTCGGCAATCAAAAAGTTGGAATCTGAGTATCAGATTGTTTTGCTCGACCGATCGGCGGGGGAGGCTGTTTTGTCTCCGGCGGGCAGAGAGTTCGCACGTCGCGCACGTATGATCCTGGCACAAGTCGACGATCTCAAAAAGTACGCTCAATCGAGGGGCGGCGGCGTTTCGCCCGACGGCCACTTCCGTCTTTACGCCCCCTGCCTTCATGGGCGGGGGCGCCTTTTTGCCGAAAACTGGTATGACTCGTTTGAGCGCTCGCACCCTCAGATTCATCTTGATGTGTGGCATCAGCCAACGGCAACATGCTTTGAATCACTTATACTTGGAATTTCGGACGCGGCTATCTCGTTTGAGGAACCACGGGACAGCGTCCTTTCTTCAAAATATTTAGGTGAAAAGGAGCTCAAGGTTCTTTCATGCCCAGCGGGTCATCAATCTGTGGGCGCCATGACCATTCGCGAGTTACTGGGCGGCAGGCTCGCTGTTCCCATTAATTTGTCACCCTGTCTCAATGCAATCAATCAATGTCCCGAAGCCCAGCTCGTCAATTTTCGCTTCCGTGATGTTGAATACGGAAGCAGGGCTCAGACCGAGTTTCTTCAAGCCGGGGGATTGATATTGAGTTTGTCTGGGTCCTCTCTCGCATCGGATGGATCAGAAGCGAGCGAGTGCTCCATCGAAGGCTCACATGACGTAGCCTTGCCCATCTACTTTTGCTATCGACAAAATGCCTGGACCGATCGACACCAGACGGTTTTTCTGCACCTATTGCGTCATCTTGTTTCGTGAGATTAATTGGCTGCGAGGCGTCAAGTGATTATTGACGCCTTGCAACACATAGCTGACAGCTTTGCCCTCATGCTTTTCCAAGATTCCGATTTAGATTGCTGACTCTTGGAGGGTGGAGCATGAAAAACCGTACGGTTTTGCTTTATATGACGTTCGTTTTTCTGTCGAACTTCAGCACCATTTTGTATTTTCTGACGGTTTACCTTGAATTCGTCGGATTCTCGATGGTGGCGATTTCTAGCATGATGATTGCATGCCAAGTGAGCAAGTTCATTCTTGAGGTTCCTACTGGTTATATTGCTGACAGGTTTGGACGAAAGGTGAGCGGCCTCGTTGGCATTGTGGGAATGCTTGGGTACTACGTCGCCCTGCTTCTCGTCCGATCTCCTCTGCTTTTAATCGGTGCGTTCGCTCTCAAGGGTTTTGCCGTTGCATGTGTGAGTGGATCCATCGAAGCGATTTACATTGACAGCGTCTCTCAGGACCAGCTCGTAAGACTTAATGTCGTTGAGCGATTTGCTTTCTATGCCTCTTATGCCATCTCCGCTTGCGTGGGCGGTTTCATTTCGTCCGTCGGTGCATATCTCATTGGTCTTTCGGCAGATATCATCGCAATGGTGTTGACGTTGGTTGTCGTTGTCTGCATTCCTGAGATGCGAAGAGGGGGCACTGCGGCGACACCTGAGCGTGGGATTAGCCCGAAGATGATCGGTGCCGCTATTGCCTGTAATGGCATTCTTCGTTCAGCGTTCATCATGGACTGTTCTCAGGCATTTGCTTTTGTCGCCCTGGAAGACTTTTTCTCACTGCTGCTTGCGGGTCGCGGAATGAATGCCGTCGCTTCGGGTGTGACCATTGCGGTCCAGCTTCTTACCTCCGCCTCCATAGGGTTTATTGTGCCCAGTGTGATTGCTCGTGTCGACAAGGGCCGCTTTGCACGTATTTGCGGCATCGTGCGTCTTTTCCTGACAGCTCTGTTTTTGATTCCTTTAACTCCGGTTTATTTGCTGCCCGTGTTCTATGTGCTGCAGACGGTTGCGTACTCGTTATTTGCTCCAATTAAATACTCAATTTTTCAAAAAGCAGCCGATTCTTCGATGCGCTGTTCACTGATTTCGGTTCAAAGCCAGATGGTGGCGGTGGGTGCCATCCTTTTCTATCTGTTCAATGCTGCGTTGAACAGCATCGCGGGCACTCGAGTCATATTGCTTGTCGCGCTCGGGATTTCTTCTTTGGTGTATATCCCCGCGTTATTTCGTCTTACAAGCCAAAGGACATGAGTATTTAGGCACCGATAACTTATATATCAACGCAATAAACCCGAGCGCGAGGGCGTTTGGGTTTATTATTGAAACGTATGTAACCTGGCGGCGCCACACCGCCTGTTAGTAGGGAGACACATGAACGTTCTGGTCGTCAACGCAGGATCTTCGACCCTTAAGTATCAGGTCATCGATACCAAGTCCCACAAGGTGTCCGCAAAGGGCTCCTGCGAGCGCGTCTGCTTTACCGGCGGCACCTTCACCCACGCTGCCAACGGTTCCAAGAAGGTGACCGAGAACATCGAGTTCCCCGACCACAAGGTCGCCATCGAGGTCGTTCTGAAGGACCTCGAGGCCAACGGCGTCAAGATCGAGGGCATCGGCCATCGCATCGTTCAGGGCGGTTGGTACTTCGGCGATTCCTCCCTCGTCGACGAGGACGTTCTCGCCAAAATTCGCGAGGTCGCCCCGCTGGCGCCGCTGCACAACAACCCCGAGGCCAACGTTATCGAGTACTGCCTCGAGCAGTATCCCGACCTGCCCAACGTCACGGTCTACGACACCGCTTTCCACTTCAACATGCCCGAGGTCGCCAAGACTTACGCCCTGCCCAAGGACGTCTGCGACAAGCTGCACATCCGTAAGTACGGCGCCCACGGCACCAGCTACCGTTATATCTCCAAGAAGGTCGCTGAGATGACCAACGGCGAGGCCCGCAAGGTCGTCGTGTGCCATATCGGCTCCGGCGCTTCCCTGTGCGCCATCGAGGACGGCAAGTGCATGGACACCACCATGGGCTTGACCCCGCTCGACGGCGTCATGATGGGCACCCGCTGCGGCTCCATCGACCCGGCTACCGTGTGTTACCTGCAGCGCGAGGGCGGCTACACCTTCGACGAGGTCGATGAGATGATGAACAAGAAGTCCGGCCTTTTGGCTGTGACCGGCGGCAAGACCAACGACTGCCGCAACGTCGAGGAGCTCGCCGCCGCTGGTGACCCCGAGGCTCAGCTCGCCTTCGACATGTTTGTCTACAAGATTGCCGCCAAGGCTGCCGAGATGGCAACTTCCATGTGCGGCATGGACACCCTGGTCTTTACCGCCGGTATCGGCGAGCACGCTCCGGCTGTCCGCGCTGGCGTGGCCGACCGTCTGGCCTTTATGGGCGTCAAGATGGATCATGCCCGCAACGCCCTGCGTGGTGACGGCGCTTGGTGCCTGTCTGCCAAGGATTCCAAGGTCAAGATCTTCGTCATCCCCACGGACGAGGAGTTCATGATCGCTTCCGACGTCGAGCGCATCGTCAACGGCAAGTAATTGCAAGAGGGGAGGGGCTGGACGACCGAGCGCCGTTCGGCCCCTCTTTTGTGCTCGTTGGGCGATATGCTTGATAGCTATTTATCAAGTTGTGATAACTTCTTATTAAAATGCGGCCGCCTTAAGGGGTCTGCGTCGACCGTATTGCACTGCAAAGGAGTCTCATGAACGTACTTGTTGTCAACGCCGGCAGCTCAAGCCTTAAATATCAGCTTTTGGATACCGATACCCGCGAGGTTTTCGCCAAGGGCAACTGCGAACGTATCGGTTCGGACATGGGCATCTTTGGCCACTCCGAGAACGGTGGCGCCAAGCAGACCGAGGAGGTCCCTTTCCCGGATCACCGTTCGGCTATCGCTCGTGTGCTCGAGGAGCTCGAGAAGACCGACTTTACGATTGATGGCATTGGTCATCGTATCGTTCAGGGCGGCTGGCACTTCGATGATTCCGCAGTTGTTGACGACGAAGTTATGGCCAAGATTCTCGAGGTGGCCCCGCTCGCCCCGCTGCACAACTACGGCGAGGCCGCGGCGATTGAGTATTGCCGCGAGAAGTATCCGGAGCTGCCCAACGTGGCGGTCTTCGACACCTCGTTCCACATGACCATGCCCGAGGTCGCCTATACCTACGCGCTGCCCAAGGACGTGTGCGACAAGTACCACGTGCGCAAGTACGGCGCCCACGGCACGAGCCACCGCTATGAGTGGATGATGGCCAAGGAGATCCTGGGTTCGCGCTGCCACCGTCTGCTTTCGTGCCATTTGGGTAACGGTGCTTCGCTTGCTGCTATCGAGGACGGCGTGTGCCGCGACACCACGATGGGCCTCACGCCGCTTGACGGTCTGATGATGGGTACCCGCTGCGGTTCCATTGACCCGGCTACCGTATGCTACCTGCAGCGCGAGGGCGGTTACAGCTACCAGGAAGTCGACGACATGATGAACAAGCAGTCCGGCCTGCTTGCCATTTCGGGTATCTCCAACGACGCCCGCGACATCCGCACGCGCGCCTCCGAGGGCGACGAGCGCTGCCTGCTTGCCTTCGATATGTTCGCCTACAAGGCCATGCAGCAGGCCGGCTCCATGATTGCTTCCATGGCGGGCGTGGACACCATCACCTTTACCGCCGGCATCGGCGAGAACGACTGGTCGATCCGCAAGGCCTTCTGCGACTGCTTCGAGTGGCTGGGCGTGCGCATCGACAACAACAAGAACCGCGAGGCCGTGGGTAACGGCCCGCAGGTCATCAGCGCCGCCGGCTCTTCCGTCACGGTCATGGTCATTCCCACCGACGAGGAATACATGATCGCCCACGACGTCGAGCGCCTGACCGCGAATAACTAACGCACTCGTCAGCATTTGAACAAAAGGCCTCCAGAGCAACAGCTCCGGAGGCCTTTTTACTAGCAGGCGGAAATTCCAGTCCCAAAGTGATCATCACCAGTAACGCCTGTGCTCCCAGCAACGACACCCATCCATTCAGATCCTCAGCTCCAGCTCGTAGCCAAGCCGCCGTCCACTCCAGATGCCCTGATTGCTACGTGGCGGCAGGGGCCCTACAGGGTAAAGCTCTGAAAACATTCCGCAGGACGGAGGAAGCCCCCGCCGCACGTAGTGCGCAGCGGGGGCTTCCGACATGTCCGAGGACGTTTTCAGAGCTTTACCCTGTAGGGCCCCGAGGGGCTATGTCCGCTACTCAGCCATCTGAGCCTGGACGGCGGTGATGGCTACGACACCCACGATGTCGTCGGCAGAACAGCCGCGCGACAGGTCGTTGACCGGCTTGGCGATGCCCTGCAGGATGGGGCCGTAGGCATCGGCGCCGGCGAAGCGCTGGACCAGCTTGTAGCCGATGTTGCCGGCCTCGAGGTCGGGGAACACGAGCACGTTGGCCTTGCCGGCGACAGAGGAGCCGGGAGCCTTGAGCTGGGCGACGGTGGGGACGATAGCGGCGTCGAGCTGCAGGTCGCCATCGATGGCGAGCTCAGGAGCCTTCTCCTTGCAGAACTTCACGGCCTCCTGGACCTTCTTGGCGACCTCGCCGCCAGCGGAGCCCATAGTGGAGTAGGAGAGCATGGCCACGTGCGGCTCAACGTTGCCCATGAAGGTGGACCAGGAGTGGGCGGAGGCGATGGCGATCTCGGAGAGCTCGTCGGAGGACGGGTTGATGTTGAGACCGCAGTCGGCGAAGATCAGCGTGCCGTCGGTGCCGAACTGCGGGGTGTCGGTGCACATCACGAAGAAGGCCGAGACCAGCTTGGTACCCGGGGCGGTCTTGAGGATCTGCAGCGCGGGGCGCAGGGTATCGGCGGTGGAGTGGCAGGCGCCGGAGACCAGGCCGTCGGCGTCGCCCATCTTGACCATCATGGTGCCAAAGTAGGTGGCATCCATCACCTGGGCGCGAGCCTGCTCGATGGTAACGCCCTTCTTGGCGCGGAGCTTGGCAAACTTCTGTGCGTACTCCTCGTGCTTCTCGGCATTGCGCGGGTCGATGACGGTGGCGCCGGGAACGTTGATCTCGTTGGGATCGCCCAGGATGACGATGTTGGCCAGGCCTTCCTCGATGATCTTGTTGGCCGCGACGATGGTGCGCGGATCCTCGCCCTCGGGCAGGACGATGGTCTTAAGGTCGGCCTTGGCGGCAGACTTCATACGGTTTAGGAAATCGCTCATGTTACTCCTTGCAAGCGTTTCGCTAAGCTCCAGGCGCCCGGCTGTTCACGAATAAACCCGCTGCTAGCGGGTTTACCTTTCAAATATGTACGCCGCGGTGCTTGAGCTTTCCTTGTGTGGCAAGCTCATTATAGGACGCATTAGCGCTATAATCGCTCTGATAAATGTGTCTCGAAGAATGTTCGAGAAAAGCCCAGCTAACGAGCCCGTGGCTTTTGACAAGGAGTATCGATGCAGATTACCTCAGGCCTGCCTGAAGGCTTTAATGCCGGCGCGTACGACATGATTGTCGTCGGTGCTGGATATGCCGGTGCCGTTTGCGCCCGCCGTCTTGCCGAGACCATCGGCTATCGTGTTGCCGTTTTGGAGCGCCGTAGCCACATTGCGGGCAATGCCTATGACTGCACTGACGAGGCCGGAATCCTGATCCACGAGTACGGTCCGCATATCTATCACACCTTTAACGAGCGCGTGCACAATTTCCTGTCGCGCTTTACCAAGTGGACGGATTATCAGCACAAGGTGCTCGCCAACATCAACGGCACCCTTATGCCCGTGCCCTTCAACCATGCGAGTCTCAAGCTCGCCTTTGGTGATGAGCGCGGCGAGGAGCTGTATCAGAAGCTCGTGGAGACCTTTGGCAAGGATGTCAAGGTGCCCATTATGGAGCTGCGTAAGAAGAACGACCCCGACTTGGCCGAGGTCGCCGATTACGTCTACGAGAACGTCTTTTTGCATTACACCATGAAGCAGTGGGGCCAGACGCCCGACCAGATCGATCCCTCGATCACCGGTCGCGTTCCCGTCTTTGTGGGCGACGATGACCGCTATTTCCCGCAGGCTCCCTTCCAGGGTATGCCGCAGGACGGCTACACGGCGCTGTTCGAGCATATGCTCGACCACGACCTGATCGACGTGTTCTGCGACGTGGACGCCCGCGATCTCTTTGAGATCGACGAGACCACCGTCAAGATCGGTGGCAAGGTCTACGGCGGCGAGATTGTCTATACCGGTCCGCTCGATGAGCTGTTCAACCTCGACCTGGGCGCGCTGCCGTACCGCACGCTCGACATGAAGTTCGAGTCGCTCGATATGGACCAGTTCCAGCCCGTGGGCACCGTCAACTACACCACGAGCGAGGATTACACGCGCATCACCGAGTTCAAGAACATGACCGGTCAGGTTTTGCCCGGCAAGACCACCATCATGAAGGAGTACTCCAAGGCCTATACGCCCGGCTCGGGCGAGACGCCGTATTACGCCATTCTTGAGCCCGAGAACCGTGAGCTCTATGAGCGCTATCTTGAGCGCGTCCAGAACCTGACAAACTTCCACCCGGTGGGTCGTCTGGCCGAGTATCGTTACTACGATATGGATGCCGTGACCAATTCCGCCCTCGATCTTTCGGATGAGATTATCGCCTGCCATGCATAAAGTCATAACATTCGGAATTCCCTCGTATAACGCCGCTAAGGACATGGACCATTGCATCACCTCCATCTTGGAGGGGAGCAATTACGCCACCGATATCGAGATTATCGTGGTGGACGACGGCTCCAAGGACGAGACGGTCGCCAAGGCCGACGAGTGGGAGGCGCGTTATCCCGGTATCATCCGCGCGGTACACCAGGAGAACGGCGGCCACGGTATTGCCGTCCTTTCGGGTCTGCGCGAGGCGCAGGGCACTTACTACAAGGTTGTCGACTCGGACGACTGGCTTGACGGCGCTGCCCTTTCGACCATGCTGTCGATTCTGCGCGGCTTTGAGGAGCGCGACCAGCGCGTCGACCTCTTTATCTCGAACTATGTGTACGAGAAGGTTTACGAGGGTACGCATACGGCCATTGGTTACAAGTTTGCCCTGCCTCGAAAAAAGATCTTTACCTGGGACCAGATCGGCCATTTCCGCCTGGACCAGAATCTGCTCATGCACAGCCTGTGCTATCGCACGGATGTGCTGCGTGAGTCCAACCTTCCCATGCCGCCGCACACGTTCTATGTGGACAACATCTACGCCTACGTGCCACTGCCGCGTTGCAAGACCATGTACTACGCCGACATCGACCTCTATCGCTACTTTATCGGTCGCGAGGGTCAGAGCGTCAACGAGGCCACGATGGTCAAGCGTCTGGACCAGCAGTTCCGTGTTACGCGTATCATGATGGAGTCGTACCACCTGTACAGCGATGTTGAGTCGTCGCGTCTGCGCTCGTACATGATGGGTTATTTCACCATGATGATGGCGATCTGCTCGGTGTTGACCAAGCTTTCCGAGGAAGATTGCGCCGACGAGCGCCTAAAGACGCTGTGGAATGATTTGAAGGCCTATGACGAGCGTATGTATCGTCGTGCACGTTACGGTGTGGTCGGCTTCTTCACCAACCTCTGCGGTCGTGCCGGAGACAAAACCACACTCGGCCTATACCGTCTTGCCTCAAAGATCTTCAAATTCAACTAGCACAGAAGCGCTCGGGTAACGGGGACCTCTGGTCCTTAACTTGCTACTTCGAACAGTCCTGCGCAAGACGGAGGCGCCACTGGCGCCTCCTTTGCGTGCGGAACTCGTATCAAGTTAAGGACCAGGGGTCCTCTGCTATGTCTCGCTTTATGTTAGCAAGTTGAATTTGAAGATCTTGGACGCGCGGTACACAGGGGCCTAGGCTGAAAAAGATCTGGTTGAGCAGGTTGCCCGGTGGGTCTTGGTTATGTTTGTCGCGAGTTCCGCACGAGCCGAAGAGCACTTAATGTGCTCTTCGTGCGAGCCAGGACTGTAGAGCAGCAAACATAACCAAGGCCCACCGGGCAACCGGACGAGCTAGTTTACTTCGCGGCGCCGGGGATGCCGTGGGAGGTTTTGGCGGTTTTGGCTCCGTTTACGATGGCGGTTTGCAAAGCCCTTACGGCGAGCATGCCCAGCAGGTCTAGGGGAACGGCGGCGCTTGCCTGGGCGCCCAGTTTGCCGCTGGCAAGGGTGTAGATGGTGTCGCCGTCGTTGGTGGTGTGCGTGGGACGGATGGCGTGTGTGTAGGCGTCTGCGGCCATTTGGGAGACCTTGGTGGCCTGGGCCTTAGTGAGCTCCATGTTGGTGACGATGCAGCTGATGGTGGTGTTGGTGCGGTCGAGCGGCATCTGCATGGATCCGGCGGCGGCAAAGGCTGCGAGTTCCATGTCGACGATCTGGTCGCTATCGGCTGCGGCACGCATACCGGCGACCCACTCGCCGGTGAAGGGGTCGACAACGTTGCCGCAGGCGTTGACCGAGACCACGGCGCCCACCTTGACGGGGCCGAGTGCCACGGCGGCGGCTCCAAGGCCAGCCTTCATGCAGGTGGCAGGTCCCATGAGCTTACCTACGGTGGCGCCGGTGCCGGCGCCCACGTTGCCCTGCTCGAGCGAGGCAGGGGTGTGGTCGAGCGCCTCGCGCACGGCGGCGATGCCGGCCTCAATGTCGGGGCGAACGGTGGGGTTACCAAAGGCGAGGTCGAAGATACAGCTGGAGCACACGATAGGCACCTGCGTGGGGCCGACGGGAAGGCCGATGCCGCGGCTCTCAAGCTCGCGAGCGACGCCGCTTGCAGCCTCGAGGCCAAAGGCCGATCCACCCGAAAGGCAGACGGCGTGGACCTTGTCCACGGTGTTCTCGGGTCGCAGCAGGTCAGTTTCGCGCGAAGCGGGAGCACCGCCGCGAACGTCAACGCCGCCGGTGGCGCCCTCGGGCGCCACGATTACGGTGCAGCCGGTGCCAGCCTCCTCGTCCGTATAGTTGCCAAAGCAAAAGCCATCGACATTGCAAACATCGATGGCTTCGAGCGGTGTGTCCATGTTTTCTCCTATCGGTTTTCCGCCGGGCCTTATGCCCGGTCGGGATCCGTACGGTACGGCAAAATTGTAGGCGCTGGGGGATACCCAGCGCCAGATGCAATTACGAGAGTTTTTGAATCGCGCGTGCGACGCGAGCGATGGGCAAGCCCACCACGTTGTAGAAGTCACCCGAAATATCGTGCACAAGCATGCGGCCGCCTGTGCCTTGGATACCGTAGGCCCCGGCCTTGTCCATGGGTTCGCCGGAGGTAACATAGCGCTCGATCTGCTCTTCGGTAAGCTCATAGAACGTCACGTCGGTCACATCGACAAACGACAGGCTCTCGGCGGCATGCGGAGCGGCCGTGTCGCCTGCCTTAACGATGCAGACGCCGGTTGCGACCTGGTGCGTGCGGCCCGAAAGCTCGCGGAGCATGGTGCACGCCTCGTCCTCGGTTGCCGGCTTGCCCAGAATCTTGCCATCGAAGGTGACAATAGTATCGGCCGCGACGGTCAGTTCGTTGGGCTCGGCATGCTCGGCGGCAACGGCGGCGGCTTTGGCGCGTGCTAAGCGTTCAACGAGCGTAAGCGGGGCCTCGCCATCAAAAGGCGTTTCGTCGATATCTGCGGGAATCACGCGAATGTCATAGCCCGCCTCGCGCATCAACTCGATGCGGCGCGGTGATTGCGAAGCCAAAATCATAGCTGAATGCCCTCGGCGACCTTCTCGACGGCCTTGTCGCCGGCGAGCGTGCGCAGCAGCTCAAGCGCAAAGGGGAGCGACTGGGCCATGCCGCTGGCGGTGATGATGTTGCCGTCTTGCGTAACCTTCTCGCCGGTATAGGCGCCTTCGGGGAAGCTTTTCTCAAAGCCAGGGAAGCACGTGGCGTGGCGCCCCTCGAGTAGGTCGAGCTCGCCCAGGATAAACGGGGCAGCGCAGATGGCGGCAACGTGCTTGGTCGCGGCGAACTCGCAGACCACGTCGCAGACGCGCTGATCGGCGCGCAGGTTGGTGGCACCGGGCAGGCCGCCGGGCAGCACGACGCAGTCGTACTCGTCAAAGTTGATCTCATCAAAGAGCGCATCGCAGGTCACGGGGATCTGCAGCGAGCTTACGACCTCACGCGTGGGCATGATCGAGACGAGCGTGGCACGCACGCCGCCGCGACGCATGACATCGACCATGGTCAAGCATTCAATAGTTTCAAAGCCATCGGCGGCGAGAACGGCAACGCTGGGCATGAGGGTTCCTTTCATAGGCGGCATACAATTAGCCGTCTTATACCCCGAAGACCTCCGCTTGCCACGCTCGATTTCCCAATGATTTTTCTGAGCAATGATTAAGTGGCTAGTTGCGCCTAAGGTGGACGACGGTCTCGCAGTGGAAGGTTTGCGGGAACAGGTCGACTGGCGTGATCTTTACGGGGGAGAAGGTGCCCTCTTCGACAAAGCGTTTGAGATCGCGCGCCAGGGTGGCCGGGTCGCAGCTCACGTAGGCTACATCGCGAGCACTCGTGCTGGCGATAAGGTCGATCGCCTCGGGGGCGAGGCCTGCGCGCGGCGGGTCGACCACCAAGACGTCGGCATCCTGGTCGGGGAACTCGCGCACCGCGTCGCCGCCGATGACGTCGACGTTATCGAGCTTGTTGATCTCCAGGTTACGGCGTAGATCGCGCACGGCCGGGCCATAGGCTTCGACGGCGGCGACAAAATCGCAGCGGCGGGCGAGCGGCAGGGTAAAGGTGCCGGCGCCGCAGTACAGGTCCACGGCCAGCTCGTCTTCCTGCGGGTCGAGGGCGTCCATAACGAGATCAATCAAAATCTCGGCGCCCTTGGTGTTGACCTGGAAAAACGACGGGGCAGACAAGCGCATCTGGCCCTCGGCGATGTTCTCGGTCCACGAGCCCTCGCCGGCGAGCATCTCGACTTTGGAGACGCGGCGGGCCTTCTTCTCGCCCTTGCTCATGACGCGCACTACGCTCGTGGGGTGCGCGGCGTCTGCCAGCACGCGCGAGATCTGCGAGCGCGGGAAGGAACCCGTGGGCGTCCAGAGCGCGACCTCGAGCGCCTTGGTGCGGCGCGATGCGCGAATGCCCACGCGTTCGAGCCCCAAGTCATGGCTGCCGCTTAGATAGTTGAGTGCGCCGACGACCGATTTAAGCGCCTTGGGAAAACGCTTATCGAACAGCGGGCACGCATCGACGGTCACGATTTTGCTGGGGTCGACACCGTGCATGCCAAGGCGCACGCGACCGTTGACGACGGTCGGTTCGAGCTCGATTTTATTGCGGTAGCCCCAGTCGTCCTTGGTGTGGCAGATGGGCTGTACCAACTTATCGACCTGCTCAGGAGCGAACTTGCCGATGCGCTCGAGCGTGGAGCGCAGGTTTTGCTCTTTGGCGGCAAGCTGTGCCGTGCGTGAGAGATTGCCCCACGAACAACCGCCGCAGATGCCAACGAAGGGGCAGGGGGGCTGAATGCGATCGGGGCTCGGCTCCAGAATCTCGGTCGTGCGGGCGCGCATGAACGACTTGCCGTCCTGTACGACCTCGGCTTCGACGGTGTCGCCTGCCACGGCGCCCTGCACAAAGACGGCCTTGCCGTTGTCGGCGTGCGCCAGCCCGTCTGCGCCGTAGGTCATCGATTCTATAGTGAGCTTCATATCCCTGCCTGTCATTCGTGTTGTTGTTCGCACCATGGTAGCAGGGAAAAGCGCCCCGCATCCGAGGCTTTCCTCAAATGCGGGGCGCTTCTACAAACTGCTTCTACAAACGACTATTTCGTCTTGCCGGTAATGAGCGTCTTAAGACCCAGGCCGATCAGGCCCAGGCCCATGCGCACACGACCGGGGCGATGGCGCTCGATGGCCTTGGTCTTGCCGGCGGGCTTATCGCGACGGGCGCTCGTCTCGGGTGCGGGCTTGGTGATCTGCGGCTCGGGCTGAGGTACAGGTGCGGGCTCGGGCTCAATGACGGTCGCCTGGACCTTTTGGACCTTGGGTGCTACCGGCTGCGGCTCGGGCTCGGGGGCGGGTTTCGCCTCAATGACGGGCTCGGGCGCGGCCTCGGCGTTGCGATAGGCACGCTCCAGCAGGGCTTCCTGCGAGTTGAAGGGTTTCTCACCCCCTGTACGCTCCACGGGGACCCAGGTGCCGTCGCTCGTGAGGCTGCGGGCCTTCACGTTGTCGCGCAGCTGCATGCCCATGTACTCGTGTACCAGGGCGCGGCAGGTGGGGTCGAGCACGGGGAAGGCGATCTCCACGCGGTGCTCGGTGTTGCGTGTCATCATGTCTGCCGAGCTCAGGTAAATCATGTCCGAGTCCACGCCAAAAGCGTAAACACGGGCGTGCTCCAAAAAGCGTCCGACGATGGAGCGGACATGCACGTTCTCGGTCTTGCCCGGAACACCGGGCTTGAGGCACGAGATGCCGCGGATGATCATGTCCACGCGGACTCCAGCGCACGATGCCTCGGCGATCTTGTCGATGACCTCGCGGTCGGTGAGCGAGTTGAGCTTAAAGAACACGCGGGCGGGCTCGCCAGCGAGAGCGCGCTGAATCTCTCGATCCAGACCGCGCATGATGAGCGGCTTGAGGCCTACGGGCGCCACGCCCAGGAAGCGGTAATCGCCGCGCAGATTGCCCAGCGACAGGTTGCGGAAGAACAGGTTGGCGTCCTCGCCGATGCCGGGGTGGGCGGTCATGAGCATAAAGTCGCTGTAGAGTTTGGCCGTCTTCTCGTTAAAGTTGCCGGTGCCCAGCAGCGTCAGGCGCGTTAGCGCCATGCCCTCGCGATAGGTGAGCTGGCAGATCTTGGAGTGGCACTTAAAGCCCTCGGAGCCGTAGATGACGGTGCAGCCGGCCTCTTCCAGGCGCTCGGCCCACTCGATGTTGTTCTGCTCGTCAAAGCGCGCGCGGAGCTCCATGAGCACCGTGACCTCTTTGCCGTTCTCGGCGGCATCGATCAGCGACTCGCACAGACGGCTCTGCTTGGCCACGCGGTAGAGCGTGATGCGCAGTGAGATGCACTCGGGGTCGTAGGCGGCCTCGTGCACCAGATCCAGGAAGGGGTTCATGGCCTCATAAGGATAAAAGAGCAGCTTGTCGTGCTGAAGTACCTGCTCGCGGATGGAGCGGGTCATATCGATGGTGGGGTTGGGCTGCGGCTTAAACGGCGTAAAGAGCAGCTCGTTGCGCAGGTGCTCGGGAATCTTACCCTCAATGCCGAAGACGTAGCCCAGGTCGAGCGGGATATCGCAGGTAAAGACAGAGCGGCGCGAAAGCTCGAGCGCCTTGCGGATGGTCTTGAGCGTCGCCTTCTCGAGCGACCCCGAGACCGCGAGCACTACCGGCTGCAGACGCAGGCGCTTCTTGAGGATGCGCTTCATGTGCTGGCGGTAGTCCTCTTCCTCCTCGACGCCCTCGCCGTCCGGATCGATGTCGGCGTTGCGGGTGACGCGGATGAGCGCGCGGTCGAGCGGCTTATAGGAGCCAAAGCAGCTGTCCAGGCAGGCGAGGATGACGTCCTCGAGCAGAATGTAGGAGTAGGTGCCGGTGGGCGAGGGGATCTCGACCACGCGGTTCATCGAGGCGGGGATCTCGATAAGGCCCAGCAGGCTCTCCTCGTCGGTGACGCCGTCCAGGCCACAAGCCAGATAGAGTGCACCGTTGCGCAGGTTGGGGAAGGGATGGCGCGGGTCAATGACCAACGGCGAGATGACCGGCGACACGTAGGCCTGGAAGTAGCGGGTTACAAAGGTGCGCTCCTCGGGCGTAAGCGAATCGATGCGGGCGCGGTGAACGCCCAGGGTGTCGAGCTTGCCCTCGATGCTCTTAAAGATGGACTCCCATCGGGTAAGGAGCCCGGGCATTTCGGCCATGACAGCATCGACCTGTTCGGAGGCGGTCATATTGCTCTTGTTGTCGACAGGCTGTTTTTTGAGCTCTGCCAGATCGGACAGGCCGCCCACGCGCACCATGAGAAACTCGTCGAGGTTAGACTCGAAAATCGACACGAACTTTAGACGCTCGAACAGCGGAACGGTCTCGTCGAAGGCTTCGTCAAGCACACGGTTGTCAAAGCGCAGCCAGCTGAGCTCTCGGTTCTGCGTGTACGAGAAGTCGCGCGGCGGTTTGCGCAGCTTTGCGGCGGCTTGCTTTTTTTCGATTTTGCTCGGCATATGCATCTGTCCGTTCAGTCCCCGCAGGGGACGGTTGCCTGACACTATTCACTATTGTCTCAATTTAGTCGACCTATGGCACGGACGTATCGCGTGAACGGTATCTTTACCTACTTCTTACGCTGACAAGCCATAGAGCTGACGCCCGTCGCGTTGTGAAAAACGGTCTATATCCTCACTCAACTGGTGAGTATGTGTGAATAAGAATGATAGGCAGCTGAATATCATCGAATACAGACAGAAACACGAACAAGCGTCATTTATATACATAAAACAGTTATAGATATGCAATTCTTAAGCGAAAGATTGGAGTTGTAATTGCGAATGATTTTTGAGAAAAAAGAGCGTTTACCTTAGAAAAGTTACTTTAGAACGCCGAAGTACATCATGGGGGAATCACATGTGATATACCGTTCATCGCACTTTGTTGACCGTTCGGGGGCGAGGTGGAATTGCGGGTGGTTTTTGGATATAACTAGAGCTGTCAGCAAGCAGCGTCCCATATGGAGGGGCGCTGATACATTCGGCCAGTAAGGCCCGAAAGAAAGGTAGGAGGCCATGACGAAAGGTCTGCACGTGCCTTCCGAGATCGGCAAGCTCAGGAAGGTCTGCCTGCACCGTCCCGGCGACGAGCTCCTCAACCTGCCGCCCGACGAGCTCGAGCGACTCCTGTTCGACGACGTCCCGTTCCTGGAGGTCGCACAGCAGGAGCACGACACCTTCGCCCAGATCCTGAGGGACCAGGGCGTGGAGGTCCTCTACCTCGAGAACCTCGTCGCGGAGGTGTTCGACCAGGTCCCCGGCGCCCGCGCCGAGTTCACCGACCAGTACATCGCCGAGGCCGGCATCCGCGGCCAGCACATGCCGCAGATCGTCCGCGAGAAGCTGGACTCCATCGAGGACAACCTCGAGTTCGTCAAGAAGACCATGGCCGGCATGACCAAGGCCGAGATCGACATGCCCCTCACGGCGTCCACGACCCTCGACTCCCTGGTCAACTCCGAGTCCGAGTCCGACCTGATCATCGACCCGATGCCCAACCTCTACTTCACCCGCGACCCGTTCGCGGTCGTCGGCGAGGGCGTCAACCTCAACCGCATGTACTCGGTCACCCGCAACCGCGAGACCCTGTACGGCAAGTACGTCTTCAAGTACCACCCCGACTACAAGGACGTCTCCCTGTACTTCCGCCGCGACTGCCAGTTCCACACCGAGGGCGGCGACGTGCTGAACATCAACGAGAAGACCCTCGCCGTCGGCATCTCCCAGCGCACCCAGGCCGCGGCCATCGACGTCATGGCCCAGAACATCTTCTGGAACTCCGACTCCAAGGTCGAGCGCATCCTGGCCTTCGACATCCCGGTCTCGCGCGCCTTCATGCACCTCGACACGGTCTTCACCCAGATCGACGTCGATAAGTTCACGATCCACCCCGCCATCATGGGCACCCTGCGCGTCTACGAGCTGACCGCCGGCAAGAACCCGGGCGACGTGAACATCCGCCTGATCGAGGACACCCTCGAGCACGTCCTGGAGGACGCCACCGGCGTCGACCAGGTCAAGCTGATCCCCTGCGGCGGCGGCGACCCGATCGCGGCCTCCCGCGAGCAGTGGAACGACGGCTCCAACACCCTGTGCGTCGAGCCCGGCAAGATCTGCGTCTACGCCCGCAACACCGTCACCAACGACGTGCTGTACAAGGAGGGCCTGGACCTTCTCGTCGTGCCCTCCGCCGAGCTCTCCCGCGGCCGCGGCGGCCCGCGCTGCATGAGCATGCCCTTCTGGCGCGAGGACCTCTAAGGTCTTCAAGGACCCGTACAGGTCATAATACATACATCTAGCTGCCATTAGATGTCTCTCATTGGGGCGGTGCGGGTTTTCGCACCGCCCCAATCTTGTATGAGGAACGTTAACACGATTGGATGACTGCTTTTGTAAGGAGCTTGGCCATGGACATCAAGACGATTGGCGTTGAGGAATGGCTCAACGTTTGGGAGAAGAGCGCCACGTGGGACATCGCCCAGTCGACGATCTCGTCGCTCACCATGGGCGAGCTACGTGCGCTTGACGAGCAGGACGGTGCCACGTTCTACGAGCGCCTGGACCGCGAGAAGATGAACTACGGCTGGATCGAGGGTTCGCCGGAGTTTAAGGCCGAGGTCGCCAAACTCTATCGTCGTGAGGTCAATCCCGACCATATCCTGCAGACCAACGGCTGCACGGGCGCTAACCTCAACGCCATCATGGCTGTTGTCGAGCCCGGCGACCATGTTATCGCCGAGTGGCCCACCTACGCGCCGCTCTACGAGATCCCGCGCACGCTGGGCGCCGAGGTCGAGTATTGGGAGCTTCGCGAGGAACTCGGCTGGAAGCCCGATATCGAGCAGCTCAAGCGCCTGGTGCGCCCCAACACCAAGCTCATCTGCATCAACAACGCATCGAACCCCATCGGTACGGTGCTCGATGCCGATATGCTCGGCCAGATTGCCGAGATCGCCCGTTCGGTGGGCGCCTACGTGTTGTGCGATGAGGTGTATCTGCCGCTCGAAAACACTGACTCCTTTATGTCGATGGTCGACGTGTACGAAAAGGTCATCGTCACCAACTCGGTGTCCAAGACCTATTCGACGCCTGCGGCCCGCGTGGGCTGGGTCGTGGCCGACGAAGAGGTGTCCAACAGCATCCGCACGTATCGCGACTACACCATGATCTGCGGCGGCGTGTTCAACGACGCCCTGGCGACCTACGTGCTCGAGCACAAGGACAAGATTCTCGAGCGCAACCGCAAGATCGTGTTTGGCAACCGCGATATCGCGCAGGCTTGGATCGATACGCAGCATCGCGTGTCCTGGACGGCCCCGCAGGGCGTGTCCACCTCGTTTATCCAGCTGGATATTCCCGAGGACGACGAGGAGTTCTGCAAGCGCCTGTTGGCTGAGAGGGGAGTGCTGCTGGTTCCCGGCAGCCGCTTTGAGCTCCCCTGCGGCGCACGCCTGGGCTACTGCGCGAGCGAGGACGTTCTTCGCGAGGGCCTGAGGCTTTTGGGCGAGGCGCTGGCGGAGTTCGATCGCTAGGATTCCGATGATCTTCGAGGGCCTTATCCAAATAGGACGAAGATAATCGAAAACGAACCCGTTTCCCTAGGGGAAGCGGGTTCGTTTTTCTATACCGAGAAGTCAAGTTGTTACAAATGGGGCCGTAAAGCGATCCGGTATCCGCTGGGCCTTATACTGAGCTTCCGGTGAACGGTATCAAGCGTCTGGTAAACGGTAATTTGTTTACCAGAAATGAATAGGACAAACTTTTTTCTGAATAAAAATGAAAATGGTTGAGACGCGGCATGAATCGCTAATTCTATTCATAGCTTTATTAGAAATATGCAATTTGAGGGTGGTTTAATAAAGTTAAGTTCCATTTGCTATTTAGATTGAAAACGCGTTTTAGCACGTAAATACACTTTATTAAATCAAAGTGTGCCATGCGTGAAGTATATGTGTATGCCGTTCACCCCTCATATAAAACCGTTCGCGGGCGAGGTGGAAGTATGGACTGATTTTGGATATAAATATGTCGTCAGCAATAACGCCTCACACGGAGGGGCGCTAACGAATCGGCCCTGACAGGGGCCCGAAAGAAAGGTAGGAGGCCATGACGAAAGGTCTGCACGTGCCTTCCGAGATCGGCAAGCTCAGGAAGGTCTGCCTGCACCGTCCCGGCGACGAGCTCCTCAACCTGCCGCCCGACGAGCTCGAGCGACTCCTGTTCGACGACGTCCCGTTCCTGGAGGTCGCACAGCAGGAGCACGACACCTTCGCCCAGATCCTGAGGGACCAGGGCGTGGAGGTCCTCTACCTCGAGAACCTCGTCGCGGAGGTGTTCGACCAGGTCCCCGGCGCCCGCGCCGAGTTCACCGACCAGTACATCGCCGAGGCCGGCATCCGCGGCCAGCACATGCCGCAGATCGTCCGCGAGAAGCTGGACTCCATCGAGGACAACCTCGAGTTCGTCAAGAAGACCATGGCCGGCATGACCAAGGCCGAGATCGACATGCCCCTCACGGCGTCCACGACCCTCGACTCCCTGGTCAACTCCGAGTCCGAGTCCGACCTGATCATCGACCCGATGCCCAACCTCTACTTCACCCGCGACCCGTTCGCGGTCGTCGGCGAGGGCGTCAACCTCAACCGCATGTACTCGGTCACCCGCAACCGCGAGACCCTGTACGGCAAGTACGTCTTCAAGTACCACCCCGACTACAAGGACGTCTCCCTGTACTTCCGCCGCGACTGCCAGTTCCACACCGAGGGCGGCGACGTGCTGAACATCAACGAGAAGACCCTCGCCGTCGGCATCTCCCAGCGCACCCAGGCCGCGGCCATCGACGTCATGGCCCAGAACATCTTCTGGAACTCCGACTCCAAGGTCGAGCGCATCCTGGCCTTCGACATCCCGGTCTCGCGCGCCTTCATGCACCTCGACACGGTCTTCACCCAGATCGACGTCGATAAGTTCACGATCCACCCCGCCATCATGGGCACCCTGCGCGTCTACGAGCTGACCGCCGGCAAGAACCCGGGCGACGTGAACATCCGCCTGATCGAGGACACCCTCGAGCACGTCCTGGAGGACGCCACCGGCGTCGACCAGGTCAAGCTGATCCCCTGCGGCGGCGGCGACCCGATCGCGGCCTCCCGCGAGCAGTGGAACGACGGCTCCAACACCCTGTGCGTCGAGCCCGGCAAGATCTGCGTCTACGCCCGCAACACCGTCACCAACGACGTGCTGTACAAGGAGGGCCTGGACCTTCTCGTCGTGCCCTCCGCCGAGCTCTCCCGCGGCCGCGGCGGCCCGCGCTGCATGAGCATGCCCTTCTGGCGCGAGGACCTCTAAGTCTTTCCGTTTCCGGTGCGGTCCCCCTACAACCGCACCGGTTTCGCCCGTCAAACGGGCACCGCTACTATTTACGTAATTCATTTTTTCGAAAGGATTTGAACCATGGGTGTTAACCTCTCCGGCCGTAGCTTCCTCAAGCTCCTCGACCTCTCCACCGAGGAGATCGAGTACCTGCTCAAGCTCTCCAAGAACTTCAAGGACATGAAGCGCGCTGGCGTTCCGCACCGTTATCTCGAGGGCAAGAACATCGTTCTGCTCTTCCAGAAGACCTCCACTCGTACCCGCTGCGCCTTCGAGGTCGGCGGCATGGATCTTGGCATGGGCGTCACCTACCTCGATCCCGGTTCGTCCCAGATGGGCAAGAAGGAGTCCATCGAGGACACCGCCCGCGTTCTCGGCCGCATGTATGACGGCATCGAGTTCCGTGGCTTTGCCCAGGACGACGTCGAGGAGCTCGCTGCTAAGTCTGGCGTGCCCGTATGGAATGGCCTGACCACTGAGTGGCATCCCACTCAGATGCTCGCCGACATCCTGACCGTCCAGGAGAACTTCAATTACGACATCAAGGGCAAGACCCTCGTCTTCATGGGCGACTGCAAGAACAACGTTGCTCGCTCCCTCATGGTCGTCTGCTCCAAGCTCGGCATGAACTTCGTGGCCTGCGGCCCCGAGGAGTGCATGCCCGCTGACGACGTCATCGAGGCCTGCAAGCCCATCGCCGAGGCCAACGGCTGCACCATCAAGCTGACCACCGACGTCAAGGACGGCGTCACCGGTGCCGACGTTATCTACACCGACGTGTGGGTCTCCATGGGCGAGCCTGACGAGGTCTGGGCCGAGCGCATCGCTCAGCTCACCCCGTATCGTGTTACCTCCGAGGTCATGGCTATGGCCAACCCGGGCGCCATCTTCCTGCACTGCCTGCCCAGCTTCCACGACACCAACACCACGATTGGCGCCGAGAAGTGCGAGCAGTTCGGCATCACCGAGCAGGAGGTCACTGACGAGGTCTTCGAGAGCCCCGCTTCCAAGGTCTTCGACGAGGCCGAGAACCGCATGCACACCATCAAGGCTGTCATGTACGCCACGCTCAAGTAAGAGCGTCTAGCATCTCGCTCGGGGTGTATTGCTGCACACCCCGAGCGGTTTTATCTGGTAATAATCTCGCATCAAGCGGCAGGCACGGCACGGAAGAGCCGCTTCGGGCGAGATCAGTAAATGATTTATGAAGGGGGGATGAGAACTATGACTGAGACCGCTAAGAAAAAGCGCGGTATGCCTTCATCGTTCACCATTCTTCTTGCTCTGCTGGCAATTGTCGCAGTGATTACCGTTATCGTCTCCGGCACGTCCGGCGGCGCGGTTACTGCCGCCCGTCTGAGCGATTTCTGCACCGCCCCGATCCTGGGCTTCGCTGACGCTCTGCCCGTCTGCCTCTTCGTTATGATCCTGGGCGGCTTCCTCGGCATGATGACCGAGACCGGCGCCCTGGACAACGGCATCGCCGTTCTGGTGCAGAAGCTTAAGGGCAACGAGATTATGCTCATTCCCGTGCTGATGCTCATCTTCTCCCTCGGTGGTACCACCTATGGTATGTGCGAGGAGACCGTTCCCTTCTACGCCCTGCTCGCTGCTACCATGATGGCCGCTGGCTTCGACCCTATGGTCGGCGCCGCTACCGTCCTGCTCGGCGCTGGCTGCGGCTGCCTCGGCTCCACGGTTAACCCGTTCGCCGTCGGCGCTGCCGTCGACGCTCTGACCGGCGTTGACATTGCCGTGAATCAGTCCATCATCATCGGCCTCGGTGCCGTCCTGTGGATTGTCACTACTGCCATGTCCATCGTCTTCGTGATGAACTATGCCAAGAAGGTCAAGGCTGATAAGGGTTCCACCATCCTGTCGATGCAGGAGCTCAAGGACGCCGAAGAGGCTCACGGCAAGGCTGCTTCCGAGGTTCACAAGGAGGTCAAGCTCACCGGTCGTCAGAAGGGTGTTCTGATCGCCTTCGCCTTCACCTTCGTCGTCATGATCGTCGGCTTCATCCCGCTGGCAGACCTCAACGAGGGCGTCGCCAACTTCTTTGACGCTGGCGCTGTCTACGATGCCGACGGTAACACCGTCGTCCAGGGCTGGTCTGCCCTGATCACCGGCCTGCCCATTGGTCAGTGGTACTTCGACGAGGCTTCCACCTGGTTCTTCCTTATGGCCGTCCTGATCGGTATCATCGGTGGCCTGTCCGAGAAGCAGATCGTCAACACCTTCATCACCGGTGCTGCCGACATGATGTCCGTTGTTCTCGTTATCGCTCTCGCCCGTGGTATCTCCGTCCTCATGGCTAACACCGGCCTCGACGTCTACGTCCTCGACGCTGCCGCCAATGCTCTGGCTGGCCTGTCCGGCGTGATCTTCGCTCCCATGAGCTTCCTGGTCTACTTCGGCCTGTCCTTCCTGATCCCCTCGACCTCTGGTATGGCTACCGTCTCCATGCCCATCATGGGACCGCTGGCTGTTAAGCTCGGCTTCTCGCCTGAGGTCATGGTCATGATCTTCTCCGCCGCCATCGGTGTCGTGAACCTGTTCACCCCGACCTCCGGCGCCATCATGGGCGGCCTCGCCCTGGCCAAGATCGAGTGGACGACCTGGCTCAAGTTTGCCCTTAAGCTCATCGTCGCGCTCTCCGTCGTCTGCGCCATCATCCTGACCGTCGCCTGCGTGTTGATCTAAGTACCCCACGGGTACCCCACGGAAACCTTGACGATCCTGTAAAGGATCACCTGGTCATCGTCTGTCCGGTGGGGTCAACCCACCGGTAGACTCCTACCTTTAGCCCCCTCCCGTTCCGTGCGCGGGAGGGGGCGCTCTTGTGTTCCGGCGTTTTACCAAACGCCGGAACCGGTCGACGCTGCGCGCCGCCCAGAACGACAATTTGTCATTCAAAAGGCAAGGCATGACCAAAAGGTCTATGCCTTGCCTTTTTCATGCCAACTTGTACGTTCTGGGCGGCGCTCGCTGACTTATGCTCAACCTGCGGCGCTGCCATTGTTGGTGCAGGGGGCAGCTTGCTCGCCCTGGTGCCCGTTCGTTGACTTTGGCTCTGCCTGTGACGTTTCCATTGTTGGTGCGGAGCGACTTGGTTCCTGCTTCAAATTAGCTATCCTGGATCCCCGGTGGTTGCGGCGGGCGTGTTTGGTTGGTGCCTGTTGATGGCCTGGGCATCGGGGAGGGTCTGCTCCGTTATAATCGCGTAGGAACTTAATTTACGAAACGGGACGGGAGCCATATATGCGCCAGGGTTTCGACAACGCGAAATATATCGAGCTGCAGGCCGCTCATATTAAAGAGCGCATCTCGCAGTTTGGCGGCAAGCTGTATTTGGAGTTTGGCGGCAAGCTGTTCGATGACTATCATGCGAGTCGTGTACTGCCGGGTTTTGAGCCGGACAGCAAGTTCCGCATGCTCAAGAGCATCGCCGACGATGTCGAGGTTATCATCGCGATCAACGCGAACCACATCGAGAAAAACAAGGCTCGTGGTGACCTTGGCATTACCTATGACGAGGATGTGCTGCGCCTGGTTGACCTGTTCCGCGGCAACGGCTTTGCCGTCGCGGCTGTGGTCATCACCCAGTACGCCGGCCAGCCCGCTGCCGATGTGTTCCGCAACCGCCTGAACGCGCTCGGTATTCCCGCCAAACTGCACTATCCCATCGAGGGGTATCCGCACGATGTCGATCTGATCGTGTCCGACGACGGCTATGGCAAGAACGAGTTTGTCGAGACCACCCGACCGCTCGTTGTGGTCACTGCCCCCGGTCCTGGCTCGGGCAAGCTCGCCACCTGCCTGTCTCAGCTCTATCACGAGCACAAGCATGGCACGGCCGCCGGCTATGCCAAATTCGAGACCTTTCCGGTTTGGAATCTGCCCCTTACGCATCCGGTCAATATTGCCTACGAGGCCGCCACGGCAGACCTCGATGACGCCAACATCATCGACTCCTTCCACCTGGAGGCCTATAACAAGACCACGGTCAACTACAACCGCGACGTCGAGGCCTTCCCGGTAGTCCGTGCCCTGATGGAAAAGATCCTGGGCAAGAGCCCCTACCAGAGCCCTACGGACATGGGCGTCAATATGGTCGGCTTTGCCATCACCGATGACGATGCCTGCCGCGACGCTTCCAAGATGGAGATCGTCCGCCGCTACTTTACCGCGGTCGAAAATGTGCGCCGTACCGGCGTGGGCGATGAGCAAGTCGACCGTCTCAAGATTATTATGAAGAAAGCCGGCATCGATAAGAACTACTCACCGGCGCGCTCGGCGGCCCTCACCAGGGAGCAGCTGACGGGTGGTCCCGTGGGTGCCATGGTCATGCCCGATGGCTCCGTGGTGACCGGTAAGACCTCCACGCGCCTGGGTGCCGCAAGTTCGCTCATTATGAACGCCCTCAAGCATGTCTCGGGCGTCGACCTTGAGCTCGAGGTCATTAGCGATGAGGCGATCGAGCCCATCAGCAAGCTCAAGACGCATTTCCTGGGCAGCAAAAACCCGCGCCTCCACACCGACGAGACGCTTATGGCGCTGTCGATCACCTCGGCCACGAGTGAGACGGCCGCTCGTGTCCTTTCGGGCCTGGAGCAGCTGCGCGGTTGCGACGCCTTCTTTAGCGTGATTATCTCGCCGACGGACGAGACGGTACTGCGCAAACTGGGTATCAACGTGTGCTGCGAGCCCAAGTTTGAGCGCCGCGGTTTCTTCCATCGCTAAGTTTGAAGCACCGCGGTAATTGCATTGCATTTTGGCCGTATCGGGTTAGCGCCCGGTACGGCTTTTTGATCAATAAAGCGTCTATTTCGGCGAAAAATAGCTGTTTACCTGCCTAGAAACAATTTGAGCGGTATACAATAACCGTAACTGTTTCATCCTTAGCGGGATGCCGCATGATGGATATTACCTGCCATCGTGAGGTGTGTCGGTCGCGCACGGCGCGTTAGATGCTCGTGCTCGGTTTGAGGAGGCTGCTATGGCGGGCAAGGGTCGTGCGAGTGTTAACGATATGAAGCGTGTCGAGGTGCTGGTGTTGATGGAGATCGACCAGCAAACCGAAGATAATGGCGGGCCGTATGGTTTCTCGCGCAAAACGCTTGCCGAGCGCGTGGGGGTTTCGCCGTATCGTGCCCGCGCCGCAATCGATCGCTTGGATTCCGAAGGTATGATTGATGTCGTCTCGCGTTATAGCGACGACGGCGGTCAGCTTGCAAATGGCATTTGCCTCACCGAACGTGGTGAGTGGTATCTTGAGGGCGTCCGTACCGGCATGCTCGTTCAAGAAATGCTTGAGGACGAGGTTGCTGATCGATAGCAGCATGTATCCCTTGCCATAGCGACGCCGCCTGGGAAACCGGGCGGCGTTTTGTTTCAAGATTGAGAAATGCAATCGCACGCGAGAAAAATTGCGGACGGTCCGCGGCGCGAGTATTACAATGAAGACCCGTAAGATGTGGATAAACAACTTCTACGGGAAGCGCAGGTAACTCAATATGACCAAGCATGTGTTCGTAACCGGTGGCGTGGTTTCGTCCCTGGGCAAGGGTATCACCGCGGCCTCGCTGGGCCGTCTGCTCAAGTCGCGTGGCTACAAAGTAACGATGCAGAAGGCCGACCCGTATCTGAACGTCGACCCCGGTACCATGAGCCCGTTCCAGCATGGTGAGGTCTTTGTAACCGAGGATGGTTACGAGTCCGACCTGGACCTGGGTCATTACGAGCGCTTTATTGATGAGAACCTGACCCGCGATTCCAACTTTACGACCGGTGCCATCTACAAAAGCCTCATCGCCCGCGAGCGTCGCGGCGACTTTTTGGGCGGTACCGTGCAGGTGATTCCTCACGTCACCAATGCCATTAAGGATAAGTTCCGCCGCATCGAGGAGCAGACCGGCTCCGATGTAGTCATCACCGAGCTGGGCGGCACGATCGGCGACATCGAGTCCCAACCGTTTGTCGAGGCCATTCGTCAGTACCGCAAGGAGGCCGGCCCCGAGAACGTCTGCTACATCCACGTGTCGCTCGTTCCCTATATCGCCGCCGCCCACGAGGTCAAGACCAAGCCCACGCAGCATTCCGTCAAGGAGCTCCGCAGCTTTGGCATCCAGCCCGATATTATCGTGTTGCGCTCCGACCACCATATCGATGACGCTATCCGCGGAAAGATCGCAAGCTTCTGCGACGTCGACACCGATTGCGTCTTTACCAACGAGGACTGCGCGAGCATTTACGATGTTCCGCAGCTGCTTGCCGAGCAGGACTTTGACCTGCGCATTTGCGAGCGCCTGGGTCTGGACCCGCGTGAGCGCGACATGAGCGAGTGGAACGAGTTCCTGCGCAAACAGAATCACGCCAACCATCACGCCGACAAGGTGAAGATCGCCGTCGTTGGCAAGTACACGCAGCTGCCCGATGCGTACCTGTCGGTTATCGAGGCCCTGCACCATGCGGGCGTCTTCTACGATCGCCATGTGGACGTCCAGCTGGTCGACGGCGAGAGCCTCGACGAGCAGAATGTCTCCGAAGTTCTGGGCGACGCTTCGGGCATCCTGGTCCCCGGCGGCTTTGGCAAGCGCGCCCTGGAGGGCAAGATCCTCGCGGCCGAGTTTGCCCGCGAGCACAAGATTCCGTATCTGGGCATTTGCCTGGGTATGCAGGTGGCCGTGTGCGAGTTCGCCCGCAACGTCGTC
Source organism: Collinsella aerofaciens (assembly GCF_002736145.1). Classification (NCBI taxonomy): domain Bacteria; kingdom Bacillati; phylum Actinomycetota; class Coriobacteriia; order Coriobacteriales; family Coriobacteriaceae; genus Collinsella; species Collinsella aerofaciens. The sequence goes on from NZ_CP024160.1 coordinate 332,061, forward strand.
GGCCTTGCCGGCGCCAGCTCCTCCGAGTTCGACCCGGACGGTCCGTTTAGCGTCATCGATCTGATGAGCTCGCAGGAGGATGTGACCGAGAAGGGCGGCACCATGCGTCTGGGCGCCTATCCGTGCAAGCTCGCCGCCGATACCCTCGCTCGCGAGGCATATGGCGAGGATCTCGTCTACGAGCGTCACCGTCACCGCTTTGAGTTTAACAACGCCTTCCGCGACCAGCTCGAGGACGCCGGCTTGGTTATCTCTGGCCTCTCGCCCGACGAGCGCCTGGTCGAGATGGTCGAGCTGCCGCGCGACGTGCATCCGTGGTATGTGGCAACCCAGGCTCACCCCGAGTTCAAGAGCCGTCCGACCAACCCGCAGCCGCTGTTCCGAGAGTTCGTGCGTGCCTCGATCGGTCAGCACGAGGGCGTCGATCGCCTGCAGGTGACGCCCATGAACCTCGCTACGGACTAAGGGTGCCGGCGAACAAAGAACATACCGAAGCTACTCCCTCGTCGCTCGCCGTGGCGGCGGGGGAGTATCTCGATTACCTCGCGGTCGAGCGGGGTTTGGCGCGCAACACGATTGCGGCCTATCGTCGTGACCTGACGACGTACTGCGCCTATCTGGAGCGGGCGGGCATCATGTCTTTTGATGAGGTGACTCGTCAGGTCGTGGAGGGCTTTGTCGCCGACCGTCGCGATGGGGGCTATTCCGATGCCTCGGTGGAGCGTGCGCTTGCTGCCGTGAAGGGCCTGCATGCCTTTTTGGTGCGCGATGGGATTGTGGCCCAAAATCCAACGGCGGCGTTGCGTCTGCCTAAAAAGGCTGAGCGTTTGCCGGAGTATCTATCGGTGGAGGATGTCTCGGCGCTGCTCGATCAAGACTTCCCCGAGGGCGAGATGGGCTTGCGCGACCATGCCATCTTGGAAGTGCTCTACGGATGCGGCTTGCGTGTGAGCGAGTTGGTGGGGCTCGATGTGGGCGATATCCATACCGACGATGGCTTTGTGCTCGTTCGCGGTAAGGGCTCAAAGGAACGCCTGTCCCCGCTGGTGGGAAGCGCGGCGCGAGCTCTGACGCTCTATGTAACTGAGGGGCGTTCTCGCTTGGCGGCCCATGCCCACGGAACCGAGACCCCGGCGGTCTTTTTAAATAAGAACGGCCGCCGTCTGTCGCGCCAGGGCATCCATGCCATCTGTGAGCGCTACGGGCGCCAGGTAGGGCTGGTGGGACTCCATCCCCATACGCTGCGCCACTCCTTTGCCACCCATATGCTTGCGGGCGGCGCAGACCTCCGTGTGCTACAGGAGATCTTGGGACATGCCGATATATCGACCACGCAGGTCTACACGCATGTCGATCGTACGCAACTGACCGAGGTCTATCTGGCGGCGCACCCGCTGGCACATCGTTAACACATCGCTGGCCTGCATATCTATAGGTATTTGGGGACGGGCCCCAGATTGCCGCTGCGTGCTTTTGCGCTCGCATGGGCAATCTGGGGCCCGTTCCATTTTTCGCCACTTGTCGTCGCGGTGGTGGGCCGCACGTGCCTTGGGTGGGGGAATTTGGGGGCGATGTGAACGCCATGTAAAGGGACGCAAAAATCGCCTCAAGGTCAACTTGAAGGTTGAGGTTGAAAGGCGGGGTGCCACAGGTGGCATCCCGCCGTTGCTGCAAACACAACATATTGTGTTTTCGAACATATGATTGGGGGTGTTTTGCAATATATGGTGGGTGGAGTGGTGGGGCGGGGTGGGGGAAGGGGTGGGGAAAGGTGTTGAAAAATGGGGCGGTTCCCCATATTATTAATGACGTCGACAGGCGGGGTGGTTCCCCGCGTACGTGCCATCTGAGTAACCGAGGGGAGGGCGCACATGGGAATGACTGGTGCATACGAGCGCAATCTCGATGCAAAAGGTCGTCTGTCCCTGCCTGCACCCCTTCGCGAGGAGCTTGGAGAGCACGTTCGCGTGTTCAAAGCCCTGGATGTCGATGCTCTGTACGTGTTCTCTGCCGAGGCCTTCGACAAGTGGGTCGAAGGACTCTTCGCGGGTCGTGAGGGCCACGAGGGTTTTAACCCGCGTGACATTAACGACCAGAAGCTCATGAGGGCGATCAACAAGCGCACTACGTCGATGGACGTGGATAGCGCCGGTCGTATCGGTCTTTCCGAGTCTCTCCGCAAGCAGGCGAACCTCGACCGCGAGGTCACGGTTGTGGGCAACTACGACCACCTTGAGGTTTGGGATCGCGCCGCGGCCGATGAGGACGATGACGATGAGGCCCTGCTGGACCTCTTCTTCTCGTAAGGGCAAGGCACGGGTAACGGATGGAGCGTGGGATCTTGACACAAGAATATCGGCATGAACCTGTCATGCTCGGCGAAGTGCTTGAGTCGCTGCGGCTAAAGAGAGGCTCCGTTGTCTGCGATTGCACCCTTGGCGGTGCCGGCCATTCGGTAAAGATGGCCGCGCAGGTGGGGGAGACGGGCCTTTTGCTCGGCGTCGATCAGGACGACATGGCCCTCGAGGCCGCTGGCGCCCGTCTGGACCGCGAGGTTCCCGGCGTTCCGCACCAGCTGCTGAAGGGCAACTTCGGCGACTTGGACGAGCTGCTTTGCTCGGCCGAGGTGCCCGGGGTCGATGGCTTCCTGTTCGATTTGGGCGTTTCGTCACCGCAACTCGATATCCCTGGCAGGGGCTTTTCGTATAACGAGGACGCCCCATTGGACATGCGGATGGATCCGGGTAATAACACCTTAAACGCAGCTGAGGTCATCAACACCTATAACGAACACGACCTCGCCCGGATTCTACGCGTCTACGGCGAAGAGAAGTTCGCCTCGCAGATCGCGCGCGAGATCGTGCGCCGCCGCGAGCAAGAACCGATCGAAACCACCGGCCAATTTGTCGAGATCATCAAGGCGGGTATCCCGGCTGCCGCTCGTCGGCATGGCGGACACCCGGCCAAGAAAAGTTTCCAGGCCATTCGCATCGAGGTCAATCACGAGCTCGATGTGCTCGAACGAGGGCTTGATGCCGCCACCAGGTGGCTCAACCCGGGCGGACGTATCTGCGTCATCTCGTATCACTCGCTCGAGGACCGTATCGTAAAGAATCACTTTAAGGAGATGAGCCAGGGGTGCACGTGTCCGCCGGAGATTCCGGTGTGCGTGTGCGGCAACGTGCCGATACTCAAGGTCATCACTCGCAAACCCTTGGTTGCCCAGCCTGATGAGGTTGAGCGCAACCCTCGGGCGAGATCAGCCAAAATCCGCGTGGCGCAGCGTATGTAGGCGCGACCGCGCGATATTGGACCTCCCGCTCGCACCATAAACGAAGCTTAAACATACTACCAACGTACTCGGGATGGGAGGCGGCATATCATGGGCTACAACACTTCAAGCGCAGCACTCGCCTATGATATGAACGCCATGCCCGCCTATCGTGAGACGCCGCAGGCCCCCGTTGCTCCCCGTGAGCAGCGCACGCCGCGCTTTGATGTCTACACGGGCGCGGGCCGTCAGGCAAACCAGGCGGTAAGCCCGGTTTTCATGAGCGTTCTTAAAACGTTTTGCATCATTGCGGCTATCTTCATGACGATCGGCGTCGCCCGCGTGGCGCTCGCCGGCGTTACGGCCCAGGTGCTCAACAGCAACGCCGAGCTTACCAACACGCTCGAAAAGGCGACCGATGAGAGCTCCGACCTGGAGGTCATGCATTCGGTCTATGGCGCCGACACGCGCATTCGCGACCTTGCGGGCGCTTATGGCATGGTGGAGCCCAGCGAGAGCGTTACACTTGACTTTTCGCAGGATGCAGCCGCGGGCGCCAACGCGACCGCGACCGCTCAGTAGCAAGACGGTAGCTGAGTATGACAAATGACTATCGCCGCGGTTCCGATGGGGGCCGCGGTTCTGGACGTCCCTCGTCGCGGGGACGTTCTGGTTATCAAGGAACGGGTCGGCAATCTTACAACGCCGGGCAGTCCCGTGGCAACGACCCGGCGTCGCGACTTCGCGGCTCGGGCGGCCCTCAAGTGCATAACACCAGGTCGCGCAAGAGTTCGTCGACCGAATGGCTCACAGGCACGCCTCTGCCTCGCCGCAAAGCCGTCATGGGCTTCATTGGGCTTGGCTTGGGCTTGGGCGTCTTTCGCCTTGCCGACTATCAAATTGTCGAAGCCGATAAACTGCGCGAGCGTGCCGATGCGCGCCGCCTGCTTGCGCAGACCCTCTATGCCAAGCGTGGCACCATCTACGACCGCAACGGTAACGTGCTGGCGTCGTCGGTCGAATGTCGCAACATCGCCGTGAACCCCCAGCTTGTCGAGGATGTTGACAAGACGGTGTCGGCGCTGGTCAAGGCAACTGGAATCGATAAAAAGACCTGCCGCAAGCTCGTTGAGTCCGATGGAACCTGGGTGTATATCAAGCGCCAGGTGGACGAAGACGACGCTGCGGCGCTGGAGAAGAAGAACCTGCCCGGCGTGCTTTTTGAGCAGGCCATGAAGCGCGTATATCCATACGGCAATCTGGCATCGCAGGTGCTGGGTGTAGTGAATGTAGACAACGACGGCTTGACGGGTCTCGAAAAGCAATACAACAAGCTTCTGACCGGCACGAACGGTTCTCTCGTACGCGAGCGCGCGAGGGACGGCAGCTATATCGCGGGCGGTGCCTATAAAAAGGTGGCTGCGGTCGACGGCGTTGACATCGTGACGACGCTCGACGTCAATATCCAGCGTGCGGCCGAGGATGCCCTGGCAGAGGCTGTCGAGAAGACAAAGGCCAAGAACGGCTCGGCGCTGGTCACCGATCCTACGACAGGCGAGATCTTGGCAGCCTGCTCGTATCCGACCTACGACCAGACCAATTTGGAAAACGCCAAGACCGAGGATATGAACCTGCGCCTGGTCACCGACGCCTACGAGCCCGGCTCGGTCTTTAAGACGCTCGTGGCGGGCGCCGGCTTCGACTTGGGTGTCGTGCGGTCGAGTACGTCGTTTGAGGTGCCGGCGAGCATCAAGGTGGGTGACGATACCGTCACCGATGCCGACAAGCGCGACTACGCCATGACCATGGATGTGCGCGAGATGATGCGCCGTTCGTCCAACGTGGGATTTGTCCTGGTGGGGCGCAAGATCGGTGCCGACGACTTTGCCGCCTATGTGGACAAGTGGGGCATCGGTCACAGCTCTGGTGTCGATTTTCCGGGCGAGAGCCTGGGCATCGTCAAGGAGCGTGACCAGTATGACGGTGCCACGCTGGGATCGATGAGCTTTGGACAGGCGCTGTCTGTCTCGCCGATTGAGATCGCACGTGCCGTGGGCGGCATCGCCAACGGCGGCGTGATGATGACCCCGCACTTCTATAAGTCCAGCAAAGGCGACGAGAAGGACTGGGGCGAAGGCGAGCGCGCGATTTCGGAGGACGCCGCATCCCAGGTGACATCGTGCATGCAGACGGTCGTGTCGGAGGGAACGGGCGTTGGCGGCGCGGTTGACGGCTATGACGTGGCGGGTAAGACCGGTACGGCCGAACGTGCCGACGAGAACGGCGGCTACCTCAAGGAGAACTACATGTCGTCTTTTATGGGCTTTGCACCGGCACAATCGCCCAAGGTGCTGTGCTATATCACGCTCGACGGAACGCCGAGCGGCTCAGATGCCGCTGCGGTACCGTTCCAGTCCATTATGGCCAACGCGCTCGACGTGCTGGGTATCCCGCACACGAAGTAGGGGGTTACAATCTTTGGGGCGTGGTTTGTTGTCCCATATGAGGGGTGTTCACATGCCCTGCACCACGCATGCGCGGCGCTGGGATACAATACGCCGATAGCATTATTTAGGTTTACAGGGGAGCTGCAATGATAGAGATCGCCGTCAACAACCTCGCGGCCGCAACAGGGGCCCGAACCGTGACGGGAGAAGTCGATCGGGTATGCCGCGGGTGCGTTATCGACTCGCGCCAGGTCGAGGAAGGGACGATTTTCGTCGCCTTTCCCGGTGAAAACGTCGACGGCAATGATTTTGCTTCCCGTGCCGTCCAGTCGGGTGCCGGCGCCGTCGTGATGACGCGTGAGCCCGAGGCCGAGCTGGTCTCGCTGGCGCAGGACAAGGGCTGTGCCATCTTGCTGACCGATGATCCCGAGGAGTTTCTGCTGCGTTTGGCGCACACGTACCGTCTGGAGCTTGGCTGCCTGGTCGTTGGTATTACCGGTTCCATCGGCAAGACGACGACCAAGGACGTGCTCGCCGCTGTGCTCGCCAAGCGCTATCGTGTCTGGGCCACCAAGGGCAATTTCAATAACCTGATCGGCATGCCGCTCACGGTGCTTTCCGCTCCGGCCGATACCGAGGTCCTGGTGCTCGAGATGGGCATGAACCATTTCCACGAGATCGAGCGCCTGTCCCAGTCCGCCAATCCCAACCTTGCCATCGTGAGCAAGATTGGTACCTCTCATATCGGCATTTTGGGTAGCCGCGAGAACATCGCCCGCGCTAAGGCCGAGATTGTCCAGGGTATGTGCGCCGCTGGCGACTTCTTGCCGCTGCTGGTTTTGGGCGGCGAGGACGACTTTACGCCGTTCATTCGCGATACGTTCGCCCAGCCTGTTGGTATCGACGTGATGCTGGCCGGCGTCTCGGACGATGATGAGGTCCGTGCCCGCGACGTTCGAGTTGATGACGAGGGCCGTCCGGTCTTTACTCTCGATTTTGGTCAGGGCGAGACAATCGATACCATGCTTGCCATCCCCGGCGTGCAGTCCGTCCCAAATGCCGTTAAGGCCGCCGCGGTTGCCTATCGCCTGGGCGTGACGCCCGAGCAGATCGATGCTGCCTTTAGAGGCCTCACGATCACCGGTCACCGCCAGGAGATCAAACGCGCCAAGAGCGGTGCCCGCGTCATTGACGATTCCTATAACGCCAGCGCCGAATCTATGGCTGCTGGCCTCGATCTACTGTGTTCGCTTTCCTGCACGGGGTCTCGCATGGCGATCTTGGGCGAGATGGGCGAGATGGGCGATGAGGCTCCTCGCATGCATGAACTCGTGGGCGCCTATGCTGCCGCCAAGAAGCTCGACATGCTGGCGTGCGTGGGTGGTGAGCTGGCCCAGCTTATGGCCGATGCCGCGCGCATGATGGGCATGGACGAGGACCGCATCCAGGTGTTCTCCGATTATCAGCAGGTGCTCGACCGCATGGGCGGCGCGCTTGAAAAACATGATGTTGTGCTGGTCAAGGGTTCCCGCTTTGTTGAGCTCGACCGCTTTGTGGAAGGTGTGTGCTAGCCCATGTTCGGCAATCCCTCGTATCCAACGTATCAGGCTTTTTTGGGGCTTGGCATCGCCGCTGCCATTGCGCTGCTGCTCATGCCGTGGTGGATCAAACTACTCAAGGTCGAGGGTATCGGCCAGCAGGTTCGTGCCGACGGCCCCAAGCGTCATTTGGTTAAGCAGGGAACGCCCACCATGGGTGGCGTTGTCATCCTCGTCGCGATCTCGCTGACCTGCCTGCTGATGGGCAAGCTCACCACCGAGCTCGTACTCGTGCTGCTCGCCACGCTGGCGACCGGCGTGCTGGGCCTGATCGACGACCTGACCTCCGTTACACATGGGCGCTCGCTCGGTCTGACGCCTCATGCCAAGATGATCGGCCTAACCATTATCTGTGTCACCTTTACGGTACTTGCCGTCAACTGGTGCGGCGTCGCCCCCGAGATTCGTTTTCCCGGCGGCCTGACGATCGACCTTGGCGTGCTTTCGACCACCATCTGCGGCCTTTCGTTCCCGTGGCTCTACATCGTATTTTGCTGGCTGATGATCGCTGGTCTTTCCAATGCCGTGAACCTGACCGATGGCCTTGACGGTCTTGCTGGCGGCACCTCCATGATCGCCATGCTCGCCATGGCTGCCATGGCGTTTTTGCATGGAGACGTGAACCTGTCCATCTTCTGCACCGCGTGTGCCGGTGCCTGCTTGGGCTTTCTGTGGTTCAACTGCTATCCGGCGAGCATCTTTATGGGCGATACCGGCTCGCTTGCCCTGGGCGCCGCGTTTGCCTGCACGTCCATCATGACCAACACCGAGGTCGTCTCCCTCATCATCGGCGGCCTATTTATCGTTGAGACCCTGTCGGTCATGATCCAGGTTGTCTACTTCCACTTTACGCACAAGCGCGTCTTCCTTATGGCGCCCATCCATCATCATTTCGAAAAGAAGGGCTGGGCCGAGACCAAGGTCGTCATCCGTTTTTGGATTATCGCTGCGGCATTTGGTGCCGTTGGCCTTGCTCTGTTCTTCCAGTTGGGATAGTGGTCTTTCATGCCTCTTGCTGATGTCTTTAGCCTGCTCGTTTTGGGTCAGGGCAAATCCGGTCTCGATGTCGCCCGCTGGGCGCTGGCACATCCCGAGCGCGTAAGCGCCGTTACCGTGTATGGCGGCGGCACCTCTGAGCCCAATGACGCCACGCGTGCGCTCGAGGCTGCTGGTGCGTCGTTTGTCTATGGGACCGAACAGGTCGAGGGCGCCTATGACGTATGCGTGACGTGCCCGGGCATCTCGGAGTTCTCGGGCTTCTTTAAGGCCGGGCGCGAGCATGCCGCCCAGATTATGGGTGAGCCAGAGTTTGCCTATCGCCTGTCGCCCGATAACTGGATTGCCATCACGGGCACCAACGGCAAGACGACTACCACGTCGCTGACTGATTATCTGCTCAAGGCTGCCGGCGAGGCCAGCGTAGCTGTCGGCAACATCGGCGAGCCGCCGGTCAACGAGATTGACGGCCGAGCCCACAACGAGTGGTTTGTGGCTGAGCTCTCGAGCTATCAGATTGCTACGACCACCGAGCTCCACCCTCGTGTGGCAGTGCTGCTCAACATCACTCCCGACCACTTGGGCTGGCATAAGAGCCATAAGAACTATGCGCTTGCCAAGATCAAACTGTTTGACAATATGGTCGATGACGATCTGGTGGTTGTCGATGTCGAAGACGCCGGCATTCACGAGTTCGATGAGTACATCTACACGCCGGGTCGTCGCATCTGCAAGGTTGCCTTTGACGAGCCAAAGGGTGAGGATGTCGCCTTTGTGCGCGATGGCAAGATGATCGTGCGCCTGAAGGGCGTCGAGACCCCGCTCATCGCTACATCCGAACTCAAGATCTCGGGCCATCACAATGTTATCAATGCCCTGTGCGCTGCCACGGTTGCCCTGGCAGTCGGTGCCGATGTCGATGGTGTCCGCCGCGGTCTGGCCTCGTTCCAGCCGCTCGAGCACCGCGTGGAGCCGTGCGGCGAGATTGACGGAGTGCGCTACGTCAACGATTCCAAGGCGACCAACACCGACGCGGTCGAGAAGGCACTGACGGCGTTTCCCGATGACGACGTGATTTTGCTGCTCGGCGGCCACGATAAGGGCACGCCGCTCACGGACTTCGCGCGCGTTGTTATGGATAACGTACGCTCGGTCGTCTGCTTTGGCGATGCGCGCGAACGCTTCACCGCCGCTATGGACGAGGCCGATGTCGATGGCGATGTGGATATCGCCCAGGCGGATGACCTACGCGATGCCGTGGACGTTGCCCGTTCGCTGTCGAGCCGTGGCGACGTGATCTTACTTTCTCCTGCCTGCTCTTCGTTCGATGAGTTCTCGGGCTATGAGGAGCGCGGCCGCGTGTTTAAGGACTATGTGGCCCAGCTTGCCGCTGCAGCGAAATCTCAAATGGAATAGGGGTTGCCGGTGAGAGAGGAGAGCCCCCGACAAGGTATGAGGAGGCCCGACTCGGACCGTGCTTCCTCGCGGCGTAGCACACCGCGTTCCGGACGCGGCGGGCAGTCGTTTAGCGAACGCTATATTGCCGGCGTTCCCGCCCGCATCATGCGCCCCCGTCTGATATTCATGGCCTGTCTGTTTATCTTGGTGTGTTTTGGCCTGCTGATGGTGTACTCGGCGTCTTCGGTCGAGGCGCTGCACGAGAATGGCTCGGCGACGTTTTTCCTGGGTCGACAGGCCGCGTTTGCCGTGGTTGGTGTTCTGGCGCTGATTGCCATCGTGCGCGTTTTGCCGGACAGCTGGTTTGGGGAGGATGTGCTTAGGATCTTCCTTATCGGCATGATGTTCTTGCTTCTGCTGGTGTTCTTGGTGGGCAGCGGCAGCCGTGGCGCCACGCGCTGGCTCAACATCGCCGGCATTCAGTTCCAGCCTTCCGAGTTTTTAAAGCCATTTGCCATTGCGTATTTGGCCATCATGCTCGACCGCTTCTTTTCGCCCGGTGGCAACATCAACGAATTCCTTCGCAAGATGGGCATCTACCTGGGCATTTCGCTCTTTCTGATCTTTATCCAGCCCGATTTCGGTACTGTCCTGATCATCCTGTTGACCCTCATGTGCATGGCGTTGTTTGCGGGTCTCGACCCCAGATTTATCATCGGCGTGCTAATCTTCGGCATTCTCGTGATCGTGATTGCGCTTGTCGCAGAGCCATACCGTATGGTGCGTATTCAGGTTGCCTTGAACCCTTGGGCCGACGAATATGGTGACGGCTATCAGGCCACGCTTGCCATCATGGCGTTTGCCTCGGGCGGTCTGTTCGGCCGTGGCATCGGCAACTCAACCATGAAGTACTCGTATCTGCCCGAGGCGCACAACGACTACATCCTGGCCATCATTGGCGAGGAAGTCGGTTTTGTCGGAACTGTGCTGTTCTTCTTGGTGTTTGCGATGCTGATCTACTCGGCGTTTCGCATTGCCGAGCAGGCGACCGATCGTCGGGGCGCGCTCATGGCGTCTGGCTCCGCAGTTATTCTCGCGGTGCAGTTTTTGATTAACGCGCTGGGCATCCTCAACGTATTTCCCATGACGGGCAAACCGTTGCCGTTTATTAGCTACGGCGGCTCTTCGATTATTGTGTCGCTTATGCTCGCCGGTCTGATCCTGCGCGTTTCGTATGAGAGCGCCCGTCGCGATGAGTACGACCGTCGCCGCGAGAGCTTTGCCGTTATGGATGAGAGTACCGCCGGCGTGCCCCACGTGCGCGGCGAGCGATCTTCGCGTAACGGCTTTACCGTTCTGGATGGCTCTGCGACCGAGCCGGCAGCCCGTCCACGTCCGCGAACGGCGCCGCAAGGTCGTCCGCAGCGCCCCAGCCCTCGCAACGCGGGCGGCGGATATAATCGAATCGATTTGAACTCGGACCCGTCGGCGCGTTTGCGCACCGACGACCAGGGACCGCGTGTACGAAGGGACTACCATGACCGATAAGATGACCGTTGCTATTGCAGCCGGCGGTACGGCAGGGCACATCAACCCCGCGCTTGCCTTGGCCGAAGAGCTGCGTGACCGTGGCCACCACGTTGTGTTCGTGGGCCAGTCGCGCAAGCTCGAGGGTCGTCTGGTCCCCGAGGCCGGGTTTGATTTTGTGCCCATTACGGTCACGGGCTTCGACCGCTCCCGTCCTTGGACGGCGCTGACCTCGCTGTGGCGTGTCAACAAGGCCAAGCGTGCGCTCGCCAGTCATTTCTCAAAGGTCGGCAAGCCCGATGCCGCCATCGGTTTTGGTGCCTATGTCGAGGTTCCGCTGCTGGGGTGGTGCAAGAGCGCGGGCGTTCCGTATCTGCTGCATGAACAGAACTCTGTTCCGGGCCTGGCCAACAAGATGATGAACTCCCACGCTGCCCGCGTGTGCATCTCGGTGCCGGCAGCGCGCGCGGTCTTTGAGCGCGAAGGTAACCCTGGCCACGTGCTCATGACCGGCAACCCCGTACGTCGCTCGGTGATCGAGGGCGATCGCGCTCGCGGCCGCAAGGCACTTGGCGTTCCCGAGGACGCTACGCTGCTGCTCGTCTTTGGCGGTTCACTTGGCGCTCAGCACCTCAACGAGCGCGTGGCTTCGCTCAAAAACGAGCTGCTTTCGCGCAAGAGCCTCTATGTGTTGCATTCGACGGGTGCCGACGGCTTTGAGGAGACCGAGCGCGCTTTGGCGCTGACGCCCGAGGAGGCGAAGCGTTATCGCGTCCAGCCTTACATCGACAACATGGGCGATATGCTGGCTGCTGCCGATTTGGTGCTCTCGCGTTCGGGCGCATCGAGCGTGGCCGAGATCGCTGCGCTCGCCGTGCCCTCGGTGCTCGTGCCGTATCCGCATGCGACGGCCGACCACCAAACCACCAATGCCCGTTATCTGGTCGACGCCGGGGCCGGTGTGCTCTGCGCCGATGCCGATATCGACGGTTCTGCCTTTGCCGATGAGCTGCTGCACTTGGTCGATGACGCGGCGGCGCGCGACGCCATGCGTCAGGCGGCACGTGGTCTGGCTCAGGATAGGGCCGCCGCTCTTCTGGCGGATGCGGTAGAGGGTTTGCGTTAGTTAGACGGGATATCGTCGGTCGCCCTCGCGCTGATGCGGTAGGTGCGGTACAGTTAACGGGTTACAGGCAGTGTTTACGCAAGGAGTACACGAGCACATGGCTGATTCCCAGACTGCAACCTCCGCGCCCGAGTTTAAGAGCGCCCACTTTATCGGTATCGGCGGCGCCGGCATGAGCGGCATCGCCCTCGTTCTGCACGAGCGCGGTTATGCCGTTACCGGCTCCGACCTTAAGACGTCACGTTATATCCGCCAGCTTACCCGCGCTGGTGTGAAGGTGCATGTGGGCCATGAGGCCGCCACGATCGACGAGGTCAAGCCCGACGTGGTTGTTGTCTCCACCGCTATTCCGGAGTCCAACCCTGAGCTCGTGCGCGCTCGCGAGCTGGGCATTCCTGTGTGGCCCCGTGCCAAGATGCTCTCTGCATTGGGCCACGGGTACACCACCGTCGCTGTTGCCGGCACGCATGGCAAGACCACCACGTCTTCGATGTGCGCCACCATGCTCGACCGCATGGGTCTGGATCCGAGCTTCTTGATCGGTGGCATCGTCGAGGGCTATGACACGAACGGCAAGAACGGCTCGGGCGACTACTTTGTCGCCGAGGCCGACGAGTCCGACAGCTCCTTCCTGTTCCTGAACCCCAACGTAGTCATTGTGACCAACGTCGAGGCCGACCACCTCGATCACTACTCGGGTATCGAGGAGATCGAGGCAACTTTCGCCAAATTCATGAGCCTGGTGGGCGAGGACGGCACCGTCATCGTCTGCGGCGAGGACCCGCATCTGGTCGAGCTCGCCAAGTCGACGGGCCGTCACGTGCTTTCCTACGGCTTTGCCGAGAGCAACGACATCGTCTGCGTGCACCCGGATGTCAAGGGCATCCAGAGTGACTTTATCGTTCGCTTTGAGGACGGCACTGAGCACGCTGTGGAGATCAAGAGCAACCCCGGTCGCCACAACATGCTCAACGCTACGGCTGTGCTCACCGTCGCCCATGTCCTGGGCCTTGACATCGACGCCGCCGCCAAGGCGCTCTCGAGCTTTGAGGGCGTCCGCCGTCGCTTTACCCACGTGGGCGATATCGATGGCATCACCGTGGTCGATGATTACGGCCATCACCCCACCGAGATCAAGGCGACGCTTGCTGCCGCTTCGTCGCTGGGCTACAAGCACGTCGACGTCGTGTTCCAGCCGCACCGCTATTCGCGCCTGCAGGCCCTGTGCGACGACTTTGCCGATGCATTTGCCAATGCCGATAAACTGCTGCTGATTGATGTGTTCTCGGCTGGCGAAATGCCCATTCCGGGTGTCACCTCTAAGATGCTCGCCGATACCGTGCGCGCCAAGCATCCTGGCAAGGAGGTCGTGTACTGCTCCAGCCGTCTTGAGCTCAATCAGGAGCTCGAGCAGATGGTGGGCGAGGGCGACCTGCTGCTCACCATGGGTGCCGGCGACGTTACGACCGTCGGTCCCGAGTTCATTGAGTATCTGACTGCCAAGAAAGACGCTTAAGTCTAATGGGTCTGTTTAACGCCGTCATGGCGCTCTCGGGCATGATCGACACGGATGTGATCGAGGACGAGCGCCTTGCGCGTCATACGAGCTATCGTATCGGCGGCAAGGCCGACCTCTTTGTGACGTGCCATAGCTATCATGCCCTCCGCCGCGCCGTGGCGGTGCTCGATCGCGAGCAGGTGCCGTGGGTCATCATCGGCAAGGGCTCCAATCTGCTGGTTGCCGATGGCGGTTATCGCGGTGCCGTCATTTCGCTCGGACGTGAGTTTCAGCGCACGGTTGTTGCCGATGACGGTTGTACGCTGACGGTCGGTGCGGGCGTGATGTTTGCGCGCCTGGTCAACGATGCCCTGTCGCGTAGCCTCTCGGGCCTTGAGTTTGCCGTTGGCATCCCTGGTTCGGTCGGCGGTGCGATATCTATGAATGCCGGCACACGGACCGAGTGGATTGGCTCGCTGGTTGAGGATGTCGTAACGTTTGACCCGGCATCCGGTATCAAGCATTATGCGGGGTCCGAGATCACTTGGGGCTACCGCGAATGTAGCCTTCCGCGCAATGAGATCATCCTCGAGTGCGTGCTCAAGCTTAAACCGGCGCCCAAGGCCGACATTCGCGAGCGCATGGAGCGGTACCTTACGAGGCGCAAGCGTACGCAGCCCATGGGTCGCGCATCCTGCGGGTCGGTCTTTCGCAATCCGCCCGATGCGAGTGTGGGCAAGCTTATCGAGGATTGTGGATTAAAGGGTTTTTCGATTGGCGGCGCGGAAGTTTCGCCCGTTCACGCTAATTTTATCGTTAATAACGGAACTGCCTCGGCCGATGACGTTGCCGCGGTTATCAGACATGTGCACGGAAAGGTGAGGGAGGCGTATGGCATCGAGCTCAGACCGGAAGTTAAATTCCTCGGCTTCTAGAGCATCGAAACCCACCTTCCGCCGCGCCGGAGGGCGTTCCGGCGCGCCTGCCAAACCTCAACGCAATACCGTCGCGCACTCTAAGTCTGTCGGGCATGCTCGACAGATCGGTCGTCCGGTCGTCGGCTCGCAGCTCGGTAATCGTCCGGCCGCAAAAAAGTCCTCGCGTCCCTCGGTGACGTCAAAGCCTGTTATGGGCGCCAAGCCTGCCCGTCCCATGGCAGCTCCCAAGCCCTCGACGGGAACTAAAGTGGCGCGTCCAGGTCGCACGCTGGGCGCATCGAAACCGCGCTCGCTGACATCGGTGCCGGCTACCGCCAAGAAGCCTTCGAGTAAAAAAGGTTTCAACCCGTTATCTTCACTTGGAGCGATGGCAAATAAAACATCAGACGCCGCTTCTGTCGTTACAGGCAAAGGCAAAATCGTGGGCGGCGTTCTGGCCGTCTTGGCCGTGCTCGTCGTCGTTGCCATCGTGGTGATCAACTCTGGATTGTTTACCGCCACTGATATTCAGATTCAAGGCAGCGAGCATGTGACGAAGCACGATGCTATCCAGCTGATCGACTTGCCCGAGGGAACGTCGCTTTTTAACGTCGATCCCGACCAGATTACCGAGGATCTCAAGCAGAACCCGTGGGTCTCGGGCGTGGATGTCCAGCGCCAGTTTCCCCATACGCTTATCATCACGCCGACGGAGCGTAAAGTTATCGCCATTGCGTATATCAGCTCCGATGACCTTGCCTGGGCTATCGGAGACGATGACACCTGGATTGCCCCGCTGTCGACGTCGGTCGAAGTGGACGACCAGGGCAACGTCATCACGACAGGGCAGGGCTCAAATACCTTGACCGGAATCGATGCCGCGCTGGCGCTCGCCAAGCATTATGGCGCGGTGTTGTTGACTGATGTCTCGGCGGATGTCGCTCCGGTTTCCGGCCAGGCGGTGAACTCCAAAGCCGTTAAGGCCGGCTTGGATTATGTGCGTGGTTTTTCGAGCGAGTTCTTGGGACAAGTCAAGGATATTTCCACGCCTTCGGTCGAAGCCATCTCGGCAAACCTCAATAACGGCATTGAGGTGTCGCTGGGCGATTCGGACGATATCGCCAAGAAAGAACGCGTAGTCACTAAGTTGCTTTCGCAGGTAGAGGGCGTAACGTATATCAATGTGCGCTCTCCGGGCAACTACACATTTAGGAATGCTCCGACCTCGTAGCGCTGGTTGATGCTTTGTTGAGGGGCCATACCACGCCGTTTATCTGGTTTGTTTGGTTTTCACGGTCAATTATTTGACTGATACGTTCATAATGTGCAAACATAATACGGTTTACCTTTGCATTTACTTTCAACCTGAAGGTTAATGTGCGCAGGGGTCGACCCATGCTATGGCTATAACCTTTGTTCGGAGGACCGACATGCACGAGACAGAGATCAACAACTACCTTGCCGTCATTAAGGTGGTCGGCGTCGGCGGCGGCGGTACCAACGCGGTCAATCGAATGATCGAAGAGGGCATCCGCGGCGTCGAGTTTGTTGCCATCAACACCGATGCTCAGGCGCTCGCGATCTCTGATGCCGATATCAAGGTGCACATCGGCACCGACCTTACCCGCGGCCTGGGCGCCGGCGCCAACCCCGAGGTTGGCCGCAAGGCTGCCGATGAGTCCCGCGACGACATTGCCGAGGCGCTCGCTGGCGCCGACATGGTGTTTATCACCTGCGGTGAGGGCGGTGGCACCGGTACCGGCGCTGCTCCCATCGTTGCCGATATCGCGATGAACGAGGTCGGCGCACTGACCGTCGCCGTCGTGACCAAGCCCTTCACCTTCGAGGGCCGCAAGCGCAAGAAGAGCGCCGAGGAGGGCATCAAGACCCTCTCCGATTGCGTCGACACCATGATCGTCATCCCTAACGATAAGCTGCTCGACATCGCCGAGAAGAAGACCACCATGCTCGAGGCCTTCGCGATTGCCGATGGCGTCCTTTCCCAGGGCACCCAGGGCATTACCGACCTCATCACCGTCCCCGGTATCATCAACCTGGACTTCGCCGATGTTAAGACCATCATGAAGCAGGCCGGTACCGCCATGATGGGTATCGGTACCTCTTCTGGGGATACTCGTGCCGTCGACGCTGCCCAGCAGGCCATCTCCAGCCCGCTGCTCGAGAGCTCCATCGATGGTGCCACGCGCGTGCTGCTCTCCATCGCTGGTTCCAAGGACCTGGGCATCCAGGAGATCAGCGACGCCGCCGACGTTGTCGCCAACGCCGTCGACCCCGAGGCGAACATCATCTTCGGTACCGTTGTCGACGAGTCCCTGGGCGATCAGGTGCGTATCACCGTCATCGCTACGGGCTTCTCCGATTCCAACGTCAACCGTCAGGACGAGCTCTTTGCTGCCCAGCAGTCTCAGAGCAAGGCGGCTGCCTCCGCTGAGCCGCAGCGCACCGCTCCGGCTGCCAGCCCGGCTCAGGCCGCTCCGACCCGCAACGTCGGTGGTACCGAGCTGCCCAACTTTGGCAACGACCAGTTCGAGCTTCCCGACTTCCTGAAGCGCGGTAGCTTCTAGTTCGTTTTTCTCAACGACCTGCACGGGGTGTGTCCATTTGGATGCACCCCGTTTTGTTTCTCGTTTGTAAACGAAAGCCTCCAATCTCCTTACGTTCCCTTTACGTTTGGTCCCTACCGCTGCGGGTATCCTTTTAAGGAAGTATGACAGCCGTATAAACGCGGACTGCGCGGCGACGCCGCGGTACTTGTGTTATTAGGAGGCTTTAGTATGGCAGCACGTGCGGACAACGTTTCGCGTGTCGACCATGATGGAGTTACGTTGGTGGAGGGCGCGACATCCGATGTCCGCTTTGCCTTTACCGAGCGCACCGGTGGCGTTTCTGAAGATGCGTACTCCTCGCTCAACCTGGGCTCGCATGTAGGCGATGACCCCTTTGCTGTTCAAGAAAATCGTCGTCGAGCGCTCGAAGCTATGGGCGCCACTGAGTGCGAGCATAATCTGCTCGTGCCCAATCAGGTACATGGTGACCATATCGTTACGGTGACTTCGAACGGCGCCGATGACCTTGAGGACGTTCGCGAGCAGATTGCCGAGGGCTGCGATGCCATCGTCTGTACGGCCCATGACGTGCCCGTGCTGCTCTGCTTTGCCGACTGCGTTCCCGTGGTGCTGGTGGCCCCCGGCGGATTTGCCGTGGTGCACTCCGGTTGGAAGGGCACGATTGCACGTATTTCTGCCAAGGCGTGCCGGGCGCTTTGCGATGCTGCCGGCTGCGATGCGAGCGACGTTTCCGCCTATATCGGCCCCCATATCTTGGCTGACGAATATGAGGTATCCCAGGAACTCATGGATCGCTTTGCCGTCGAGTTCTCTTGCATCGATGCGAGTGCCTCTCGCATGCTCGATCTTTCCGCTGCCATTTGTGAGGCGCTGGTAGATGCCGGTGTGGACGCGGATAATATCGTGGATACCCAGCTTTCGACTGTGCGTCAGAACGACCGCTTTTATTCCTACCGTAACGAGGACGGCACCTGTGGGCGCCATGCTGCGATCGGCGTGATGCTATGAGAAAGATCGTATCGGTCCTGAGCGCCGCTGTGCTTACGCTTACGCTGTGCGCCTGTTCTTCGGGATCTTCTACCTCTTCCATTACCGTGGCCGGCTCCACGACCTGTCTTCCTATCGCCGAGATTGCGGCGGAGGGCTTTAAGGAGGAGACCGGCATCGACGTGCTCGTTTCCGGTTTGGGTTCTTCCGCTGGCATCGAGGCCGTCAGCGCCGGCACGGCCGATATCGCCAGCTCCTCCCGTGGACTCAATGCCGACGAACAGGATCTGGGCCTGACTCCTATCGTCATTGCCCACGACGGTATCGCGGTCATCGTGAACGACGATAACCCGGTCGATAACCTCTCGACCGAGCAGCTCCGCGATATTTACGCCGGTAAGATCACCAACTGGAAGGAAGTCGGCGGAGAGGACCTGAAGATCCAGGTCATCAACCGAGACGAGGCGTCCGGCACGCGCGAGGCCTTCCGCACCATCGTGATGGACGGCACCCCGTTCGATCGCCGCTCGGCCGTTCTTTCGGGCACGGGCCAGGTGCGCGACGTGGTATCTCGTTCGCGCGGGGCTATCGGCTACATTTCACTGGGCTTCGTCGATAGCCTCAACGCCAAGACCTCGGTCAAGGCCGTCTCGGTCAATCATGTTGAGGCGTCCGAGAAGACGGTCGCGAGCGGCGGCTATCCCATCTCGCGCGACCTTTACTTCTTTGTGAAGGGTGCGCCTTCGCAGCAGGCGCAGGATTACATCGACTACGTGACGTCCGAGAAAATGGACAAGCAGATTCGCGAGGCGGGCTTTATCCCCGTCACCAACGACGAGAAGGGGAGTGAGTAGCATGGAAGCACAGGAAAACTCCCAGACTGGGCAGAATGTTCAGACGCCCAAGAAGCGCGAGCTGGCGCTCGTTTCGCGCAGCACCTATATCAAGGAGAAGGCGCTGCAGTGGATCTTCTTTGCCTGCGCGTTCTTGGCGGTTGTTACCGTCATCCTGATTTTTGTCTTTACCACGTACTCGGCGCTGCCCGTCTTTACCGACATCGGCCTGGCGGACTTCTTCAGCTTTACGTGGGCGCCCTCTGAGGGCCACTACGGCATC
This sequence comes from Collinsella aerofaciens, assembly GCF_002736145.1. Taxonomy (NCBI): domain Bacteria; kingdom Bacillati; phylum Actinomycetota; class Coriobacteriia; order Coriobacteriales; family Coriobacteriaceae; genus Collinsella; species Collinsella aerofaciens. The sequence goes on from NZ_CP024160.1 coordinate 351,530, forward strand.
GTGTCGCTGCTTGCCGGCTCGGGTCTGGTGACCGTCGGTGCGCTCGCCATGGGCGTGCCGCTAGGTGTGGGTACGGCCGTGTACCTGGTCGAGATCGCCGGCAAGCGCGTGCGCAAGCTCATCAGCCCTGCCGTTGACCTGTTGGCCGGCATCCCTTCTATCATCTATGGCTTCTTTGGCATGATCATCATCCGTCCGTTTATCGCGCAACTGACCGGTGGTCTTGGTTTTGGTGCGCTGACGGCGTGGTTCGTGCTTGCCATCATGATCGTCCCTACCATCACCACGCTCACCATCGATGCTCTCAATTCCATTCCCATGGGCATTCGCGAGGCATCGTATGCTATGGGTGCTACTAAGTGGCAGACCATCTATAAGGTCGTGCTACCTGCCGCCAAGCTGGGTATCGTGGATGCCATCGTGCTGGGTATGGGTCGCGCCATCGGCGAGACCATGGCCGTGCTCATGGTCGTGGGTAACGCCCCGGTTATTCCCGACAGCATCGCGAGCCCCATCTCGACGCTCACGAGCCAGATCGCGCTCGACATGAGCTATTCCTCGGGTCTGCACCGCTCGGCGCTGTTCGGTATGGGCGTGGTCCTGTTTATCATCTCCGCCACGCTGGTGGGCATCGTCCGTCTGATTTCCAAGAAAAAGAGGGGGTAGGCTATGTCCGATTCCGTTGACACGACGGTCGATACGACCTCGTCGCGCGAGCGCATCAAGCGTGCCCTTTCCCACGGCAAGAAGGGCCGCATCAACAAGGACCTGTCCAACAAGATCATGCTTGGCGTGTTTCGTGCCGCGGCATACATCACCACACTGGTGCTGGTCGCTATCATCGCCTACGTGGTCATTAACGGCCTGCCGCATATCTCGCTCGACTTTATCTTCGGTTGGCCCCAGGGCGTCAACGCCGAGGGCGGAATTTGGCCCACGATCGTCTCGACCGTCTATGTGACGGCGCTCGCCATGCTTATCTGCACGCCGATCGCTGTGCTGGCAGCCGTCTATCTGGCCGAGTACGCCAAGCAGGGCAAGGTCGTCGAGCTCATTCGCTACGCTGCTGACGCTTTGGCCTCGGTGCCCTCCATCGTTATGGGCCTGTTTGGCTACGCCTTGTTTGTCGAGGCCATGGGTCTGGGCCTTTCGATGGTCTCGGCCGCTCTGGCACTCGCGCTCTTGATGCTTCCCATCGTCATGCGCACCACCGAAGAGGCCATTCGCGCCGTTCCGCGCTATATCCGTTGGGGCGCGTACGGCCTGGGCGCCACCAAGTGGCAGGTCGTCTCCAAGATCGTGCTTCCTTCTGCCTTTGGTCGTATTGCCACGGGCATCGTCCTCGCCATCGGCCGTGCCATTGGCGAGACCGCGGTGGTGCTCTACACCATGGGCCAAGCCATCAATCTACCTATTTCGCCGCTCGATTCCGGCCGCCCCATGACGGTTCACCTGTACCTGCTTGCAAACGACGGCATCAACATGAACGCAGCCTACGGCACCGCGCTCTTGCTGATGGTGATCATTCTGGCCTTCAACCTGTTTGCGCGCTTCCTGTCGCGCAAGCGTCGCTAGTTAAGGAGTCCCATGTCCGTTTATCAGTCCGCTCCCACGCTGGAGCAAGCGGCCATTACGGCCAAGGATTTCAACTTTTGGTACGGTGACTTTCATGCGCTGACGGGGCTTGACCTCAACATCGCCAAAAACGCCATCACCTCCTTCATTGGCCCTTCGGGCTGCGGCAAGTCGACGTTTTTGCGCTGCATCAACCGCATGAATGATCTGATCGAGGGTACGCGCGTCGAGGGCGCCATGACGCTCGACGGCAATGATATCTATGCCGAGGGCGTCGACCCGGTCGATCTCCGTCGTCGCGTGGGCATGATCTTTCAGCAGCCCAACCCGTTTCCCAAATCCATCTACGAGAATGTCGCCTTTGGCCCTCGTCTGCAGGGCGTGACTAGCAAAAGCGACCTCGATGACATCGTGGAAGAATCGCTCAAGCGCGCCAACCTCTGGAAAGAGGTATCCAATCAGCTCAACAAGGATGGTTTGGCGCTCTCGGGCGGTCAGCAGCAGCGTCTGTGCATCGCGCGCGTGCTTGCGGTGCAACCCGATGTCCTCCTGATGGACGAGCCCTGCTCCGCCATCGATCCCACATCCGTCTCTAAGGTCGAGGATCTGATGGCCGAGCTGGCGCCCGAGATGACGATCATCATCGTCACGCATTCAATGCAGCAGGCAGCTCGTATCAGCGACTACACCGCATTCTTCTTGCAGGAAGTTGCCGGCGAGCCCGCCACGCTCATCGAGTATGGTCAAACCGACGCGATCTTCACCAGCCCGGTGGACTCGCGGACGGAAGACTATATCACCGGCCGCTTTGGCTGATCGGTGCGACTAGTCCCAAGCCGATCGGACCTGGTCCGGTGCGTATTCACTGTGCGGGCGGCATGACCGCACCCAACTGATTGGAGTGAACCATGCGCAAACTGTTTTCCCGTCAGCTCGTCGAGGCCCGTCACGAGATGCTGAGCATCTATGAGGCCGTCGATCTGGCTCTCCACGATGCCGTGAAGGCCTATGTGACCGACGACCGCAAGCTCGCCACCAAGACCAAGAAACGAACGCTTTCGATTGACGCGCGCTGCGCCAACCTGGAGGCCGTCTGCTACAACCTGATCGCCACGCAGTCACCGGTCGCCTCCGACTTCCGCCTGCTTCAGACGATCATCTACGTTGACTTTAACCTGCAGCGCATGACCGATAAGGTCCGTCAGATCTGCCGTGCCACGCGTCATATGATCAAGGCCGACATCTCGCTGCCAAAGGAGCTTGTCGGCACGGTCGAGGCCGAGGCTGAGGCCGTCTACCAGGTGCTGGGCTCTTCGCTTTCTGCGCTCGTCACCAATGACATGTCCATCATCTGCAACCTGGCCGTCGAGGACGAGCCGGTGCACGCCGCCTACGAGAAGTTCTTCCGCACCTTTAACCGTATGGATACAGGCGACTTTATGGACGACGATAGCAACTATGACGACCTGCGCCGCGCCATCATGGTTTCGCGCTACCTCGATCGCATCGCTTCGATTTCCATCGATGCCGCTTGCCGTCTGACCTTCCTGTTGACTGGTCAGCGTATGAACGCCGGCGATATCGCCCGTGTGGACGAGGATGAGCTCGAGAGCATGCGCGTGCCTTCGGGCGAGGGTGTTATCATGAGGCCCGCCGTCGACGCGCGCTACGTTGCCAAGGTGCCCGTTAACGAGGTCAGCGAGGGTCTTCGCTACCTGCTCGATCATCTTGAGGACGAGGACGATGGCGAGGACGACGAGGAGTAAGTAGCCCCGTTCGTCGAAAGATTGTAAATACCTAAGTGAGCGCGGCCTTGCACATGCGGGGCCGCGCTCTTGCGTTAGCATGGGACTACTTGTTTGGCTGTCAGCGGAGGCGATTAGCAATGGATAACTATTTGGACTTGATGCGCGCTCGCCGCGAGCAGATTCTGGAACGTTTTTATGCGGCGCTCGATCACGCGGGCCGCCCCCACGACGCCGCGCGCCTCATTGCCGTGTCCAAGACCGTTGGTGTCGATGAGACCGTTGCTGCCATCCAGGCGGGGTATCGCCATTTTGCCGAGAACCGCCCGCAGGAGCTGGTTCGCAAGCTCACGGGTCTGGCGGAGCATCCGGAGCTGCCCGAGGTGCGCTTCGATATGATCGGCAACCTGCAGACCAATAAGATCAATGCGGTACTGGGCTCAGCCGAGCTGATTCACTCGGTGGGTTCGCTGCATCTGGCGCAGGCGATCTCGAGCCGTGCTGTCCGCAAGATTGAGGCAGGCGAGCTCGCCGGCCCCCAGCGTGTGCTCATTGAGGTCAATGTGAGTGGTGAGGAGTCGAAGGGAGGCTTTTCGCCCGATGAGATTCGCGCCGCCGCGGGTGAGCTTGCGGAGCTTGAGGGAATTTGCGTGCAGGGGCTTATGACTATGGCGCCCCGGGGGAATAAGGATGTGGCACGCCGCACCTTTGCGGGGCTTCGTGAGCTGAGGGATGAGCTGGAGACGGCACATCCCGATTTGAACCTGCCTGAGCTTTCCTGCGGCATGAGCGAGGACTTTGAGCCTGCCCTTGAGGAGGGCTCTACGCTCGTTCGCCTGGGCAGGGTAGTATTTAGCCCGGAGTTTGCAGTAAAATAAGGCTCTGAAGTGCGCACTGATTATCGGGGCGCCTGCACTAAACCGCGAGAGGACACAACCATGGGCTTCCTTGACGAGATTAAAAATAAGATGCACCTGGGCGGCCAGCAGGGTTACGACCAGGGTTATGGCCAGGACGACGACTACGGCTACGATGACGGCTATGACGATGGTTATCAGGGCAACGGCTACAGCGGTGCTTCGGGCGAGGGCTTCTACACCCAAGACGAGCCGAGCAACGGCCTGCTTGGTCAGACGCGCCGCGGTGAAGCTGAGTCGGTTGCCGTGTATACGCGCTCCGGTCAGCTGGTCGGCGATGACTCCCGCCATGCCACGACGTATAACCCGCCTTCGCGCTCGCAGGACAGCGTTGCGAGCGGTTATCGTCCTGGTGCCTATGACACGCCGTCGAGCTACGCCGAGAATACCCGCGCCCGTGCCGCCGCTGCGCCCGCGCCTGCACCGAGCGATGCCTCGGCCTATGCGAGCAACATCATCAACGCCACGCCGCAGCTGCCGGCCTATGTCCTGCGCCCCGAGAGCTATGACGACGTGGAGACCGTAGTGCGCCGCGTTCGCACCAAGCAGCCTGTCGCACTGATTTTTGTGGGCGTACGCACCGAAGTCGCTAAGCGCGTCTTGGACTTCTCTTACGGCTTTGCCTGCGGTCTGGGTGCCACGGTCAAGGAGGTGGGCGACCGCGTGTTCATGGTGCTGCCCGCCGGCTGCGAGGTCAAAGATTCCGATCTCAAGAAGCTTCGTGCCGACGGCTACCTTAAGTAAAGACAAGACGAGGAGATTCCCATCAACATCTACACTATCGTCCAGCTGGTCAACACGCTGTTCAACTTCTATTCCACGCTCATTGTCGTCTACTGCTTTATGACGTGGATTCCCATGAAGCAGGGCGGTTTGCTTCAGGATATTGCCGCGGTGCTTGATAGCGTGTGCGGTCCGTGGCTCAACCTGTTCCGTCGTTTCATCCCGCCGATGGGCGGTATCGATTTTTCGCCGGTCGTTGCGATTATTGCGTTGCAGTTGGTGCAGAGGCTGGTTCTGCAGCTTCTTATAGGTATACTCGTATAGAACTGGCTTAGTAACTTACGTCGGGCGTATAGCGCCGAGGCGATGATAAAGGAGACTTGTTATGGCTATTACCCCTGCAGACATCCAGGCTCAGACTTTCTCTGAGGCCAAGCGTGGCTACGATCCTGCCGAGGTCGACGTCTTCTTGGAGACGCTGTCCTCCGAGGTTGACGCTATGCTCGCTAAGATCGTCGACCTTAAGGGTCGTCTGACTGCTACCGAGCAGCAGCTTGCCGATGCCCAGGCTCAGCTTGCCCAGGCTCAGGATGCCACCGCCCAGGCCGTTCCTGCCGCCCCCGTGGCTGCTCCCGCCCCTGACTTCTCCGCTCAGGAGCGCCAGATTTCCGCTGCCCTGATCGCTGCCCAGCAGACCGCTGAGACTATCGTCAACGATGCCAACGAGAACGCTGAGCGTATCCGCAACGAGGCTGACGCCAAGGCCCGCGAGGTTATCCGCCAGGCTCTGACCGAGAAGCAGGCCGAGCTCGAGGAAATCGATCGTCTCAAGGCTTCCCGCGAGGAGTTCAAGGCCGAGTACCTCAAGCTCATCCAGCACTTCATGGATGATGCCCAGAACTCCTTCCCGGCCGACCTCATGGCCTCCACGCCGGTCGGTTCTGCCGCTTCTCCTGCGGTGACTGTTCCCGCCGAGCCGCTGCCCGTCGCTGACCCGGTTGTCCCCGTGGCCGATCCTTTCGCCCCGATCGACAACTTTGCCGCCGACGATCTGGACTAACATTCGTCCTACAATTTAGTATCTCGAAAGGACCCGCAGCTTGCGGGTCCTTTTTTATGACTGTGCAGGGTGTGCAGGGGCGCGCAACATAAAAAACCGAGCCCTGCACATAGTGGCGCAGAACTCGGCGAATGGGTGAGCGGTAAAAGGTAGGTTTTAGGGCATGTGCCAAAAACTACTTGAGGAGGAAGTTGGGGAGGGGAATGGTGCGGGCCTCGCGATGCTCGGGATCGGCGATGTGGTCGGCAGGATAGCCACAGACGAGCATGTGATAGGGATAGACGCCCTTGGGCAGGTCGAACTGCTCCTGTGCCACCTCGGGCTTAAAATGGCATACCCAGCACGTTCCCAGGCCCTGCTCGGTGGCCTCCATCATCATCTGGTCGCACACGATGGACGTATCGATTTCACTGGAATTCATCTGGTCATACGGACGCACCCAAGCATCATCGGTAACGCTGCAAATAAGGAAGACAAGCGGAGCCCCAAAGATAGACCCATCACGAGCAAACCGAGGCTGACAAGCAGCAGCCTTCTCCAGAAGCTCAGGCGTATCCAGCACCATCACACGGGTTGGATGGTTATTACAAGCTGAAGGAGCAATACGCCCAGCCTCAACAATGGCATCCACTACCGACTGCTCAACAGAACGATCCTCAAACTCGCGACAAGAATACCGACCCCGAGCCAGATCCAAATAAGACATACAGGTCCTCCTACAATTAAAAATCAAACAAACCCAAAGTAACCCAAAGAGTACCCAAAGCAGCAATCGCCAAACGTTCATCAAGGGCCAAAGTGTCCGAACGGGTACCAAAGGTCCCTTCAGCCAAACCTCCATTGCGCTACAACTATCAGCCAAAGTTCCCAATGGTGGTACGTAAGGGAGCGGGCCCGACCGCTAATACCTTTTGAACGACTCTGCTTGCAGCCGGAGTGAAAAAGGTATTAGCGGTCGGGCCCGCGACCGGTGGGATACGTGCCCCCAATTAACTGTTCTTCATGACAATCGAATCCACAACATCGGCCACATTCTCACAGCAGTCAGCGCAGTACTCCAGGAAGGCGTAGACGTCACGCCAGGCGATGACCTCGAGCGGATCTTTGCCGTTGACATGCAGGTTGCGCATAGCGTTGATGTAGAGGTCGTCGGCCTCGGACTCGATCGTGTTGATCTGGATGACGAGCTCGCGCAGCGTCTTGGACTTGCGGTAGTTAGGCAGCTCGACCATCAGGTCCTTCATGGCGCGGCAGGCGTCGGTCACCTTGTGGGCGATGACGATGGCGTCGGGATGGATACTCTGGATGTTGGTGAAGTAGACGCGCTGCACGACGCCCTCGATGCGGTCGAGCACGGTGTCGAGCGAGCAGCTCATCAGGTCCAGGTCCTCGCGCTCAAGCGGGGTGATAAAGGCCGTGAGCAGGGCGTCCTCAAGCTCATGGTGCTTCTTGTCGGCCGCATGCTCGATCGCGTGCATCTTGTCGAGCATATCGTGAATCTTTGCAGGATCGAAGTTCTCGAAAATCTTGGTGAGCAGCTCGGCGGCCTGGACGGCAAGGTCGGCGCAGGCGACGTAGTTGTCAAAGTAGAACGAATCGGGTTTCTTTGCCATGAGTGGGTCCTTTCGAGGCGAAGACGGGTGGGCGAAGTATTACGGTCCGGATGGACGCTCGGTTTGACTAGATGAACATCATGAACAGCTTGGCCATGACAAAGCTGATGAATCCACAGGCGGGGAAGGTGAAGAACCAGGTGAACATCATGTCCTTGACGACGCCGAAGTTGATGGCCGAAAGGCGCTTGACGGCACCGACGCCCATGATGGCGCAGGTCTTGATATGGGTGGAGGACACGGGGATGCCGGTAAGGGTGGCAAGCAGCAGGTTTGCGGCGCCCGCGAGGTCGGCGGAGAAGCCCTGGTACTTTTCGAGCTTGACCATGCTCTGGCCAACGGACTTGATGATGCGCTCGCCGCCCACGCTGGTGCCGATGCCCATGGTGGCCGAGCACAGCAGCATAATCCAGATGGGGATGCCGGCATCGCCGACGCTCGTCTGGCCGCTGGCAAAGGCCACGCCTAAAAAGAGCACGCCGATGAACTTCTGTCCATCCTGCGCGCCGTGCATAAAGCTCATGGCCGCAGCGCTCGCGATCTGAGCGTATTTAAAGAAGACATTGGCACGTCGCCTGTTGGCGGCGGCGAAAAGAATCGAGACGAGCTTGCACAGGACCCAGCCCATGACAAAGCCCAGGCCGATGGAGAGCGCCAGGCCGTAGATGACCTTCATCCACTCGTGGACGTTGACGCTGCTCGCACCGCCGAGGGCGATGGCGGCACCGGTCAGGCCGGCGATAAGGCTGTGGCTTTGCGAGGTGGGGATGCCAAAACGCGACGCTGTGGCGCCGTAGACGACGATGGAGAAGAGTGCCGCGCACAGGCAGGCGAGCGCCATGGTACTGTTTCCGCCAAAGTCGACAATATGGGAGATGGTGTTGGCGACGCTCGCGTTAAAGTGCGTCATGATGAGCACGCCGAGGAAGTTGAATGCGGCACTCATGAGAATGGCGGCGCGGGCGGGCATGCAACGCGTAGTGACGCAGGTCGCGATGGCGTTGGGTGCGTCGGTCCATCCATTGACGAAGATGGCGCCGAGCGCGAGGATCACGGTGACGGCAAGGACTGGGTTCGACACAAGTTGGCCGAGGAAGGTTGAGAACGTTACGTCCATATATGGGCTTTCTCGAAGTTTGCAGGCACGTTACAGAAACATGATAAATCGTATCACCTCCTGCGGGTTTCTTTACCGAGTTCTGATGGGAGCAGTGAATTTTTTGGCACTAAAATTGAATATTATCCCTGTTGACCGCGGGTGTTCTTTTTGCTAACACGCCATGCGGACACATGCGATCGCTCCGACACCCCAAAACCACAGCCTGTTCGCTTTACAACATGCAAACATGCGTTCGATAATAGGAGGCATGGAATATCGACAGACAGACGGCAAAACTCGGCGCGTGCACAAGCAGTATGTGGACGTCGTGGCTCGCATCCTCGCGGGCGGACAGGTTGTGCCGGTCACCGTCTGCTGGGTCGACGGCCGTTGTTTTACGATCGACGAGATTGTCTCGACCACTGGGTTTGGCCTGACGGTTCACGGCATCCGTACGGCAACCTATAAGGTACGTTTTGGCGGACATGCGACCGAGTTGTATCTGGAGGACCAAACGCGTGAGCGGGCGGATGGCTCGCAGACGCATGTGATGCGTTGGTGGGTATGGGCGTTTGACCGCACGCTTGAGGGCGAGCGCCGCAGGTAAGAGCGCGCGGCATTCGGGTACAATGGCAGGGATCTTGTCACCTACGGCGCTGTCGTGGCGCTTTTTGAAAGGACGAAGTATGAACGATATTCAGGGCTATCAGAACGGCCCCGTCGAGACCGGCGCAAGCCGCGCCAAGGAGATGTCGCCGCGCGCGTACAATCTCGCCATGTCCGCCCTCATCTTCTTGGGCTTTTGCGCCATGGGCGCTGGCGCCTACTTTACGAGCACCATGTCGTTTGCGCGCATGATGATGAGCGGCGCCGCCCTACCGCTGGTCTTTGGCTCGTTTATTTTAACCATCGTCGGCATGGTCATGATGTCGGCTGCTGCGGGCAAGCAGTCCGTGGGCCTGTCCCTTGTGGGCTACGTAATCTTTGCGAGCACCTTTGGCCTGACCGCGTCGTTTGGCCTTGCCAACTACGACCTGCCCACCATCAACACTGCCTTTATCGCCACGGCCGCTATCACCTTTGTCTTTGGCGCCTTGGGCGTGACGTTCCCCAAGTTTTTCCAGCGCGTATATGGCATCGGCTTTGGTATTCTGCTTGCCACCATTTTGGTTGAGATCGTGCTGATGTTTATGGGCGTTTCGCAGACCATCACCGACCTGATCGTGATTGTGGTGTTTGCCGGCTTTATTGGCTACGACACCTATGTTGCCACGACAGTGCCGCCTACGCTGCCCAATGCGGTGCTCATGGCGTCCAATCTGTTCGTGGACATTATCAACGTGTTCCTGCGCATCCTGAACATCCTCGGTCGTCGCGACTAGCGCGGGGGATTGCAGCGTTTCTTGCCGGACGCGGTAAAACGATGTGAAAGGCGGTCCTGCGGGGCCGTCTTTTTTGTAGCGGCGGGGTATCATGGATGGGAAAAGCCGATAGCGGCAGCGACAGGAAAGGTGACCACTTATGGCAGACGTCGACAACAGGAACCGTAACCGCAGGTCCAACCGAGCGGGTCAGCCCAATCCCAAGCGCGAGGCCCGTGCCAAGGCCGCCGAGCGCCATGTGGCGACTGTGTCCGAAGCGTTCGCCAAGGATATCGAGCGTTCGCTTGCCGGTGTTCGCGAGTTTGACGGCATGCCCGCCGGCTTTGTCGCGGCGATGAAGGCCAAGGTTCAGAAGGCAGCAGCTGCTGAGGAGCAAGCTGCCGAGGACGTCGAGGCCGCTGTCGATGTCGAGGTGGCGCCCGAGCCCGTCGAGGAGGCCACCGAAGCCGAGTCTGCGCCCGCCGAGGAGCCTGCGGAGACCGAGCCCGCGCCTGCTGAGGAGCCCGCTCCGGTTCTGCCCGAGGTCACCGTGCTCGATGCCTCCGCCACGCAGGCCATCTTGGACAACGGCCGCGGCTATGCGCAGTTCTGCGACATGGCTGTGCTCGCCTTTGCCTCGTTCACCAATCCGGGCGGTGGCTACATCCAGGGCTATCTGGGCCAGGAGGCCACGCTGTGCGCCGATTCGTATCTGTACAACGTCCTCGATAAGCAGCGTAAATGGTACGGTGAGAACCGTCGCCGCAACATCAACTGTGAGCTGTACCGCAACCGTGCGCTGGTGGTGCCCGCGGTGCGCTTCGACCGCAAGCATGTGCACGCCTATGCCGACGTGATCGTCGCCGCTGCACCCAACGCCAAGCGTGCTCGCCAGGAGTACCGCGTGAGCGACGATGCCTTGCTTGACGCCCTGCGCGACCGCATCCGCTTTGTGCTTGCTATCTGCGATGAGCTTGGCCGCGAGAAGCTCGTACTGGGTGCTTGGGGCTGCGAGAACAACGGCTTTGACGCAGAGGCCGTGTCCGAGCTCTTCCGCAAGGAGCTCGCATCGGGCGACTTCAAGGTCAAGCAGGTCTTCTTTGCCGTGCCCTCTACGCGCTGGGACGAGGACTTCGCCAAGTTCGAGCACGTGTTGGCAAACTTCCCCGAGCGCAACGAGGAGTCCTATGCTCAGGTTGCCGCCCGTGCCGCAGCCGCCCGTGCCGCCGAGCAGGCTCAGGCCGCTGCCGAGGATGACGAGGATGACGACGACTGGCGCAAGTACCTGTAAATGGTGCGCGTGATGCGATATACCGAGCCGACGGGGGCTGCTCCCGTCGGCTTTTTATTGAGTGGGGAGCTTACGATGAAAAACGTTCTGTGCTTTGGTGACAGCAACACCTATGGCTATGATCCGGCTGGTATGCGCGATGGCACTGCGGTGCGCTATGCGCAGGATGTGCGTTGGTGCGGCGTGGCGCAGCGTGATCTGGGCGATGGCTGGCATGTAATTGAAGAAGGCCTCAACGGCCGCACGACGGTACGCGACGACATGTGCCATCTGGACACCAATCTTAACGGCATCCGCGCGCTGCCGATGCTGCTCGAGGCTCATAAGCCGCTGGATGCGATCGTTATTATGCTGGGAACTAACGATTGCAAGACGGTCTTTAACGTGACAGCTTCCGATATCGCCCGTGGCGCCATGGCGCTGATTCGCGCCGTCCGCGCGTTTCCGTGGACCGACGCTGCGCCTTGCCCGCGCATCCTGCTGATGGCTCCTATCAAGATCAAGCCGCAGATCGCCGATGTGTATATGACCGACTTTGACGAGCATTCCGTCGAGGCCTCGGAGCATTTTGCTGAATACTATGCGCACGTAGCTGAGCAGTTTAGCTGCGACTTTTTGAATGCAGCGGAGTTTGCCGAGCCGGGCGATATCGACTATCTGCATATGATGCCCGAAAGCCACGAGAGCCTGGGTCACGCCGTGGCAGCCAAGCTCAAAGAGATGCTCGGTGAGTAGCACGGCCCCAAGCCACCACAAAGGTACCCTTGTGGTGGCTTGTTTCGTTGATTTGTCTCGATCTGTAACATCTAGGGTCGATTTAGCCGAGTTACTGTTACAGATCAAGACTATCTTCTCGGTGGAATTTGAATGTCTCGATCTATAGCAGGTGGGCTGAAAAATGGGCTCTAACTGTTACAGATCGAGATGTTTGTGGGAGCCACCGCAAAGGTGCCTGTCCCCTTTGCGGTGGTTTTGGGCTGCGAATCTTAATATTGCCACATGTGGTTGACGGGGCCGGAGCCTTTGCCCATGTCAAAGCCGGCGGCGAGAGCGCCGGTTAGGTAGGCCTTGCCGGCGTTGACGGCATCGGCAAGATCCATGCCCTGGGCCAGCGCGCAGGCGATGGCGGACGAAAGCGTGCAGCCGGTGCCGTGTGTGTTGTCGGTCTCGATGCGCTTGTGGCGGAACCACGTGGTGAGCGGATCGCCCAGATGGTTGCCCTCGTCATCGAGTGGCGCGGGTTCGGCCAATACATCGTTGGCCTCGTTGACAAGATGCCCACCCTTAACGAGGGATGCGCAACCAAAGCGGCGGGTGAGGAGCATGGCAGCATTTTGCTGTGTGCGCTCGGAGTCGACCTCGTAGTCAAGCAGGGCCATGGCCTCGGGAATATTGGGCGTGATGACGGTTGCCAGTGGGAACAGGCGGCGGGTGAGCGCCTCGGCGGCATCTTCGGCAATCAGCCGTGCGCCCGAGGTGGCTACCATGACGGGGTCGACGACCACGTTCGTCGCGTTCCAGGCGCTCAGGCGGTCGGCGATAACCTCGATAATCTCGGCAGAGGAAACCATGCTTATCTTGACGGCGCTGGGGCGGATATCGTCAAATACGGCGTCGATCTGCGCAGCGACGATATCAGGGGAGATATTCTGCACGGCGGTGACACCGAGCGTGTTTTGTGCGGTGATGGCGGTGATGGCCGTCTCGGCATACAGGCGGTGCGCCGTGATGGTCTTGATGTCGGCCTGAATGCCGGCGCCACCGCTGGAATCGGATCCTGCGATGGACAGGACGGCAGGTACCTTACTGCGATCCATGTTTGCTCCCTTGTTCGGTCGGAATCAAATGGGTCTTTAAGCCAGCATTATAAAGATGCCCGGGCCGACTCTATGTCGAACCCGGGCGGGCGATGCAATCTTTACGCAAATGTAAGCAAATGTTCACACGTCAACAATTGACGAACACCATGTTACCGATTGTGGCTCCGGTGACGAGTTAGTCCTCCATGCCGAGGTCGATCGTCGTGCCTTCGAACACCTTGTTAACGGTGCGGACGGCGCACATCTTGCCGCACATGGTGCAGGTGCCCTCGGTGGCGGCGGGGGATTCTTCGTAGCGTTTCTTGCCGGTAACCGGGTCGAGCGCGCACTTCCACATGGCGTCCCAGTCGAGCTTGCGGCGTGCCTGACCCATCTTGTCGTCCATGTCGCGGGCGTGCGGCACCTTCTTGGCGATATCGGCGGCGTGCGCGGCAATCTTGGTGGCCATGAGGCCATCGAGCACGTCCTGGGCGTTGGGCAGGCACAGGTGCTCGGCCGGCGTCACGTAGCACAGGAAGTCGGCACCGGAGCTGGCGGAGATGGCGCCGCCGATGGCAGCGGTGATGTGGTCGTAACCCACGCCGATATCGGTCACCAGCGGCCCGAGCACATAGAACGGGGCATTGTGGCACAGGCGCTTCTGCAGTTTCATGTTGGCGGCGATCTCGTCGAGCGCCATGTGACCCGGACCCTCGACCATGACCTGGACGCCGGCGGCCCAAGCGCGCTTACACAGCTTGCCCAGCTCGATCATCTCAGCGGTCTCGGTGGCGTCGTTGGAGTCGTAGAGGCAGCCCGGGCGGCAGGAGTCGCCGAGCGAAATCGTCACGTCGTACTCGTGGCAAATCTCGAGCAGCTCGTCAAAGTACTCGTAGAAGGGGTTTTCGTTGCCGGTGACCTCCATCCAGCCAAACAGCAGCGAGCCGCCGCGGCTGACGATGTTCATGAGACGGCCGGTCTCCTTAAAGGTCTTGGTGACCGACTTGTTGATGCCGCAGTGGATGGTCATAAAGTCCACGCCGTCCTCGGCGTGCGCGCGCACGACCTCGAACAGGTCATCCTTGGTAAGCTTGACCAGCGGCTTTTCCATGTAGCCGATGGCGTCGTACATGGGGACGGTGCCCACCATAAGCGGCGTCTCGTCGATGAGCTGCTGGCGGAACTGGCGCGTCTTGCCCGAGTTGGAGAGGTCCATGATGGCGTCGGCGCCAAAGTCCTCGGCGATCTTGACCTTCTTCCACTCCTCGGCGGCATCGGCCTTATCGCCCGAGATGCCCAGGTTGACGTTGACCTTGGTGGACAGGCCCTCGCCGACACCAAAGGCGCGCATGCCCTTTTTGATATGCACGATGTTGGCGGGGATGGCGATGCGGCCGTCGGCCACGCGCTCGCGGATGTACTCGGGGTCGCGATGCTCGCGCTCGGCAACCTCCTTCATCTGCGGCGTAATCTGCCCGGCACGGGCGAAGTCGATTTGCGTGACGAGCTTGGGCTCGGTCTGTGTGCTCATTGGCACGGCTCCCTTCGTTGGCATTACCCATATCAGGTTTGCGGGTCAGGGCGGGCGCGCCCAGTCTCAGCCTGCCGTCTTGTCCTGCAAGCTCCCCGTTATGTCATGGGCTCAAGTATAGCCTGAATGGGTACGATTGGGCCAACGAGCGTGCCTGTGGGGAGGCGAACATGGAAGACAAGCATCTGTATCGAGAGACGCAATGGGATGTATCGGCCGAGGAATGCCGTGCGCACCATGGCCTTGTCGCGATTGGTTTTGCGGTGCTTGCTGTGCTGGTGATTGCCTTTTGTATCTGGACGTTTGGTGGTCGCGGCGGCGTTGCATGGGAGTTCGAGGCTGATGATAGCCTACCGATTATGACGATGAAGGTCTCTGGCGGCAATACCGTTGCCGCGCCGGGCGACTATTGGTATCCGCGCGATGGATTTGTCCAGCTGCAGCTGAGCGGTGGTTCCATTCCTGGTGAAGAGATCGAGCGCGTGACCTTCGATGCGTCGCTTAAGACGCTGTTGGTCGAGCTCAAAGATCAAGGGGATGTGCCCACGACGATGGATATCGCCCTGACGGAATGGCGCCTGGAGCCCCCGTCGGGTGTCAAGGTGTCCGAGGTGGAGCACGTTAAGGTTACCTACCAAGATGGCTCGACGAGCGAGATTGCAAAGGCCGATGGCTTGGCGGAGTAACGGGGGGGGTGGAAACGGCGGGTCTATTGTGCCTGCGCGTTCATGAAAACCAGGGTGTTTTCGTCTGAAAGCTCGGGGATGTGACGATAGCCGATGTTGAATGCGGTGAGCCCGCTTGCATCCTCGAGCTCGTTTTCTGCCATCCACCGCACCATGGAACCGCGCGCCTTTTTGCTGGCGGTCGACCGTTGGATGGGCTTCCCGTTGCGGATACCCTCGCCAAAAAGGCATGTGACGGCCGTGGCGTCGCCCGCGAGATGGGGCAGAACGGCTTTGGCATACTCTACGCTGGCGAGGTTGACGATCGTGGTGTTTGAGCCTGCCGGGGCGACAGCCTGCGCGAGCTTGTCGCTCCAAAACGCGTAGAGGTCTCGGGCATCGTCAACGGCGAGCTTCGCGCCCATTTCCAGTCGATACGGTTCGACGGCATGAAAGGGACGAACGCACCCGTAGAGGCCGGAGAGGATCCATAGATGGTCTTGCAGCCATGCGAGCTGCGCTGAATCCATCACCTCGGGCGCCATGCTCTGGTATTGAATGCCGTGATAGGACATGACGGCAGGGGAGAGGTGACGGGCGAGTGCGGGATTGTCGAGATTGCCGTTTCCCAAGATGGGCCTAAACTCATGCAGGGTGTTGAGGCAAGGCCCCAGCAGTTTGTCACTCACGTTCCATAGCGCCTGCAGACCGCCGCTGCCCTCATTCCGCTCGATATCTAGCAGTGCGCGGTGGAGGCGAGCCGTCTCGTGCACAAAAGGTGGAATCCCCTGAACTTCAAAAGCATCTTGTGCCGCGCGCATCTGCTTGGCGGGCGAAATGATGACCTGCAGCATGGACTCTCCTCTGCCAAAAAGGAAGTTGCGGTGGAATACGGTCTGTTTGGGGGTGCGGACGATTTCTTGGACCGCGCCTAGGCGTATCCAAGCTTCCTGCGGTACTCCATCGGGCTCAGCCACTCGAGGGACTTCTTGATGCGCCCGTCCCGATAGTACACGAGGTAGGCCTCGAGCCTCCCCATGAACTCCTCGGCCGTCACGCCCTCCCAGTCCCTATAGCGGAAGAACTCGTTCTTGAGGCGCCCGAAGAAGCCCTCGCAGGCCGAGTTGTCCGGGCTGCAGCCCTTCGCGGACATGCTCCTGACCAGGCCGTTCTCCTCGCAGATCCCGATCCACTCCGGCCAGCGGTAGTGGCCGCCCCGGTCCGAGTGGATCGTCGTGCGCGCGCCCGCCGGCCTCGCCGCGCAGGCCTTGAGCAGGCTCGAGTTCGCGAGGCGCTTGTCGGGGTGCAGCCCGATCGACCAGGCAACGGGCATCCCGTCGAAGCAATCGATGACCGGGCTCAGGTAGACCTTCTCGCCGCCCGGGAGCCTGAACTCGGTGATGTCGGTGAGCCACAGCCGGTTGGGCTCGTCGGCGCGGAACTTCCTGTTCACGAGGTTCTCCGGCGCCTTGGAGACCTCGCCGGCGTAGGAGCTGTAGCCCCGGGCGCGCTTCTTGTTGTAGACGACCTCGAGGCCCTCCTCGCGCATCACGCGGGCCACGCGCTTCTCGCTGGCGCGGACGCCCTCGCGGCGCAGGCGCGCCCAGACGGTGCGGTACCCCCAGCAGCCCGAGCCCTCGCGGAAGATGCGCACCACGCGGCCGCGTATGTCGGCGTCGCGGTCGCGCGGCGCGGCGACGCGGGGCCTCCAGTACTCATAGGAGCTCTTCGATATCCTCAAGAAACCTGTGATCGAGCGGAGGGGCAGGGCGGTCGCCCGCCTCAATCTCTCGCCGAGCTCGCACTTGCTCCTGTTCGAGATCGAAGCCGGGTCCCACCCTTCCGCTTTTAGGTCGGCCAACACCGCCCTGAGCAGCAGGTTCTCTATCTGGTCCTCGTTGAGCCCGGCGAGCGGGCCGGTCGCGGGCGGGGCGTAGGTCGACTTGTCGGGGCCCAAGCTGGCCTCCTTCCGTGGCGGTTTCCTCGCCACGATTCTACAGCCCCCGCCGGTGTAGCTGCGCGGGAGGTGCCCCGTCGCCCACTTCTTGGCCGCGCTCACCGTGACCCCCGCGAACTCCGCGGCGGCGGTGGGCCCCATGCCGTCCTCCGTCGCCAGGAGGAAGAGCTCGACCTTCTCCCTGCTGTACATGCGAACCTCCAGTCCGGACCGCTTCACGGTCCAACTTTCTGTCCGCACCCCCTTTTGGCCGGTTATGGGCCAGTTTAGTCCGTATTTCACCGCAACTGATGAAGGGTTGGTTAGGCGCGCTCGAGGAAGGCCTTGTAGCCACGGTAGGCCTCGTAGATATCGGCCTTGTTGGCGACCTCCCACAGGGCGTGCATGGACAGGACGGCAACACCGGAATCGATGACGTTCATGCCGTACTTGGCCATGATGTAGGCGATGGTGCCGCCGCCGCCCGCGTTGACGCGACCGAGCTCACAGGTCTGGAAGTCCACGCCGGCCTCGTCCATGATGTCGCGGATGAGGGCCACGTACTCGGCGTCGGCGTCGTTGGAGCCGCCCTTGCCGCGGCTGCCCGTGTACTTGTTAAAGCACAGGCCGCGACCCATGAAGGCTGAGTTCTTGGTCTCGAACTTGCCGGCGTAGCCCGGGTCGAAGCCGGCGGACACGTCGGAGGAGAGCATGCGGCTGCGGGCGAGTGCGCGGCGCAGGGCCAGCGGGCTGTCCTCGCCGGCGAGCGTCATGATCTCGGCGACGGTGTTCTCGAAGAAGCGGCTCGTCATGCCGGTGGCGCCCACGGAACCGATTTCCTCCTTGTCGACGATGAGCGTGATGCTCGTGCGCTCCACGTTGGCGACGTCGATCTGGGCGAGCATGGAGGGGTAGGCGCAGACGCGGTCGTCGTGGCCATAGCCCAGAATCATGGAGCGGTCGAGGCCCATGTCACGGGCGGGACCGGCGGGCACGACCTCGATCTCGGCGGAGAGGAAGTCCTCCTCCTCGACGTCGTACTGCTCCTTGAGGATATCCAGGAACATCTGCTTGACGGGCTCCTTGGGAGCGTCCTTGTCGTCCTCATCGAACTTGACGGGACGGCCGCCCACGATCACGTCGAGGATTTCGGCGTCGACGGCGTCCTTGGCGGGCTTGGACATCTGCTCGCTCGAGAGGTGGATCAGCAGGTCGGAGATGGTAAAGACCGGGTCGTCCGTCTTGTCGCCGATGTTGATGTCGACGGTGGTGCCGTCCTTTTTGCAGATGACGCCCACAAGTGCGAGCGGGGAGGCCACCCAGTGGTAGCTCTTGACGCCGCCGTAGTAGTGCGTGTCGAGGTAGGCCATGTCGCCGGCCTCGAAGGCGGGATTCTGCTTAAGGTCCAGGCGCGGCGAGTCCACGTGGGCGCCCAGGATGTTAAAGCCCTGCTCGAGCGGGGCGGTGCCAAGGTTGACGAGCATAAGGTCCTTGCCGTGGTTGGCGGCGTACACCTTGTCGCCTGCCTTGAGCTCGCGGCCCTCGGCAATCACGGTCTCCAGGTCGACGTATCCCGCCTCCTCGGCCATCTTGATGCCGGTCTTGACGCACAGGCGCTCGGTCTTGTTCTCGCTCAAAAACTGCTTATAGCCGCGGCAAAGCTCCTCGAGCTCCTCGATTTGCTGTGGCGTGTACTTTTTCCATGCGCAGGGACGCTCCATGACGCAGGCTCCTTTCGGATCGATCGTGCTGGTTGATGTACCGTGAGCCATCGTATCACGCGCGGGCCCGCGGCGGCAGGGAAGCCTGATGTGCGGTGGCCGCGGGGCGGGGAGCGTGTAAACTGGAGTGAGCAAACCGTGCCCAGCCCAAAGCGAGGTATTCAATATGTCTGACAAGCGCCGCACCTTTGCCGTTATCGACGGCAACTCGCTCATGCACCGTGCCTTCCACGCCGTGCCGCCGACCATGAACGCGCCGGACGGTCGCCCCACCAACGCGATCTTTGGTTTTCTGAACATGTTCCTCAAGATGATCGATGCCTTTAACCCCGACGGTGTGGTCGTGGCGTTTGATAAAGGCAAGCCGCGCGTGCGCATGGAGATGCTGCCGCAGTATAAGGCGCAGCGCCCGCCCATGGACCCCGATTTGCACGCGCAGTTTCCGATGATCAAGGAGCTGCTCGGTGCGCTCAATGTGCCGATTCTGCAGTCTGAGGGCTGGGAAGGCGACGATATCCTGGGAACCATGGCGCGCCTGGGTGAGGAGGCCGGCTGCGACATGCTGCTGGTGACCGGCGACCGCGACATGTATCAGCTCGTGACCGAGCACGTCAACGTGGTCTCGACCCGCAAGGGCCTGTCCGACGTGGCGATCATGACGCCCGAGAGCGTGGACGATCTGTATCACGGCATCACGCCGGCGCTCGTGCCCGACTTTTATGGTCTGAAGGGCGACACGTCGGACAACATTCCCGGCGTACCGGGTATCGGCCCCAAAAAAGCAAGCGCGCTCATCGCGCAGTACGGCAGCCTGGACGAAGTCATCGCGCATGCCGACGAGGTCAAGGGCAAGATGGGCGAGAACCTGCGCGCGCACATCGACGACGCGCTGCTGAGTCGTAAGGTGGCGACCATCCGCACCGATGCGCCCGTTGAGCTCGATTTTGAGGCGACGTCCTTCCCGGCGTTTTCTGCCGATGAGGTGTCCGCAGCACTGGGTACGCTTGGTATCACTGCCATGCAGAACCGTTTCTTGGCACTGATCGGTGACGAGGGTGGCGCTGCTGCCGCTGCTAGCACGTTTGAGATGCCTACGATTGAGCGCACCGCTGCCGGCGATGCCGAGGCGCTTGCTGCCGTGGCGTCCGAGGTTGCCCGTGCGATCGAGGCGGGCGAGTGGGTCGCCGCCGTGGTGGACGACGACAAGGAAGAGGGCGCGCTCTTTGGACTGACGCGCACACTGTGGTTGGCGACGTCCAAGGGCCTGTTCGCGCTCGAGGAGGCCGATGGCGGCACGCCTGCCGCTGTCGAGGGCTTCAACTTCGTCCACGGCGTGATCGCCGGCGTACTTGCGCGCCTGTTTATGGAGGGCCGTGTGGCGAGCCCGGATATGAAGGCGCTGCTGCACGAGCTTTCGCCCATCGATTCTTCTGAGCCCGAGCTCATGGACCCGTTGTCAGTCGATTCCACGCGCATCTTCGATACCGTGGTGGCTGCCTATCTGCTGGATTCCGATCGTTCCGAGTTCGATGAGGCATATCTTGCCGATACGTATTTGCAGATGGCGTTGCCTGCGGCGCGCGGCGCAGAGGGTGCTGGTGAGAACGCTCCGGTGCCAGCCGCCCGTACTGCGGCCCTGACACTGGCGCTGGTCGCACCGCTGCGCGAGTGCATGGCCCGCGAGAATGCCGCCAACGTGTTCGATGGCATCGAGATGCCGCTCGTTCCGGTACTTGCCAAGATGGAGCGCGCGGGCATGCTCGTGGATCCCGATCGGCTGCGCAGCCTGTCCGAGGGTCTGGCGACCCAGATCACCGAGGTCGAGCGCAGCATTCGTGACCTGGCAGGCGACGAGACCTTTAACATCGGCAGCCCCATGCAGCTCTCGCACGTGCTGTTTGATGTTATGGGGCTTCCGACCAAGGGCCTCAAAAAGACCAAGCGCGGCTACTATTCGACCAACGCCAAGGTGCTGAGCGACCTTGCCCGCGACCACGAGATCGTGCGCCTGATTTTGGACTGGCGTGAGAAGTCCAAGATTAAGTCGACCTATCTGGACACGCTAGGTCCGCTGCGCCGTGGTGACGGGCGTGTGCACACCACGTACAACCAGACCATCACCGCGACGGGGCGTCTGTCTTCGAGCGACCCCAATCTGCAAAACATTCCGACGCGCTCGGAGCTGGGGCGTACCGTCAAGACGGCGTTCTCGGCGGGCGAGGGAAGCGTCTTTTTGGCGGTGGACTACTCGCAGATTGAGTTGCGTTTGCTGGCGCATCTTTCGGGAGACGAGCACCTGGTGCGCGCCTTTAACGAGGGTGAGGACTTTCATGCCGAGACGGCCGCGCGCGTGTTTGGCGTGCCGGTGTCCGAGGTAACGCCCGACTTGCGCAGTCGCGCCAAGGCCGTGAACTTTGGCATCGTGTATGGTCAGCAGGCCTACGGCCTGTCGCAGTCGCTGCATATCTCGATGGCTGAGGCACGCGACATGATCGATCGCTACTACGAGGCCTACCCGGGCGTGCGCACGTTCCTCGACAATGTGGTGGCGCGAGCCAAGCAGACGGGCTATGCCGAGACCATGTATGGCCGCAGACGCCATATTCCCGAGCTCAAGGCCAAAAACCCACAGCTCCGCGGCTTTGGTGAGCGCACGGCCATGAACCACCCCATGCAGGGCACCGCCGCCGACATCATCAAGATCGCCATGGCCCGCGTAAGCCGCCGTCTGGAAGAAGAGGGCTTTGCCGCCCACATGATCCTGCAAGTACACGACGAACTGGACTTTGAGTGTCCCGTCGACGAAGTCGAGCGCCTCACCGCCATGGTCCGCGACGTCATGGAACATGTAGTAGACCTCCGCGTACCGTTGATCGCCGAAGCCAGCACCGGCATAACCTGGGCCGATGCGAAATAGGGAAGCACTCCGTAAGGCAAGCTCGCCCAAGACGCAAGCCCCCACATACTTAAGATTTGGGACAAACACTACTGATTAATTTGTCCCACAGTAACCAAAACAGAGGGGAGCCCCTTCCAACAAGGAGCTCCCCTCTGCTCAAATCATTTCAGCTAAGTATCTAGACACTCAAGACGCCATCTTGGCGGCAGGAAAGTAAACCTAGGGCCTGGCCGGGCGGCACGGGTTAACTTTTCGTAGATTCCGCACGCAAAGAAAGCCACTTAATGTGGCTTTCGTCTTGCGCAGGACCTGACCGAGCGAAAAGTTATCCCGTGCCGCCCGGCCAGGCCCGATGGGACGGCTACCGAGCCGCCAAGATGGCGTCGATGAGCGTCAGTACGCCCCCGTCGTTGTTGCTCGGAATGCGCCACTTGGCGTGCGCGTTCATGTGCTCCTCGGCATTATCCACGATAAAGCTATGCCCGACGCGCTCCAGCATGGGAATATCGTTGTAGGTGTCGCCCACGGCGGCAGCGTCGGCGATATCGATGCCCAGGTGCTCGCACAAATGCGCCACGCCCGAACCCTTGTCGACGCCCAGGTTCATAAAGTCGATCCACTCGCGGCCCGCATTGGTGACGTAGAGCTGATCCGAGAACGCGGGGCTATAGGTCTCGCGGAATGCGGGCTCGGCATCGTAGGCAGGGAAAAAGACCGAGATCTTATTGGACTCGATATCAAGGCCCTCAAAGGTGTCGACATAGTTGATCGTGTTGTAGTACACGCTGATCTCGTCGTGGTACTGATGGTCGCGGGCGAGCACATAGAACTCGTCGTAGCAGCACAGGACGGGAACGGCGCGCGGGTCCTCCGAGGCACGAGCGAGCACCTGCTGATACAGCGCCATATCGATGTTGCTCTTATAGATATAGCTGCCGCGATAGATGACGCAGGCTCCGTTGTCGGGACAAAAAGCAAGGCGGTTCTTAATACCCTCGAACATCTCCTCGAGCTTGGGGGCAGGGCGTCCGCTGGCGGGGCAGAACACGATGCCAGCCTCGGCGAGCTTGTCCAGGCGCTCGTCGAGGCCCTGGGGTAGTACACGCTCGTCGGTGAGAAGCGTCTTGTCCATATCAACGGCGAGAATCTTAATGCTGCCGATATTGGTGTCCGATTCGTAAGTTTGCATAAAAGCGCGCCTTTCGTTTCGAAATTGTTTCAGACGTTATAACCATCAACCAGTAACCGAGCGTATTGTCGCAGGAACGGAGCGTATTTGCACTGCAATTCACAAAGTAATGAAAAAACTTTTCAGAAATTTGAATTTGTCGCTTGTGCTGCTGGCACTTTAGCGTAATATAGCGAACATCGAAAACGGAGACGGAAAAACAACCGCTTACCGAGGAAAAGGTACCGTTTACGATATATGAATTGCGCCCGGCGATAGGTGAAAGGAGAGGCAGATGCAGTTCGTAAAGATCATCACTACTGCAGACAATGCCATCCGACGCCAGCGCGCAATTTCCCGACGACGATAATAATCGTCTCTGTTCGTATGGGGTGAAATGCCCCAACAGAGTCATTTTGAGGTCGTTGGGTTTTAGCACGACATAGACGCATGTTTCTAGGGCATGTTGTGCTGCTTTTTGCTATTTAACCTGATATTGCACGGTTTTTGACCTCGAAATGACTTGCAACTGACCGATGTTCTAACTAGCTACCAAGGGCGAAAGGAAACAGCCATGAGCAAGGAAAAAGTCGTTCTCGCATATTCCGGTGGTCTTGATACATCTGTATGTGTCAAGTGGCTCCAGGACGAGAAGAATCTCGATGTCGTTTGTGTCTGCGGCAATGTGGGCCAGGAGGAGACCGGCCTGGACGCCAAGAAGCAGAAGGCCCTCGACCTGGGCGTTCTGGATTGCCAGGTGCTCGATCTGCGCGACGAGTTCTCCGATGAGTTCCTGACCAAGGCCATCGCCGCAAACTCCATGTACGAGAACAAGTATCCGCTGCTCTCCGCTCTTTCCCGTCCGCTGCTCGCCAAGAAGCTTGTCGAGGTCGCCCACGAGTTTGGCGCGACCTACGTCGCCCACGGCTGCACCGGCAAGGGTAACGACCAGGTCCGTTTTGAGGCCGCCGTCAAGGCCCTCGACCCCGAGCTCAAGGTTATCGCCCCGGTTCGCGAGTGGGACCTGAAGTGTCGTCCCGACGAGGTCGCCTACGCCCATGCTCACAACGTGCCGGTTCCCGAGGGTGCCAACGACAACCCCTACTCCATCGACGACAACCTGTGGGGTCGTGCCATCGAGTGCGGTCACCTGGAGGATCCTTGGAACGAGCCGCTCGACGACGCTTGGGTTATGACCAAGAACCCCGAGGACACGCCCGACACCCCGACGTATACCGAGATTGAGTTTGAGGCCGGCAAGCCCGTCGCCGTCGACGGCAAGAAGATGAAGCTCTCCGAGATCGTCATCGCACTCAACAAGATCTCCGGCGACAACGGCTTTGGCCGTCTCGATCTGGTCGAGGATCGTCTGGTGGGCCTCAAGAGCCGCGAGTGCTACGAGGTTCCCGGCGCCCTGACGCTCATCACCGCCCACAAGGCGCTCGAGGACATCTGCGTCGAGGGCGACCTGCTCAAGACCAAGATCAAGCTCGAGCAGGATTGGGCCACCGCCGTGTACAACGGCCAGTGGTACAGCCCGCTCAAGAACGCGCTCGATGCCTTTATGGCCGACACCCAGAAGTTCGTGACCGGTACCGTCCGTCTGAAGTTCTTTAAGGGCAACTGCCATGTCGTCGGCCGCAAGAGCCCCTTCAGCCTCTACGACTACGGTCTGGCTACCTACGACCGCGACACCACGTTTGACGAGAAGGCCAGCGCCGGCTTTATCGAGATCGATACGCTGTCGCTCAAGACGTGGGCAAAGGTCCAGGGTCCCAGCTCCGCTGCCGCCCAGGCCTAGCGCCTCCTTCCCTTGGTATCCGCGCGGCCCATCCGCGTGATACATAACGGGCGCACGGGGTCCCTACCTTTCGTTATGCTTGCTGACACTTCTTAACATCGGTGGCCCCTACGTTCCGCCCGCATATATGATGCCGCGACTGCGGCTGAGTCCGAGCCCCGCCGGGGTTGTCCGGCGGGG
Organism: Collinsella aerofaciens; assembly: GCF_002736145.1. Taxonomy (NCBI): domain Bacteria; kingdom Bacillati; phylum Actinomycetota; class Coriobacteriia; order Coriobacteriales; family Coriobacteriaceae; genus Collinsella; species Collinsella aerofaciens. The sequence goes on from NZ_CP024160.1 coordinate 376,614, forward strand.
CTCCTTCTATCAATTTGGCGGCTCTGCGCCCATATATATGAGGAGTATCCATTATGTTCAATGCTATCGCGCATGCTTTACTTTCCCTCGCGCCCGAGCTCGATGCTGCGAAGGTCGAGGACGTCCCTATGAGCCTGAAGGCCTGGATCGATGGTTCGCAAGGCAACATCCGGAGGGAGACGTTGGGCGCCAAGTGCCTGGTGCGTCACTTCTTTGCAAATTAGCTACATGGCCCCGCGCACAGTGGGGAATGTGTAAAACTAGCGGTTGAAAAATCGCTTTAGCGACATGGCGCATTGCTTTGGGCGCTTGTTTTGGTATTTGGAGAAAGGGGACGGTTCCATGGCTCTTTGGGGCGGTCGTTTTGAGGCGGGAGTGGCCGAGGTCACGCAGGAGTTTGGCGCGTCGCTGCCGGTCGACAAACATCTCTATAAGCAGGATATCGCCGGTTCTAAGGCGCATGCCAAGATGCTGGCGGCCCAGGGCATCATCAGCGCCGAGGACGAGCAGGCGATTGCCGAGGGCCTGACCGGAATCGAACAGGATATCGATGCCGGCAACTTCACCTTCGATATCAACGATGAGGACATTCATATGTCCATCGAGAGCGAGCTGACGCGCCGTATCGGCGAGGCCGGTAAGCGCTTGCATACCGGGCGTTCACGCAACGACCAGGTGGCGACCGATACGCGCCTGGGCGTCAAGGCGTTGGCCAAGGAGCTCATGGAGGCCAATCTTGAGTTGCGCCATGTGCTGGTGGATGCGGCCAAGAAGTACGACAAGGTGATTCTGCCGGGCTACACGCACATGCAGCATGCTCAGCCCGTGCTGCTGTCACATCATCTGCTGGCGTATTCCTGGATGTTCGCGCGCGACTTTACACGCCTGAAGGCCGCCTTTGATGCCGCCGACAACTGCCCGCTGGGTGCTGCCGCGCTTGCCGGTACGAGCTATCCACTCGATCGTCAGATGACGGCTGCCGAGCTTGGCTTTGCGGGTGTGATTCCCAACTCGCTCGATGCGGTTTCCGACCGTGATTTCCTGCTCGATCTGCATTACGCCGGCTCCGTCATGGCCATGCACCTGTCGCGTCTTTCCGAGGAGATCGTGCTGTGGTCGAGCTCCGAATTTGGCTTCATCACGCTTTCCGACTCGTACTCCACCGGCTCGTCCATCATGCCGCAGAAGAAGAATCCCGACTTTGCCGAGCTTATCCGCGGCAAGAGCGGCCGAGTCTATGGCAACCTGGTGCAGCTGCTTGTGACCATGAAGGGCCTGCCGCTGGCCTATAACAAGGACTTGCAGGAGGACAAGGAGGGCGCGCTCGATACCGCCCACACGCTCATGCAGTGCCTGTCGGTTATGGCCGGTATGATTTCGACTTGGACCGTCAACGAGGATGCCATGGCGCGCGAGTGCGGCGTGGGGCACCTTGCCGCTACCGATGTTGCCGATTACCTGGCCAAGCGTGGCCTGCCGTTCCGTGAGGCGCATGCCGTGGTGGGCCATCTGGTCCTGATGTGTGAGAAGCGCGGCTGCAATCTTGAGGACCTGCCGTTTGAGGTCTTCCGGGAGGCAAGCCCGCTCTTTGAGCGCGATATTACCGAGGCGCTCGACATCCCGTCGATTGTCGCCGCGCGCACGACCGAGGGCGGTACCGCCCCTGCCGCCGTTGCCGTGCAGCTGCAGCGTGCCGAGGCACAACTTTTTGCCGACGAAGGTGTGTTTGGCTCGTTGACCAAGGTCGTCGAGATGGGCCACGGAGCCAATTAGCTTATAGGATGCGTCTGTCTGGTGCGTTCATCATATCTTGCCTTTACGGGTGCTCGCTACGGTGGGCGCCCGTTTTGTTATAGGGAAGGAAGGAGCTTGTCGAGAACTTTTGTAGGACATTTGCGCAGGTTGTGAAGGGGGTGCGTTCACGGGCGGCAATCGACCGTCCGTTCTGTTCGTTGCAGTTGGAAGTGGGGCGGATGGTACTCTAGTCGGGCTTCGGAACAGAAGTGACACATATGGAGCGCTTCAATTAATAATAACGCTTCAATAAACGGCTTTTTGTTTAACTGCAGCTAGAACTCTGTTACGATGCAGTCCAGGCGGGTGCCGGAATGGGACTTGGGCACGCGCGAACCTACTTGAAAGGCTACCTTATGGCTATCGAGAAGACCTTCATCATGATTAAGCCCGACGCTGTGCGCGACCGCAAGATCGGCGAGATCGTTGCTCGTATCGAGCGCAGCGGCCTTGTCATCGAGCGCATGGAGATGACCACGCTTGAGCGCGCCACCGTCGAGGAGCACTACGCCCATCTGGCCGACAAACCCTTCTTTGGCGGTCTGTGCGACTTTATGACGAGCGGTCCGGTCGTCAAGATGGTTGTTTCCGGTCTTTCCGCCGTCTCCAAGATGCGCACCCTTATGGGCGCCACCAACCCGCTTGATGCCGCTCCTGGCACCATTCGCGGCGACTTTGCCGTCGATGTCAACGCCAACGTGATTCATGGCTCCGACTGCCTGGAGAACGCCGAGATCGAGATCAAGCGTTTCTTTGGCTAAACCAGCTTTGACTCCTTAAAGCTGTTAGCGTGTGGCTTGGGCGCCGCGGAACTCCATCCGCGCCGCCCTTTTATTCCAAAATCTATGAAGGGGCCCGCTCGGACATGTGTTCCGAGCGGGCCCCTGCTGTTAGCTTGTGGCGCTAAGTGGTTTAGGCCTCGTCGACAACCTTGAGGCCGCGCGTGTGGTCGATCTCGTTGAGGAGGTTAACGCGACGCTCGTGACGGCCGCCCTCAAATTCGGCGTCGAGCCACTCGTCGACGATCATCTTGGCGAGCTCGGAGCCCACGACGCGGGCACCAAAGGCGAGCACGTTGGTGTTGTTGTGCATGCGGGAGAGCTTGGCGCTGAAGGGCTCGGAGCATACGACGGCGCGTACGCCCTCGACCTTGTTGGCGGCCAGGCTAATCCCGACGCCGGTGCCACAGATCAGGATACCCAGGTCGACGTCGCCGTTGGCAACGGCCTTACCCACCTTGTAGCCGGCGATGGGGTAGTCGAAGCTCTCGGAGGTGTCGGTGCCAAAGTTCACAACCTCGCAGCCGCGCTCCTTCAGGTGCTCGGAAATGATGTTCTTGAGCTCGACGGCGGCGTGGTCGTTACCGATACCGATCTTCATGGATGGTTCCTCTCTGGTCTATGCGGCGCAAATGCTAAAGGTGTTTACCGCGTTCGACTGCATGATAGCGCGACTTTTGTGTAAACGCTCGGGCGTTTTTTGGTCAAACGCTTTAGCAGGCAATAAGACCTGCTTTTCATGAATGAATACCGCCAGTTTGTGCTTGAGCGCCGTCCGCCGGAACCATAGTTGCGGTTTTTGATGCATTGTTATCAAATAAAAGGGCTAATTATTTTCGAGAGCCCAGCCCGTTATGCAAGCAGGAGATACCTATGCCTACCGATTCCCTTCGTGATGCCGCGTTTTGCGATGTTTTGAACCGCGAGCTTGTCTGTGCGCTCGGCTGCACCGAGCCTATTGCCGTTGCCTATGCAGCGGCGTTGGCGAGCCAGACGCTCGGTTGCGAACCCGATCATATGGACGTTGCCTGCTCGGGCAACATCATCAAGAACGTTAAGAGCGTGACCGTGCCCAACTCGGGCGGTATGCACGGTATTGAAGCTGCGGCCGTGCTGGGCGCCGTGGGCGGTGACGCCAAGAGCGCGCTCGAGGTGCTCGAGAGCGTTAACGACGAAGATCGTGCTCGCGTGATCGAGCTCCTCGCCGATGCCGGTTACTGCGATGTGTCGCTTGTCGAGGGTGTGCCCAACCTCTACATCAAGGTGACCGCCACGGCCGGGGGCCATACCGCGGTCGTCGAGATTACCGATCACCACACCAATGTCACGTGCCATACGCTCGACGGTATTCCGGTGTGCGGCAAGTCGGCGGGGGAGTGTGCCGCCTGCGCCGAGCGCGTGGTGGCCGAGCGGGCGGCGGATAAGGCTGACACGCCCATGTCGATTGAGTCCATCATCGACTTTATCGAGGACGGCGACATTGAGGGCGCCCGCGCTGCCGTTGAGCGTCAGATTGAGCTGAACGGCGCGATCAGTGCCGAGGGCCTCGCGCACGCTTGGGGCGCCGAGGTGGGCCGTACGCTGCTGGGCGCTCGTGCCGATGACGTCGCCTGCCGTGCCCGTGCCCGTGCGGCCGCCGGGTCCGACGCCCGCATGAACGGCTGCGCGCTGCCGGTCGCCATTGTGTGCGGCTCGGGCAATCAGGGCATTACCTGCGCCTTGCCCGTCATGGAGTATGCCGAATACCTGCGCTGCGACCACGAGCGCCTGGTGCGCGCCGTGATGCTGTCCGATCTTATCGCCGTGCATATCAAGAGCTATATTGGTGCGCTCTCGGCGTTTTGCGGTGCTATCTGCGCCGCGTGCGGCGCCGGCGCTGCGATTACCTGGCTGTGCGGTGGCACGCGCGAGCAGATTGGCGCGACGGTTTCGAACACGCTCGGTAACGTTGGCGGCATCGTGTGCGATGGCGCCAAGGCGAGCTGTGCCGCCAAGATTTCGGCTGCCGTTGATGCTGCGATTCTGGGACATGACATGGCCATGCAGGGGCGTGGCTTCCGTGCCGGCGAGGGTTTGATCCAGGATACCGTCGAGCAGACGATTGCTAGCATGGGCTACGTGGGCCGCGTGGGCATGAAGGACACCGACGTCGAGATCCTCAACATCATGATCGGCAAGACTCGAGTTTGTTAAGACAGTTCGTCGGCTACTTGGTGTTCGTAGAAGGCTTCTACTACGGCGTTGAAGTCGCGGGCGAAGTCTTCCATGGTTCCGCGCCAGGTGGCTCGGCCGGGTTTTCCCTGACCAACATAGGCAGTCTGAATGCCGCAGGCGGGGCTGGGGAAGTCACGCTTGGGGTCGTTGCCCACCATAAGGACCTCGTGCGGCTCGAGCCCCATCACCTGAAGCTGCTCTAGATAGTAGGTGGCATCGGGCTTGCAGCGGGTGGTGTTTCCCATGTGCGTGACGAGCTCAAAGGGGGCGTCGGCCAGGTCGCCCCAACCCATGCGGCACTCGATGGCCCCCTGCGGAAAGCTGGGGTTGGTGAAGAGCGCGCAGCGCAGCCCAGCGTCCTGTACGGCCTGAAGCGCGGCGTGTGCGCCCGGCATGGCGTGGGCGTTGATGACGTCATCATTCTTGTATGGAAGAACTTCGCGGTCGTAGTAGGTAAATGCCTCGTAGATGATAGGATCGGAGAGGCAGATGCCGCACCTGCGCTCGACCTCGGTGCGGTAAAACTCAAGATTGGTGCGGTTGTCCGTGCCGCTTCGGCGGTTGGCGTTGAGGTCGACCAGGATGGTGCCGAGGCGTGCCATCGTGCCACCGCGGCTGCGGCGCCCGATATCCGCGAGCATCGACGAGACATCCTTAAAATAGCGAAGGATGAACGCGTTGAGGTTGATGCTAAGAAGCGTCTCGTCCATATCGAAAACGACTGCTTTGAGCACGCGGGCACCTTTCTCGAAATAACGTTCCAGAATCGTTGGTTCCGGATACTTTACCCCAAAGCCGTATGCCTAACGGCCTATCGTCAACTTACGGAGACGGTCGTCCACAAGATTGCGAAAAAGTCTCCATACGAGTAAAAAATCGCAGTTCGCGCTTGAAATCGAAGTAATTTCCCCGTAATCTATACGAACGTGATTGCATAAGCGTCACATTAGTATCTGTCGGCTCCCGAGTGTTCCTAAACGTTGTGTGCTTGTCGCACCCTTCTGTAGGTCCTAGCAATCGGGGCCCCGTAGTTCGAAAGGGGTCCACCTTTGAGTGAGATTCAGAACTCGTCCATTTTCTCTCTTGACGATGTCAACGAGGAGGAGATGAACAACCTCATCGACGGTACGATTACCGACTTTGATGAGGGCGATCTCGTTAACGGCACTGTCGTTAAGATCGAGCATGACGAGGTGCTCGTTGACATCGGATTCAAGTCCGAGGGCGTTATCCCGGTCCGCGAGCTGTCCATCCGCAAGGACGCTAACCCTGCAGACATCGTTGCACTCGGTGATCCCATCGAGGCCCTGGTTCTCCAGAAGGAGGACAAGGACGGTCGTCTGGTCCTGTCCAAGAAGCGTGCCGAGTACGAGCGTGCTTGGAATCGCATCGAGGAGAAGTTCAACTCCGGCGAGAACGTCGAGGGCGAGGTTATCGAGGTTGTCAAGGGCGGCCTGATCCTCGACATCGGCCTGCGTGGCTTCCTGCCCGCTTCCCTCGTCGACCTCCGTCGTGTTAAGGACCTCACCTCTTACATGGGCACCCGCATCGAGGCCCGCGTCATCGAGATGGACCGCAACCGCAACAACGTTGTCCTCTCCCGTCGCGTCGTGCTCGAGGAGTCCCGTAAGGCCGAGCGCTCTGAGATCCTGTCTAAGCTCAAGTCTGGCATGCGTCTCCAGGGCACCGTTTCCTCCATCGTCGACTTCGGCGCCTTCGTCGACCTCGGCGGTATCGACGGCCTCATCCACATCTCCGAGCTCTCCTGGAACCACGTCAACCATCCTTCCGAGGTTGTCAAGGTCGGCCAGGAGGTCGAGGTCGAGGTTCTCGACGTCGATCTCAACCGCGAGCGCATCTCCCTGGGTCTCAAGCAGACCACCGAGGATCCGTGGCGCGCACTGGTCAAGAAGTACCCCGTCGGCGCTATCGTCGAGGGCACTGTGACCAAGCTTGTCCCGTTTGGCGCTTTCGTCGACCTGGGCGAGGGCATCGAGGGCCTGGTGCACATCTCCGAGATGGCCAACAAGCACGTCGACCAGCCTTCTCAGGTCACCCACGTGGGCGACAAGGTTCAGGTCAAGGTCATGGAGATCGACCTCGACCGTCGTCGTATCTCCCTGTCCATGAAGTCCGCTGCTGAGACTCTGGGCGTCGAGATCGAGGTCACCCCGCTGCCTTCCGAGAAGAAGGACGAGGAGACCGACGCCGAGTAAATCGGTTTGACGATCACTTGTTTTAAGGGATCCGTCCGCAATGGACGGGTCCCTTTTTGCATTTGCTGCTGAGGTACGCGATGCTGCTCGTGCGCAATGCTGCCGGGCTGTTCACAGGCTATTGAGTTGTCGGTGCATGAATAAATGCCGACATCCCGCCTCGGGGAGGAGGCGGGAACGCACCGAGTAGACGGAGGGGTGCGGAGCGCGGTCGTGTCTCGACTGACGACGTTGCCCATCGACGGAACTATTGTAGCGCATGGGTGGTTCTTGGTTTATCGTGCGAGCGCTTGTGTTGTGCCGTTGCCTGCGGCAACGGTGTGTTACACTCTTGCACTGCTGAGTGGGCCAGACGGTCGCGCGATGTGCTGCTTGCAGCACGCGTGAGGAAAGTCCGGGCTCCAGAGGGCGGGATGCCGGCTAACGGCCGGGCGGAGTGATCCGACGGAAAGCGCCGCAGAAAAGAAGACTCCCACCTGCGCCGCAAGGCGTAAAGGGAAAAGCTGAAACGGTGGTGTAAGAGACCACCAGCGTCGTGGCAACACGGCGGCTTGGCAAGCCCCATCCGGAGCAAGCGCGAATAGGAACGCTATGGGCCGGCCCGGTCCGCGTTCGGGTAGCGTGCGTGGAGCTGCACGGTAACGTGCAGACAAGATAAATGACCGTTCACGACAGAACCCGGCTTATAGGCCCACTCAGCTTTCTTGTTGACGCTGCGACGACGTCAGCTGGCCGATTTGGCGCTCATTCGTCGGTCGCCGCCATAAGGCGTGCTCCCTCCTCTTTCGGGCCAAATCGACTCAGCTGACGCCGTCTCGCTGTTGGTGACGGCGTCATTGGCGTTTCCGTTCTTGTTGGCGAGGGCAACGGTACACCCTTTGCCGTATTATTGAGGCTGTTTGTTGCTTTGCTTGTTGTTGAGGGGCTTTGTTGGACAGCTATTTTACTCTGCAATCGAATATTGAGGCTTCGGGCGAGTTTGTGGATCGCAAGAGCCGGTTTATTGCCCAGCTGGTCCATATTGAGTCTGAGGATGAGGCGAATGCCTTTATCGAGATGATTCGCAAGCGTCATTACGACGCTCGACACAATGTTCCCGCGTGGATTTTGGTCGATGGACGCGAGCGCCAGAGCGATGACGGCGAGCCGAGCCGTACGAGCGGCATGCCGACGCTCGAGGTGCTTCGCGGCGCGGGGCTCAAAGATGTTTGCTGCGTAGTGACGCGCTATTTTGGTGGTACGTTGTTGGGGCCGGGCGGCTTGGTTCGCGCCTATACTGCGGCGACGCAGGCGGCGGTGGCTGCGGCTCAGGAAGCCGGGCAGATCGTTGAGATGACGAGCCTCGTGCCGGTTGATGTACGTGTGGCCTATCCGCAATACGAGCAGGTGCTTCGCTTGGCGCAGGATTCGGGTGCTAAGGTTGCGGATACCGATTATGCGGATGCCGTGACGATTCACTTGGTGTTTAAAGCGGGGGAGCAGGAGCCGTTTTGCACTAAGATGCGCGAGCTTATGGCGGGGCGCGAGGAGATTGAGGTCGGTGCTCCCGAGTTTGCGGAGTTCTAACGACGACGGTCGGCGTGCTTTTGGATGAATCCCAAGCGCGCCGGCCGTCGTTTTATGTTGCCGCCGTTTACTCGGCGAGCTGCTTTAGCACATCGCAGGCGATGTCGACGGCGTCGTCGATGCAGCCGGGGCAGCTGCGGAGCGGACCCTGGTCCGAGCCGATGCCCTTGAGCGTGCCGCAGACGGTCGTGGTGTTCTTCTCGCCAAAGCGCTTGGCAATCTCGCGCGACAGCTTGTAGGTCTGGCCCTTGGTCTTGGGGTTCTCCATACCGTCGCTCATCACAAAGCCCATGATGGCCACGGCGCCCGAGATGGCGCCGCAGGTCTCGGTCATGCCGCCCATGCCGGCGCCAAAGCCCTCGGTGAGGGTAAAGGCGATCTGGGGGTCGAGCCCCACAGCGGGCGCGAGCGTGCAAGCGACAGCCTGGGCGCAGTTAAAGCCGCGGGCGTGGTACTCGGCAGCCTGAGCCTGGCAGGCGGCAGTGTTGAGCTGGGTGGTATCGATCTGCTTCATCGGTGTCTCCTTGATTGCGGTGTACCCGCCTATGGTACCCTTGCCGGCGCATTCGCTTATCGAGACCGCAGTGCATATCTCATTGTTTTTCGCCATCGAACACTTTCTTAAGATTTGGGACAAATAAACCTGATTAATTTGTCCCATAACCTATCGGCGGGATGGGTTGAGAGGGGTGCGGGGTAGCGGTATCGTGAACCGAATAAAAACAAAACCCAAGTAAGGGAGTTGGATATGAGCGAGCAGACTATCGGTACCACGTGTGTTCAGGGCGGCTATCACCCGGGAGATGCGGAGCCGCGCCAGGTGCCCATCTACCAGTCCACCACGTGGAAATACGACACGTCCGAGCACATGGGCAAGCTGTTTGACCTGGAGGAGTCGGGCTACTTCTACAGCCGTCTGCAGAATCCCACGTGCGATCTGGTTGCCGCCAAGATCTGCGAGATGGAGGGCGGCACCGCTGCGATGCTCACGAGTTCGGGCATGGCCGCGAACTTCCTCGCGATCTTTAACGTGGCCGGTGCCGGTGATCACGTGGTCGCGAGCTCTGCTATCTACGGCGGTACGTATAACCTGCTCGCCCACACCATGGGCCGCATGGGCGTGACTTGCACGTTTGTCGCCCCCGACTGCACCGATGAGGAGCTGGAGGCAGCCTTTGAGCCCAATACCAAGCTCGTCTTTGGCGAGACGATTGCCAACCCTGCCCTTGCCGTGCTCGATATTGAGCGCTTTGCCAAGGCCGCGCATGACCACGGCGTGCCGCTGATGGTCGACAACACCTTCCCGACGCCCGTGATGTGCCGTCCCTTTGAGTGGGGCGCCGACATCGTCACGCACTCCACGACCAAGTACATGGACGGTCACGCGGCCTACCTGGGCGGTGTAATCGTCGATCACGGTCAGTTTGACTGGATGGCCCATGCCGACAAGTTCCCGGGCCTCACCACGCCCGACGAGAGCTACCACGGCGTGACGTATGCCGAGAAGTTCGGTCGCGAGGGTGCCTTCATTACCAAGGCAACCGCTCAGCTCATGCGCGACCTTGGTCCCATGCAGAACCCGCAGGCGGCGTTTTTCCTGAACAGCTCGCTCGAGAGCCTGCATGTGCGCATGCCGCGTCATTGCGAGAACGGCCTGGCCGTTGCCAAGTTCCTGCAGAGCCATCCCAAAGTGCGCTTTGTGAGCTATCCGGGCCTGGAGGGCGATAAGTACTATGGCCTGGCTCAGAAGTACATGCCCAACGGTACCTGCGGCGTCGTGAGCTTTGGCTTTACCGGCGGTCGTGCGGCTGCCGAGACCTTTATGAAGAGCCTCAAGCTCGCCCAGATCGCCACGCACGTGGCCGACGCCCGCACTTGCTGCCTGCATCCCGCTAACGCCACGCATCGCCAGATGAACGATGAGGAGCTCATCGCCTGCGGCATCTCCGCCGACATGGTGCGCCTGTCGTGCGGCCTCGAGGACACGGCCGATCTGATTGCCGACCTTGAGCAGGCGCTCGAGCAGTGCTAGGCTAGCTCCGTACAAGGTGCCGATGCTGGCAGAAAGCTTCGGCGACCTTCAGTTCCGATTCCGTAGGCGGGACCCCAATTGCGTCTTTGCAGGCGATTGGGGCCCCGTTTTTTGCGTTGTGCCACTCGAAAGGATGGATATGGAGAAAACCGCAGAGCAGCTGCGCCGCGAGCGCATTGCCCTTGAGGGCGACACCCACGGCAAGAACAAGTGGGCGATTCTGTTTACCGTGCTCATCATGACGTTTATGGTGTGTCTGGATTCGACCGTCGTGACCGTGGCGCTGCCCGTGATGCAAAAGGAGCTGGGCGTGGGCCTCGATCGCATTCAGCTGGTAAGCTCGGTGTATCTGCTTGCGACGTGCGTGGCTATGTTGCCGTTTGGCCGTCTGGGCGACGTGCGCGGCAAGGTGAATGTGTTCCAGCTGGGCGTCATCGTCTTTTCGGTCGGTTCGCTGCTGTGCGGCCTTTCGGCCTCGCTCGAGGTTCTTATCCTGGCACGCATTGTTCAGGGCGTCGGTTGCGCGGCAGCCATGGCCAACAACATGGGTATCATCACCGAGTCGTTTCCGGCGCGCGAGCGCGGCCGTGCCATGGGTATTCTCGCGACCTTCGTGGCCCTCGGCATGATGTGCGGCCCCGTGCTCGGCGGCATGCTGGTGGCAAGCTTTCCCTGGGAGAGCATCTTCCTCATCAACCTGCCCATTGGCGTCATCTCGTTTATCGTGGGGCTCTATACGCTACCGCATGTTAAGCCGGAGGCCGGCGAGCGCCCCATGTCCCTGATCGAGGCTGCTCGTCGCTGCTTTGCAAATTCGGCCTTCACCATCAACCTTGCCTGCATGCTCATCGTGTTCGTTGGTATTGGCGCATCCGAGTTTATCCTGCCGTTCTATTTTCAGGACGCCCACGGCTTTGGTTCCGATATCTCCGGACTGCTCTTTTTGGCACTGCCGATGGTAAATGCCTTTATCGGCCCGCTTTCGGGTACGGTTTCCGACCGTGTTGGCTGCGAGGGCCCCACGGCCGTGGGCCTGGGCGTGTACGTGTGCGGCCTCTTTGCGGTGAGCACGCTCGACGAGCACTCTTCGATCCCTGTCATCGTGTGCTGCGTCGCATTTATGTCGTGCGGTACGTCGATCTTCCAGAGCCCCAACAACTCCCTGTACATGGGGTCGGCCCCGCACGAGGCGCTCGGTTTTGCGGGCAGCTTGGGCAGTTTGGCGCGCTATGCGGGCATGGCGCTGGGTATTACGGCGGCGTCGCACATCCTGTATGGCCAGATGAGCGTGGCGATGGGCGAGGCCGTGACCAGTATTGTTGCAGGTCGTCCGGATGTGTTCCTGTACGGCTTTCGCTCGGTGTTCTACGCGCTCATGGCTGTGGCCGCTGTGGGCTTTGCGCTCGCCATGGTGCGTTTGGTGAGGATGCGCGCCCGCCATTAGCGTGTTGGGAGGCTGTCTGCCACGATTCGCGCCGTCCCAAAAAGACTGGTTTGTGGTGCGATGCGGCTTGTGGGGCGGGCGGGGGTCGGTCCGTGGTAGACTATCGAACAACGTTTATTAATCGCGCGGTATCGTTGCCGCGAGAAGGGGTTGCGCCATGCAGGAGCTTGAGGATCGTATTCGCCATGACGGCATCGTAAAGGCCGGTAACGTCCTTAAGGTTGATGCCTTCCTCAACCACCAATGCGACGTTGAGCTGTTCGACCACATGGGCGCCGAGTGGGCTCGTCTGTTCGAGGGTGTCGAGATCAACAAGATCCTGACGATTGAGGCTTCGGGCATTGGCATGGCTTGCATCGCAGCCCAGCATTTTGGCGGCGTGCCGGTGGTCTTTGCTAAGAAGGCACAGTCCATCAACCTCGACGGCGAGCAGTATGCCACGACCATCTACTCCTTCACCAAGCAAAAGGAGTATCCGGTCATCGTTGGCAAACGCTTCCTGTCCGAGGGTGACAAGGTCCTGATCATCGATGACTTTTTGGCCAACGGCTGCGCGCTCGAGGGCCTTATCAAGATCTGCGAGGCTGCAGGTGCCGAGGTGTCCGGTATTGGCATTGCGGTGGAGAAGGGCTTCCAAGGCGGTGGCGATAAGCTCCGCGAGCGCGGCTTCCGCGTTGAGAGCCTGGCCCGTATCGCCGATATGGACTGCGAGACCGGCGAGATTACCTTCGCCTAAGCGCGCAACACAAGCGATTGGTATGCGATGTGACAAAGGGACCGTCCCTTTGTCACATTTTTTGTATGAAGGGAGGTGTTGATATGGACGAGAACAAGATGGGATGGCGCGAGTATGCGCGCTATGCCGAGATGCCGGCCGAGGAGTTGGCGCGCGATTGCGAGGTGCAGGTGTTTCGCGCGACGGGTCCGGGCGGACAGGGCGTCAACACGACGGACTCGGCGGTGCGTATGAAACATATCCCTTCGGGAATTACCGTGACGGCGCGCGAGAGCCGCAGTCAGTTCCAAAATCGCGCGAGTTGCCTGCGTAAACTGCGCGCTGAGCTTGAACGTCGCGGGCGTCCACCGCGCCGACGCGTAAAGACTAAGGTGCCTCAGCGCTCTCGCCAACGCAGACTCAACGACAAGCACTTCAACGCCATTAAAAAGGCCAACCGTCGCAAACCAGGCGGGGAGGAATGATCTTCTCAATAAGTTGCGGTGAAATAGGGACTGTTTCGCGGCTTTAACTGCATAAACAGTCCCTATTTCACCGCAACTTAGGTGGGGTTAGCGGGTGGGGCGCCAGACCTGGAGGGCGCCGCCGAGGACGTCGACCTCGATGCGCGAGGCGACAACGGGCTCGCCGTCGGCCTGGATGGGGTAGTCGGGCTCCTCAAAGGTGAGCTCGGCATGGCGGCAGCGGCGCATGCGAACCGGCGGCAGCTTGGTGTGGTGGCCGTCTTTGGCCGAGAGGAACATAGGCAGGGCAACCGCGCGGGGGACGGGGCCGCAGGCGTAGCAGACGTCGAGCATGCCGTCGCAGGGGTCGGCATCGGGGCAGATGCGATAGCCCGAGCCGTACGTGGGGCCCAGCTGAATCGCCATGATGATCGCCCTCACGCGCTCGGCGGGCGTGCTGTCAAAGCTGGCTGTCATGGGGTAGTTGCGATAGCGCAGGCCAAACTGCTCAAGTCCCGAGAGGGTGTAGAGCGGAGCACCCGTCAAGCCGGTCTTTTTGCGAAGCTCGGTGGTGCCAAGGCCGATGGCGGCATCGATGCCGACCGAAAGCGTCTGGTCATAGTACTCAACGGTAGCCTCGCCGCTACCGCTTGCGGGGTTCCATGAGCGAATGCGCCCGATATCTTGACGCTGCAGCTCACAAGTGAGCAGCGTGCCAAAATCCTTACCGGAGAAATCGTCGATGCCGAGCGTCTGGGCAAAATCGTTGCCGGAGCCCACGGGCAGGACGGCAAGAGCGGGGCGGGCGTCCTCCTTTTGCGTCATAAGCCCGTTGACGACCTCGTGGATCACGCCGTCGCCGCCGAGTGCGATAACGGTGCGATAGCCCTGAGCCTGCGCGGCCAGCTCCTTGGCGTGTCCCATACGTTCGGTCAACACCAGGTCAAACTGGGATGCGCGTGCAGTCATGTCCAAAAAGCGTTGCAGGCGCTCGGCAACTTCGCGTGCCGCAGCCGACTGGGCGGCTGGGTTAGCGATGATGAGCGTGCGACCAAAATCAGTTGCGTGCATGGGGCGACTCCCGGCGTGTGACATGACGGTGCGGTCGCGCTCAGGTCGAATTGCCCCCGATTGTGGCTGCACGGCGATTATTACATCTACTCTATCAGGTCGTTGTGGCGCTCGATAGCATCCGCTACCGTACCGCCCTCATCCACAATAAGCGAACGGCGCTTGGGTGAGATGATGCGCTGGGCGGGGTACACGCCGCGGTGTCCGCCGGTTAGGTAGCTGATAAAGGCCACGATGACAAAGAACCCGGCGGCCGTGCCGTGGAACAGGTCGATGGCCATCATGCAGGTGGTGATGGGCACGTTGAGGCCGGCGCAGAACACACCGAGCATGCCGAGAGCCGCCAGAAAACTGGGGTCAAGCCCGGTAAGGCGACCGATCCAGCCACCGAGTGCCGCACCGATGCCAAACAGGGGCGTGACCTCGCCGCCTTGGAAGCCCGCACCCAGGGTAAGCGCTGTGACGACCAACTTGATGGCTGCGTCCGCCAGGGTAGTGTTGCCTGCAAATCCTGCGCCGGAAAGCCACGTGGAAAGGCCGGCGTAGTCCCAGGCGTCGAGGAGGGCATAGGCGGCCAAAACCACGAGTGCGCCTATGAGTGCGCGGACGAGGTAATTGGCGATAAAGCGACCGTACAAGCTTTTGACGGTTCGAACCGACCAGGCAAAGAGGCGTGCCGTCAGGCCGAAGATAATGGCGCTGATAACAACGATGACAACCGTCCGTGGTGTCATGTTGGGAACGCTGGCGATGACATTCGCCTCGTACTCGGTTCCCAAGGCAAGCGACGTAAAGTAGCCGGTAAACGAGGCGACCAGGCAGTAGATGCCCGCGGTGTAGTCGATCTTGCCGATAAAGCACATCTCCATGCCAAAGAAAGCTCCAGCAAGGGGCGAACCGAATACGGCGCCAAAGGCCGACGAGATGCCGGCGAGCATGAGGTCGTGGTGGTCATGCTTTTTGAGGTGGGCGAGGCTCGAGATGTTGCTGGCGATGGTGCCGCCAATCTGCACCGCGGCTCCCTCGCGACCGGCCGATCCACCCGTTAGGTGCGTGAGCGTAGAGCAGACGAAGGTGAGGACGGCCATGCGCATATGGATGAGGCGTGTGCCCAGAGCGGAGTCGATGACCAGGTTGTTACCGCGTTTGGCAGCAAGGCCGTGGTTTTTGTACACCCATGCGGTGGCAATGCCCACAACGGGAAGCAATGCGTAGACCCACGCGTGGTGCTCGCGATAATCGGTCGCGATATTCAGCGAGGCCAAAAACGCCCAAGCGGCAACGCCCATGGCGAGCGAGACGATGACGACGAGCGCGAGCAACTTGGCGCTCGCGAGTAGGTTGCGGGCGTTGCGGCGCGTGTCGGCAGCCAAGAGATGCTCGGAGCGGGTGAGCTGTTGCCTGCCTGCCATGATGACGTCATTAAGGGAGAAAAAGCCGCCGTCGTCGAGCGACTGGGAATGATCCTGCGCCTCGTTTGCGCTTTCGGGTTTGTCGGTAAAAGCCATACGTTCCTCTTTTGGGTTGCAACACGAGCATTATAGAACGTGCCATACGTGACAAACCGGCAGGTTGGTTTTGGTTTTGTTTCGCGGCCCGTTACCGACAGGTGTATTCGTGGGTACGGGCCGTGTCGCCGTCGTGCGGCGGGGGATTATACTGAGATAAACATAAAGAATCGGCGCCCGTGGTGTGCGCCGCTGCATGCTAGAGGTGTATATGGCAGAGAAACTCATTCCGTTGGAGGACGCACAGGCAATCGTCTTGTCGCACGTGAATCGCACCGAAGTTGTCGAGATTCCCGTGTGGCAGGCCGCCGGTCTTCCCTTGGCAGAGGACGCGGTGGCCGATACCGACATCTCGCCGTTTGCTAACAGCGCTATGGACGGATATGCCGTGCGCTCGGCGGATTTGGCGCAGGCATCTGGCGAGGCGCCGGTGACGCTCGACGTTATCGGACACGAGGCCGCGGGCCATGTGTTTGAGGGCACAATTGGCGCGGGCGAGACGGTCCGCATCATGACGGGCGCGCCGGTACCCGAAGGTGCCGATGCCGTGGTGAAATACGAGATCGTTGAGGTGCTTGACGGCGACGGCAACGAGGGCTCACACGTGAGCTTCTCGACGCCGGCCAAGGTGGGGGAGAACGTTCGCTCTGCCGCCGAGGAGGCCCATGCCGGCGACGTTGTGATGCACGCCGGCGAGGTCGTGGCTCCGGCGGGCGCGGGTCTGCTGGCAAGCGCCGGATACGCGAGCGTGAAGGTGCACGCTGCCCCGCGTGTGGGCATCATCTCGCTGGGCACGGAACTGGTCGCGCCGAACGAGCTGCCGGCGCGCGGGCAGATTCGCGACTCCAACTCGTCGGCGTTGATGGCCGAGGCACTCGATGCCGGCGCCGAGCCCGTGTTCTACGGCATTGCGCCCGATGATGAGCAGGCGATTGCCGAGCTGGTGCATCGTGCCGTGCAGGAGTGCGATTTTGTCATTACGAGCGGTGGCGCCTCGGCAGGCGACTACGACTACGTGACGGCGCTCGTCCGGCGCGAGGGCGAGGTGCTGTTTGACCGCATCTCGATGCGTCCGGGCAAGGCCATCACGTTTGGCTTGCTCGGGGGTAAGCCCTACCTGGGGCTTTCAGGCAATCCGGCCGCGGCGTATGTGGGCTTTGAGATGCTCGCCCGCCCGGCGATTCGCAAGATGCGCGGCTTTGCCGAGGGTGCACGTCCCGTGCAGCAGGCGATGCTCACGCACGGCGTGAAAAAGCGACAGCATCGCCGCTTCTTCGATCGCGCCACGGTTTTGCGTGACCCCGAGACCGGTGGGCTGTTGGTGACCGAGGCCAAGACGCAGAATTCGGCGCTGCTCGGCACGATGCAGCGGGCCAACTGCCTGCTGCGTATTGACGAAGGTCCGTGCGAGCTTGCGGCGGGCGACGTCGTGGACGTTGTTCGCGTCGACCTGCCCGAGGGCGCCGTGTTGTAGGAGGAATGCTATGGAGCTGAAGATATCGATCGTGACGTGCTCGGATACGCGCGATCTAGCCCAGGACGAGGCTGGAGCCGCACTCGAGGAACTTATCGAGGCGCAGGGCTGGACGGTCGTCTCACATGTGGTCGTGCGCGACGACGTCAGCGAGATCGGTGATGCCATTGTGGAAGCCGCCGATGAGTGCCACGCCAATGTCGTGCTCACCTGCGGCGGCACGGGGCTTTCGATGCGCGATGTGACGCCCGAGGCGACGCGTGCCGTCTGCGATCGCGACGTGCCGGGTATTGCCGAGGCGATCCGTGCGTACTCGATGACCAAGACGCGCCGCGCCATGCTCTCGCGCGCTATTTGCATGCAACGAGGTCATACACTTGTCGTAAACTTTCCCGGTTCTACGAAGGCCGCCCGCGAAAGCTGGGAGGCCGTGAGCGATCAGCTGGAGCATGCGGCTCAGATGACAGCGGGCGGCGGACATACCAACTAAGCGGGTTTACCTGCGGCGGGGCGACCTAAACGGCTGCTCCGCCTTTTATTTGCGCCCAAGGGGACGGCATTCTGTAGGCATGCCTGAAACTATATTCTCAGAAGAGAATAATTTCTCATAATCATTATTCGCATCGAAGTATAATCTGATTGCAGAATAAAGCCCGCGGTGCGGTACCCGGGCATAAGGTCCGAAAGGGTTGAACATGTTCGATATGGTTTCTCGCCGCGGATTCGTCTCGCTTTCTGCTGTCGCCGCTGCCGGCCTTGGGCTTGCCGGCTGCTCCGGCAACAAGGAGCCTGAGTCGACCGGCTCCGATGCCGGCTTCGCCAAGGCCTCTTCCAAGAAGGAAACCGTCGAGCTGCAGGTCTTTGCCGCCAACTCGCTCGAGAAGGCTCTGCCCGAGGTTCAGGAGCTTTACACCGAGCAGACCGGTACCACGTTTGCCGACACGCAGTTCAAGGCGTCTGGCGACCTGGTCGAGCAGATGCGCGCCGGTGCCACGGTCGACGTGCTCATCACCGCTTCCAAGGGCACCATGGATGACGCTGAGACCGCCGAGCTCATCGACACCGACACCCGTGAGGATATGTTCGTCAACGATCTTGTGATCATTCGCGCCGAGGGCTCCGACACCAAGGTCGAGGCCATCGCCGACGTCGCGAATCTGGACGGCAAGATCGCCATTGGCGACGCCAAGACCGTTCCCGCCGGCAAGTACGCCAACCAGGCGCTGGCTTCTGTGGGCCTTTATACCGGCACCGAGGGCGACGACGGCGAGTATGCGCCCGAGATCGCCGACAAGGTCGCACTGGCCGACAAAGTTGGTACCGCCGCCGCCTATGTGTCCACAGGCGACTGCGTGGCCGGTTTCGTCTACAGCTCCGATATCTTCCGTTATGACGGCATCGAGGAGGCCTTCGTGTGCCCCGAGGATTCGCACAAGCCGATCGTGTATCCCGGTGCTGTCGCCGATAGCTCCGAGCATGCCGACGAGGCCAAGGCGTTCATCGAGTTTTGCCTGTCCAACAAGAAGGCCCAGAAGATTTGGGCCAAGTACGGCTTTGAGCTTTCCGAGTAGTGCGGCTTGGCGCGATAATTCCATCGTTTTGTGTTTCACTCCGTCCTTGTATTTGCTTGGAGCTTTTCGTGCTTAATAGATTCCGCATACTTGTCGCCTGTGCTTTGACCCTCGCGCTTTGCTGGGTGCCGGGATTTGCGGTTGCTGGGGACGCTGAGGACGGGGCCCAGGTTGCTGCGACCGTTCATGGGCTTTCCTATGGGATCGAGGGTTTTGAGCGGTTGGCCAAGGGGACTGCTCGTGCCATGGAGGGCCAGCCTGAGGGCTACCGGTTTCCCGTTGACGAGGACGTGGACCTTGTAGTGGCGCCTGCTGCCGATCGCGTTGTGGTGTGGATATCGCCCAAGGCGGCCGAGAAGTATGGATTGGATCCGCAGGACAACGAGTGCGTATCGGGTCTCAAGGCCCTCGTCTGTAAGCTCGACAGCGCAAACTGCATGGGAGGTGCGCAGCTAGGGGATGTGGATCTTCCTTGGTATGTCACGGCGGAAACAACGTTTGATGCCGGCGGGTATACCTATGGCTTTGACGAGCGCGGCGCGGATGGGGACCGCTATGTGGTGATTGCATCGGCCTCGGGTGATGCCAAGGGCGGCGCGCGTTGGCTTGATAGCGCTCAAATGGTTGAAGCATCGTCTGTCGTGTTGCGGGATGAGCAGAGGCCCTTGACCTCTCTGGCCTCCTTTTTAGGCGGCATCGACTACCGCCCGTTTTGGGTGTCTATCAAAACGAGCGGCCTTGCCCTGGTGATTGCCTTTGCGCTGGGCCTGTTTGCCGCGTGGAAGACTATGGGTACCTCGAGTCGCATCAAGGGCCTTCTTGATTCGGTCTTTACGATTCCTATGGTGCTGCCGCCCACGGTCTGCGGCTTTCTGCTCCTTATGCTGTTTGGCCGCTCGACCGGGGTGGGCCAATGGCTCATCGCGCACGGCATCTCGATCGTCTTTACCTGGCCCGCGGCGGTCATTTCGGCTGTCGTTGTGTCGTTTCCGCTGGTCTACCGCACGGCGCTCGGAGCCTTCGAGAGCCTCGACACGCAGATGCTCGACGCCGCGCGAACCTTGGGGTGGTCCGAACGTCGCATCTTTGCCAAGCTCATGATGCCGCTCGGCTGGCCCTCAATCGCGGCGGGCACGGTGCTCGCCTTCGCTCGCGCGATGGGCGAGTTTGGCTGCACGCTGTTCTTTGCGGGCAACTACGCCGGCATTACGCAGACCATTCCCATTGCGATTTACTTTGAGTGGATGGGCGGCAATACGTCGGTGGCTCTCTTTTGGGTCGTGGTCGTAATAGCGTTCAGCTTCCTGGTCATCCTATTCATCAACATGTACACGGCGCATTCTCAAAAGTATCGCGAGCGCGGTCTCTCCCGTGCGGAGCGCAAGCAGGCCAAAGAGCTCGCCGGACAGGGCGATTCGCTTGACCCGGTGGGCGGTGATGCCTTGCGTATCGATCGTGAGGCGTTGGCCGAGCTTATGTGCGATGATACGGTCGCAATGGGAGGTCGATAAGCCATGTCGCTCGTTTTGGATATTAAGAAACGTTATCCCGGGTTTGTGCTCGACATGCAGCTTGAGGCCGGCGAGGAGCGCGTGGCGCTGCTGGGCGCCTCGGGTTGCGGCAAGAGCTGCACACTGCGCTGCATTGCCGGTGTGGAGACGCCCGACGAGGGCAAGATCGTCGTCAACGGCGTGACCTTTTTTGACTCGGCCGCGGGCATCAACCTATCGCCCCAGGAGCGAAAATGCGCCCTGTTGTTCCAAAACTATCAGCTGTTTCCCAACATGACGGTGGCCGATAACGTATGCGCCGGTGTAAAGGACGCGGGTGACGCCGCCGCGCGCAAAAAGCTCGCCGAGTGCTATCTGAGCATCTTTGGCCTGGCCGATTTTGCCGACCGCTATCCCGCGCGGCTCTCGGGCGGTCAGCAGCAACGCGTGGCGCTTGCGCGCATGGTGGCGGCGCATCCGGGCATCTTTATGTTCGATGAGCCCATGAGCGCGCTCGACGCGTATCTCAAGAGCGCGCTTGAGCAAAACATGCTCGATCTGTTCGATGTATGCAACCGAACCGTGCTCTACGTGAGCCACGACATTGACGAAGCGTGTCGTCTGTGCGAGCGCATCTGCGTGATGCACAACGGGCATGTTGAGGAGATCGGCTCCGTCGAGGACGTGGTCCGTCATCCACAGACGTTGGCCGCGCTGCGCTTGACGGGCTGCAAGAATACGAGCCGCGCGCGCAAGATCGGCGACGAAGAAGTTGAGGCCCTCGATTGGGGCATGACCTTTAGTGTGGGTCGCGAGGTTCCCGATGACGTGGCATATCTGGGCATTCGTGCAAGCTACTTCCATGTTGACAATCGCGCTGAGCGGGGCCGCAACAGCTACGACCTGCATGTGGCCCGCGTGAGCGATTCACGTTTTGAGCGCCTGGTGCTGCTGGACGTGCCGCGCGCCGACGCGCCGACGCGCCTGCAGTGGAAGGTCAACAAAGTGCGCATGCCTGTCGACGAGCTGCCGCAAGCAGGCGAGACGCTGCGCATGCATTTTGATGCCAGCAGGATCCATTTGGTTTGTCGATAGCGCCGGGTAATGCCGTCGGGGAATATAAGCCTCGGCGGCTTTGTTTTTGCCGTTCGCCGAATGAGGAATGACAAACTCTTATCAATCAAGATAATTATTTATTAAACGACGGCACACGACGCTGTCGTACGAATGTCAACGGTGTTCGCATGGTCGATGACCGTTGATATAGTTGACCTCAACTTGTAAAGGAGGGTGCGCACATGCCGCAGACGACATATATTCGCCGCGTTGCCGCGCGCGCCCTGTATATGGCTCGGAGTCGCATGTGAGCAGGTATGTTCACGGCTCCGGGAGAGACGACGCACAACTAAATAATCGACCGCAAAGCAGGTTCCCTAAAATTCCGGGTTTGAGCACGGTCGGGCAATCGCCACCCACCGTGCAACTCGTGTCGCGCGTGGCCACTATGGCTGGGCAGGCGGCGGGTGCCCCGTACTATCTGACCGGCGGTTTGTGTGAGAACGCTTATGTCGTTGAGCGGCTGGCCGCGCCGTTGGGCTCGCCGGTGACTACATCGCCCCTGGCCCGTTTTGCCGGCGCGATCGGCGCGGGCGTTCACGCCCAGGCACTAGGGTGATGTATCGGCCGTGGAAGCGCGTTCATGCGTATACTGGGAGGCATTGTTTGTGTTTGAGGGGAGGTATCGATGGCTGACGAACAGATGAAGCTCACGTCTATGACCGCCGCGAGCGGTTGAGCCGCTAAGTTGGCTCCTGGAGCCCTCGCCCAGGTCCTGGGCGACTTACCCAATGTGCATAACGATAACCTGCTCGTGGGGTTCGATACTTCCGACGACGCGAGCGTCTTCCGCGTTGGCGAGAACCTGGGCCTCGTGCAGTCCATCGACTTCTTCCCGCCGATGGTCGACGATCCCTATCTGTTCGGTCAGATTGCCGCGGCCAACTCGCTGTCGGACATCTACGCCATGGGCGGGCGGCCGAGCCACGCCATGAACCTGCTCTGCATACCCAGTTGTCTGGGCGTTGAGGTTGCCGGCCAGATTCTGGCGGGCGGTGCCGACAAGTGCGTCGAGGCGGGCTGCTCCATCGCGGGCGGTCACACCATCAACGACGACGAGCCCAAGTACGGCCTGTCCGTGAGCGGTTTTGTCGCGCTCGACCGCATGCTCGCCAACAGCGGCGCACGCGTGGGCGATGTTCTGCTGCTGACTAAGGCGATCGGCTCGGGCATCATCACCACGGCCATTAAGGGCGAGCTCATCGAGCAGGACGAGGCCAGCCGGATGTTTGATTCTATGCGCGCCCTCAACGAGGCGCCGATTCGCCTGGCCGAGGGACTCGAGCTTCACGGTTGCACCGACATTACGGGCTTTGGTCTGATCGGGCACGCGTGCGAGATGGCCGAGGGCTCGGGCGTGCAGATTGAGCTTGCGTCGGGGGCGGTGCCGCTCTTTGACCAGGTGCTCGACATGGCGCGTCTGGGCATTATCCCCGCGGGCTCCTACCGCAACCAGGACTTCTTTGGCCCGCGCGTGACGGCCGACGATGGCCTGGAGCCGGGCATGCTGGATGCGCTGTACGATCCGCAGACCTCGGGCGGCCTGCTCATCGCAGCGCCTGCCACCGTTGTGGATGAGCTCGCGCACCGTCTGCATGCCGAGGATCGCATCGCTGCCGTTATCGGTCGCGTGTGCGAGGCAGTGCCGGGCGGTCCTGCCGTTCGTGTTGTGCATTAAGGAAAACCGTTTATGCGACCGTCCGTTGTTCTGGGCGGCCCCTTTCGAAAGGAATTTACTATGTCTACCAAGATTGAAGTCAATGCCATGGGCGATGCCTGCCCGCTGCCCGTCGTCAAGACGCTCAAGGCCCTGAAATCACTCGATGGCGAGGGCGCCGTCGTGACCTCGGTCGATAACGAGACCGCCGTCAAGAACATCTCCAAGATGGCGCAGGAGAAAGGCTGCACGGCCTCGGTCGAGAAGGTTTCTGACGCCGAGTGGCACGTGACCGTGGCGACCTCTGGCGCCGTTGCCGTGGCCGATCCAGAGCAGGATGGCGCTGCCTTCTGTGATGCCAGCGCCGGCAAGGGCAGGCTCGTCATTTCCGTCTACACCGACTGCATGGGCCGTGGCGACGACGAGCTGGGCCACAAGCTCATGAAGGCGTTTATCTTTGCCGTGACGCAGCAGGAGGAGCTGCCCGCGACCATGCTGTTCTACAACGGCGGCGCCAAGCTTACCGTTGAGGGCTCGCCGGTGCTCGACGACCTGAAGGGCCTGGCCGAGCAGGGTGTCGAGATTCTCACCTGTGGTACCTGCCTCGACCACTATGGCATTAAAGACCAGCTTGCGGTGGGCGAGGTCACCAACATGTACGTAATCGTGGAGAAGATGGAGCAGGCCGTGCGCGTCGTGCGCCCGTAGCGTATTGGTTGGAGTTGCCATGAGGGAAAAGCGCCCGGCGCTTGTCATCACGTTTCCCACCACGGCGGCCGCCATGGGGTGCGAGAGCCTGTGCGTTGAGCGTGGCCTTCCTGGGCGTACGATTCCCGTGCCCGGAGAGGTTGCTGCCGGCTGCGGTCTGGCGTGGAAGGCATTGCCTGCGGATGAGGACCTGCTGCGCGGCGAACTCGCCTCGGCAGGCATTCTCGCCGAGGGCTATACCGTGATCGATATGTGGGAGGTCGTGCGATGATCTACTTGGATAACGCGGCGACGACCATGCACAAGCCACAGACGGTGATTGATGCCGTGACGCAGGCGATGTGCTCGCTCGGCAATGCCGGGCGCGGCGCCACGTCGGGTGCCCTCGATGCCGCTCGTACAATTCACGGCTGCCGTGCCAAGCTCGCGCGCCTCTTAGGTTGCCCGAGGGCGGACCATGTGTGCTTTACGCCCAACTCGACGGCGGCGCTCAACACGGCCATTAACGGCGTGGTGCGCCCCGGCGACCGCGTGGTCACGACGGTGCTCGAGCACAACTCCGTGCTGCGTCCGCTCAACCGCCTGGCGGCTGAGCGGGGCGTGACCGTTGAGCATGCCGGCTGCGACGCGAACGGCGTGCTCGACTATGACAAGCTCGAGCGGCTGGTCACGCCCGGTACGCGTGCCGTGGTGGTGACGCATGCCTCTAATGTGACCGGCAACGCGGTCGACATTGCGCGCGTGGCGGCCTTGGCACATGCCGCAGGTGCGCTTGTGATCATCGATGCCTCGCAGTCTGCCGGTACGGCGCATATCGATATGCAGGCCATGGGGCTCGACGTGGTGTGCTTTACCGGCCACAAGGGGCTCATGGGCCCGCAGGGCACCGGCGGCCTGGCCGTGGCGGAGGGCGTTGACGTGGCGCCTTGGGCCATGGGCGGCACGGGCGTGCACAGCTTCGATGCGTTGCAGCCCATGGAGTGGCCCACGCGGCTCGAGGCGGGCACGCTCAACGGTCACGGCATAGCGGGCCTTTCCGCAGGCCTCGATTTTATCGAGGCACAGGGTGGAGTTGAAGCGATTGCGACTCACGAACGCGCCCTGGCCGATCGCTTTCTCGCCGGCGTTCGTGAGATTCCGGAAATCAAACTCTACGGTGCCTTCGACCAGTCAGCACGCTCGGCGATCGTCTCGCTCAACGTGGGCAATATCGATTCGGCCGAGATTTCGGACGCGCTCATGCAGGGGTGGGGGATTGCGACGCGCCCCGGTGCCCATTGTGCCCCGCTCATGCACTGTGCGCTGGGAACCGGGCGCCAGGGCGTGGTTCGGTTCTCGTTTGGTTACTTCAACACGGCCGAGGAAGTCGACATGGCGATTGAGGCTCTGCGCGATTTGAGCTGCGATTAGACCAACCTTTTGCGCCCTTAGATAAACCGTTTACGCTACCTTCCCGCATTGTCGCTTATACAGGGTAATGTGAAATGATGGCCCACACTGGGACTCTGTATCTTTGCGAATTGCGGGAAGGTTCCTATGAACAGGATCACTGCTGCCCTCTATAGGTTTTTAGTCGTCTATCTTTCGGTCGCGATGGTCGTGACCTCGATACCCCTTGCTCCCAGCACAGCCTATGCCGATGATGCCGGGGCGCTTGCCGTCGAGAGCGAGGCCCAAGAGACCGACTCGAGCTCTGACGCTGATGTCGGTGCGGTCGATAACGCGTCGTCTTCGGGCGAGGGCAGCTCATCCACAACTTCCGACCAAACGAATAACGCTCAGGACGAATCGTCCAGCTCGGATACCAGCACTTCCACGTCGAGCTTGGCCCAAGACCTTTCGAGCTCCGCGACCGATTCTGATGCAGCAAAGAGCTTGGTTGCCACGGCGGAACCCTCGTCCGATGACAGCGAAGTCGATCCCCTCGTGTATGAGGACCCAACGGTCTGTGAGTATGCCAAGCTTATGCCGAACGGCTATGTGTATCCGTGTGATGCTGGCGGAAGCGTTACGGTAGAAATTGATGGAAACGACCCGTATGAGAACTCTGTCGATGGTAAATTGGTGACCAACCTGATCGTTGATTACGGAGTGGATGGGGTCCCCGGATATATTTGTGAGTATTCCTCCAATTTGCGTTCGGTGCGTTTTGAGAACAGCTCTATTTCTTCAATTGGACTGCACGCCTTTTCTGGGTGCTCCAATCTCGCCGATATCAGCTTTTCCGGTATGACCATTGGGGGCATCGGAACAGAGGCGTTTTCTGGGTGCGGATCGCTTACGAGCCTGAACATTAATGACGTTGCTACCATCGGCTCTATGGGCGATGCCGCGTTTGCCTGGAGCGGGCTGCGGTCTACGGGTCTCGACAAGGTCGTTGGTCTCAGTTCGATTCCTGAGAACGCTTATAATGCCTGCAGCGCTCTGACCGATACCGGTCTGGGCGGGAACACATCCATCACATCAATCGGCGTTAATGCGTTCAAAAACTGCTCTCGCCTTGCGACGACGGGACTCGAGAACAATACGACGATCAAGACGCTCCGCGAAGGTTGTTTCTCCGGGACCAATATGAGCGGCGGGCTGACGCTGCCCCTTTATTCCAAGATCGAGGAACTGCCGAGTCGTGCGTTCTATGGCTCTAAGCTCGAAACCGTGTACTTTGGATGCGACCATGTGGTGCTCATTAATTCCACCACGTTCCCCAAGCAAAACATGACTGTCATGGTCCCTGCCAAGATGGTTTCGCAATACGCAAGCGGTCGCCCCAAAGAGGTTTGGGAGAGTTGCAATGGCAGCCTGCCCGTCCCCGTGGGCAAGATGCTTCAGAAGATTAAGGTCTCGCGTGATCCCGACAAGATGGCCTATCGGCAGGGTGACACCATTTCGCTCGAGGGCATGAGCGTCACGTTTCAATATCCTCATTCGACGATGGATAGCGACTACGAAGCGCTCATAAAGGACGAACTCGGCGAATACCTTACGGCGACCCCCTGCGATGGTGATGTCTTCGACGAGTCGATGGATGGAGAACCCATACAGCTGGTGTATGACGATGGCTACACGCGCCTTGTCGCGTACAGCAAGGGCAACCTGCAGCAGGCGGCCTACGAGTATGCCAAGCTCATGCCCAACTACTATCTGTATCCGTGCGATGCAAACGGAAATCTTACGGTAGAAATCGATGGAAACAACCCGCGCGAGAACTCTGTCGATGGTCGAATGGTAACGAATTTGATTGTCGATTACGGGGTTGATGAAGTCGACGCACAGCTCTGCGCCGACTCTACCAATCTGCGCTCGGTGCGCTTTGAGAATAGCTCCATTTCCAAAATCGGATTGCACGCCTTCTATAACTGCCCGAATCTCACCGATATCAGCCTTTCCGGTATGACCATCGGCACCATCGGAAAAGAGGCGTTCTATGGCTGCGAGTCGCTTGCGAGCCTGAACATCAGCGAGACTACTACCATTGGCTCGATGGACTATGCCGCGTTTGCCGACAGTGGGCTGGTGTCCACGGGGCTCGACAAGGTTGTCGGCCTCACATCGATTCCCGACAGCGCCTACGAAGGCTGCAAGGCTCTGACCGATACCGGCCTGGACAAGAATACCTCCATTACATCGATTGGCGTTTGCGCGTTCAGGTTCTGCTCGAACCTTGCTACCACCGGGCTCGAGAGCAACACAACGGTCGAAACGCTTGGCCACACCTGCTTCTACGGCACCGACTTGAACGGCGGGCTGACGCTGCCATATAACTCCAAGATCGAGGAGTTGCCGGAAAAGGCGTTTTATAGCACCAACCTCGAGACCGTGTTCTTTGGGTGCAACCATGCGGTGCTCATTAATACCGACACGTTCCCCAAGCGCAACATGACCGTCATGGTCCCTGCCAAGATGATTCCGAAGTACAGCAAGGGAGAGTCCAAGGCTGTTTGGGAGAGGTGCAACGGCTGTCTACCCGTCCCGGTGGGCAAGGTGCTCAAGAACGTTGAGATCTCCTGCGATCCCAACAACATGACCTATGAGCCGGGGGACACCATTTCGCTCGAGGGCATGAGCGTCGAGCTCGATTATCCGCATTCGGTATCGATTTGGAACTACGAAGCCCTCATAAAGGAAGAACTGGGTGAGTACCTAACGGCAGCTCCCTGTGACGGCGACGTCTTCGACGAGTCGATGGACGGACAACCCGTAAAGCTCGTGTATGACGACGGCTATTCACATTTTGAAACCCAGACCAAGGGCACGCTACAGCTTAAGAAGCCTGAGCCGACGTCGTTCCAGATCTCCTATGCCCAAACGATCGATAAAGGCGAACGCAAACTGATGGACGGCGTTGAGCTGCCCGATGTTTCCGGCGCGACGACGATCGATGCGGGCGCCGAGGTCACGCTCGATGCCGGTGCTTTGGGGATGCTCAACGACAACCTTACCTTTAAGGGCTGGTATGACACCGAGTCCGGCAAGTACATCTCCAAAGAGACGGTCTACACGTTTACGCCGGATAAGGATCTGTCCCTGGAGGCTCGCTTTAAGCTCAGGGACTATGCGGTGCATGTCAACGATGCGCAGGCGACCGATTCGTCGCAGGACTATGCGCACCTGAGTGTTACCGCCCAAAACTGCTATCGCAATGCCGGCGAGACGGTTGAGGTTTCCGCCGTCACGGATAACGCCCTGTTTCTGGGCTGGTATCTGGGCGAGGGCGATGATGCGTACGCCGCGAGCGATCAGCTCGACTTTACCTATACGGTGGACAAGGCGGACGCGATTGTGTCCGAGGACAAGACTGACGCTAGGATCGAGATCACTCCGCGATACTGCGCTCCGCAGGCGAGCGTTGTGCTGAGTGTGGATGGGCTCGATGAGAACGGGCAGCCGCTCGGGCAGTTCCTTTCCACCGGTCTTTACGGTATCGGGTCGCGCGTCACGGTCGTGGCCGTCCCGTCGCCCGGTTATGTGTTTGACTATGCGACCGATGCCCTCGGTAACGTTGTCTATTCCGGCGACGATGGTCCGTCCTACACGTTTGTGCTCGAGGGAGATGTGCAGTACACCGCGCATTTCCGGGAGGCGACTGACCCCGACGAGTCACTCGCGGCGCTGAAGGCCGCGCTCATCGCCGCGATTACGGCTGCGGCCGTTCTCGCCACCATGTATGGCCTGGGCGAGATTGTCGACCCCATCGCGGCCGACGCGGTGATTGAGATCGGTATGGCCGACAACATTGAGGATGTTGCCGCTGTGGGCACCAAGGTGCTCAAGGAGATTAAGGACATCATCGACGACCACAAGAAGCCCAAGCCTCATGGTGACCATAAGATCGAAATTATTGCCACCGCACAGCCCGAGGTAGGCGGTGTCGTTACCGGCGGCGGTATCCACTATGAGGGGACGGTCGCCACGCTCGAGGCTGTCGCAAATCCCGGCTATCGCTTCGTATGTTGGAAAGAGAACGGCGTCGAGGTCTCGACATCTCCTCTCAAGACGATGACGATCACGGACCTGACGCCCGAGGTTGTTAAGATGACGGCCGTCTTTGAGAAAAAAGTCGAGGTTACGGCAGTTGCCGAAGCCGATGGCATTCAGGCCGATTTTTCGACAGGCTGCACCGCGAGCCCCGTAAAGCAGAGCATTACGCATGGCGATCAGGCTATGGTTACCGCGAGCGAGGGTCCCGATTATGCCTTTGTGGGATGGTTTGAGGACGGCATCGAGGTTTCGCTTGAGCGTACGTATATCTTTAAGGCCGAGGTCGACCGCCATCTGGTTGCGCGCTTCCGCAAGGCGGATAAGACCATCCTGGTGAATGCCGATCCCTTCGACAGCGCGGAGGTGCTGTGCGACGGCGTGCCGGTCGTGGACGGCAAGGTTCGCGCGAAGGATGGCGATATCCTTACGTTTACGATGCGTCCCAAGGTGCGCCCCGACAATCCGGAGAAAACGTACCGGTTTGTGGAGTGGCGCGAAACCGATGCGCAGGGCATCACGATTGCCAACAAGCAGGAAGTTTGCGAATACCGCGTTAACGGGAATGCCCGAATTGAGGCCGTAATGGACGGCAGAGATACGCATACCGTGCGTACCGAGGCTGACCCGCTCGAGGGCGGCACCGTTGCACTGAAGCGCGGCGAGACTGCTGGCATGGTCCTCGAGGTTCCCGAGGGCGAGCGCGTGACCGCGGAGGCCACGCCATCTGAGGGCTATATCTTTGACGGTTGGTATCTGAGCAATGGTGGCTCGGATACCACGTCGACGCTGGTGTCGAGTGAGCGTTCCTATACCTTTGAGCCCATTACCGACTGCGTGATCCAAGCGAAGTTTACGCGCGCCTGCAAGGTGGATGTCGTAGTTGAGCCTGCCGCGGCCATGGCGGGCAAATATATGGTACACGGCGAGGGCTACTGCATGAAGGGCGAGCCTGCCACGCTGAGCATAGAGCTCACGGCCGAGGCGAGCAAACAATTTACCTTTAAGGGCTGGTACGACGCCAAGACGGACCTGCTTTTGGGCACCGACCCCAGCTACCTCGAGTTCTATCCCGAGGACGTGGAATGCACCGTGCGCGCGGTGTTTGAGGAAAACACGTATACCGTGACGGCGAAGGCAAAAAAGACCTTTGTGGAGCGCGGTACGGTTGAGATCGAGGGCCACCCGGGGGCGTCTTCTGTTACCTGTGGATACGGCGATACGGTGATGCTCAAGGCAAAGGCCAACGACGGCTATCGTTTTGACCATTGGAAGGACGGCTCCGGTAAGGAGTACGAATCTGCCGAGCTGGCCGTTAAGGTTACCAAGAGCGATACCTATACCGCGATCTTTACCGACTCAAAGCCCGAGGTCATGGTCACGGCCGATTCGTGGCTCGGCGGTACCGTGACGTGCAATGGGGCCGTGGTGAAGCCTGCGACCGATAAGTTCAAATTGGGGGAGACCCTTCATCTGACGGCCAAGGCTCATCCTGGCTATTTGTTCTGGGGTTGGTACGTCAACGGGCGCCTGAAGAGCCTTAAGCATGAGACCACGTTGGTTGCCAAAGCTCGCGGCAAAACTGGGCACTGTGTTATTACCGCGGCCTTTGTGCCTATCGATACCGTCTGCGTGCCCCTCGCCGATCCTGCGGAGGGCGGCACCGTCAAGGCGAGCCGAATCCTTGCCGACCGCGGCGCGGAGGTTGCCCTGAAGGCGACGCCCAATCCCGGTTATGTCTTTACTGGTTGGTATACGGCCGACGGCTCGTTTGAGTCTGCCGATGCGGAGTTCACCTGCCATCAGGAGCGCGGCCATGTGCACGTCGCTCGCTTTATGGCGAAAAGCTATGAAGTCGACGCCACGGCGGTAGTCGATTCCGGCACCGGTTCGCTGGTCGAATCGAGCGTCGCCGGCTGGGTCGAGGGCGCAGGCACCGTCGAGGCGGGGCATGCCGCCACGCTGACCGCGCATGCGCTTTCGGGCTATGCGTTTGAGTATTGGGCCGATGCTTCGGGCGCCGTGGTAAGCCGTGACAGCACCTATCACGTGGTGCCGACGTCCGACACGACGCTCCAGGCCGTGTTCTCGGCAAAACAATATGCGGTGGACGTCTCGTGCGAAGAGAGCATGGGCTCGGTCGAGGGCGCGGGGACGTATGCCGCCGGACAGGTTGCAACCGTGCGTGCGGTTGCCGCCGAGGATACGGCTTTTGTGGGCTGGTTCCGTAACGGCACGTGCGTGAGCTCCAAGAAAACCTATCGATTTACCGTGCGTGAGGATACGTCGCTCTATGCCGTCTTTGCGTCGGGTTCGTATGTCGTGCATACCGTTGCTTCGCCTGCCGAGGGCGGAGCCGTGAGCGGCTTTGGTGGCTATGAGGCCGGCGACCGCGCAACGCTTCGCGCGACCGCAAACACCGGGTATTCGTTTGCGGGTTGGATGGACGACAAGGGCGAGTCAGTCAGCGAGAACGCCGACTATACCGTTAAGGTCACGGGTGACGCCACCTATACGGCGGCCTTTACGCCTAAGTCCTATCAGGTCGTTTTGAGCGCGAGTGACGATAGCGTGGGCACCCTGAGCGGCGAGGGCTCCTATCAATTCGGTGATACGGTCGAACTCAACGCTACGCCTATGGGAGTCAAACGTTTTGTCGGCTGGTATGTCCTGGATGCCGAGGGCAACAAGTCGCTGCTGAGCTGCGACGCCCATTGTTGGGTTAAGCTCGACAAGGATATGGTCGAGGGGCTCGAGGACGATACGCTGGAGCTCCAGGCCGTGTTTGCCGATCCGTACGAGGTGACCGTTACGGGCGAGGTCGTGGTGAAGAACAGGGCCTCGAGCAGGGGCTGCCGTGTTACGGGCAGCGGTAGCTTTGCCGTGGGCGATCAGGTGGAACTGACCGCTGTTGCCGGTATGGGCTATCGCTTTGTGGGCTGGAGCACCGATAAGGAGGGCACCTCGATTGTCGAGACCGCGACGACCCTCGATGTGACCGCCATGCAGGACATAACGTACTACGCGCAGTTCGAATCCGATGGACAAGTGACCATTACCGTCACGGGGTCGTCCATCTTCCGCGGTACGGCCCTTCTGGTCGACGGCATTCCTGCCGGTAGCAGGTCGTACGACAGGGGTGACATGTTTATGGCCATCGCGATCCCGTGGAAGAAGTACCACTTCTCGCATTGGGTCGACGATGCGGGTGTTACGGTGAGCTACAGCGCTTTCTATATCGGTACCGCCAAGGAGAATAAGCAGCTTACGGCCGTGTTCTATGAGACGGGCTGCGATGTTCAGGTCGCTACGTATCCTAAGGATGCTGGCTTTTCGATGGTAGCGCTCGGTACGGGTGGCTCCTACCACTCCGCGGCGATTATGTTTACCGTGCCGCATAAGGGTTGGAAGTTTAAATACTGGGTCGACGAGAACGGCATGCCTGTGGGATTTACGCCGGTGATCAACCGCGTAGTGTTTGGCAACCGTACTTTTACGGCCGTTTATGAGCGGGCGTCGATGACGGTGACGGCGGTTGATCCGCGACAGGGAGGACATGTCGAGGGTTCGTCTGCGCACGAGTCGCTGGGCTATGCCGTGACCAACGAAGTCGAGAACGGTGAGTCCACGACCCTGACTGCCGTTCCCGATGCGGGGTATGTGTTTGATGGGTGGTATGCGCGCAATGACGACGGGTCGTTGGTCGATGAGCCGCTGAGCACGGATGCTACCTGGACGTTTGTCCCCGAGGACAATATGACCGTCGAGGCGCGCTTTGCGGAGGCGCCTAAGTACCAGGTGACGGCCCGAGCGGTTAACGGATCGGTTGCTCCGGAGTCTGCTTTGGTCGCTACGGATGGCAAGGTGACGCTTTCGGCGACGCCCGATGAGGGCTGCTACCTGACGCGCGTGACCGTTGCCGAAGAGGCGGGTGATGACGGTTCGGCCGGCAATGCCTATGACCTTGATATTTCTGACTATAAGGGTGGGGCGTACGAGGTCACACTGAGTGGCGTGAGTGCTCCGCAGCAGGTCACGTTTGAATTCGCGAAGGCTGCGGCTCCGGAGGTGCTCGCTCAGCCGCAGGATGCGAGTGCTTACGAGGGCGATCCGGTTGAGCTTTCGGTCGCCGCCGAGGCGGGGCGCAACGTTCGCGTCCATGCGGCCGTGTCTTCTGGATCCGCTGCAGACGTCAAGCTGAGCTACCAGTGGTATCGCGTGTCTGACGATGGCGGCAAGGCGGTGGCGCTGAAGAGCGAGACGGGGGAGACTCTTTCGATCGCCCAGCTCGACAGCGACGGCGAGGGCGAGTACTTCTGCCGCATTACGCAGAACTACCTGGGCACGGTGATAAAGACGGATACCGAACATGCGAAGGCATCCATCGCGCCCCGAGAAGCACTTGTGTTTAACGGGCGCGTGCTGCCGGCGGCGACCGCTCACGATGAGTATCGTGCAGAGATTGCCGGCGCTACGGGCGGCAAGGCACCGTATGCGTACAACTTGGATGATGTTGAGGTTCCTGAGGGCATGCAGCTGACGCTGGCAGATGACGGATCGGGCGCCTTGGTGCTCTCGGGCGTGCCGCCTGCGGCTACGGGTGTTTGTCGCTTTAAGATTTCGTGCACCGATGACCTGGGCGACAAGTGCGATGCACACTTCGCGCTGCTCGTGAAGGCGAAGGAAGCCTCGCTTGCATTTGAGGGCCAGACCTTTACCTACAACGCGACGGCGCAGGCCCCGGAGCTTTCGGGCGTGCCCGAGGGTTGCGAGGACGATGTCAAACTGACCTATGTTGGCACGGGTGACACACATTACTCGTCGGATCAGGCGCCGGTGGATGTCGGCACGTATCGTGCGGTGGTGACGCTCGACGCCAAGGGATATGTCGGTAATTCCTCCTGTGACTTCACGATCGAGAAGGCCCCGGTCGATATTTCGATCGAGACGTCTGATGCGACATACGATGGTGCACGACACGGTGCGGCGGTTGCGGTTGCCGGTCTTGATACGTCTGCCTATTCCGTTGCCTATCGCGGTATAGATGGAACGTCCTATGGTCCGACGGCGCTGGAGCCGTACGACAGTGGCAACTACCGCGTCACGGTTAAGGTGACTGCCCCCAACTATCAGGGTAAACAGTCCGCCGAGTTCTCGATTGCAAAGGCAAGCCAGGTCATTACGGGAACGACGAGCTATTCGGGTGTTTACGGTGGAGACCCCATTGTGTTTAACAACGTTGCCCAGACTCCCGTGAGCTTTGAGCTGGTTGATTCCGATGACGATGCGAGCCCGGTTTCGATTAAGGGACGCTGCGCGACGGTGAAGGCCGCCGGTACGGCACGTGTTGTCGCCCATGCCGCTGCCTCGCGTAACTATCTTGCTGCCGAAGACGTTGAACTGACGGTTGCTGTTGCGCCGGCTCAGCTGCTGGTGAAGGTCGACGATGCCGAGCGCTTTGAGGGTCAGAAGAACCCCGAGTTTACCTCCAGCTTGGTGAGTCGTTGCGACACGTCGGACGTAAAGGTTACGTACTTCTGCTCGGCGAATGAGAAATCGCCGGCGGGTGAGTACCAGATCGACGCGGCGGTCGCCGATCCGAACTTTGATGTCGCGGTCGACCCCGGCACGCTGACGGTCAAGAAGAAGCCCGAGCACTACAAGGTGACGGCGAAGGCAGTCAACGGTTCGGTCGACAATGCTTTGGTTTCGGTTGTTGAGGGCGGGGACGCGACCCTCTCGGCGACGCCCGACGAGGGCTGCTACCTCGAGCGCGTGACGGTCGTGCAGGCCGGCTCGGATGCGACCGTTGACCTCGACATTTCTGATTACAAGGGCGGGGCGTACGAGGTCACGCTGAGCGATGTCACCGCATCGCAGGAGGTCACGTTCGAGTTTGCGAAGGCGGACGCTCCGCGTGTGGTCGCGCAGCCGCAGGACGTGAGCGTCCATGGGGGCGATTCGGCTGTGCTCTCGGCTGCGGCCGAGGCAGGCAAAAACGTCGTCGACCACGCGGCCTCGTCCACGGGTCCTGCTGCTAAGATTGAGCTTTCGTACCAGTGGTTCCGCATGGCGAATGGCAAGGCCGTGGCGCTCGAGGGCGAGACGGGGGAGACGCTCTCGCTCGCGGACCTCGATGACGAGCAGGCCGGCGAGTATTTCTGCCGCATCACTCAACGCTACCTTGGCACTGAGAAGCAGGCGGACAGTGATTGTGCTTCCGTCTCCATCGTGCCGTGGGACACCCTTGTGTTTAACGGCGACCTGCTGCCGGCAGCGAGCGCCCACAGCACGTACTTCGCGACGATTGCCGGGGCCGCGGGCGGCAAGGCTCCGTACGAGTACGCATGGGATGAGACGAAACTCCCCGACGGGCTCAAGCTCTCCCGTACTTCGGGCGGCCTGACGCTCTCGGGCGTTCCGTCCAAGACGGGCGTTTCCGCCTTCGATATCACGTGCACGGATGCTCGTGGCGAGGCCATGACCGCCCGCTTTGCGCTCGTTGTCCAGGCAAAGCACGTAAAGCTATCGTTTACGGATGGCGACTTTACCTTTAATGGCGCGTCGCAGGCGCCCGAAGTTTCCGGTGCTCCTAAGGTCTGCAAGGGCGATCTTAGGGTCTGGTACCTCGGTACCGGAAGCACGCAATATTCCTCGACGGAGGCCCCGACCGATGCCGGCACATACCGCGCTGTCGCCATGCTGCGCAGCCACGGCTACATCGGTGCCGCTGCCTGCGAGTTCGAGATCGCTCCGGCAAAGCTCAAGGTGAAGGTTGACGACGCCGAGCGCTTCGAGGGGGAGGCGAATCCAGCGTTTACCTCGAGCCTGGAGAGTGCGGTTGACACTTCGGGTGTGAAGGTCGAGTACTCCTGCGA
The DNA here is from genome assembly GCF_002736145.1 of Collinsella aerofaciens. Lineage (NCBI taxonomy): Bacteria > Bacillati > Actinomycetota > Coriobacteriia > Coriobacteriales > Coriobacteriaceae > Collinsella > Collinsella aerofaciens. Next base: position 412,786 of record NZ_CP024160.1, read on the forward strand.
TGCCGATGAGAGCTCTCCTGCTGGCAAGTACCAGATTGGCGCGACGGTCTCCGACCCGAACTTCGATGTCGAGGTCGTGCCCGGAACGCTGACGGTGAAAAAGAAGCAGGATCCCGTCGATCCCGGCCCGGTGGTTCCGGACCCGGACAATCCGGATAGCCCTGATCCGGACAACCCGGATCCCGATCAGCCTGATCCTAGTCCCAACCCCGACCCGGATAATCCGGATCCCGATAATCCCGATCCGGATCCCAAGCCCGATAACCCGGACAAGCCCGAGCGCTCTGAGGTGACGGCAAAGGCGGTCAACGGTTCGGTCGACAACGTTTCCGTTACCGTTGATGCCGGCGGCGACGTGACGCTCTCGGCGATGCCCGACGAGGGCTGCTTCCTCGAGCGGGTGACGGTCACAGAAGCCGGCTCGGACAAGGCCATCGATCTCGATATCTCCGACTATGAGGGCGGAGCGTACGAGGTCACGCTGAGTGACGTCACCGCTTCGCACGAGATTACGTTCGAGTTCGCGAAAGCAGACGCTCCGAAGGTGATCGTGCAGCCACAGGACGCGAGTGCCCACGAGGGCGATGCTGTTGTGCTCTGGGTTGCTGCCGAGGCGGGCAAGGGCGTCCTCGAGCACACGTCCTCGTCCACGGGTCCTGCCGCCGATGTCGAACTTTCCTATCAGTGGTTCCACATAGTGGGCGGCGAGGCCGTGGCGCTCGAGGGCGAGACGGAGGAGACGCTCCTCATCAAGGGCCTCGATGACGATTGCGCCGGCGAGTATTTCTGCCGCGTCACCCAGCGCTATCTCGGTACCGAGACGCTGGTGGAAAGCGATCGCGCTGTCGTTTCCGTTGTGCCCCGGGATGCCCTTGTGTTCAACGGTGGTCTGCTGCCGGTCGCATGCGCGCATAGCACGTATCGCGCGACGATTGCGGGTGCCGCGGGTGGCGAAGCTCCGTATAAGTACGCGTGGGACGACGCTAGGCTCCCCGACGGGTTTAAACTCACCCGCACGGCGGGCGGTCTGACGCTCTCGGGCACCCCGTCCAAGGCCGGAGTGTCTACCTTTGACATCACGTGCAAGGACGCTCAGGGTAAGACCGTGACCGCGCACTTCGTTCTGGTCGTTCAGGCGAAGCGGGTCGAGCTTGCATTTGAGGGCGGCAACTTCGTCTATAGCGGTGATGCTCAAGCGCCCAAGGTCACGGGGGTTCCCAAGGCCTGCGAAGGTGACCTGAGGGTCAGGTATTACGGGACGGGCGGCACGCACTATTCGTCGAGTGAGGCCCCGACCGATGCCGGCACGTATCGCGCTGTTGCCACGCTGCGAAGTAACGGGTATGTCGGCGCCGCCTCGCGCAAGTTCAAGATTGCGCCGGCGAAGCTCAAGGTAAAGGTCGACGATGTTGAACGCTTCGAGGGAGAGATGAATCCCGCCTTTACCTCGAGCCTAAAGAGCTCGGTCGATACCTCGGGCGTGAAGGTCGAGTACTCCTGCGTCGCCGATGAGAGTTCCCCGGCGGGCGAGTACCGGATCGAGGCGACGGTCACCGACCCGAACTTCGATGTCACGGTTGAGCCCGGTACGCTGACGGTGAAGAAGCGGGAGCCTGTCGACCCGGACCCGGTGGTTCCCGATCCGGACAAGCCGGACCCGGACCAGCCTGACCCGGACCAGCCGGACAAGCCCGAGCCTGACCAGCCTGATCCGGGCAAGCCCGAGCCCGACAAACCGGAGCCTGATCAGCCGGACAAGCCGGACCCGGATAACCCGGATAAGCCTGAGCCCGACAACCCGAGTAAGCCGGAGCCGGAAAAGCCCGGAACGCCCGATTCCGACCAGCCGGATTCAAAGGATCCGACAAAACCCGGTAGTTCGGATAACTCTGCGGTCGATAAGGCAAAGGCATCGGGTACGGAAAACTCCGGCAAGAAGGAGTCTTCCAAGTCGAGCGCTCAGCAGCTCGCCGACACGGGCGATCGTGCGCCATTGGCCGTCGCCGTCGCTGCGGGCGCCGTTGCGCTTGTCGCGCTGGGACTCGAGCTGCTGCGTCGCCGTCGCTCTGACGCGTAGCGGCTCTAAAGGGGCAACCAGATTGATACTTTGCACCATCTGGCCTGCTCAAGCGTTTATACTTGCGGGACGGGTATTTTGCCCGTCCCGTTTTTGTTTCGACCCGAAAGGTGTGCCTATGCCCTCATCTGCACCGCGCGGTCTGCGCTCCGACCATGTCGTTACCGTCGGCATCGCCCTGTTCTCGATGCTCTTTGGTGCCGGCAACCTCATTATTCCGCCGTTGCTGGCGCTCCAGGCCGGCACGGCCACACCGCTTGCCATGGTTGGCTTTTTGATTGCCGCCATCGGCCTGCCCGTCATGGGCTTTATCGCCGTGGCGCTTGCCGGCACGGCGCGTGAGCTTGCCGGCCGCGTGCACCCCAAGTTTGGCGAGTTCTTTGTTGCGGCAGTGTATCTGGCCATCGGCCCGTGCCTTGCCATTCCGCGTACGAGCTCCACGGCGTTTGAGATGCTGGTACCGTTGCTACCCGAGGGCATCTCGCTTGGCACCGCGCGCTTGGTCTTCGCCGTTGCCTTCTTCGTGGTCGCATTTGCACTTACGCTGCGCCCCGGCGTCATCACGCGCGTGCTCGGTCGCATTACGGGCCCCGCGCTCATTGCGCTTATCGTACTCGTTGTCGGCGCCGCCGTGATCTCGCCGCTGGGACCGGCTGCTGCCCCGCAAGCTCCCTATGATGCCGGCGCTGCGGTCCAAGGCTTCTTGACCGGCTACCAGACCATGGACCTGCTTGCGTCGCTCGCCTTCGGCATCATCATCGCCGAGACCATTCACGAGCTGGGCGTGACCGACGACAAGCGCGTCGCTTTTGAAATTTCGCGCTCCGGTGTGATCGCCGGCGTGCTCATGGCCATCATCTATTGCGGCTTGGCCCTTGCCGGTATGCAGCTCGGCACCGTGATGCCCGACGCCACCAACGGCGCTGCCATCCTTGCTCGCTCGGCCTCCATGCACTTTGGCCTTGCCGGCACGGTTGTGGTGTTTGCGATTTTCTTCCTCGCCTGCATGAACGTGTGCATCGGTCTCATTAGCTGCTGTGCGCGCTATTTCTGTGAGACGTACGTAGTTGAAGGGGGAGCGGAGGCCTCCGAGGAGGCCATGCGCCGCCCCTTCGCGATCCTCGCCTTTGTGTTCGCGGCGTTTTCGTGCGTGCTTTCCAACGTGGGCCTCGACGTGATCCTTATGTTCTCGGTGCCCATGCTCAACGCCTTGTATCCCGTCGCCATCGTGCTGGTACTGATGGGCCTGGTGCATGGCTTTTGCGACGCTCATCCGCAGGTGTGGGTCTGGGTCGGCGGCGTGGTCGCGGTGCAGAGCGTAATCACTTCGGTCCGCGATGCGTTCTTTGCTGGCGCGTGGCTGCCGTTCGATGCGTTGCCGCTGGCAGATATCGGCGCTGCGTGGGCGCCGGTTGCTGTGGTCGCGTTTGTGATTGGTCTGGTTCATAGCCAGTTTGTCGCACATTCGAGGAGCTAGGGTTTCTGCGCTTGCACAGGCGGGGAGTCTCCCCTATAATTTCCTTCGCTTTGGGACACGCAAGGTTTAGACCTTAGCTGCTCAACACCTTCGGGACGTGGCGCAGTTTGGTAGCGCGCCTGCTTTGGGAGCAGGATGTCGCAGGTTCAAATCCTGTCGTCCCGACCATATCTTGCGGGCGTAGTTCAATGGTAGAACCCCAGCCTTCCAAGCTGATGACGCGGGTTCGATTCCCGTCGCCCGCTCCATAAGAATTGTTTTAACGGCTTTGGTTTCCTTTGGGGACCAGACCTGTTTTCGTTTACGCGCCGGGCGACGGGAATCGAACCCGCCAGGGTGCGGAGCTGAGAAAATGCGTGAGCATTTTCCAGCGCAGCACGCAAGGGCCGAAGGCCCGCAGCGAAACAAGGATTTGCGAAGCAAATCCTTGGACTTCCCGTCGCCCGCTCCATTAGAATTGTTTTAACGGCTCTGCTTCCTTTTGGGACCAGAGCCATTTTCATATACATGCCGGGACCCCACATCCCCTCCTAAGTTGCGGTGAAATACGGACTGTTTTCCGGCTTTTATGGCCCATGTAGTCCGTATTTCACCGCAACTATTTGTAAGGTTGGATTTTGATGCCGTTGGGAGGGTCGTAGCGACCGTCTACCGAGAGTGGAGATATTTTTTGAAGCGCTGACCTGCGACGTCAAGCTTTTGGTCAGCTTTTGGCAAGGCCTGCGGACGGAAGCATGCGATAGCGTAATGGTATTCTCTCCGCCGTGATGGTTATGGGGTTGGCCATGCTCGATAAAGGCAAACATTTTCCGCAGTCATATGCAAGGATGCTATTCTCGGCCCTTGGAAATCATCAAGATGGACAGCTGCTTATAACAATTGATCCTTGGGATGAACGCCGTGCGCGCGAGCTTATGCAGAAAGAGCTCATGCTCCGTCTTTACAACCATGTGTATGCTGATCCGGTCTATTGGAATAATCTTGGGGTTGAAGATCGCATTTTTCAGCTGGCATCCGCTATTGCGTTCGTTGAACCGGATGCTGTGTTTTGCGGATCGACGGCAGCGCTGCTCTACGGCATCGGCTCGGCGTATGCGCTTCTGGATAAAGTGCAAGTGCTGCTGCCACGTTCTACAAGGCGTGATACGTATGAGTTCGTTGAATACAAGCGCTGGCGCCCGGGCGTGGTATGGCGGCTCGGCCCGTTTACGCTGACGGATCCGTATCGGACGGTGGTCGATATCGCCCGAACGAGCGCCTTTCGCTATGCACTGGGCTATGTCGATGGCTTGGCCCGTGAGTACGATGTCGAACGCGAAGAGCTGCGAGCATATGCGCAGGCAAATTGCCGAGGGTTGCATGGCATCGCGCGTGCTTTTGACGTTTTTGAGCATATGGACGGCAGGTCAGACAATGGTGGCGAGTCCGAGGCGAGAGCAGCGATGATTCTCGCTGGGGTTGTCGCGCCTGAGCTTCAAGTTGAGATACCGCGACCGGGAAACGCTGGCTATTATCTAGCAGATTATGGCTGGCAGATGCCAGACGGCTCATGGACGCTGGCAGAGCTGCATGGGCTAGGTAAGTTTGAAGACGAAGCTCAAAATGATCCAGAGCAAGCGGCGGCAAAAACCTATCGAGCGGCCCTCATGCGCGACGCGAATCTTCGCGCCATGGGCCACAACGTCATTCATTTCAAACTCTCGGACACCTACGACGTGGAATCGTTCGGTGCCATGATGCGCGGTTACGGCATTCCGACAACAAAACCCTACGCCGACTCCCGATAGCGAAATCGTTCGCAGCCAACCTTCAATAAGTTGCGGTGAAATGCGGACTGTTGAGGCCTTTAAAGGCATGAAACAGTCCGCATTTCACCGCAACTTAGGAGGGGATGGGGCTGAGGGGCGGGCGATGCCGTTGCTTGTCGGTTAGTGGCGGGATTGGTGGCGGAGCTTGTCGATGATGGCGTCGGTGCCGTGGCAGCGGGCCTCGGCGGCGCGGTCGCGGGCTTCGGCTGCGGTTTGGCGCTTGCGGCGGTAATCGATCATGCCTTGGATGATGGGCTTGCCAAAGCTCACGACATCATCGTTGTAGATGGCGGTTCGGGCTGCGAGGAGGCAGTCGGTAAAGTCCATATGGGTCTTGCCAAAGAGTTTGACGGCAAGGGCGACAACGGTGGGCTCGTCGACCATGACGTCATCGAGCAGCCTTTTCATGGTCGCAGCAATCTCAACGCGGGGAACCTTATAGACGTCGCGCAGCGTGACCACGACGCGCGTGATGATTTCGGGGTAGACACGAGCGGTGCGCGTGGCGATGACCTTGGCGGCGCGCGGCGACAGGACCTCGTCGTCGTCGAGCAGATAGCGCAGGATGACGGTCTCGTCGATGATGGTGCTACTCATGGATATCTACTTCCTCGGGACCCAAAATCGAATCGTCGCTTTCTGTAGCAAGGTATTCAATCCAGGCATTGCGCTCCTTGGAGCGGCGATTGGGGTCCCCATATGCTTTGAGCGATCCATAGGCGGCGGTGCCGTCCTTTGAGCGCACGGCGACCGGCTGAAAGGGGAGCTTGCGCATCAAAATGCTCTGCGCGACAAATAGACGGACAGCCTCGGCGAGCGATGTGCCCATGGCGTCGTAGAGACGCTCGGCATGCTGCTTGTCTTCCTCGCGAATGCGCACCTGCAGGATGGCTCGTTTTTGAGTCGATGACATCACTGGCCTCCCTTAATGAGCGTGCAATATGAATAGTCAAATACAGCTTTGGCTAGTAATAGCCAATTCTATAACAACTACTTTATTGCACTCGAGTAAATGAGTGTGAACAATATTACAAACGTACTACATCCTTCAGAAGCGAGCGTGAAATCTATGTTGGGCGTACGCGTGTAATACACTCGCTTTTATATCCTATCGAGAATAATCCTAACCAGCCCAAACCCCTGCAATACACCCGTAATGCAGGGCCTATGCTCAAGTTTACCCCCTGCAACTGCGTATATTTAACCTGTATACCGTTGGAGATATTCTACCGAGTGCCTGTTTCGCCGCATGCTCTCGATACGCCGATGCCGGACCACGGGCGGTCCGGGGCAACGTCGACAGGGTCTCTCCGGCATGGGATTCAGGAGGGAGTGAACAACATGGGCAATAAACGAGTCGTAGCCGATTCATCGCGCTGCATTGGGTGCCAAACCTGCATGGCAGCGTGTATCGAGGCACACGACATCCCCGGCAACATTGCCGCGCCGCGTCTGCGCGTGACGCGTACGTACGAGATCTCCGCACCGGTGGCTTGCCATCACTGCGAGGATGCCCCGTGCGCTAAGGCCTGCCCCACGGGCGCCTTGTTCTTTGATCCAAAGAACCATCGCATCGGCGTCAACGAGGACAACTGCATCGGCTGCAAGAGCTGCGTCATGGCCTGCCCCTTTGGCGCCGTGAGCGTGGCGACCACGCAGGTCCCCGTCTTGATGGGCGACGTGCGCGTGGGTTCGCAGACTAAGAGCTTCGTGCTCAAGTGCGACCTGTGCGTGGACCGTCCCGGCGGTCCGGCGTGTGCCGAGGCGTGCCCGACCAAGGGCCTCACCCTGGTAGACGAGGAGCGCCTGGCGGAGCTGACCGCCGAGCGTGCCCGCGCCACCATCGAAAACGAGGCGTAGGCGGGCGGCCATGCAGGCCCAACGATTGTCAAACAAGAACCGATTAATCGGTAGCAGAGAAAGGAAGGAGGGTGTCATGGAGAAGCATAAAGTGATCTGCCCGTACTGCGGCGCCGGTTGCCAGTTTAACCTCCTGGTCCAAAACGGCCAGGTCGTGGGTACCGAACCGCTCAACGGCATCACCAATCAGGGCGAGCTGTGCCTTAAGGGCATGAGCGGCTACGACTTCATCAACGACACCAAGATCTTGACTCCTCGCGTACTGCACCCGATGATCCGCCGCACCAAGGGCGCGGATCTTGAGCGCGTAAGCTGGGACGAGGCACTGGATTTCACCGCATCTAAGATGCAGGCCATAATTGACGAATATGGTCCTAACGCTGTCATGACCACCGGCTCTTCGCGAGGCGGCGGCAATGAGGCGAACTACGTCATGCAGAAGTTTACGCGTGCGTGCATCGGCACCCACAGCGTGGACAACTGCGCCCGTACTTGACACGGCCCTACTGTCCTCGGTCTGATGGACACGGTTGGTTCAGGTTGCATGTCATGCTCCATCCCCGGTATGGAGGATGCGGGCTGCATTTTCCTCTTCGGCTATAACCCTGCCGATTCGCACCCCATCGTCGCAAGGCGTATCGTGCGAGCCAAAGAAAAGGGTTGCAAGATCATCGTCGCCGACCCGCGCCATATCGAAACCGCGCGTATCGCCGATCTCTACCTTCCGATCAAGAACGGTTGCAATGTTGCGTTCCTCAACGCCTTTGCCAACTGTCTGGTCAACGATGGCCTCTACGACAAGGAATTCGTCGCCGAGCACACGAACGGCTTTGACGAATGGTGGGAGACCATCAAGAACTACACTCCCGAATCCGTACAGGACATCACGGGTGTCGAGCCCGCGCTGATCCACCAAGCTGCCGAGATGTACGCCACGGCGAAGCCCTCTGCCATCATTGGCTGGGGCATGGGCGTATGCCAGCAGAAGCAGAACCTGAAGACGGTGCACACCATCGCCTCCATCGCCTGCGTTGCCGGCCAGATCGGCAAACCCAACTCCGGCCTCGCGCCCGTGCGCGGTCAGAATAACGTCCAGGGCTCTTGCGATATGGGCATGCTGCCCAACCTGTACCCTGGCTATCAGAAAGTCACCGACCCCGCCGCTCGCGCCAAGTTTGCCAAGGCTTGGGGCGTGCCCGAGGAAAAGCTCCCGCTCGAGGAGGGCTACAAGCTCACCGACCTGGGCCACCTGGTCGACGAGGGCAAGGTGCACTGCTTCTACAACTACGGCGAGGACCCGGTGCAGACCGAGCCCGATTCGGCCGGTATGCGCAAGACGCTCTCCGAGCTGGATCTGTTCATTTGCCAGGACATCTTTATGACGCAGACGACCATGCTCGCCGACGTCATCCTGCCCGCTACCTCTTGGGGCGAGCACGAGGGTGTCTTTACCGCGTCTGACCGTAGCTTCCAGCACTTTGACGCGGCCGTTCCGCCCAAGGGCGAGTGCCGCCACGACTGGGAGATCTTCGCGGACCTGTCTACGCGCATGGGTTACCCCATGCACTACGACAACACCGAGCAGATCTGGAATGAGTGCATTAGCCTGTGCCCCAACTTTGTGGGCGCGACCTACGAGAAGATGGCTCCCGAGGGCGGCTACGCCCAGTGGCCCGTCAAGAGCACCGATGTGAACGACCACGGTACGGCCGACATGTTCGCCGGTGGCAAGTTCACCACCAAGGACGGCCGCGCCAACCTGATGGCGCACGACTGGGAGGCGCCTTCCGAGCTTCCCGACGATGAGTACCCGCTCATCCTGTGCACCGTCCGCGAGGTTGGCCACTACAGCTGCCGCTCGATGACCGGCAACTGCAAGACGCTGGCGCTGCTTGCCGACGAGCCCGGCTTTGTCCGCATGAATCCCGCGGACGCCCAGGCGCGCGGCATCAAGAACGGCGACATCGTCTCGATTCACAGCCGCCGCGGCCAGGTATACAGCCGCGCCGACGTGAGCGACCGTATCAACAAGGGCACGGTCTATATGACCTACCAGTGGTGGATCGGCAAGTGCAACGAGCTGACCATGCACAAGGTCGACCCGGTCTCGCATACGCCCGAGGACAAGTTCTCCGCCTGCCAGGTTGACGCCATTGCCGACCAGGTCTGGGCCGAGGGCGAGGTCGAGCGTCAGTACACCGAGCTCAAGCAGGCTCTGGTCGACGCCGCCGCTCCCCAGGACGTTGAGCCTGGCGCCGCCAAGTTCGACGACGAGACGCACGTGAATCAAATCGTGTAGTCCCGTTCTCGTTGGCTTTTTGGGCCGGGCGTCCCGTACGTTCGGGAGCCCGGCCCGTTATTTTGAAAGGAAGTGGGGATGAACCGCTTCATCGACATCAACCCGGAGAGGTGCATCGGCTGCGGAACATGCCAGTCCGCCTGTGCCGACGCCCACCGGATGCAGGGTCTTCAGGATACGCCGCGCCTGGCGCTCGTGAAGACCGGCGGTATTTCGGCCGCCCTTGCCTGCCACCATTGCGAGGGTGCCCCCTGCGCCGAGGTTTGCCCGGTGAATGCCATCGAGCACGATGGCGATCGCATCCACGTCAAGGAGCAGGAGTGCATCGGGTGCAGGCTGTGCGCCATCGCGTGCCCCTTCGGAGCCATCCATCCCGATGGCACGTCTATCGCCGGTGTCGCAGGCATGTGCGACCCGACGCCTTCGTATCCTAAGTCCCTGAGCAGCCTGCTTACGTGGGCTCCCGGCCAGTACACCTGCGCTGTCAAGTGCGACCTGTGCGCCTTCGATCCGGACGGCCCGCATTGTGTGGCGGCGTGCCCCACCAAGGCGCTGACCGTCATGGGCGGCGCGGCCGATCGCGAGCTCGACGAGGCCAAGCGCCTGCGCTCGATCGAAAACGGTCCGGTCGTCGACGTTACCGCTGTGCCCCAGGGCCTCTCCGAGAAAGCAGAAGGGAGCGTAAACAATGGATAGCATGACGCTGTTTATCGCATCGCTTGCCGTCTCGTGCATCGGTGCGCTCGCCTCGGTTCTGCTGATCAAGGCCGATAACGCCGCCAAGACCGCCGGCTGCCTTATCGGCGCCGTCGCGGCCGTGCTGTCGTTCATCGCGGGCCTCGAGGCCGTGCTTGGCGACGTTTCGTCCCTCAACACGGTCTTCTTCTTCCCGTTCGCCCGTCTCGAGCTCTTGCTCAACGGCCTTGCGGGCCTGATCGTGGTCCTCATCTCGATTCTCGCCTTTGCGGGCTTCATCTACGGTCTGTCCTACTTCGACGAGTACCCGGGCAAGGTCGGGCGCGCCGGCTTCTTTATGAACACCTTCGTCGCCTCGATGATGCTCGTCATCACCGCCGACAACGTGTTCTGGTTCCTGGTCGCCTTTGAGCTCATGTCCCTTACGAGCTACTTCCTTGTCGTTATCGAGGAGAACAAGAACTCCATTAGGGGCGGTTGGCTCTACTTCGTCATCGCGCACGTGGGCTTCGTTCTCATCATGGCGAGCTTCCTGCTCATGACCAACGGCGTGGGCGGTTCCTTCAGCTTCAGTGATTTCCGTACGCATGACTTTGGACCCGCCGTCTCCTCCGCGTGCTTCGTCCTCGCGTTCTTCGGATTTGGCGCGAAGGCCGGTATCATCCCGCTGCACTCCTGGCTGCCCCAGGCGCACCCCGAGGCGCCGTCCAACGTGTCCGCCCTCATGTCCGGCGGCATGATCAAGATCGGCATCCTGGGAATCCTCAAGGTCGGTCTCGACCTGCTCGCGGGTTCGGGCGTCCAGCTCTGGTGGGGCCTCATGGTCCTGGTCTTCGGATCCATCTCGTCGGTCCTGGGTGTCGTCTACGCCCTCCACGAGCACGACATCAAGCGCCTGCTTGCCTATCACTCCGTCGAGAACATCGGCATCATCTTGCTCGGTGTCGGCGCGTCCATGACGGCGCACGCCCTGGGCAACGATGTCATCGCGACGATCGCGCTCATGGCCGCCCTCTACCACACGCTCAACCACGCCATGTTCAAGGGCGAGCTGTTCCTCGGCGCGGGCTCCCTGCTCTATGCCACGGGTACGCGCAACATGGAGAAGATGGGCGGTCTGTTCCGCCGCATGCCGGTCACGGCCGTCTGCTTCCTCATCGGTGCCCTTGCCATCTCGGCCATCCCGCCGCTCAACGGCTTCGTTTCCGAGTGGTTCACCTACCAGTCCCTGTTCAACATCTCGACGCTCTCCGACCCGGTCGTCATGGTGTTCGCCGTCGCCTCCGCGGCCGCCCTCGCCATCACCGGTGCCCTGGCCGTCACGTGCTTCGTGAAGGCCTACGGCGTCTCGTTCGCGAGCAGCCCTCGTTCCCAGGAGGCCGCGAACGCCAAGGAGTCCCCGGCTCCGATGTTGTTCTCGCAGATGCTCCTCGCGGCCATCTGCGTGGTACTGGGAATCGGCTCCCCGGTCATCGCCCCGGTTCTGGGCGACGTCGCCCAGAGCGTGCTTGCCGGCTCCGCCGTCACAGCCACCTCGGGCGTGTCTCTCGTGAACGAGATTTCCGGTGCCGCCACCTCCACCCCCGCGATCGCCATCGCGCTCGTGGTCCTCACCGGCCTCGCGTTCGCGCTGAGGTCCTGCCTCGGCGCCAAGGCCCCCGCTAAGAAGACCGACCCTTGGGCGTGCGGCTACGAGCCCAACGAGCACATGCCCGTCGTCGCCACGAGCTTCGCGTCCGACGTCGAACTCTTCATGGGCCCGCTCTACACCCTGCGCGAGGTATGCACCAAGATCTGCTGGTCCATCGCGCACGTGTTCCAGAAGCTCACCGGTGTCGCCCAGGGCGTCGAGCCCCTGCCCGACCGTTTCCTGGTCGATGCACCGAGCGAGGGTGCCGACAAGCTGGCCGGCCTCGCCTCCAAGATCGAGGGCGGCAACTACTCCGTATACATCTGCTACATCGTCGCGGCGCTCGTGGTCTTCCTCGTGCTCGCCGTGGTCATGGTCTAGAGAGGGGAGAGGATATTATGAACATCGTTCTTGCGATGGCGCAGGGCCTCGTGGTCATGCTGGTCGCGCCCTTCTTCTCCGGCCTCGCCCGTGTGATTCGCGCGAAGATGCACAATCGCCGCGGTCCGTCCATCCTTCAGGATTACCGGGACCTCGCGAAGCTCATGGCGCGTCCCGAGTCCGTGAGTTCCGACTCGAGCTTCGTGCTGCGCATCATGCCGCCGCTGTTCCTCGCGGTGTCGTTTATGCTCGCCATGGGCCTGCCCATGTTCACGCTCCAGAGCCCCATGCCCGTCTTTGGTGACGCCATCACCATCATGTACGCGCTCGCGCTGTCCCGCTTCTTCTTCGCGCTGTCCGGCGTGGATTCCTCCAACGCCTACGCGGGCTTCGGCGGTATCCGCGAGCTCCTCATGAGCGTGCTCATCGAGCCGTCCATGCTCATCGCGCTGTTCACCGTCGCCATCGTGTGCGGCTCCACGGACATTGCGACCATGGGTCAGCACATCGTTACGGGCAACGTCTCGAGCGTCGTCGCCGTTATCCTCGCCGGCGTCGCCTTCGCGGCCGCCTGTTACATGGAGCTCGGCAAGCTTCCGTTCGATCAGGCCGAAGCCGAGCAGGAGCTCCAGGAGGGCCCGCTCGCCGAGCTCTCCGGCCCGTCCCTGGCCATGATGAAGCTCGCCATGGGCATGAAGCAGGTCGTGGTCGTCGCTTGGTTCACCTCCATCTTCATCCCCTGGGGAGAGCCCGCGACCATCGGCGTCACCGCTCTCGTGGGCGCCGTCGTCTTCCTCGTCAAGTGCCTGGTCGATTTCGTCGTCTGCGGCGTGCTCGAGAACTCCGTTTCCCGTTCGCGCTTCAAGGTGCTCGGTAACCAGACCTGGGCCGTCGTCGGCATCGCGGTCCTCGCGTTCGTCTTCGTCGTCGTAGGCGTGTAGGGAGAAGGGAGAAACTATGTCAATCGAATCGAGCTTGTCCCTCTTTGCCATGGTGGCGATCGCCGTCCCCATGCTGGGCTCCCTGCTCATCGTCATGCTGCCGCGTCCCTACGCTAAATGGATCTGCGCCTTTGCCGGCGGCATCGCCACGGTCGCTTCCGTTGGCTTGGCCGCGACGTTTGCCGGAAACGGCATGAACGCGGTCGATGTAACCTGGGCGAGTATGGGCCAGACCTTGGTCATGGGCTTCATATTCGACCGGATGAGCACGCTGCTCGCACCCGCGTTCGTCGCTATCGGCCTGCTCGTCGTCATCTATTCGTTCCCGTACATGAGCGATAAGAATAAGGAGCATCCCGACGCGCCCCGTCGTCGCTTCTACGTGTACTTCTCCACGTTCATCGGCGCCATGGCCGGTCTCGCCTACAGCTCCACCATCGTCGGCCAGCTCGTTTTCTTCGAGATCACCGGTGTGTGCTCCTGGGGCCTCATCAGCTACTACATGACGCCCACGGCCAAGAAGGCCGGTATGAAGGCGCTCATCATCACCCATATCGGCGCTCTGGGACTCTACATCGGCGCGGCCTTCCTGTTCGCCGGAACCGGCACGTTCGCGCTGAGCGCGATCTCCCAGCTCGATTCCGGTATGAAGACCGTCGTGCTGCTGCTCATCCTGTTCGCTGCTTGGGCCAAGTCCGCCCAGTTCCCGCTCTACATGTGGCTGCCCTCCGCAATGGAGGCCCCCACGCCCGTTTCCGCCTACCTTCATGGCGCGTCCATGGTTAAGGTCGGCGTGTGCGTGTTCGCCCGCGCTCTTGCGAGCGCCGGCGATATCCCCGAGATCGTCGGTTGGGTCGCCATCATCGACGCCGTCGTGACCATGCTCTTCGGCTTCCTCATGTACCTGCCCCAGAAGGATATGAAGCGCCTGCTCGCCTTCTCGACGATCGCGCAGCTCGCCTACGTGTTCTTTGGCCTGGGCCTCTCCGTGTTCGGAAGCCAGATGGCGTTTAACGGCGCCGTCGAGCACATCTTCAACCACGCGTTCACCAAGACCCTGTTCTTCCTCATCGCTGGCTCTCTCAGCTTCACGCTGGGAACCCGTATGCTGCCCAAGATCCAGGGCCTCATGAAGAAGTACCCGGTCACGGGCGTGGGCTTTGCGGTCGCCGCGACCGCTATCGCCGGCGTGCCCCCCATGAGCACGTTCTTTTCCAAGTTCCAGATCATTTCCGGTGGCTTCGCGGTTGGTGCTACCAACACGGTCATCTTTGTCCTCGTGTGCGTCATGGTCGTCGAGACCGTCGCCACCTTCGCATGGTTCCTGCGTTGGATGGGTAAGGTCCTGCCCGGTGAGCCGAGCGAGACCGTGGCCGCCGGCCAGCCCCTTCCGCGCGCCATGGCGTTCGTGTTCGTCGTCCTCATGATCATGGTCGTCGTCGCCGGTCCTCTGTCCTCTAGTTGGATGGGTTAGGAGGTAGGACATGGGTTATTCGTTAGTCAATATCCTGGGCGGTCTTCTGATCGTGACCTCCACCATGGTGGTCGTCTCGAAGACCATCCCGTCCGCCATCAAGTGGTACGCGATCCAGTCGGTTGTCCTGGTGGGCGTGCTGCTCACCCTGGGCCTCACCACCGGTGCCACCGAGCTTCTCATGTGGGCCGCGTCGGCCTTCGTCACCAAGGTGATCCTCGTTCCGTTCATTCTCAACCGTGCCTACAAGAAGATGGGTTCGCCTGCCGATAGCACGCTGACCTCCTCCATCAAGCCGGCCTGGACCATCATCCTCACCGGTCTGGAGGTGGCCGTCTGCTTCGCGGTGGTCACGCGCCTGAGCCTGCCCACCGCCGAGGTGGCCACTCCGGCCCTCGCCATCAGCTTCGCGCACTTCTTCGTCGGCCTCACGTGCATCATCTCCCAGCGCAACATCCTCAAGCAGATCTTCGGGTACTGCCTTATGGAGAACGGTAGCCACGTGACGCTCGCTCTGCTCGCGCCCACGGCCCCCGAGATCATCGAGATCGGCATCGCCACCGACGCCATCTTCGCCGTCATCATCATGTCCGCCGTCGTCGTGAGGATTTGGAACGACACCAAGTCGCTCGACTCCCACGACCTGACCGAATTGAAGGGGTAGGCCATGGATGTTTCAATGCTGACGGTCGCCCTGCTCGCTTGTCCTCTCGTGTTCTCCCTGATTATGGCTGCGCTCCCCAAGACGACGTCCTACAACGTCTTCGCGGGGCTCAACACCATCTCCGTCGCGGCGACCCTTGTCCTTTCGGTCGTCACCGCGGGAACCATGCTCTCGAGCGGGCAGAATATCGACGCTTTGGGCCTGTGGCTCCATCTCGATTCGCTCTCGTCGATCTTCGTCCTTCTGGTAGGCATCATCGGGTTCATCACCGGCGTGTACTCCATCTCCTATATCAAGATCGATATCGAGGAGAAGACCATGCCGGCCGAGCGCACCAAGCAGTACTACGCGCTGTTCAGCCTGTTCGTCTTCACGATGCTGCTCGCCTGCCTGTCCAACAACATCATCCTCACCTGGGCGGCGGTCGAGGCCACTACGCTGTCGACCGTGTTCCTCGTGGGCATCTACAAGAACAAGCAGGCGCTCGAGGCGTCTTGGAAGTACGCGATGGTCTGCACCGCCGGTGTGGCCTTCGGCCTGTTCGGCACGCTGCTCATCTACGCGAACGCCGCCGATATCATGCCCAACGCGCATGAGGCCGCCTTCCTCACCTCCATCATGCCCTACGCCGACCAGTTCGACCCGATGCTCGTGCGCCTCGCGTTCGCGTTCATCGTCATCGGCTTCGGCACCAAGGCGGGCCTGTTCCCCATGCACACCTGGCTGCCCGACGCGCACTCCCAGGCTCCGAGCCCGGTCTCCGCGCTGCTCTCGGGCGTGCTGCTCAAGTGCGCCATGCTGGTGATCATCCGCTTCTACTCCCTGTCCATCATCACGGTGGGCGACACCTATCCGCGAACGCTCCTGCTCATCCTGGGCACGCTGTCCATCCTGGTGGCTGCCCTGTGCATCTTCAAGCAGGACGATATCAAGCGCCGCTTCGCGTACTCCTCCGTCGACAACGTCGGCGTGGTCGCGCTGTGCCTGGGTATCGGTGGCCCGCTCGGTATCGCCGCCTGCCTGCTGCACTGCATCTTCCACGGCTTCACGAAGGCGCTCGCCTTCTGCATGGCCGGTAACATCCAGCACATCTACCACACCCGCGACCTGAACAAGATCAAGGGCGTCGTCGAGATCGCTCCCGTCACGGCAGCGCTCACCATCATCGCCCTGCTCGCGCTCGCCGCCTTCCCGCCGTTCGCCCTGTTCATCTCCGAGTTCCTCACCTTCGTGGCCGGCGTTCAGTCCGGTCCCATCTGGGTGGTCGTGCTCGTGGCCATCGGCCTCACCGGCGTGTACTTCGCCCTTACCGGCATCGCGCTCAAGTCCATCTTCGGCAAGGCGCCCGAGGGCATGAAGCGCCACGAGGTGCCCGCCCTCATGATCATCCCCGAGATCGCCCTCGCGATCGTGGTCATGTGGTTCGGTATCGCCACCCCGGTCGCCATCACGAGCGGCGTCGAGGATGCAACGTCCGTCGTTTTGAACCAGAGCGTCGAAGAGCTCCACGAGGCCCCTCTCTACCGCATGGTGTTCAGTTCCCAGACCAAGACAAGTGAGGTGAATTAGCACCATGGCAGAACCTGAAAAGAAGGACTACGCTCGTCGCTGCGAAAGCCACGTCGAGGCCCTGCGCGCTGCAGTGCCGGGCGCTATCGAGAAGGTCGAATGGCAGTGCGAGGACCAGCTGACGATCACCGTCAAGCTGGACCGTCTGCCCGAGGCCGTCCATTACCTGTATTACGAGCGCTACGGCTGGATTCCCGTGATCATCGGCAACGATGAGCGCAGTCTGTGCGGCCGTTACGCTGTGTACTACGTCATCTCCATGGAGGGGGAGGACCCCGGCTGGGTGACCGTGCGCACCGAGGTCGATCCCGCCAAGATGACGTTCCCGTCCGTGACGCCGTTCGTCCCCGCCTGCGTGTGGGGCGAGCGCGAGCTTCGCGACATGTTCGGCCTGATCCCCGAGGGTCTGCCCGACCGTCGCCGCCTGGTGCTTCCCGATGACTGGCCCAGCGGCCTGTACCCGCTGCGCAAGGACTCCATGGACTACCGCTTCCGTCCCGCTCCCGCGAGCGATATGGAAAACTACGAGTTCTTGGCCGATACCAAGGGCAAGGAGACGACGCTTGTCCCCATGGGCCCGCTGCATATTACCTCCGACGAGCCCGGCCACTTCCGCCTGTTCGTTGAGGGCGAGACGATCGTCGACGCCGACTACCGTCTGTTCTACGTGCACCGCGGCATGGAAAAGGTCGCCGAGACGCGCCTGAACTATGACGCCGTGACGTTCCTCGCTGACCGCATCTGCGGCATCTGCGGCTGCGCCCACTCGGTGGCCTATGCCGAGGCCGTCGAGCGCGCCCAGGGCATCCATGTCCCGCCGCGCGCCCAGTACATCCGCGCCATCATGCTCGAGGTCGAGCGCCTGCACTCGCACCTGCTCAACATTGGCCTGGCGTCGCACTACACGGGCTTCGACTCCGGCTTCCAGCAGTTCTTCCGCGTCCGCGAGAAGTCCATGGACCTGGCCGAGAAGCTCTCCGGTCACCGCAAGACCTACGGCCTCAACGTGATCGGCGGCGTGCGTCGCGACATTTTGGCCGAGCAGAAGCTCTCCACGCTCACGACCATCCACCAGCTGCGCTCCGAGGTTCAGGAGCTCGTCGACGTGCTGCTCTCCACGCCCAACTTTATTGAGCGTACGAGCGGTATCGGCATCTTGGACCGCAAGATCGCACGCGACTTCTCGCCGGTCGGCCCGCTCATGCGTGGCTCGGGCTATGCCCGCGACGTGCGCTTTGACCATCCCTTCGACGGCTACGCCGATCCGGACGTTCAAAAGATGCACGCCGCCACGGCCGACACCTGCGACGCCTTCGGCCGTACCGCCGTTCGCATCCAGGAGGTCTACGATTCGATCGACATGATCGAGACCATGCTCGAGAACTGCCCGTCGGGCCCCATCCTCACCACGGATTGGGAGTACACCCCGCACAAGTACGCCATCGGCGCCACCGAGGCGCCGCGCGGCGAGGACGTGCACTGGGCCATGCTCGGCAATAACCAGAAGTGCTATCGCTGGCGCGCCAAAGCCGCCACGTACAGCAACTGGCCGGTCCTGCGCTACATGTTCCGCGGCAACACCGTGGGCGACGCTGCGCTGATCGTCGGCTCGCTCGATCCGTGCTACTCCTGCACCGACCGCGTGACGGTGACCGATGTCGCCGCCAAGCGCGACCACGTGCTCGACAAGGAGCAGTTCGAGAACGTCTGGCGCGACAAGTCGCCGCTTGCGGGCGAGGGCACCATGGCCGCTCCGCTCGATGAGGAGGCGCTCTAATATGCTGAAGCTTTGGAAGGTCAACGCCAAGGCCGGCGACGCGACGGTCAAGTACCCGTTTGCGCCGTTCCCCACCAACAAGGACATGCGCGGCAAGCCCGAGCACAACGCGGAGCTCTGCATCGCCTGCGGTGCCTGCGGCGTGGCGTGCCCGGCCGATGCCATTCGCATGGACACCGACCTTGCGGCCGATACCATCACCTGGTCGATCGACTACGGTCGCTGCATCTTCTGCGGCCGCTGCGAGGAAGCCTGCCCCATGGAGGCCATCAAGCTCACCGAGGAGTTTGAGCTGGCCGTCATGAGCAAGGACGACCTCACCAGCAAGAGCGTCTACACGCTCGAGCATTGCTCGCGTTGCGGCAAGCCGTTTGCCCCGCACAAGGAGATCGACTACGCTAAGCGCCTGCTGCAAAAGGCCGGCGGCATGGAGGCCGAGCAGGCCGCCCGTACCGTCGGTATGTGCCAGGAGTGCAAGCGCGAGCTCGACGCCCTGCGCGCCGCCTCGGCCGTAAAGACCGGCAACGCGCGCGGCATGGCTGCCAACGAGACGCTTGTGTCCGGTGAGCCCCAGGGCCCCGGCATGGAGTATCTGGGCGGCCACGGCGTGAACCCGGAGTATGTCGACCGCGAGCTCAACCCCGATGCGCCAGAGATTCCCGCTGGACCTGCACCGGTCGAGGGCATCATCATCGATTTTGAAACGAAGGAGGAGTAACCATGGCCGAACCCACGCTTTTGCCCGAGCGGCTTCAGTACCGCCCGACCAAGATCGAGCTCGACGAGAGCATCGAGAAGGCCAAGGCGACCCTTCTTAAGAAGATCAAGCGCTCGGTGTACGTCTACCGCGTTGACTGCGGCGGCTGCAATGGCTGCGAGATCGAGATCTTCGGTTCCATCACGCCCGTCTTTGACGTCGAGCGCTTTGGCATCAAAGTCGTGCCTTCGCCCCGTCACGCCGATGTGCTGCTGTACACCGGCGCCGTGACGCGTGCCATGCGCATGCCGGCCCTGCGCGCCTTTGAGGCCGCACCCGATCCCAAGATCGTAGTGTCCTATGGTGCGTGCGGCTGCACCGGCGGCATCTTCTACGACAACTACTGCGTTTGGGGCGGCACGGACAAAATCCTGCCGGTCGATGTCTACATCCCCGGCTGCCCGCCCAGCCCCGCGCAGACCATCTACGGCTTTGCCATGGCGCTCGGTCTGCTGGACCAAAAGCTCCATGCCGAGACCACGGTGGAGGCCGCCGGCGAGCAGGCCGATATCCTGCACCCCGGTGTGCCGTACAAGCTGCGCGTTGCCATCGAGCGCGAGGCTCGCGCCATGAGTGGTTACCGTTACGGCCGCGACCTGGCCAACGAGTTTATGGATACGCTCGAGGGCGCACCCAAGGGCGATATCCGCGGTGCCATGGCGCTGCTCATCGATAAGCAGGACGATCCGCGCCGCGTCGAGGTGTACTCGGCGCTGCAGGATCTGGTGCTGGCCGGAGGTCGCTAGATGGAGCTCACGGACCGCTCTGGTTACTTTGCGGGCCCCGGCATGCTCGGCGGCTCCTTTGGCGATGCCTCGCGCGCAAGCGACGAGGCTGCCGAGGGCGTCGCCGACCCCTGCCTGGGCCATGCGCCCGACCAGGTGGTCTTTTACGAGCTCACGCGTAAGTTCGTGGAGACCGAGGAAGACGTTCCCCAGGAGGCCTGCGACGTGCTGTACTACACGCTCGCCGTGGGCCACCACACCGGCGTGCTCGACTGCTTTGAGCCACGCCTGTCGGTGCCGGTGGATGTGTTCTATTCGCTCGTCGACGCGCTGCCGGAGGGGGAGGCCAAGACCAAGTTCGAGGCCATCCGCTCCTTTGGTGAGTGCCAGCTCGACAAGGCGGCGGTACCGTCGCTGCTCGAGGCCTGCGATGCGCTGCTCGACGAGCGCGGTTTTCGCGGGTCGGCCAAGGCCGGCATCTCGGTGTTCGACGACGACTTTGGCCTGCATGCCCAGCAGGTCGCGTTCTTAATGAAGTTCCGCGATCTGGTTGAGCGCGTGCGCGATGTGTCGGGCGTGTATCTGACGGGAAGGTTGCAGTAATGGGTCGCGTTGTAGACGGTCGTGTGAACGGCGCCCCGTTTGCGGGTATCGTGCTCACGGCGGGAAGCGTGCTGCGCGCCGACGATGCCGCCGGCCCCGTGCTCTCCAAAAAGATGGAGGACGCACCCATCGCCGGTTGGTACACCATCGACGGTGGCCAAACGCCCGAGGACGACATCATCGAGGTCAAGCGCGAGCGTCCGCCTCGCCTGGTCTTGGTCGATGCCGCCGACATGGCACTGCCCGTCGGGTCCATCCGCTTGCTCGACAAGCGCGATGTGGCCCGTAAGTCGATGTTCACCACGCATTCGCTTCCTTTGTCGATTCTGATCGAAGAGATTGAGCAATCGTGTGATGATATCGTCTTCGTTGGGATTCAGCCGGGCGACACGGAGTTCTACAACCCCATGTCCCCGGAAGTCTTTGACGCCGTCGACGCCGTGTATGACGCCGTGGCTGCCTACGACTTTTCCCACTTTGTCCGCTTGGGGCAAGAGCAATAGGAGCGCTTGTCCCTGCTGATTAGGAAAGAAGTGATTGACATGGCAGATTCCAAGGTGGAGTACCCCGCTCCCGATTGCCTGGCGCCCGCCGCGATCGAGGCCAAGACCGAGGCCGCCGGCGTGACCAAGGCCAACCTGCCGGTCGCAAAGGCCTTTGTTTTGGCAATGTTCGCCGGCGCGTTCATTGCCTTCGGCGGTCTGTTCTTTACCGTGTTCTTGAGCGACAGCACGCTGGGCTGGGGCGCCCAGCGCGTCGTGGGCGGCCTGTGCTTTTGCCTAGGCCTGGTGCTCGTGCTGGTGTGCGGCGCCGAGCTGTTTACCGGCAATTCTCTTATGGTCTGCGCGCTCAAGAGTAAAAAGATCACCCTGGCTCAGATGCTCAAGGCCTGGGTCGTCGTATGGGTCGGTAACTTTGTCGGTGCCCTGTTCATCGTCTTTTTGGTGTACATGGCCGGCATCTATAAGCTCAACGGCGAGGCGGTCGCCAATTCCATGGTGAGCGTCGCCGCCGGCAAGGTGACGGTCGACTGGGTGACGATCTTCTTCCGCGGCATCCTGTGCAACATCTTTGTGTGCCTTGCCGTGTGGATCGGTACCGCCGGCAAGACCGTGGTCGATAAGGTCGTGGGCATTCTGCTGCCCATTGCCGCGTTTGTGGCCTGCGGTTTTGAGCACTGCGTTGCCAACATGTACTTTTTGCCCATGGGCGCCGTGATGCATGCATGCGGCTACGGTGCCAAGGTCGCCGGCGCCGATGCGCTCAACGCCGCGGGCATTGCGTTTAACCTGTCCGCCGCCACGCTGGGCAACATCGTGGGCGGCGCGGTTCTGGTCGCGCTCGGCTACTGGTTTATCTACGCCAAGAAGTCCGAGGCGTAAGGTATCGTCTGTTTGACGTTGGGCCTCCCGCGGGGCGTTGCCGTGCGGGAGGCTTTTTGGGTCTGGGGCCCGTTGCCGGGCTTTTGGCCTGTTGTGTTTGGCTGATGAAAGGGGTAATCGAGATGGCATCTGCTGTGAAGCGTGACGGTCGCGCCGTGGTGACCACATGCGGGGGATGCTATGCCGATTGCGCCTTTGCGGCACGTGTTGAGGACGGTCGCGTGGTGGCCGAGTTGCCGGTGTCGGGGCACCCGTGCGCGGCGCGTGCCCTTTGCGCCCGCGGTCGGCATCGCCTGGCAATGCCGTTTGACGAGCACGATCGCATTGTGCACCCCATGCGCCGACGAGCTGATGGCTCGGGGTTCGATGTGATTTCGTGGGACGAGGCGTTCGCGCAGATTGCCAAGCGTCTTTTGGGGATTGTTGACGAGCGCGGACCTCGTGCGCTGGGCATTACGCTCGGCGTGCCCTCGTTCGACCGCTACTGGGGCTATCGTCTTATGCACGCGCTGGGTTCGCCCAACGTGTACGGTGCCGATGGCGCCTGCGAGGTAAGCCGTCTCACTGGTTGGGAGCATAGCTTGGGCTATAGCCCCGCCTCCGACCTTGCGCATACCGATTGCATCATGTACCTGGGGCGTTCCATTGTCGATTCGTCGACGATGGGGGCCGTTGATGCGCTCAACGATGCGCGCCGGCGCGGGGCGAAGATCATCGTGGTTGACCCCCGGCGCAGCGGTTCGGCTGCTATTGCCGACCGCTGGCTGCGCGTGCGCCCGGGCTGCGACTTGGCGTTACTGCTGGGTATTGTTCACGTGTTGATTGCCGAGGACCTGTACGACCGCAAGTTCGTTGCCCGCTATACCACAGGCTTTGACGAGCTGGCGCAGGCGGCTGCTGTTTGGACGCCTGAGTGGGCCGAGTCGATGTGCGACGTGCCGGCCGCAGAGATTGTCGCCACGGCGCGCGATCTCGCTGCCGCCGCGCCCGCTGCCGTGGTGGATGCGGGCTTTCATGGCGGTATCGGCATCGCGTATGCCAATAGCACCCAGACCGCGCGTGCTATCTGCTTGGTCGATGTGCTGCTGGGCTGCATCGGACACGCGGGCGGTGCACTCAATCCGCCTACGCCGCTTGTGTTGGGCGACTTGGACCCTGCGCGTTTTGCGACGCCGTCAGTGCCGCGTGAGCCTAAGTTGGGGTCCGAACGCTATCCACTCGTCGACCCCGAGCGCGGTCTGTGCACGACCATCGGCCAGTCGATTCTTGCCGGCGATTTGCGTGGGCTCATCGTCTATGCCAGTAACCCCGGTGCGGGCTATGGCAACGCGCAGGCTTGGTTGGGTATTTTGCAGCAGCTCGACTTGCTCGTGACGATTGATATTCGCTGGTCCGAGACGGCGCGTGCTTCTGACTTCGTGCTGCCCGATGTGACGTATCTGGAGGCTGACCGCGGCGTGGGTACGGTCGTGGACGTCAACGATTCGCGGGTGTTCTACCGCAATGCCGTGCTGCCTGTGCAGCATGACGACACGCGACCGGGGCGGGAGATCTTTGCCGGGTTGGCTGCAGCCTGCGGCGTTGGTGAGTACTTCGACTTTACGTCCGACGATCTGGCCGCTGCACAGGTGGCACCGTTTGGGATCAATCTGGACGAGCTCAAGGAGCGCGGCTGGGCCGACACGGGTGTTGCGTTGCCGTCGCGTACGGGCGAGCCGGTGATCCCCTTGAACGGCGGCAGGATCGCGCTGGCAAGCGACGTATGGGAACGTGCCGGTCTGGGTCGCGTGCCCAACTGGATCGCGCCCATGGTTGAGCCAAGCCCGGGAACGTTTCGCCTCATTAGCGGCAACCGCCCCTTTGAGTCGCATACCTCGCGAAGGCTTGCGGCGGCCGGTGCCGCCGAGGTGGGGTCGGACTTGGACGCCGTGCAGATGAACTCCGTCGTCGCCGCTCGCATGGGTATCGCCGATGGCGAGGTCGTCGAGCTTGTAAGCGACATGGGCCGCGACCGCGTGCGCGTGGAGACGACGCCCTATCTGCATCCGGCGTGCATCTTCACCTCGCCCGCCCCCGGTGGGCGTTCGTTTGGCGTCGATGCCGGTGGCGCTCAAGCCTTGGGCGTGGGACCGCTCGACCATACGCCGTTGCGTTGGGACCCGTTGACGGGTGCCGCGCTCACCCAGGAAAACGCCGTTCGCGTGGAAAAGATTGTCGCGCGCGGGGATAATGACGAGTAATTGTCTCAGCTGATGTATTCGACTGATCCACGTTTCTTTTGAAAGGCCGCACATGAGCGATAGCCAGAACATATCCGATGAGGTGCGCGCCCGCCTGCGCGCCATTCCCTCCGTCAACGAGTTGCTTGCCGAGTGGCCGGTGGTGAAGGCGGCAGGGGAGACCTGCGACGCGGTGGTACATGCCGCCGTGACGGCTGAGCTCGACGAGGAGCGCGCCGCGATTCGTGCCGGCGCCGATCCGCGCTCCAAGCGCGAGCTGGCATCGGCCATCGAGTGGCGTGCGCATCGCTCCGCACTGCCGAGCCTGCGCCCTGCCGTCAACGCCACGGGTGTGGTCATCCATACCAACTTGGGCCGCGCCCCGCTCGCGGAGTCGGCGGCAAAGGCCGTGGCCGAGGTCGCGCGCGGCTACAGCACGCTCGAGTACAGTGTGGACACCTGTTCGCGCGGGTCGCGCAAGGAGCACGCCGCGCAGCTCATCCGCTCACTCACCGGTGCCGAGGACGCGCTCGTGGTCAACAACAACGCCGCCGCGGTGCTGCTGGTGCTGGCGACCCATGCCGCAGGCAAGGAGGTCATCGTCAGCCGCGGCGAGCTTGTCGAGATCGGCGGCAGCTTCCGCATCCCCGATGTCATGGCGGCTTCGGGCGCCAAGCTCGTCGAGGTCGGCGCCACCAACCGCACGCACCTGGGCGACTACGAGCGCGCCATCACGCCCGATACGGCGATGATCCTTAAGGTCCATCCTTCCAACTATCGCATCGAGGGTTTTCACGAGGAAGTGAGCTCAAGGGAGCTCGCCGCGCTGGCCCATAAGCACGGCCTGCTGTTCTACGAGGACCAGGGCTCGGGCGCGCTGTTGCCCGACGACATCTTGGTGCGCGGCGGCGAAGAAACCACGCCGGCTTCGGTTTCGGCAGGGCTCGATTTGGTGTCGTGCTCGGGTGATAAGCTGCTCGGTGCCGCACAGGCGGGTATTATCATGGGCCGTCGTGATCTGATCCAGGCCTGTGGGTCGCATCCGCTTATGCGCGCCCTGCGTCCGGGCAAGTTGGCGCTCACGGCGCTCGAGGCCACACTGCGCATCTACATGGACGGTGCCGACGTGGCCCATCGTGATATTCCGGTGCTCAGCATGCTTACGCTACCGCAGGCCCATTTGGAGCGACGTGCCCGCAAGCTGCGCGATCGTATGGTCGCCGGGCTCGATAAGGCCGGTTGCCCGTGCGCCGTTCAGGTGGAGATCGTTGAGGAATCGTCGACCTCCGGTGGCGGTTCGTTGCCTACCGTGGAGCTGCCCACGATGTGCGTTGCCGTGCGTCTTGTTGACGCGCGCCTGACGGTCGACGCGCTCAAGCGCTCGCTTGTCCAGGACTTCGACACGCCGGTCGTCACGCGAACCTCGCACGATCGCATTTTGTTTGATGTGCGTACGCTTGTGGGCGACCGCGATATCGAGACGGCGGCATCGACGCTCGTGGCGTGCGTTGGGAAGGCGATTGCTCGATGAGTGAGGTTCAAACGCTGGTGGAGTGCCCCGTTATCGTTGGCACGGCGGGCCACGTTGACCACGGTAAGTCCGCACTGATCGAGGCACTGACCGGCAAGAATCCCGACCGTCTGGAGGTCGAGCGCCGTCGCGGTATGACCGTGGAGCTTGGCTTTGGCGAGCTGGCGCTGCCGAGTGGCAAGATCGTTGGCCTGGTCGACGTGCCGGGCCATGCGCATTACTTGCGCGCCATGGTGCAGGGTGCCACGGGCATCGACGTTGCCGTGTTGGTGGTATCGGCCGTCGAGGGCGTGATGCCGCAAACCCGCGAGCACGTGCATGTGCTGGAGCTGCTGGGCGTCACACACATGGTGGTCGCGCTGACGATGTGCGACCTGGCCGATAGCGAGATGACCGAGCTTGCTGAGCTCGATGTCGATGACTTTTTGTCGGGTACCGTGTTTGCGGGCGCGCCGATCGTGCCCGTGTCGTCCAAGACAGGCGAGGGGATCGATGGCCTACTGGCTGCGCTTGACGAGCAGGTTGCCACTTGCTGGGATGCTTGCCGTGCCCGTGCCGAGCTCACCGATGCCGCACCGCGTCTGCCTATCGACCGCTGCTTTACGATCAAGGGCGTCGGCACCGTTGTGACGGGAACGCTGCACGATGCGCCGGTTGCGGTGGGCGACGAGCTGATGGCCTTGCCGTCGCGTACGGTCTGTCGCGTGCGTGGGATTCAGGTGCATGGCGATACGCCGCGCGCGCTGCCTGGTCAGCGTGTGGCGCTCAACCTGGTTGGTGACGGTGTCGCGGCGCTTGACCGTGGCGAGATGCTGGGCGTGGCGGGCCGCTTTGGCCAGACGATGCGCTTTATGATGACGTTTACGTATTTGGGCCGCGAGGGAGCCAAGCCGCGTGTGCTCGAGTCGGGTGCGCGTGTGCACGTGATGGCGGGTACGGCCGAGGTCGTCGGTCGCATCATGTTCATGGAGGGCGAGGCCCCCATGCCGGTGGGCGAGACCCGTATCGTTCAGGTGCGCTTGGAGGAGCCGCTGCCTCTGCGTGCTGGAGACCATGCCGTGGTGCTGTCGTATTCGCCCGTTATGCTTATTGGCGGCGGGCGCGTGCTGCTTTCGCGCTGCCGTCGCTCGCGCGAACTTACTGAGGGGGAGCGCGTGCTGTACGCGGCGCTTGAGGCCGGAGATATTACGGGCGCGGTGGATGCGTGGCTGGCGCTGCAGGCGTTGCCGGTCGCGGCTTTCGATGTTGCCGCGGCACTGGATCTTGTTGCCGGCGATATCGACGCTGCGTTGCATGTACTGGCGGACCAGGGCACGGTGCGTGTGCTTACCGCGGGCGACGTGGCGCTATACGCGAGCGCTGCCGGGCTCGACGCCGCAATGGACTTGCTCGCCTCAAACTTGTCTGCCATGCACGCGGCAGCTCCCAAGGAGACGGGCTTTACGCCCGGCGCGGTCGCCCATGCCGCCTGGCCTACCGCTGACGATACAGTTGCCGCTGCCCTGATTTCCGAGGGCTGCTCGCGCGGCGTGTGTGCCTCCGAGGGCGCCGAGGTGTTCGACCCGCACTCCGCTGCCGCCGCGGCGCGTGTGGTGCGAGAGGCCTGTGAACGTATCGTTGCCTTGCTGGACGAAGCCGGCCTCGATGCACCGACATTGCCCGAGGTGGGCGAGCAGTTGCAGCTCGATCGCGACACCATGACGCGTGCCCTGCGCGAGCTTTCGCTCAATCGCTCGATCGTTAAGGTTGAGCGCGACGTTGCCTTGTCCGCCGCCGCCGAGGCCCGCGCGCGTGAGCTTGTCGCCGCTGCCATTGCCGACGCCGGCGGCGCTGCAACCACGAGTGTATTGCGCGAGGCCCTGGGTGTGTCGCGCAAGCGTGCTATCAGCATCTTGGAGCACCTGGATGCCGTGCGCTTTACGGTGCTCGACAAAGACGCCGGCGGCCTGCGCTCCCTGCGCTAGATTGGCTGCTCGGTTTGGTAAAATACCGCCGCACTTGGGAACGGATGGGCTCCGGTGGGCTCCGCGGTCCTCAAAACCGTTGCGAGGCGTGCAAAACGTCTTGGATGTGTTCGATTCACATACGTTCCCGCCATACGCTACCAGCGCTTTTGTGCTCGCGGTCTTGCTGCGTGCCGCAAAGGCGCTGTTTTGTTTTTGCATGGGTTTGCAGTGCCGCCCGTTTTATCGGCGACGGTATTTGACTTCGCGTGCCGGGTTTTGAGCATGCCGATGGAGGTGTTTTGCCGTATGACTACCGTAAGACGTGCCGATCTTTCTTGTGTCGTCCAGGCGGGCGGGATGTCCTCGCGCATGGGCTGCGATAAGGCTCGCATGGCGTTTTGCGGCGAGCCACTCATCGAGCGCGTGCTGGGTCGGTTGGCGCCAGTTGCCGGTGAGTTGGTCGTGACGACGTCGCGTCCCAGCGAGCTTGCCTACCTTGAGGAGCGCACGTTTGGCGGTCTGGTGCCGCGTGTGGTGGCGGACCTTGAAGGGTCGGCGGGCGCCATGCGCGGCATCGCGAGCTCGCTGACTGCGGCTCGGCTGCCTCTCGTGGCGATCGTTGCCTGCGATATGCCGTTTGTCTCGCCGGAACTCATCGGCGCGCTTGCCGATCGTGTTGAGGCCGAGGCACTCGACGTGTGCGTGCCGCGCGAGGAGCGGGGGATTGAGCCGCTGTGCGCCGTGTGGCGCCGCCAGGCTTGCGCGCCGGTTGCCCGTGAGTTGCTCGACCAGGACCGCCAACGCATCCGCTGTTTGATCGACCGGGTCCATGCCGGCTATCTGGATGAGCCTCAGATTGTCGCGGTCGCAGGCTCGACGCTCTGCTTCGAGAACGTCAATACGCCCGAGGAGTTTGCGGCGGCCGAGTTACTCGCCTAGACGATTGGAGTTGCCATGTCTCAAGATATTTGTCCCGACACGGGAGAACCTTGCACTTGCGACGGGTCCGAACCCTGTACCTGCGGTTGCGGTGGCTGTGGACATACTGCGGAAGAGGAAGCGGCCGCCGCGGCGTATCGCGAGGCACACCGCGGCGGCCCGTCCGGTGATGCCCTCGACCACGAACGCAAGATCATCGTATCGTTCGACAGCACCTTCGATGTGATGGAATGCGAGCAGCTGTGCCTGGATGACGGTGTGCCCGGGCGCATCATGCCGCTGCCCGGCTCCATCACCGCCGGCTGCGGGCTGTGCTGGGCCATGCCGTTCTCGGGCGATGCCCTCGCCGCCTTCCGCGCCGCCACCGAGGGCCGCGTAACCCCCGCCGACTACCATCAGCTCGTCCTCTAGCCGTCAACACCACCACAAAGGTGCCTGTCCCCAATGTGGTGGTTTGGAGCACGTGGACGAAACAGGTTTGAAACACGGGTTTTGCACGTCAGGCACTCAAAAACGCCTCTACCTGCATCGTAATCAAAACGAAACATCTGCTCGTCTGCTTATGCGAAACTTTCCCGCAACAGTGCGATATTATCCATACACGATAAAGTTCGCGGCGCACAGGGTGCCGCGACCGACACTTTTCGTTTCCCATCATTGGAGGAAGCATGAGCTACACGCAGAAAGTTCTCGACGAGCTCAAGGCCCGCTATCCCGAGCAGCCTGAGTTCATCCAGGCCGCGACCGAGATCCTCGGTACCATCCAGCCGGCGCTCGACGCCCACCCCGAGTACGAGGAGGCCGCCCTGCTTGAGCGCCTCGTCGAGCCCGAGCGCATCGTTATGTTCCGTGTCCCCTGGGTCGACGACCAGGGCAAGGTCCAGGTCAACCGCGGCTACCGCGTCGAGTTCAACTCTGCCATTGGACCCTACAAGGGCGGCCTGCGCTTTAACCCGACGGTCACCCTGGGCATGCTCAAGTTCCTGGGCCTGGAGCAGATCCTCAAGAACAGCCTGACCACCCTTCCCATGGGCGGCGGCAAGGGCGGTTCCGACTTTGACCCCAAGGGCAAGTCCAACAACGAGATCATGCACTTCTGCCAGTCCTTCATGACCGAGCTCTATCGCCACATTGGCCCCAACACCGACGTTCCCGCCGGCGACCTGGGCGTTGGCGGCCGCGAGGTTGCCTACCTGTTCGGTCAGTACAAGCGCCTGACCAACGAGTGGACCGGCGTCCTCACCGGCAAGGGCCTCTCCTTTGGCGGCTCGCTCGCCCGTACCGAGGCCACCGGCTACGGTCTGGTCTACTTTGTGGACGAGTACCTCAAGAGCCGCGGCGACTCCTTCGAGGGCAAGAACGTCGTCGTTCACGGCTCCGGTAACGTCGCCATCTATGCGGTCCAGAAGGTCGCCCAGCTCGGCGGCAAGGTGCTGGCCTGCTCCGACACCCACGGCTGGGTCGAGGACCCCGACGGCATCGACTACACCGTGCTCGAGCATGTCTATAACAAGAAGCGCTCTGGCCACGACAAGGGCGTCACGCTCGCTATGTACGTCGACGAGAAACCCAATGCCACGTGGCACGAGGGCGACGGCCGTGGCGTGTGGCAGCTTCCCTGCGACATCGCGCTGCCCTGCGCTCGCGAGAACACGCTGCTGCTCGAGGACGCCCAGGCGCTCGTCGCCAACGGCTGCAAGGTGGTCGGCGAGGGCGCGAACATGCCCACGACCATCGAGGCCACGACTTACTTCCAGGAGAACGGCGTTGCCTTTATGCCCGGTAAGGCTGCCAACGCCGGCGGCGTGCTCGTGTCCGGCCTGGAGATGAGCCAGAACGCTGAGCACCTGTCCTGGACCTTCGAGGAGGTCGACGGCAAGCTCGAGCAGCTCATGCGCGGCATGTTCCACAACGTGGACGACACCGCCAAGGAGTATGGCCAGGAGGGCAACTTTGTCATGGGCGCCAACATCGCCGGCTTCCTGAAGGTCGCCGACGCCATGCTCGCCCAGGGCGTCTGCTAAATCTTCGCTCGATATAGCATTGCAGAAATTGCAGGAGGCTCCCAGTCATCTTGGCTGGGAGCCTTTTTTGATCCGCATGCGACGGAGGAAAATGGTTCATTTTGTCCCGACATGAGCTGTGCCCCCTCGTTTGGTACACTTAAAAGTACTGGACAAGTGAAGAGATGGGGGAGAACGTGCTCAAGTTCGGTACCTACGTCCGTGTTGGAAACGCGGCCGAAGCCTATGAGCTCTTGCAGAAGAACCGCAACAACAAGATTGTGGGCGGCGGCATCTGGATGCGCCTGGGTTCGCGTCGCGTGGCGACGGCGATTGACCTTTCGGCCTGCGGACTCGATCAGATCGAGGAGACCGAGACCGAGTTTCGCATCGGTGCCATGTGCACCCTGCGCCAGCTCGAGCGCCATGCCGAGCTCAACGCGCTTGTCAACAATGTCTTCGAGTTCGCCGTTCACGATATCGTGGGCGTGCAGCTGCGCAATACCGCCACGGTGGGCGGCAGCATCTACGGCCGCTTTGGCTTCTCGGACGTGCTCTCGGCATTCCTGGCGCTCGATTCGTATGTTGAGCTGACGGGTGCCGGCCGTGTGCCGCTCGCCGAGTTCGTGGACATGGGCTATGTGCGCGACGTGATCGAGCACGTCGTGGTCGTCAAGCACGATTACCGCGCGAGCTACGAGACCGTGCGCAAGGCCGCGACCGACTTCCCCTCGCTCAACGTCACCGCCGCCTGGTGGGACAACACCTGGCACGTCACCGTGGGCGCCCGCCCGCTGCGCGCGACCCTGCTGCAGGGCGAGGCGTGTGGTCTCACCAACGAGCAGCCTTCTGAGGACGAGCTGCGCGCCCTGGCCGCATCAGTGCGCGCGCTGAGCTACGGCACCAACCTGTGGGGCTCGGCCGACTACCGCCGCCGCATCTCGG
Organism: Collinsella aerofaciens; assembly: GCF_002736145.1. Taxonomy (NCBI): domain Bacteria; kingdom Bacillati; phylum Actinomycetota; class Coriobacteriia; order Coriobacteriales; family Coriobacteriaceae; genus Collinsella; species Collinsella aerofaciens. The sequence goes on from NZ_CP024160.1 coordinate 444,489, forward strand.
CCCCGCTCGCTGTCCAGGCCGTGCGCCGTGCCGCCGGCATCGAACTTTCGGCCGCGCTTGCCCGCGAGCTCGAGACCGTGCAAGTGCCCAAGTTTGCCACGGACGAGTATTCCTGCCGCCGCGTGCCCGGCGTCGATTCTAGCGAGGTGCGCTAATGGCTGCCAAACTCATCGATCTTTCCTTTACGCTCAACGGCCGCAAGGTCAAGGTTCAGATTGCCCCCGATACCATGCTCTTTGCACTGCTGCGCGAGCAGGGTTGCGCGTCGGTGCGCTGCGCCTGCGAGACCACCAACTGCGGCCTGTGCACGGTGTGGCTCGATGGCGACCCGGTGCTGAGCTGCTCGGTTCCCGCCGCACGCGTCGAGGGCCGCTCCGTCACCACGCTCGAGGGCCTCAAGGCCGAGTCCGAGGCGCTTGCCCGCGCTATGGCTGCCGAAGGCGCCGAGCAGTGCGGTTTTTGCGCCCCCGGCCTTATCATGAACGTGCTGGCGCTTGCCCGCGCCGCCAAGGAGGATCCGAGCCTCGTCGCCACGCGCGAGGAGCTCTCGCGCCAGCTCGCCGGCAACCTCTGCCGCTGCAGCGGCTACGAGAGCCAGCTGCGCGCCATTGTGCGCTTCCTCAACGAGTCCGGCGTGCAGGTGGGCTTCGAGATGCCCGAGCTGCCGGTCAATAACACCAGCTCTGACGGCGTCACCTACAAGCAGATCACCCACAAGCAGCCCAAGAAGGACTCGAAGGCGCTGCTCGAGGGTCGTCCCGTCTACACGGGCGACATGGTGCCCGCCGGTGCGCTCATCGTTAAGCTCAAGCGCAGCCCGTATGCGCGCGCTAAGATTCGCTCCATCGATACGTCGCGCGCCCTGAAGGTGCCCGGCGTCGTGGGCGTCTACACCTACGAGGACGTGCCCAAGCGCCGCTTTACCATCGCCGGTCAGAGCTATCCGCAGCCGAGTCCCTACGACCGCCTGATCCTCGAGAACCTCGTGCGCTATCAAAACGAGGAGGTGGCGATCGTTGCCGCCGAAACCGAGGAGGCCGCCGACAAGGCGCTCAAGCTCATCAAGGTCGACTATGAGGTGCTCGAGCCGCTGCTCGACTTTACCCAGGCACTCGATAACGACATCGTGGTCCACCCCGAGGGCGACGTGACCTTTATGTTCCCGCAGGGCGGCGATGTCTCGCGCAACCTGGTGTGCAGCGGTACCAGCGACTTTGGCGACTTGGACGAGGCCTTCGCCCAGAGCGACATCGTCTTCACCCGCACCTACACCAGCCAGGCCACGCAGACCGCGCCCATGGAGACCTTCCGCGCCTTCGCGACGACCGACGCCTTCGGTCGCATCTCAGTGACCACCTCCACGCAGGTGCCCTTCCACGTGCGTCGCATGGTTGCGCAGTCGCTCGACATTCCGCAGTCGCAGGTGCAGGTCATCAAGCCGCGCATCGGCGGCGGCTTTGGCTCCAAGCAGACGGGCTGCTGCGAGATCTTCGTGGCGTTCGTGACCCAGCAGACTGGCCGTCCGAGCTATTGCTGCTACACCCGCGAGGAGACCATCACCGCGGGCAACTCGCGCCACCAGATGCAAATGACCGTTAAGCTGGGCGCCATGAACGACGGCACCATCACGGCCATCGACCTGCATACGCTGTCCAACGCCGGCGCATACGGCGAGCACGCCACCACGACGATCGGCCTTTCGGGCCACAAGAGCCTGCCCATCTACAACCATGTGAAGGCGAGCCGTTTTAGCTGGGACGCCGTCTACACCAACACCAACCGCGGCGGCGCGTATCGCGGCTACGGTGCCACCCAGGGCCAGTTTGCCGTGGAGAGCGCCGTCAACGAGCTCGCCGACATGCTGCACATAGACCCCGCCGACCTGCGCCTTAAGAACATCGTGCGCGAGGGCGAGATCATGCCGCAGTACTACAACGAGAAGCTCAACGCCTGCGCGCTCGACCGCTGCCTGCTGCGCGCGATGGACATGATCGGTTGGCGCGACAAGCCGCTGGCCGTGGACCTGGGCGACCGCGTGCGCGCCCTGGGTTGCGCACTCACCATGCAGGGCTCTGGCATTTCCAACGTGGATATCGCCGGCATCGACATGCGTCTGGAAGAGGACGGCTTCATTACCATCGGCACCGGCGCCACCGATAACGGCATGGGCGTCGATACGATCCTGGCGCAGATTGCCGCCGAGGAGCTGGGCGTGGAGAGCTCGCTGATTGTGGTGCGCGGCGTGGACACCGATGTGTCGCCGTTCGACGCCGGCTCGTACGCGAGCTCGGGCACGTACGTGACGGGCTTGGCCGCCAAGAACGCCGCAAGCGAGCTGCGCGAGAAGATCTGCGCCAAGGCCGCCCAGATGTGGGATGTGGACGCCGCCGATGTGGTCTTCGACGGCCAGTACGTGCGCCTGTCCGACGAGCGTGCCGCGTGCGAGCAGAATCGCTACCTCACACTGCGCGACTTTGCCAACCTATGCGTCAAGAACATCGCGGGCGGCGACGCGCTCACCTCGCATGCCTCTGCCTGCCTGCCCGTTTCGCCTCCGCCGTTTATGGCCGGCATTGCCGAGGTCGAGGTCGACAAGGCCACCGGCAAGGTGACCGTGGTGGACTACGCGGCGGCTGTGGACTGCGGCACCGTGATCAACGAGGCACTCGCGCGCGTCCAGGCCGAGGGCGGCATTGCCCAGGGTATCGGCCACGCGCTCTACGAGATCGTCGAGCACGATGACCGCGGCCGTCTGCGCACCGGCAACTTTATGAGCTACAAGCTGCCCACGCGCTTGGATATCGGCAGCATTCGCGTGGCCTTTGAGCCGAGCTACGAGCCGACGGGCCCGTTTGGCGCCAAGTCGATCGGCGAGGTCGTCATCAACACGCCGCTCGCCGCCGTGGCCTCGGCCGTGGCGCACGCCACCGGACATCAGGTACGCTCGCTTCCGATCACGCCCGAGAAAGCGCTGCTGGGGGAGTAGCGGGTTAGCGAACAAGTCGTAGTTGGCGGGACGGGACAACTCGTCCCGCCTTTTGCACTCGTGGTGAGGTCGTGAGCCTGTAAAACGTGTGCGTGCGCTTGCCGCTCGTATCTGCTATCATTCCTAGTCTGTGCGCTCATGCGGGCGTGGCGGAATTGGTAGACGCGCCAGATTTAGGTTCTGGTGGGATTCCCGTGAAGGTTCGAGTCCTTTCGCCCGCACCAACGCATCCGCGTCGGCTTATGCCCTCGCGACACATTGTTGCATAAAGGTACCAGCACCTCAGATAAGCTGGGCAGTATGAGGAGGAACGTGTTGTACATCACCGCTTCTGACGTCAAGGACGCCAAGCTCACCGCTACGGTCACCATCCCGGCCGCCGACGTCGACGCCGCGATCAAGAAGGCCTACAAGGACACCGCCAAGAAGTACCGCTTCCCGGGCTTCCGTGCCGGTAAGGCTCCCCGTCCGGTCATCGACTCCGCTCTTGGCGCCGAGGCTACCCTCGCTCAGGCCACCAACGACCTGATCGCCGCCAACGAGCCCGCCGTCCTCAACGAGCTGGACATCGTCCCCACCAAGAACGGTGACTACAAGGACCTCGACCTCGCCAAGGATCACGAGGACTACACCTACACCGTCGAGTTCTCCCTGCGTCCTGCTGCTGAGCTCTCCTCCTTCGACGCTGTCGAGATCGAGATGCCCCCTGCGGAGGTCACCGAGTCCGAGATCAACAACCAGGTCGAGATGCTCCTCAACTACCGTGCCACCTTCGAGGACGTCGAGGGTCGCGCCGTCGAGGCTGACGACTATGTGACCGTCGACCTCAAGGCCGTCGAGAACGCCGACAACTTCGCCGCCGAGGGCCGCATGCTCATCGCCGGCAGCGACAGTAACCCCAAGGAGTTCAACGAGGCCCTGATCGGCGCCAACGTTGACGATGTCAAGTCCGTCACCTGGACCGACGAGGCCGAGGAGGGCGAGGAGGCCGAGACCCACACCGTCGAGGTCACCGTCAAGGGCATCAAGGTCCGCAACACCCCCGAGCTCACCGACGAGCTCGTTAAGTCCGACTTTGGCTTCGACAGCATCGACGCCATGCGCGACGCCATCAAGATCGAGATCGAGCAGGACAAGGCTTCCCGCCTCCCGGCCGAGAAGGAGAACCGTTGCGTCTCCGCTCTCGCCGAGCGTCTGCAGCTCGAGGAGATGGACGCTGACTACGAGCAGTCCGTCTTTGAGGAGCTTGGCCAGAACTTCCTGTCCAACCTCGCTGCCCGCGGCATGACCCTGGACACCTGGCTGCCCGCTTCCGGCCTGACCATGGAGCAGTTCATCGGCGACCTGCACAAGCAGGCCAACGACGTTGCCCGTGAGTCCCTGGCGCTCGACGCTCTTGCCCGTGAGCTCAAGATCGAGGTTACCGAGGACGACATCAACGCCGAGTTCGAGAAGGCCGGCGTCAAGGACGTCGAGGCTTCCAAGGCCGAGTTCATCGCCGACGGCCGCATGCCTGCCGTCCGCGAGTCCATCCGTCGCTCCAAGGCCGTCGACCACCTGGTCGAGAACGCCAAGGTGACCGAGGTCGACGAGACCGCCAAGGACGCCGAGTAATTCTCGCCACCTTGCCCGCGAGCGCATGCGTGTGCCCGTGATGGGGTAAAGTTATACACCGGTTATCCGGTTGCTTCGTACGGTGCCAGCCAATGCATAGCATGCGGGCACCGTACGTTTATCTAGAACCAATTTGGTCCGCAAGAGAGAAATGGAGATGCGTATGATCGCTAAGTTCGATTCCGCCCTCGTGCCATACGTTATCGAGCAGACGCCGCGCGGTGAGCGCAGCTACGATATCTATTCGCGCCTGCTCAACGACCGCATCATCTTTTTGGGCGAGGAGATCAACTCCGTCAGCGCCAACCTGGTCGTTGCCCAGCTGCTGCATCTTGAGAGCCAGGATGCCGAGAAGGATATCTCGCTCTACATCAATTCGCCCGGCGGCGAGGTTTACTCCGGCCTGGCGATTCTTGACACCATGAACTTTATCAAGCCGCAGGTTTCCACCATCTGCGTCGGTATGGCCGCGTCCATGGCCGCCGTGCTGCTTTCGGCCGGCGCCAAGGGCAAGCGCTTCTGCTTGCCGCACTCCAAGGTCATGATTCACCAGCCCAGCGGCGGTGCCCAGGGCCAGCAGACCGAGATCGAGATCGTGGCCGAGGAGATCAAGAAGACCCGCCGCGAGCTCAACCAGATCCTGTCCGACGCCTCGGGCCAGCCGATCGAGAAGGTCCAGGCCGATACCGAGCGCGACAACTACCTCACGGCTGCCGAGGCCCTCGACTACGGCCTGATCGACCGTATCGTTACCTCGCGCGACCTCGCCGCGAAGGACGCCTAGGATGGCAGGAAACATGCAGGACAACTTTGACGAGAACGGCAACCCCATCCGCTGCTCCTTCTGCGGAAAAGAGCAGGGCCAGGTCCGTCGCCTCGTAAAGGGCCCGACCAACATCTTTATCTGCGACGAGTGTGTCGCCGCCTGTTCCGAGATCCTTGAGGAGTCGCTGGCTTCGGACTTTATGGACGCTGCCCGCAACGGCAAGCTGCCGGGCTTCCTCAACGACCACGGCCAGGCTGCATCCCAGCCCGCCGTGGACCCTGAGGCCGAGGGCTTTGAGCTCGAGGACGACCGCCAGGTCATCACGCACGTGCCGACGCCGCATGAGATCTATGACGAGCTTTCGGCCTATGTTATGGGCCAGGAGGACGCCAAGCGCGCCATGTCTGTGGCCGTGTACAACCACTATCGCCGCGTGATCGAGGGCGGCGCCGCGGTGTCTGCCTTTGATGACGACATGGGCTCGCAGTTCGATGACGATATGGACGAGGTAGAGCTCGCCAAGTCCAACATCCTGCTGCTCGGTCCCACCGGTACCGGTAAGACTCTGTTGGCCCAGACGCTCGCCCGCATCCTCGAGGTGCCGTTTGCCATCGCCGATGCCACCGCGCTTACCGAGGCCGGCTACGTGGGCGAGGACGTGGAGAACATCCTGCTCAAGCTCATCAATGCTGCCGATGGCGACATTGAGCGCGCGCAGGTGGGCATTATCTACGTGGACGAGATCGACAAGATCGCCCGCAAGGCAGAGAACCTCTCCATCACCCGTGATGTCTCGGGCGAGGGCGTTCAGCAGGCGCTGCTTAAGATTCTTGAGGGCACGGTGGCCAGCGTTCCGCCCACCGGCGGCCGCAAGCATCCTCAGCAGGAGCTGCTGCAGATCGACACGACCAACATCCTGTTCATCTGCGGCGGTGCCTTTGTGGGTCTGGACAAGATCATCGCCGACCGCGTGGGCAACAAGGGCGTGGGCTTTAACTCCGAGATCGCCGGCCCCACCTCGGTCGACGAGAACGACCTGCTGCGTCAGGTGCTCCCGCAGGACCTCAACGCCTTTGGCATGATCCCCGAGTTCGTGGGCCGTACGCCCGTCGTCACCCAGACGCAGGCGCTTGACGAGGACGACCTGGTGTCGATCCTGACCGAGCCCAAGAACGCCGTGGTGCGTCAGTACCGCAAGATGTTCCAGCTCGAGGACGTTGAGCTTGAGTTTGAGGACGCCGCCCTGCACGAGATTGCCCGCATGGCGCTCGCTCGCAAGACCGGCGCCCGCGGCCTGCGCTCCATCTGCGAGGACGTGCTGCAACAGACGATGTTCGACCTTCCCAGCGAGGAAGGCGTCACCAAGGTCATCGTGACCGAAGCCTCTGTAAAGGGCGAAGAACAACCCCAGCGCATCTACGGGTAAACCAGCCTAAAACGTGTTTGCAAATAGCCTCCGACCACCCGCGGTCGGAGGCTATTTTATATATACGCAATAACCCCAACTACCTGTGCTATTCTGTGTGTTTGTTTAAGCCTCGGTAAAGTCAATTCAGACTGAAGTAATCGATACCTAAGGGGAGGAATGTAGGCCCGATTTTCGTAGATTCCGCACGAGCCGAAGACCACTTAATGTGGTCTTCGAGCGAGCCCAGGACCTGACCGAGCGAAAATCGGGCCTACATTCCTCCCCGATGGGCAAGGGAGAGATATATGGAAGAAATGCCCAAGAACTACGATCCGTCGACCAATGAGCCGGCGATCCTGCAGAAGTGGCTTGACGGCGGCTACTACAAGCGCCGCGAGGGCGTGGGCGACTGCACCGTCACCATTCCGCCTCCCAACGTGACCGGCAAGCTCCACATGGGTCACGCCACCGACGACTCCATCCAAGACGCCATCGTCCGTATGGCCCGCATGCGTGGCAAGTCCACGCGCTGGGTGCTCGGCACCGACCACGCCGGTATCGCCACGCAGACCAAGGTCGACAAGAAGCTCAAGAGTGAGGGTATCAGCCGCCTGGAGATCGGTCGCGACAAGTTTGTCGACGCTTGCTGGGATTGGACCCATGAGTACGGCGGCATCATCGTCGAGCAGATCAAGCGCATGGGCTGCTCCGTCGACTTTGATAACGAGCGCTTTACCATGGACGAGGACTACGCCCAGGCCGTGCGCAAGGTCTTTTGCGACTGGTACCACGACGGCCTGATCTACCGCGGCAAGCGCATCGTCAACTGGTGCCCCAACTGCACCACCGCCATCTCGGACGACGAGGCCGAGTATAAGGACGAGAAGGGCCACCTGTGGCACCTGCGCTACCCGCTGACCGAGCCGGTTAACGGCCAGGACTACATCGTCGTCGCCACCACGCGCCCCGAGACCATGCTCGGCGACACGGGCGTCGCCGTCTCTCCGAAGGACCCCGAGAAGGCAGCCTTCGTGGGTAAGACCGTCATGCTGCCGATCGTCAACCGCGAGATCCCCATCTTTGAGGATTGGCACGTCGACGCCAACTTTGGCTCCGGCTTCGTCAAGGTCACCCCTGCTCACGACCCCAACGACTACGCCATGGGTCAGGCCCACGACCTGCCGCAGATCAACATTTTCGATGAGCACGCGGTGGTCGTCGAGGGCTACGGCGAGTTCACTGGCATGAACCGCGATGAGTGCCGCGAGGCCGTCATCAAGTGGTTCGAGGAGCACGACCTGCTCGATCACGTCGAGGACCTCGACCACTCCGTCATGCACTGCTACCGTTGCGACTCCGCACTGGAGCCGTGGCTGTCCGAGCAGTGGTTCGTGGCCGTCGACAAGCTCAAGGGGCCGGCACTCGACGCCGTCAACTCCGGCAAGGTCACTTTCCACCCCGCGCGCTGGACGCAGACCTACACCACCTGGATGGAAAACCTCAAGGACTGGTGCATCAGCCGCCAGCTGTGGTGGGGCCATCGCATCCCCGTGTTCTACTGCGAGGACTGCGGTTGGGAGGACGCCCTGACCGAGGACACCGACGTGTGCCCCAAGTGCGGCGGTCATCACGTGCACCAGGACGAGAACGTGCTGGACACCTGGTTCAGCTCGCAGCTGTGGACCTTCGCCACGCAGGGCTGGCCGCAAAAGCCGGAACTGCTCGAGGGCCATCACCCCACGACGGCGCTCGTCACCGCGCGCGACATCATCGCGCTGTGGGTCGCTCGCATGGTCATGAGCTCGCTGTACTTCTTGGACGAGGTACCGTTTAAGGACGTCGTCATCTACCCGACGATCCTGGCCAAGGACGGCAGCCGTATGTCCAAGTCCAAGGGCAACGGCGTTGACCCCATGGACCTCATTGGCATGTACGGTGCCGACGCCATGCGCTACAACCTGCTCACGCTGTGCACCAACAACCAGGACGTCAAGTTCGACGCGAACATCGACAAGAAGACCAAGAAGCTCATCGACAGCCCGCGTACCGACCAGGCCAAGTCGTTTGTGACCAAGATCTGGAACGCCAGCCGCTTCCTGCTCATGAACATGGAGGGCTACACGCCCGGCGAGCCCGTCGTGGAGACGCCTGCCGACGCCTGGATGTTCAGCCGCCTGGCCAAGGCCGTGAAGATGGTCACCGAGGGTATTGAGAACTACACCTTTGGCGACATGGCCCGCGGCGTGCAGCAGTTCTTCTGGAACGAGGTCTGCGACTGGTACGTCGAGGTCACCAAGGCCCGCCTGAAGGGCGAGGGCCGTCTGCAGGCCCAGCGCAACCTGATCTTTGTGCTCGACACCTCCATTCGCCTGATGCACCCGCTCATGCCGTTTGTCACCGAGGAGATTTGGGACAACATGCCGGTGAGCGTGCTCGATCTGGACGCCGAGGGCAACGTGAACCGCGCCGAGGCGCTCATGATCGCTAAGTGGCCCGAGCCCGCCGACTACGCCAAGTACGTCGACGAGGATGCCGAGCGCGCGTTTGAACTGTGCCGTACCGTCGTGTCCGCCGCCCGCGCCACGCGTTCGCGCTATCGCTTGAGCCCCAAGGCCGAGCTCGACGTGGTCGTGCGCGCCGGTGCTGAGGATATCGAGAAGCTCGAGAGTCTGCGCTCGACCATCGAGCCGCTGGCCAACACCGCTTCGCTGGTTATGGGTACCGACGTTGAGAAGCCGGCTGCGAGCATTGCCGTGGTCGATAGCGGCGTCGAGGTCTTTGTGGTGCTCGAAGGCAAGGTTGACCTTTCGGCCGAGAAGGCACGCCTGGAGAAGGAGATTTCCGCGGCTCAGAAGGAGCTTGCCGGCTGCGAGAAGACGCTGGCCAACGAGGGCTTTGTGGCCAAGGCCGCGCCCGCGGTGGTGCAGAAGAAGAGGGACCGTGCAGCTGAGCTCAAGGAGATTCTGGCGGCGCTGACTGCTCAGGTTGCTGACTTCTCTTAAGGTTTACTCGGGGGCGCGTCCCGACGCTTTGCTCTCCGCTGCGGACAGTCCTGCGCAAGACGGACAGCACATTTAGTGCTGTCCTTTGCGTGCGGAACTTGCGGCGAGCAAAGCATCGGGCCGCTCCTAGTTCGTTTACGTGGTTGTTTGCATCTGGCGTGTTAGGGCCACTGGGTTGTGGCCTTGATCTCGCTGCAAGCGGGTAAAGGCTGATATTTTGAATGGGAGGGGCTCGTTGTTGCGTACGGGCCTCTTTTTATGTTGAGGGGACTTTGGTTTATGCCTAAGCGTTCTGGGTCGTATTCTGTGCCGTTCTCGTTTGAGTTGCTTTCGTTTGGTGAGGCTGTGGGGCTTGCTGCTGATACGGGGCGGATTTCTGGGGATGCTGGTCCTTTGCTTGAGACGGTTGTCGATATGCTCGATGAGTTGGGGCGTCCGGACGAATATTTTGATTGCATTCAGGTTGCCGGTACCAATGGCAAGACTTCGACTACGCGTTTTTCGGCTGCCATTCTTCGTGGTGAGGGGCTCAAGACCGCGCTGTATACGTCGCCGCAGCTGGTGCGCTATCCCGAGCGCATGGAGGTTGACGGGCGCGTTGTGAGTGACGAGGCCTTTGCCCGTGGCGTTTCCGCCGCTGTTGAGGCGGGGCATCGAGTGAATGCCCGTCGTGTGGCAGCGGGGGAGCGTGCCTATACCATCACACCGTTTGACCTGCTGACGGCCGCTGCGCTTGTGGTGTTTGCCGAGGCCGCGGTTGATGTTGCCGTGCTCGAGGTTGGCATGGGCGGGCGTTGGGACGCCACGAGCGCCACCGATCCTGTCGCCGTGGCCATTACGGGCATCGGGCTTGACCACACGCGCATTCTGGGCGACACGCTCGAGGCCATTGCGGGGGAGAAGGCTGCGGTCATTAAGCCCGGACGCCTGGTTGTACTGGGCGAGGGCACGCACGAGGCGAGCGTTCAGCGCGTGATGGATGCGCGTTGTCGCGAGTGCGGCATCGTGCCGCTGGTGGTGAACCATGCCACGACCAAGGTGCCGGCACATGTGGGCGACACGGTGGAGTTCAGCTGCACTACGCCGCGTGCGATCTATACGTCGAGTATGGTTAAGCCTGCGTATCAGCCGCAGAATGCTGCGTGCGCGATTATGCTGTGCGAGGGGTATCTGGGCCGCGAGCTCGATCATGACAAGCTCGATGCGTCGCTTATGGGCTGCCCTACGCCGGGTCGCTTTGATGTGCTGGGAACTGATCCGCTCAAGCTGATCGACGCCTGCCATAACCCTCAGAGCTGCGAGAACTTTGTGAGCGCGCTGAACGAGATTGATCCGTGCGTAGAGAATCGCCCCACGCTGCTGTGTGCCGCGCTGGCCGATAAGGACGTGGCGGGTATCGTCGACGTATTGATCCCTGCCTTTCCGCGCGTAGTCGTGACCCAGACCGATTCCGATCGCGCCCTGCCGGCAGAGGAGCTCGCCGCCTTGGTGGACGCTGACAAGCTGGCGGGCGTGTACCCCAGCGTGTCCGAGGCCCTCGCGGCCCTCGATGCCGCCGGCGAGCCTTTCGTAGCCGCCGGCACCATTACCTTAGCCGGCGAAGTAGCCGGCCTGCTGCGCTAACCCATCCCCTCATCAGTTGCGGTGAAATACGGACTGTTTTACAAGTCAGAAGCCTCAAACAGTCCGTATATCACCGCAACTCAAAAGCAGTCAATTTGGGACGGGGCTTTGATTAGCCTACAAGTGGATAGCCAAAATAGCCCCATCCCAAATTAGCTGCCCTTGGGTGCCCGTTTACGTAATCTTTTATGCCGCTTAACCTGTAGCATATTGCAAACCTCCATCTGAGAAGGATACGCTCAACTTAACTTGCCAATCGGACCAGTGCTGTTTGGTCCGTTGAGCGTGTCGGGAGGAAACATGAACAGAAGGCATGTCAACGCGGCCATTACCGCGGGTTTGGCTCTGACGATGACGGTCGGCTCGGTGCCGCCGCAGGCGTTCGCCGAAATGATGCAGGGTGATACTACCCAAGTCGTTGCCGAGCAAAGCGATGCGACGGGTGCGGCTGCCACGTCTGCGGACACCGGTCAGGCAACCTCGCAAGACCAGAGTGAAGACAAGATCGCCTCTTTTGCCAGCCTGAACGAGCTACATGTTGCCGAGGGATCCGACGCCACGCTGCCCCAAACTGTAACGGCAACCTACGAGAGCGGTACCACCAAGCAGGAAAACGTCATCTGGAAGCTGAACGGCGCCGATGCTCCGGCAACCTTGGCGCAGCTGCCTGCCGGCTCGTATGAGTTTGAGGGTACCGTCGACGACATCACGCAGACGGTCAAGCAGCGCGTGGTTGTCGAAGCTGCTACGGCGGACCCGGCAGTGGTAGATCCGGCGGCAGTAAACGCCCCTGATGTCACAGAGACGAGCAACGAAAGTGGCATTACGGTCGAGTCGATCGACGCCAACCCGATTCTGGAAAAATATGTCGGTGCCGATTACTACGGCCAGATCCAATCTTCGAGCGTTAAGGTAAAGCTGTCGGATGGCACCGAGACCTCGGCGTATGTTAATTGGGACGAAAAGTCGCAGACGGCATTTGATACAGCGACAGAAGAATCCGAAGTCCCCATCACCGGACAGATTACCGGCGTAAGCGTGAATAGCAATTGGATCACGCTCGCGGAGCCGTACGAAGTGAGCGGCGTGCTTAAGGTATACGTTCCTCGCTCAACCAGCAATGGCTCATGGATATGGACCGCGGCAGGTATTGCTCCCGCGGTTCCGTCTAGCATGTCGGTCGATTATTCAAATGGACAATCTTATACGTGCCCGGTTGAGTGGAATGAAATCTCGGCAGACCAGTACCAAAAAGAAGGAACCTTTGTTGTCGAGGGACATTTGAAGAACTATCCTTCCATGCTTGCGCACTGCACGGTCACAGTCCGCGCGGTTAAGAGTGTCCAGACCGAGTTGACGTGTACGACCCTAACCGGCGAGGCCCCGTCTCTGCCGTATTCTGCAGCGGTAACCTTCGATAACGGAGCCACCGAGCAGATTCCGGTGTCTTGGGATTCTTTCGACGCGTCGCTTTACTCTAAGGTGGGCTCGTTTACGGTTAAAGGTAAACTAAACGGTTTTGATTACCGTGAGGTTACCTGCACCGTTACCGTCAAAGATCCTAAGGACGTACTCGATCTTAATTCTTTGAGGTTCGAGCGTGTGGTCGGCGACATTTCTCCTCTTAGCACGTATGTCTATTTCCCGGTTACGCAGTCAAATAACACTACATACACCCAAGGTTATCAGGTTACCTGGGACAACGCCGACGTGTCTCAATTCCAAAAGGCAGGCACCTATACGGTCACGGGCACGCTTGTGACATATAACGAATCTTCAGCCGCTAATGGCCTAAAGGTAACTGCTCAGGTCGAGGTCAAAGAAGTTGCCTCTATCGACGCTCTTGCTCCCGTTAATACGCCCGTCGGCGTACGTCCTACAACGGGCGGCGGTCTTCCCTACAGCGTTGAGGTTGCATTCGCCGACGGTACAAAGAAGCAGTGCAACATTGCGTGGGACCCTATTTTGGACACGCAGGTGGCAAGTGAGGGGTCGTTTAAGCTTTCCGGTTCGCTGTCGTATTGGACCAATACCTCATCTTCATCGTCTACTCAGGTGGAGCTGGGTGACAGCAATCGAGTCACGGCGACCATCTCCGTCCGCGCCCTGCAGATGCCTTCCTCGACATCGACAAGCACGCTTATCGGTTGCCAGCCCAATATGCCGGGTTCAATCGAGGCCACGATGTGGAATGGCTCGCGAGGCAATTTCCCCGTTCAGTGGTCGACTATTAGTCAGGACGCCCTAAAGAACCTTGGCCAGATTACGGTTAGCGGATACTTTACCGGCTCTAACATTCCGGCTACGGCGACGGTCAATGTGTGCGATCTTGAAGACAGCTACATTGGCAAGATTCCTTATGTTCCCGGCGCAGGTCTCTTGGCTCCGGGTTATGCGACCACGTTGTATTTATCGGACGGCAGCTCCTTCTATCCCAGGTACTCTTCGGGGAATTCTTATAATTGGGATGAATTTCCCCAAGAGCTGTTGGACGGCAAGCCGGGCGAGTACGAAATTACCGGCACCATTGCCGGCTCGCTGGCAAAGATTAGCGCCGTCGCAGTGTGCGACGAGGTCAAGGGCGTCAATAACTATAACGATAGCGGCGTGACGCTTGGACAGTCGTACGAGGACTGGCGTGTTATCTACCCCGGTGAGGAAGTCAATCTGGACTATTTCACCGTTTCTGGCGCGCTGCAGAACGGAACGACCTTTAACGACTTGCACGTTAACTGGGACGCCTACGATAGGTGTCCCCAGAAAGACTGCACGGTTACCGGAACGGTCGCGGGAACGAATATTCCCGTGAAGGTGCACGTCATCGTGACTAAAAACTGGGAGGCTCAGCCTCAGGCCATTACGGTGCTTAAAGGCAGCGACGGTACCGCCATGCTTCCCAGCTATGTCGATCTCGTCAGTCCCGATGCGGCAGAACATCCGGACTATTCGAACAAATACGCCGAGGCCAAGTGGAACACGAAGGGCTTCGATTGGACCCAGGGCGGCGTGGTCCGCGGCACTGCAACAATGAGCTATAGCACGGGATACGGCATGCAGGCGGTCGACGTTCCGATTACTGCCACCGTTAAGATCGCGAGTAAGGCGACCTCGGTTCAGGGCGGAACCATATGGACCGTCCCCGGCACCAAGCCGATGCTGCCGGAATACCTTGAGGTTCGATACGATAACAATGTATCCTCTGAGCCCCAGCGCGAAAAGGTCACATGGGATCGTGTCGCCGAAGACGCGTATGCCAAGGACGGTTCGTTTAAGGTGAAGGGCAAGCTCCAAGGTGGTGCCGAGGCAACGATCACTGTCGACGTTTGTTCTGTCACCTCTATTGCCGTTCCTGAACGAATTAACACGGTCAGCGGCGTTTTTCCTGAGCTGCCATGGAACGTCACGGTTGCCGCGAGCGACGGTAAAACTCACAATGCCCAGGTACAGTGGGATGACATTCGCCCCTCGGTTTATACCGGAGAGCCGGGTCAGGTCACGACAGTGTCTGGCGCGCTGTTTGCAAGCGGCCTTACTGGATACGTCGACGGCACCAACACCGGCCTCACTGTTCAGACCAAGATCGTTATCCAAGGCGTTGAGAAGGCAATCGACAACGGCGAGACCGCGGTGACTACCAAGGCCGGCACTGCGCCTGCTATGCCGTCCAAGATGGCGGTCGAGATGAGCGACGGCTCCGTTTCGACGGCGGCTATTGATTGGGATCCAATCGCGCCCGAGAAGTACGAGCAGCCCGGCACATTCTATGCGACGGGTCATGTGATTGGCTTTGATGCCGCTGCCGTTATGGCGCTGCTGGACGACGACGGACAAAAGGTCGGCGTGGATGAGAACGGCAACGTGACCGCCAAGGTGACGGTTGCCGACAAGAAGGCAAAGAAGGTTGCGCTGCAGCCCGAGGCCGTCGTGGTCAACACTACGGTCGGTTCGATGCTGGAGCTGCCAGATGCCGTGTCCGTATATTTCTCGGATGGCTCAGCGCGGGATACTCGGGGCGGTTTAGGCGGCATCGAAATCGAAAAGTGGACTGACACCGACGGCCTCGATCTTTCCAAGCCGCTCGCCAAGAAGGGCACATACAAACTCGTCGGTAAGCTTAAGGATGTCGACAACGTTAACGCCATCGTGTACGTCAACGTCTCCGAGGCGCCGCGAACCATCACCAAGCTCGAGGCCAAGTCGTTTAGCGTTGCCAAGGGCACGTCCAAACAGGACCTGTATGCCCAGATGCCTAAGCAGGTCGTGGCGACTTACTCCGACGGTTCGACCGATCTGCTCGACATTGACGTGTGGAATCTTTCCAACGTCACGGATAAGCTGCTCAACGGAACCGGCACCGTGGAGATCACGGGCACGGTTAAGCTCAACGGCGCCAAGGTGACCTGCAACGTGACCGTGGTGGATCAGGATGCCCAGACGCCCGACTACGTCGAGCCGATCGATGCTATTGAGATTGCTGACAATGCCAAGGTCAGCGACCTTATGGATAAGCTGCCGTCCAAGGTGACGGTGGTCATGAAGGACGGCAAGACCAAGAACGAGACGCCCGTTAAGTGGTCTCAGGTCGACAGCCTGGGCCGTGCCGGCACCGAGTTTGAGGTCACGGGTCTGACGGACAACGGCATGACCGTAAAGGTTCAGGTCAAGGTGACGGCGCATATCGTGAGCTTTGATACCGTTGACGAGATTGAGGTCGAGCGCGATACCAAGGCGGATGAGGCTAAGGCCAAGCTGCCCACCACGGTCACGGCGATTTACTCTGACGGTACCGATTCCGAAGCCGACGTAACGTGGGATACCAAGGGCCTCTCCGACAAGGACTTTGCCAAGGAAGGTAAAGTTACGGTTAAGGGCACTGTTGCCGGCACGGATCAGAAGGCGGAGTGCACCATCAAGGTCGTCAAGCCATTGCGCGAGATTCCTGATCACCTGGCCGGCACGGTTGACGCTGTGACGCTCGACGACGGGGCGAAGCCCGATGCCGTTGTGGCCGCACTGTCCAAGACCGTGAAGGTTGCCATGAAGGACGGCTCCGAGGTCGATTCGAAGATCGACTGGATTGCTCCTAAGGAGGCTCTCACCATTAAGAATGACGGCGCGAGCGTTGTCATTACGGGTAAAACCGCGGTTGGCAGCTTTGAGGTCAAGGCTACGGTCAACCTGGTGCCGGTCGTCGAGAGCATCGCTGGCGTCAAGCTTTCGGTTGCCCGCAACACGGCTGCTGCTGACATCGTGCTGCCTGCCCAGGTGACCCTCAACATGTCCGACGGCTCGACGAAGACTGCCGCCGTTACGTGGGATAAGACTCCGCTTACGGCAGATGCCTTGGGCAAGCTGGGCGATGTTGCACTTGAGGGCAAAGTAGAGGGCACTTCGGTTAAGGCCAAGTGCACGGTCACGGTCGTGAAGAGCAATGCCGAGATTCCGGCCTCTGTTGAGCCTCTCGCGGGAGTTAACGTTCCCGAGGGCTCGTCGGCCGATGCAGTGCGCGAGGCACTCAAGGGCGTCAAGGCGACAGTGCTCATGAAGGACGGCAAGACGACGGCAGAGTCTGAGATCACATGGACTGAGGTTCCTGCCGCGGCCGACGCGTACGGCAACAGCGTCGTCGCCAAGGGCGTGACGGTGAACGGTAACCTGCCGGTCGAGGTTATTGTTACCTCCATGACGACGATCAACAAGGTTGCCGAGGTGCCGCAGATCACGGTTGAGCGCGATGCCAAGGCCGATACCGTGACGGGGCAGCTGCCCAAGAAGGTTACCGTGACCTATTCCGATGGTCACACGGACGAGGCCGCGGTCACGTGGAATACGGATGGCCTGGACAAGCAGCTTGCCGCCGTTGGCGAGTACACGATCGAGGGCTCCGTTGAGGGCACGACGCTCAAAGCGACCTGCAAACTGGTCGTCGAGACGCCGGCAAGTGAGATTCCCGTGAGGCCTGCGACGTTCGCTCCCGTTGAGGTGTTTGAGGCAAGCTCTGCTGCCGATGTGCTGAAGGCGCTGCCCAAGAAGGTCTCCGTGATGATGAAGGACGGCAGCCAGGAAGACTACAACGTCGATTGGGAGAATGTTCCCGCGCTGGATTGGGGTGCCGATGATGTGACCGTGGACGGTAAGGTCCGCGGTACGGAACTGACGGTCAGCTGCAGGGTACGCGTTAAGCCGCGCCCGGCAGCCAGCGGGCTTGTTATCGTTGACCAAAACGGCAAGGCTACGACTGCCGAGACCGTGCTTAAGGTTGAGCGCGGCAAGGAGATTGACCTTGCTGCCGCGGCGAGCAATGCGGCCGATGGCGCGCTGCTGCGTGGTACCGTGACGTGGACCTCGTCCGACCCGACGATCGCTACGGTCGAGAACGGTAAGGTCAAGGCCCTCAAGAACGGAACCGTCGTCATTACCGCGACGATGCCCGTTGATGGTGACGCCGCAGCGATTGCGACGCTTGCCGAGGATGGCGCTGCGGAGACGCCGGCGCCTCAGCAGCTCACGGCTTCGGTGACTGTCGAGGTTGTTGAGCCTGTTGTTGTACAGGAGCCGACAGGCGGCAAGGATAACGGTGCCAAGCCCGATGCCAAGGATCCTTCGGGCAAGAAGAATGGCAAGAAGGCCGCTAAGGGAAGCCTGGCCGAGACGGGCGACAACACTGCCGTGACCGTCGCGGCGCTTGGCGGAACCGGCCTGCTGGCGCTGATTGCCGCAGCGATTGAAAAGCTGCGTCATCGTACGGAGTAGCGTCGAGGGCGTAGTTCATTAGGTCACAAGAAGGCCTCCCGGTTCTCGACGGGGAATCGGGAGGCCTTTCGTTTGACTGTAGGGCAGCTAATTTGGGTCGGGCTTTGTCTTGAGCGGACTGCTCGCCACGAAATGGGCCTATTTACTACGTTTGACCGGTAACCCTCGACCATACCGAGAATTGCGAAATCAAAACCGCAGGTAAAGGGCTTGCCATTTTTTAAAAAAGACCCGCATGGTCGACCCATGCGGGTTAAACGTAGTAGATAGGCCGTTTTTGTGGCGCGGTATTGGTGGGATGCGGCAAAGGAGCTGTCCCTTTGCCGCATTGCCTAGTCTAGGTGGACTGGGTCGTGGGGGTAGGCGTTGAGAATCTCGACGTCGGACTCGGTCACCAGGGCCAGGTCTTCGATGCGGACGCCGGTGCGGCCGGGGAGGTAGATACCCGGCTCGATGGAGAACGTCATGCCCGGGTCTACGACCTGCTCGTTGACGAGCGAGACGTCGCCCGGCTCGTGGTCCTGCAGGCCGATCGAGTGTCCCAGGCGGTGCGTAAAGTACTGCCCATAGCCCGCTTCCTCAATCACGTCGCGCGCGGCACGGTCCAGGTCGCACATGCGCGCGCCCGGTGCGATGAGCGCCTCTGCGGCCTCGTTGGCGCGGCGCACGATGTCGTAGATGCGTGCCGTCTCCTCGTCCGGCTCGCCCCAAAAGAACGTGCGTGTCATGTCCGAGCAGTAGTTGCGGCGACGTCCACCAATGTCGAACAGCACCACGTCGCCACGCTTGAGCACGGTGTCGTCGGGCTCGTGATGCGGGTCGCCGGCGTTGGCGCCAAAGCTTACGATGGGCGGAAAGCTAAAGCCCTCGCAGCCGTGCTTGCGATACAGACCGAGCATCTGGTCGGCAATTTCGCGCTCCGTTACGCCCTCGTGGACGAGCTTGATGGCGTCGGACATCACGGCGTCGTTAGCGGCCGAGGACGCGCGCATTAGCTCCTGCTCGGCTTCGTCCTTGTGGGCGCGTGCGACGGTGACGGCAAAGTCGCCCAGGAAGAACTCGCTTGCGGCGTGACGATCCATAAGGGGCATCAAAAAGCCGGAGCGCATAACGGTGTCGATGCCGAGTGGTTTGGTCGGATCGACCTCGCGAGCGATGGCGTCGGCCACGACGTCGGTATCGGTGTGGTAGGCCACGCGGGCATTGTCGTACTCGGGCAGCTGATGCAGGGCGTTGACCAGGATCACGGGCTCGCTACCGCGTGCGAGCAGCACGCCGCAAAAACGCTCGAACATATCGGCATAAAAGCCGGTCAGGTAATAAATCGACCACGGGTCGTTTACGAGCAGCTGCGCGCCGGGGTGCTGAGCCTCGAGCGCATCGAGCACGCGCGCCACGCGCTGGTCATCGACATGTGCCATGAAACATCCTTTCGCTAGGGTGCCACCATGGTATCCCATGCCCGGCAGATAGGGACGTTCCTTTTATGCCGGTACTTCGGGACACTCCTTCGCATGGCCAGCCTGGCGAACTTTCGGGTAAAAGTAGTCATAAGGGGCCCGTCCCAAATTGGCTGGTTTCAAAAGTGTGGCGGATTACGGGGCTGGACCTGTATTACTTGACCATGGGAAAAATCGCGAAATTAAAACCGCAGGTAGACGGCTTGTCAAAAATCGAAAATTGCCGGTATGGATGGGGGTCTCCGAATCAGCCCCGTAATCCGGTATAGTTTTGAAATGGCACTAAAGTAGGCACAGGCTAAATACCGATTCCAAGGATAGTTACGGTGCAATAGTTCCTGGATGCCGGGGTTTTGGCGGAAATCAGGAACTATTTCACCGCAATTGAGGAGGGGCGAGGTGGATGGCGGGGTAGCTAAAAGAGCCCCGCCCCAAATTGGCTGCTTAGGCTGGGTCGATGTCCATGCTGGCGATTAGGTTGATGTTGGTGTCTAGGAGGTTCTCCAGCACGATGTCGCCCATGCGGATGGGGGCGTTGACGACTAGGCCACGGATGAGGTTCATGGCTTGGGCGTGGAGTGCCAGCGGGATGGAATCGGCGGTGCGCACGGGCAGCAGAGCCTCATCGCCGCCGGATACGGCCACGGTGGTGGTGAGCACGCGCATGGGGCAGGTGAGCTCCTGATGTGCGAACTTATCACCGCGCGGGCAGTTGTTGCCGGTTACGGAGCACACTTCCACCACGGCGCCATTGGCGTCGCGCTCCACCTCTACGGTCAGAAGGCACTCGGATGGGCAGGTGGTGCAGTTGAACTGCAACGTTACAATCGCGTTTGTGCTCATGGCCTTACGCCTCCTCAACGGGTTCGACGGACAGGACAATCTCGCTGACATCCAGGTCGAGTGCGCGTTGAATTACCTTTGCCGGCAGCGGGAAGCTTTCCATAACGCTTGGCTTAAACGCGCGGACCTTGCCAGCTAACAGTTCCTCGCCGTCGGCCAAGATCCTCACGCGGGCGGCGTCGACGGGTCGGCGCACACGGAAGTTGAGTTTGGTGAGCGCCACAGCCGTAATGCGTCCCGGCAGTGCGTACCCCGCAATGCCGGTAGGGGAGACGGTGAGCTCGCAGTCCGGAACGACGCCCGCGCCGGTTCCCAGTGCGTACGCCGCTGCAGCTGCGCCAGCCCTCTCGGACTCAGTCGTCACATTGTCTGCCAGGTCGTGCACGTGCAGCACGTTGCCGCAGGCAAAGATGCCTGGTACGCCCGTCTGCAGGCTCTGGTCCACCACGGCGCCGCGCGTGCGCGGGTCAAGCTCTACACCCGCGGCAACCGAAAGCTCGTTCTCGGGAATCAGGCCCACCGAAAGCAGCAACGTGTCGCACGGAACAATGCGCTCGGTACCCGGAATGGGCGCCAGGTGCTCGTCGACCTGGCTTACCTCGACGGCCTCCACGCGGTCGTGCCCGATCACGCGTGTGACGGTGGTGGACAGGTGCAGCGGAATTCCAAAGTCGTCCAGGCAGTTCTTCACATTGCGGCGCAGGCCGTTGGCGTACGGCATGAGCTCGTACACGCCCTCGACCGAAATCCCCTCGAGCGTGCAGCGACGTGCCATGATCAGCCCGATATCGCCCGAACCCAAAATGACGGCGCGCGAGCCGGGTTTGAGGTTTTCGATATTGATGTATCGCTGCGCCAGGCCGGCCGTAAACACGCCGGCGGGACGAGTGCCGGGGATCTTGATCTCGCTGCGGGTGCGCTCACGGCAGCCCATGGCAAGGACGACCGCGCGCCCGGTGAGCCGCAGCATGCCGGCAGGGCTCATGAGCGTGACGGTATGGACCGCGGTGTCTTCCGTAGACTCGCCCGAATCGATCCCAAGCACCATGCTGTTCAGGAACAGTGCAATGTCGGTTGCGTGCACCTGGTCGATAAAGCGCTGCGCGTACTCGGGACCGGTGAGCTCCTGTTTAAAGTGCGACAGGCCAAAACCGGGATGGATGCACTGGCGCAGGATGCCGCCCAGATGCTGCTCGCGCTCCACGATGGCCACGCGTGCGCCGGCCTTGTGCGCGGCAAGCGCGGCCGCCATGCCGGCAGGTCCGCCGCCGATAGCGACCACGTCGAAGGCCTGCGTTGCCACGGCCTCAACGATGCCGGTATTAATCGCGCTCGATTCGAATTTCGCCATCCTAACGCACCCCCTTCAGCGGTCCCTCAACCAGCCAAGAACCGGCATCCTCCAACAGTACCTCGCTGGGGTCGCAGCCCAGCTCTCGGGCAAGAATCGCCACCACACGGCTTTGACAGAAACCACTCTGGCACCGACCCATGCCGGCACGACAGCGTCGCTTGACGCCCTCGACCGAAACCGCGCCCGGCTGGCGTCGGATCGCGGCCACGATCTCGGCTTCGGGCACCGTCTCGCAGCGGCAGACAATCTGACCCCACGTGGGGTCAGACTCGATTAGCTCTTCCTTGCGCGTTAGCGGCGCACGGTCAAAGTCGTCCGGCGCGCGGCGAATTGGGTTCCAGTCGGCCCGCTCGTGCAGCTTCACGCCCGCCTCACGCATCACAAGCTCCATGCGCTCGGCAATGGCCGGCGCGCTTGCCACACCCGGCGACTGAATGCCCGCCGCCTGGAAAAGCCCCGGCACCACGGCTGACTGCCCAATAAAGAAGTCGTTCGTACCCTGAATGACCGGACGCCCGCCGGCAAATGCGCGCACCACGCGGCGCGTATCCAGATCGGACACCAGCTTGCGCGCGCCGCTCAGCAGCGCGTTCACATCGCTCGCATAGGTCTGCGTGTCGCCCGGCTCGCGCACGGCGGCCGTCGCGGTGATCACGGTGTTGCCGTGCACGGTGCCCGTCACGATAACGCCCTTCGACACCGGCGTCGGCACGGGGTAGAGCGGCATGAGCGTGCGCGGCTCCTTGTCCAGCACCACGATGTTGCCCTGACGCCAGACCATCTGGAACTCCTCGGCGCCCGCCATATGTGAGATGTCGGCGGCGCCGTTGCCCGCGGCGTTGATCAGATAGCGGCAGCGCACGTCTCCGGCGGGCGTCGCCAGCGTAAAGCGCGCGTCGTCGCCCGAGCCCGCAACTTCAATCGCTTCCACCGGCGCGGACCGCATAAACGTCACCCCGTTGGCCACGGCGTTCTCCAGCGCGGCGATGGCAACCTCAAACGGGTCGACAAAGCCCGTCGAGGGGCACCACAACGCGCACGTAGCGTCGGCACTGGCGCGCGGCTCTAATTCGTGGATGCGGTCGGGTCCGATGATCGACAGCCTGGGCACGCCGTTGGCAAGGCCGTTGCGCCGCAGCTGCTCCAGATGCGCGCGGTCCTCGTCGTTAAACCCCAGCACCATCGAACCGGTGCGGCAGAACAGAAATCCCAGCTCCTGCGCCCACGTACCGTATAACTCGCAGCCACGGGCGTTGACGTGCGCCTTAACCGTGCCCGGCACCGGATCGTAGCCAGCGTGCACTAGGCCGCCGTTGGCCTTCGACGCGCCCAGCGCAATATCGTTAGCCGCCTCGACCACGCAAATGGACAGGTCATAGCGCGCGAGCTGCCGCGCGATGGCGCATCCGGTAATGCCCGCGCCGACAATCGCGATATCAAACGTTTCTGTCATTGTGCCTCCAAGACAAGTTGACAGGATGTCAATAAGACTATCCTACGGTCTACACACCCCCAGAGCGGCGGCAATGCGGCGAACAGCCCCGCAACACCCGCCAACGGCAGGCGAGGGGAGACACTGCAACGTCGACGTCTTTGTCTGCTGATCCGGGTGCCGGAGGTTTGTCTCGATCTGTAACGGTAAGAAGGTTTTTGAGGTCTAAGATGTTACAGATTTAGATGAACCTATCAGTCGGTTTCGAATGTCTAAATCTGTAACAGTTAGACCTGTTTTTGCCGAGTAACTGTTACAGATTGAGACATTTGGCCTGGACGGTTTTCTTTGTCTCGATCTGTAACAGTTAGCTGATGATTTGGGTTCTAGATGTTACAGATCGAGACAAACCTTCAGGCGGATTTTGAATGTCTCGATCTGTAACAGTAAGAGGGGTTTTGGGGCCCAAGATGTTACAGATCGAGATTGAAGTCGGGGAGGGACCCCTGTGTCTCGATCTGTAACATCTAGACCCGGATTTCGCCTCCACCTGTTACAGATTGAGATGTTTGTGTCCGCACCAGCCCCGCCCTTAGCCGTGGTCCCATATAAACAAACCCCGTGGTAAACTTAACCGGACTGTAAATAATCCGAAAGGTATCCGTAATGTCCAAGTACATCTCCGAGCTCATGTCGCCGCAGCTTATGGGCGTCGTCTATGCCTTCGTTGGCTTTATCATCGCCCTGTATGTGCTGTCGGTCGTCTATGTGTTCATCGACGCTCGCCGCCGCGGCGCCAGCGCCTACGTGGCATGGGGCATCATCGCCCTCATCCCGTTTGTAGGCCTCATTGCCTACCTGGTACTGCGCCCGCACTCCTACGCGTCCGACCGCGAGGAGCAGGAGCTGGACATGGCCCTGCGCGAGCGCCAGCTTGCCCAGTACGGCACCTGCCCGCAGTGCGGCGCGCCCATCGAGAAGGACTTCGTCGTCTGCCCGGTGTGCGATACCCAGGTTCGCAACGTATGCCCCAGCTGCCATCGCCCGCTCGATGCGCACTGGAAGGTCTGCCCCTACTGCCGAACTCGCATCCAGTAACGCATCCATCGCCGGGCCGGCCGCAAGCCACGGGCACGCCGCAAGCCGCACGCGCGCCCCGCAGCTCCGCCCCCACACGATGAAGCATGCGTAGAAAATCGCCCGCCGTGCCATTAAGGTGCGGCGGGCGCTTGTATACCAAGGCAACCTGCCTATAATGATGCAAGTCAAAAACGCCGAGCGCATCGCACACACTTGCATCAGGCATCCGAGAGGAGAAAACATACCCATGAAGGCACTCTACAATGACGGTTCGGTGGCCGAGCTCCCGCAGGACGAGGTCACGCACGTCATCCGCCACTCTGCCGCGCACATCATGGCGCAGGCCATCAAGCGCCTCTATCCCGAGGCCGACTTTGCCTACGGTCCCGCGACCGACAACGGTTTTTACTACGACGTCGACCTGCCCGAGGGCGTCAAGATCAGCGAGGACGACTTCCCCGCGATCGAGGCCGAGATGAAGAAGATCGTCAAGGAGAACCTCAAGTTCTCCGTGTACGAGAAGCCCCGCGCCGAGGCCATCGCCCTTATGGAGGAGCGCGGCGAGAAGTACAAGGTCGAGCACATCGGCGACCTGGACGACGACGCCCGCATCACCTTCTACCAGCAGGGCGACTACATCGATATGTGCGTCGGTCCCCACATCTGCTACACCAAGGCCCTCAAGGCCTTTAAGCTCACCGGCGTCTCGGGCGCCTACTGGAAGGGCGACAAGGACAACAAGATGCTCACCCGCATCAACGGCGTCGCCTTTGCCACCAAGGAAGAGCTCGACGAGCATATGCACATGCTGGAGGAGGCCAAGAAGCGCGATCACCGCAAGATCGGCCGCGAGATGGACCTCTTTATGATGCGCGACGAGGCCCCCGGCTTCCCGTTCTTCCTGCCCAACGGCATGATCCTTAAGAACACGCTGCTGGACTACTGGCGCGAGATCCACCACAAGGCCGGCTACGTGGAGATCTCCACGCCGCTCATCATGAACAAGCAGCTGTGGAAGACCTCGGGCCACTGGGACCACTACAAGGACAACATGTACTCCACCGTCATCGACGACGAAGAGTACTGCATTAAGCCCATGAACTGCCCGGGCGGCGTGCTGGTGTACGCCTCCAAGCCGCACTCCTATCGCGAGCTGCCCATTCGCGCCGGCGAGATTGGCCTGGTGCACCGCCACGAGCTGCGCGGCGCCCTGCACGGCCTGTTCCGCGTGCGCTGCTTTAACCAGGACGACGCCCACCTGTTTGTGCGCCCCGACCAGCTGACCGACGAGATCGTGGGTGTGGTCAACCTCATCGACTCTGTGTACCAGAAGTTTGGCTTTAAGTACCACGTTGAGCTTTCCACCCGCCCCGAGGACTCCATGGGTTCGGACGAGGACTGGGCTCGCGCCGAGGAGGGCCTGCGCACCGCTCTGGAGCAGCTGCATATGGACTACGAGGTCAACGAGGGCGACGGCGCCTTCTACGGCCCCAAGATCGACTTCCACCTGGAGGACTCGCTCGGCCGTACCTGGCAGTGCGGTACCGTCCAGCTCGACTTCCAGATGCCGCTCAACTTTGACCTGGAGTACGTGGACGCCGACGGCACCAAGAAGCGCCCCATCATGCTGCATCGCGTGTGCTTTGGCTCGATCGAGCGCTTCATTGGCATTCTGATTGAGCACTTTGCGGGCAAGTTCCCCACCTGGCTTGCTCCCGTGCAGGTCAAGGCACTTCCCGTCTCTGAGAAGAGCCGCGACTACGCCCACGAGGTGTGCGCCAAGCTGGAGGAGGCCGGCATTCGTGTGGTCTGCGACGACCGCGACGAAAAGATCGGCTACAAGATCCGCGAGGCCCGCAGCATCGACCGCGTGCCCTACATGCTCATCCTGGGCGAGAAGGAGGTCGAGGCCGGCAACATCTCCGTCCGTGATCGCTCCAACGAGACCGTTCAGATGAGCGTCGACGAGTTTGTTGCCAAGGTGACTGAGGAGATCAAGACCCGCGCCTAAGGCAACTGACACAACAATTTACAAAGGCGACCGTCCACATAGGGCGGTCGCCTTTTTTCATGCCCAAATAAGAAAAGCCGCAGGTTGAGCGGCTTTTTTTTGTTGCACAAAAAGGTACAGGTTTTTGTATCTTTCGACAGACGACATTATACGAGCAATTAATCAGCGTTTGCCCAGATTACGCAAAATGTACTGCTAGTAGGTACATCTCCATATCCCTCTATAAAAACCTGTACTTTTGCGACTGCGCCTAGCTGCGAGCGAGAAGCCTGTTCTAAACGCCCCTGCATTTGCGTGCATCGCAAAGCCAAAAGAGGGGGCGAGAACATGGAACAGACGGCACGACGCCAAGAGCAGCTGCCGGGCGCATTTAACGGCGCCACTACCAACAGCCAGCACGGCCGCGTCCGCTGGTATCTGGTCCACACCCCCAATGGAAAAGAGCGCGAGACCTGCGAAAAGGTCCGACGCATTATCCCGCGCAACCTGATGCAGGACGCTTTTGTGATGCAAAAGGAGTTCTGGTTTAAGCGGGACGGCGCCTGGTCGCTCCAAACCAAACCCATGTACAAGGAATATTTCTTCGTCGCCACGCACGATGCTGCCGCGCTCGATAGGGCTTTGGCCCAGTTGAGCTTTGGCTGTCGCATCGCTGGCAGTAGGGAGCGGGCGTACATGCCTATGCCGGACGATGCGCGGGATTGGTACCGCAGCGTTCTGGACGACGACGGCGTGGTGCGCAACAGCGTTGCGCGCATAGAAGACGGCGTGCTGCACATAGAGCAGGGCCCACTTGTGGGGCAAGAGGCCCGTGTAAAGAAGATCGACCGTCATAAGCGCTGGTGCCTGGTGGATGTGGGCGAAGGCGACTCCGCATTTAGGGAGCTGCTTCCGCTGGACGTTCCCAGCAAAACGTAGGGGAGCCGTTGCACCGGCAATTCTTTCGCATTTTTGAATTTATCGATTGGGGGATCCCTGGGGGACAGGGACGTAAGTTTGACTTTGGCTGCTAATGAAGTAACAGAGAGCAATGCGCCCGTGGGGGCGACGCTCATTGCTCAGGCAATGGACCGGCGCGAGGGCGCGGCGGGTGCTGGTGCCGGTTCCGCTGCAAACACGGGTGCGGTGAGCCTCCCGGGCTCGCCCGAGTTCGCTGCTGAGTCCCGCGCGCTCGACTCGCGCTCCTTCGGGTATCGCTTCGTGAAGCGTGCCTTCGACATCGCCTTCAGCGCGTGCGTCTGTGCCGTGGCGTTCATCCCTGGCGTGGTGCTCTGCGCGTTCATCGCGGCTGACACCAAGGGCGCTCCCATCTATTCGCACGAGCGCGCGGGGCGCTTCGGCCGCCCCATCCACGTGCTCAAGTTCCGCTCCATGGTCGCCGACGCCAACGACGTGGAGAAGTATCTCACCCCCGAGCAGATCGAGGAGTGGCACCGCGAGCGCAAGGTCACGAACGACCCGCGCATTACCAAGTTGGGTCGCGTCCTGCGCAAGACCTCCCTCGACGAGATACCTCAGTTTATCAACGTGCTCGCGGGCCAGCTCTCCGTGATCGGGCCCCGGGCCATCACCTACGAAGAACTGGGGAACTTCACGCACGAGCAGCAGGTGCAGGTGCTTGCCGTCCCCCAGGGCATCACCGGCGCTTGGCAGTCAGGGCCTCGCAACCTCGCGACATTCGAGAACGGCCTGCGCCAGGAGTTCGAGCTCACTTATGCGCGAGGCGCGTGCCTCAAGTCCGACTGGCGGGTCTTCTTCAAGACCTTCTCGGTGATGTTCGGCAAGAACAAGACAGGGAGGTAGGCATGGATTCCCAGACTTTCCCTCCCTACAGCGTGCTTATGAGCCTTTACGCCAAGGAGCGCGCCGAGTACTTACGCGAGGCGCTGAATTCGATGCTCGCCCAGACGGTGCCCCCGGCGGAAGTCGTCATCGTGAAGGACGGCCCGCTGACTGACGAGCTCGAGGACGTCCTCTCCGAGTACGACGCGGCCAACCCCGGCCTGTTCAGTTTCGTCTCCTACCCCGAGAACAGAGGCCTCGGCTACGCGCTTGCCCGGGGCATTGAGGCGTGCTCAAACGAGATCGTAGCCCGCATGGACACCGATGACCACGCTCTGTCGGGGCGCATGGAGTGTCAGCTTGCCCTCATGGCCGAGCAAGGCCTCGACATGGTGGGTAGCAACGTAACGGAGTTCGTCGAGGCCTGGGACAGGCCCGTGGCGACGACGGACCTGCCCATAACCCACGACGAGATCGTCGCTTACTCCAAGCGCCGCAATCCCTTCCGGCACCCGCCTATGACCTTCCGGCGCTCGAAGGTGCTCGCCGCTGGGAGTTACAACGACGACTTCCACTACTTCGAAGACTGGGACCTCTTCAACCGGATGCTCGCCTCGGGCTGCCGTGCGGCCAACGTGCGCGAGACCCTTGTGGCAATGCGCGTGAGTCCAGACTTCTACGCTCGCAGAGGAGGCCGCGCCTATCTGTCGCACGCGAGGCGCTTCAAGCGGGCGCAGCTGGCATGCGGGTACTTCAGCGCTGCCGACTACTTCATCTCGTTTGTTCCCCAGGCAGTTGTCTGCCTCATGCCCAACGCCCTTCGCGGGCTCGTGTACACAAGGATTCTCCGGAAAGGGGGAAATGCGGAGTGACCGCGACCGCAGCAATCATTACCCTCTGCAACTCGCCGAATTATGGCTCTTGTCTGCAGAGCTATGCGACGCAGCGCGTTTTCGAGTCGCTGGGAGTCGCAGCCACGGTGGTCGACTACTACCGGCACGACGCTATCTCGGAGAAGGAGACCGAGCGCGCCCTCAATGGACAGCTTTCCAAGAAGATCCCTATCTTGGGGCTGCCGGGTGCCAAGTCGCTCGCTTGCGATTCCATCTCGTGCATGCTCGCGCGCCGTCGCGCCTTGCTTCGGGCACCGAGACTTGGTAATTCTCTCCTATCAACGGGACTGCATCATGACTAATATCCTTGTATACGCTGAGGCGTGGGGTGTCGGTGGGATAGAAACATACCTTCTGGGGCTCTTTCGTGAGCTAGCCCCAAAGGGTTTCTCGTTCACGTTGATCACTACCTGGGATTGGAATTGCTCTTACGACGATGTGCTGGCCTCGCTCGGTGTTGAGCGTCGTGCGGTTTTCAATGGCTACAAGCCCGGACAGGTGAGACGCCTCAAGGACGGGCTTAGTGCGTTCAAGAGACTTCTCGATGAAAACAGCTTCGATGCTGTGCATATCAATACGATGAATGGAATGGGGTTCGCCTATGCCCAGGTTGCTGCGAGTCGTGGAGTGCCGGTGTGCATCGTGCACTCGCACAACTCTGATGTTGGCGCGGGCGGCAGGATAGTTAAAAGGTTCGTGCACTCAGTCGCTCGCTCAGTGCTATCGGGCGCTGAGACTTCGAGGCTCGCATGTTCCGAGGAAGCGGGGCGGTATCTCTTCGGGAGGAAGCCGTTTACGGTCGTGCGTAATGGCTTTGACACGGTTCGCTTCGCGTTCGATTCTGCCGTTCGTGGTGCTTGCCGCAGCGAGCTGGGGGTGCCCGCCGATGCACTGCTGTTGGGTAACCCTTCGCGTCTCGCGCCCGCCAAGAATCCCCTCTTCCAATTGGATGTGTTTTCCGAGGTGCTGAGGGCTGAGCCTTCTGCCTACTACCTCATGCAAGGGGACGGCGAGATGAGGGAACAGGTACGAGAACACGCAGATTCGCTTGGTGTGGCTGCGCACGTTATCTGGTTCGAGCCGAGAGCGGACGTGGCGCCACTCTACAACGCGATGGACGTGTTGCTGTTTCCTTCGCTGCACGAGGGGCAGCCTCTCGTCCCGGTCGAGGCACAGGCTTCGGGTCTTCCGGTCCTCATGTCTGTGAACGTATCTGACGAGACAGCCGTTACTGATTTGACTCGGTCCGAGGGGCTTGACCGTCCGGCTTCTCTTTGGGGGGAAGAGATCCTGGCTATGGCTCGGGAGCCACGCAATCGCGCTATCTATGCGGATCAGATTCGCAAGGCGGGCTACGACGTTGCAGATACTTCTGAAATCATGGCCAATATTTATCAAACACAAGGGGTGAGATAATATGGCGGGTGAAACCCCCATCAAAGTGTTAAACATCGTCCCGTCGCTCGCTATGGATGCAGGCGTTACTTCGTTTGTTCGGAACATGTTCTTGTTTCGTGACAGTTCGCGCGTCTCGTACGACTACCTGCATCATGACGTTGTTAATGGCGAGCTGCGACATCCGCTCAACTACGATGACGAATTCAAAGGGCGCGGTGCCAAGGTCTTTACGGTCACGCATGCGGGAACTGATCTCTCGGCCTTCATTAGAGAGGTCAAAGGGTTCTTTCAAGAGCATGGTTCTGAATACGACGTCGTGCACTGCCACATGCCCAACTCGGCATTCTGGACGCTTCGTTACGCGGCCGAAGCCGGGGTTGCCCATCGCGTGCTACACAGTCATCTCAACAGCAGCTCGGATAGGTTCAGCCATCGTGTGCGCAACGCGCCGCTCATCTGGTTCGGGCGGCGCTGGGCGACCGACGGGGTCGCGTGCTCCGAAGACGCCGGCCGCTACCTCTTCAGGGGGAAGGACTTCCTGGTGATGAGGAACGGCATCGATATCGACCGCTTCGCCTTCAACCCTGAGGTCCGGACGGCCTGCAGGGTGGAACTCGGAATAGGTCCCGAGGAGCCCGTGGTGGGATGCGTGGGCCGGATTTCCTTGCAGAAGAACTTCTCCTTCGCGGTCAGGGCTTTCGGTGAGTATGTGGCTGCTCACGGCCCTGCCAGGCTTGTAATCATCGGGGAGAGCAACAGCGCCGATGAACGCCGGGAACTCCAGGAGCTCGTCCACGAAATGGGTCTGGAAAACTCCGTGATGCTGCTTGGCTTGAGGAGCGACGCCTATCGTCTCTACTCGCTCTTCGATGTCTTCTTTATGCCGTCGCTTTATGAGGGCCTTCCCGTCTCGGCCGTGGAGGCACAGGCGGCGGGACTGCCGTGTGTTTACTCGACTGGTGTGCCCGCCGAGACGGACATCGCCGGGACTGGTTCGTTCACGGCGCTCGACGCGCCGCTGGCCAACTGGGCGAGGGCGCTCAATGTGGCGATCGAGGGCGGCAGGCACCTGGAGGCCCCTAACAAACTAGAGGCTGCGGGCTACTCAGCCGAGGCAAACGCCGCGCGGCTTATGGAGTACTACGAAAGGCTGTTGAGCCGATGAGCTACGTAAGCAGGATCTCAAGAAAGATTGGTGATATGGCGAATCCATTGCTCGCCAAGGGCAGAAGGAAGAAGCTCACCCGCACTGACTTCAGCATCTTCTCGAACAACTGTTGGGCCGGCTCGGTGTATCGGCGTTACGGACTTCCCTATAGCAGTCCAACCGCCGGCCTCTACTTCTTCGCGAGCGACTACGTGAAGTTCGCCTCGAGGCTCAGGCACTACACTGCGACGCCGTTAGAGTTCATCGACGCACGAGACTCCCGTTATGCCGATCAGCTTCGCGAGAAGGGCGAGCTCGACAAGCCCGTCGCTCGTCTCGATGATATCGAGGTCGTGTTCCTGCACTATCCCTCCCCGGAGGAAGCCGCAGAGAAGTGGGCCCGCCGCTGCGAGCGGATCAACTGGGGCGACGTCTTCATCAAGTTCAGCCAGATGAACTGCTGCACAGAGGAGGACCTCAGGGCCTTCGATGCCATTCCCTTCGGCAACAAGGTCTGCTTCACGGCGTCGCCGAGGCCCGAGCTCGCGTGCGCCGTGCACTTCCCCGGCTATAGCGAGCGGGGGGGGGGTCCTCAATGATACGGACTATTACTCGCGGTACATCGACTTGGAAGAATGGCTCTGCAGGCCCCCGGAGATCTACGGACTCGGTTAGCTGGCCCTATTCGCACGGGCTTTGCTGCCCTCCCTGCCTCGACCTCTATTCGATTGACTTTGAGCGGGGCGAGTTTCGATGAGGGTAAAACGCATCGCCTGCTCGATTATCAGGAGGATTCTTTTGTTCAGGTACGGGAAGAGGCTCGAACTCGGCCGGCGTCCATCCCCTAGGCTTCTCTGGGGCCTTCGATTGGGGAAAGGCTGCCATGTGAAGATTGGTGACGATGTTGTCATTAAGCCCGGTGCACGCATATGCGTTGTTGAGGGTGGTGCCCTTAGCATCGGGAACAATCTGTTCATGAATAGCGGATCCAGCATAACCGTGCTTGGAGAAACGGCCATCGGAGACCGTGTCCTGTTTGGCCCGAACGCCATGGTGTTCGACCATGACCATGATTATTCATCTGCAAAACCTGCCGTGACTTACAAATTCGGACATGTTTCTATCGGTGACGACGTCTGGCTTTGTGCAGGGTCGATTGTCACTCGCGACACCTCTGTTGGAGACCGATCGATTGTGGCTGCCAATGCGGTCGTATGCTCGAACTTGCCCCAGAACTCAGTTGCTGCGGGCGTTCCCGCAGTTGCCAAGAAGCAAATTTTGGAGTGGAGCTAGTGGATCAGATAATTTATCCGAATGAGGACCTGGTTTACAGACGCAATGTTACTGACGTGCATGGTCTTGTGAGGAGCGTGGGATTCAATCGATCGGTGGTGAGCAATGGATAGCCCACTCATTAGTGTCATCGTTCCCGTCTATAACGTTGAAGACTATCTCTTGGAATGCGTAGAGAGCCTCATCGGCCAGACGTACGCAAACCTTGAGATTTTGCTCATCGATGATGGGTCAACAGACTCTTCGCCTGAGATCTGCGAAATGCTCCAATCGCGCGACGGCAGAGTCCGCGCCTTGCATAAGGAGAACGGCGGTCTCTCGGATGCTAGGAACTATGGAGTGGAACGAGCCATCGGGGAGTATGTGTCCTTTATAGACGGTGATGACTATCTCGATGGCAACGCTTTCGAAACTGTCGCGAAAGAGCTCGCCGGCGGTGCCGACCTCGTTGCTTTCGGTATCGTGCTCGACTTTGAAGACGGCAGCCATGTGGACAAGGCTGCGCACGAGAGGCGTGTCTACTCGGGCACGGAGGGCATCGTAGCCCTGAATACGTTCAATGGGTTTGACGTGAGCGCTTGCAATAAGGTCTACCGCCGTACCCTTTTCGACAACGTGAGGTTTCCGAAAGGGAAGCTATGCGAGGATTTTTATGTTATGCCTAGGATTTTCGATCTCGCTAATCGGATTGTCCTTCTTCCGAATCCGTTCTATCACTATAGGCAGCGGAGCGGAAGCATCACCAAAGGTACGTCTTTCAACATGGACTTTATTAATGCGGCTGAGGACCAGCTTGCTTTTTTGGAGCGCAATCACCCTGAAATATCTTGTGTTGGCGAAAGCGCCCTCGGCTTCGCTTATCTAACTTATCTGAACTTCTGCATTGACAGATGTACGCTCGACGACGCCGTCCTGATACGCAATAAAATGAGGGACCGGTGCCCTGCGGTGCTAAGATGCCCCGGCCTGCCACGCTGGAAACGGCTCCAATATCTCTTTGCGTGTATTTCACCAAGAGTGTACGGCCGGCTGTACGCTCTTGGCGTCGAAAGACGGAGGGACTAGGATGAGGTTAATCGATAGGAAGCTGAGCCTGAATCCGCTGCTCTCCATTGCGGTCTTTCATGCCTGCGTAGTGCGTGTCGTGTACATTCCCGGCTACAACACTATCGCTTCGGTTTTGTGCGCGATTATTCTCTGCGTCATGCTCCTGAGAGTCAAAAAAAATTTTTCTGAGCCTTATTTGAAGGTCAACCTTCTTTTGTTCGCCATGTCCGCCGTAATGGTCGTCTCCTCGCTTTTGAACTCATACAACATGAATGGAACGTTGCTGTTTATCGCAAGGCTGAACCTACTGACTTGGTTCTTAGAGATCCAATGTTCTGAGGGTAGAATTCGCAGCACTGCCACGGTATTCTTCCTTTGCTGTGTGGTCTATCTTCTGATTACGTATTACTACATTGTTTCGGACCCTCTTATGGCTTGGCGGAATGAGCTCAACTATTTGGTCGGAACCAAGTTCTCGGTGTCCTATCTCGCCTTGTTCGGGCTCATCATGTACGTTATTGCCGCCGGGAGGTCAATAAAAACCATTCCACGAGCCGTGCTATTCGCCGCGCTTTGCGTCCTTGCGCTTCTTCTTGCCCTCAGGATTGACTGTAATACCGGAGCGATCGGCATCGTGCTCTTCATGCTCGCGATAGCGTTTAAACCTGTACTGGAGCACCCTTTGCATAAGCCCATAACATATCTTGTCACGTCCATATTCGTTACCTTTATCCTGTTTGCTTTTGGCGAGATCGTTCTGCACGTTGGTTTTGTTTCGGATGTCATCACAAACGTCTTCGGAAGGAGCTCTGACCTCTCTGGGCGAACCTACGTCTACGAGCACGTATTCCCGTTCCTGGTGAATAGTCCTCTTTTTGGCTACGGGTACAATAGCGTTTACGCTCTCTTCGAGGGCGTTATGATGTTCAGCGCTACTGGGAATGCCCTCGACGCCCAAAACGCCATTTTGGAATACTGCCTCTATTTCGGCCTCGTGGGCGTTGCCTTACTCTATTGCTATATCTGCTTCGTCCTTTCTAGGGGAGCCCGTCACATTGCAGAGGGGGATGACTGGGGGCGATACGTGTCCCTGGTTGGCCTATATGTCCTAACAGTCCTCGGGATGGCGGAGATAACAATCAATGTTCAATTCTTCGCATATATTGCGCTGTATGCTGCCCTTTCTGCCGAGGAAGCCCTAGCTCGCGATTTTGGTTACCCGGCTCCGGTCGGCCGAATTGCGACCATATTCAACTGATAATGGCCTATGACATGGAGGATCTAGCGATGGCCGATTCAAACAACCGCACAATATACGTTTCGACAATCATTGACTCGCACAATTACGGAACGGTCCTGCAGGCCGTTGCCACCCGGGACATATTGGGGCGTTATGGCCGTCCCGTCTTCGTTGACTACTGTCGCCCCCAGTGGACGCGATCCGGTTGGGCGCATCAGAAGATGTCCGGCGGCCGCGTCAACGGCTTTCTCAAGCTTGCTGCTGGCCTGGGCGCCAGGTTGCGATCAGAGCGGGTTTTTCGCCC
The DNA here is from genome assembly GCF_002736145.1 of Collinsella aerofaciens. Lineage (NCBI taxonomy): Bacteria > Bacillati > Actinomycetota > Coriobacteriia > Coriobacteriales > Coriobacteriaceae > Collinsella > Collinsella aerofaciens. The sequence goes on from NZ_CP024160.1 coordinate 479,925, forward strand.
CTTTATAGAGGGCCAGCTTTCACTTTGCGATGCAGGCCCTTTTCTGACGGGCGTTGGGCTTGATGCCCTTGACCGCGACGCCCTTTTCTGTGTGGGCAGCGACCAGACTTGGAACATCGAATGCAATGACGGTATTGATCCCGTGTACTTTCTCGAGCGGATTCCCGACGACAGGCGTAAGGTCGCATTTGCTGCGAGCTTTGGGCGGCCTAAGCTCGATGACGAGGAGGCGAATCTGACCAGACCTCTCCTGAGTGGCTTTGACGCGATCTCCGTCCGAGAACGCTCTAGTATTGACATCCTCGACAAGATGGGCATTCCCGGATCCGTCGCCCTGAAGGACCCGGTCCTGCTCTGCGATGAGAATCTATGGTATCGCCTCAGCGATTGCTCCCGGCTTCCTTTTGATTCTGGCTACGTCCTTCTGTACATGCTTAATCCGAATCCGGATATGATCTCCTATACCGTCAGGGTTAGCAAGGAGCTTGGCGTGCGCGCCTGCGTTGTTACCTTCAATCCGCTTCGGCTCCCTCCCCATGGTCTCCGCGCAGCCTGTCTTCCCACGCCGGGGGAATGGTTAAATCTGTTCCGCAATGCTGGCCTTGTCGTCACCGACTCGTTCCACGGAACGTGCTTCTCCCTCCTCTTCAACCGCCCCATGGTCGTCTTTGACCCGGCTAAATACTCAGTAAGGCTCCATGACGTCCTGAGCGACTTCGACCTTTTGGACAGACGCGTTCTGAACTCTCAGGACGCCTTTAATCGGTGCGTTCACCGCAATCCGATTGAATGGCGTGTCGTGAATGAGGGGCTCAAGCTTGAGCGAACGAAGGCGAGGGAATTCCTCGATAGCGCCTTTTCGCCTGCGTCATGAGCATGGGATCCGAATTTGCCTGTTTTAATTATTTGTGGAGGCCCAGTTAATGGTTCAAGAATCAAGCCGTGCCAAATACCTAATTAAGAACACCGCAATCTTCGCCATCGGCAACATTGCGACCAAGCTGATCACGTTCTTCTTGGTGCCGCTATATACGAACGCCCTTGCCACCGATCAGTATGGAACTGCAGACCTTGTTACCACCCTTTGCGCGGTGCTCGCCCCTGTGCTTATTCTCAACATCGGCGAGGGCGTGATGAGGTTCTCACTTGACGACGGGGCGGATTATAACAAGATTATGAGCGTCGGCCTCGCTCTGTTGGCGCTGTCTTTCGCTATTGGCCTTGTAATCATTCCCATCGCGGGCCTTTTCGGCGCTGTAGCCGGCTACACGATTTATATCTATTTCTATACAGTCACGCTTGCCGGGAGCCAGCTCTTCCTGTGCTATTTACGCGGTAAGGAACTGCTCGTCAGATATGCCGTCGGCAATATCCTCCAAACAATCGCCGTCGCCGTGCTCAATATCTTGTTCCTTCTCGTTCTCGACCTCGGCTTGCCTGGATACTTCATGGCCTACATATTGTCTTCAGCTGTGGCTATGGTCTACGCGTTTCTTGCTGGCAACGTTGTCGACGTCTTCAGAAACTTTAAGATCGATTTTGATTTGGCGAAAGAGATGTCGCGGTATTCGGCAGTGCTCATTCCCAATACGTTCATGTGGTGGATTATCAACTCTTCTGATAGGGTGCTCGTGACTGCTCTGCTTGGAACGGCTGCAAATGGAATATACGCCGTATCCTATAAAATTCCCTCGGTTGTCTCCGTCGTTGCGGGGATATTCAATCAAGCATGGAGCTATACGGCCATACATGAGGACGGAAGCGAAGACCGTGACGAATACTGTGACAGGGTCTACGGAGGTTTGGTAGGCGTCTCTGTCGTTACGGGAGTGGCGCTTCTCCTGTTTATGAAGCCGATAATGGGCATTTATGTCGAGGCTAGTTATTATGAAGCCTGGCGTTACACCCCCTTTCTTATCATAGGCAACGTATTTATGACCACCGGAACCTTTTTGGGCTCTTGGTATACGGTGAACAAGGACAGCAAGGGCTATCTGTTCTCTGCGACATTCGGTGCGATTGTAAATGTCTTACTGAACCTTGCCCTCATACCTTTTCTCGGCATCACCGGTTCTGCCTTGGCGACTTGCTTCAGCTACATCACGGTCTACGCTTACAGGGTTTTCGATACGAAACGGTACGTCAACATTAACACTATGAAGGCCAGTTATGCCGCCGCCTACGTCGTGCTCTTCCTTGCTGGTGGCACCCTCTTTATGGACGGCGCGGCTGGCGAGCTTCTAATGCTAGCTGAGCTGCTTGCCGTGATTGCCATTTTCAGGAGAGAGATGGGAACGCTCTTTTGCGGCCTGCTCCGAATTGTTAAAGAAAGGTTGGGTTAAGCGATGCAGCACCACCCTGATTCACCTAAGCCCTGCTTGCCTGTCCGCGTCTTGGCGCTCCGCGACAAGGACTATGAATCGTTGTCGCGCTCTGCCTCGGGAGGCGCGTTTGCTGTATTGGCGCGCGCCATGCTTGCAAGGGGAGGCGCCGTCTTCGGCGCCGAGCTGTGTGAAGACAATATTGTGAGAATCACCTGCGTGGAGGACGTCTCTGAGTTGTGGCGCCTTCAGGGCTCTAAATACGTGCAGTGCTCGCCAAACGGAAGTTTCGACCATTGCCGGGAGCTTCTTGAGTCGGGCCGTGACGTTCTATTTAGCGGCACCCCCTGTCTGGTCTACGCCCTCAAGAGCTATCTGGCGCGCAAGGGACTCAGAGCCTGCAGCGGTAAGCTGGTCACTGTTGATTTGGTCTGCCATGGCGTCACAAGCCCCGAGCTATTCAGGCTTTACGTTGCTTGGCTTGAGAGCAAGCTCAAGGCCGTTCCGGGAAGCCTTCGATACACTTTTCGCTCCAAGAATAGACCTTGGGGTCTCTACTACTACTACTACTACACCTCCGCCATTGACCTCAAGCGCAAGGAGGCTATTGGGCCATACAGCGATGACCCGTATTACCGCGCTTTCTTGAGTGGAAAGTACTATCGCAAGTCCTGTTATTCATGCCGTTTTGCGCAGCCCGAGCGCGTAGGCGATATAACCATTGGAGACTATTGGGGCATCGAGAAAGCACACCCCGATTTCTATGATGCGAGGGGAGTCTCACTGGCGATGCTAAACACACCTGTGGGACTGCGCTATTTTGAGGAAGAATGCGCCGATGGTTGCACATGGGTGGAATCGGACCTTGAAAGGGCGTCCGCCGAAAACGTCAACCTGTTGCATCCCTCGCGTCGGGCTCCGGAGGATGAGGCTGCTGCTGCTGAGCTTTACAGGGCCGTCGCATCTGGAGACTCCGACCTCATCTTTGGCAAATTCCTCCGTCAACGCGGCATCAAAGGCCTTTTAAAGGACTGTCTGCCGCATGATTGGATTGAATGCGTCAGAACCCTAAAGAATCGCTTTAAGTGATTGATTGCCACCAAGGTGAAGATGCCAGAGATTCTTTCATGGTTGATTTCCGATTTCAGCCGAACACATTGAGCGGATAGGCCGTTCCCGCGGTCGGCCGAACGCCCCCGAGGCCCCTCCCGGGCCCCGGGGGCGGCATTTTCCAGTTGAAGGAACGGTGGAGATGTGTTTCGATGAGTCCGGTGGCCATGCCCCACCCTCCGCCCGGCACCTCTTCCCAGACTCAGCTGGACGGTCGGTCCGCCTATTCCGTTTTTTCCTTCAGGCGGGGACGGCGGGAAATCGCCCCTCCCTGCGCGCGTTCGCCCTATCGGCCCCGGCGTCAGGTTGTCAGGTCAGACTACGGGCCCGGGCGGCGATACTGTTCGCTGCCCGGGCCCCGTTGCGTTTTGGGGCTCTGACGCCGTGCCTTCGCCTACTCAGGCTACGGCTGCGCGGCGACTACAGCCTTCGCCAGCGCCTCGGCGGCCTTGCGCTTGGAGTCCATGTTCACGTGGGTGTAGATGTCCATGATGGTGGCGCATGTGGCGTGCCCGGCGAGAACCTGCATGACCTTGGAATGCACGTCTGCCCTCGCGAGTGCGGTAAGATAGGAATGGCGAAGCTCGTGGAAGCAGAAGCCCTCGGCGCATTCAAGCGGTCGAGCATTCGCAAGTCAATTCCTCCTTTCACCGACTGGCAAAACGATTTACACCTAATTGTGGACATTGCCCACACGGTTTTCATTTCTCCTGCATTGATCTCGCTAAAATAATAACTGCTGCTACCAGGGCATTTTCTGGTGCACATTCTATTGGCTCCTGCGAAGATCGGAGCGGGTATGTTTGCCGCCGAGTCCCACACCAGCCGTCATCACATCGCGATCGCTGCCATGGCCTGCCTGTGCGTTTTGCTGGGCGGGCCTTCTTATGCCGCGGGCGCGGAGAGCCTGTTCATCGCGGGCGCGACGTACTTCGAGCCGGGCGTGTCGGGCCCCGGTTGGGCCTGGACCGATGCCGGCCATCTGGAGCTTGACGGCTACGCGGGCGACGCCATCGGCGCCGACGGCGACCTGGTCGTGACGCTTGTGGGGCGCAACTCGGTGGCGGAGTCTCATACGCCCGACACGGACATCACGCAGTGCGGCATGGAGGTGTGGGGCAACCTGACGCTTCGCGGCACCGGGTCCCTGGCGGCTTCGGGCTCGCAGTGCGCGATCCACGTCTCGCGGGCGCTCGCGGTTGACGGCTGCGCCGTCGATGCCCGGGCGGACGGGGCCGATGTCACGGACGAGGCCGTGGCCGGCGTGATCGCCGGCGGCATGGCCGTGCGCGGCGGCGGGCGCGTTGTCGCCGTCGGTGCCGCGCCCGCCGCCGGCGTGCGCGCCTACGGCGTGTTCTTGCTCGACGCGGGCGCCGGCGACGGCCCGGTCGGGTGCAGGCTTTCTGCCGACGCCTCGTGGCTCGATGCGACTGGTACCGACGGCGGTGTTGCATGCGCGGGCGGGTCGCTCGTGTCCGCGCGGTTCGTGGCGCCCGTGGGCGGGGCCTTCGGTGCCGGCGGCGTGGTGGATGCTTCCGCGGCCGTGGCTCCGCATGTGGTGATCGAGCCCGAGGGCACCGCGGCGCCGGCGGGGGAGACCGACGGGCGCGAGGTGCCCGGTGGCGCGGGCGATCCGGTCGGCGGCGCCGGCCCCACCGTTGAGCAGCCCGGTGCCGGGCCCGCGACGGGCCCCGTCCCGAAGCCCGCGACCACAACGCCCAAGACGACCACGACAAGCAAGACGACCGTGACCAAGGCCACGGCGCCCACGCCATCCAAGGCCAAGACTGCTAGCGCCGCCACCGCCACGCTCCCCAAGACCGCCGACAGCAACTGGCCCGCCGCCTCATTAGCGCTATTCCTGCTGGGAACAGCGATTCTAGGTAGGCCAAAGCGCAAGGGCGATTGACCGAGCTGCCATGCACTTTCTAGGTAGGGGCAATTGCGACGTGTATGCCGCAAAGTAGGGGCGCACGCGGCGCACAAGAAAGGCGAGAAAGCCCCGGCAAGCTTGACGGACGGCCGAGCATGTGGTACTTTCACGGCTACACTGATACGGCTTGGGTACTCTACGGAGCCCAAGACTGAGGAAGGTCGTTCGCCACGAGGCGGGCGGCCTTCTCTCATTTCAGAGAGGAGCCGGCATGGCCCGCAAGCCGTTCAAGACCCTCGAAGAGCAGGTGGCCATCCTCGAGTCCAGGGGGCTCTCCATGCCGGAGTACGCCGCCTACGCCCTCCTCGGCGAGGACTACTATTGCGTTGTCAACGGGTACAAGGAGCCGTTCCTCGACAAGGAGGCCAGCGCCGAGGCGGGTCACGACGTCTACGCCGAGGGAACGGGATTCGGAGACCTCTACGGCCTTTTCCTCTTCGACCGCGACCTGCGCAACCTTACCTTCAAGTACCTCCTCAAGGCGGAGGCCCGCGTGCGCTCGGTCGCCGCCTACACCTTTTCGGAGGCCTATCGGGAGCTCGATGCCTACCTGAAAATCGCCAACTACACCGATGCCAAGGACTACATGGTGGGGCCGAGCCATTACGACGAGGACCTGGCCGGGCTCATCGCCCTTCGCACCCTCGTGGACTTCCGCAACATCTGCGCCCGCGACGAGCGGCTTTGGTGCGCCAGGGTCGGGCCCGTGAGGGACGAGGACTTCTCGACAATGGTGGCCAAGCTGGCTCTCATCCTCGACTCCGAGACGATCAGCTCCTTCAAGTCCGAGCTCGCGTCCCTTGTCGGGGGCTACGCCGCCGAAAGCCAAAGGCTGGGCGAGGTGCTCTACAACTCTGACCTCGGTGTTCCTAGACCGGAAGACGACAAGTGAATCGCAATTTGCTTCCTGGTCAAAAGGTCGCGCGTCTTTTTCGCGTCGGGTATGCGGGCCAGAGGGCCGCTGCCGCCTTTGAGCACGAACCGCTCCCCGACGCCGGCGAACACGCGGCAGAGGAACCGGTCGCGCAGCATCTAACGATAGGCGTTACCGGCCACCCGACCCGACTCCCGTATCGCCTTCTTGGCGGCGCGATCGAAGCGCGTCGGCCCGGCCGGGCGCGGGCTGTCCGTCGACGCCTCGCGGCTCGATGCGGCCGGTGCCGATGGCGGCGTCGCATGCACGGGCGGGTCGCTTATGTCCGCGCGATTTGTGACGCCAGTGGGCGGGGCCTTCGGCGCCGGCGGGGTGGTGGATGCCCCAGGGGCCATGGCGCCGCATGTGGTGATCGAGTCCGAGGGCGCCGCGGCGCCGGCGGGGGAGGCCGACGGGCGCGAGGTGCCCGGTGGCGCGGGCGAGCCGGCCGGTGGCGCCGGCCCAACCGTTGAGCGGCCCGGCGCCGGGTCCGCGACGGATCCCGTCCCTAGGCCCGCGACTGCGACGCCCAAGACGACCACGACAAGCAAGACGACAGTTACCAAGACCACGGCGTCCACGCCATCCAGGGCCAAGACTGCTAGCGCCGCCGCCACGCTCCCCAAGACCGCCGACAGCAACTGGATCGCCGCCTCCTTAGCGTTATTCCTGCTGGGAACAGCGCTTCTAGGTGCCACGCGCTGCTGCTGGGACACCCGTCCAAGTTACTGACGAAGTGGGGCTTGCTTTGGCAGTGTTAGCAATAAGGGCGGCTCCGCTAGTCTCGGGAGACCGCGGCATTCGGCTGGCTTGCTGAGTGCCGCGGGCAGTAGCGGACAGTAGCATCAAACCCTCAATTCAATCTCCCTCGTACGTAGGGAGGCCCCGCCATGCTGTCCACCGCCGAGCCCCTCACCAAGGCACTCGATACCCTCTTCAGGCGCAAGACGGTCAATGTGGCCGCGTTCGCCAACGGCGACGGACCCGTGAGCGAAATCTCGTTGGGCTACTTTTCCAGCGACCACGTCAAGAAGCACCCAGAGAAGTCGAATAACGGGTTTGCGGTCGAGCACGTCGTGCTTATGGCGAGGGCCCTTGCCGACGAGATCGCGGACTATCGCGCCGCCGCCGGCTGGCGCGGCCTGGACGAGGCGCCCTTCGAGGGCTACGCGTACGGCGTCGACGACTTCTACTCGGTCAGCTTCTTGCATCCGTGCCAGGACAAGGGGAGGGGCAGCCTGTAGAACGAGGTCGGCTCCATAGAGATCTCCTCGAGCCTTCCGTTGCCTCGCCGAACCCATGGAATCCCATTCGCGTCGACGAAAGCCGTTTCGGGCGCCGTGCGCACTCCCATTCCGTGCCCTCCCGTTGGGAGCCATATGTACCATGCTCCAGGAGGAAGCGTGCCGACGCAGACGCGGTCGGGAAAAGCGGGACCGTTGTCCTCTCCTTTGAAAGAAGGGCCGGCTCCGCTAATCCCGACGCAGGTGACGATTGCGTCGTAGACGGGGGACTCGCTTTCGTTTCGAAGCACGACGAACTGCCAGAAGAATCGGTTGTCATCGGGCTGATCGATTCGGTTTCGACCTTCTTCGTACCATGCCGATATGCGGGATGGCTGATGCCGCTTGATATCGTCCTCCCTGTTTCTTTTGGTCTGGTTGTTTTGACAGAATGCGGCAATCAAGGTCCCCAAGGTAGCGGCTCCGATGAATGCTTGGACAATCAGATTGGCGGTGTCTATATCGATGCCAAAAATCATTGGATGGTCACCGGCTTAGTATCGTGGGGCGAAAATTCTAACTCTGAATAATACGGCATGATTGATGGTTGGCGTTGACCGAATTCCCATTGACGGTAACAACCCACCGCACTCCTCGACCACCTCGATTGCCTTGCGATTCTGCTTCTCGAGCGCGGAGACGATAGCGAGGAAGCACCGCTCTTTCTGTCGGGGGCTATAATTAACCGTTCAAGCCAGATTCTGCCGTCTGTGGTAAAACAGCATGCTATTAAAGATTCTGGCCTTGATTAGAGTTTTTTATCCCAGTCATTGTCGCCGGATCTCCCTATGCGGCGGGGCTCGACTTCGAGGACGTCGTCGACTCGGCCCTCGAGCGTGCAAGACTTGCTGAGCTAGGTGGACTAGAGTAAGAAAAGAGAAATCAAAAGGCGAATTTACCGCGAGGAGCAAAATGTCCCATATAAATCAGATCCAAGAAGAGCTAAGGCAGATCGAAGGCGGGCGTTTTCAAACACTAGCAAATCAGTATCTATATAGGAGATATTCGCTTAACAACATCATTGAATTGGGATCCCAATGCGGCACGGATAAAACTACGACCGGAGTGCCAGATATGTACTCCGTAGGAGAGAATGGACGCTACATCTTCGCGGCATACACAACCTCTAAATCCGACATCCGCAATAAGCTGCTAAATGATGCTATAGACTGCCTCGACAGGAGCAAAACCGGCATCGATCCGCAACTCATAGATCGAATCATCCTGTGCCACACATACTTTCGCCTTTCACCTCTGGTACTCGAGGAAGTCCGCGCCATCGATCCACGGATAGAAATAATCGGGCCAGAGACAATTGCGAGCGACCTTGATAGAAAATTCCCTGCGCTAGCGCATACGGTTTTGGGCATTCCGCTCGGAAAGGGGTCATTCATCGCCCCAGACCGCTTCATCGAGCGAAGCCTGAACGGCCGTTTCACAACCGACCTGTCGAAGCCCCTCATGCACAGGGATTCCGAGTTTTCAGGCATCATCGAATCGATAGAGCAAAGTAGGGCAGTAGTGATTCAGGGGCAGTCTGGATCGGGGAAAACCAAGATCGCCCTCGACGCATGCCTCTCATTCAGCAATCGGCATCACTGGGATCTTCTGATCTTGGACTCTAGGTATTCGTCGCATCTCGACGATGATATTGAGCTGATTTTGTCGGAGTCGGAAAACATTATCCTTCTGGTCGATGATGCAAACGGCAACCTGTCACTTGAGCACTTGCTGGGAATCTGCTTGGAAAACAAAAAGCTAAAGATTGTCCTCACCTGCAGGAAGATGCACCGAAGCGAGTTGACCGCGAAAATCGGCAGCTATCTAAATTTCAAAGAAATAGAGCTGGAGCCTCTAACCGCGGAAAACATTGAAGCGATACTCGAGACCGAATACAACATAAAAAACCTAGCACTGAGGGAGAGAGTATCGGCAATCGCAAACGGAAACCTGCGCTTGGCTATCATGGCAGCAAGCCCCATAGCAGACGGCAATTTCGAAGCCATCCAAGAGCCATACGATCTTCTGAACATCTATATGAATTCCGCCTTAGCTGGGTACTCCAGCAGGGAGCAGCGTCTCGCAGAGGTCCTTGCAATCTACGATTGCTGCGATCTTATTGAAGGAGACCCTTGTTACGAGGAACTCTTGGGCCTGGAGTACGACGATGCCGAGATTCGGGATTTTGCATCCAGATTGAACGACCAGGAAATCGTCACGATCCTTACCTCCGCTGGTGGCGTGCTAGCCATAAGAATGGAAGAGCAGAATCTTCGTGACTTCTTGATATGCCGCCACTTCGCAAAAGAAGGGAACGGCAGTTTTGCGGATTTCATTCTGCATACCGCAGAAATGCCGAACGCGCCGTATCTCAAAGCCGCCAAGTCAATGGCTGAAGTGTGCGGAAGTGCGAGCGTGTACGACTACCTTCGAAGGGAATGCGGGAAAGCTTGGGATGAAATTAAGAATCGGGATGCGCGAATTGCCGATCAGTTCATAATCACATTCAATCAACTCCTTCCCATACAGGCGCTCGCCTTTGCCTCAAACCGCATCGAAAGCGCTGCTTGCGCTGACGTATCGGAAGATATTCTCGGCATGAATTCGACATCCGGCGGATCTATGCCCCTGCATATTTCCGTATCCCTGATGAGCTCGAGCGAGTATTCGCAAACAGCCTTAGAGTTGTTCGTGACGTGTGTAGAAAGAGGCACCGAGCGAGCGGCCGAGTACAACTGGGCATGCGGACCAGACGGTGCTTTCGCTTATGATCTCGATCGTACGGGATTCGATTTGGAAAACAGCAAACTCGATGCCCTCGCTCAAAAATATCAACAATCGCATTCCCGTAATGTTGCAGCATGTCTGATCGTCTTGACGAGTTCATACCTCTCTTCAAGGGTCCAGCGCGTTTGGCAAAATGGCATAACGTACACATACAACACCCTGACCTTCAGTTTCACATCAGAGTTGGCCGAGCTCCACGCCCATTGCTTCCGGGCGCTCTCCGTTCTAGTCGAAACCGAATTCAGCAGGCAAGTTAAATCCACCTTTCGGCAGCACTTCTCGTTCTATGGCAAAGAACCTGAAGCGGAGCACGCAGAAAACATGCATTCGGTGCTCTCGAGGATCGAAGAGCTATTCCCCAAATATATAAGCGAAGACTCGACAACCGATCTTTCATGCGGCTTAAGCATCAACCAGATTTACGAAACATGCGCGCAGAACTCCCCTCTGAGCCTCGATGGGTTCCGCCAGAGCACATTCGACGCGCTTGGCTTGGAGAACTCTTGGTCTCTCGAAGAGAAAGAACCTAGAATATCCGCGGAAGAGTTACCGCTAGAACGACTGACCGAAGCCCTGGGAAAGCTGGCCGAAGATTATGAGATTTCCGGTAAAGAGTGGGAGTCGGGCAGGGCTATCGGAAAAGTCCTTCTGGAAATTGCCAAAAGGACCCCAGATACCGCTTCAAGCATAATCGCACGCAATATCGCATCGTTGCCCTCGACGATCCCCGTTCCGTATGAAGCACTTGATTACCTTGCTGAAGCCATCGGCAGGAGGGTCCTTAGAAACGAGCTGGGCGCGGTGCTCGACGTGAGTGACCATCCGGCCCTGTTTGACTATCTTGATTTGCTAGCAATAAAGAGCGGGCCCGACAAGGAGGAGCTCGACGAGATCCTCGCAAGACTCGATGACGGCAGAACGCATCTCTGCTTGGAAGATTTGGAGATAGTCGAGCCAAAGCATCCTGGCTATATGCTCAAATATGCTTTTAGGTTTTCCGAACATACACACAATGATGAGGTTTGGCGGTTTTTCGGCAACTGCGGAGACGAAAAGCGCGTCTCCGCTCTAGATTCGTACTTCGGATCCAATCCCTCACCGGCTGTCAACCTGTATTTTCTCGCACTTGAAGGACGCCCTTCTTTCGACTATAACCTCGCTTTCCTACGCTGCCTTTTACGCCTTGACAGTTCAATGATTGACCGTTTTTTGGAATACGCTGCCAACCTCGACTACCGACAAAGGCACGATCTCCTGCGAAGAATCAGCTCGTTTTGGACCGTCCAGGACGATCACGCTTGGAATCTGCTGAAAGCAATGATCGATGAAGCGCTGAGCAAACCACTCGGCAGGTATGAAATAGCCTTTTTGTTTCCCGTTCATGATGCAAATGCGCTCTCGAGCGATATTTTTTGGGAGCGCCTGGAATATACCATCCGCGAAAGGATCGCCGACGCAAATAGTCTCGATAGAATAAGCTGGGCCTTGTCCGATTGCAATGACGAGGCGAGGGTTAGGGCTATCACCCTCATTCTGACGCTCGATAAAGACGGGATATCGATCAACCATTTGGATCTCCGTCGATCTTCAATGAGCGGGTCCCCTGAAAAAGGCTTTATTCCAGCAAAGCTCAAGGAGATTGAGGCGATTGACTCGATTGCTGCTCAGCTGCCCGCAGGTGTTGCATATTTAAAACACAGAGAATGGCTGTCAAAAGTGAAGTCATCAATTGAAGGAGACATCGAAGACGAAAAGTGGGGGCTATTCCACGACAGGCAGTAATCGACTTTGACACCTAGAATTAGGAAAAGTCTCAGGCGCTTCGGCCTAAACCATACCCCGTTTACCATTGGGATAGATATCGAAACTCAACCTGTCCGAGTTTCGCTTGTGTTTCGATTTTTGTCCCAGCGCTGTCCCACCAACGTTCCGCAGCATGTCGCAGTGAGCCGCCATGTTCGGATGACTGCGAACTAGGCAATATAGGTGAACTGGGTAGAAAGCGGCGGTACAAACGCATGCTAAAACTGGCAAATTATTATGAAAGGTAATCTTATGGCAAACACGGAGGAATCAACTAAGGCCGTTCTAACGCGCTTGCAAGACGACGCAAGGCCAACTATTTGCAGCGACTCTCTCGAACTTATTTCGAATGTCGCAGAGGTTGGTCTGGACGAAATTCTCCAAAACGAGTTCTTGAAGGACATTCCCGTCATCTCAAGCGCAGTGAGCATCTATAAAATCGGAAACAATATCCACAATGCGCACCTACTGAAGAAGTATGCGTGTTTCCTCGATGAGTTCAACCGCGACTCTTTTGAAAATGGCTCGAGGAAAAAGTACAAGCAATACTTTGAAGAGTCAAATAGGAAGCGCGATATTGAGTACCTGCTTATCCTGCTCGAAAGATACATTGAGGAGGACAAAGCGCGGCGACTAGCAAAGATTTATGAGGCCTATCTAGATAAAGAAATTAGCTGGGGCGATCTTCGTTTGTTCGCAGAGACGCTGGACAGATTTCTACCTGGAGACTACGAGATGCTTCGAGAAAAGGAAACTTTTCAGACGCTCAGAGGCAAAGATACAGAAGTTCTGCTTCGATTAACCGGACTTGGATTGCTGATTGAGGATATCCATCGGCAGCAGTGGGACGTAGTAGACGAGACGCTCACCTTCGACGATCCCGGCGATATCGAGAAAGAAGAAAGGGTTTATCGTAGGACCGAATTTGGAAACAGGATGGTATCTATACTTGGCTAGCTGCTGCAGGCAACAATTTGAGCGCGCTCTTGTCGTCTTGATAGAACTGCTCGCATGCCAGTGACAAAGCAATTAGCTTAATTGGTCGAATGGTTTATTAGCCCAATACGCGTGGCCTAAATCGGCTAATACACATGATGGCGAAATTCTAAGCCGCTTTTAAGCGAACATGACTTCCCTCATCTTCGGTTGATTATTTCGTCTTCGTTTTGTTAATTCGCATGGAAACAAGAGCTGCGGCTATCGTTGACAACGGGAGAGGCGGCGCGAATGGCGCTATTCGACGAGAGAGTAAATTGCCTTGCAGATTGTCACGCCGAAGTCGACCAGGAACCTTTTTTGTCCATCGGTTAGCCTTGCTCTCTCTTCCAGTGATTCCTTGCTCGAGTGCCTGAAACACTGGATCTTGTATCTGAAGCTCTTCACCGTATTGTCGTCGACGAGTCCAAGCGTCGCCTTCGAGTAGTCAGGTTGTATGAACTTCCCGTTCTCTTTCAGCAGGTTCTCGATCAGGTTCGCGATCTCCCTGAGCTTCTCGTTGTCCTCCATCTCCTCGAATCGCGAATTGCCTGCGGAGATGAGCTGGATCCTCTTGTTCAGATTATCGCCGATTGCCACCGAGGACGCCTTGCGCACGAAGGTCATGTCGGCAACCATCGCGCGGCGGGTCGCCCAGCGTACCGTGCCATCATCGTCGAGCCCAAGCGATATGGCTCTGTCCCTGATTGTCCCGTATGTAAAACTGGATGGTTCTTTCGGGGGCCTGCGCAGTACGTCGGGGAATGGATTGATGATATAGCCGTGTGCGTTCAGATAGTAGGCGACGACATAGAACCAGCACCTGTCCTCTTTCCTATTCGGCTCGTTTTCTGGTTGACACAGCTGCCGGAACTTCTCTATCGCTTCTATCTCGTCGTGGACTAGGAACTCGAATCCCTGTGTCTCATCCTTCCCGTAGAAGACGTTGTAAGTTCTGTTCACGCCTTCGATAAGTGAGAAAAAGTGATAGTAGCAGTCGTTCTCTGAAATGTTATCGAGATAGTACTCTCTCAGGTCGATCATCTGATTTCAGGTCTCCGTTCGTCTTTGGTGAAGTGGCTGTGCCCGCATTTGGCCCTGGCTGTCATTAGGCTCTGACCTGTTACCGACTTGGGCTGGCGGGCAGCTGCAGGTCGTCTTCCCGAACGGCGCGCGGTGATGCGGTTTCGCCGCGATGTCTCTCTGTGCGGCGCATTTCCTCAAACACTGTAGAAATGTTTTTGCGAGCTGCCGCACTTAACTAAGCTCGCATAGACACCGTAGTACATGGTATCGAGGTTGTTGCACGCGTTTTCAGTTGAGGGCACTGTTGGCGACAGGGCTGCTCAAGCTCCATTTGATGTCTCTTCGAAAGAGCGGTATCGCTCACGGGCGGCCGGCACAGCCGCTCTGGCATTGGAGTGCTAATTCGCTCCGGAACCACGTTCCGAACAAGGAGCCCAGCTAGGGCGTATGAGTACTGGAACCCATGGAGGCGGGCAACCGCTGCAAGGACGAGTGCCTGCCCGAGGAGACGAGCCGCCGCATCGTGGACGTCATCAGCGACGTGAACTCGCCTACAGCGATCACGCGCGGCGCTACCTGCTCGCGACGGGCTGCGTGACGGAGCGCACCTACGTGACGGGCTCGCCCATGGCGGAGGTGCTGCGCACGAACCTGGCGGCCATCGATGCGAGTGACGTGCTGGAGCGCGAGGGCCTGGAGCCGGGAGGCTACTTCCTGCTCTCCGCCCACCGCGAGGAAAACATTGACACTGAAGCGAACTTCACGTCCCTCTTCTGCGCGATAAACGCCCTCGCTGAGGAATACGGAAAGTCCATCCTCTACAGCTGCCACCCCCGCTCCCGCAAGCGCCTGGAGGCCTCGGGCTTCCAGGCGCATCCCCTGGTGCGCACCCACGAGCCCATGGGCTTCCACGACTACAACAAGCTGCAGTCCAGCGCTTACCGCGTCGTCTCTGACCCCGGTACCCTCCCCGAGGAGTCGAGCTTCTTCGCGAGCGTCGGCCGCCCGCTCCCGGCGGTCTGCATCCGCACGAGCAGCGAGCGCCCCGAGGCGCTTGACAAGGGATGCTTCGTGCTCGCGGGCATCGACGAGCGGGGCCTGCTCAACGCCGTGCGCACGGCGGTTGCGCTCACGGAGGATGGCCTCCACGGAATCCCCGTGCCGGACTACCAGGACGACGTGGCCCCCAAGGTCGTCCGTATCATCCAGTCCTACACCGGCATCGTTGACCGCATGGTGTGGAGGAAATACTAATGTCTCTTTTTACGACGGGTTCGCCGTTGGTCGCTGAATCGATGGGTATGCAGGCTCTATGGCAAGACTCACATGTTATGGTCAAGTGACTCAAAGATATTATATCGTCTAGTTTGACCGTTGAAGAAAAGACTCACTGCACGGCCTGTGCCTTCATGCTTGCGTAGAGGAGGTGTCTGATGTATCAGCTCATCGTAATCGGCAACGGGTTCGATCTTTCCTGCGACCTCAAATCGAGCTTCTCCGACTTTCACGACTACCGAGCGAAATCCGATTTGGTTGCCCATCCGGAGAACACCACTATCTGGGATCTCATTCTCAAGCAGGAGAAGGGGCATAATTGGCGCTGGTGCGACGTCGAACACCAGATTAGGCGGTGGCTGTACAAAAGCGGGCAGAAGGATCCCCAGATGCTCCGGCTCCCGGAATGTGTCCTCGATCCTTCGGTCAAGCCCTCGCAGACCGCGCGCACCAATGCCGTCTATTCCTATGTGCTGAGCAATTGGCTGAGGGACCGAAAGCTGGACGGCAGCGTGCTCGCCGCGCTGTCCCTTGCCGACCTGAACCGCTACGAGTCGTATTTCGCCACCTACCTCAACGACCTTGTGCAGCGGACGCCCGGCTACCTCGACTCCGCCGCGACCCGGATGGAGCGCATCTGCAGAGACCTGGTTGACGAAGATGGCGTGCCCCCCTCGACCTCCGTCCTCAGCTTCAACTACACCGAGCCCCTGTCGAGCAACGTTCGCCTTTCCGACGCCCTCGGCATCGACTGCTTCTGCAACATACACGGTAGGGCGAGCGACTACGAGCACGGCATCGTCTTCGGCATAGACGCGAAGGGGATCAGGCCCACCAGCGTGGCCATACCGTTCACCAAGACCTACAGGCTGCTCGCGCAGGACCCCGTCGACTTCCAGAGGGTCGTTCGGCCGAAGTCGTCAAACGGCGCTTCGATGGGCTTCATCAAGTTCTTCGGCCACTCCCTTTCCGAGGCCGACTACTCCTACTTTCAGTCGATCTTCGATGCCGTGGACCTCTACGGTGGCGATACGAGGCTCGTCTTCTACTATAGGCCTCATGGCAAGAAGGGTGAGACCGAGAAGGTTATGGTCGAAAAGGCTCGCAGGGAAGTTCATAAAAACGTGACGAAGCTCTTGGCTGCCTACGGCGAGTCTTTCGACAACAAAGACCACGGGAAGAACCTCATGCACAAGCTCCTCCTCGAGGGCCGCCTCATGGTTCGCAGACTTCCATAGGGCTTCGGCGACGCATGGCTGGTCGTCGGCGCGTTTGCACCAACATTCCCGGCGTGATCTTGAGTCTAGATTCAACATGGCTAAGGAGGGGCTTGATTGATCCTCAGTGGAGTCCAATGGGTGGTTGCAACTCTCATCGGACAAATGGATAACCGTGAATATGCATCAATTATATTGATGGGTCTTATAGCGATTTATCTTCTGACTAAGGGTAAGTTGTTAAGCGTTATTAAATCGTTTGCTGATGTTGTCAAGTGTGCGCTAAGCCCCAAAATTCTGATTCCTGCGCTCATTCTTGTAACGTACTCTGCGCTTTTGATATACGGAGCGTTTGAATTCGGGTTTTGGAATACGGGTATCTTGCTGGACACGATTCTTGAGGTTGTATTTGTTGGGTTTCCCTCTATGTTAATTGCATCTAAGGCAACATCGGTCACTTCAATTAAAAACGAATTGATTGTGCCTGAGGTCCGCTTTGGTGCACTAGCGTCTTTCTATATCAATCTGGTCTGCTTCCCTATTCCGTTTGAAGTTGCTCTTCAAGTAGTCCTTTTGTTTCTGGGTATTGGCCATGCCCAATTTTCATCCAGACGTGATGTATCCAATCTATGCTTGTTTGAAAACATGAGGGTTGTTTTGTGCATCATTGTTTGTGTTGCAACAACGTTGCTGCTTTCAAATGCTTAGTTTTCTATGGACTGGGGCGTTGAATTAAGCTCGCTATTTCTTTCAATCTGGTACCCAATATTCATCGCGCCCTATGTTCTCGCGCTTGCCTATTATGCTTCGCTTGAATCGATGTACATGCGTATAAACGTTGTGGGAGAGAACCTGCCTACAAAGGAGTTTATTAATATTGCAATAGCGTTGTTTCCAAACTTTCGATACATCAGACATTTCAACGGATGGAATGCTCATGAGTATCTTGAATGTTGTAAACCGCCTGAAAAAGCTTCCTGCTTGGCTGCTTTTAAGTATGAGGTCGACGCGGCCGCCGCCAACGCTGACGCTAAAGTTAAACGGTTTGAATCGGGTAAAGGGAGGAGCGGGTTCGATGAAGATGGGATATGGTTTGACTGGACATATCTGGAAGAGATGAAGTCCTTTCTTTGGACAATTGCAAGTTTGGAGAATCAGCGCTGGATGGAATCCGGTGCCTATTCGTCCTTGGACGAGGCGTTTAACCGGTTCCTGCCTAACGGTTGCAACGGATCGTTGTTGCTTTCTCGCGGAAAGGATGCATACGTCTGTTGGGCAATCAATCCATCAGGTTTTGTGTTTGCTGTCGGTTCCAGAGATGGTGCTTTTCCTTCTATGAAATACGAGGGCGATCGCTGCCCAATTACTGACGGTGCGGATATGCTCTCTGAGTTTGTTGATGACAACGGGGATGCTGATTCGCAACTTAAAAATTGGCACTTCAGCTTTTATAACGGTAAATCTTATTTGTGATTACGCTTGAGACTGGATGATTTAACGATGCTTTGTTAGTGTCGCGCAGGTAGAAGCATTGTCGCTTTCCGGCGTGGTCGGCATGTCTGGAATTTGCCGCATACTTCTGTTTTGAGCGGCTCTCGCGGTACGTTTTCATGGTTCGGATGGGCTTTGGCTACATGACTTTTCCAGTAGTTACGTAATTGATGCCGGTCTCCTATCTCTTGCCGTAATATAATTACGGCAAGAGATAGGAGACTCTCATGCTTAAGCGTTTTACTGTTAATGGCTATAGGAATTTTTCGGCTCCGGTTACATTTAATTTTGCAGCTTCTCGTGATTACCAGTTTGTAGAAAATAACGTAAAAAACGGAATCGTGAAAACCGCACTTTTGATCGGCAGAAATGCGTCTGGTAAATCGAATTTCGGTTCAGCTTTATTCGACATTACGCTCGGCTTTCTAAAGGCATTCGATTATCCTGACCAGGATGATCGTCTGTTTTTGAATGCTGATTGCGGGCGAGGTACGGCACAGTTCACCTATGTCTTTGAAATTGACGGTCGCGAAATCAATTACTGCTATGAGAAGACTTCTCCGACTACTTGGCTTCACGAGACCCTATTGATTGATGGGGAACGAATTTTCGATTTCAATAATGCACGCGGCGTTTTCGAGGATAACCACCTCGAACGAATCGGTGCAGCTGGAATCAATTTTGAATTCTCTGACACTTCGTTGAGCCTTCTTTCTTATATAACGAGCAGTCTTCCAACTAATGTTTTAGGCGTCTTGGCGGAGTTGCGACGATTTGTCTCGCGCATGAGGCTGATTCGCATGGACGGTTTTCGATTAAAAGGGTTTGAAACAAGAAGGGTAATCGACAAAATCATACGCGAGAACAAAGTCCCGGAATTCGAGTCATTTATTCGCAATTTCGGAGTCGATGAGTCTTTGATCGTTATTAAAGAGTCCGACGGCTCGCCTGTTCTGTATTTCAATCATCCCATGCGATGCATCCCGTTTGTCGAGGCATGTTCTAGTGGTACAAGAACCCTGGTTAAGTTGTTCTCTGAGCTTGAGCTTAACGAGTCGGCCAGTTTTTTGTTCATAGATGAGTTTGACGCTTTTTGTCACTTTGAGATGGCAGAGAGCCTTTTGAAGCTCTTTGCTTCCAAGGCATCGTGTCAGATACTGTGCTCGACCCACAATACCTCGCTTGTTAAGAATGGCGTAATGAGGCCTGACTGCGTTTATCAAATCTCTGCAAAAGAGGGTATTCGAACCTTGGCTGATTCCACCGATCGTGAATTGAGGCTTGGCAACAACATCGAGAAGCTCCTTCGAGCCGGAGAGTTTGACTAGTCATGAACAATGCGTCCGTAAAGAACGTCCTGCTCATTGTCGAAGGTGCTAAACGCGAGCCTCAGCTGATGGAGCGCATGTTTGAATGTTTTAGCCTCGCAGATGATCATCAAATTGTTCCTGTCGAGATTAATGTTCACGACTTTCTTGATAAGCTCTTTCAAGAATACGGTTGCGATTTCGAGTCTATTGATCTTAAATCCTTTGTCGCTGAGCTTTTTTCGGATAAAGATGATGCGGCTCAGTTTCTCGAATCCAGTTTTACAGACACCTTGCTCATATTTGACTTAGATCCTCAGGACAATCGGCTCGATTTTAAGCGGCTTGAGCAAATGCAGGACTATTACTGCGATAGCACTGATATGGGTCAGCTATATCTAAGCTATCCATCGGTTGAAGCATATCGTGATTTTGATCCCTTGAAGTATTTCTCTCTGGATGATGCCCTTGTTCCTTCAGATGTGATTTTTGGCCAGCGATCTTACAAGGACTGGGTTGCCAGGAGGGGAGATTCGCTTGCGGATATTGGGCGTATTGATGGTTTTACATTTGCCTGCATTATTGCCGTCCATGCCTTGAGGTCGCTTTGGTTAACTAATGAGCAGATGATGCCAATTGCAAACGAGTCTCTGGCTGACTTAGCTGCGACCGTAGCAGGCATCAATCATTCTGAACTTCTGCTCAATGAGATTGAACGTCTGAACAATGATTCATTTTGTGCATGCTGCACCTGCCTTTTCTTTATTGCGAATTGGCCTAAGCGACTTAACGACGTTATGAACAAGGCGATTAAGAGGGGTTTGGGTATTCGTTTGTTCTAAAGAGTCCCCTTCGCCATTTATCTCCGGAAGTGCGGGAAAAATCGAAAACTACCGAGCACACCTCGAATTTTGCCAACAAAACCGCAGGTCGCGGATGCCCAAAACCGAGGTCTGGTCGACAGATCTCGGTTTTCCCCGCACTTCTGGAATTGCCCACCGGAAGTATGCGGCAAATTCTGGAACTCCTGAGCACAACGGGCTTTTCGCATAAAAGAACCGCTGGTAGGAGCGTTGCAGTGTTCCGGTGCGCTTGGCACGCCAAGATTTTGCCGCATACTTCCGAATCAAGCGTTCTTTTAGCCCCCTTTCACCCCCTCATCCTCTGAAGATGTTCTTAAAACAGCCTTAAAGGCGTTCCAGCTCGCGTTGACAGCGTAAAATACGCATGTTTGACTATGACAGAAGTGGATTTTAGGGGAGGAGTACGCCATGGAGGTGCTGGTTGTTGGCAACACCGCATATGTTGACGATGACTTTTGCGCCAAGGCATTCCCTGGGGACCACGTTAAGGTTGTAGCCGCGCAGGAAGCGCGCCGCGACGAGTCGTCGCCCCATGCCTCGTGGAAAGAGCTGCTTCAGCACTTGGAGCAGGCCTACGAGTTCGACCGCGTGGTCTACCTGTCTAATTACCTTACCCCGCATACCGATACCGTGGGCGATTTCGAGCTGCTTCGCTCGGTCTTTCGTACGTGCGCGGGTCGCCGGGTCCAACTGCTGTATGTAGCGGGGCCCGCGGGTGCCGAGGGTGCCGCCGATGCCGCGGGGCGAACGGGCAAGGGCATTATCGCGCACGCAGCCAACGACCTGTGCCGCTACTACGCTGCTCGCGAGGGCGTTCAGACCAAGATCCTGCGCGTGCCGTTCCTGTATACCGCGTCTGCCGCGCTGGAGGACCCGTTTTTGGTGCCGATGTTCGACGCGTGCTCAACCGGATCGGCCGCTCTGCAGGGCGCGCAGGATGCGGCGTTTCCTCTGCTGTGTGCCGAGGAGCTTTCGGTGCTGGTACGCCGTATCTTCGACAGCTGGGATGGCAACTTTGAGACGCTCGACGTTGCCGATACCTTCCATCACACGGTGGGTGAGGTGGGCGAGGCCCTTCAGTCGCTGTTCCCAGGGGTCTCAGTTGCCTATGGCGATTCTGCCGGCTACGCCCTGCCTGCCAGCGACGTCGCTCGCGTGCGCTATGGCTGGTTTCAGCGTTACGACTTGCTGCGCGACCTCTCGACCATTCAGGCTCGCTGGGATGCTGGTCGCGCAAAGAAGGTCAACCCCTTGCGCGCGGCCATCGACCGCATTCAAATGCGCACGCTGCCTGTCAAATGCCTGGAGACGGCAGCCGCCTGGGTGCTCTTTGAAGTGCTGGAGCGCTTGTTCTCCCAATCGACCCAGCTCAACGTGCTCGATTATCGCCTGTTCTACGTGGTGCTCATCGGCACGCTGTATGGCTTGGACTTTGGCCTGGTTGCGGCGCTGCTGGCGTCGGTGGGTTTGGCCGCGAGCTACTTTACTCAGTACGGCTATACCTTCCAGGGCCTTTTCTACGAGCCGTCCAACTGGCTGCCGTTTATTGCGTACTTTGTTGTGGGTGCCGTGTGCGGCTATGTGCAGCTGCGCAACAGCGAAGCCATTAGGGCGGAGCGCGATCAAAACGAGCTCGTGCGCAACCGCAATACGTTTCTTACGCAGCTCTACCACGACGCGATCGAGGACAAGCGTGCGTACAGGCGCCAGATCGTGGGTCGCCACGACAGCTTTGGCAAGATCTTTGCCGTGACGCAGGAGCTTGACGTGTTCAACCCACGCGACATCTATCGCAAGTGCTGCGAGCTTCTGGGCGAGATCCTCGAGAACGATTCGGTGACGATCTACCATGTTTCGGGCGGAGCATTTGCACGCCTGGTGGCAGCAAGTCCCGCGATTGCCGAAGATGCCGCACGCTCGCTTACGCTTGAGCAGCTTGCACCTCTTTTGGGCGACGGGGGTCGTTCGAGCCTGTGGGTGAACCGCGAACTGATGCCGGGGCTTCCCATGTTTGGATACACGATCGAGCGTGACGGGGCGCCCGCCGTGTTGATCTTTGTGCGTCGTGCGGCCGAGAACCAAATGACCCTCTATTATCAAAATCTGTTCCGCATCTTGTGCGGCCTGGTCGAAAGCGCGCTGGGCCGTGCCTTTGACTATGAAGCGGTGGCACAGGATAAGCGTTGCGTTGACGGCACTTGCGTGCTCAAGCAGGCTGCCTTTGGCCAAGAGCTCGCGGCCGAGCAGGCGCTGGCAGATGGCAAGATGGGCAGCTTTTTGCTCCTGCGCGTGGTACCGGGCATGGAGCCTGTCGGCGAGCTGGTGGGCGCAATTGGGTCGGCAATCCGCGAGAGCGACGCGGCGGGCTTGGTCGATGGCGACGTGCTCTACCTGCTTATGCGCCAGGCAAAGGCATGCGATCTGCCCATTATCCGTGAGCGCCTGAGCGCAAAGCAGATTGCGGTGGAGCCCGTCGACGGCGAGGAAATCGTGGCGTTGCTGCAGCATATTGCTGACACCGGTGACGGTGAGGGAGGTGTCGCTTGATCTCGCTTGTCCTTGCTGCCGTCTTGCTGCTGATTCATGCGCTGGTTTGCCTGGTGCTGTGGACGCTTATGAAGTTGGGCCTGCTGCCGGTGCGCGGGCACATGCTGGCTGTGATAGTGCTGGTGCCGCTGTGGGGCCCGTTGCTGGTGGTTCTGCTATCGGTCCGCGGCGCGGTGTTTGGCGAGGGGCTGAAAGAGTCTGCGCTGGAGTCGCTGCGCTTCAACGACGACCTGCATCGCAGCATCTTGGTGCACGAACGTGATGCCGATGCGGGCGTAGTGCCGCTCGAGGAGGCGCTCATCGTCAACGACCCGGCAGAACGGCGCCGCCTAATGCTCTCCTTGCTCACCGAGGAGCCCGACGCGTACCTGGCGCAGCTGCAGGCGGCTAAGCTTAACGACGACGTTGAGGTGGCTCACTATGCCGCGACGGCGGTGGCGCAGATATCCAAGGAGTCCGACCTTAAACTGCAGCAGCTGGAGCGTGCCTTTAAGACGGACCCGAGCGCGCAAAACCTCAATGAATACTGCGATTTTCTTGGTGAATACTTGGGCTCGGGCTTGGCCGAGGGGCGCGTGGCTCAGATTCAGCGCCAACAGTACGCGCGCTTGCTTGCGCGTCGCTGCGAGCGCGAGGACACCCTTGAGCTTCGCATTCGATACGCGACGGCGCTGGCCGATGTCGGACAGATCGACGAGGCGCAGGCCGTGACCGACCAGCTGGTGCTCGACGTGCCCGAGGAGCAGGAGGTTTGGATGCTTTGCCTGCGCCTGGCGGTGATGCGCCGCGACGGTGACGAGGTCCACCGCGTGATCGATGCGATTGACAAACAGCATGTATACTTGAGCGCCGCCAACCGCGAGGAACTGGCGTTTTGGCGCAACGGAGAGGAGGCCCGATGAGCGTGGTACAGCATATCCGCGACCGTGCGGGCCATTTTCGCTGGATGGGGCTGCTTGTGGTGTGGGCGGTCTTTATTGCCATGGCGGCCGTGCTGCTGGTGGAGCGCGCCGGCGTACAGTACAGTGCGGGCCAGCATAAGCTGGGGATGCTTGCCGCCAACGATGCGGTGCCGGCTTCCTCGGCAATATTTGGCCAAAAGCCCACGTGCCTGGTCATTACCGATTCCGATCAGGCTGGCGTCGAGGACGTAAAGGAGCAGTTCGACCAGATTCTGCTCGACATGAAGATCGCGCACCGCGACGTGGACCTTGCCCTGGACGGCGCGGATGCCATCCCCTCGCTGACCTCCTTCGATCGCGTGATTTTGCTCATGCCGTCGCTCGATGGGCTCGGTACGCACCTGAGCGACATTATGAGTTGGGTGAGTGCCGGTGGTTCGCTTATGCTCGCCATGCCGCCGGATAACTCGAGCTATCTGCAAGTGATTGCCTCCAAGCTTGGCATTGAATCGGCCGGATATGACTATGTAAAAGCCGAAAGCATTGTGCCGAGTGAGGACTTTATGCTGGGCGGGGGAGAGCGCTACGAGCTCTCGGACCCCTTTGATTCGTCGCTTTCGGTTTCGCTGCGCGAGACGGCGCGTGAGTGGGCTAAGACCGGCGATGCGGGCGCCCCGCTCATTTGGTCGAATGACTGCGGTAGCGGTCGCACCGTGGTGTGCAATATCGGTATCTATGACAAGGTCATGCGCGGTTTTTATGCCGCGGCGATCAGCCTGCTGGGCGATGCCACGGCCTACCCCGTCATCAACAGCGCCGTCTTCTATCTGGACGACTTTCCCAGTCCCGTGCCCTCGGGCGACGGCACCTACATCAAGCGCGACTACGGGCTTTCCATCGCCGACTTTTATGCCAAGGTCTGGTGGCCCGATCTGCAAAAGCTCGCGCAAAAATATGGCGTTCGCTTTACTGGCGTGATGATCGAAAATTACGAGGACGCGGTCAACCAGACCGAGCCCGCGCGCCAGGCCGATACCACGCAGTTCCGCTACTTTGGCGGCATGCTGCTGCAGATGGGCGGAGAGCTGGGCTTTCACGGCTACAACCATCAGCCGCTGGCGCTCTGGGACACCGACTATGGCACGCTGTACGACTACAAGACGTGGAAGAACAAGGAGACGCTCGTCGCATCGCTCAACGAGCTTATCGCCTTTCAGGACGAGGTGCTGCCCAACGCGCACGGCTCGGTCTACGTTCCGCCGTCGAATATCCTTTCGGCCCGCGCGCGCAAGCTCATCGGCACCGACGTTCCGCGCATTAAGACCATCGCCAGTACGTATTTTGAGGATGGCACCGACCTGCCGTACGTGCAGGAGTTTGGCGTGGCGAGCGATGGCATTGTGGAGCAGCCGCGTATTGTCTCGGGCGGCATGGTCGACGATTCCTACATGCGCCTGGCAGCCGTGTCCGAGCTCAACATGCACTACGTGAGCACGCATTTTATGCACCCGGACGACTTGCTCGATCCCGATCGTGGTGCCAAGGAGGGCTGGGAGGTCTACAAGGGCGGCCTGGTCGACTACCTGGAGTGGCTTACCAAATCCGCGCCCGACCTGCGGCACCAGACGGCGTCGGAGTGCTCCGGTGCCATCCAGCGCTTTTCGTCCGTGACGGTGAGCGTGGATACCAGCGCGGATGCCTGGACGCTCAGCCTGGGCAATTTCCACGACGAGGCGTGGCTCATGTTCCGCGCCAATAATGGCGAGCCGGGTGCGGTGACGGGTGGCGAACTGACGCACCTTACGGGCAATCTGTATCTGCTCAAGGCAAATGATAAGACCGTGACGATCGAGCGCAAGGAGGGTGGCGATAAATGAGAATCTGCTTGGTACTCGAGGGTTGCTACCCCTATGTGCACGGCGGCGTATCTACCTGGATGCATGGCTACATTACGGCCATGCCCGAGCACGAGTTTGTGCTGTGGGTGATCGGCGCGCATGCTGCCGACCGTGGCAAGTTTGTCTACGAGCTGCCCGGCAACGTGGTCGAGGTGCACGAGGTGTTCCTGGACGATGCCCTGCGGCTTTCGGGTGAGCAACATGAAGCCAGTTTTAACGACCGTGAGCGCGAGGCGTTACGCCGTCTGGTGTCGCTCTCCAATCCGGACTGGGACGTGTTATTCGATATCTTCTACCGCCGTCGCGTGCATCTGCTCTCGTTTTTGCAGAGCCGCACGTTTATGGATATCTTTCGCGACGTGTGCCTGGCCGAGTATCCCTACACGCCCTTTGCCGATGCATTCCACACCATGCGCTCCATGTTGCTGCCCGTGCTCTACCTGTTGGGCAGCGAGGTGCCGGTGGCCGATGTGTACCATGCCATCTCGACCGGCTACGGTGGTCTGCTCGCCTGCCTGGGCTCAAGCGTTCACCATGCGCCGGTGCTGTTGACCGAGCATGGCATCTACACCCGCGAGCGCGAGGAAGAGATCATTCGCGCCGATTGGGTGGTGCCGTCGTTCAAGGACCGCTGGATCCGCTTTTTCTACCTGCTTTCGGAGGAGATCTACCGCCGCGCCTTCCGCGTGACGAGTTTGTTCCATAACGCCCGCAAGACGCAGGTCTATATGGGCTGCGATGCGGACAAATGCCTGGTTATCCCCAACGGCATCCAGTTCGACCGCTTTAAGGATATTCCCTTAAAGCCCGATGACGGCTGGGTGGACATTGGCGCGGTGGTGCGCTTGGCGCCCATCAAGGACGTCAAGACAATGATTTATGCCTTCTTTGAGCTGCACGAGCGCCTGCCCAAGGTGCGCCTGCACATTATGGGCGGCGTGGACGACGAGGAGTACGGCGCCGAGTGCCACGCGCTGGTCGATACCCTAGGCGTGCGCGACCTGATCTTTACCGGCCGCGTCAACGTGGTCGAGTACATGGAAAAGCTCGACTTTACCATTTTGACGAGCATCTCCGAGGGCCAGCCGCTCAGCGTGCTGGAGTCGCTTGCAGCGCGCCGTCCCTGCGTGACGACCGAGGTGGGCTGCTGCCGCGAGTTGCTCGAAGGCGCCCCGGGCGACGACTTTGGCGTGGCGGGTTTTGTGACGCCGCCCATGTATCGCAAGGGCTTGGCCGATGCCATGGAGCGCATGTGCGTGAGCCGCGCCCGTCGCATTGAGATGGGGGAGCGCGGGCAGCGTCGCGTTGCCACGTACTTTTTGCACGAGCAGATGCTCGCCAACTATCGCGCGCTGTACGACGAGACGGCGCGTGCGTTTGACCTGCCCAGAGAGGGGGAGTAGCCGGTGGCCGGAATCGGTTTTGAGCTTAAGCGCCTGTTTAGGCGCAAGGGCCTTTTTGCCACGATGCGCGCTTACGGCTACGCCGGCATTGTGTGCACGGGTCCCATGCTGTTGGGCGTGCTGCTCCAGGTGGGTATCTTGGTGCTGTGCGGTCTGTGGGGCGTAGGGCGTGCCAACCAGGATCTGCTGGTGTGCATGGTGACCTACACACTGCTGGCCTCGCTTTTGCTCACGAGCTTTTTCTCCATGCCGGTCACGCGCTTTTTGGCCGATATGTTGTTTGCCGAGCGCGAGGATGAGATACTGCCTTCGTTTTGGGGCTCCAACGCCATCATGCTCGTTGCGGGCACGGTGCTCTACGGCGTCTTTTTGCTGTTCTCGGGCGCCACGCTGCTGCAGGGGCTGCTGTGCCTGTGGCTGTTCAACATTATGATCGTCAACTGGAACGGCATGAGTTACCTCACGGCCATCAAAGACTACCGCGGCATCCTGTGCAGCTTTGCGGCCGCCATTGGCGTGGCGTGCCTGTGCGCCCTGGCCGCGCTGGCGCTGGGGCTGCCGCCGGTCGAGGGCCTGTTGGCATCAATTGCTCTGGGCTACGGCGTTATGCTCGCCTGGGACGTGGTGCTGCTATACCGGTATTTTCCTCAGAGCGACCGCAGCCCCTGGCTCTTTTTGCAGTGGCTCGATCAGTTTATGCCGCTGGCGCTTACGGGCCTGTTCACCAACCTGGGCCTCTTTGCGCATTTGGTGATAATTTGGGCCGGTCCCATTGGCGTGCAGGTCAAGGGCTTGTTTTATGGTGCGCCCTACCACGATGTGCCGGCGCTTATCGCGTTTTTGACAATCCTGGTCACGTCCGTCAACTTTGTGGTCTCGGTCGAGGTCAATTTCTATCCGCGCTACCGCGACTACTACAGCCTGTTCAACGACGGTGGCGTGGTGGGCGACATTGTGGTGGCCGAGGAGGAAATGCTCTCCACGCTCAACCGAGAACTGCGGTTTTGTGCGCTCAAACAGTTGTTTGTGACCGCGGCGGTCATTTCGCTCGAGACCACGGTGCTCTCGGCCCTACCGTTGGGCTTTAATAACCTGATGCACGGGTATTTTCGCACGCTGTGCGTGGGCTATGGCCTGTATGCCGTGGGCAATACGGTGTTGCTCATCTTGCTGTACTTTACCGACTACAAGGGGGCCGTGCTGGCCTCGGGGCTGTTTGCTGGTGTGGCCGGGCTAGCGAATGCCGTTTCTCTGCTCTTGCCGCAGCAGTTTTACGGCTTTGGCTTTTTGTTGGGTGCAGCGGTGTTTTTTATCGTGGCGCTGCTGCGGCTCGATACCTATACCGCCAACTTGCCGTATCGTATCCTGAGCCAGCAGCCCATGGTGGCGACTGACAAGACGGGCTGGTTTACCGAACTTGGCCGGGTGCTCGACCGTGTTGAGCAACGCTACGAGGCCAAGCGCGTGGGCGGTGAGCCGCGCAGTGCGTTTGAACGTATGGTGGTTCGCCTGTACCAAAAACATTGGGGAGGTTCTGATGATCGATAAGTTGATGTCTCGCCGCTGCCTGATCGAGGCGGCTGCCGGTGCGCTGTTGCTTTCGGGCTGCTCGTCTCAGGACGAATCCTCGACCAAAAAGGTCAAAAAGCAGGACAAGATTAAAAAGGCTGAGGCCTCGGGCGAGACCAAGCACCTTCGCGATAAGGACGAGCTGTACGAGGTCTACGACGACTCGGGCATTGTGACCATGTACCTGACGGTCTCGCGCGGTAACAGCTCCGAGAACACCGATCATAGCTGGGCCGAGATCAATACGTACTCGGTGTATGACTACGCCGACATGGGCGTGACGCGCTATCAGGTAATGGGGCTTTTGCAGGCGGGCGACGAAGACGGCCCGGTGGCCGGCGAGGTTGGTTATGGCGAGGAAGCGCCCAATGCCACCGTGCAGGTGCGCGGTCAGACATCGAGCATGAACTCGCAAAAGAATTACAAGGTGGAGCTCAAAAAGGGCAAGGGTACCTGGCGCCAACAGCGCGCGATTGCGCTCAACAAGCACATGGGCGAGGGTGTGCGTTTTCGCAACAAGATGGCCTATGACCTTATCCGCGGGATTCCCCAGATGATGGGCCTGCGCACGCAGTTTGTGCATCTGTGGGTGTGCGACCAGACCGAAAAGTCCAACGATACCTTTGAGGACTACGGCCTGTTTACGCAGGTGGAGCAGCTCAATAAGACGGCGCTTAAGGCGCACGGCTTGGATAAGAGCGGGCACCTGTACAAGGTGAACAGCTTTGATTTCCATCGCTACGAGGACACCATTAAGCTTGCCGATGATCCCGACTATAACCAGGCAAACTTTGAGGGCATGCTCGAGATTAAGGGCGATACGGACCACACCAAGCTCATCGAGATGCTCGATGCGCTCAACGACGAATCGCAAAAGATAGATAACGTGCTCGACACCTACTTTGATACCGAGAACCTGGTCTATTGGCTGGCGTTTCAGATCCTTACGGGCAACTGCGATACGCAGAACCGCAACTGTTATCTGTACAGCCCGCTCAACTCAAATACCTGGTACTTTTTGGATTGGGACAACGACGGCATGCTGCGCAAGCTGGAACTTTCTCTTACCGGGTTTTCGGACTACGCGAGCTGGGAGCGCGGCGCAAGCAACTACTGGGGCAACGTGCTGTTTAACCGCGCGTTGCGCAGCAAGGCGTTCCGCGGTGAGCTCGATCGCGCCGTCAAGGACCTGCGTACGTATTTGACCGAGACGCGCCTGACCAAGATGATCAAGCATTATCGCGAGGTTACCGAATCGCTAGTCTTTGCTTCGCCCGATATCGATAATCTGCCTGTCACCAAGGACCAATATGAGCAGATCGCCGCGGCGATTCCCTCCGAGATCGAGGAGAACTACAAGAGCTTTCGCGAGAGTTTTAAAAAGCCCATGCCTTTCTACATCGGCGTGCCGCAGATCGATAACGGCAAGCTGCGCATTAACTGGGATGCGTCCTACGATTTTGAGGCGCGCGACATTCGCTACACCGTTGAGCTTGCGCGCGACTATGCCATAAGCGACGTGGTCTTTAAGGCCGAGGATGTGCTGCTTCCCGAGGTGACCTGCGATGCGCCCGATACCGGCCAGTATTTTGTGCGCGTGCGTGCCACCAACTCCGACGGCTATACGCAAGATGCGTTTGACTACTATGTGACCGACGACGGCAAGCACTACGGCATGAAGTGTTTTTACGTGCAAGACGGCGGTAAGGTCGTGGAGGATACGTATGAGGAGGGCTAGCGCGCTGCTTGAGCGCCTGGCGGCACCGCCTGTGCGTGCCACGCAGGAGCGTTACCGCCACGAGCTCAAATATCTCATTAACGAGGGCGAGCACGCCGCGCTTGCCTGCCGCATGGCGCCGGTGTTTAAGCTGGACAAGCATGCGCGGGCGGGCGGTTACACTATTCGCAGCCTGTATTTTGACGACTACTGTAACTCGGCCTACGAGGAAAAAGACGCCGGTATTCTCATGCGCAAAAAGTATCGCGTGCGCATCTATAACGGCAGCGACAAGGTGATTAAGCTCGAGCGCAAAAAGAAGTACGGCAGCTGGATTTACAAGGAGGATGCGCCACTTACGCGCGGTGAGTTTGAGCAGATTCTGGCTGGCGACTACGACTTTTTGCTGAGGAGCCCCTATCCGCTCTGTCGCGAGTTCTACATCGAGTGCATCTGCAACATGATGCGCCCGAGGACCATCGTGGACTACGAGCGCGAGCCGTGGGTGATGGATGAGGGCACTGTGCGCATTACGTTTGACATGAACGTGCGTGCCGCGGTGGGAAGTTTTGACATCTTTGACGCGACCTTGCCCGCGCTGCCAGTCCTGGAGCCCGGCAAGCTGGTGATGGAGGTCAAGTTTACAGAGTTTTGTCCGCAGCTGGTGCGCGATATGGTGCCTCCGGGCGCGGCCGAGCTTACGGCGGTCTCCAAGTACTGCCTGTGTTACGAAAAGACCGCCTACCTGCGCGGATTTAATTACTGGGAATCGGATTTTGAGAACCGAGGGGATATTTAGACCATGAGCACCAGGGACTTTTTTAAGAACTCCGTCTTGGAGGCGTTTGGCCAGGTCGACCCTGCCAAGATTGGCCTTTCGCTGCTCGTGGCGCTCGCCATGGGCGTCCTGATCTATTACGTGTACAAGCGCTTTTTTACCGGCGTGGTGTATTCGCGCAGCTTTGCCGTGACGCTTGTGGGCATGTGCGTGCTCACCTGCATGGTCACGCTCGCGATTTCGACCAACGTGGTCATCTCGCTCGGTATGGTCGGTGCTCTGTCAATCGTCCGCTATCGTACGGCGGTTAAGGACCCGCTCGACCTGCTGTATCTTTTTTGGGCCATTACCACAGGCATTGCGGCAGGCGCCGGCATGTACGCGCTCGTGGGGCTTACGGCAGTGGTGATTGTGGTGATGATTGCCGGCTTTGCGAGCCGCCAGGACAAGGCGCGCGTGTACATGATGGTCATCCACTACACGGGCCAGACTACTGGCGACGATATCGTGCGCGCATTTGGGCGCACCAAGTTCACCGTCAAGTCTAAGACCATGCGCGGTGACAAGGTCGAGATGGCTGTCGAGGTGTTCT
The DNA here is from genome assembly GCF_002736145.1 of Collinsella aerofaciens. Lineage (NCBI taxonomy): Bacteria > Bacillati > Actinomycetota > Coriobacteriia > Coriobacteriales > Coriobacteriaceae > Collinsella > Collinsella aerofaciens. Next base: position 511,635 of record NZ_CP024160.1, read on the forward strand.
CGGACGGTGTGGATATGCCCTATGCGGACGCCATTCGCGCGCTCGATGGCGTTGAGGACCTGACGCTCATTCAGTACAACGGCGAATATCACGGCTAGTTTGGTTCAGTTTTATTTAAGGGGCGGTGTCGCGTGGACGTGCAGCAGCTTGAAGAGACCTGGGCCGTAAGGGCCGGCGCACGTGAAACGTGTCTTGTTGCGGCCTCGCATGTGCCGGCGGCGCTGTCGATGCTGGGGATTGTGCAGCCCGGCGATCGCTTGGTGGCCTTTGCGGACGACTTTGCCGATGCGTTTGCTTGCGGCTTTGATGGCTGCGATGTTGCGCTGGTGGGGGAGCCCGCGGCTGCGACGTTTGCTGCTACGTCCGAGGGCTTTGATGCTTCGTTTGATGGCGAGGGGCCGCACCTGTGGTGGTTCGTCAACTCCATCGGCGGGTTTGGTCTGCGTGTGCCCGATCTTCGCGCTCTGGGCCGCGCGGCTCGTGAGTCGCATGCGCTGCTTGTGGTTGATAACACTGTGTCGGGCGTCTTTGGGTGCAACCCGCTGCGTCTGGGCGCCGTGCTTTCGCTCGAGGCGCTCGACCGCGTGTGTGCCGGCGTTGCGCCGCGCAAGCTCGTCGCCGCTTCGGTGGCGCGCTCGCAGCTTAAGCGCCATCGCGTGGATGCCGCCGCAGAGTGCGCGCACGCGTTGCTTGCGGACTGTGGTGCGTCTGCGCTTGACCTGTCTGCTGAGGAGACCGACGTGCTGGAACGCGGGCTGTCCTCGCTCGATGCTCGCATGCAGGCGCACTTCGACCGTGCCCGTGCGCTGGCCGAGTATCTTGCCGCCAACGAGATGGTACGCAACGTGCGCTATCCCGGGCTGACCTCGCATCCCGACCATGCCATCGCGACCGGCATCCTGGAGCACGGTTTTGGCCCGGCAGTAGAGTTTGACCTTATCGAGCGAAGTGCGGGTGAGCTGTTCGACACATTGCCGGGGGAGTTCCGCACGTCGCCCGCCGGCGGCGCAACGACACGCCTTTCGGCCCCACGCGGCAAGCAGGTGGGAACCATCCGCCTCTTCGCCGGCACCGACAATCCCCTGGTCGTAGCGTCCGTCCTAGACAACGCCCTCCGCAAATTAGCTACTTTTTGATGCTGGCGATGAGGTCGTTTGCTTTGGTGGCGATGACGTTGTTGATGTCGGCCTGCAGCTCCTCGTAGACCGCTATGGCCCGCTCGCCGGCGGGGGTGAGCGATGATCCGCGGGCGCCGTCGCGCTCAATGAGCTTGCAGCCCAGCTGCCCTTCAGCCTCGTTTACGATGCGCCATGCCTTGGAATACGCCATGCCCATGCTTTTGGCGGCGCGGTTGAGCGAGTGCTCCCGGGCAATACCCTGCAGCAGCAAGACGCAGCCGTGGCCGAACACGCCCGGCAGATCTTTGTCGCACGCTTGAATGACCAACTTTGCCGTCGTCTTGTACACCATGTGCTCCACGTCTTCCCGCTAAAGTGTTTGCTGGGCAAACGCAAAGCCTGCGTCAAACCCTCGTGTGCTCTTCTTAAATCATGCATTGTAGCAGTCAAAGTGCGTTAAGATACTTCCCCAGTATTGGGCGCCCAAGGTTGGGCTGGGTCCTACGAGGCCTGCAGCCGACCGGTCGCATGGAAAAAGGAGAAACATGGCTACGTTCTTTCCCGGTGAGTCCCACACGTTTTCGGAGTATCTGCTGGTCCCTGGTTACTCGTCCTCGCAGTGCATCCCCAACAACGTCTCGCTTAAGACGCCGCTAACCCGCTTTAAGCGCGGTGAGAAGCCGGCAATCACCCTGAACATCCCCATGGTTTCCGCCATCATGCAGTCCGTCTCGGGCGTCGACATGGGTGTCGCGCTCGCTACCGAGGGTGGCCTGTCCTTCATTTACGGTTCCCAGAGCGCCGAGTCTGAGGCCGCTATGGTCAAGGCCGTCAAGGATCACAAGGCCGGCTTCGTTCAGTCCGATTCCACGCTGACCCCCGACATGACCATGGAGCAGGTCATCGAGCTCAAGGAGAAGACCGGTCACTCCACCATGCCGGTCACCGACGACGGCACTCCCAAGGGCAAGCTCCTGGGCATCGTCACCAGCCGTGACTATCGTCCCAGCCGCGATGACCACCAGAAGAAGGTCTCCGAGTTCATGACCCCGCGTGAGCAGCTCATCGTGGGCGACAAGAACATCAGCCTCAAGGTTGCCAACGACGTCATTTGGGACAACAAGCTCAACGCTCTGCCTATCGTCGACGACAATGATCACCTCATGGGCATCGTCTTCCGCAAGGACTACGACAGCCACAAGACCAACCCCAACGAGTTGCTCGATAACGACAAGCGCTACATGGTCGGCGCCGGTATCAACACCCGCGACTATGCCGAGCGCGTGCCGCTGCTCATCGAGGCCGGTGCCGACGTTCTGTGCATCGACTCCTCCGAGGGCTTCAGCGAGTGGCAGAAGCGCACCATTGAGTGGATCCGCGCCAACTACGGCGAGGACGTCAAGGTCGGTGCCGGTAACGTCGTCGACGCCGAGGGCTTCCGCTTCCTGGCCGACTGCGGTGCCGACTTCATTAAGGTCGGTATCGGCGGCGGTTCCATCTGCATTACCCGCGAGACCAAGGGCATCGGCCGTGGCCAGGCCACCGCGCTGATTGACGTCTGCCGCGCTCGCGACGAGTACTACGAGGAGACCGGTGTTTACGTGCCCGTGTGCTCCGACGGCGGCATCGTCTACGACTACCACATGACGCTCGCCCTTGCCATGGGCGCCGACTTTATGATGCTGGGCCGTTACTTCGCCCGCTTTGACGAGAGCCCGACCGAGCGTGTCAATGTGAACGGTCAGTACATGAAGGAGTACTGGGGCGAGGGTTCTGCGCGTGCCCGCAACTGGCAGCGCTACGACCTGGGCGGCGCCGCGAAGCTCAGCTTCGTCGAGGGCGTCGATTCCTACGTTCCCTACGCCGGCTCCCTCAAGGACGGTGTGGGCGGCACGCTCTACAAGGTCAAGTCCACGATGTGCAACTGCGGCGCCCTCTCGATCCCCGAGCTCCAGGAAAAGGCACGCCTGACCCTGGTCAGCTCTACCTCCATCGTCGAAGGCGGCGCCCACGACGTAGTCGTGAAGGATTCTCAGCAGAGCGTTTCCTATCGATAAGGTAAGAGCTGCATATCAAAGGTTGATTCTCAGCCACGTTATTTAGATAAAGCGAGATGCCCGCAAGTCGCAGGCATCTCGCTTGTTGTATTTGCTAGAATCATCCAAGTTAACCCTAGGGTCGGGCGGCTAGGCTTTGCTCGCTGCAAGTTCCGCACGAGCCGAAGGCCACTTAATGTGGCCTTCGTGCGAGCAGGACTGTCCGCAGCAGCGAGCAAAGCCTAGCCGACCGGCCCCAATCAAGTTAAAAGGAGCTGATATGTGCGATTGCACAGATCATAAGGACGAGATCCCTGCCTACGACGCGCAGGCCATTGAGTCCAGGTGGATGAAGGCCTGGGAGGACTCCAACCTCTTTGCCGTCGACACCGACGCCAGCAAGCCCAAGAAGTACGTGCTCGAGATGTTCCCGTATCCGTCGGGCGACCTGCACATGGGCCACGCGCGCAACTACACCATCGGCGATGCCATGGCCCGTCAGGCCCGCATGCGCGGCTACGACGTGCTTCACCCCATCGGCTTCGATGCCTTTGGCCTGCCTGCCGAGAACGCCGCCATCAAGCACAACACGCAGGCTGCCGCCTGGACGTATAAGAACATGGACCAGGCTCTCGCCACGATGAAGCGCATGGGCTTCTCCTACGATCTGGATCGCATGGTCAAGACCTGTAGCCCCGACTACTACCGCTGGGGTCAGTGGATCTTTGAGAAGCTGTGGGAAAAGGGCCTGGTCTACCGCAAGAAGAACCCGGTCAACTGGTGTCCTAACTGCAAGACCGTTCTGGCCAACGAGCAGGTCACCGAGGGCAAGTGCTGGCGCTGCGGCACCGAGCCCGAGAAGCGCGACCTGGAGCAGTGGTACTTCAAGATTACCGAGTACTCCCAGGAGCTGCTCGACGACCTGGAGAAGCTCCCCGGCTGGCCCGAGCGCGTCAAGCAGATGCAGGCCAACTGGATCGGTCGTTCCGAGGGCGCCGAGGTCGACTTTACCCTGTGCGACAAGGATGGCGAGCCCATCGAGGGCGACGAGGGTAAGATCACCGTCTTCACCACGCGAGCCGACACGCTCTTTGGTGTCTCCTTCTTTGTCTTGGCTCCCGAGTACGCTCGTCTGCACGAGCTCGTCGAGGGCACGGAGTACGAGGAGGCCGTGACCAAGATCGTCGAGGACTCCAAGCATATCTCCGCCGTCGAGCGTGCCCAGGGCACCCTCGAGAAGCACGGTGCCTTTACCGGCCGCTACGTGGTGAACCCGGTCAACGGCGAGAAGGTCCCCGTGTGGGTTGCCGATTATGTTGTTGCCGACTACGGCACCGGCGCTGTCATGGCCGTTCCCTGCGGCGACCAGCGCGATTTTGAGTTTGCCCGCAAGTATGACCTGCCGATCGTGCCGATCATCCTGGACGATGACGACCGCGCAGCCGTCGAGGCTAACGGTGAGACCATCGATACCTTCCATGCCGAGACCGTCGACTGGGATTGCGCCCACGCTGCCGAGGGCACGCTCGTCCAGTCCGGCAAGTACACCGGCATGCGCGGCGGCAAGCACTCCGAGGGCGAGGCTGCGATCGTGGCCGACCTCGAGGCCATGGGCTGCGGTCGTCGCAAGGTCGAGTTCCGTCTGCGCGATTGGCTCATTTCCCGTCAGCGCTATTGGGGCAACCCCATCCCGGCCATCCACTGCGAGCACTGCGGCATCGTCCCCGTACCCGAGGACCAGCTGCCGGTGACGCTGCCCGAGAACCTGGACCTGGGCGCCGGCGAGACCCTCGCCGAGTGCAAGGAGTTCTACGAGACCACCTGCCCGGTCTGCGGCCGCCCGGCCAAGCGCGAGACCGATACCATGGACACCTTCACCTGCTCCAGCTGGTATTACCTGCGCTATACCGACCCGCACAACACCGAGCTGCCCTTCTCCCGCGAGGCGGCAGACCGTTGGATGCCCGTCGATAACTACATCGGTGGCATTGAGCACGCCATTCTGCACCTGCTCTACAGCCGCTTCTTTACCAAGGCGCTGCGCGACCTGGGCCTGTTGAGCGTTGACGAGCCCTTTACCAACCTGCTGTGCCAGGGCATGGTCAAGGACGAGAACGGCGACACCATGTCCAAGTCCAAGGGCAACGTCGTGCCCCCGAGTTCGGTCATCGAGCCCTACGGCGCCGACACCATGCGTCTGGCGATCCTGTTTATCGCCCCGCCCGAGAAGGACTTCGACTGGGATCCCAAGGCCGTCGAGGGCGCCAACCGCTTTATCAAGCGCGCCTGGCGTATCGTGTGGCAGCTCGTCCAGTCCGGCGATGCCAACGTGGCCTTCGACAAGTCCGTGCTCGACGAGGTTGCGATGAAGCTCTACCGCGAGCGTCACCGCACCATTGCCAAGTGCACCGAGGACTTCGATCGCGGCCAGTTCAACACCGCGATCTCGGCCGTCATGGAGCTTGTCAACGCGGCGAGCGCCTACCTCAACGCAACTGAGGGCGCTTCCCGTGACAAGGCGCTGTGCTACGGCGTGGCTAAGGATATCGTGAGCGTCCTTGCCCCCATCTGCCCGTTCTGGGCCGACGAGCTGTGGCACGAGGCGCTCGGCTGCGAGGGCAACGCCTACACCGCCGCCTGGCCTGAGTTCGACCTGGCCGAGTCCATCGAGGACACGGTGCAGATCGTCGTCCAGGTGCTCGGCAAGGTCCGTGGCCGCATCGACGTGGCTCGCGATGCCTCCAACGAGGAAATGCAGGCTGCCGCCGAGGCCGCTGTCGCTAAGTGGACCGAGGGCAAGACGGTCGTCAAGGCCATCTGCGTGCCCGGCAAGCTTGTCAACCTGGTGGTTAAGTAAACGCCGCGCGCATTGTTGACGTGTTAAAGACGAGGGGCGATCCGATTGGGTCGTCCCTCGTTTTGCGTTATATGCCCTGCTTGGCTTGTGCCGAGCGTCACCCTCTACGGAATGTGTACCAAGTCCCTAAAGTAGACGTTGCCGGTTTGCTCCTCGAACATCCAGATATTAAGGTAGATGTCGTTGAGGTCGTTGTTCACGTCAAAGTCCGGATCGTCGAAGGTGCCTACAAAGGTGAGCATCGCGGTCGTTTCTTCGCCTGCGGCGACAGGCTGGCGCATGCGCACGTCGCGGACGACACCGTTGACGTAGGCATAAGCATCGACATCGCCAAACATCATGTCGACATCGGTGTTGTTTGTCACCGCAAAGACCAGCACGGCATCGCCGTAGCCGTCGGTGTCCTTGCCCACGCAGGTAACATGGACGTTCTCGTCTGCCTCAAGGTCGATGGGGAACTGTTCTTGGGGGTCGGGACCCAGTCCCTGGGGATCGACGATGTCTTCGTTAATTTTGTCGAAGCTCTCCGATGGCGTCGTTTTCTCGATGGCTTTGGTGCTGCCAGGATTCGGTTCGCATGTTCCGGTTTTGCCATTCGTGTTGCCGCAGCCCACGAGGGCCAACGAGCACGTTGCGATGGCGAGCGCAGTTATGCAGGGGGTGCCTAGACGTTTCATGTGTGCCTCCTTGCCGTAGAGGATTTGGAAAGGTTCGTCGTTGCGCGACTTGCTGGCTGGCTTGTTGCAGAATGCCCCTTAGCGTAAGTCTGATCGATAGGGGCTCGGGGAGGAATGCCCTTGGGGTCCGAACGGGCCTGTGGAATGGGACGCATGGCCCGTTTTGGGGCTGTTGAGGGTGCGCCGCATGGGGTTCCTCGACCAATTGTCCTATTCTTGTGGAGAAGCTGTGCGCACGCTGACCTGCAGATTCGTACTGTGCTTGCACGTTTCCGCAGCTATTGGTATAGTTTGCTTGCAAATGAAGTTGTAATTGAAAGAAGTGGGGTTTCGGCCCCGCTTCTTTTTTGTATGGATGGAGGTGCCGCAATGGTCAAGACCAAGACCGAGCAGGCGATCATCGACGCGCTCGAGGCCGTCGCTCCCCAGCACGATATCGACATCGTCGACGTCGAGCTCGTGGGTGCCACCAAGGCCCCCTGCGTGCGCGTGCGTATCGAGGGTGCCGAGGGTCAGAGCCTGTCGCTCAACGACGTCACGGCCAACACCAAGTGGGTCGGCGATGTGATTGAGGAGCTCGACCCCATCTCTTCGAGCTATACGCTCGAGGTGTCGAGCCCGGGTATGGCGCGCCCGCTGCGCCGCCCGAGTGACTTTGCCCGCTTTGTGGGCGAAAACTGCGAGCTCACCTCCACTGCCACCGAGGGCCGTCGCAAGTACGCCGGCAAGATTGCCGCTGCGACCGAGACCGACGTGACCCTCGAGCTCGAGGACGGCGAGTCCGTTACCCTCGATTTTTCTGATGTTAAAAAGTGCAAGTTGAAGCCTACCTACGACTTCAAGCCCGCGAAGGAAGGAAAGTAAGATGGCAGCATCCGACATGATGTCCGCCCTGATGGAGCTTTGCCAGGAGAAGCACATCGACCAGCTCTACCTGATCGACCGCCTGGAGCAGTCGCTCGCCAAGAGCTATGCCGAGATCCTGCATCTTGAGTGGGGCGCCAAGGTGACCATCGACCGCACCACCGGCAAGATCTACGTCTACCGCCTGGAGCCGATCGACGATTCCATGGACGAGGAGGGCAACTTCACCGAGTTCGAGGAGATCGACGTCACCCCCAAGAACACGAGCCGCATCGCTGCCCAGCACGCCAAGGCCGAGATCAACGCCATCGTGCGTAACTCCGCCCGCGAGCAGATCTACGAGGAGTTCTCCGGCCGCATCGGTGACCTCATCAGCGGTACCGTGCTGCAGTCCACGCCCGACTTCACGATCGTCAAGATTCGTGAAGGCGTCGAGGCCGAGTTGCCGCACTTCGATCAGCGCCGTTACGAGAACGAGCGCAACGAGCGTCCGATGGGCGAGCGCTACCTGCACAACCAGCATATCAAGGCCGTGATCATCGACGTTCGCGACCCCAACTCCAACCTGCAGCCGGTTCGTGGCGAGCACAGCCGTCCGCCGATTGTCATCTCCCGTACCCACCCCGAGCTCATGCGTCGTCTGTTTGAGCAGGAGGTGCCCGAGATCTATGAGGGTACCGTCCAGATCAAGTCGATCGCCCGCGAGCCCGGCCAGCGTTCCAAGGTTGCCGTCCACTCGCTCGACGACCGTCTGGATCCCGTGGGCGCCTGCGTCGGCCCCAAGGGCAGCCGTGTTCGCGCTGTCGTGGGCGAGCTCCGTGGCGAGCGCGTCGACGTCATCCTGTGGGATGCCGATCCTGCCGTCTACGTCGCCAACGCCCTGTCGCCCGCTAAGGTCACCCGCGTCCTCATCGACGAGGAGAAGGCCTACGCCGGCGTCATCGTCCCCGACGACCAGCTGTCCCTCGCCATCGGCAAGGAGGGCCAGAACGCCCGCCTCGCCGCGCGCCTGACCGGCTGGCACATCGACATCAAGTCCGAGACGCTTGCCGCCGACATCCTCAAGAACGTTCCCGTTCACGAGGAGCCCGCCGCCGACCTGATCGGTGACGAGGAGGACGAGGACGTCCGCCGCTGCGAGTACGTGTCCGAGGACGGCATCCAGTGCCGCAACCAGGCTCGTCCCGGCTCCCGTTTCTGCGGTGTCCACGACACCGACGCCTTCGATGATGCGGAGGACCTGATCTAGCGCGCGGTCGCGCCGGGCAGGTCCCGGCGCATCTCCCACGCTCGTTCAGTCTCTAGGCACCCAAGGTGCCAGAAAGGGTAGGTGAAGTCATATGGCAAAAGTCCGTGTGTCCACCCTGGCCAAAGAGTTCGGCATGACCTCCAAGGAACTGATGGGTCATCTCGCCGATATGAAGATTCCCGCTAAGTCCGCTTCCTCCACCCTGGAGGACGCCTACGTTGCCATGGTCCGCAAGCAGCTCGCCTCGGTGATCGAGGCTCGCGCTCAGGAAGTCGAGGCCGCCAAGCAGGCCGAGGAGCAGGCAGCTGCCGCCGAGGAGGCCGCACGCGCCGCCGAGGCCGAGCGCGAGCGCATCGCCGCCGAGAAGGCACGCGAGGAGGAGCGCCGCCAGTTTGCCGCAGCCCAGGCTGCCGAGGAGGCTGCCCGCGCCGAGGCCGAGGCCAAGAAGAAGGCCGAGCAGGAGCGCCTTGCCCGCGAGAAGGAGGAGGCTGCCCGCGAGGCCCAGCGCCGCGCCGTTCCCGCTTCCGACTCCGGTTCGCGCTTCCGTTCGCTGCTCGATCAGATCGCCGCACAGGAGACCGTGCTCAAGGAGAAGAAGGACGCCGAGGACAAGGCCAAGGCCGAGCGCGCCGCCGAGCGCGGTAACCGTCGTGGCGGCAACAACGACCGCCGCGGTGGCCGCCGTAACGATCGTAACGGCTCCGACAACAACTCCGAGCGCAACGCCTCCGAGAGCCGTCCGCACAGCCATCGCACCAACGCCAGCAACAACGTCGCTGCCGGCATGGACTTCCCCAACCCCGATAAGCAGGGCAAGGGCAAGAAGCGCAAGGGCGGTCACAGCAACGAAGGGGACCACTATAGCCGCATGGCTCGCGAGGCCGAGGAGTACAGCCGCGAGAAGGTGCTCGAGGAGGCTCGTGCCGCCGTCGAGGAGGCCTCTCGCGAGTCCACCGGTCGCCGCAAGAAGCGCAAAGAGAAGCGCGAGCGCGAGGCTGCCAAGGCTCAGGAGGAGCGCAAGATAGAGGAGGCTTTGGCCCAGGGCGTGAACCCCGAGGAGCTCGACGCCATCAAGGTCTCCCAGGGCGTTACCGTCCAGGAGCTCGCCGAGGCGCTCGACGTTCCGGCCAACGACATCATCAAGCGCCTGTTCCTGCTGGGCACGCCGCTCACCATGACGCAGTCCATGTCCGACGACCTCGTCGAGCTCGTTGCCGACGACCTGGGCCGTCAGATCAAGATCATCACCCCCGAGGAGGAGAACACCTTCTCGTTCTACGACGATCCCGCCGACCTTAAGCCGCGCGCCCCGGTCGTCACCGTCATGGGCCACGTCGACCACGGCAAGACGAGCCTCCTCGACGCCATCCGTCACACCGGTGTCGCTGCCGGCGAGGCGGGCGGCATTACCCAGGCAATCGGCGCTTCGCAGGTTATGATCAACGACCGCAAGATCACCTTCATCGATACCCCGGGTCACGCCACCTTTACGGCCATGCGTGCCCGTGGTGCCAAGGTGACCGATATCGTCATTCTAATCGTGGCTGCCGACGACGGCGTCATGCCCCAGACCGTCGAGTCGATCAACCACGCCAAGGCCGCCGGCGTTCCCATCGTCGTTGCCGTCAACAAGATCGATAAGCCCGGCGCCAACCCTGACCGCGTGCGCCAGGAGCTCACCGAGTACGGTGTCATCCCCGAGGAGTGGGGCGGACAGAACATGTTCGTCAACATCTCGGCGAAGCAGAAGATCGGTATCGACGACCTTCTGGAGACCGTGCTGCTCCAGGCAGATGTGCTCGAGCTCAAGGCCAACCCGGACACCTTTGCCTCCGGCAACGTCCTCGAGGCCAAGCTCGACAAGGGCCGCGGCTCGGTCGCTACCGTGCTCGTGACCCGCGGTACCCTGCACGTGGGCGATACGCTGGTCGCCGGCCTCACCTACGGCCGCGTCCGCGCCATGCTCGACCCCAAGGGCCGCGCCGTCACCGAGGCCGGTCCCTCCGACGCCGTCGAGATCCTGGGCCTGCAGTCCGTGCCCAACGCCGGTGACGAGTTCCGCGTGTTCGAGGACGAGCGCGAGGCTCGCGCCCTTGCCGACGAGCGTTCGCTCAAGGCCCGTATCGAGGAGCAGAGCCGCGTCAAGCACGTCACGCTCGAGAACCTCTTCGAGACCATTGCCGACGCCGAGGTCAAGGAGCTCAACCTGATCATCAAGGCCGACGTCCAGGGTTCCATCGAGGCCCTTCAGGATTCGCTCGACAAGATGGATCAGTCCGAGGTTCGCATCAACACGATCCACTCCGCCGTTGGTGCCATCAACGAGACCGACGTCGTCCTGGCCGACGCCTCCAACGCCATCATCATCGGCTTTGGCGTCCGTCCCGACGGTAAGGCCCGCTCCGCCGCCGAGCGTGAGGGCGTCGAGATCCGTTGCTACGACGTCATCTACAAGTGCCTCGAGGAACTCGACGCTGCCCGTATCGGCATGCTTAAGCCCACCGAGGTCGAGGTCTCCACGGGTACCGCGACCGTCCTGGACACCTTCAAGGTGCCCAAAGTCGGTATCGCCGCCGGTGTCCGTGTCGAAGAGGGCGAGATCGCCGCGACCGATTCCGTGCGTCTGGTGCGCGACGGCATCGTGGTCTTCAACGGCAAGATCGCCTCGATGCGCCACTACAAGGACGAGGCCAAGAGCCTCAAGAGCGGTTCCGAGGGCGGCATTGGCCTGGAGAACTTCCAGGACATCAAGCCCGGCGACCAGATCGAGGGTTACCGCATCGACCAGGTTGCCCGTACCGAGTAGGGGGTAGCGCTATGAAGCAAACGCAGGCAACCCGCCGTCTGGGCGAGCAGCTTCGCGAGAAGCTTGGTTATATCCTGCTCTTTGAGGTTTCCGATCCGCGTCTCGACCTGGTTACTTTGACCGCGGTCGAGGTCGCGGTGGACCGTTCGTTCGCGCGTGTGTACGTGTCGTGCGATGCGAGCCGCTACGACGAGGTCATGGAGGCGCTCGCTAGCGCCAAGGGCCGTATTCGCAGCCTGTTGGCTCGCTCGCTCGATTGGCGTGTTACGCCCGAGCTCGATTTTCGCATCGATCGCTCGACCGATGAGGCCGAGCGCATCACGCGTGCGCTGGAAAACGTTCCCGCCACGCTTGCGATCGAAAAGGACGAGGACGGCTATCCGATAGCGGATGCCGCCCAGGAGGCAGCTTTAGATGACTAATTCCGCCGACCTCGCCTCGTGCGAGTCTGCAGATATTCAGCGGCGCATCCTCGAGCTCATCGAGGGTGCGTCCTCCATTGCGATTTCGGGACATACTTCTCCCGATGGCGACGCCCTGGGCTCCGTGTTGGGTCTGGGCCTTTCGCTCATGAAGTTTTTTCCCAACAAGGACATTGCGCTGCTGTTGGCAGACGATGACCCGGTTCCGCGTATCTACCGCTTTATGGAAGGCTCCGATCGCCTGGTGCCGGCATCTGCGTACACCGGCAATCCTGACCTGTTCATCTCGGTGGACGTACCGGTCGTCGAGCGTCTCAATAATTCCGCCGAGGTGCTTCGTCGCTCCAAGCATGTGGTGTGCTTCGATCACCATCCGGCGCGCGAGGAGTTTGCCGAGCTCAGCCTGAGGCGCGTCGAAGCTGCAGCCTGCGCCATGATCATCGACCGCTTCTTGGACAATTGCGGCATTGTCGCACGTGATGGCGTTGCAACCTGCCTGCTGTGTGGCTTGGTTACCGATACCGGCCGTTTTCAGTACCAAAACGCCGACGCCGCCGCGTTCCATGCAGCCTCGCGTCTGGTTGCCCACGGTGCCGATCCGGCGCGTGTGGCACTCGAGGTCTACCAGAGCATGCGCGTTGAGTTTTTGCACCTCAAGTCCATCGTTATGGGCCGCATTAAGACGGTGGCCCACGGGCGCGTCGCGTATAGCTACGCGTACCAGAGTGACCTTGAGGCGTGCGGTGTCACCTCGGATGAGTGCGACGGTCTGGTTGACGTGGTGCGCTCGGTGATGGGCGTCGAGGTCTGCCTGTTCCTGAAGGGCATTGAGGGCGATACCAAGGTGCGCGGCAACCTGCGCTCCAAGGGTGACCTCAACGTGTCCGAGATCGCTGCTGCCTTTGGCGGAGGCGGACATCCTGCTGCCGCCGGTTTCTCCAACAACGGAACGATTCTCGAGACGCTCACCGTGGCACTTCCCATGCTGGCCGAACTGGTAGGGGAGGATCCCGCTTCGGTGACCGTCGAGCTTTAACTTTTTGGATGGTACATGGCTCGTCGTACGCCTTCTCAACTGAATATGCTGCTCGCCGTCGATAAGCCGGTGGGCTGCACGTCCCACGATGTGGTTTCGCAATGCCGGCGCGCCCTCCATGAGCGGCGCGTCGGCCATGCCGGCACGCTCGACCCCATGGCATCGGGTGTCATGGTGGTGGGTGTGGGCCAGGCCACCCGTCTGCTGGGCATGCTCACGCTCGATACCAAAAGCTATGTCGCCGACATCTCGTTTGGCGCCGAGACCAATACCGATGATGCGGAGGGCGAGGCGGTCCGCACGGTGGCTGTTGCCAACGAGCTCCGCGATCCTGCCTATGCCCGTGAGCGCCTGGCCGCTATGCTGGGTCCGCAGATGCAGGTGCCGCCGGCGTTTTCGGCTATCTCGGTCAATGGCGTTCGCGCCTACAAGTCTGCTCGTGAGGGCAATGCGGTGGACCTACCTCCGCGCCCCGTCGAGGTCTATGCCGCCGACCTGATCGCCGTGGGCGGCGAAGGTGATACGTGTGTGTGGACCGTGGCGTTCTCGGTGAGCAAGGGCACCTATATCCGTGCGCTCGCTCGCGACTTGGGCCGCGCCTGCGAGAGCGCCGCGCACATTTCTGCGCTGCGCCGCACGGCCTCCGGTGTTGTTTCCATTGGCGCTTGTCATGCGGTTGAGGAGCTTTCTCCGGAGTCCGCGGCTGGCTTTGCCCTGGATCCCATTGCAGCCCTGGGCGCCACGCGTGTTGACTTGCCTGGCAATCTTGCCGACGATCTGCTCTGCGGCCGACGCATTCCTGTTGAGCGTGCGCTTGCCGATTTCGATACCTCGAAGTCGCCTTTTGCGTTGGTGTTCGATGGGGGACTCAAGGCGCTCGCCCGCATTGAGAGTGGCCGCTTTGTCATGGAGCACGTGTTTCCGCAGGCAATCGGCGGTGTTCGATGATGTTGTCCGCTCGCGAGCTCGCGCGTATCTTTTTCGCGGGCGAGTCGGACGAGGCTCGCATCGTTACTGCCGATGCGTTTGATGAGTGCGGGCACTTGGGTGCCGCATCGATTGCCATCGGCGTGTTCGATGGTGTGCACCGTGGACACCAGGAACTCATCGAAGCGCTTGTCCGTGATGCCCGTGCCCATGGCTGCAAGGCGGTCGTGGTCACTTTCGATCCCGACCCGGACGTTGTGGTGAGCCCTTCGCCCGCTCAAAAATTGATGACGACGGCTGACCGTCTACATGCCTTGGCTCAGACCGGGGTCGATGCGGTGGTGGCCGTTCCCTTTACGCCTGAGGTTGCGGCACTCGACCATGTCGGTTTTCTCGCACTGCTGTCACGCGTGGTCGACATTCGTTCGATTCGCGTTGGCAGCGACTTTAGGCTGGGTCGCGGCGGTGCTTCTGGTGTTGCCGAGATGCGCGCCTGGGGTTCCGAGCACGGCGTTGACGTGTATGGTCACGACCTGCTTTGCGAGGGCGGTGAGGCCATTTGCGCCACCCGCATTCGTCATGAGCTGGGACAGGGCCATGTGGAGCTTGCTGCTGAGTTGCTCAGCCGCCCGTATATGCTGCGTGGCGGTGTTGTTCGCGGCCGTCATGAGGGTTCTGGCATGGGCTTTCCCACGGCAAACCTGCAGGTTCCCGACGGCATTCAGGTGCCTGCCGATGGCGTGTACGAGGGCCTGGTGCTCGTCGATGACACCGTATGGCCTGCTGCCGTGAACGTCGGCCTGCCGCCGACGTATGCCGACGATGCGGCATCTTCACATCTCGAGGCTAACTTAATTGGTTATACGGGCGACCTGTACGGCGCTTCCGTTTCGCTGGCGTTTACACGCTGGCTGCGTCCGTCGCGTGTGTTCGATTCGTTGGATGAGTTGATTGCGACCGTCGAGGGTAATATCGAGGACATTCGTCACAACTTGGGTGAGCAGGGGGTGAGCATCCGTGATTAGCGATGAGGAAAAAGACCAAGTACGCGCTGCGTCCGACCTAGTCGCCATCGTGCAGGAAACGGTTGAGCTCAAGCCCCGCGGCCATGAGTTTTGGGGCTGCTGCCCCTTTCATGGCGAAAAGACCCCATCGTTTCACATTATCCCCGCCACGCAGGTGTGGCATTGTTTTGGCTGCGGCGAGGGTGGCGACGTCTTCACCTATATCATGAAGCGCGAGAACCTGAGCTTTCCCGAGTCAATCCGCTATTTGGCCGATCGTGCGGGTATTGAGCTGCATGACACCGGAGATCGTCGCGAGCGCGGTACCAAGCGTGCCCGCATCTACGATCTGTGTGCCGAGACCGCCCAGTTCTACCACACCATGCTTATGCGCGGTAAGGATGGCCGTCCACGCGAGTACTTTGCCAGCCGTGGTATGGGTGGCGACGTCTGCCGCCGCTACTGCCTGGGCTTTGCACCGGGCCGCAACGCGCTGGTGTCGCACCTGTCCCAGGCGGGTTTTACCCTGCAGGAGATGATCGACGCCAACGTTGCCGTGAGTCGCGGGCGCGGGCAGCTTGCCGACCGCTTCTACGACCGCGTGATGTTTCCCATCTTTGACGAACAGGGTCACAACATTGCCTTTGGCGGTCGCATCATGGGTGACGGCCAACCCAAGTACCTCAACACCGCCGAGACGAGCGTGTTCCATAAAAAGCGAAACCTCTACGGCTTTAATTGGGCCAAGGAGTTTATCGTCGCTCAGGATACCGCCATCGTGGTAGAGGGCTATACCGACTGCATCGCCTGTTGGGAGGCGGGGATTAAAAACGTTGTCGCTACGCTGGGCACCGCGCTCACGGAGCATCACGTCAAGACGCTCACCCGCTTTGCCAAGCGCATCGTGTATATGTTTGACGGCGATGCCGCGGGCCAGAAGGCCGCCCGTCGCGCGATTCAGTTTATCGAGCAGGATTCGATGGACCTGCGCTGCGTGGTGCTGCCTGACGGCAACGATCCCATGGAGTTCATCACGGCGCATGGTGGACAGGAGCTGCAGGCGCGCATCGACGCTGCCGAGCCCCTCATGGACTTTGTCTACCGTTCGCTGCAGGAGTCGAGCGACATCACCACGCCGGGCGGTCGCGCCAAGGCGCTGGAGGATGCGCTGACGCTCATCTATCCGCTGCGCGATAGCTATATGATCGATACGTACTTTATCCAGATTGCCGATCTGTTGGGTTTGGATCTGGAGACAGTGCGTGCGAGCTCGGGCCGCGTGTTTCGCGATGTCGCCAAGCGCGAGGATACGGAACGACGTCGTGAGCAGAACTATGAACGCCAGCGGGCGCAACTCGAGCGCTCTGGTAGCGCGGGCGGTCGGACGTCTGGTTCGCAGGGGGCAGCTCGCGGTGCTTGGTCATCGGGCGCGACGCCGCCGGTGTCCGCGCCGGTCGAAGAAGAGCCGTACGACTATGTCCCGCTTGATGCCTACGGTGCCGCGCCCGTAGAGGTCGGCGTCGACCTGCCGCCAATCGATGTGCCTGATGGTATAGGCTCTGCGCCCGCCGTTGGCCCGGCAGACGCCTCGGCCCCTATGGTCCTGACCGATTTGGAACGCAAGTCCTTGGCAGGGGAGCGCGAGCTGTTGACGATGCTTACGAGCTACCCCGACCTGTTCCGCACGTATGCCGACCGTATCTGCTCTATCGAGTGGGTTGACCCACGTCACGAGTCTATCGCATGGGCCGTTCTGGCAACGCCGCCGGGAACCGATCCTGCAGCCTGCATGGATGCGGCGCGCTCGGTGTGTCCTGAGGCGGCAACGCTTGTGAGTGCCGGGCGCATCTCGGCGACGAGCAAGCACCCCACTGAGACGAACATTGTGTTTATGCTTGATACGCTCGAGCTCTACACCATCAAGCGCCGCATGCGTGCCGCACAGGCCAAGCTGCGCCAGGACCGTTCGCTCGATGATGAGGCCCGTCGCGCGCTGACCGTGCAGGCCGCGCAGGATTCGCAGCGTCAACGCGAGCTGCAAAAGTCTATCGGCGGCGTGGCGGACCCGTTCCGTTTGATCGGTTTGGAGACCGCGGGCACCGAACAGGCCTAGATGTTGTGGTCAACCAGCGTATTCTCGCCTATATCCAGTCCTCTTTTTGGGTATAGACGCCTATGTGTGTGCTAAAGTATTGAGTCCTGTGGACTATGAAGGGAGAATCTGTGCCAAAAAAGACTGAGAGCACGGGTACTGGGCTGGAATCCTACGTTGCAAAGCTCATGGGCAACGGCTCAAACAGGACTTCGGTAACCGAGGACGAGATTCAGGTCGCCCTGAAGGATATCGATGTTTCTGACGAGCAGCTCACCGCGGTGTATTCCGCGCTGCGCAACAGCGGCATCCAGATTATCTCCGCGAGCGGAAACGACGACGCCCCCATGGACGTCGACGATGACGATAACGATACCGATACTGACGATTTCGATGACGACGACGAGCACGATTCCGGCTCGCTCGACGATCACGAGCTCAAGATGGCCCGTCAGGCCGACGCCGAGATGGGTTCTTCCAAGAGCAAGAAGAAGCGCACCGTGCGCACGTCCCGTTCACGCTCCCGCGTGCGTGGCATCGATGCCTCCACGGTGATGCTGACCGGCGATCCGGTTCGTATGTACCTTAAGGAGATCGGTAAGGTCGACCTGCTGACCGCTTCCGAAGAGGTCGATCTGGCCATGAAGATCGAGGCCGGTCTTGAGGCCACTGAGAAGCTCGAGGCTGCCGATGCCGGTGAGCTCGAGCTCACGCGTGCCGAGATGCGTCGTCTTACGCGCATTGAGAACGTCGGCCTCGAAGCCAAGCAGGCACTCATCAGCGCAAACCTGCGTCTGGTTGTCTCCATCGCCAAGCGCTATGTCGGCCGCGGCATGCTGTTCCTTGACCTGATTCAGGAGGGCAACCTCGGTCTGATTCGCGCCGTCGAGAAGTTCGACTACCAGAAGGGCTTCAAGTTCTCCACGTACGCCACGTGGTGGATCCGTCAGGCCATTACGCGCGCTATCGCCGACCAGGCCCGTACCATCCGTATTCCCGTGCATATGGTCGAGACCATCAACAAGCTCGTCCGCGTGCAGCGCCAGCTCCTTCAGGACCTGGGTCGCGACCCGACCCCCGAGGAGATCGGTGCCGAGATGGACATGAGCGCCGACCGCGTCCGCGAGATCCAGAAGATCTCGCAGGAGCCCGTGTCGCTCGAGACCCCTATCGGCGAGGAGGAGGATTCCCAGCTGGGCGACTTCATCGAGGACTCCCAGGCAATCGTTCCTCCCGATGCCGCCAGCTTCTCCATGCTACAGGAGCAGCTCACCCAGGTGCTCGACTCGCTTGCCGATCGTGAGCGCAAGGTTATCGAGCTGCGCTTTGGCCTTGTCGACGGGCATCCCCGCACGCTCGAGGAAGTCGGCCGCGAGTTTGGCGTCACGCGCGAGCGTATCCGCCAGATCGAGTCCAAGACCTTGGCCAAGCTCCGCCACCCTAGCCGCAGTAGCAAGCTGAAGGACTACATCGAAAGCTAGTCAAGCAAGAAGCGCCCTCAAGCACATTCGCTCGGGGGCGCTTTCATGTAGTCGTTGGGGACGTTCTTAAACGACTAGGTCGGAAAAATTCTCAAAAAAGTTCTTGCCCTGAGCTGATTCGTCCGTATAATAAATTTCGTTGCTTGAGAGCACGCACCTATTCCTCGGTAGCTCAATGGTAGAGCACGCGGCTGTTAACCGCGCTGTTGTAGGTTCGAGTCCTACCCGGGGAGCCAGAATTTCTCAGCCCATTCCGCTGGGCTTTTTAATTCCTCGGTAGCTCAATGGTAGAGCACGCGGCTGTTAACCGCGCTGTTGTAGGTTCGAGTCCTACCCGGGGAGCCAGGTTGTAAAACCCGTCGCTTATGCGGCGGGTTTTTTTTGCCGCGACCACTTGACTCGAACGTTGCCATATCAACATTTCGTGTCGAGGATGTAATCCCGCGACCCACCACCTCAACATGGCGCGGTCGTTGTAGAATAATGCAATGATTGCTCCCACGACATGGTGCCGCGAGCACCAGATAAGGAGATTCTTGTGTCTGAGACCATTAACGGCAGCCTGAGCGTCTCGAACGACGTTATTGCCGATATTGCCGGTTATGCCGCGATGACGTGCTATGGCGTCGTCGGTATGGCTGAGCAGCTCCAAGGCGCCGAGAGCGTGCGCCTGCTTGCCGGTCAGCGCCTCCGCAAGGGCGTGCTTGTCTCCGCCGACGAGAACGGCCTTGCGGTCGATCTTCACGTCGTGCTCGAGAACGGCGTCAACATGAAGTCCGTCTGCCACAATCTTTCGAGCTCCGTTGCCTTCACCCTGCAGGAGATCGCCCAGATCGATCCCGCCAGCCTTAAGATCGGCATCCATATCGACGCGCTCAAGAGCCGTCTGAACTAGCATCCGAAAACGGAGATTCAAATACCCATGATTGCAAAGACCATTCGCACCTGTTTTCCGATCGCTGCGGCTGCCGTTTCCGACAAGGCCGAGGAGATCAATAAGCTCAACGTCTTCCCCGTGCCCGACGGTGACACCGGCACCAACATGTCGCTCACGCTCGCCTCGGTGACCAAGGAGCTCTCCGCTCTTCCCGCCGACGCCGACATGGAGGCCATCGCCGGCGCCATCACCCATGGCTCCCTGATGGGCGCCCGCGGCAACTCCGGTGTCATCACCTCGCAGATCCTGCGCGGTGTGGCTGAGGGTCTCGTTTCTGCCGATGAGCCCATTACGTCCGCCAACATCGCCTATGCGTTCCGCCGAGCCGTCAAGGTCGCCTTCCAGGCCGTCCGCAAGCCCATCGAGGGCACGATCCTCACGGTGCTGCGCGATGTCTCGACCAAGGCCGACGAGTGCGAGAAGAAGAAGTTCTCGGCCGAGGACGCGCTCGACGCTATCGTCGTCGAGGCATATCAGTCTGTCGCCCGCACGCCCGACCTGCTGCCCGTTCTGAAGGAGAACGGCGTAGTTGACTCCGGCGCCTTCGGCTTTGCTATTTTCCTTGAGAACTTTGTTGCCGCCGCGCTTGGCCGCAGCACCGTTGTTGAGGATTTCTCCGCCACGTTTGATTCTGCCGGCTCTGCCCGCGACGCGGCCCTTGGTCGTGTTGAGATCGAGGCCAACGACGACTGGGAGGGCTCGGAGTTCCGCTACTGCAACGAGTTCCTCTTTAAGGCCGACGCTCCCTTTGACGAGGACGAGTGCCTGAAGTTCCTGGGCTCCATGGGCGACTGCGAGCTTCTCGTGGGCGCCTATCCCGACTACAAGATCCATGTGCACTCCAACACCCCCAACCTGGTGCTTGAGCACATGCTTCAGCTTGGTCAGATCTACGAGGTCTTTATCCACAACATGGAGATGGAGGCCCACGACCGTACCGCTAAGATCCATGAGGACCAGGAGAAGGCCGCCGAGCCCGCGAAGGCCCTGGGCTTTGTTGCCGTTGCGGCCGGGTCTGGCGAGGCCGACATCCTCAAGTCCCTCGGTGTCGATGTGATCGTGTCGGGTGGCCAGACCATGAATCCCTCGACCGCCGACCTGCTGGGCGCCGTCGACCAGGTCAACGCGACCTCGGTCATCATCCTGCCCAACAACGGCAACATCCGCATGGCTGCCGAGGCCGCTGCCTCCGCCTGCACCGACAAGAAGGTCGCCGTCGTTCCCACCAAGACCGTCCCGCAGGCCTTCTCCGCGCTGTTCGCGGTCCTGCCCGATTCCGA
The DNA here is from genome assembly GCF_002736145.1 of Collinsella aerofaciens. NCBI lineage: Bacteria > Bacillati > Actinomycetota > Coriobacteriia > Coriobacteriales > Coriobacteriaceae > Collinsella > Collinsella aerofaciens. The sequence goes on from NZ_CP024160.1 coordinate 532,421, forward strand.
GCTCGAGGACGCCGTTGCCGCCATGGTCGACGCCATCAGCGAGGTCCGTGATGGCGAGGTCACCCGTGCCGTGCGCGATTCCAGCGCCTCCGACGGCTCGCCGATTCACTCCGGTGACGTCATGGGTATCATTGCCGGTTCCATCGACGTGGTCGGTGCGGACGTGAAGCAGGTCACGCTCGACTGCATCAACCGCATGCAGGAGGAAGAGGAGGGCGACGCGCTGACGATTCTGGCCGGCGAGGAGCTGTCCGACGAGGCCTTCCAGGAGATTGTCGACGCCATCGAGGAGGCTCAGCCCGACCTGGAGATTGATGCCCATCGTGGCGAGCAGCCGCTCTATCCCGTGATCTTCTCGATCGAGTAGGCATCTGCCCATGTCCGAGCTGTGCTCCGTGCCGCGCGTCTCGGAGCGCTTTGCCCAGAGCAATGCGCTCGACGAGGATATCGCGCGACTCAAATATGTTTCGGGTAAACGTGAGGAGGCCCTTCGCCGTCTGGGAATTCGGACGGTGGGGGACCTCCTTCTCCATATCCCGCATCGATATCTGGACTTCACCCGCTCATGGTCCATCGAGATGGCACCCATCGGCACCGTGTGCACCATCATTGCCACGGTCGATCGCATTGTTCAAAAGCAGCCTCGTCCGCGCATGCAGGTGACCGAGGTGTCGCTCGTGGATGACACGGGCGTGCTGCAGGTCGCCTTTTTCCGCCAGCCCTGGATTGCCCAGCAGCTTAAGCGGGGCGATCGCCTGGCCGTGATGGGCAAGGTCGAGTTTGCCTACGGTTTTAAGCAGATGGCCTCGCCCCACTTTGAAAAGCTCGAGGACGGGCGTGCCGCGGGTACCATTTTGCCGGTCCACTACGTGAGTGACGGCGTGAGTCAGGCATGGATGCGCCGTATCGTGAGCGGTGCGCTCGAAGTGGCTGCCAATCCGTTCGATCCCATTCCCGCGCCGCTGCGCGCAAAGCGGAAGCTCATGAGCAATGCCCGTGCGCTGCGCTCGATCCACTTTCCCTCGAGCATGGCCGAGCGTGACATCGCACGCCGTCGTCTTGCCTACGAGGAGTGTCTCTGCTTGCAGCTCGCACTGCGTCTGCGCAACGATGGCGGTATGGTCGACGTGGTGCCTTATGCGCATGCCGCGGGAGAGCATTTGACTGCGCTTAAACAGGCCCTGCCGTTTTCGCTGAGCGACGAGCAGGAGGGCGCGTTCCAAGACATCCTGCACGACATGTGCGATGGCGGTCGCGTGATGAACCGTCTGCTGCTGGGCGACGTCGGTACCGGCAAGACCGCCGTTGCCGCCTGCGCGTTGGCGGTTGCGGCCGATAGCGGCACCCAGGCGTGCGTTATGGCGCCCACGGGCGTGCTGGCGCGTCAATATGCTGATAAGACCGGCCCCTTGCTCTCGCAGGCTGGCGTGACCTGGGCGCTCTTGACGGGCGCCACGCCGGCGGCCGAGCGTGAACAGATTCATGCTCGACTCCAGTCTGGCGAGCTCGATGTGCTCTTTGGTACCCATGCGGTGCTTTCGGAGAACGTCACGTTCAAGCATTTGTCGCTTGTGGTGATCGACGAGCAGCACCGCTTTGGCGTGGGCCAGCGTAACGCTCTACGCGCAAAGGGCCCGGGTGCCGACTTGCTGGTCATGACTGCAACGCCGATTCCGCGCACGCTGGCGCTTTCGGTGTACGGCGACCTAGATACGAGCATCATCCGCCATCGTCCCGTTCCGGGTGCCGGCGTGACGACGCGCGTCCTCACCGAGTCGAGTCGTGACCTGGCCTATGGCGCCATTCGCGAGGCGCACGAAAAGGGACAACAAGCCTACGTGATCTGTCCGCTCGTGGAGCCGAGCGATTCGGCCGATGAGCTCGAAGACGTACCCGGCATTGCTCGCGACGACGAAGGCCGCGTGACCGTGCCCGTGCCGTTGCATGACACGGCGACCGAGCTCGATCGCCTTCGTCTGGCATTACCGGGGCTTACCATCGAGCGTCTTCATGGTCGCATGCCGTCGGGGGAGAAGGACCGGGTCATCGATGCCTTTAAGCGTGGCGAGATCGATGTGCTCGTCTCGACTACGGTGGTCGAGGTGGGCGTCGACGTGCCCAACGCCACCGTCATGGTCATCGAGAATGGCGAGCGCTTTGGGTTGGCGGCCTTGCACCAGCTGCGCGGGCGCGTGGGCCGCGGCAGCGTGTCGGGTACGTGCCTGGTCATGACGCACTCCAAGGGCAACGGCGGCGCGTCCGCGGCACAGGACCGCCTCCAGTCGCTCGAGAAGACCTCGGACGGCTTTACACTCGCCCAGATGGACCTGCGTCTGCGCCACGAGGGTGAAATCCTGGGTTACCGCCAGCATGGCGGCGTGACTTTGCGCTTTGTTGATCTCGATGCCGACGAGGAATTGATCGAGTGGGCCCATTTGGACGCGGTCGAGCTCTTGCGGTATGCTTGCAACCTTGACTCCGTGGCGACGCGTCCCTTGCGCGATGCGGTCGCCACGCGGTATCGGCACATCTTTAAGGAGGTCAGCGGAGGATGAGAATCATCGGCGGCGAATGGCGCGGTCGTAAGATCGAGGAGCCCCGTGGTCGCGATGTCACCCGCCCCACGACCGATCGCGTGCGCGAGGCGTGCGCATCTATGGTCATGTCGACATTCGACTTCGATCTGGACGAGGTCCGCGTGCTGGATGCCTTTGGCGGCTCCGGTGCCTTGGGCATTGAGATGCTCTCGCGTGGTGCCCGCTCGCTCACCACGTTCGAGATCGATCGCAACGCTGCTCGTCTGATTACCAAGAATATCGAGTCGCTCTGCCGTGACCGTGCGCGTTGGCGTGTGGTGGGCGGCGACGTGCTGGCAAGCGCTTCGCGCGGCCGCGTGCCGGGCGGTCCCTTTGACCTGGTCCTGCTCGACCCGCCCTATGCTTTTGGCGCTGAGCCGGTCGAGGAGCTGCTACAAAATCTAGCTCAGCAAGGCTTGCTGGTACCGGGTGCCTATGCGCTCTTCGAGCACGCTGCCGCCGATGCGGGTGCGCATCCGGCAGGCTTTGAGATCGTGCGTGAGAAACGCTACGGAATAACTTCGGTCGACCTGCTTCGTTGGCTTGGTAACGGCGAGGATGATGGCAACGATAGCGACGCACCCACGGAGGATGCTCATGAGTGACACCATTAACCGCGTAATCGTCCCAGGCACCTTCGATCCCATCACGTTTGGCCACATCGACGTGATTCGCCGTGCCCGCCGCATCTTTCCCAGCGTGATCGTGGCCGTTGCCGAGTCGCAGGGAAAAAACGGCGTCGGCACCACCTTTATGCTCGATGAGCGCGTGGCGCTGGCCCGTGAGGCGCTCGGTGATATTGACGGCGTCGAGGTGCTACCCTTCACCGGCCTCTTGGTCGATTTTGCCCGCGAACAGGGAGCAGGAGCCGTGGTCAAGGGTCTGCGTGCTATGACCGACTTTGAGTACGAGCTGCAGCAGGCCGACCTCAACTACCGCTTGGATAACGAGCTGGAGTCCATCTTTGTCATGAGTGCGCCGCAGTACGGCTATATCTCGAGCTCGGTGGTTCGCCAGATTGCCTCGCTCGGTAGCGACGTCTCTAATTTTGTTCCGCCCAATGTGGTCAAGGCGCTCAAACATCGCTTTTCGTGACGTTTTTTAATGCCTGGTGGCATGTGGTAAACTAACACGATGATATGTTACCTATGAAAGGAGACCGGATGCCGGGCGAGAATTTTCCTGGCGACAGGATCGTGAGTCTTGTCGACGAGCTCGAGGGGCTCATCGAAGAGGCTAAGACGCCGTTCGGCAAGAATGCCCAGATGAAGGTTATCGACGCCGACGTCTTCTTTAACATCCTCGACGAGATCCGCATGAGCTATCCCGAGGAATGGCAGAAGTCCCGCCGTATTCTCAAGGAGCGCGAGGAGCTTATGGCCTCCGCCGCCGCTCAGGCCGATTCCATTATCGCCGATGCTCAGCAGCAGGCCCTCACCATTGCCGGTGAGCAGGAGATCGTCCGCTTAGCGCAGCAGCAGGCCGACGATATCCGCGACCGTGCCCAGCAGTATGAACGCGAGACGCGCTATGCCGCCGAGGACTACGCCGAGCAGGTCTTTACGCACCTCGAGGAAAACCTCAAGAGCCTGACCGGTACGGTGACCCGTTGCCGTCAGCAGCTTAACGAGGGTGCCGCCCAGCAGAATGGTCAGTGGTAATGGCTGAGTTCCCGAGCGTTACCGTCGATCTTTCCGAGCAGCTCGAGTTTCCCGGAGACTCGTATCCGCTGACTGGCAAGGTCGATGTCGCCACCTATACGGTGGGCGAGAAGGAGTACCAGCTGCAGGACGGCATCGACTACGACGTGGTCTTTACCAATGCCGGCACCGGTGTTCTGCTTACGGGTATGGTCCGCGCTCACGCAACCGGTGAGTGCGACCGTTGCCTTGAGTCCGCTTCGTTTGATATTGCCGGTGAGATTGAGGAATTCTATCTCTTTAACGAGCCCGAGGACCCCGAGGCCTACGAAGACGGCTACGAGTTGCTGGGCGAGGATCGCATCGTCGATCTGGGTGAGCCCATTAACGACGCGGTCGTCATGGATACGCCGTTCGTTGTCCTGTGCAAGCCCGATTGTCGCGGCCTATGTCCCACGTGCGGCATCAATCTCAACGTCGAGCAATGCGATTGCGCCGCCCAGGCAGAGGCCGAATGGGCTGCTGCCACGGAAAATCCATTTGCAGCATTGAAGAATCTCGAGCTTGACGAGTAAAACTGTGGTAGTATTGCTACTTGCGCGTAATCGCCACACTGGATAGTTCATAAGGAAGGTCACTATGCCCGTACCTAAACAAAAGCAGGGTCGTATCCGCACTCACACCCGTCGTTCCGCCAACATGAAGATCTCGGCTGCGGCTCAGTCCACGTGCCCCCGTTGCGGTGCTGTCAAGCTTCCGCACCACGTGTGCCCCAGCTGCGGTTTCTACAAGGACCGCGAGGTTATCGTTACCGAGTAACTGTATTCTCTGGATGCGATGCCGTTCCAACTGGAACCACAATGGCCGGCTCAATGAGTCGGCCATTTTTGTATAAGGAGTATGTATATGAGTAACGTTCGCGTTTGTGTAGACGTTGTGGGTGGAGACGAGAAGCCACAGGTTGTCCTCGATGGTATTGAGGCTGCCCTGGCAGCTGATCAGGATATTGAGGTCCTGGCTGCCGGTCCCGCCGAAATCGTCAATCCCTTTGCCGCCTCCCATTCGCGCGTCGAGGCCTTGGAGGCGCCCGATATTATCGCCATGGATGACGATCCCATTCGAGCCGTGATGACCAAGCGCAAGTCCTCGATCGTGCTTGCCTGCCGCGCTATTAAGAAGGGTAACGCGGACGCGTTCTTCTCTGCCGGCTCCACCGGCGCCATGACCGCTGCCGCCACCGCCTACGTGACGCCATTTAGGTATCAGGCCGATGGCAAGAAGCAGCCGGTGCGTCCGTGCCTCACCAATGCGCTGCCCAACCGCGCCGGCGGCCTGACGGTCCTGTGCGACATGGGCGCCAACCCCGATGTCGAGGTCGACGACATGGTGCGTTTTGCCCAGATGGGTAGCGCCTATGCGCGCGTCGTCTTGGGCATTGAGCATCCTCGCGTCGGTCTGCTCGGCAACGGCACCGAGGATGAGAAGGGTTCCAACTTTACCAAGGCGTGCTTCCCTGCCATGAAGGCCGCCGTTCCCGGCTTTGTGGGCAACTGCGAGGGCACCGATCTTACGTCGGGCAATTTTGACGTCGTCGTTGCCGATGGCATGTCGGGAAACATTGCCCTTAAGGCAACTGAGGGCGCTGCCAAGTTCTTGCTGCAGGAGCTCAAGGGCGCCTTTATGGCTTCGCTCGGCACCAAGATCGCCGCACTGCTCATCAAAAAGCAGATGCGCGAGATCAAGGCAAAGCTCTCGGGCGATGCTAAGGGCGGCGCCATTCTGCTGGGCCTGCGTGGCGTGGTCCTGATCGGCCACGGTGCCACCTCGGTCGAGGCCGTCAAAAACGGTACGCTCGCCGCGGCGGAGGCCGTGCGCGCCGGGCTTGTCGAGAACGTCGCCAACTCTATGGACGGCATCGTTTTGTAGGAGCGAGTTAGGGCGCTGTTATGTGCCTCGCGGCCTTCGTCGTGGGGTAGAATCAAAACCGTGTCTTGGCGTTGCGCTTGCGGCGCCAGCGCGTTGATGTTCACACAATACGAGAGGAAGCGCTATGGACCGCTCCGAAATCTTCGATAAGATCGCCGAAATCGCCGCCGATGTGCTGGGTGTCGACGTTGCCGATATAAGCGACGAGACCACCTTCGACGATCTCGATGCCGATTCGCTCGAGCGTCTGCAGCTGGTGACGGCCATCGAGGACGAGTTCGACCTCGAGATCGACGACGAGACCCTGCTGTCGCTCAATTCTGTCGCCGACGCCGTCGACGCGATCGAAAACGCCAAGGAGGCCTAGATCTTGGCATTGTCTGAACGACTCGCGCGCGCCCAGGAAATCCTGGGCCACGAGTTCAATAACAAGGTGCTGCTGCGCGCGGCGCTCACGCACCCCTCTGCCGTGGAAGGTCAGCCCGTCTCGGCGAGCTATGAGCGCCTTGAGTTTTTGGGCGATTCCATTTTGGGCGCCGTGGTTGCCCGCTCGCTCTTTGAGTCCTATCCGGAGTTTGACGAGGGCAAGCTTACGCGCCTGAAGGTGTCGCTCGTCTCGGGTGCCACGCTGTCCGAGGTGTCCCATGAGCTGGGCATCGACGACATCATCATCTTTGGTGCCTCCGAGACCGGCACGGGCGCGCGCGGCCTGCATTCGGCGCTCGAGAACGTCTACGAGTCGCTCGTGGGCGCCCTGTACCTGGATGCCGGCTGGGACGTTGCGGCAGAGTTCATCCACCGCACGCTTAAGCCCCATTTGGCCTCCGAGCGCGCCGAGCATCCTGCGAACCCCAAGTCGTTTTTGCAGGAGTGCGTGCAGGCCGACGGCCACGAGCCTCCGGCGTACAAGCTCGTTGGCTCTGAGGGCCCGGCGCACGCACCGACCTTTACCGCCGTGGTGCTCATCGACGGTATCCGCCAGGGCCGCGGCACCGGTTCCTCCAAGAAGGAAGCAGAGGGAGCTGCCGCGCTCGAGGCGCTCGACCGCATGGGCTACACCACCAACGGCGTGATTCTGAACAAGAAGCCTGTTTAAGCGAGGAACCGTGTATCTCAAGTCCCTCACGCTCAAAGGGTTTAAGTCGTTTGCCGACCGCGCCCATATGACGTTTGAGCCGGGCCTGACCGTCATCGTCGGTCCCAACGGCTCGGGAAAATCGAACATATCCGACTCGATTCTGTGGGTCCTGGGTGAGCAGAGCGCCAAGCAGCTGCGCGGCCAGGCCATGGAAGACGTCATCTTCTCGGGCTCGTCGGCGCGTAAACCGGTGGGTGTGGCCGAGGTCACGCTGGTGCTCGACAACTCGGACCATATGCTTCCCGTCGACTTTGACGAGGTGGCTATCACCCGCCGTATGTATCGCTCGGGCGAGAGTGAGTACCTCATCAACTCGAGCCCGTGCCGCCTGATGGACATCCAGGACATTCTGCACGATTCGGGACTGGGCAAGGATACGCATTCCATTATCAGCCAGGGCAAGCTCGATGCCATTTTGCAGAGCCGCCCCGAGGAGCGCCGCGCCCTCATTGAGGAGGCCGCCGGCATCTCCAAGCACAAGCGTCGCAAGGAGCGTGCGCTCAAAAAGATCAAGTCGATGGACGAGCACCTGACGCGTGCCCGCGACATCAACAAGGAAATCGCCCGTCAGCTGCGACCGCTGGAGCGTCAGGTCGATCGCGCGCGCAAGTACAAAGAGCTGTCCTCGCGCGCGAACGAGCTTACGCAGATACTGGCCGTCGACGAGCTGCGTTCGCTTCAAGCGCAGTGGAACGACTTGGAGAGCCGCTCTAAGGAGGGCGCCGCCGAGCTGGAGCTCGCGCAGTACCGCCTGGGTGAGAAAGAGCGCGAGCTCGAGAAGCTCCAGGTCATGCTCGAAGAAAAGGGCCTGTTTGTGGGCGACTTGGGCGAGCAGCGCCGCCATATGCAAGATGTGGTCGGTCGCATTAACTCCGACATGCGTCTGCTCGAGGAAAAGGGCCATAACATGGTGTCGCGCCTGTCCGACATGCGCGGCCAGATTTCGAGCTCCGAGCATCAGCGCCGTCGCGTGGTCGAGGAGCTCGAGGATGCGCGTGCCCAGCTTGAGGAAGTGACCGGTGCGCATATGCAGGCCCAGGAGGACGTTGACGCCGCCGGTCCTGCCGCCGCCGAGCTCCACGAGCGTCGCGTTGCGCTCGACAATCAGATTTCGCAGCTTACGCGCGAGCAGCGCGATGTGCAGCGCGTTGCCGATGATGCTGCGCTCGAGCTCGCCAAGGTAAAGGATTCGCTTTCCAATGCCGAGGTCGAGGACAACATGTACGCCTCGCGCCTGGAGCAGATCGATGAGCAGCTCGAGGAGGTCACGGCATCGCTTGATAGCCGTCGCGACCGTGCTGAGGAGCTTGAGAGCGCCCTTGAGGCGGCTCGTCAGGCCCAGATTGATGCGCGCGAGGCCACCGAGACGGCGCGCGCTGCCCTCAAGGACCTGCGTGCCCGCGAGAGCGAGGCGCGCAACAAGCTGTCTGAGGTTCGCTCGGAGCTTGCCAGCCAAAAGAAACTCGATGCCCGCATGGCTGATAGCTCACCGCTCGTAAGCCGTCTGGTGGGCGCGCTGGGCGACGATGTTTCGGGCCGTCTGGGCGAAGTGCTCGAGGCACCGCGTGAGCTCGAGGGCTTGGTCGAGCAGCTGCTTGCCGGCGATATTGATGCTCTTTTGTTTGATGACGCCGCTACGCTTGAGCGCGCCGGTCGCGCTGCCCTGGATCAGAAGAAGGCCTCGGGCGAGGCGCTGCTGGTGGCGCGCGGCGTGAGTGGCTCTGCGGCCGCCGAGGGTGCCGCCGGTACCCGTCTTGTTGGCCGCCTGTCCGTGCGCGCCGGTTATGGTCCGGTTGTCGAGGCACTGCTCGGCGGCTATTACGTGGTCGATGATTTGGCCACCGCGCTGGCCGCGCCCGTCGTTGACGGTGTGACCTACGTGACGCCCGATGGTGCCCGCGTGAGCTGTGGCGGCCTGGTTCGCGTGGGGCTTGATGCCGGCGAGGCTTCGGGTGCCTTGGAGCGTAAACGTCGTATCCGCGAGCTGGAAGGCCTGGAGCCCGATCTCGCTGCCGTGTTTGAGCATGTTTCGGATCAGGTCGTCGAGGCCAATACTGTCGTTGAGGAGGCCCATGCTGCCGAGGGCGATGCTGCCGGCGAGATTGCCCGCCTTGAGGGCGAGCGTCGCTCCCTGCTGTCCGAGATCGGCCGCCTGGAGCAGAGTGCCAACAATGCCGAGGTCGAGCGGGTACGGATTTCCAAGCGCCGCGAGCAGGCTGCCGAGGCCGTACGTGCCGCACGTCCGCGCGTGGATGAACTTACCCGTTCACGTGACGAGGCCCGTGCGCAGGCGAGTGACTTGGGCTTGCAGATTGCCGAGGCCAACGACGATCTCGATCGCGTTCGGCGCGATGACTCCGAGGCCGCCGGTAAGCTCGCCGACGCTAAGGTGCGCCTGGCGCAGACGAGCGAGCGCCTGCGTTCGCTGAAGGGCCGCGTGCCCGATCTTGAGCATCGCCTTGAGGGTATCGACCGTCGTATCCGCGGGACGCGTCAGGCCTCACGCTCGCTCGAGCTGCTGCGCCTTCGCGTCGATCCCATGCATGAGCGCTATTCTGCCCTGTTGGAGCGCGCCTCGGACTGGGCTGCGCGCCTGCGCGATCAGGCATCGCTTGAGGAGGCGGACTCGGCTTCGCTTAAGAAGACCATCGAGGACGCCAAGACCGAGGTCGCCCGCGCCAAAGAGAGGGTCGATGTTGCCGCCACGACGCAAAATGAGTTCAAGGTGGCGCGCGGCAAGCTCGAGGTGCAGGTCGAGGCTGCCATCAAGGCCATCACCGCCGACGGTACTACGGTGCTCGAGGAAGCGCTCATGCTGCCGGCGCCCACCGATCGCGATGCCGCCGAGCGCGAGCTCAACCAGCTTGTTCGTCAAATCAACAACTTGGGTCCTGTGAACCAGGTTGCCATGGAAGAGTACGAGCAGCTCAAGCGCCGCGCCGATTACATCGAGGAACAGCTGGCCGATCTGGAGAGCGCGCGCAAGGCGCTTACCAAGATCACCGTGGCGATCGATCGCAAGATGCGCAAGGCGTTCCTAGTGACGTTTGAGAAGGTTGATGCGAACTTCCGCGAGATCTTTGCCATGCTCTTCCCAGGCGGTCAGGCTCACCTTGAGATGACCGATCCCGAGCATCCGGCCGAGACGGGCATTGAGGTCGTGGCGCAGCCGCGCGGCAAGCGTATCACCAAGATGATGCTCATGTCGGGTGGCGAGAAGAGCCTGACGGCGCTTGCCCTGCTCTTTGCCGTATACCGTACGCGCACGGTGCCGTTCTATGTTCTGGACGAGGTCGAGGCTGCGCTCGACGACGCCAACCTGTCCAAGCTCATCGGCGCCCTCGATGTGCTGCGTTCCGATACGCAGCTCTTGGTAATCTCGCATCAGCGCCGTACTATGGAGGATGCTGACGTTCTCTACGGCGTCTCGATGCAAGCCGACGGCGTCAGTCGCGTCGTCTCGCAAAAACTCGATCGCGAAACCGGAAAGGTCGTGAATGCATAATGGGATTCTTTGACGCACTCTCGCGCGGACTCGAGCGCAGCCGCGAGGCCCTCAACGAGGTCTTCTACTTTGGCGGCGAGGTCGACGAGGATTTTTGGGAGGATCTTGAGGACACGCTCGTCATGGGTGACATGGGTGCCGAGGTCGCTATTCAGGTTTCCGATGACCTGCGCGACGCCGCGGCCAAGAAGAACCTCAAGACCGCCCCGCAGCTTCGCCGCGCCCTGGCCGAGCAGCTCGAGGGCCATTTTGTGCCTGTTAAGCGCGATCCGTTTTCCGATACGCCGAGCTGCGTGCTGTTTGTGGGCATTAACGGTGCCGGCAAGACCACCACGGTCGGCAAGATTGCGAGCGCCATGGCCGCCCGCGGCAAGAACGTGGTGATCGGTTCGGCCGACACCTTCCGCGCCGCCGCCATCGAGCAGCTCGATGTGTGGGGCCAGCGCGCCGGCGTCCTCGTCATTAAGCGTGACCGCGGCTCCGATCCGGCGAGCGTGTGCTATGACGTGCTCGACGAGGCCGATAAGCGCGGCAGCGACCTCGTGCTCATTGATACCGCCGGCCGTCTGCACACGAGCCCCGAGCTCATGCGCGAGCTCGCCAAGGTGGTCAACGTGACGCGTAAGCGCGCCGCCAATATGGCCGCCGGCCCCATGCCCGTCTCGGTCGTGCTTGTGATCGATGCCGCCACTGGTCAGAACGGTCTGAACCAGGCGCTCGAGTTTAACGAGGCGCTGGGCCTGGACGGTATTATCATGACTAAGCTCGACGGCACGGCTAAGGGCGGTATCGCCATGGCCGTGGCCGAGAAGCTCAAGCTCCCGATCCTGCGCATCGGCGTGGGCGAGCAGGTCGATGACCTGCAGGAGTTTAACGCCAAAGATTTCTGCCGCGCCCTGGTGGGCGAGTCCAACTAAGGAGTGACTAGTGTTTGATTCTCTGAGCGATCGCCTCAACGACACATTTGACCGCCTGCGCGGCAAGGGTAAGCTGACCGAGGCCGATATTACTTCGGCCATGCGCGACATTCGCATGGCGCTGCTCGAGGCCGACGTTAACTTTAAGGTCGTCAAGGAGTTCGTTGCCAAGACCAAGGAGCGCTGCATGACCGCCGAGGTCATGGAGTCGCTGTCGCCGGCGCAAAACGTCGTCAAGATCGTGCTCGACGAGCTCACCGAGATGCTCGGCTCAACCGAGAGCAAACTCGTCTTTAGCAACCGCATTCCCAATGTCATCATGCTCGTGGGCCTGCAGGGCTCCGGTAAGACCACGGCGGCCGTGAAACTGGCCTACCTGCTCAAGAAGCAGGGCCGCTCGCCGCTGCTCGCCGCGTGCGACGTCTACCGTCCCGCCGCTGCCGACCAGCTGGCCACGCTCGGTGGCGAGATCGGCGTGCCGGTCTTCCGCGGTGACGGAGCGCACCCGATCGACATCGCAAAGGGCGCCATCCAGGAGGCCGTCGACCACCTGCGTGACGTGGTCATCGTCGATACCGCCGGTCGTCTGCAGATCGACGAGCAGATGATGCAGGAGGCCGTCGACATCAAGAAGGCCGTCAAGCCCGACCAGGTGCTGATGGTCGTCGATGCCATGACCGGCCAGGATATCGTCAACGTCGTCTCGACCTTCGCCGAGCGCACCGACTTTGACGGCGTGATCATCTCCAAGCTCGACGGCGACGCCCGTGGCGGTGGCGCACTTTCGGTGCGCCAGGTGACCGGTAAGCCCATCAAGTTTGTGAGCATGGGCGAGAAACCCGACTCGCTTGAGCCGTTTTACCCGGACCGCATGGCCAAGCGCATCTTGGGCATGGGCGATGTCGTCGGCATCATCGAGAAGGCCCAGGAGGCAGCCGATGCAGAGCAGCTCGAGGCTGCCGAGCGCATGTTGCGCGAGGGCTTTACCATGAACGATATGCTCGACCAGATGAAAGCCGTCAAGAAGATGGGCGGCATGAAAGGTATCCTGGGCATGCTCCCCGGTGGTCAGCGTGCACTAAACCAGATGGGCGGCAACCTGGACGAGGGCATCTTCGATAAGAACGAGGCCATCATCATGTCGATGACCAAGGAGGAGCGCCTGCGTCCCTCCATCATCAACGGCCAGCGCCGCGCCCGCATTGCCAAGGGAGCCGGCGTAACCCCCACCGAGGTCAACAGCCTTATGAAGCAGTGGGGCGAGATGAATAAGATGATGGGCCGCATGCGCACGATGGCCAATCAGGCACAGGCCGGCGGCAAAAAGGGCAAAAAGGGCAAGAAGGGCAAGAAGATGCGCATGCCCAATATCCCTGGCTTGGACGCTATGGGTCTGGGCGGCATGGGCGGCCTGGGTACGGGCGGTCCCAAGTCCGATATGGAGCTGCTGCGCCAGATGGAAGCGCAGATGCGTAATAAGAAATAGAGCTGTAATTCCAGCTTGATATGGCAAAGGCCACTCGGAAGCTACCGGGTGGCCTTTGTTGTTGGCTTTGATTGTTGGGTTGCGTTCAGCGTCGCGCCCCGAGGTCGCGTGTCGTGCCGTTAGTGGCAGCTGCAACCCTCGTGACCCTCGTGCTCGTGATGGCCGTGGCAGCCGCAGGAATCGCCATGCTCGTGGGTGTGCTCGTGGTCGTGGCCGTGGCAACCGCACGTGGCCTCGCCGTTCTGTGCGAGCGTGCCGGCGATAAGGGCCTCGACGCAAGCGTCGCAGCTGCCCTGGGCACCTGCGTATACCGTGATGCCGGCTTGGGCAAGCGCGTTGATAGCGCCACCGCCGATGCCGCCGCAGATGAGCGTGTCCACGCCGCCGTTGGCGAGCAGGCCCGCAAGTGCGCCGTGGCCGGTACCGCCGGTGCCCACGACCTGCTCGTTGAGTACCTTGCCGTCCTGAATGTCGTAGATCTTGAACTGCTCGCTGCGGCCAAAGTGCATAAAGATGTTGCCGTTGCCGTACGTGGTTGCCACCCTCATGGTGTCGATCTCCTTTGCTGGCCATACGGCCGTTGCCGTGGTAATGGGGGAGTACACGATATTGCCGCCTTCGATGATGAGCGCCCGACCATTGACCAACGCGTTTGCCACCTTGCGATGCGCTCGGCTGCAAATAGCTGCCACCGTGGCACGGGCAATGCCCATGTGCTGGGCGACGGCCTCCTGATTGAGGCCTTCCAGGTCGCACAGGCGCAGCACCTCGAGCTCGTCGACCGTCATATCGATGGCGTCTCCGCTGGCAAGGCCGTCGGGGGTGAAGCCGCGGTATTCGGGGATGATCCCGACGCGGCGCAGTTTCTCGCGTCTTCCTGCCATGTGTCCTCCTTATCTGACATATGTCAACAATAGAATAGCGAACGCGCTGATTTGCGCAAGGAATTTCTGGCATATGCCAGAAAATGAGGGCTTATGTTTGGGCTGTGGGGCCGCATGTGCCTGGGCTACAATGAATCTCGCTTATAGGCGACTGACAGGAGGGTCAATGAGCAAGGCTGATCAGCAGTTTGTGGCCATGTGCCGCGATATTCTGGACCATGGCACCACCACCGAGGGACAAAAGGTCCGACCGGTGTGGGAGGACGGCACCCCTGCCTATACCATTAAAAACTTTGGCGTTACGGCTCGCTACGACCTGCGCGAGGAGTTTCCCGCGCTTACCCTGCGCCGCACGGCGCTTAAGTCTGCGATGGACGAGATCCTGTGGATCTATCAAAAGAAGTCCAATAACGTCCATGACCTCAACAGCCATATTTGGGATGAGTGGGCCGACGAGACTGGCTCCATCGGCAAGGCCTACGGGTATCAGATTGGGCAGAAGAGCCATTATGCCGAGGGTGACTTTGACCAGATGGATCGCGTTCTGTACGACCTTAAAAACACGCCGTACAGCCGCCGCATTATGACGAACACCTATGTGTTTAGTGACCTGTCCGAGATGCACCTGTATCCGTGTGCCTACAGCGTGACGTATAACGTGACGCAGCGCCCGCAGGATGACAAGCCGACGCTCAACATGATTCTCAACCAGCGTAGCCAGGACATTTTGGCCGCGAACAACTGGAACGTGTGCCAGTACGCCATTTTGCTGATGATGGTTGCGCAGTCGGTCGATATGATTCCCGGCGAGTTGTTGCATGTAATCGCCGATGCCCACATTTACGACCGTCATGTCGATATCGTCCGCGAGCTTATCGAGCGTCCGCAGTTTGCTGCGCCTAAGGTAACGCTTAACCCCGATGTACATGACTTCTATGCGTTTACGACCGATGATCTGATCGTCGAGGGCTATGAGCACGGCCCACAGGTCAAGAACATCCCCATTGCGGTGTAGGTGACGCGCATGACGTGTAAGCTTTCCGCCATTGTCGCCGTGTGTGATGATTGGGGCATTGGGTGCGAGGGCGACATGGTGGTGTCCAACCGTGCCGACATGCGTCATTTTGTGGCGTGCACCAAAGGCTGCCCGGTCATTATGGGACGCAAGACGCTGCTGAGTTTCCCCGGCGGGCGTCCGCTCAAGAACCGTCGTAATATCGTGCTCACGCGCGATGAGGACTTTGCTCCCGAGGGCGTCGACGTGGTGCATAGCGTCGACGAAGCGCTCGCCGCGGTATCCGATGAGCCCGTTGCGTGGGTGATCGGTGGCGGCGAGGTGTATCGGCAGTTTTTGCCGTATTGCGCCGAGGCCGAGGTTACGCATGACCATTGCGTGCATGCCGTGGATACGTACTTTCCCGATCTGGATGCCGATCCCGCGTGGGAGATTGCGCGGCGTGACGGTGTTGCCACGATTGCCTCGGGCGAGGGCGACGAGGGTGTCGATTATGAGTTCGTGACGTATCGTCGCGTTGAGGCGTAAATCGTCTGGCGTGAACGGTATCATCGGTTTGTTTGAATGCATGGGGCGGCGCTTAGCGTCGCCTCGTTTGGTATAGATGTGCTGTAAAGAAGGGTGCGGGCTGGCTGCTATGACTGATGCCGTTGAGGTGCTGCGAATCGATTCGCTCGAGGACGAGCGGCTCGATGCCTACGTGCGACTGACCGAGCGCGAGCTACGATGCGTGCTGGAGCCGCAAAAGGGTATCTTTATCGCCGAGAGTGCCAAGGTCATCGAGCGCGCGGTTCGCGCCGGATACGAGCCGGTGAGCTTTCTTTTGGGCGAGCGCTGGCTCGATCAGATGATCCCGCTGTTTGAGCGCCTGGTTGTGCGCGAGGGCGCGGGTCCGGTTCCTGTGTTCGTGGCCTCCATGGAGCTCATGGAGCAGCTGACGGGTTTTAACGTGACGCGCGGTGCGCTCGCGGCATTCCGTCGCCCGCGACAGATTCCGGTTGATGAGTTCTTGGGCGGCGTCGTCGAGGCGGCGGGGGAGCGCCCGGTGCGCGTGTGCGTGCTCGAGGGCATTGTCGACCACACCAACGTCGGCGCGATTTTCCGCTCGGCGGCTGCGCTGAACATCGATGGCATTTTGGTGAGCCCCACTTGCTGCGATCCGCTGTACCGTCGCTCGGCCCGCGTGAGCATGGGCACGGTGTTCCAGGTGCCCTGGACACGCATTGGCAGCGAGGCGCGCGTATGGCCGCATGATGGGCTGGCGGCGCTGCACGATGCCGGCTTTTCGTGTGCCGCCATGGCGTTGACGGATGATTCAGTGTCGCTGGACGATCCCGTGCTGCAGGAGATTGACCGCTTGGCAATCTTTATGGGCACCGAGGGTGCTGGCTTGGGCGCCAAGACCATTGCAGGCTGCGACCGCGCCGTGCGTATTCCGATGGCGCATGGGGTCGATTCGCTCAACGTGGCCGCGGCAAGTGCTGTCGCCTTTTGGCAGCTGTGCCCGCATGTGAGCAACGAGTACCACTACCAGCCGGGGCTGTATCACTAGGCAATTATTTCGCACTGGGCTCTGGTTCGGGGCGTTTCGGCCGATCCCGGGCGGTGCTAAGCTGGTATTGGCTTTGGTCTTAAATTGCCGTTTTGTTGTTTGATGTACGCTGTTGGGGAGGGCGTGTGGCTAAGAAATCTACGGCTATCGATGTGACGCAGGGTGTCATTTGGCAGCAGCTGCTTTCGCTGTGCGTCCCTATCTTCTTTAGTTCGTTTTTTCAGCAGGCTTACACGCTTATCGGTACCTATATCGTCGGTCAGTTTGGCGGCAAGCTCGCGCTGGGTGGCATTCAGGCCACGATGGTGCTTACGGAGCTCTGCATCGGCTTTTGTGTCGGCGTCGGTGCCGGCTGCGCGGTCATTACGGGCCAGTTTTTTGGCCAGCACGATGACGAACGCCTGAGCCGATCGGTCCATACGGCCATGACGCTCGCACTGGCGGGCGGCATTGTCATTTCCATTCTGGGCATGGTGTTTGTCGAGCCGATGCTTGTGTTGATGAATACGCCGCATGAGCTGCTGGCCGAGGGTGTGGCGTATGCCCGTTGCTACTTTGCTGCCATGTTTGCAGCGCTGCTGCTCAATATGGGGACGGCGCTGTTGCGCGCCGTGGGCGACACGCGTGGTCCGGCGGTTATTATTGCCTCCGGCTGCTTCGTCAATGTGGCGCTTGACATTCTCTTTGTCGCCATGCTGCACATGGAAGCGCTGGGCTGCGGCATCGCGGTGGCGCTGACTATCTGCACCAATGCCACGATGATTGTGATCCGCATGATGCGCGCTCCGGGGGCGTGGCGGTTGTCGCTATCCAAGCTCGGTATCGATCGCAGCATTTGCAAGAGCATGCTTTCGTGCGGCTTGCCGCTGGGCGTTCAGTCTGCGGCGTATTCGATCTCCAACGTTTTGATTCAGGTGTCGGTCAACTCGTTTGGAGCCGATGTCACGACCGCTTGGGGCCTTTCTGGCCGCCTGGACGGCATTATCTGGATGGTGACCGAGGCGCTTGGTGTGTCGATCACCACGTTCTCGGCGCAGAACTTTGGTGCGCGCAATTACGATCGCATGCGAAAGGGATATCACACGTCGCTCGTGCTTTCTTTTGTGCTTATCGGTGGCCTGTCTGCCGTGCTGCTGGTGTTTTCGGGCCCGCTTTCGCGTCTGTTTATCGACGATGCCGCAATTTCGGCCTACACCACGACGATTCTTCATTTCATCGCGCCGTTCTACGCGATCTTCTCGATTATCGAAAATGCGTCCGGCTCCATCCGCGGCGCCGGCGTGAGCTTCCAGCCTATGATCCTCACGATCTTCGGCACGGTCGTGCTCCGCGTGGCGTGGGTGTTCGCGATTATGCCGCTCGACCCCTCGCTCGAGCATCTGCTGCTGGTCTACCCCGTAACCTGGGTAATCACCGCCACGATGTTCACCGTCTACCATCACAGCGGCAACTGGCTAGGCCGCGCCACTGCCTAATGATCCCTGGGGGACGGAGGAAAACGGATCATTGCTCTTCGTCGTGATGTCGATGACCCGTTTTCCTCCGTCCCCTTCTGATTAATTAGTATTCGATGCCTTGGCGGGCTAGGAGGCCTTCGTCGAAGTAGTGTTTGATGGGGCGCATTTCGGTTACTAGGTCGGCAAGGTCGGCGAGGGGCAGCAATCCGCGGCCGGTGAGCACGAGCTCCGTGGTGGTCGGTTTCATCGCAATCAGCGCTTCGACATCTTCGCGCGTCACAAAGCCCCGTCGCATGGCTTCTCCCAGCTCATCCAAGATCAGCACGTCGACCTGGCAAATCTGCTCGCGCGCCAGCTCCATGATCTGTGCGGCACAGGCTTCGGGCGTATCGCGGTCGGCTTGTACGATGCGTAGCCTCAATCGAGGTGCTGCGTCATGTTCGGCGCAGTGCAGCTTCTTGGCAAACTGAAGCATGAGCACGTTAAGTCCATAGCCCGTGGCGCGCAGCGCGAGCCCCAGCGCAGCCGTCGTCTTGCCCTTGCCGTCGCCCGTATAGATTTGAACCTTGCCGACTTCCAGTGATGCCATCTCTGTCCTTTCGTGCCCGGCGTCGGTTTATCGCCGTTCGGGTTGGGTATTCTAGATAGCATTATCAACCCCAGTAGATGGAGTTCAAGCAGATGGAGATGGATGACAACAAACGTAGACGGAATATGATCCTCTACGTGCTCATCGCCTTCGTCGTCTACCTCGTGCTCTCGACCGTTCTGTTCCCCAACATCGGTCACACGCAGCAGATTACGAAGACCGATTACTCGGCGTTTGTCAAAGCGCTCGATAAGAAGAGTGTCGACAAGGTCGAATACAACACGGACGATTACACGATTTATTACACCAAGAAGGGCGAGGACGAGAACATCGCCTACAAGACGACCGGTGTGCCGAATGACGCGGGCTTTACCGATCGCGTGCTTGAATCTGGCGCCTCGCTTGAGTCGGTCGTTCCCGATAAGAACTCGGGTCTGATGACCTACTACCTGCTCACCCTCATTCTTCCCATGGCGATTTTCTTCTTGATCGGCTGGTGGCTCAACCGCCGCATGAAGAAGGCCATGGGTGATGACGGTCCGTCGATGAACTTTGGCGGCGGCGGTTTTGGCGGCGGTGGACTGGGCAAGTCCGGCGCGCGCGTGATCGCCTCCAAGGACGTGGGCGTGACCTTTAAGGATGTCGCCGGCCAGGAAGAGGCCAAGGAGTCCCTCAAGGAGGTCGTCGACTTTCTGGAGAAGCCGCAGCGCTACGAGGAGATCGGCGCCAAACTGCCACGCGGTGCCCTCCTTGTCGGCCCTCCGGGTACCGGTAAGACCCTGCTTGCCAAGGCTGTTGCCGGCGAGGCGGGCGTGCCGTTCTTTAGTATTTCTGGTTCTGAGTTCGTTGAGATGTTCGTCGGCCGTGGCGCCGCTAAGGTTCGCGATCTGTTTAAGCAGGCCAAAGAAAAGGCCCCGTGCATCGTCTTTATCGATGAGATCGATACCATCGGCAAAAAGCGTGACGGCGGCGGCTTTAGTGGCAACGACGAGCGCGAGCAGACGCTCAACCAGCTGCTGACCGAGATGGACGGCTTTGATAACCACAAGGGTATTGTCGTTCTCGCTGCTACCAACCGCCCCGACAGCCTTGACCCGGCCCTGCTGCGCCCCGGTCGTTTTGACCGCCGCATCCCCGTCGAGTTGCCCGATCTGACCGGCCGTAAGAACATTCTTGAGTTGCATGCCAAGAGCGTGAAGACGCAGCCGCCGATCGACCTGACCGCGATTGCCCGCGCCACGCCCGGTGCCTCGGGCGCCGACCTGGCCAATATCATCAACGAGGGCGCCCTGCGTGCCGTCCGCGAGGGTCGCAAGCGCGCCACGCAGGACGATTTTGAGGAGTCGGTGGAGGTCGTCATCGCCGGTCAGCAGCGCAAGTCCACGGTGCTGTCCGATCACGAGAAGCAGGTTGTTTCGTACCACGAGATCGGCCATGCCATTGTTGCTGCCCGCCAGAAGGGCTCTGCGCCGGTCACGAAGATTACCATCGTGCCGCGCACGAGCGGCGCTCTGGGCTACACCATGCAGGTCGAGGAGGACGAGCGCTTCCTGACCACGCGCCAGGAGGTGCTGGACAAGCTCGCCGTCTACTGCGGCGGACGTGCTGCCGAGGAGCTCATCTTTGGTGAGATGACGACCGGTGCGGCCAACGACATCGAGCAGGCCACCAAGCTCGCCCGTAACATGGTGACGCGCTTTGGTATGTCCGATGAGTTTGGCATGATGGCGCTCGGTACCGTCCAGAACGCGTACCTCAACCAGGACACGTCGCTTACCTGCGCTCCCGGTACGGCGGAGCGTGTGGACGCGATTGTCGCCAAGCTGATTGAGGATGCGCACGATCGTGCCCTGCAGATCCTCAAGGAGAACAAGTTTAAGCTCCACGAGCTGGCTCGTTATCTGTACAAGAAGGAGACGATCACGGGCGAGGAGTTTATGAATCTTCTCACGCGCGAGAATCCGCTGATGCCAAAGCAGCAGTAACACTAGTTGCGCTGTGTCAATCGCCCCATTTGAGTGTCCATCTCAAATGGGGCGATTTTGCGTGAGGAGAGTTGTTATATGAAGATCGTGGTAAGTGCCTGCTTGATGGGCGAGAGCTGCAAGTATAACGGGCTCGATAACTACCATCGCGAGCTGGTCGAGGCGTGCGAACGCACAGGGACCGAGGTCCTGTTGGTATGCCCCGAGGTTTTTGGCGGCCTTCCCACACCGCGCAAGCCGTCCGAGATTGTGAGCGGCGAGGTCCGTACCTGCGAGGGCGTCTCAGTCGATCGCGAGTTTCGCCTGGGTGCCCAACGTGCGCTCGATATGTGTGAGCAGGCAGGCGGCCCGTCCGAGATCGCTGCGTGCGTCTTGCGGGATCGTAGCCCCTCGTGCGGTGCGGGTCGCGTCTACGATGGCACCTTTAGCGGTACGCTCACCGTGGGCAACGGTATTTTTGTCGACCTGCTGCTGCGCCACGGGTACCGTGTGATTCCGGCTAGCGAGTTCGATCCCAGCATGCTGGAACATTGTCCATAGCACTCGAACCCAACACTTCCTCACGGGTGACCGTTTTGGCATCATCCGTGTACTTGATATTGAGTACGACCCGGTCATCAAAGACGTAGACCGAGTTGACAGGCGCCGTACCCAGGCAGCCCCTCCCCGCGGCCCTCGCGCAGGAACGCGCACACGGCCTTCCCGTCTCTTGCGCCTCTCCCGGAACTGTCCACATCAGTGTAGCCAATCCAGTCCGCCAAGGGCTGCAGCCCAGACAACGCGGCGATGGAGGGCTTCTTCGGCCTGCTCAAGAAGGAGTTCTGGCACGGCAGGGACTGGTCGGACTGGACCCCCGCCCGCTTCATCGAGGAGCTCGGGGGCTGGATCGGTCGATACAATACGGAGAGGCGCAGCGATGCGCTCGGTGGCCGCACGCCGGCCGAGTTCCGCTCCGCGCTGGGAAGGGCCGCGTAACGGTCCAAGAAATCGTCCGCAGTCCCCATTCTTGCCCCTTTGGGACAGCTTCTTGTTGGGGCGTGCCTGCCCCAAACCCTGCTAGGAACGAGTACAGCAAACTGGAATTTTCAAATTAGTCTTTGCAAATTACCTTTGAACCTTCACCATCAATTACAATTCCCTGACGGTTGTTAATTGGGCATAGATCCAAATCCGAAAACTCAGTCATTATTTTCTCGGTAACTTTTTTAAATGGTGCTGTAAGATAATGCGGAAGAACATAGAAATCAATCAAATTAAGCCCTGCATCATCTTCTTGTGAGTAGTCCTCCGGCTTTTCATCCATTTGCTCGATATATTGGATGCTTGGAGCGCATACAATCGCACCTGCCGATTCACCAATCATCAGTTTTCCCTTTGCCAATTCTTTCTTCAACAGCTCATCCGTTCCCGTTTTACGGAGCTGGTCTATAAGGAAAAAAGAATTTCCGCCGGTAAAATAGATCACATCCACATCTTCAAAAAGAGACTGTATCGTTGAATAAGCCTCCGTTGAAATATCAATTTCAGTTTCGATTGCTCCCAACTTTTTGAATAATTTTCGAGCCGAGCCGACATAACCGGTGTAGCCTTCACGCAGCGAAGCTGTTGGAATAAATGCGACTTTTTTATTTTCAATTTCTTCCTTTATCAGACTTCCTACACTTGAAAAGTGAGAACATAAAAAAAGTTTCATCAATATTCTCCTTTATATATAAATTCTAATTTGTTGAACTAAGCCGTGTATAGCATACTCTCCAATGAAAGAACGCCCTGATAGAGCGAAATTTTACCGTTTTCCTGCGTGCGTGCGTACACACTCCACAGGAATTCTAAGGGGCCTGCCCCGTTAGCACACGGACTTTGGAACAAAGGCTAGTGTGTTACGCCTTGCCAGAGGTGTACAGGCTCCCGGTATGCACGTACGAAGCAATTGCCATCAATGCGCCATATAAGTGGCGATCAAGTTCGCATAAAGCGACCTTGATCCCGCAAAACAAAAGGCAGGATACCATCTCCACGATGATGCCCTACCTCTGTTCGTTCCTGTTTACCGTTCCGAGTATTCCTTCCGCAGAATTTCCGATAAACAAAAACGCACCCGAACCCTTTCTCGTAAAGAATCGGGTTCGAGTACGAACTGAATGCTGGAGCAATAAAAAATCACCACAAAGGTGCCTGTGAACTGCCTCCCATTTCTTGGACATCGGGAAATGGGAGGTTTTCCATGAGTATAGACCTCAGGGTGAAGCACGACCTGGAGTCCAGGAGGCGGGCCGTCGAGCTCTTCGACGCCGGCGTCGGCTGCAAACCGGCGGCCGAGGCCCTGTCCGTCCCCCGCGAGACCGTGAGAGAATGGCAGTGGGTATACCGGGCGTTCGGAAGCGAGGCGCTGCTGTCCATGGGCGGGAAACAATCCAGGTACACATTCGAGCAGAGGGTCGCCGCGGCATCGGCCGTGGTCGACGGCGGGATGGCGAAGACCGACGCCATGGCCGAGTTCGGGATCAGGTCGAAGTCCCCGCTGGAGCGCTGGTGCAGGCTCTACCGCGAGGGCGGCGCCGAGGCGCTGCGGCCCGGACCGAAGGGCAGGCCGAGGGGGTCGAGGTCGAAACCCCGGGCCCGCACCCGCGAGCAGGAGCTCGAGGAGCGCTGCCGCAGGCTCGAGGCCGAGGTCGCCTACCTAAAAAAATTGCGCGCCCTGGTCGAGCGGGACGGGCTCTGACCAGGGCGGCGGCCGAGGCGGTGGGGGCGCTGAGGGCGGAGGGGCACTCCCTGCGCCACCTGCTGGAGTGCTCGGGGCTCAGGAGGTCGACCTACTACTACGCGCTGGCGCACCCGCGGAGGCCGACCAGGCCCGAGCTGCGCGACGCCGCGGCCGAGATATTCTCGCGCACCGCCAACGGCTGCGGGCACCGGCAGATAGCCATGTGCCTGCGCGCCGAGCTGGGCGCGGTCGTGGCCGACAAGACCGTGCTCAAGATGATGCGCGAGATGGGCATCCGGTGCGGGATACGCCGCCGGGGCTCCCGCCGCCGGTACAGCTCCTACAGGGGGCTCGTGGGGAGCACGTTCGAGAACGTCATCGCGAGGGACTTCGGCGCCGAGGGGCCGTGGCAGAAGCTCGGCACCGACGTCACCGAGTTCAAGGTCGCCGGCGCCAAGGCCTACTGGGCCCCGGTGCTCGACTTCTGCACGAAGGAGATCGTGGCGAGCGACATATCGACCTCGCCGGACCTCGCCCAGCAGCACAGGATGCTCGACCGGCTCCTCGAGGCCCTGCCCGACGGGGCGGCACCGACCATGCACTCGGACATGGGCTGGCAGTACCAGCACGAGTCCTACACCTCCAGGCTGGAGGGGGCGGGCATCACCCAGAGCATGTCGCGCAAGGGGAACTGCGTCGACAACGCCGCCACCGAGCAGCTCTTCGGCCACGTGAAGGACGAGTTCTACCGCGGCAGGGAGTGGGGCAGCTTCGAGGACTTCAAGCGCGACCTGGAGGAGTACATAGTCCATTGGAACACGCGGCGCAGGCAGGTAAGATTGAAGGGCCTGACGCCGGAGGAGTTCCGGGACCGGGCCCTTGCGGCGTAGTCGCTATTTATTCAGTCCAAGTTTCGGGGCGCAGTTCACTGTCCCCTTTGTGGTGGTTTTGGCCTAGAGCTAGAGCGTGTGGCCGTAAGCGTCGGCGGCCTTGATGGCGGCGGCGAACTTTTCGTCGGTGAAGGGCTCCGGGTTGCCCTGCTTCCACTCGTTGGTGGCGTGCGCGTACTCGCACAGGGCAGGGATATCGGCCTCGGATAGCCCGACCTGCTCAAGCGTCACGGGCAGTCCCATCTGCTTGTTAAAGGCTGAGTAGCGCTCAAGGTTCTCGGTATCGCCCGTGTAGGCAAACAGCACCAGCACGCCCAGGCTCACGACCTCGCCATGCAGGTAGGTGCCCTCGCGCGGAATGCTGCAGGTGGCGTTGTAGAACGCATGCGCCACGCTCGAGTTGTAGTAGTAATCGTTTTGGTTGGTCAGGTTGGAGACATAGCCCGTGTTGACCACGATGTCGAGCGCGATCTGCTTGACGGCTTCGGTCGACTGGTCCTGGCGCACGTCCTCAAGACCCTGGACGCCAAAGGTAAACAGCGGCTCGGAGCAGGTGTGGGCGAGTGCTAGGCCAAGGCCTGCCGTGTGCTCCAGGTTGCCGGCGCTCGTGGCGTACTCGACCTCGGGCTGCTTGGACAGGGCATCACCCACGCCGGCCCAGAAGTACTCCGCCGGAGCCTCGGCGATGATCTTGGGGTTGATGAAGATGTGCGCGGGGCGGTTGGGGTACGAATAGCCCTCGAGCGAGCCGTCGTCGTTGTAGACAACGGCAATGGCGGTCGCGGCCGAGCAGTTGGAGCAGATCGTCGGGACGGTGAAGACGATCTTCTTGAGCTCAATGGCAGCGGTCTTCACGGTGTCGAGCGCCTTGCCGCCGCCGCATGCGATGAGCACGTTGGCTTCCTGGCAGGCAGGGGAGTTCACGACCTTGGCGATATTGGCACGCGTACTGTTGGTGCCATAGACGCGCGTCTCCAGAACCTCGACATCGGTACCTTCAAGCGCCGCCGCGATACCCGGCAGCGCCGCAGCCAGTGCCCGCTTGCCACCGATGATTGCGACCTTGGTCGCTCCGTATTCGGCTAGCGCTCCGGGCAGCGCGTCAAAGCAGTCTTCGCCGACGGTATAGTCGCTCATTCCAATTGTGCGCATAGGTACCTTCTTTCGTTCGATAAAGTGCTTACAGGTATTTTGCTCCAAGAGAAGGTTTACGGCCGTAAGAAATTTCGAACGTATAAAACCAGTGTTGAGGGTTTTTCGCCGGCGCGGAACGTGCTAGCATACTCCGCATAAGCGTTGATGGGGACGAGTAGTCGGCCGTCCGCATGCTACAGAGAGCGGGGAGCGCTGAGAACCCGTGCATGCGACCGATGAAAATCACCCCGGAGCTGCGGTCCCAACGGGCGTGCCGCGTAGGTTCGTCTTAGTAGACATCGCCGAGATGGTCGTCGATACAGGCCAGCCGAGTAACGGATGCGAGCGCGCTATCACGCGGGCGAGGGCATCTAAGCTGGGTGGTTAAGCGAAGAGCTTTTGCGGGCGTACTGTCCGTTTTGTAGCGCTTCGTCCCAGCTTGTAGGGACGGGCGCTTTTTTGGTGCCCAACGGGCGTGCGCGCCCACGACATGAAAGGGGTACCGTGGCAAACGAGTACAAGCAGACGATGAATCTGCCCAAAACCGGCTTTCCCATGCGTGCCGGTCTTTCCAAGTCCGAGCCCAAGCGACTCAAGGATTGGCAGGACAACAAGGTCTACGAGCAGGTTCTGAAGAAGAACGAGGGTCACAAGAAGTTCGTGCTGCACGACGGCCCTCCGTACGCCAACGGTCCGATCCATATCGGCCACGCCATGAACAAGATCTCCAAGGACATGATCAACCGCTACTGGATGATGCAGGGCTATGAGGTCCCTTATGTCCCCGGTTGGGACTGCCATGGTCAACCGATCGAGCATAAGGTCGAGGAGAAGCTCGGCACCGAGAAGTTCAACCAGACCTCCACGGCTAAGATCCGCGAGCTCTGCAACAAGTTCGCCGTCGAGAACATCGAGCTGCAGAAGGCCGGTTTCCGTCGTCTGGGCGTGCTCGGCGACTGGGACAACCCCTACCTGACGCTCTATCACCAGCATGACGCTGCCGACATCGAGGTCTTTAAGGCCATGTTCGATAAGGGCATGATCTATCGCGGCCACAAGCCGGTTCACTGGTGCAAGCACTGCCACACGGCGCTCGCCGAGGCCGAGATCGAGTACTCCGACGAGACGAGCCCGTCCATCTTCGTGCGCTTTGAGATGACTTCCAAGCCCGCCGGCCTCGAGGACTTCGACGGCCCGGTCGACTTCATCATCTGGACGACCACGCCGTGGACCATCCCCTCCGACCAGGCCGTTTCCCTCAAGCCCGGCGCCGCCTACGTCGCCGTTGAGCACGATGGTCGTGCCGAGGTCATGCTCGAGGACCTGGCTCCCAAGTGCTGCGAGGAGTTTGGCTGGGAGTACACCCCGGTTATGGTCGACGGCGAGCCCTACGTGGCTCCCGCTGAGACCTTCCACCACATCCACTATAAGCAGCCGATCTTTGACGGCGTTGAGGGCGTGGCGCTGCTGGCCGATTACGTCGGTGTCGACGACGGTACCGGTATCGTCCACAACTCGCCCGGCCACGGCGTCGACGACTACTTTGCCTGCCTCAAGGAGGGCATCACCGACATCTGCATGCCGGTCGATGACGACGGCAAGTTCTACACCGGCGAGGAGTTTGGTACCGGTGGCCCCTTCAGTGGCATGGATACCGACGAGGCCAACCCGCACATCATCGAGTTCCTGCGCGAGCGCGGCACCCTGGTCCTCGAGAAGAAGATCACGCACAGCTATCCGCACTGCTGGCGCTGCAAGCACCCGGTGCTCTTCCGTGCTACCGACCAGTGGTTTGTCTCGATGGACAAGACCGGTTTGCGCGAGCAGGCTGGCAAAGAGGTCCGCGAGAACGTCAAGTGGTATCCGGCCCATGCCGCCAACCGCATTGGCGCCATGGTCGAGCAGCGTCCCGACTGGTGCATCAGCCGCCAGCGCAACTGGGGAGTGCCAATCCCCAGCTACACCTGCGCCGACTGCGGCGAGAAGGTCATGAACGACGCCACGCTCGACGCCGTCATCAAGCTCTTCCACGAGAAGGGCTCCGACGCCTGGTTCACCGACGCTCCCGAGAGCTACCTGGGCGAGGCCTGCGTCTGCCCCAAGTGCGGCGGCCATCACCTCAAGGCCGATAAGGACATCCTCGACGTGTGGTGGGATTCCGGCGTCTCCTGGAAGGCCGTCTGCGAGTACCGTCCCGAGCTGGAGTACCCGGCGGACGTCTACCTCGAGGGCTCCGACCAGCACCGCGGTTGGTTCCAGAGCTCGCTGCTCACCTCGGTGGGCGCCAACGGCCATGCCCCGTACAAGGCGGTCGTTTCGCAGGGCTTCACGCTCGACGGCCAGGGCCGCAAGATGTCCAAGTCGCTCGGCAACGTCATCGACCCCAATAAGGTCTGCGACGAGATGGGTGCCGACATCATCCGCCTGTGGGTTGCCTCCGTCGACACCAGCTCCGACGTTTCCATCGACCACGAGATTCTCGCTCGTACGTCCGATGCCTACCGTCGTTTCCGCAACACGCTGCGCTTCTTGCTTTCCGAGCTCGAGGGTCAGTTTGAGCCCGAGACCGACGGTGTCGCCTTTGCCGACCTGCTGCCGCTCGACAAGCTCATGGTTGCCCGTCTGACCCAGGTCCAGGCCGAGGTCGACGACGCTTACTCTTGCTACGAGTTCCCGCGCGCCTACCGTGCGCTCTACGACTTCGTGGTTACCGAGCTTTCCAACGTGTACCTCGACGCCCTGAAGGACCGTCTGTACTGCGATAAGCCCGGCTCGCTCGAGCGCCGCAGCGCCCAGACCGTGCTCGCTGAGCTCTTCTCGATGCTCATGCGCGATCTGCAGCCGATTCTGTCCTACACCGTCGATGAGGCCATGGCCTATGCGCCCGCCGGCTGCGTCGATCATCAGAAGTACGCCGCACTGCTCGATTGGTACAAGTCACCCATCACGATCGACGAGGCCAATGAGTTCGAGGGCGTGCTTGAGGCTTCACTCGAGCTCCGTAGCGCCGTGACCAAGGCCCTTGAGGATGCCCGCTCCGCCGGCACCTTCACTAAGAGCCAGCAGGTCCGCGTCAAGGCGGTCGTTCCCGCCGAGATGTATGCGCTGCTGACCGGCGACAAGGCCGTCGACCTGGCCGAGTTCTACATCGTCTCCGATGTTGAGCTGACCCAGGGCGAGGAGCTCTCCGTTGCCATCGATGCTGCTGAGGGCGAGTGCTGCGACCGTTGCTGGAACTACCGCACCACCGTCGGCGAGTACAACGGCCACGCTCATATCTGCAAACGTTGTGCCGAAGCGCTGAACTAGCCGTTGGGGACGTTCTTAAACGACTGTCAAACAAGAACCTCCCCAACGTCAACTTTTGTCAAGTCCAAGCGGCATTCTGTTTTTCGGAATGCCGCTTTCGTTTTTAGCTGGTTATTTCGCTAGCGTTGGTGAATATGCTGCGGGTTTGGCGTTTGTCACTATAAGATGATTACTTGCGTTAAACGGAAGTTGATTGTTCTTGAGGGTAGGGGATTGATTTGGGTCGTACTGGGGATATGACGCCGCCTTTGCGTTGGCGGTTGGGTGTTGCTGGTGGGGTGGCGCTGGTTGTACTGCTTGTTGACCAGCTGACCAAGCTTGCGGTTCGTGCCGTGGGCGACGCTTTGCATGTGACCGTCATCCCCGGTGTCATCGACTTTATGTTTGTCCGTAATATCGGTGCTGCCTTTAGCATGGGTGAGGGGCATGGCATCGCGTTTGCCGTGCTCGCGTTGGCAGTCATTATCGCTATTTCCGTGTACCTCGTTCGTGCACCTCAGCTCGCCCATCTTGAGGTTGTGGGCATGGCGATGGTTGCGGGCGGTGCTATCGGTAACGCTATCGATCGTTTGGCTTTTGGCTTCGTGACCGATTTTATTGCCACCACCTTCATCGACTTCCCTGTATTCAATGTGGCCGATATCGGTATTACCTTGGGCGTCGTGCTCGCCCTCTTCGGCTACATGTTCTTGAGCCCCGCGGCCCGTGAGGTTGATGCGACCGCCGAGCTTAACGCCCGTGACGAGGCCCGCGCCAAGCGCAAGGCTAAACAACGTGGGGAGCGTGCCCGCAAGATTCGCGAAAGGAATGAGCGCTAATGGCCGACATCCATATCCTTGTTGCCGACGATGCTGCTGGTCAGCGTCTTGACGCCTATCTGGGCGCCAATGACGGCTGCCCTACGCGCTCTGCCTGCGCACATCTGATTGAGGGCGGTGCCGTATGTGTCAATGGCGAGACCTGCCTTTCCAAAAAGTACGCCGTGCGATCCGGCGACCGTATTTCGGTCGATTTGCCCGAGCCGCATGACCCGACCGACGTGATTCCCGAGGCCATTCCGCTCGACATTCGCTATGAGGACGACTACCTCATCGTGCTCTCCAAGCAACGCGGCCTGGTGTGCCATCCTGCACATGGTCATGTGAGCGGTACGCTCGCGAATGCCCTGGTCTATCACTGTGGTATCGACCATCTGGGCACCGTGCAGGGCGAGGACCGCCCCGGTATCGTGCATCGTTTGGATCGCGATACCTCGGGTCTTATGCTTGCGGCCAAGGACGACGACACCCAGCGCGCGCTCCAAAATCTTATCCGTACGCGCACGCTCGACCGCCGCTACATTACGCTCGTTCACGGTCATATCGCTATGGATGAGGGCACCATCAACACCGGCATTGCCCGTTCTACGCGCGACCGTGTCAAGATGGCGGTTTCGGACGATCCTTTCGCGCGCCAGGCCATTACGACCTTTAAGGTCCTTGAGCGCTTCGATTCCACGCGTTTTGACGACGGCTACACGCTCGTCGAGTGCCATCTGTTTACGGGCCGCACACATCAGATTCGCGTGCATATGCGCCATATCAACCACGCCTGCGTGGGCGATCCACTCTATGGCAAGTGCGATGTACGTGCCGATCAGGGTCTGACCAGGCAGTTCCTTCATTCCTGGCGCGTGGCGTTCGACCATCCCGTGACGGGGGAACGTATCGAGTGCCGCGACGAGCTGCCGTGGGATCTCGCTGCGGTTCTTGACGACCTAGCCCCGCGTTCGCTCGGCCGCACTGCCGCAGGCGACGAAATCGTCCCGCAGCTCGGTCTGCTCGAAGCCTAGCCAGTATTAGGTGGTTTCTTGAACTCGGTTAGCCTGCGGTAAGATATACCGTTGTTTACGTAACACGTTCTCGGGAGCCTGCATGCTCGCCTTTTTACAAACCAACACGCCTATCGTGATTTTCAACCAGATTGTCGTCACGCTGCTCACGGTCTGCTTTCTGTACCAGGTGGTCTTCTTTGTCATTGGCGCTCTTCGTGGCGAGGTCGCGCCTCCCAAGGCAAAAAAACTCCACCGGTATGCCTTCTTCATTGCTGCGCATAACGAGGAGGCCGTGATCGCCAACCTTGTTCGCTCTATCAAGGACCAGGATTATCCGTCCGAGCTCATCGAGGTCTTTGTCGTTGCCGACGCCTGCACCGACAACACCGCGCAGCTCGCGCGCGAGGCCGGTGCCATTGTTTACGAGCGTAATGACCTGGCCCGTAAGGGCAAGAGCTGGGTTATGGACTTTGGTTTCGATCGCATTCTCAACAAGTATCCGGACACGTTTGAGGGCTACTTTATCTTCGACGCCGACAACGTTATCTCCCGCGATTACGTCTCCAAGATGAATGATGCCTTTGACCAGGGCTTTCATGTGGTCACGAGCTACCGCAACTCCAAGAACTTCGGCAGTTCGTGGATTTCGTCTGCCAACGCCACCTGGTATCTGCGCGAGGCCCGCTTCCTCAACAACGCGCGTAATATCTGCAAGACGTCCTGCGCCGTCTCGGGTTCGGGTTACCTTATCTCGGCGAGCGTGATTGAGGGCATGCACGGCTGGCAGTTCCATACACTGACCGAGGACATCCAGTTCACCACGTTCTGCGCCATTCACGGCATTCGCATCGGTTATGCGCCGGCGGAGTTCTTTGACGAGCAGCCCGTGACGTTTAAGGCGTCCTGGAAACAGCGAATGCGTTGGACCAAGGGCTTCTACCAGGTCTTTTTTACCTATGGCAAGCATCTTGTCAAATCGACGTTTCGCTATCATCGCTTTGCCGCCTACGACATGTTTATGACCATCGCTCCGGGCATGCTGCTATCGTTGATCTCGATGCTCGCTAATGCGACGTTCCTCATCGTGGGCGGTCTTTCGCACGGCTTCTTGGCTACCGAGGTCGAGATGCAGGCTTGTGCCGCCTCGCTCATTATGACCTTCGCGATGATGTACCAGACCTTTTTTATCCTGGCGCTACTCACGACCATCTTCGAGTTCAAGCACATTCATTGCGCGCAAAAGTGGCGTCTGGTGACCAACCTGTTTACCTTCCCGATCTTTATGTTCAGCTATATCCCCATCACGGTGGCTGCACTGTTCCTAAAGGTCGACTGGGTCCCGACGCAGCACGCCGTCAACGTTACCCTCGACGAGGTCATGCAGGGGGCCAAATAGCCACCATCAAAACCACCACAAAGGGGACAGGCACCTTTGTGGTGGTTTTTGCTTTTGCGATGCAGCTCGAGGAGGAGTCCGATGGTCTATATCCCGTTTTGGATTTGCATCTTTGCCGGCGCGGCGATTGATGCCCGTGAGCGGCGGTTTCCGAATGCGCTTGCCGGAGCGTGTGCGGTGGCGGCATTAGCAGGCGTTTGGCTCGACAAAGGCGTTAATGCGGCGCTTGACCACGCCGGTCTTGCGGTCATCGTCTACCTTGCCCTTGTGCTCACTGAGTCGTTTTGGCGTCGTGTTCGCCGCGCTCCCGGGATTGGCATGGGGGACGCCAAGGCGCTCTTCGCGCTTTGCACGCTCGACCCTCTGGGCGGCATCGCGGCATTTGCCGTCGCGCTCCTGGCCCTTGCCCTCTCCTGCCTCTTCACAAAATCGCGCTCCCTGCCTTTGCTGCCGTTTTTGGTGCCGATTTTTGCCATAATCGAGGTCGTGGGCTGCACATTGTAACCGATTGCGCATCCTTCTTAAGGAGCATGCCATGGCAACTAATCAAGAAACGGCCGTCATTAAGGCGCGCATGGACCGTATTCCCTCGTCGTTATCGTCCGAACTTGTCGAGCGCATTGTCGCAGATCGTGCTTCGGGCTATGTCAACCCGTACCGTTGCGACGATGACCAGGTCATCCGTCGCGTTGATCGAGCCGCAGACGAGGGCACGCTTATGCGTCCGGCATTTATGCGCGATACCGAAAAGATTCTTCATCTTCCGGCGTACACGCGTTATGCAGGCAAAACGCAGGTCTTTAGCTTCCGTAGCAATGATGATCTGTCGCGCCGCGGTTTGCACGTGCAGCTTGTCTCGCGCATCGCACGCGATATCGGCCGCGCTCTTGGGCTCAACTGCGATCTAATCGAGGCGATTGGCTTAGGCCACGACTTGGGCCACACGCCCTTTGGCCATGCCGGTGAGCGCTTTCTCAACGATATTTACCACGAGCGCACGGGTCGCTACTTTTTTCATAACGTGCAGTCGGTCCGCGTGCTCGATGCGCTGTATGGCCGCAACGTGTCCCTCCAGACGCTCGATGGCGTGCTATGCCACAACGGCGAGTACGAACAGCGTGTTTTTGAGCTTTCGGGCATGGGTTCCTTTGACCAGTTCGACCGAACCGTCGAGGAATGCATTGCCACAGGCTATAGCGCAATTGAGCACCTGCGCCCCATGACGCTCGAGGGCTGCGTGGTTCGCATCTCGGATATCCTTGCCTACGTGGGGCGTGATCGCCAGGATGCCATTGCGGCAGGCTTGCTGTCGCCCGATGCTTTTGACGATGGCCTGGGCGGTGCGTACAACAGCTGGATTCTTACGCATGCCTCCATCGATATCGTTGAGCACAGCTATGGCAAGCCGCGCATCGAGATGAGCGAGGACCTGTTTGAGGAAATCCGCCGCGCTAAGCGCGAGAACTACGAGAAAATCTATAGTAAGGGCGGTATCGAAGGCGACTCCGAAGCGGAGCTGCGCGAGGCGTTCGAAAAGCTCTACGACCGTTGCCTGCAGGATATAAACGAAGGCGACGAGTCCTCCTACATCTTTAAGCACCACATTTCGCGCATTGAGCAGCAGCTTTCCTACTACGACCGTACCTATGCATGGCGGGACGATAAGGACCAAGCCGTGGTGGATTACATTGCGAGCATGACGGATGGCTATTTCTGCGAGCTCACAAGCAAACTTTTCCCTGGTCTGAAGTTTCCGCACCGTACTTATATTAACGAACGGTAGTTCGTATTTATTCGGTATACTATTCGTGGAAAACGATTTTGATTGATGCACGGGATGGCTATGGACGACCTTTTTTCTGCTTCGACGCGCGAGCGTTCCTTTCAGAATGCGCCGCTTGCGGTGCGCATGCGCCCCAACACGCTTGATGAGTACGTGGGCCAGCAAAAGGCCGTCGGTAAGGGCTCATGGCTGCGTGCCGCGATTGAGCACGACGTGCTATCGAGCGTGATTCTGTACGGGCCGGCCGGTACGGGCAAGACGACGCTGGCCCACATTATCGCCAACCATACCAAGAGCGAGTTTGTCGAGGTCAGCGCCGTGACAGGCACCGTGAAGGACTTGCGCCGCGTGATTGACGAGGCCAAGACGCGCCTGAATACCTACGACCGTCGCACCATTCTATTCATCGACGAGATTCATCGCTTTTCGAAGTCGCAACAGGATGCGTTGCTGCATGCGGTTGAGAACCGTACCGTCATTATGATCGGCGCCACGACCGAGAATCCGTACTTTGAGGTCAACTCGGCGTTGCTTTCGCGCGGTCGCGTGGTGGAGCTTGAGCACCTCAAGGACGAGGATATCGCCACGCTGATCGAGCGTGCGCTCGAGGCGCCGCAGGGTCTGAACGGCAAGTTCTCGGCTGATGATGATACGGTTAAGACCATCTGCACGCTGGCTGCGGGCGATGCACGCTCGGCCCTGACGACGCTCGAGCTTGCGAGCGAGATTGCCGTCACGCGTCCCGATACCGAGGGGACGCCGGCTCCGGCGGCAGGGGAGCGTTATCTTATCACCGTCGATGACGTGAAGATTGCCAACCCGCGTCGCGGTTTTTCGTATGACAAAAACGGTGACATGCACTATGACATTATCAGTGCGTTCATCAAGTCCATGCGCGGCAGCGACCCCGATGCCACGATCTATTGGCTCGCGCGCATGATCGACGCGGGGGAGGATCCTAAGTTTATCGCCCGCCGCATTATGATTCAGGCTTCTGAGGATGTTGGCAATGCCGATCCGCAGGCACTTTTGGTGGCGCAAGCCGCGTTTAAGTCTGCCGAGGTCATTGGCTATCCCGAGTGCCGCATTAACCTGGCTCAGGCTGCACTCTATGTGTGCTTGGCGCCTAAATCCAACGCGTGCGAGGCTTCGATCGATGCGGCGCTGGCCGATATCCATAGTAGCGGATTGCGCGAGGTGCCCAGTTATCTTCGCGATCGTCACCGTCCCGGCAGCGATGAGTACGGTGTATACAAGTACCCACACGATTATCCCGAAGGTTGGGTCGACCAGCGCTATTTGCCTGAAGGCCTGGAGCGTGGTGCCTTTTGGCAGCCTGCCGGCCGCGGTTGGGAAGAATGGCGTGTGGAGCAAAGCGAGCGCGACCGTAGCGGCAATGCTCCGAAGTAGGTCGTTGGCACTTCGCGCATTCCCTTTTAGAATCTTTCCTCTTCTTTGGGGTACCATAAACAGCGTCTGTATTTCGATTCTTCCGGGAGGCTTGTATGAGTCCCATTCAAATCGCCCTGCTGGTGCTTGCCATTGCCGGCGTGTGGGCCATCGTTGAGCTCGCGCTTACCCTGCGCAAGACCCGCAACGTTGTCGATTCGCTCGATAAGACCGTGAACGACCTCAACAACACCATCGCCGAGGCGCAGCCGGTGGTGGCAAAACTCGACGGTGCTGTCGACGAGCTTACGCCGGCACTTGCCCAGATGGAGCCGCTGCTTAAGTCGAGCAAGACCGCCGTCGACGCCCTTACCTCCAATCTCGTAGAAGTTGAGGCCGTGGTTCGCGACATTTCCGAGGTTACGGGCAGCATGGCCGAGGCCAGCAATGCTGTGTCGAGCGTAACTGATTCCGCGGCAGGTGCCGTGCAGAAACTCATTAACAAGGTGAAGGCTCCCGCGGCCGACGCCGAGCGCAAGCTTTCCTCTGCCGCCGAAGCCGAGCAGCCGACCGAGCGCGTCTTGATTGGCGAAGCCGGGGACGAGGCCGCCGCGGGCGACGATGATTGCCATAAGCATGTTGGCAAGCCGGCTCAGTATTACACCTATATGCCCGCCGAGACCTCTGAGGAGTCCTGCGATGAGTAGCGAAGCAACCTGCCCCATCACGCTGACCGTTGCCGGCGACCCGCGTCTCGCTCGCCTTGTGCGCATGACTGCCGCCAACGTTGGTGCCCTGTGCTCTATGTCTGTCGATCGCATCGAGGACATCCGCATGGCTGCCGAGGAGGCTTTCATCTTTGGTTGTACCGCGGTCGACTGCGATGACATCACCATCAAATTCGATGTCGACGAGTCTCACGTTGGCATGACCTTTACCTTTGGCGATCAGGCCTCTGTCGACGAGGATGACCAGGCTGCCGTGTATGCCGAGCTCATTTTGGCGAGCGTGTGCGATTCCTACGAAAAGACTTCGGCGCCCCTGACGCTTTCCCTCGACCTCAAGGCGGATATCTAATATGACCGAACGTTCCCGGAGCGGTAAGACCGCTTGGGACAAGGAGAAAACCCGCGAGCTGTTTCGTCGCTATAAAGAGACCGGTGATCCGGACGCTCGCGAGCAGCTCGTCATGTCCCATATGAACCTGGTAAGGTTTCTTGCCAACAAATTTAAGAACCGCGGCGAGCCGCTCGACGACCTGATGCAGGTTGGTTATCTGGGCCTGCTCAAGGCGATTGATCGTTTTGACCCCGAGCGCGGTCTCGAGTTCACCACGTTTGCCACGCCCACCATTCTGGGCGAGATCAAGCGTCATTTCCGCGATAAGGGCTGGAGCGTGCGCGTTCCGCGCCGTCTGCAGGAGCTCTCGGCCAAGGTCAACCAGGCTACCGATAAGCTCACCAACGAGCTTCAGCGTTCGCCCAAGGTTGAGGAGATCGCTGAGTATCTAGATGTGACTGTCGATGAGGTCCTCGAGGCTATGGAATCGTCTTCGGCCTATACCTCGGTGCCCATCGAGGCTCCTGGTGCGTCCGATTCCGACGATGCCCCCTCGATTCTCGACCGTTATGCCGACGACGACAACGAGCTCGACTTTACCGATGACCGCCTGGTGATCGAGGAAGCAATCCGTGATTTCTCGCCGCGCGAGCGCGAGGTGATCGAGCTGCGCTTTGTGAAGGGCATGACCCAGATCGAGATCGCCAAGAAGCTGGGTATTTCTCAGGTGCAGGTTTCGCGTCTGCTGCGCCGCACGCTTAAGAAGATTCAGGACAAGATCGACCCCGACGGAGTGATGATTCGTTCATGAGTGAGCACCCCCTACAAACCGATCGCGTGCTGCGCGACACCCGCATTCTGACGCTGCGCATTTGGGCTGTTGTCGGCTGCATTGTCATCGCCGCCGTCATCTTTAACCTTATGGGCATCCTGGCACCGGTTATCGAGTTTCTTGCCGTCGGCTCCATCATTGCTTTTGTGATGTCCCCGATCACCAATTGGCTCGAGCATCATGGCGTCGGCCGTGGCATCGGTTCGCTTATTGCCCTTATCGTGGTTGTAGCGGTGCTCGTTGGTGTCGTCTGCATCCTGTCGCCTATTTTGCTTGGTCAGATTATGGAAGTCCTTAGCCGTCTGCCCGAGCAGCTTCGTGTTGCGGGTGGCGATCTCAATGAGATGATCTCGCATGCCAAGACGCTCAATAACACGCCGCTCAAGGAGTATTTGGACGATAATCTTTCGTCGCTGGTTACCGTGGCATCGAAGTATGTGTCTCAGATTGCTGCCGAGCTTGGCCGCGGTGTGTTCCCGCTCATCACCAATACGGCCTCGCAGTTGTTCGTGATCTTCCTTGGTCTGGTGCTTGCGTACTGGATGGCCTGCGACTACCCTCGCATGCACCACGAGATTTGCACCATCATCGGTCAGGAGAAGGAGACCTCGTACCGCTTTATGGTTGCCATCCTTTCTCGCTCTGTCGGCGGCTACATGCGCGGTATGGTCGTGACGTCCATCTGCGGTGGTTTCCTCGCCTTTATCGGTTTTATGATCATCGGCCATCCGTATGCGGCGCTCATGGC
Source organism: Collinsella aerofaciens (assembly GCF_002736145.1). Lineage (NCBI taxonomy): Bacteria > Bacillati > Actinomycetota > Coriobacteriia > Coriobacteriales > Coriobacteriaceae > Collinsella > Collinsella aerofaciens. The sequence continues at coordinate 570,148 of NZ_CP024160.1, forward strand.
TATCTTTACCGGCATCATGCATTTGGTTCCGGTCGTCCGCCCTTGGGTGAGCGCGGCAATCGCCACGATACTCGGTTTCATGTTCAGCCCCATGTTGGCGTTATGGACACTCATCGTGACGATGGTCGCGCAAAACGTTACCGATAACGTGATTTCGCCTAAGGTCATGCAGAGCTCGGTGCAGGTGCATCCCATCATGAGCCTCACGGCGCTCGTTATTGGTTCGGCACTCATGGGCCCCATCGGCATGATTATTGCCATTCCGCTGTGCGCTGCCCTCAAGGGTATCTTCGTGTACTACTTCGAGAATGAGACCGGCCGACAGCTTGTGGCCTATGACGGCGCCGTGTTTAAGGGCACGCCGTACCGCGATGCCGATGGCAACCCGGTCGCCGCCTACGACGCGCTCGGCGACGACACCTTCATCTACGAGTCCGAGCTCATCGGCAACGAGACTGCGCCCGAGGCCAAGGCCATGCCCAAGCCCGAGCTCGATAATCCCTGGATTAAGCTCTCTGGTCTGCAGCCCGATGCCACGGGCTTCTTCAAGAACCCTTTTGCCAAGGACGATGACTCCAACACGGACGACGATACCAAAACCGGCATCGACGGCTCCATGGACGACTCGGATTCTAAATAGGTCCTATTAACGTTTCTTGAAGTTGTAAATGACAAGAAACGCGAGCAAAGCGATTGATAAGGGGCCGGCAACATAGAAAAAGAGAATGTCAATTGCGCGTACAGTGTAATAAGCCTTATCGCCGGACATTACTGCATACAACACGTAGCCAAATGCTGGTTGGTTTGCGTACCAGCAGGTGAAAGCCAAAAGCGTTAAAAGTGCCGCTAACAGAAGTGCATTGAGGAAAAATCGTTTGCTTTTCATCGATCGCTCCTTCCGGGTGACTCTTATATTTAATTCTACAGCAGCCCTTTTTCAAAGGATCGTACAGTACTAAATAACGTGCACTTTCGCTGGAGGGTCGCTGTTTGGCGGCCCTCTTTTTTGCATGGGCGCGGTGGGATGGTAATATCGTTACGTTTGAACTGTTTCGATGTGAAACCGAGGAGATTCCCTCTATGAGTGCTGACTACCCGTCAATGACTACGGCCGAGATCCGCTCCAAGTTCCTCAACTTCTTTGAGGAGCGCGGTCTTAAGCTCTATCCTTCTTCGTCACTCGTCCCCGACGACCCTTCGCTGCTGCTTGCCAACGCCGGCATGAACCAGTTTAAGGAGTATTACCAGGGCAAGAAGACCATGAAGGAGATCGGCGCGATCTCCTGCCAGAAGTGCGTCCGCACCAACGACATCGACTGCATCGGCGAGGACGGTCGTCACCTGTCCTTCTTCGAGATGCTCGGCGACTTCTCCTTTGGTGGCGTCTCCAAGCAGCAGGCCTGCGCTTGGGCCTTTGAGCTCATCACCAAGGAGTTCAAGCTGCCGCTCGATCGCCTGTACTTTACCGTCTTTACCGAGGACGACGAGACCCACGACGTGTGGCGCTCCCTGGGCGTTGCCGAGGACCATATCTCCCGCTTGGGCGAGGACGACAACTTCTGGGCCGCTGGCCCCACCGGTCCCTGCGGTCCGTGCTCCGAGATCTACTTTGACATGGGCGAGGAGGTCGGCTGCGGCAGCCCCGACTGCAAGCCCGGCTGCGACTGCGACCGCTTCCTGGAGTTCTGGAATCTCGTCTTTACCCAGTACGACCGCCAGGAGGACGGCTCCATGCCGGAGCTGCCGCACCGCAACCTCGATACGGGCATGGGTCTGGAGCGCATGGCCGCTATCATGCAGCACAAGACCGCTAATTACGACGGCGATCTGATGCAGCACCTCATCAAGCTTGGCGAGAAGATCAGCGGCAAGACCTATGACGCCGACGATTACTCCGGCGCCAGCCGCTCGTTGCGCATCATCGCCGACCACTCCCGTGCCGTCGACTTTATGATCTCTGACGGCATTCTGCCCGGCAATGAGGGCCGCGAGTACGTCCTTCGTCGCCTGCTCCGCCGCGCCGTTTTCCACGGCCGTTTGCTGGGCATCGAGGGCGCCTTCCTGACCAAGTTCATCGACGAGGTCAACGCCCAGATGGGCGAGGCCTATCCCGAGCTGCTCAAGAACGTCGCACTCGTCAAGGGTATCGTCGCTTCCGAGGAGGAGCGCTTCTCCACGACACTCGATAACGGTCGCGTTTACCTGGACGAGGCCCTGGCCGCGCTTGCCGATGGTGCTGTCCTTCCGGGCGACGTTGCCTTTAAGCTGCACGACACCTTTGGTTTCCCTATCGACCTGACCGTCGAGATCGCCGGCGCCGCTGGCCACGACGTCGACATGGACGGCTTCACCGCCTGCATGGAGGACCAGAAGGCCCGCGCTCGCGCCAACGCCAAGGGCGACGCCTGGGGCAGCTTCAACGACGTGTGGGTCGAGCTTTCCGACAAGGTCTCCGCGACTGAATTCGACGGTTATGACAACGATGTGATCGAGGGCGCCAAGGTTGTCGCCATCGTGCGCAACGGCGAGTCCGTCGAGTCCGCCGCCGCGGGCGAGGATGTCGAGGTTGTTCTCGACCGCACCCCGTTCTATGCCGAGATGGGTGGACAGCAGGGCGATGCCGGCGAGCTTTCCGCCGAGGGCGTTGCGCTGACCGTTTCCGATACCAAGAACCACAACGGCCTGTATGCCCACGTCGCGCAGGTCGCCGAGGGCACGCTGACCGTTGGTGCCACCGTGACCGCCGCGCTCGACGCCGAGCGCCGTGGCTTCCTGCGTCGCAACCACACCGCCACGCACCTGCTCGACGCCGCGCTTAAGCAGGTCCTGGGCGAGCATGTCTCCCAGGCTGGCTCGTTGGTGACGCCCGAGCACCTGCGCTTTGACTTCACGCACTTCGAGGCCCTGTCCTCCGAGCAGCTCAAGGCTGTCGAGGGCCTGGTCAACCAGCAGATCTTCGCTTCCAAGCCGGTCGTGACCCGCGTCATGGGCATCGACGAGGCCAAGGCCGCCGGTGCTGTCGCCCTCTTCGGCGAGAAGTATGGCGACGTCGTCCGCGTTGTCTCCGTGGGCGCCGAGGACCAGCCGTTCTCCCGTGAGCTCTGCGGTGGCACCCATGCCGCTAACACCGCCGAGATCGGCCTGTTCAAGATCATCTCCGAGTCCTCTACGGGCTCCAACGTCCGCCGTATTGAGGCCGTGACCTCTAAGGGTGCTCTCGACTACATGGCCGACCGTCTGGCGCTCGTTGACGCCGCTGCTGCTGCGCTCAAGTGCCGCGTGGATGAGGTTCCCGCCCGCGTGGAGAACCTGCAGGCCGAGCTGCGCGAGACGTCCAACAAGCTCAAGAAGGCGCTGACCGGTGGCTCCTCCGATGCGATTTCCAGCGCCATCGAGGGCGCCGTCGAGCTCGACGGCTACAAGCTGGTCGTGGCTGAGCTCCAGGGCCTTGAGGCTGCCGACCTGCGCAACGTATGGGATACCGTGCACCAGAAGGTCGCCGGCCCTGTCGCTTGTGTCGTCGCTAGCGTGACTGAGAAGGGCACTCCGGCCCTGCTCGCTGCCGGCTCCGATGACGCCGTGAAGGCCGGGTTCCACGCCGGTAACGTGATTAAGCAGATCGCGGGCCTGGTTGACGGTCGCGGTGGCGGCCGTCCCAACATGGCTCAGGCCGGTGGCAAGAACGCTGCCGGTATCGCCGATGCCCTCGCGGCCGCTAAGACCGCGCTCGGCGCCTAAGAATCTAAGAAGTCACTGTGGTCGCGCTTGCGCTGGACATAGGGGAGACCAGGATCGGCATCGCCGTCTCGAGCCGTGATGGCAAGATGGCGATGCCCGTCAAGGTGCTCCCGGCCGCCGAGGTCACCGGTATGGCCAAGACGTTCCGCTACCTGGTTGAGGACTATGAGCCCGACATCCTGGTGAGCGGACGTCCCCTGACCATGGCCGGTGAGCCCGGCCCTCAGGCCGATCGCGTTGCCGCTGTGGCGCAAAAGATTGCCGACGAGCTCGATCTTCCGCTGGAGTTTGAGGACGAGCGTCTGTCCTCGCAAGAGGCCAAGCGTATCCTGCGCGAGCAGGGACTCAACGAAAAGCAGATGAGGGGCAAGATCGACATGATTGCCGCCAGCCTGTTTTTGCAGACGTGGCTCGATCGTAAAAACGAGGAGGTCCAGCATGCCTAGCGCTTCCGATCCGCGCCAGCCGAATCGTACGCAGCAGCCGGCGTCGCGCCCTGCCCAGCCTGGCCAGCGTCCAGCACAGCCGACGCAGCGCGCAGCTCAGTCTGCCGCGCGCCCGGTGCAGTCCTTCTCTCGTTCGGCCCAACCTGTTCAACGGACGGGTCAGCAGCCTTCTGCTCGTTCGGTTCAGCATCCGGCTTCTCACGCGGCTCAGCAGCCCACTGCTCGTACGGCCCAGCCTGCAGGCGGCACCCGCTTTAAGCAGCAGCCACCTACCCAGCGAACGCAGGCCCCCCAATCGCATTCGCATCACGCTCGTGGTTCGCATGGCGTTGCTCCGGCGACCCGCTCGAGCTACAACACGCATGCTCGTCGCGGTGCTCAAATGAAAAGCTCCCCGGTGCCTATGATTATCGGTGGCGTCGTCGCCGTGCTCGCGCTTGCTGCGATCGCTTTCTTTGTCGTGCCGGCCGTCAAGGGCTTCTTCGCCGGTGAGGATACGAAGGTCACGGCTGGTCAGCAGGTTACGGTGACCATTCCCGACGGTGCTTCGGGCGATACGATCGCCTCGATTCTCTCCGAGAACCATATCGTCGAAAATCCCAAGGATTACTATGCGGCGGTGAAAAAGCTCAACGCCGATATGTCGCTTAAGCCTGGCACCTATTCGTTTACCACGCTCATGGATGCGACCAAGGTTGTTCAGCAGCTCATGGAAGGCCCCAACGCGGGCTCCAATGCGCTGACTATCCCTGAGGGCCTGACGGTCGATCAAGTCGCGGACCGTGTTGCCCAGGCCTACGACAGCATCTCTAGGGAAGACTTCCTCAACCAGGCCAAGGCCTCCAACTACGTGGACGACTATAGCTTCCTTAAGGGCGCCGCCAACGACTCGCTCGAGGGTTTCTTATTCCCCAAGACCTATTCGTTGGGCGATTCGCCGACGGCCGATGACGTGATTCGTGCCATGCTCGATCAGTTTAAGACCGAGTACAAGTCGCTTGACTTTGCGAGCTGCGAAGCCAAGATCAAGGAGCGCTACGGTGTGGAGATGTCCGACTACGACATCGTCAACTTGGCCTCTATCGTTGAGCGCGAGGGCCTCAACGCCGATCAGCGTGCGCACGTGGCCTCGGTCTTCTACAACCGCCTTGCCGGCAAGCTCGACGGTTTGCGCTATCTCAACAGCGATGCGACCATGATGTATGTCACCGGTGGCGAGGTTACCGCCGACGACCTGCAGAGCGATAGCCCGTATAACACTTATAAGCACGAGGGCCTGCCGCCCACGCCCATCTGCTCTCCGTCGCTCGAGGCGCTCAAGGCCACACTTGAGCCGACCGACTCCGATGACCTGTATTTCTACATTACGCAGGACGAGGAGTACTTCTCGCAAACCTACGAAGAGCATCAACAGTCTTGGAATTAGCATGAGGATTTTTAGCCCCAAACGATACGTTGCCTCGGTCGATCGCATCGACCTTGATACCCTGTGGGCCGACGGCAAACGCGCCATTCTGCTCGATCGCGATAACACCCTGGTGCCGCGCGACACCGAGCAGGTTCCCGCCGCGGTTTCCGCTTGGCTCGATACCGCCCGTGCCAAAGGCTTTAAGCTGTGCATGGTGTCCAACAACTGGCATCGCGATCAGGTCATGAGCTCTGCACGCGAGCTTGGACTCGAGGCCATCAGCCACGCCATGAAGCCCGCCCCGTTTGCCTTGAAGGCGGGTCTTAAGCGCCTTGGCGCCACGGCAGACGAAGCTGTGCTGATCGGTGATCAGCTCTACACAGACGTGTGGAGCGGCAACTTCGCCGGCGTCGATACCATCCTGGTCAAGCCGCAGGCAACCCAGGACCTGTGGTACACGCAGATCTTCCGTATCTTTGAGCGCCGGGCCCTGCGCGACCTTCCCTGCGAGGAATAGGTTTCGCCATGTCTCAGCACATCAAACACGGCTGCGACCATATTTTCTTTATCGGCTTTTTGGGCGCGGGCAAATCGACGCTCGCGCGCAACGTCGGCACTATGTTCAAGCGGCGTTTTATCGATACCGATCGTTTGGTTGTGCGTCGATGTGGCAAGTCGGTGACCGAGATATTTGAGACCGAGGGCGAGGACCGTTTTCGCGAGCTCGAGACCTCGGCACTCCGTTCGCTTCAAAGCGAGCGCAGCCTGCTGGTGTCGTGCGGGGGTGGCATCGTCGAGACGCCGGTGAACATTGAACTGATGCACGAGATGGGTACATGCGTGTACCTCGAAGGCGACTTTGAGGACTCGTTGCGCCAGATTCGCCGCTCCGATACCCGGCCCGATTTCCGCTCGCCCGAGCATGCTGCGCGCCTGTTTGAGCATCGCCGTCCGCTGTATCGCCAAGCCGCCGATATTACCCTTGATATTCGCAACAAGTCCTTCGAGGACGTTTCCTACCTTTGTGCCGAGATGCTTTTGGAGCGTGGACTGCTATGATTCGCCGCCAACTTATCAATTTCCAAAACCGCAGTGTCGATGTTCGCGTCGGATTGGGCGCGTTCGAGGAACTGTCGCGCATGTTTGCCTCGGCTGTGGGCAAGCCTAAGCGCGCGATGGTGGTTTGGAACGACGCCACATCCGAGCGTTTTGGCGAGGCTGTCGAGCATGCGCTGGTTGACGCCGGTTTTGCCGTGTCGCTGCTCGTCCTCGAGGTTTCACCTGCTGGTGCTACGCTTGCCGATGCCGATACCGTCTTTGGCGCCCTGTCGGCTAACGGCATTACCTGCGACGATCTCGTTGTCGCTGTCGGCGACACGGCGACCTGCTCGGTCGTTTGCTGGTGTGCCAATCAGTGGTGCGGTCGCACCGAGTGCGCCTTGCTGCCGACGACGTTCGACGCCATGCTCACGGTCGCGACGACCATGAAGCCGCTCGTTTCCTCGTCGGCGAATGCGCTTCCCGCTATCGCGTTCCGTCCCGAGCCGGGCTTGGTCGTGTGTGACCTCGACCTTGTTCGCGAGGCGGACCCCGAGGACCTCAAGCTCGGCTATGCGGTACTTGTTGGCACCATGCTTTCGAGCAGCAAGTCCCGCTGGAATCAGTTTACCGAGACCGTTCCCGAGATTCTCGCGGGCGAGGAGGTCGCGCTCGTCAATGCCGTTCAGTGGTCTCAGACTGCCCGCAAGGACGTACTGATGGCCACGAACCCGAGCGCCCGCCATGCGCTCGATTTTGGCAAGACGGGAGAGCGTACCCTGCGCTCCTGCTTGGGCGATGCCGCTTCGCAGGTCCCTGCCTACCAGCTGCTGTCCGAGGGCATGCGTTTTGAGGCGCGTCTAGCACATGATGCCTGCGACTTCGATATCGATTACGTCTTTGAGGTCGATGACTGCCTGGAGGACTTTGGTATCGAGGAGCTCGCCTTCGATCTGGAGCCTGACGCATATATCGAGGAGTTCCGCAGGCAGCAGTTTGTCCGCTCGAACCGTAGCATGTTGCCGCTGCCCGCGGCGCTCGGCGCCATTCGTCTAACGAGCGTTGAGGACGAGGTTCTCGACCGCCATGCTCACGCCTACTTGGCTTCTCGCAAAGAACTTCTCTAAGATTTATTGACATCCATCGTCTTACGTATCATGTTGAGGGGCGGGTTTCCAATCGGTTGCGGATCGCATGCGATTCCGTCGTTCGGTTGAGACCCGTCCCGTCTATATAGAGACAACAAGAAAGGAATCTGCATGTCTGAGTTTGCTGCCGGTCCTGCCGGTCGTATCGAGCGTGTCCGTGCCCTGATGGCCGAGCGTGGCTACGACGCCATCGTGGTGCGCGACGAGGCCAACCTTCGTTGGCTTACGGGCGTGAAGGGCGTCTTCGACTACACCTTTGAGTTCCCGCACGCTGCGTTTATTACGGCCGACCAGTGTCTGTTCCACACCGACTCGCGCTACCTCAACAGCTTTGAGGAGAATACGCCCGCCGGCAGCCCCTGGGTCTACGACATGGACGAGGGCACCATCCCCGGTTGGGTCGCTGGTAAGATCGCGGCCAACAAGTGCCGCGTCTGCGCTGTCGAGGACGATATGCAGATTAATTTCTACCAGGGCATTCAGCGCGGCCTAGAGGACCGCTCCGTCGCCTGCATGCTGCCGCTGATGCACGACGACATCCGCAAGATGCGCGCCATCAAGGATGCCGAGGAGATCGAGCTCATGCGCCACGCACAGTCGATCACCGACGCCGCCTTCCAGCACATGCTCGGCTTTATTAAGCCCGGTATGACCGAGAAGCAGGTTCGTAACGAGCTCGAGAACTTTATGTTCGCCAACGGCGCCGACAGCCTTGCCTTCGGCTCCATCGTGGCGAGCGGCCCCAACACCGCCAACCCCCATGCCGTGCCGAGCGACCGCGTGATCGAGAAGGGCGATTTCGTTCTCATGGATTACGGCGCGGGCTACTGCGATTATCGCTCCGACATGACACGCACTGTTGTGATGGGCGAGCCCACGCAGGAGCAGCTTGACCTGTACGCGCTCGTGCGCCGTACGCACGAGGAGTGCGTCGCCGCCATCCATCCGGGCGTCGAGGGCAACGACATTTTCAAGCTTTCCAAGAAGATCATCGGCGATGCCGGCTATGGCGATTACTACAACCATGGTCTGGGCCACGGCGTGGGCATTGACATCCACGAGCTGCCCAACTTCAACCGCAGCAAGAACACCATTGAGATCGGCTCGGTTATCACCATGGAGCCCGGCGTGTACCTGCCCGGCGTGGGCGGCGTGCGCCTGGAGGACTACGGCGTGGTCACCGAGAACGGTTACGAGCCCTTCACCAAGACGCCGCATGACCTTCACGTCATCGATTGCTAGTCTACTTCGGTAGATAGTTTGGGGCGGGGCCTCCGGAGCAATTCGGGCGCCCCGCGTTCTCTTTTTATGCGCTCGCTGCAGGCGCCGTCTGCAAGTGTATAATTTCGGTCGTATGTAATTTGGACGCTTGTGCGTTCTGCCCATAACAAGAAAGGTCGCTATGCCTACCATTTCTACCGCCGACTTCAAGAACGGCCTCGGTCTCCGCATCAAGGACAAGGTCTACACCATCGTCGAGTTCCAGCATGTCAAGCCGGGCAAGGGCGGCGCGTTTGTGCGCTACAAGACCCGCGACATCAAGAGCGGCCGCGTCGTCGAGAACACCTGCAACGCCGGCACTAAGTTCGAGAGCGTCATGCTCACCACCCGTGAGTTCCAGTACCTCTACAACGATGGCACCGACTACATCTTCATGGACAACGAGTCCTATGAGCAGGTTCCCGTTCCCGAGGACATGGTGGGCGAGAACTCCAAGTGGCTGCGCGAGAACGACATCTGCCAGCTGCTCTTCGCCGACGATGAGCTCATGGGCGTGACTCCGCCGATGTTCATCGAGACCACCATCGTCCAGACCGACCCGGGCTTTAAGGGCGACACCGTCCAGGGTTCCACCAAGCCGGCCACGATCGACACCGGCGCTGTCATCCAGGTCCCCATGTACCTCAACGAGGGCGAGGTCATCAAGGTTGACACCCGCGACGGCAAGTTCGTCTCCCGCGTCTAGCAACCAACTCTTCTAGGAGGACTCATGCCCCAGGAAATCAAGATTGACGGCATCGGCATTTCGCCCGATGTTCTGACCGCCATCGTCTCGCGCGCCGTGTCGGATGTCGAGGGCATCGCCTCCGTTGGCGTCAAGGACCTTGCCACCAACCTTGTCTCCATGATGCTCTCGTCCAAGGCCCCGGCTTCCGAGCCGGCGGTCGAGGCCGAGGTCATCGGCGACAAGCTCGCACTCACCGTGCGTGTCGTGGTGTTCTTTGGCTATCCGTTCAAGAAACTCGCCGAGGCCGTTCGCGCCGCCGTGGTCGCCGCCATCGATGCCCAGGTGGGCGTTGAGGTCGAGCGCGTTGACGTTTGCATCGACGGCCTCGTTTTCCCCAAGGAGTAACCTTTGAGCCTTAAGGTTTATCGCGGGCGCACGCTTGCCCGCAGTCAGGCGCTGCAGCTGCTGTTCCAGGCCGAGGCCACGGACAGCCCGCTCGAGCGCGTCCTCGAGGGCGATTTCCTGATTTCGAAGGGTCCCCTCGACCCCTATGCGCTGGAGCTGTGCCGCGGTGCCTACGAGCATATCGACCGCATCGACTGCGCTCTGCGCTCCGTTGCCAAGAACTGGGATCTTATGCGCATGCCCGGCGCCGACCGCAATCTGCTGCGTATCGCCGTCTATGAGATGCGTTTCCTCACCGACGAGGAGGTCTCGGACGCCATCGTGATCAACGAGGCCGTCGAGCTTGCCAAGGCCTATGGCACCGACCAGTCCGCGTCGTTCGTCAACGGCGTGCTGGGCAAGATCGCTCGCAGCGAGGAGCTGCCGGGCGAGGACCTGTACCAGGAGCTGTTGGCCGAAGATCGCGCTCGCGAGGAGGCCGAGGCTGCCGAGGCTGCCGCTAAGGTTGCTGTTGCTCAGGCTGAGGCTGGCGTGCTGGCCGAGGATGCGGACGCCGCCGAGGCTGTCGTCGACTCCTTCGAGGAGTAGTCATGCCAGAGGGTTCTGTCCGCAACTTTGACGAGATCTCGGACCGTCTGGATCAGATCATCGCTACCGTTCGCTCCAAGGATACGTCCCTGGAGCGTTCGCTCGATCTGTTTGACGAAGCGATTGAGCTGGGTTCCCGCGCGGTCGATATGGTCGACAAGTTTGAGTTGACGCCGCGTGAGGCCAATAAGCTCGAGCAGGAATACGATGAGGATGCGGCAAACGAATCCCAGGATAGCTAGGCCGCATCTCCGGATACGAATGGTTGATGGCATTCATGAAACGCGTGCGTCTTGATGACGAACTGATTTCACAGGGCATCTGCGCCGATCGCGCGGATGCCCTTCGCACTCTTATGGCCGGCTTGGTCTCGAGTGGCGGCGAGCGCTTGACTTCGCCGGGCCTAAAGGTGACGCCGGGCCTACCGCTGCACGTTAAAGGGCGCATTCCGTACGTTGGACGCGGCGGCCTTAAGCTCGAGGGTGCGCTCGATGCGTTTTGTACCGATCCCACGGGCCTTGCCTGCCTGGACGTAGGCTGCTCTACCGGCGGCTTTACCGATTGCCTGCTCAAGCGCGGAGCTGCGACCGTTGTCTCGGTGGACGTGGGTCGCGCACAGTTCGATTGGTCGTTGCGTCAGGACGATCGCGTGACGCTGCATGAGCGCACCAACGTGACGCAGCTGCCTGAGCTTGGCTATGCCGGCGCCATCGACCTGGCTGTTTGTGATGTCTCGTTTACCAGCATCGCGAATATCATCGACGCCGTGCTGGCGTGCCTGAAGCCTTCGGGTTCGTTCTGCACGCTCGTAAAGCCGCAGTTTGAGGCACCGGCGTCGCTGGTGGGTGAGGGCGGTATCGTGACCGACCCCGCCGTGCGTGTCGACACGCTCGTTGCGGTCATCGAGCTGTTTGCCGCGAAGAGCTTGTTCCCGGTCGACGTGTGCGTGTCGCCCATCCATGGCGCCAAGGGCAACGTCGAGTTTTTCCTGTACGGCACGAGGTTTGCCCCCGGCGAGCGCACCGACGATGAGCTGCAATCCCAGGTATCGGTTTTGAGCGAGAAAGCTGCAACGCTATGAAGGTCTTTCTGGTTCCCAATTACTACAAGCAGGAGGCGGTCGAGAGCGGCCTGATGCTCGAGCTTTGGCTTTCGCGCCAGGGCTACGAGGTCGCATGGGCTGCTGATCAGCGTTCCAAGATCCAGAGTGCGCCCGATGTTGACGATGCCGACCTGGTCATTACGCTCGGCGGTGACGGTACGCTGCTGCGCGCTGCCCGCATCCTCAACCATCGTGAGATTCCTATCCTCGGTCTTTCCTATGGTCATTTGGGTTTTTTGACGGCCGCGAGTCCCGAGGAGCGCGACATTTTGCAGGTCGTGAGCGATGCCTTGTCCGGTGAGCTCCATGTGAGTCGCCGCGCCACTATCGCCGCCGATATCGTTTCGGTGCGCGAAGACGGCACGAAGGATGTTGTGCGCACGTTTGCCCTCAACGACATGGCGCTTACGCGCGGGCCCCTGTCCGATATGGTCGAGTTCGACATCACGGTGTCCGGCCATCATATCGACCGCCTGCGCGGTGACGGCGTGGTTGTATCGACGGCGACCGGCTCCACCGGCTACGCGCTTTCCGCCGGCGGCCCCATCGTCAGTCCCGATTACACGGGCATGGTCTGTGTGCCCATCGCTCCGCATACCATTCAGGCTCGCGCCTTTTTGACCTCGCCGAGCGATGTCGTCGAGATCTTTATGTCCGATGATCGCCCGAGCGTTCCGGCGATCGCCATCGATGGACAATTTATTACCTGCGATGGCACGGTCGAGAGCGTGGCTGTGCGCCGTGGTCCCGGCGATGTGCTGCTGCTGGATTACGGTCCCGAGAGCTTCTATAACTCGGTGAGCCGCGTGTTCTACGGAGTGCGTCATGATCGATGAGCTGCAGGTTTCTAACATTGCACTCATTCGTGAGGCGACGCTGGTGCCGAGTGCCGGCCTGACTGTCCTGACCGGCGAGACCGGTGCCGGCAAGACCGCGCTGCTCTCGGCGCTCAAGCTCATATTGGGCGAGCGCGCGGATTCGTCGACGGTGCGCGAGGGCGAGGCGCTGGCGAGCGTCGAGGCACGCCTGTTCGACGGTCCGCACGACACGGAGGGGTTCACCGTACAGCGTAGCCTTTCTGCCGAGGGCCGCAGCCGCGTAAAAATTGACGGCCGCATCGCCAGCGTGCGTGAGCTTTCGGAGCGCGTCGGCGTGATGATGGATCTTTGCGGTCAGCACGAGCACCAGCGCTTGCTCGATCCGGCGCATCATGTTGCCATGGTCGATGCCTGGGCTGGGCGCGCAGCGCTTGAGGCGCTCGAGAAGTATCGCGCCTGTTTTAAGGCTTCGCGTGTCGCCGCCAACGAGGTTCGACGTGTCGAAGAGGCCTCGCGTGCGCAGGGGAGTCGCGTCGAGGAGGCGCGCTTTGCCCTCGAGCGCATCGGCGAGGTCGACCCCAAGCCAGGCGAGTGCGAGGAGCTCGAGGAGCTGCTGCCGCGCTCCGAACATGCCGAGGTACTGGTTGCCACTGCTAACGATGCCCATGCATCGCTTGCCGCCGAAGGAGGAGCGCTCGATGCCGTGAACAGCGCCGTGGCAGAGCTTTCCCGTATGGCTAGCGTCGATCGCAAACTGGGTGACATTGCCGATGCGCTTTCGGATGCCTGTATATCCCTTGAGGATAGCGCGAACGAGCTTCGTGCCTATCGCGATGGCGTCGCCTTCGACCCGCGCGAGCTCGCTCGCATGCGTGAGCGGTATTCCGACCTCAAGGGTCTGTTGCGTCAGTGGGGTCCCACCATGGACGATGTTTTTGCCATGCGCGAACGCTCACAAGAGTTGCTGTCTCTGGTCGATGATGGCGATGAACAGATCAAAAAGGCGCGTGAGGCACTCGGGAGCGCCGAGCGCGAGTTGTTTGCCGCCGCCAAGGCACTTAAGCGCGCGCGGAATACCGCAGCCCCGCGCTTTTGCCACGAGGTCGGCCGTCAGATGGCGCGCCTGGAGATGGGTGGCGCCGAGCTCGTCTGGGAGTCGCGCGATCTTCCGCGTGCTGAGTGGACGCCCGTTGGTCCTTCGAGCTACGAGCTGCTATACCGCAGCGGTGCCGGTTTGACGCCGCGCCCCCTGCGTCGAATTGCGTCGGGCGGCGAGCTCAGCCGCGTCATGCTGGCAAGCAAGGTTGTCCTCGGTAACGCGGATGGTGTCGATACGCTGGTGTTTGACGAGGTCGATGCTGGTGTCGGTGGCTCCACGGCGCGTGCGCTCGCGGGCGTGCTGGCAGATCTCGCCGCTACGCATCAGGTGATTGTCGTAACCCACTTGGCGCAGGTCGCCGTCATGGCCGACAAACATTATGTTGTCAGTAAGGAACCGGGCGATGTTCCCCAGACGCATTTGGACGAGGTGACCGGCGAAGCGCGTACCGCCGAGATCGCCCGCATGTTGAGCGGCGATCAGTCCGAGGCGAGCTTGGCCCACGCCAAGCAGATGCTTGAAGAAGCTCGAGGCTAGGTTGTATCACCGGTGTTGGTGGGACAAAATAGACTGAATTTTTTGTCCCACTACGCTTTTTACTCCACAACCTTATCCGGCTGGATGAGCTCCTCGTAGTAGCTGATATGCTCGCGAGCGTCTTCAATCTCGGGCAGCAGGAAGTTGTAGATTACTTCGATGATCATCGTGGCGCTGATCTTAGAGAACGCAAAGTCGCCTGTCGTCAGCAGCGCTTCGTGGTTGACGGTATTAAAAGTGTAGTCTGCCAGACGTGCGAGCGGGGATTTGCTGTCGCTGCTGATGACGACTACGGTTGCGCCGCAGTTGCGAGCCGCTTTTGCCATGCGATTCAGTCGGCGCGATTTGCCGGAGTTTGAGATTAGCACGATGACGTCACCCGGGCGTAACGTGAGCGCAAAGCCGATTGATGTCTCGCTAATGGTGCTCGCCATGCAGCGCAGGCCCAGCTGCGAAAACTTAAACGTCGCATCGAGCGCGACCGCGTTCGTATTGCCCACAGCTGCAAACTCAATAACCCCTGCATGCTTAAGGGCATGCACAACAGCCGCCAGCGTATCGTGGTCGATTCCGTCGATGGTCGCATTAAGCTCGCTCACCTTGGCAGCCAAGATGTTCTTGAGGCTCTGCTCCATATTGTAGAGCGAGACCTCGTCAGTCAGGCCCTCGTTGCGCTGGCTTTCCAAATCCCTCGCCAACGAAAACTGAAAGCTGCGGAAGCTGCCAAAGCCAAGCTTGCGGCAGAAGCGCGAAACGGTCGCCTCGGACGTGGCGGCGGCGCGTGAGAGCTGAGCGGCCGTGAGGCGCGGCGCCTCGGACTGGTGCTCCAATATATAGTCGACAATGCGCTGCTCGGACTCGCTGTATCCCTGATGGGTGCTTATGAGGGAAAGTGCGCTCTTGCTACTATCGGTCATGGATGGCTCCTGGTTGGCATGAAAATCTAATTTGATTTGCAATGCCATAGTATACGGGCATTTCCAATTACAAGATACACCTTGCCGTTTCAAGTGTTGATGGTAAACTTTCACCTACCGTTTACGGTTATGAAAGAACCTTTCACCGGAGAATTGCATCTTGTCTCTTCTCACGCGGACGGTAGGTTGGTATCTTTCAGTTGTGGAAAAACGCGCATCGAAGCGCGTGTAGGGGAGCGCCCGCGGGCGCTGTACTCAAGAAGGAGGGACACATGGCTAAGTTTGACATCATCGCCGCCACCGGTTGCCCGACCGGCATTGCGCACACCTTCATGGCGAAGGAAGCGCTGGAGAAGGCAGCTGCCGAGCGCGGTCTGACCATTAAGGTCGAGACTCATGGCCAGGTCGGTGTCGAGAACGAGCTCACCAAGAGCGAGATCACTGGCGCCAAGGCCGTTGTCGTCGCAGCCGATAAGGATGTCCAGGCTGAGCGTTTCGCCGGCAAGCCCATGGTTTCCGTTGGTGTTTCCAAGGCCCTGTCCGTTGAGGCCGCCGGTAAGCTGATTGACCGCGCGCTCGCCGCTAAGGGCGACAGCACGGTTGCAGCCGCTGCCGATGTCGAGGACGAAGTCGAGGAGAAGGAGTCCATCGGCCACGTCATCTATAAGCACCTCATGAACGGCGTTAGCCATATGCTGGTCTTCGTCGTTGCCGGTGGTGTCCTGACCGCCGTTTCGTTCCTGTGGGGCATTACGTCCTTCGATTCGACGGCGTCTGACTACAACAGCTTTGCTGCGATGCTCAAGATCATCGGCGGCATCGCCATGAACCTTATGGTTCCGGTGCTTTCCGCCTACATTGCCGAATCCATCGGCAAGCGCCCGGCGCTCGTCCCCGGCTTTGTTGCCGGTATGATCGCCATCCAGGGCCTGCCCGTTAACGCCGAGACCGGCATGATCGACGCCGGTGGCGCCGGCGTGGGCTTCGGCTTCCTGGGCGGCATCGTTGGCGGCTTCCTCGCCGGTTATGTCATCCTGCTGCTCGAGAAGGTCTTTGCCGGTCTGCCCAAGAACTTGGACGGCCTCAAGGCTATCTTCCTGTATCCGCTGTTCTCGACGGCTATCGTCGGCCTGGTCATGCTCGGCATTTCCGGCCCCATGGCTGCCATTAACACCGCCATGATGGACTTCCTCAAGGGCCTGTCCGCCTCTGGCGCCGTTGTACTGGGTCTTGCCATCGGCTGCATGTGCGCCTTTGACATGGGCGGCCCGGTCAACAAGGCTGCTTACGTCACCGGTACTGCTATGCTCACCGAGGCACTGGCTGCTGGCGTTGGCACCGATACCTACAACTTCGGCACCAACTTCATGGCTGCCGTCTCCGCTGCTTGCATCGTTCCGCCGCTGATCACCACCTTCGCCGTCGTCGTCGGCAAGAAGTACTTCAGCCAGGAGGATCATGACGCCGGTATCGTCAACCTCATTCTTGGTTGCACCCACATTACCGAGGGCGCCATTCCATTCATGACCAAGAACATCTGGCCGGTCATGCCCATCATGATGCTCGGTTCCTCTATCGCTTCGATCCTGACCATTATGTTCAACGTTCACGATCCGGCGCCTCACGGTGGCTTCCTGGTCCTGCCCGTTGTCGAGAACGGTCCGCTGTGGGTCCTCGCGATCCTCATCGGCGCTGTGGTCGGTGGCATCCTGTTCGTGGCCTTCAAGAAGTACGACTTCGAGAAGAATCAGAAGGCCGCTCCTGTAGCCAAACCGGTTGAGGCTTCCAAGGCTGCTGCCGTCGAGGCCCCTAAGGCCGAGGCTGCCGACTTCGTGAAGGTCGAGAATGTCTTTGTCGCCGAGGACTTCGCTTCTCGTGACGAGGCTCTGAGCTTCGTTTCCAACCAGGCTGTCAAGGCCGGTATCGCCAGCGACGCCGACGCCGTGATGAACGCCTTCCTGGCCCGCGAGGCCGAGGGCACCACGGGCATGATGGAGGGCTTCGCCATCCCGCATGCCAAGTCCGACGCCATTACCGAGGCTGCCGTCATCGTCGTTAAGGACGAGTCCGGCGTGACCGGTTGGGATACCATGGACGGCGCTCCCGTCAACGTGGCCATCGCTCTGCTCATCCCTGGTGCACAGGCTGGCACCACGCACCTCAAGATCCTGTCCAAGGTCGCCGAGGCGCTCATGGACGAGGACTTCCGTGCCACCGTCAAGGGTTCCACCGACGCCGCCAAGATCGCCAAGACGATCAACGCCCGCCTGGTCTAATTCCACGGTACGTGAAAAACTTCGCCCCCTGTAACAAAGGCGGAGACCCTCTCCAGGGCCTCCGCCTTTTTCATCCCAACTCGGCACTTAGGGACTTTCCTTTTCTGCCGGCAGTTTGGGACACTCCTCAGTCCACAAGAGGGCAGAGATGACCGCATCAACCAGATCTCCCATGCAAACAGTTATTCAGCCAGAATTCCGTTTGCGGGATATTGCTCTGGACCGACCGAGTTTCCGCAGCTCGCCTGCCGGGCGGGGCGGTTAAGTTTGCTGCTCTACAGTCCTGCGCAAGACGGAAAGCACATTAAGTGCTTTCCTTTGCGTGCGGAACTCGCGACAAACTTAACCGCCCCGCCCGGCAGGCGAGCGGACAGCGAACGACATCTGTCCAACAATTCGCGCGAAACACAATGAAAAACCGTTTGATGTGAGTTAATATAAACAACGTCGTGAATCTGACTCCTGCCACATGCATGACAGGGGTTAAACACAAAAAAGGAGTCAATTATGGTTTCTGAGAAGGCTACCCTCGTTAATCCTCAGGGTCTGCACATGCGTCCGGCTGGTCTGTTCGCCTCCACCATGGGCAAGTATGCCTGTGACGTGACGGTCGTCACCCCCGAGAAGGAGGTCAACGGCAAGTCCCCGATGGCTCTCATGGCTGCTGGTATCCCCTGCGGTACTGAGGTCGAGGTCAAGTGCGACGGCGCTGACGAGGCCGAGGCTCTGGCTGCTGCCATCGAGCTCATCAAGAGCGGTCTTGGCGAGTAGAACTCAAACGGGTCGCATGTTGAACAACTAAGTTCATATTTGGGGGCGCAGTGACCTGTTTAAAGGTAGCTGCGCTCTTTTGTCATGGATATGGCAAAACGCTTTATCACATGACACGGAGAGAGGAATGGGAATGTATCAGGGAGTCAACGCTTCCGAGGGCATCGGTATCGGCACCGTCATGGTCGCCGTCGATCCCGACTTGACGTTTGAGCCGCACGAGGTTGCTGATTCGGCAGCAGAGAAGGAGCGCTATCAGACCGCTCTTTCGGTCTTCTGCGAGAAGACCCAGGCTCAGGCCGACCACATGAAGGAGACGGTGGGCGAGGCCGAGGCCGAGATCATGAGCGGACACATTGTCCTGGCTCAGGATCCGGGCATGACCGACGCCATCAACGCCGCTATTGACGGCGGCACCTGCGCCGAGCAGGCGCTCATGGACACCTCGACCATGTTCGAGAACATGTTCCTGTCCATGGACGACGAGATGTTCCGTCTGCGCGCGGCCGACATCGCCGACATCCGCACCGGTATTCTGGCCGAGCTGCTGGGCAAGGAGGTCGTCGACCTCTCCGTCCTGCCCGAGAATACCGTCGTTGTCGTGCACGACCTCACGCCGTCCATGACCGCCACGATCGATAAGGCCCATGTTGCCGGCATCGTCACCGAGACCGGTGGCCGCACGTCACACTCCGCGATCATCGCGCGCGCCCTCGAGATCCCGGCCGTCCTTTCGGTTTCCAACAGCTGCACCGCACTGCGCAACGGCATGACCGTTGTCGTTGACGGTGGCAAGGGTATCGTTGAGGCCGATCCCGATGAGGAGACGCTCGCCGCCTACACTGCCAAGGCCGAGGCTTTCGCTGCCGAGAAGGCGGCTCTCGAGGCCTTCCGCGGCAAGCCGTCCGTGACTGCCGACGGCATCAAGAAGATCATTGCCTGCAACATCGGCAACCCCGATGACGTGCCCAACGCGCTCGATCACGACGCCGAGGCTATTGGCCTGTTCCGTTCCGAGTTCCTGTTCATGGACTCTGCTGAGCTTCCTTCCGAGGAGGAGCAGTTCAACGCCTACCGTAAGGTCGCCAGCGCGCTCAAGGGCGCTCCGGTCATCATCCGCACGCTCGATGTGGGTGGCGACAAGGAGATTCCGTACCTGCACATGGTCAAGGAAGAGAACCCCTTCATGGGCTTCCGCGCCGTGCGTTACTGCCTGGCCAACCCCGACCAGTACAAGGTCCAGCTCCGCGCCCTGCTGCGCGCTAGCGCCTTCGGTGACGTCAAGATCATGATCCCGCTCGTCACCTGTGTCGAGGAGGTCTTGGCTGTCAAGGAGCTTGTCGAGCAGTGCAAGGCCGAGCTGACCGAAGAGGGTCGCAAGTTCAACGAGAACATCGAGGTCGGCATCATGGTCGAGACGCCTGCCGCCTCGCTGCTCGCCGACCGCCTGGCCGAGGTCGCCGACTTCTTCTCCATCGGCACCAACGACCTGATCGGCTACACCATGTGCGCCGACCGTGGTAACGACACCATCTCCAACCTGTACCAGGTTTACTATCCCGCCGTGCTCCGCTCGCTCAAGAACATCATCGAGAGCGGCGTGAAGGCCGGCATCATGGTCGGTATGTGCGGCGAGGCTGCTGCCGATCCGCTGCTCGAGCCGCTGCTGATCAGCTGGGGCCTGGAGGAGTTCTCGATGAGCGCTCCGTCCATCCTGCGCGCCCGCAAGACCATCAGCCAGTGGACCAAGGCCGAGTGCGACGAGCTCGCCGAGAAGGCGCTCGCCTGCAACACCGCTGCCGAGGTCAAGGCACTGCTCGAGTCCGCAGCTCGCTAATTTGGTATCAGAGGTAACCGCGTGGTTGGAATGGGCCGACCACGCGGCCCTCACATATACAGGGGGTACTGTAAATGTTCTACACGCTAACCGCTAACCCGGCTGTCGACATGACGGTTTCGAGCTCTCCGCTCGAGCCCGACGAGAACGTCCGCACCGGCTCGGCCAGCTACACGGCTAACGGCAAGGGCCTCGACGTGTCCTTCGCCTTTAAGAAGATGGGCGTCGACACCGTCGCGCTCGGCTTCTTCGCCGGCTTCACGGGCAAGTTTATCGTCGAGGAGGTCATGAACCTGGGTTGCCTCTGCCGCCCGGTCTGGACCGACGGTATCACGCGCATCAACACCTACGTCAACGATGGCCAGCACGAGTACGGCATCTTGAACCCTGGTGCTCCGATCACGCCGCAGCACCAGGAGGAGCTCTACAACATCCTGGACACCGCGGGCGACCTTGAGTGCCTGATCGTCTCCGGCTCCGTGCCTCCCAAAGCTACGCCCGACTTCCTGGCTCAGGTCATGGAGCACGCTCAGGCCCGTGGCGCCGACGTCGTCCTGGACCTGTCCTCCGACAAGCTCAAGGAGCTCGCTCACAAGAAGCCGCTGCTCATCAAGCCGAACCATCACGAGATGAAGGCCATCTTCGGCGTGCCGGTCGACACCGACGACGAGGTCCGCGTTGCCATGAAGCTGGCTCACGAGGCTGGCGTCCAGAACGTGCTGCTCACCCGTGGTAGCCGCGGTGACGCCTACTTCTCCAACGGCGAGGACATCTGGTATGCCAAGCGTGAGTTCAACATCAAGCTGGTCTCTTCCGTCTGCGCCGGCGACTGCACCCTCGCTGCGTTCCTGCACAAGTGGTACAGGGATCGCGACAACGTCGAGGAGGCCATGAAGCTCGCTATGGCCACCGGCGCCAACGTTGCCGAGTCCGTCGGCATCGGCGACTTCGGCCACGTCGATGAGTACAGCAAGCGCGTTGCTGTCCGCAAGCTCGATCGTCAGTAATCGAAACGCGACATATTCGTGCGCATGCGGCGCCCCGGTTTCGGCTGGGGCGCCTTTTTGTTCCGCCATGGGGGAGAGGTGTCCTGCCGTACTTCATCGCTTCCACACCGTTCGCCGAGTTGTCCTAGCCTTTTACCGATACGTGGAATATACTTTCATTAACACGTTGCTTCGTGAAAGGAACATTCATGATTTATACGCTCACTGCAAATCCCGCCATTGACTACAACATCGCCTGCGACGGCCTTTCGGCCAACACCGTCACCCGCACGCGCAACGCGGTCTATACGCCCAACGGCAAGGGCCTCAATGTCTCGTTCACGCTCGATCACTACGGCGTCGACACCACGATCCTGGGCTTTTTTGCCGGCTTCTCGGGTGAGTTCATCGTCAAGGGCGCCGAGGCCCTGGGCGTGCCCGTCAAGCCCGTGTGGACCGACGGCATCACGCGCGTCAACGTCTTCCTCAACGCCGGCCCCGACACCGAGTACAACATGGTCAACGCCGGTGCCGCCATCAACGAGGCCAACGAGCAGGAGATGTTTGAGCTTATCGATTCGCTCGCAGACATGACCTGCCTGGTCATTAGCGGCTCGCTGCCTCCCAACACCTCCGAGGGCTTCCTGGCCGAGGTCCTGCGCCGCGTGAAGGCGAAAGGCGCTGAGTTCGTGCTCGATATCTCGAGCCATCAGCTGGCAGACCTCATTGCCATGGAGCCGCTGCTCATTAAGCCCAACGACGACGAGCTGCTCGACATCTTTGGCATTAAGGTGAGCGGTGGCGACGACGAGTCTGTCAAGGGCGCGATGGCCGAGCTGCATGCCAAGGGCGCCAAGAACGTCCTGCTGACCCTTGGTGGCGACGGCGCGTACTTCTCCAACGGCGAGCACATCTGGTTTGCCAACCGCACCTTTGAGGTCAAGCTGCTGTCGACGGTCTGCGCCGGCGATTCCTCGCTCGCTGCCTTCCTGTCCGTGTGGCACGACGCTCCCGAGCGTGTTGAGGACGCTCTGCGCCTCTCGATGGCCACCGGCGCCAACGTGGTCGAGTGCCCGGGTTTGGGCGATTTTGCTAAGGTCGATGAGTATCAGAAGGGCATCGCCATCCGTCAGGTCTGCTAACGCAACGTACGGGCCTTGGTTTCTTGCTTTGTTGAGCACCCGTCTCGGATTACCGAGGCGGGTGCTTTTTCATTTCGGTGGCAGAGCTCTTGGGATTCAATCGTGCTTGAAACGCGTTTGCGTGTGCGCCCGCTCCCGTTTCTTGCTAGACTTCTTGGAAACCGTCAATCGATATACCCGCAATCGCAGGAGGCCACAGGAATGTGCAATGTTTCGCTCAACGCCACGCAGCCGTCAGCCGCCTCTCTGCGCGTGTTGCGAGCCCTCGAGGATGCCGGTCTTGAGGCCTGGTATGTGGGCGGTTGGGTGCGTGACGCGCTGATGGGATGCCCCAGCCACGATGTAGATATGTGTTGCAGCGGCCTGTGGCAGGAGTCCAAAGCGGCGCTCGAGGCCGCCGGCATCGCGGTTGTGGAGTCGGGCATTAAATTTGGCGGAATCACGGCTATTTCCGATGGCGAGCGTATCGAGGTCACCACGTACCGTCTGGATGGCTTTTACACCGATGGTCGCCATCCCCAGAGTGTGGAGCGTGCCGCCTCGCTCGAGGACGATCTGGCGCGCCGCGACTTTACCGTCAACGCTATGGCCTGGCATCCCGAGCGCGGGCTTGTCGACCGCTACGACGGCCAGGGTGACTTGGAGCGCAAACTGATTCGCGCTGTCGGCGATCCCAAGCGTCGCTTTAACGAGGACGCCCTGCGCATGTTGCGTGCGGTGCGCTTTGCCTGCCGCCTGGACTTTATGATTGAGCCCGAGACTAAGCGCGCACTTGCCGAGTGCGCGCCGCTGCTCGACGCCGTGGCGCGCGAGCGCGTGGGTATTGAGCTCGAGGGCATTCTTTCGACCGGTCATGGGGGAGACGCCATGCTGCGCTACCCCGAGCTCATCTGCGCCGCCGTGCCCGAGTTGGCAGCGGGTCGCGGCTTTGATCAGCGAAGTGTCTATCATGCGTTTAACGTTTACGAGCATATCGCCCGTGTGCTGACGGTGGCAGGGGAGCTTGCGCTGTGCGACGGCGTCGCGCCCTCGTCGAGCCTTATGTGGGCGGCGTTTTTGCACGATGTGTCCAAGCCCGAGTGTTTCACGGTCGATCACGCCGGCAGCGGACACTTCTACGGTCATCCCGAGCTCGGCGCCAAGAAGGCGCGCATCATTATGGATCGCCTGGCGCTTTCGCACGATTTGGTTCGCGACGTGTGCCTACTCATCAAGTATCACGACAAGCCGCTGCGTCCCGAGCGCTCCTGCCTGCTCAATATGATGCGCGCGCTTTCGGGCGAGGGCGTCGATACGCCGCGTCTGATTGACGAGCTCATGGATCTTAAGCGTGCCGATACGCTCGGTAAGGCCCCGTCGTGTTTCTATTACGTCGAGACGATTGAGGAGATGCGCGCGCTGGCGCACGAGCTGCTGGAGGCGGGGGAGCCCTATACGCTCAAGATGCTCGCCATCAACGGCGGCGACCTGATCCGTGCCGGAGTCAAGCCCGGGCCGGAACTGGGGCAGCTACTCAACTCCGCCCTCGACGCCGTGATCGAAGACAACATCCCCAACGAGCGCGAAGCTCTTTTGGTCCGTCTCAACTTGAATTAGCTACCCAGTTTACCTGTGTGTTCCATAACCTGCCGACAATTTTTCGGCAATTTGGAATTTCTTCTTGCGCTGATGTTTTTTGTCCCGTAATATATTTCCTCGCAGCACGGCAGTGCAGATGTCATGTGGCCCGTTCGTCTAGCGGTTTAGGACGCCGCCCTCTCAAGGCGGAGATCACCAGTTCGAATCTGGTACGGGCTACCACTTCTTTTCTGCTGAGCCCTATGGCCCGTTCGTCTAGCGGTTTAGGACGCCGCCCTCTCAAGGCGGAGATCACCAGTTCGAATCTGGTACGGGCTACCACGCATCTGATACCCGGACTTCCCATGGAAGGCCGGGTTTTTTATTTTCAAACAACCGTCTGCAATTCCCGTTTGAACCAGAGCTTTGCGTTCTGCTTATGGTCCTTGCGGGTACAATATCCAAGATATTTTGACTGTTAGAAGGAGTCTCATGACGGAGTCCTCTCAGCATACGTCTAAGCCCCAGGTTGAGGTTGAGGCCTCGGGCGGAGATGACAATAAGAGCGCACGCCGCGGCGCCATCTTTATCGGCGTCGTGCTGGTGGGTTATATCGTCTATCTGGTGGTAACCGGGCAGATGGGGCAGTTCTGGGCCGCTATGTCGAGCGTGCAGGCGTCATGGCTCTTTGTCGCGTGTCTTTGCATGTTCATGTATCTGTTCTTTGGCATTGTGGCCTATGCGATCGCCGTATGGCTCGACCCCAATTCACCCGTCGGCATTCGCGACCTGATTTCGGTCGAGGCGAGTGGCATCTTCTTTGGCAACCTCACACCTATGATGATGGGCTCGACTCCCGCCCAGATCTACCGCCTGACCAAGGCGGGCCAAAATGTCGGCGAGGCTGGCGCCACGCAGTTCACACGCTTTATCGTGTACCAGTTTGGCCTCGTTGCCTGGGGCGCTATCCTACTGCTTGCTCGCATGCCGTTTTTCGCCGAGCGCTATGGCGACATGACGCTGCTGTGCGTCTTTAGCTTTGGTGGGCACTGCTGCATCTTGCTTGGCATCTTCGCCGTCGCGCTCATGCCTAAGACCGTCACGCGCGTCGCCCATTGCATCATCAATTGGCTTGAGCGCATTGGTGTCTCGGCCACTAAGATCGAGGGATGGCGCGCGTTTGTCGATGGCGAGATCTACTCCTTCTCCGAGAAGTTCAAGCTTTCGGCCGGACATTTTTCTTCCATGCTGCTCACCGTGTTTATCACCATGCTGCAGCTCGCGTTTTTCTATCTGGTGCCGTATTTCCTGATGCTTGCCTTTGGCCACCACGAGGTCGACTTTTTCTCGGTCATGGCCGCGAGCGCTTTTGTCCAGCTGCTGAGCTCTGCGGTTCCCTTGCCCGGTGGAACTGGTGGCGCTGAGGGCGGCTTTGCATTGTTCTTGGGTCATTTCTTTGGGTCGGCTTCGACCGCTGGCTATCTGCTGTGGCGCCTCATTACGTTTATTGCGCCGACCATTTTGGCTGCGCCCCTGTTGGGACTTAAGAGTGCCCACAACGAGAGCATCCATGCGCACTGGGATCGCGTGATGCGCAAGCTCGGCCGCACGCCTCAGACGCCCTCTGCGCCCACTAAGCCGCACCCCACGAATGCTGTTACCGTTGATCCCAAGAAGCACGCTCAGAAGGCTTCTGGGACCGCTAAGCCGGCTCATAAAGCCTATGTGCGCCAGACAGGCGATGGTATTCGCGTATCTCCGTCGGCACTCAATAAGAAGAAGCACCCTAAGTCGCAGTAGGACAGTCGTGCGTTCTTCATGATGCGGGGCATATTTGTGCTGTATGGGGGATAATCCTCTTACGTAGATTATCTCTCATCTGTTGATGAATGCTCGCATATCGAAGGGACACGCCCATGGCAACCAGCAAACCGCGTCTTGACCGCCGCATTGTTCGCAGCCGTAATGCCATCCTTTCCGCTTTCGAGCGCCTGCTCATGGAAAAGCCGCTGGCAGACATTACGGTGAGTGCCATCGCACGCGAGGCCAATGTCGACCGCAAAACCTTCTACGTGCACTTTGGCACGGTTGACGGCCTGCTCGATGCCATTGCCGTCGATGTGGTGGAGATGATTGTCGACTCGGTCGAGAAAACGCTTGCTTCCATGGACGGCGACACTAACGAGCGCGCCCTGGGCGCGGCGGCGACCTTCTTTAAAACCGTTAACGAGGCACTGTGCAACAACTTGGTGCTCAATCGTCAGCTGATCGAGAACATTCCGCTCGATGATTTTATGGCTCGTCTTCGTGCGCCGCTCGAGCACGAGATTGCCGAGCGCGATCTGCTGCCCCAAGGTCTCAAGGACGAGATGTTCGATTACTATCTGGCGTTTTTGCTGTCAGGCATTATCGGTATCTATCGCACGTGGGCACTGTCTGACGGATCGGTTCCTATCGAGCGTGTGTCGGAGGTCGCCAACGATCTGACTCTCAATGGTCTGTCGAGTCTGGAATCTCGCTTGGATTAGGCGCAGGCTCGAGTTCGTGAGGCGCTTGTCGGGGTGCAGCCCGATTGACCAGGCGACGAGCATCCCGCCGAAGCAGTCGATGACTGGGCCCAGGTAGACCTTCTCGCCGCCTGGGAGCCTGAACTCGGTGATGTCGGTGAGCCACAGCCGGTTGGGCTCGTCGGCGTGGAAATTCCTGTTCACGAGGTTCTCCGGCGCCTTGGAGACCTCGCCGGCGTAGGAGCTGTAGCCTGAGGATCCTTAAATGAAAGTCCAGTTTATCCTTCCCACTCCAATTGGGAATCCTCCGATGCGCCTTCGCACGCTCGCATGACCTCGATATCATGCGAGCGTGCGAACTCGACGAGCTCTGCGTTGCGGGCGTTTATGGTGCCGAAGGCGGCGGGGCACACGATAAGGAGCGCGCAGTGGACGAGGAGCTCTTTGGCGCGGGCCATGGTTTTATCCCCGATCGGCTCGAAGGCGCGCTCGGCCACGCATTCCGTCGCCAGGTCGCGCGCGAGCTCGCAGTCGATGTCCCCTTCGTGCAGAACGCCCGCGTAGAACGCCTTGCCCTGCCGAATGAGCTGGCGAAACACAGTCGACCCCGTACCTGCGCCGGCGATGACGAACGTGTGCGCATCGCCGTGTGGGCGCCCAATTTCCACGCTGCCGAAGCGCTCGTTGAAGGTGCCATGTTGAAGGCCGTAGAGCTCGCCAATTGTCTCGCGCGTGAATATGTCCTCGGGTGCGCCGGCGCGGAAGACCCGGCCGTCTTTCACGCAAATCACCTTGTCGGCGCTTTTCTGCGCGAGCTCGAGTTCGTGGATGGACATGATGACAGCCACATTCCGCGATTTCGCAAGGTGGCGAAGTATTCGCAGCAGGTCGATCTGGTAGCGGATATCGAGATACGACGTGGGCTCGTCGAGCACGAGCACACGCGGATCCTGCGCGATGGCGCGTGCGAGCATGACGCGCTGGCGTTGCCCGTCGCTTATCTGCATGAAGTCGCGCTCGGCGAGCTCTTCCACATGTGCGGTTTTCATGGCCTCGTCGACCCGACTATGGTCGTTAGGCGAGAGTGTGCCCATTCGCCCGGTGTAGGGATGTCTTCCCGCCTCTACGATATCGCGGCAGGTGAGGAGCTCGGTCCGGGGGCGATCTGTCAGCATAACGGCAAGGTTCCTTGCGAACTCCGCCGTCTTCCATCGGGAAATCTCTCGCCCGTCGAGCTCGACCGCGCCGGCAAGCGGTGCTAGATGGCGTGTGATGGTTTTCAAGATGGTCGACTTGCCCGAGCCGTTCGGCCCGATGAGCGCCACGACGTCGCCCGCGCGAACCTCCAGATCGACGCCTTCGACTACAACCTTCTTGTCGTAGCCCGCCGACAGGTCGCTTATGCGGAAAAGCGGCGCTCCG
This sequence comes from Collinsella aerofaciens, assembly GCF_002736145.1. Lineage (NCBI taxonomy): Bacteria > Bacillati > Actinomycetota > Coriobacteriia > Coriobacteriales > Coriobacteriaceae > Collinsella > Collinsella aerofaciens. The sequence continues at coordinate 597,838 of NZ_CP024160.1, forward strand.
TCAGCCTGCGTTTCGACCGGGGTTTCGAGGTTCGACTCCGCTCGGAGGAGGCGTTCCGCGCGCAGTTCCGCACGAGCCGAAAGTGCCTTCTGGCGCTTTCGTGTGAGCTCAGGACTGTCTAAGCATGGAATGTCCCCTCTGAGCATTTTGGGCCGCGGCACGAATTCCCCCATCTACCTCACCCGCTTCTTCAACATGAGCGCGATAACCACCGGCGCGCCGAAGATGGCGGTGACTGCGCTGATGGAAAGCTCGACGGGAGAGAACAGCGTGCGCGCGATCAAATCGCAGCCCGCGCAGAAGATGGCGCCTCCCAAGAAGCACGCAGGAATCACGCGGATGGGCTTCGACGACTTTAGCGCCGACTTCACGAGATGCGGAACCGCGATGCCTACGAACGACACCGGACCAGCGAACGCGGTCACGCAGGCGGAGAGCATGCTCGCTAGAAGGACGAGCACCACGCGGAAGCGTGCGACGTTCACGCCGACGCTTTTCGCGTAGGTTTCTCCCAGCTGGAAGGCGGAAAGGGGCTTCGATATCGCGAATACGCATGCGCTCACGGTGATCACCACGACCGCGATGACCGCCACGTCGTCCCAGCTCGAACCCGAGAAGCTACCCAAAGACCAGTTGTGCAGGTTCACGATGGACTGGTCGTCGGCGAAGGCGATGAGGAAGTTCGTCGCCGCCGAGCAGATGTATCCCACCATGACACCCGCCACGATGAGCATGGCCATGGAATTTATGCGCCGTGCGATGAGGAGCACGAAGCCGATTGTGATAAGCGAGCCCAGAAACGCTGCGGCCACCATGGCCGGCGAGGACATGGCCTGGTTCGCGCCTAGAAGTACGATCATCGTAAGCGCGACGACGAACTTTGCGCCCGAGGAGACGCCCAAGATGAACGGATCGGCGATGGGGTTGTTGAAAAACGTCTGCAGCAGGAACCCGGAGAGCGAAAGTGCCCCGCCGAGAAGCACGGCTGAAAGCACGCGCGGCAGGCGAATCTCCCAGATGACCTGGCTTTCCATGGAATTGGCCGCGCCGCCCGAAAGGATGCCGGGGATGTGGTCAGCGGGCACGAGCACACTCCCGATGCACAGGTTGGCCCCGACGAGCACGATGAGGGCAACAGCGAGCAGCGCCGTCACGACGCGACACCGCGCGGCGCGCCCCGATTCGTCGTATGCCATGGAAATCCGGCTTCTCATGGCGCTAGCCGAGCTTCCTCAGATAATGGAAGTCGCTCGCGTCATCGCCGGTGAACGCCCCGTGCAGCTCGTCGATAATGTCGGCGGTGGAAGTCATCTGCTGGTACATGTCGGCGCTTGTGACCCAGACGTTGCCGTTCTTCACGGCTTTGAACTGCGACAATAGCGCGTTTTTGCCTACGAAGTCGTTCAAGGTGGCAACCGATTCGTCGATGGTGCCGTTGTAGACGATGATGTCGGCATCCTTCGCCGTCGCGTAGAAGCGCTCCATTTCGAGCGTTACTGACGAACCTGACGTCGACGCCGTCTGCGCGTCATCGAGCGCATAGCTGCCGCCTGCAAGCTCGATCATCTGCGCCACGTAGTCGCCCGCCCGCCGCGTGACGGCGGCCCCGTTCGAGTTAATGTAGAAATACGCCACGGTTTTACCTGACGACGCGAGCCTCGACGTTTGCTCGACGCGGGCCTTCTGCTCGTTGAACAGGTGCGCGGCCTCGTCTTCCTTGTCGAATAGGACGCCGAAAAGCTTAATCCACTCGACGCGCCCGAGTGCTTCGGGCTCGCTCGACGACTGTTCGGTGAGCACGACGAGCCCGAGCTTCTGCAGCTTTTCCTTCACATCGGGCGTGTGGTTGATCATGGTGTTCTCGATGGCGAGCGTGCAGCCCGAGGCCGATATTCGCTCGTAGTCGGGCGCGCTGTACTTGCCGCCGTAGGCGATCGCCCCACTTTCGAGTGCGCTTTTGAAGCCCGCGACCGAGCAATCGTCGGCCTTCGTGCCCGACATGATGATATTGTCGTTCGCATCGAGCGCGTCGACTAGGCACATCGTTGCCGACGACACGAGGTACACCTTGTCGGCGGGGCGCCTTATGACCGCGATGTCGGAGCTCAACCCATCAGGTACCTTCGCATCTTGCGGCACCACGAGGAAGCGCTCCCCGTTCGACACGCAGATAAGCCGCAAGCCGCCTTCGAACTCGTCGACAGTGAAGTGCTTGGCGTATTCAAGCTGAAGCGCCCCCGTCGGCTCCCAGCCGCAGCCCAAATCGGCGTTGTGGAAGTCGGCCGTGGCGCTTGAAGCCGTTACCGCAGGGGAGCCGCCGCTTGCTTCGTCGCCCGATTTCTCCTTCATGGTGGATGAGTCGAAGTGGATCGTGTAGTCGATGGTGTGCGGCGTCGACATGGCGACGGTCTCGGCCGACACGGCAATGTCCTCGTCGAGCGTGACGGGTATCTCGAACGTGGAGTTTCCGCCGTCGTTTACGGGCGCGTAGTCCACGCCGTCGACGGTCATCTTGTCGTAGTTCGAACTCGACCAGGTGATGGTCGCGGTGTAGGTGTCACCATCCTTCACAATTGTGGTGGGCGAGGCGATGCTTGCGCGCCCTGACCCGCCGGAAAGCGAAACACTCACAGTGTATTCCTGAGAGCCCGCCGTGCCACCGGTCGCGTTCGGGCTCGCACTGCACCCCGCGAAGGGAAGCGCGAGCAGGGCGACGAGAACGCAGGCGATCGCGCGCGCCGCGATGCCGTGGCGCCTCCTGTTTTCCCCCTTGGGAAGAATCGACCGCATGGCGTTACTTCAGTGCGTCGGCGCGTAGATCGACGCCGACGGATTCGAACACAAGCGTGCGGTCGTACCACTGCTCTTTTCTAATACTCCACGCGGCACAGGCGGTGTCCTCGTCGAGCGCATCAACGGGCACGTCGTAGGTGTACTTGCCTTCCGCGTTTTCCACATAGGGGATGAAGTCGGCCTCGCTCGCGGCGGCAGCCTCGTCGCCCGTGCCCATGAAGAGCTTGCCGTAGCCCGTGCCGGAAAGCGTCATCACGCAGTGCATGGAGCCGTTTTCCACGATGAGCTGGGCGTCCACAATCCTGAACATGTTCGAGCTGGAATCTACGGTGATCGGATAGGTGCCGTCGGCCACCTTGTCGGCGGTGATGGGGGAAGCGCTTGCGCCCTCGGTCGCATCGGCCGCCTGCTCGGTCTTTTCCTGGGAATCGGTATCGCTTGCCTTTGCGCTGTCGCTTGAATTTCCGGCGCAGCCGGCGAGCGAGAACGCGAGAAGCGCCGCCGACAGGGCGAAGACGAGGGTTTTCTTCAACATGGAGGGGTTCCTTTCAATCGCTTCGACCGCCCGCGACGTGCGGTGGGCGGGCGGGATGCGAATGCAACGGGCATGCGCCGTCGGTCGGGGAAGGCGCATGCCCGTTGCACGGGGACGCGACCGGCGCCCCCGTGCGCGGCGAGTTTACAGCTTGGCGATGGCGTCGTCCGCGTGCGAGACGTAGATGTCGTCGACCGCGGCGTTCTGACCCAGACCCTGGAGCAGGCACGTCACTTCGAAGCCGGCGGCCACGAACTTCGCAGCCCAGCTGTCGGGGTCGGTCTCGTCTGCCATGTCGTTGTTCGCGTGGTCGCCCGCGACCACCATGAACGGCGCGAGAACGGCCTTCTTGTACCCCGCGGCGCTCGCGGCGGCGATAACATCCTCGCAGGTCGGTTCAGCCTCGACGGTGCCGACGAAGAACTGAGTCAAGCCCTCGTTCTTGAACACTTCCTGCATCTTTGCATAGTCGGCGTTGGAATCGGCTTCGGTGCCGTGACCCATGAGGCACAGCGCCGTCTTGCCGTCGTCGAAGGACGCCATGTTCTCCTTAATGGCTGCGGCCACCTTCTTGTAGTCGTCGTCGGAGGTGAGCAGCGGGTCGCCGAGCGAGATCTTGTCGAACTTGTCGGCGTACTTGTCGAGCTCGTCTTTCACGTCGGCGTATTCCAGGCCAGCCATGAGATGCGTCGGCTGCACGACGATTTCCTTCACGCCGTCTTCCACGCAGCGGTCGAGCGCCTCGGTCATGTTGTCGATCGTGATGCCGTCGCGCTTCTTCAGCTTGTCGATGATGATCTGCGCGGTGAAGGCGCGGCGGATGTCGTAGTCCTGCCAGTACTTCTCGCGGATAGCGTCTTCGATGGCGCCGATGGTGATGTGGCGCGAGTCATTGTAGCTCGTGCCGAAGCTCGTGACGAGGATGACCGGCTTCACGGCCTTCTCCTTTTCACTCGATTTCTCGGAACTCGCGGAGGTGTTGGAGCAGCCCGCGAGCGCGACTCCGGCGAGCGCGACGGCTCCGGTTGCTGCGGCGCCCATGAAGCCGCGGCGTGACATCTGGTCGGACATGGTTTTTCCTTTCCTCGGTTTGCCGGTCCCCCGGCGACAGTTGCTTGTCGGCACAAGCGAAAGAAAAGCGCACCCCTCGGGGTTCACAAGGAGCTAACGCCACGGCGATGCCGTGAGGAAAAGGCGAAGCAGTCTGGCTTGGGGCGCGAGGCGGTTCGCCCGCGCGTCCTATACAGTAATGTCCCTTGCCCAGGATTCCCACCTGGTTCCCTCCGCAAGCCAGCGCGGGCTGTGCGGGCGCCGCGCCGGTCATTTCCTTTTATCCGATTGTCATATGCTCGTTGCCGAAACTTTTACTATGATAGTGGGCACTTGTGAACGTGTCAAAGCCAGGGCGGGCGGCATTGCGCCTCCTGCCTGCGTATTTGCGCCGATTGCCGCCGCAGGCGCCGTGTTTTGCCCGCTGCGCGAATGGCGGCGTAAACGGTTGCGATGAGAAACGGGAAGGGAAGGCTCGGATGATTCATATCGTTGGCGCAGGCTCGGGCGCCGCCGACCTTATCACGCTGCGCGGGGCGCGCCTTCTGCGCGCGGCCGACGTGGTCGTTTGGGCGGGAAGCCTTGTGAATCCCGAGCTGCTCGCTGAGTGCAAGGAATCCTGCATCGTCTACGACAGCGCGCACATGACCTTGGAGGAAGTGCTCGACGTGATGTGCGCGGCAGATGCGCGGGGCGAGGAAGTGGTGCGCCTGCACACGGGCGACCCGTGCCTGTACGGCGCCATCCAGGAGCAGATGGACGCGCTCGACGCGCGCGGCGTGGACTACGAGGTGGTGCCCGGCGTGTCGAGCTTTTGCGGTGCCGCGGCGGCGCTTCGCCAGGAATACACGCTGCCGGGAATCAGCCAGTCGGTCGTGATCACGCGGCTTTCCGGACGTACCCCCATGCCCGCGGGCGAGGGCATGCGCACCATGGCGGAAAGCGGCTCGACTATGGTCATCTTCCTGAGCTCGGGTATGCTCGCCGAGCTTTCCGCCGAGCTTTTGGCCGCGGGCCGCAGCTCCGACGAGCCGGCGGCGCTCGTGTACAAGGCGACCTGGCCTGAGGAGCGCGTGGTGCGCTGCACAGTGGGCACGCTCGCCGATGCGGGCGCGCGAGAGGGCATCGACCGCACGGCGCTCGTGGTGGTGGGCCGCGTGCTCGGAGCTCGCGGCGGGCTTGCGCACGACGGCGCGCAAGCGGAGTCGTACGAGCGCAGCAAGCTTTACGACCCTTCGTTTGCCACGGGGTATCGGAAGGCGAGCAGCTAGCGTGGCCTTCGAGCACTACATATATACCGGGACGACCCGCCTGCGCTGCGGCTACACGACGGGGAGCTGCGCCGCGCTCGCGGCGAAGGCCGCCTGCGAGATGCTCTTGTCACGAAAGCCCGCCGGCCGCGTGTCGATCGCCACGCCCGGCGGGCTGCCCGTCGAGACGGACGTGGTCGACGTATGCATCGGCGAGGGGTGCGCCCAGTGCGCCGTGCGAAAGGACGCAGGCGACGATGCCGATGTGACCGACGGCGTGCTCGTGTACGCGCGCGTGGAACATGCGGGGTCGGGCACGGGCGCTGCGGGCAGCAAGGGCGTGCCCACGCGCGAATCGGAAGTTTCCGTCGATGGCGGCGTGGGCGTGGGGCGCGTGACGTTGCCCGGGCTCGAGCAGCCGGTGGGGGCGGCCGCCATCAACGCGACGCCGCGCGCGATGATCACTTCGGCGGTGCGCGAGGTGTGCGCCGCGCACGGCTTTTCTGGAAATATTGCTGTGACGATTTCGGTTCCCGAGGGCGTTTCCCTTGCCGAAAAGACCTTCAACCCGCACCTGGGGATAGAGGGCGGCATCTCCATCCTGGGCACGACGGGCATCGTCGAGCCGCGCAGCCTCGCTGCCTTGCGCGACAGCATCGAGCTCGAGATCCGGCAGCATGCGGCTATGGGGCGGCGCGGAGTCGTGCTCACGCCCGGCAACTACGGCGGGCAGTTCATCTCGGGGCATTTCCACCTAAACGGTGCGCCGGTGGTCTTCATCTCCAACTTTGTGGGCGATGCGATTGATTGCTGCGTTCGCGAGGGATTCACCAATGTCCTTCTTGTGGGACACATCGGCAAGCTGGTGAAGGTCGCTGGCGGCATCATGGACACCCATTCGCGTACCGCCGACTGCCGCGCGGAGATTCTGGCCGCCCACGCGGCCTTGGCCGGCGCGGGCGCGAAGACCGTGCGCGAGATCATGTCGTCGGTCACGACCACGGCGGCGCTCGAGGTAATCGAGGCCGCCGGCGTGGGGGACGCTGCGCGCGCCTCGCTCGCTGCGGCAATCGAGGACAGGTTGCGCCGCCGCGCGGCGGGCGCATGCGACATCGCCGCGGTCGTGTTCGACGCCGAGCGCCGCGAGCTTTTCCGCACATCGGGCGCCGATGCAGTTATCGGGGAATTGGGGGCGACGTATGAGTAAAGGTGTGCTGTACGGGGTGGGCACGGGGCCTGGCGACCCCGAGCTGCTCACGATCAAGGCCGTCCGCACAATCGAATCGTGTCCGGTCATCGCCGCACCGCAGACGGCGGACGGGGTCATGGTCGCGCTCGACATCGTGCGCGGCGCCGTTGACCTTACAGGCAAGACGGTGATCCCCGTGCGATTCTCGATGACGCGCGACGCCGAGCGCCGCGCGGCCGAGCATGCCTCGCTTGTTCGCGAGCTTGTCGCGCACCTGGATGCGGTCCGCGACGTCGCGCTGCTGAACCTGGGGGACCCGAGCATCTACGCCACCTTCCAGCGCATAGCGCCCGACGTGCGCGCCCGCGGGTTCGAGGCGCGCGCCATTCCCGGCGTGCCGAGCTTCTGCGCGGTCGCCGCGGCGCTCGAGCGCGACCTCACGCCCGAGATGTCGTCGCCTCTGCACATCGTGCCCGGCGGCTACGACGACGTGCGCCGCGCAATCGGCTGGCCGGGGACGAAGGTGGTCATGAAGGCGCGCCGCTCGCTTGCGGACACGAAGCGCTTCCTTAGCGAGGAGGGCGCCTTCGACGGTGCCGAGCTCGTAGAGGACTGTGGGCTTCCGGGCGAGCGCGTGTACCGCTCGCTCGACGATGTGCCCGATCGGGGCAGCTACTTCTCGACGATGGTGGTGCGCTAGATGAGGGTTTCCTGCATAGCGTTCACTGAGAGGGGGTATGCGTTGGCGGAGCGCACCGCACGCGCGCTTTCCGATTGCGCGCAGACAGGTGAAGACGACCCTGGCTGGGACGTTTCCGTTTCGCGCGGGTTCGGCGAGGGGAAGGCCGACCTGCGCGCATGGACGGCGCTCACGTGGGAAGCGTCGGACGCGCTTCTGTTCGTGGGCGCGGCGGGCATCGCCGTGCGGGCGATCGCACCGCATGTCGCCTCGAAGGCAAACGATCCCGCGGTTGTGGCGATCGACGAGGCGGGGCGCTTTGCCGTCCCGCTTTTGTCGGGGCATTTGGGCGGTGCGAACGAGCTTGCGCAAACTGTGGCACGCGCGGCAGGGGCCATCCCCGTCATCACCACGGCGACCGATGTCCGCGGCGTGTGGGCGGTGGATACGTGGGCGCGTCGTGCGGGGCTCGCCGTTTCGAATCCCGAGGCCATCAAGCGAGTGTCGGCGCGGCTGCTTTCTGGCGGGCGCGTGGCGCTCTATTCCGACATGCCGATTTCGGGACAGCCGCCTGAGGGGGTTGACATTGCCTCCGACCGCGCGCGGGCCGATATCGTCGTGTCGCCGTTCGCTGGCGCGAATGTAGGTGCGTCCGTTCGCGCGGCGGAGACAACGGGCGAGGTCGTGCCCGCCGGTGAGACGGGGAAGCCGGCGGGCGTGCGGGCGCAGGCGCCTGCGCCCGAGCCGCTTCGCCTTGTCGTGCCCTGCATCGTTGCGGGCATAGGGTGCCGTCGCGGTGCGTGCGCCGAAGCGATCGGGGAGGCGTTTCTTCTCGCGTGCGGGCAGGCGGGTATCTCGCCTTCGGCCGTGCGCGAGGCGGCGACGATCGACGTGAAGGCGCACGAGGAGGGTCTGCTCGCCTTCTGCCGCGCGCGCAATATCCCGCTTGCGACGTATTCCGCAGAGGAGTTGTCGCAGGTCGAAGGCAGCGTTTCGCCATCTGATTTCGTGCGCGCGACGGTGGGGGTCGACAACGTGTGCGAGCGCGCGGCGCTCGCGGACGGGGGCAAACTTATCTTCCCGAAGCTCGCTCACGGCGGCGTGACCTTCGCGTTTTCCAAGGTAACTATCGAACTTTCGTTTAAGGAGCGGTGATGGGAAAGCTCTTCGTGGTGGGGATCGGCCCGGGCGGCCCCGACGGCATGACGATTGCGGCTCGGCGCGCGCTCGAGGCGGCCGACATCGTTGTGGGGTACACGAAATACGTGGAGCTCGCGCTCGCCGCCGTGCCCGACGCGGCGCATCTCGCGACGCCGATGATGCACGAGGTCGAACGGTGCCGCCTGGCGCTTTCGCGCGCGCAGAGCGGAGAAGCCGTGGCGCTCGTGTGCAGCGGTGACGCGGGCGTGTACGGCATGGCGAGCCCCGTGCTGGAGCTTGCGGAGGACTACCCCGATGTAGACGTGGAAGTTATCGCCGGGGCCACCGCGGCTCAGAGCGGGTCGGCGGTGCTCGGCGCCCCGCTTGCCCACGACTTCGCGGTCGTGTCGCTCTCCGACCTGCTCACACCGTGGGAGGTCATCGAGCGCAGGCTCGCCGCCGTGGCGAGCGCCGACTTCTGCATCTGTTTGTACAACCCGCGCAGCAGAAAGCGCGCCGACAGGCTCTCGCGCGCGGCGAAGATTATGCTCGAATGGAAGGCCCCCGACACGCTCTGCGGCTGGGTACGCAACATCGGGCGCGAGGGGCAGCAGTCGGGCATGTGCAGGCTCTCCGAGCTGGGGGAGATCGACGCCGACATGTTCACCACCGTGTTCGTCGGCAACGCGGACACGAAGCGCGTAGGCGGCCGTATGGTCACGCCGCGCGGGTATCGGGAGATTCCATGCGAAAGGTAACGATCATCGGGGCGGGGCCCGGAAACCCCGACTTGCTCTCGCGCGCGGCGCTCGACGCGATCGACATCGCCGACGTGGTCATCGGCGCTCATCGCGCGCTTGCCGGCATCGACGTGCCGCCCGACGTGGTGAGATGCGAGCTCGTGAAGACGGCGGACATCGTCGCCGCGCTCACCGATGCGGCGTCGTGGCAGCGCGCCGTGGTCGTGATGACGGGCGATGTGGGGCTGTTCAGCGGCGCACGCCGCCTGGTGGAGGCGCTCTCCGGCGACGCGCAGGTGGACGTGCACGTCATTCCCGGCATAAGCTCAGCGTCGTATCTCGCCGCGCGCCTCGCGCGTCCATGGCAGGATTGGCGCTTCGCGAGCGCTCACGGCGTGGCGTGCGACATCGTGGCCGAGGCCGAGCGCGCAGGCGAGCTCTTCCTCGCCACGTCGGGCGGGGAAGACCCCTCGCGGCTTTCGGGCGAGCTTGTGCAGGCGGGCTTCGGGGACGCGCGCGTGACGGTTGCCGAGCGCCTGTCATACCCCGACGAGCGCATCACCTGCGCGACCGCAAGTGAAATCGCAGGTCAGACGTTCGACGACTTGAACGTGATGCTTATCGAGTTCGCAGGCTGCGCCGGGTCGCCTGCGGGCTCTAGCGCAGCCTGCGAGGCGCCGGCCGGCGCGTCTGCGCCCGCGGCGGCTTCTTTCGCGGCGGACTCTGCGGGCGCATCCCGCGCCGCGAGCTCCCGCTGGCCGTACGCTTCCTCGGGCATTCCCGACGAGCTCTTCATCCGCGGCGACGTTCCCATGACCAAGCAGGAGGTGCGCGCCGTCGCGCTCGCGAAGCTGCGCCTTACCGCGACCGACACCGTGTGGGACGTCGGCGCCGGCACGGGGAGCGTGTCGATCGAGGCGGCGCTCGTCGCGCGAGCGGGGTCGGTATGGGCGGTCGAGCGCAACGCGGCCGGTGTGCGGCTCATCCGAGAGAACGCGGATGCATTCGGGTGCGGCAACGTGCATGCGGTCCCCGGTGTCGCCCCCGAAGCGCTCGCGAAACTGCCCGTCCCCGACGCCGTGTTCGTCGGCGGGAGCGCGGGCGAGCTTCCCTCCATCGTGGAGGCGGCGCTCGAGAAGAACTCACAGGTTCGCCTGTGCGTGCCATGCGTCACCGTTGAGACGCTCACCGAGGCTTGCGCGCTCCTCTCGGGTTCGCGCTTTAAGGGGTTCGAGGCGTGCCAGGTGTCGGCCGTCCGCGCCACGGCTGTAGGCTCGCACCATCTTATGAAGGCGCAAAACCCCGTGTTCCTCGTCAGCGCGCGTGGTGCGGGCGCAGATGCCGAGGAGCTTGCCGAAGTCGGGGCGCTTGCGGAGTCGCCTGTCGGGGAGGACCCCTCTGCCGAGGGGAACCCATCCGTTGAGGTGGCCTCGCTTGCTAACTGCAACGCCGCAGGTGGGGAAGGCGGCGCCCGGTGAGCACGTCCATCCCGCGCTTCATGGTCGCTGCGCCCTCGAGCGGGAGCGGCAAGACGGTGGTAACGTGCGCGCTCCTGCGCGCGCTCGCGCGCCGCGGCCTTGCATGCGCGGCTTTCAAATGCGGCCCCGACTACATTGACTCGCTCTTTCATCGCCGCGTCGTGGGTGCGCGCTCGGGCAATTTAGACGGCTTCTTCACCGACGCCCCGACGCTGCGCGCCCTGCTCGCACGCGGCGCCGCGGGCGCGGATGTCGCGGTGCTCGAGGGGGTTATGGGCTTCTACGACGGCATGGCGCCCGGCGTGGCCGACGCGAGCAGCTACCAGGTTGCGCGCGACACGGAAACGCCGGTCGTTTTAGTGGTGAACGGGCGCGGGGCGTCTTTATCGCTCGCCGCCGTAATCCGCGGCATCGCCGAGTTCCTGCCTTGTGCGAACGTGCGCGGCGTCGTGCTGAACAAGACGAGCGCCGCTGCCTGCGCCTACGCGGCGCCTGCGATCGAGAAGCACACGGGCGTCGCGGTTTTGGGGAATATCCCCGCCGACGAGGCGTTCTCGCTCGAAAGCCGGCATCTGGGGCTTGTGACCGCCGACGAGGTCGAGCAGCTCTCCGCGCGCATCGACAAGATGGCCGAGCTGGTGGAAAAGAGCGTCGACGTCGACCGCTTGCTCGAAATAGCGGCGACGGCACCCGATATCCGCGAGGAACCTTACCGGTTGGAGCCGATCGCGGGAGCGCGGCCCATCGTCGCCGTCGCGCGTGACGAGGCGTTCTCGTTCTACTACGAGGAGAACCTGCGCACGCTCGAGGACCTGGGTTGCGAGCTGGCCTTTTTCAGCCCCCTGTGTGATAGCGAGTTGCCCCGGGGGACAAGCGCCCTCTATCTGGGGGGCGGCTACCCGGAGCTCCATGCGCGGCAGCTCTCCGAGAATGCGCCGATGCGCGAGGCAATGCGGCGCGCGGTGGAATCCGGCATGCCGACGGTCGCCGAATGCGGTGGGTTTCTGTACCTGCAGCGCGAAATCGCCGATGGCGAGGGGCGGCGTTGGCCTGTTGCGGGCGCCCTTGAGGGCGCAAGCGAGAACGGGGGAAGGCTGTCCCATTTCGGGTACGTGGAGCTCACTTCCCAACGCGACGGGCTCTACGGGCCGCGCGGCACACGCATTCGCGCGCACGAGTTCCACTACTGGCAGTCCACCTGCCCGGGTGGCGACTTCTGGGCGCAGAAGCCCCGGCGCGACAAGGGCTGGCCGTGCATGACGACCACCCCGTCCCTGGTGGCGGGCTTCCCGCATGTGTACTATCCTGCTAACCCCGACGTTGCGCGCGCGTTCGCGTCTGCCGCAGCGTCGTTCGCAGAGAGGAGACGGCATGGCTGAAGCAACCGAAACCGCGCTTGCCTGCATCCGCGAGGAAGTCGAGCGCGCGTTCTTGTCGGCGCCGGGCGCCGTGCTCGAAGCCGCGCTCTCCCGGATCGCGCCCGCAGACGAGTGCGCCCGCGCCGCCGCGTACGCCGCGTGGGACTCCATCGCGCACCCCTTGGGGGGATTGGGCGACTTTGAAGACGCCGTCGCGTGTATCGCCGCAGCTCAGGGGAGCGCCGTGGTGGCCGAATTCCCCCGTGCGCTCGCGGTATTCTTCTCCGACAACGGGGTCGTTGCCGAAGGCGTGTCGCAAAGTGGGCAAGACGTGACGCGAGCCGTCGCGCGCAACATGTGCGAGGGGGCCACGAGCGCCTGCCGCATGGCGGCGTTCGCGGGTGCCGAGGTCGTGCCCATCGACGTGGGTATGGCCCGGGGCTTAGAAGACGCGCGCATGGTGCGCGCGAACGTGCGGCGGGGGAGCGGCAACATCGCGCACGGCCCCGCTATGTCTCGCGATGGGGCCGTGCGTGCGATCGAGGTCGGAATCGCCGTCGCGTGCGGGCTTGCCCGCACCGGCGTGCGCCTTCTCGCCGCGGGCGAGATGGGCATCGGCAACACGACCACCTCGGCGGCGGTAGCCGCAGTGCTCATCGGGGCGGACGGGCGGAGCCTCGTCGGGCGCGGCGCGGGGCTCTCGGACGCGTCACTCGCGCGCAAGCGCGACGTGGTCGAGCGTGCTATCGACGCGAACTCGCCCGATCCCGCCGACCCGATCGACGTGCTCTCGAAGGTGGGCGGCTTCGACATCGCGGCGATGTGCGGCTTCTACCTGGGGGCCGCGGCCTCGAAGGCCCCGGCGCTCCTCGACGGGGTCATATCCTGCACGGCGGCCCTGTGCGCGGTGCGCCTGTGCCCCAACGCCTTGGGCTACCTCGTGGGCACCCACGCATCAAGCGAACCCGCAAGCCAGGAGCTCCTTCGCGAGCTCGGCATAAAGGCACCCCTCGACGCAGGTATGCACTTGGGTGAGGGCGCGGGCGCCATGGCGTATCTGCCCCTTCTGGATTCGGCGCTGCGCGTGTACCGGGATGGTAAGACGTTCACGGCGACTGGCATGGCTGCTTACGAGCATTTCGAGGCCGGGAAATGACGGTGACGCTCGTCATCGGCGCCGCCGCGAGCGGCAAGAGCGCCTACGCCGAGTCCCTGTGCCTTGGGCACGACGGCCCTCGCGTGTACCTGGCAACGATGGAGCCCTTCGGGGAAGAGGGCGCCCGCCGCATCGCGCGCCATCGGGCGCTGCGCGAGGGCAAGGGGTTTTCCACCCTCGAGCGCACGCATGACGTGGGCTCCGCAGCGCCCGGACTTCCGCGCGGCTGCACGCTTCTTTTGGAGGACGTGGGCAACCTGGTTGCGAACGAGCTCTTCGCGGAAGGCGGCTTGTCCCCACGTGACCCCGACGCTGCGGCGCGCGAGGTGCTCGGAGGCATCGAACGGCTCGCTCAGGCCGCTGCGTATACGGTGGTGGTCACCGTCGACGTGTTCGCCGATGGGATGCGCTACGATGAAGGGACTGAGGCATGGAGGCGCGCGCTCGCGCGCGTGAACGCGGGCGTGGCGGCGCTGGCCGACCGCGCCGTCGAAGTGGTATGCGGGATTCCCGTGTGGATGAAAGGCGAAGGACCTACAAGGTGAAGATAGTAGAGGCAATCGGCGCGGCGTTCGGAACGTTCTCGCGAATCCCCGTCCCGAAATCGGCCTGGACCGATTTCGGGTCAACCCATGCGCTTGCCGCGTTTCCCCTGGTGGGCCTTGCGGAAGGCTTCCTCATGACGGCATGGGGACACGTTGCGAACCTGCTCGGCGTGCCCGCGACCATCGTCGCGGCCGTGTTCGTGGCGCTGCCTGTGGCGGTGACGGGAGGCATCCACCTAGACGGGCTCTGCGACACCTCCGATGCGCTTGCAAGTTGGGCCCCGCGCGAGCGAAAGCTCGAGATCATGCACGACCCGCGGGCGGGCGCCTTCGGGGTCATCGGTGTTGTTGTGTACCTTATTCTGCAGTTTTCCCTGTTCACCGCGCTGCCGCTTACGGCGGGGGTGTTCCTCGCGCTTCTGTGCTCGCTTGTGTTCTCCCGCGCGCTTTCGGGGCTTGCCGTTGAATGCTGGCCTGCCGCGCGGGCGGACGGCATGGCCGCGGGGCTCTCGCCTGCGAAGAAGCGCGCGGCGATCGTCGTGCCGCTTTGCGCTTTCGCTGCGGCTTCGGCTGCAGGGATGGTTGCGTGCGCTCGGGCCGTCGGCGCCCTTATGGCGGTGGCGGGGATTTTGGCGCTCGCGTGGTACCGCCATGTTGCCCTGTCCCGCTTCGGTGGGGTGACGGGGGATTTGGCCGGATGGTTTCTGCAATGGGCCGAGCTCGCGATGCTTGCCATGCTAGTGGCGGGGGGCATGCTCCTATGATGCTCGTGGTAGGTGGCGCACATTCGGGGAAGAGGACCTTCGTGCGCGAAAAGCTCGGGTTCGCGGCAGACGATTTCGTCGACGCGGTGCAGTTTGCGGAGGGCGGCGTGCCCGCGGCTTTTGCCGGTCGCGTCGCGTACCGTGCAGAGGAACTCGTACGAGCGCTCGACGCTGACCGGGCGCTCGAGCGGCTGATCGGCTTCGACGTAGTGATTCTGCCCTTGGTCGGTTCGGGGGTCGTTCCCATGCGTGCGGAAGACGCCCAATGGCGCGAGCGCGCGGGGCGCCTGGGATGCGCGCTCGCTGCGCGCGCCGACGTCGTCGTGCGCATGACGTGTGGGATGCCCCAGGTCATCAAAGGAAACCTTACCGATGCGCCTCGAAGGACGCAGGGCGCGGGCGCGTCTTTGGAAGTCGTCTTCGTGCGCCATGGTGCCACGGCGGGCACGGAAGACCATCGCTACAGCGGGGCGGGCACCGACGAGCCCCTGTCGAGCGCGGGCGAGCGCGCTTTGGACGACCTCGCGTGCGATCGTGATGTGTTCCGTGTTATCACGAGCGGCATGGCCCGCACCGACCAGACGGCGCGCATCCTCTTCCCGAACGCTGAGCTTATAGCGTGCCCCGGTCTGCGCGAGATGGATTTCGGCGACTTCGAGGGGCGAAACGCCGCCGAGCTTAAAGAGGATGCGCGCTACCGCGCCTGGGTAGACTCCTGGTGCGAGACGCGCTGCCCGCATGGCGAGGGCAAGAGCGATTTCACCCGCCGTGTCGTCGCGGCGTTTCGGGAGGCGTGCGAATCGGAGCGCGCCCAGGGAGGTGGGCGCGCCGTCTTCGTCGTTCACGCTGGTACCGTGAAAGCGCTGCTCTCCGAGCTCGCTGTCCCGAAAATGGGATACTTCGACGTGCATACCGAGCCAGGCGGCGCATGGGCCGCCACCTGGGATGGACGCTGCCTTCGCGACGTTCGCCCCGCTTCGGGG
Organism: Collinsella aerofaciens; assembly: GCF_002736145.1. Classification (NCBI taxonomy): domain Bacteria; kingdom Bacillati; phylum Actinomycetota; class Coriobacteriia; order Coriobacteriales; family Coriobacteriaceae; genus Collinsella; species Collinsella aerofaciens. Next base: position 613,498 of record NZ_CP024160.1, read on the forward strand.
GGCGATGCCCAGTGATGACGATTCTTGCCGTCGCCGCCGGGTTCGCGGCCGACCTTGCATTCGGCGACCCGCGCTGGTTTCCCCATCCCGTCGTCGCCATGGGGCGCGCGATCACGTGGGCCGAAGGCCGCCTGCGGCGCGCATTCCCGCAAACGTCCGCGGGCGCGCGCGCCGCAGGGCTTGTGCTCTCCGTGGCGCTTCCGCTTGCGTGTGGGCTTTTGACCTGGGGAATCCTGCATCTTTGCGGCATGGTTCACTCCGGCTTGCGCTTCGTGGCCGAGGCATGGGCGAGCTATCAGATTCTCGCGGCATGCGAGCTGCGCCGCCAGAGCCTGGCCGTGGCCCGCGCGTTCTCGAAGGGCGGCCTTGTCGCGGCGCGCGAAGCCGTCGGGCTCATCGTGGGACGCGACACGTCTGTTCTCGACGAGCAGGGCGTCGCGCGCGCCGCCGTGGAAACGGTGGCGGAGAACGCGAGCGACGGCGTCATCGCGCCGCTTTTCTACCTTATGATCGGGGGTGCGCCCTTGGGCATGGCGTACAAGGCGGTGAACACGCTCGACAGCATGGTGGGCTACAAAAACGAGCGCTACATCGACTTCGGCTGCGCCTCGGCGCGCCTTGACGATGCGGTGAACTGGATTCCCTCGCGCTTATCGGCCCTGCTCATGATCGCCGTGTGCCCGATCGTCGGGCTCGACGCGCGCGGGGCGGCGCGCATCTGGCGCCGCGACAGGCGTCGCCATGCGAGCCCGAACGCGGCACAGACCGAGTCAGCGTGCGCGGGCGCGCTCGGGCTGCGCCTGGCAGGGCCCGCGGTGTATTTCGGCAAGCTCGTTGAGAAACCGACGATAGGCGACGCGTCCCGTGAAATCGAGTGGGGCGACATCGCCCGGGCGACGAGGCTCATGCTCGCCGCGTCCGTATGCGCGCTCGTCGTCTTCGGCGCCGCGCGCGCGGCGGTCGTGCTCGCCGTGGGGGCGATGGCATGAGGGAAGACCACGCCGCGTCCCGGGATGCCGGGGGACTCCTGCGTGCCCGTGCGCATGGGGGTAGCACGCAATCGCTCGGCATCGCTTGCGAAGGAGGTGCCTCCGACCTCATCGACTTCTCGGTGAACGTAAATCCGGCAGGCCCCTCGCCGCGTGCCGTCGCCGCAGCTTGCAAGGCGCTTTCTCGAATCGACGCCTACCCCGATAGGGAAAGCCTCGCTCTTGTTCGCGCCCTATCGCGCGCCCAGGGCATTCCCGAAGATACTATCGTCTGCGGCGCGGGCGCGTCCGACATCATCTGGCGGCTCGCCGCGGCGGTGCGCCCGAAACGCATCGTCGTGTGCGCGCCGACGTTCTCTGAATATGCGGAGGCGGCATCGTACTACGGCGCATGCGTGCAGGAGTTCCCGCTCTCCGAAGCGGACGACTTCGACGTTCCCGCCTCCTTCGCCCGCGCGATTGAGGGGCCGGGAGACGTGGCGTACCTCTGCAATCCGAACAACCCGACGGGGCGCCTCGTCGACCCCCGCGTGATCGATGCCGCGGCTTGCCGCTGCGAGCAGGTGGGCGCGCTGCTCGTCGTGGACGAGTGCTTCCTCGGATTTGCGCCCGACGCCCGCGAAAGGAGCGTGGCCGCACGCGCCGCGTGTTCGCGCCATGTGGCCGTGCTCTCCGCGTTCACCAAGCTCTACGGAATGGCGGGGTTGCGGTTGGGATATCTGATTAGCGGAAACGCCCAACTCATCGAGGGGATTCGTCGGGCGGGGCAGGCGTGGCCCGTCTCCTCGGTCGCCGAGGCCGCGGGCATCGCCGCCCTGGAAGACGTCGAATACGTCTCGCGCACGCGCGATGTATTGGCGGGCGAGCGAGCGTGGCTTTCTCACGAGCTCTCCTCGCTCGGGCTTTCCGTCGTGCCGTCGGATGCGAACTTCCTTTTAGTCCGCACGCCGGCGAAAGACATCCCCGAGCGCCTGTATAAACAGGGGGTTTTGGTCCGCACGTGCGACTCGTTTTCGGTACTGTCCCGCTTCTGGTGCCGCGTCGCGGTGCGCACGCGCAAGGAGAATGCCCGGCTTGCGATGGCGTTCAGTCGCGCGCTTCGGGCGGAAGGTGCATCGGGCGAAGGCGAACCCGACGAACGGGGCGGCGCTTCTTGCAGCGGCGCTATGGCGGGCGCGGATGGCCGAGGCTCGGCGAAGGAGGTCGATACCCGTGGGTAGGGCGAAGCCCATCATGATCCAGGGCACCATGTCGAACGCGGGGAAGAGCCTGCTTGCGGCTGGGCTGTGCCGTGTGCTTTTGCAGGACGGCCTGCGCGTGACTCCCTTCAAGAGCCAGAACATGGCGCTCAACAGCGGTGTCACGGCCGACGGGCTCGAGATGGGGCGCGCCCAGATCATGCAGGCCGAGGCGTGCGGCATCGCGCCCGACGTGCGCATGAACCCCATCCTGCTCAAGCCCGAAAGCGACCACCGAAGCCAGCTCATCGTGGCCGGCAAGGCGCAGGGAGCCTTCGCTGCGAGGGACTACTTCGCGCGAAAGAAGGCGCTCATGCCGCAGATTTTGGAGGCGTTCGATTCGCTCGCGGAGGAAAACGACGTCATCGTCATCGAGGGCGCCGGCAGCCCCGCCGAAATCAACCTTTCCGAAAACGACATCGTCAACATGGGGCTCGCGCGCGCCGTGTCCTCCCCCGTGCTGCTCGTGGGCGACATCGACCCAGGCGGGGTGTTTGCCCAGCTCTACGGCACGGTCGCGCTCTTTGCGCCCGAGGATCGCGCGCTTTTGCGGGGGCTTTTGGTGAACAAGTTCCGCGGCGATGTGGAAATCCTGCGCCCGGGTTTGGCCCCGCTCGAGAAGATGTGCGGGGTTCCCGTCGTGGGGGTCGTGCCGTATCTTACGCTCGACCTGGACGACGAGGACTCGCTCGCGCCGCGCCTATCTGCCCGCGAGGCGCGCGGTGTCATCGACGTCGCCGTCGTGCGCCTTCCGCATCTGTCGAACTTCACCGACTTCGACCCGCTTTCGCGCGTGCCTGGCATGGGCGTGCGCTACGTTTCCTCGACGACCGATCTGGGCCGACCCGACCTGGTGGTGCTTCCCGGCTCGAAGGCCACGCTCGACGACGCGCGCTGGCTTGCGGCTAGCGGCATCGGAGCCTGTGTACGCGCGCTTTCGGGCGCGGGTACGCCGGTGCTCGGCATATGCGGAGGCTACCAGCTTTTGGGAGACGAGCTTTCCGACCCGCACGGCAGGGAAGGCGCTGGCACCGCGCGCGGGCTCGGGCTCATCCCTGCAAGTACGGTGTTCAAGGAGGAAAAGCGCCTCGCCCAGTCGGAGCTGCGCATCACGGGCGCCCAAGGCGCGTTCTCGGTGTGGAACGGCATGACGGCGCGCGGGTACGAGATTCACGACGGCGAAACGACCGTCTCCTGCGCCCCTGCGGGTACGATTGGCGGCAAACCAGAAGGCGCGGCCTGCGGAAACGTGTTCGGAACCTATCTCCACGGTCTGTTCGACGAACCGGGGGTGGCGCTCGCCCTCGCGCGCTCGCTCGCGCGCATGCGCGGCCTGCCCGAGAGCGTCGTGGGTGCTGCGGGCGCAGCGTCCGCGGCCGATCACCGTGCGCGCGAGTTCGACCGCCTGGCCGACGTCGTGCGCGGGGCACTCGACATGGAGTATTTCTACCGCATTATCGAGGAGGGCGTATGATCCACGTGTATCATGGCGACGGCAAAGGCAAGACCACGGCGGCGATGGGCCTCGCCCTTCGCATGCTCGCCGCAGGCCGCCGCGTCGTCGTCGTGCAGTTCCTGAAAGACGGCGAAAGCGGGGAGGTGCGCCTGCTCGCCGAGCATTTCGGCGTGCCCGTGTTCGCGGGGAAGGTGTCGGACAAGTTTACCTGGTCAATGACGTCGGAAGAACTTGCCGCGACGTGCGAGCTGCACGATGGGAACCTCGCTTCCGCGCTCGCCGAGTTCGAGGACGCTCAGGAGGGGCTGCTCGTGCTTGACGAGGCGCTCGACGCGCTTTCGAAGGGGCTTGTCGACGAGGCGCTCGTGGACCGCGCGCTCGATATGTCCGCGCGCGGCGTCGAAGTAGCGCTCACCGGGCGCGCGCCTTCCCGTAAGATCGTGGAGAAGGCCGACTACATAACCGAGATGCGGTGCGAGAAACACCCCTACGCTCAGGGGATATGTGCAAGGGAAGGAGTGGAGTACTAGATGGATTCCAAGGAGATGGCGCCCGGCGACATCGAGCGGCGCAGCTTCGAGATCATCACCGAAGAGCTCGGCGGGCGCACGTTCCCGCCGCTCGAAGAGCCCGTCGTGAAGCGCGTCATCCACACCACTGCCGACTTCTCGTACGCCGATTCCCTTGTGTTCACCCATGACGCCGCGCACTGTGCGCTCGACGCACTGCGCGCAGGGGCCACGGTGCTCACCGACACGAACATGGCGCTCGCAGGCATAAGCAAGCACGCGCTCGCGAAGCTCGGCTGCAAGGCCGTGTGCTACATGGCCGACCCTGATGTCGCCGCAACGGCGCGTGCCGCGGGCACGACTCGCGCCGTTGCGAGCATGGACAAAGCTAGCGGCATCGAGGGTCCACTCATCGTGGCAGTCGGCAACGCTCCCACGGCACTTCTGCGCCTCGCCGAGCTCATGGACGCGGGGAAGATCGCGCCCGCGCTCGTCGTTGGGGTGCCGGTCGGGTTTGTGAACGTGGTCGAGGCGAAAGAGGAGTTACTCGCGCGACGCGTGCCGGCCATCGTCGCGAGGGGTCGCAAGGGCGGCTCGACCGTGGCGGCCGCCATTATGAACGCGCTGCTCTACCAGATCACGCGCCCAGGCGGCCCTAAGTGACGGCGCCCGCATCCGCGCCGGCGCTGCGCATCTTCGCCGGCACCACCGAGGGCCGCCTTCTGTGCGAATGGGCGAGCGGGGCGGGCATCCCCGCCCGTGCCTATGCGGCAACCGAGTACGGAGGCGAGCTTTTGGGCGAGCTTCCAGGCATCGAAGTGCATGCGGGCAGGCTCGACGAGGCTGACATGGAGCGCGAGCTTTCCGGCGCGCGCATCGTTGTCGACGCCACGCACCCCTTCGCTACGCTCGCAAGTGGCAACATCCGGGCCGCTTCGCTCTCCGTGGGTGCACGATGCCTGCGCCTTGCGCGCCCGGTCGAGGCGCTGCCCAAAGGCGTCGTGTCGGTCGCGTCGATCGCCTGCGCGGCGCGCTTTCTCTCCGAGAACCCGGGTCGCGCGCTTCTCACGACGGGGAGCAAGGAGCTTGCTCCCTACACGAGCGTCGCCGATTTCGCGGAGCGCTTCTTCGTGCGTGTGCTCCCGCTGCCCGGTGCTATAACGAAGTGCATCGACGCGGGTTTTTCGCCGTCGCACGTCATCGGCATGCAGGGGCCCTTCACCCGCGAGCTCAATGAGGCGATGCTTCGGCAGGTGGGCGCCCAGTGGCTTGTGACCAAGGACTCGGGAACCGTAGGCGGCACGGCCGAGAAGCTCGCCGCCGCGCATGACGTGGGAGCGCGCTGCATCGTGGTCACCCGTCCCGCCGAGGGAAGCGGGGCCCTTTCGCTTCGGGAAGTGGAACACGCGCTCTTACGGGAGTTCGTGCGCTAGGCGCTCGCCGCGCCTAGCGCCCTCCCGCCCGCGAGGAGGATCGCCTCGAGCAAGCTCGACCCGTACAAGCCCGTCATCCGCCAATAGCTCGAGGACGACGCCCGGAACTGGCGCAAACAGCCCTTCAATAAGTTGCGGTGAAATAGTGTCTGTTTTTGCTGCAAGATAGCATATTCAGTCCCCAATTCACCGCAACTTGTTGGTGGTGGCTTACTGGTAGCGTAGGCACTCCACCGGGTTGAGCTTTGCCGCGCGGCGAGCGGGGTAGAAGCCAAAGATTACGCCGATGCCGACGGAGACGCCGAAGGCCAGCAGCACCGTGGCGATTGAAAAGCTCGGTGTGATCTGCCCACTGGCACCGAGCTCGTTGAGAACCCCTGATCCTGCGGCAAACATCGCGAGGCCCCAGGCCAGCAGATAGCCAATCAGGACACCCAGCAGGCCACCGGTGACGCACAGCGCCGAGGACTCGGCCAAAAACTGCGCGGTGATATCGCGGCGACTGGCGCCCAAGGCACGGCGAATACCGATCTCGCGGATGCGCTCAGTCACGTTGGTAAGCATCATATTCATAATGCCGATTCCGCCGACAAGCAGTGAGATACTGGCGACAGCGCCCATGATGAGCGAGAAGGCGCCCATAAACGAGTTGAGTGCATCGATGGCGCTTTTCATGGATGTCGCCGATACACTGTCGTACTCATCATCCTCCGCGATGCCCTTCATCGCGCGCACCTTGGACTCGATGGTCTTACAAAGCTCATCCATGTCCGTGCCCTCGGCGGCGAGTGCCGTCACGCTGGGGAATGAAGGATTCTCGTCGCCAAACAGCCCGGCGATGGTTTCGCGTGGCATATACAGCGTGAGCGAGCCCATGGAGTCACTGCCGCCATCAATCACGCCTACAATCTGCACCTCGCCGTTGGACACCTTGATGGTTTTCCCCAGCGCATCCTGTTCGTTGCCGTAAAGCTGATCGGCGCCGCCGCGGCTGATGAGCGCAACGCGCGAGCCTGATTGGGACTCGGCCTGGGAATAGGTGCGCCCCGCAACGAGCTTGCTGGCCCCCACGGCGTCGAGCATGTCGCTATCGACACCCTGTGCCATGACGGTATAGCTTTTATCGCCGGTCTTGTACTCGGTATACGCGCTGTCGACAATGCCGATCTTCTCTATCTGCGGCACCAGTTTTTGAAGCTTCTCGATGTCCGACTCGGTGAGTTCTTGCGACGAATAGATTTGCACCATGCGTGCCGCATTGAGGCCCAGACTGTTGACCAGGCTGTTTTGGATGCCGCCGATGAGCGAAGTCATGGCGATAACCGAGGCGATGCCGATGACAATGCCCAGGATGGTGAGCAGGCTGCGCCCCTTGTTGGCCTCGAGCGAGTGAAGGGCTTCCTGGATGAGATCGCGGGCGCTCATGCCACCACTCCTTTCGGCGGGTTGGCGGAGGCGGAAATCATGGGCAGGCTATCTACGGCGCTGCGCAGGGTCCGCGGTGCATGTGGAATATACGCGCCGTCGTGAATGCGGCCGTCGCGGATGGTCACGGCACGGTCGGCCTCGGCGGCGATGCCGGGGTCGTGTGTGATAAGCACGATGGTTTTGCCACGCTCCTGGAGCTTATGGAAGGTCTCCATCACAAGCGCTCCGGTTGCGGAGTCCAGGTTTCCCGTCGGCTCGTCAGCCAAAATGATAGGCGGATCGTTGACGAGGGCACGTGCGATGGCGACACGCTGCATCTGGCCGCCCGAGAGCTCGGATATGCGGTGGTCCCAGTGGTCGACGGGCAGCGTGACGGCCTGCAGCGCGTGCACGGCGCGCATTTCGCGCTGGCTACGGGGTACGTTGGTGTAGGCCAGCGGCAGCATGACGTTTTCGATAACCGACAGGCGCGGCAGCAGGTTGAAGCTCTGAAAGACAAAGCCAATGCTCAGGGCGCGAACTTCGGTGAGCTCGTCATCGTCAAGCTCGGCCACGTTGAGCCCTTGCAGGTAGTAGTCGCCCGCCGTCGGCTTATCCAGGCAGCCTAGGATGTTCATGAGCGTTGATTTGCCCGAGCCCGAGGGGCCGGTAATGGCGACGAACTCGCCGGGATCTACCGCCAGGCTCACGTTGTGCAGGATATGGGCGCAGCCGGCCTCGCTCTCAAAGATGCGGTGCACGTTGCGAATGTCGATGACGGGACGCATTACATATCCTCATCGGCAGACATGCTGCCCGAATCCGCGCTGTAGCTGCCGTCAGCCGTTGCGTCCGCTCCGGTGTCCATGACGAGGGTGTCACCGTCGCGCAGTTTGGTTATGGGCACGCCGGGGTTGATTTCGTTGCCCTGGTCGTCTCGCTTGACCTGTGTCTTGCCGACTACGGCTTCGTCATCGTTTTGCGTCACGACGGTCACCTTCACGCGACGGGTTTGCTTGCCATCGTCATCGGTTGCCACGTTGACGTAATAGTGTTCGCCGTCTTCGGTCATGAGCGCCATCGTAGGCACCATCACCACGTCGTCGAGCTGCTCGGTCACCACCGAGACCTCGGCCGTCATGCCCGGCTTCAGGCGCGCGTCGGGCGCCTCGATGAGAATGTCGACGTTAAAGGTCACGCTGCCGCCGCCACCGATGGCGGCGTCGGAGTTTGCCACCGACGCGATAGCCGTGACGGTGCCCTGGCTCACGATATCGGGAAACGCGGGATACGTGACGTTGGCGCTCTGCCCAACGGCGATCTTGGCGATGTCCTTTTCGCCCACCTGCACGGTCACCTTCATCTTGGATAGGTCGGCGATCTGCATGCACTGCTTGCCGCCGCTCGTATCGCTTTCACCCATGATCATGCCGCCTGTTACCGTGGCGCCCACCTTGGCGTTGAGCTCTACGATGCTGCCCGAGCTCGGGGCCGTGACCGTACGGCTGGCGGCCTTGGCGTTCGCCTGGTCGAGGTTTGCCTGGGCCGATGCGAGGCTGCGCTGCGCGGCCGATACGGCGTTCGTGTCCGCTGATGCGGCGGAGATGCCAGCCGCTGCGGAAGCTCCATCGACGTCCGTCGTTGGGGTGGCCTGCGCGGCAGCTGCGGCTTTCTGCGCGTTGGCGAGGTCTTCCTGAGCGGCTGCAACTGCACGCTGCGCTTCGGCAACGTTGCGATCGAGCTCGTCGTTTTTAATGGTCATGAGCACATCGCCCTCGTTGACGGATTGGCCTGCCTGCACGTTGATCGAATCGACCGTGCCGTCGACAGAAGGGGAGACCACTGAGGACGAAATGGGTTTGAGCTGGCCTTTCGCCTCGACCGTTGTGGTAAACGTGCCCTCGGTCACCATGTCGGTCACGGGCCCGTTAGCGCCCTGTGGCTGCGCATTGATAACAAGGGTTGCGACAATAGCAATGAGCGCGATGGCGCAAACGACGCCGGCGGCAATGCCGCGGCGAATCAGCTTTTTGCGTCGACGTTCGGCACGTTTTGCCTTGAGCTTGGCATATGCCTCTTCATCGGAAATCTCGGCCGTATCGTTCGTGCGTCCGTTCTCCTTGTCGGCATGTACGTCAGTAATCAGAGGAATCGTTTCGGTGGCACCTTCGGGCGTGTGCTCGGTATCATCCGGGCCCGGGGCGATCGTGGGGACATTCGGCATAGCGTCTCCTTTATAGAAAGAATCTCGATAATTATATGCGCCCACCGGCTGGGGCGGGCGCATAGGACGGTTTCTTTCGGAACTGTTAGATTGGTCGTAGCGGTTCCACGTTGTATGAATGTGCGCGTTGCACTACGAGTGCACGACCACGCACAGGCCGACTTTGATGCAGTCGTGAAGTGCCTTGGCGTCGGCCAGGCGCAGGTTGATGCAACCGTGGCTGCCGCACCACTTGTAGGAGTTGGGGTCGTCAAAGCTCTTGTCGTTTTGCCACGTTGCATCGTGGAAGCCGACCATGTTTCCCTCAAACGGCATCCAATAGCTTACCGGGCTCTCGTATTTGGGCTTGCCGGTCTCGGGGTCCTTGGCACCGATGAGTTTGCTGGCGCCGTCGTTGCTGTTGATCTGCCAGACGCCCTCGGGCGTGGCGTCCTCGCCCGGCTTTCCCGAGATAAAGTTGGCCTCCCACACGATATTGCCGCTCTCGTCGTAGTAACGCGCGTGCTGCTCGGACAGATCGACATCGACGTATGCCTTCCAGTCGGGCTCTCCCTTTGCGGTAAAGGTGTCGGCCTTCTTGGAGTATTTGATCTCGATTTCGCCGGTCTGCTTGTTGTTAATGGCATCCTCGACCTGCTTTGCAAGCGAGCTGCTGTCGATGGACCAACCAAAGTCGCCGCCTTCGACGGCACACTGCTTGCCATCGGCGCGCGTCCACCAGCGAGTGGAGCCCACGGTATTGAAGCCGTTGGCGAGCTCGGCTGCCCAGCTGCTGATCTGCGACGTATCGAGCGTGGGGTTTGCGGGATTGGCAAAGCTGATCCACTGTAACACGGAGCTGCCATCAACCTTGCCGGCATCCTCGCCGTTGAGCTTGAGGGTCACGTTGACGCCCAGGAAGTTGTTGGCGGCATCGCATGCGGCCTGAATTTGATCATCGGTCAGCGTTCCATTGAGCGGCTCATAGGCATCGTTGCCGAGCTTGGAAAGATCTACGGTCTCGGTCAGCGAGGCAAGCTCGAGCTCGGCATACTTAATGACATGGTCGCGGTTGAGTTTTTCGTTGGAGCGCGCCTTCTCGACGGTAAACTTGCCCGCTTGCTCGTCATATGAGCTATTGGCCTCGAACGTGCCCGAACGGCCCTCGTTAAACTCGTCGATGGCGGCGCCCAGATCCTTCTCAAACTTCTTTTGGTCAAAGGTATCGGAGAGCATGGACAGGTCGACGTCTTGATCAAGATCGACTTTGTTGGAGGTAGCGGTTGTTTTGGTCTTGCCGCTTAAGGATTCCACAAGGCGGACCGGCCATACAAAGGCTTCGTTGTGGCTGATGATCTCTTTTGCGGCAGCTTCGCCATCGACGATAGGCTCATCGGACTCGGGCTGATAGGTCCAGCTAAAGTCATCGCCTGTCACGGTGAGCTTATAGTGCTTCCATGCCGAGTTGACCTTGGTGGCGGCAGACGAAGCGTTGGAGAACGAGACGTCGACGCCGGCAACGGTGGTGTTGGGGTATGCTAGCTGCGAAAACGCTACGACGCCTACGATATAGACAATGACGATAAGACCCAGGACGACAAAGAGCGTCGTCTTTTTGCCCGACTTATTGTTCTCGACGGGTTTGCGTGCGGGGCCGCGATCGCCTCGAGCGTGCGTGCGGGGCTGCTTGGGCGCATTGCCGTTTGCCTGGCGCTGCTGACGTTGCTGGTTCGGGCGTTGCGAAGTGTTTGTTGCACCACGCTGTTGACCGTGGCTCGGCGCGATAGGACGCGGCGACTGAACGCCGCCGGTGTGCCAGCTCGGCTGCTGCGGATCGGGAATCAGTTGAGTTCGATCGTTTTGCGACATCGTATGCATATCCTTCGAATTTCGCCTTGTGGCTCATCGTGTTTTTACTGGGCTTGCATTATAGCGATAACCCAGTTGTTTGTGGTATGGAAACGGTGGCATTCAAAAGAGGTGGGACATTTGTCCCACCTTTGAGTCGTCCTTTGTCGTTATCCGCACACACCGCATTTTGCACAGGCCGAAAGCGCGGCCGGAGCCTGCGCTATGCCGCCCTTTGCCGTCTCGCGCAGCGTGGCCGGCAACGCGTGGCCCACCGAGAGCATGACATGTGCCATCTGGTCAAACGGCACCAAGCTCTTAATACCTGCGAGGGCGAGTTGTGCCGAACTAAAGGCCGCTGCCACGCCGATGGCGTTGCGGTTTTGGCAGGGCACCTCCACGAGGCCACCGACGGGGTCACAAACGAGGCCCAGCAGGTTACTCAGCGCGATGGAACTGGCGTCGAGCGCCTGCTCGGGCGTGCCGCCGAGCATCTGCACCAGCGCGGCGGCTGCCATGGCGGCGGCGCTTCCCACCTCGGCCTGGCAGCCGCCCTCGGCGCCGGCGACGCAGGCGCTCGTGGTGAGATTGAGGCCGATGGCGGCTGCGCAGTAGAGCGCGTCCATGACCTGCTCGTCGTCGAGCTGCAGGCGATCGGCGAGCGCCAGCACACAGCCGGGCACAACACCCGCGGAGCCTGCCGTCGGTGCTGCTACGATTACTCCCATCGTGGCGGAACGCTCGAGCACGGCCATGGCGCGGGCAACGGCGTCGGTTTGAACGGTGCCCATCAAGTTGGAGCTAAGGTCGTTGCTGCCGGTGGCATCGACAAGCTTAGCCTCGCCGCCGATGAGGCCGCCGAGCGAGCGCTGCGGGTTGACGATGGGGGTCGTGGTCTCCTCCCGCATGACGTCGAGCACGCGGCGCATGGCGGCGACGGCGTGGGTCTCGCCAGTCAGACGCGCCTCCCGAACGGCCATGACGGCGCCGATATTCAGGCCGAGCTCGGCGCACGCATCGAGCAGCTGCTCGCCGTCGTCGAAGATTTCCTTTGCCGAGACGCCGGGGGAGAGCGACGAGGCAGAACCGGGGAGCTCGATAAAGGTCGCGTAATCAACATTGTCGAGCTTACGTAGCATGGGGATAACGGTGTCGTCGGGCGCGCCGTCGGTCTCAAAGACGGAGTAGGCCTGGCCGCCCACTTCGGTGCGGTAGGTGCGGCAGAAGGCGATGTTCACGTGCGCGTAGGCGAGCAGGTTGGTGAGTGCGGCAAGCACGCCGGGGACGTCGTAGTGCGCCACGAAGAGCGTGGAGTACATACCCGAGATGTCGACGCCGACGCCGTTAATGCGGCTGATGCGCATCTTGCCGCCGCCCAGGCTCTCACCGCGGACCTGTGCCGTGGCGCCCGTGTCGTCGACCATGTCGATGTCGACGGTATTGGGGTGGATGGAGGCGTCGTCGCCCTTGATGTCAAAGTGATATTCGAGGCCCTGCTCGTGCGCGAGGTCGAAGGCCTGTTTGATGTTCTCGTCATCGGTGTCGAGGCCCAGAATGCCCGCGACGAGCGCACGGTCGGTGCCGTGGCCGCGGTAGGTGTGGGCGAAGGAGTTCCACAGGCCAAAGGTGACTTTGGTGATGCGGCCTTCCAGCAGGCTGGCGGCAACTTGGGCGCAGCGCAGGGCGCCGGCGGTGTGCGATGAGCTGGGGCCTACCATGACGGGGCCCAAGATCTCGAATGCCGAGGTCGTAGCTAGTGTTTGCGGCTTGCCTGCCATGGCTGCTCCTTTAATCCATCCCGTCGTCCCGAGGTGCGGGGCATAAGGTCGCCTGCTCGGACAGTCCTGCTCGCACGGAGAGCACATTAAGTGCTCTCCGGCTCGTGCGGAACTCGCGATCGACCTTATGCCCCGCCCCTCGGGACTAAGGATACATGGTTGGAGTGCCCGTGCTGCAAAATTCATTAGCTAGTGACGCAGCGTAGGCTCATATCGAAACATCTTCACTACCGGATTAATAAAAAAGAAGTACCGCTTGGGGGCGGTACTTCTTTTGAAAGCGTGTGCGTGTTGTGACCTTGGTGGTTTCCAATTACAGTCCGCAGGCTGCTTTGAGTTCTTCGACTCGGTCGGTCTTCTCCCAGGTGAAGTCGGCGTCTTCGCGACCGAAGTGACCGTAGGCTGCCGTCTTCTCGTAGATGGGGCGACGCAGGTCTAGGTCGCGGATGATTGCGCCCGGGCGCAGGTCGAAGGTCTTCTCTACGGCCTCGACGATCTTGTCCTCGGCAACATTCGCGGTACCGAAGGTGTCGACCATGATTGAGAGGGGCTTGGAAACGCCGATGGCGTAGGCAAGCTCGACTTCGCAGCGGTCGGCCAGGTCGGCGGCGACCACGTTCTTGGCGACCCAGCGCGCGGCATACGCGGCAGAGCGGTCGACCTTGGTGCAGTCCTTGCCGCTAAAGGCGCCGCCGCCGTGACGGCCGTAGCCGCCGTAGGTGTCGACGATGATCTTGCGGCCGGTGAGGCCCGTGTCGCCCATGGGGCCGCCCACGACAAAGCGACCGGTGGGGTTCACGTAGATGTCCGCGTTGTCCCACGGCATGTTCTCGGCGGCCATGACCGGGGTAATGACATGCTCGATGAGGTCGGCCTTGATCTTGCCCATGTCCTCGATCTCGGCGGCGTGCTGCGTGGAGATGACGATGGTCGTGACCTCCACGGGCTTGCCTTCCTCATAGCGCACGGTGACCTGGGTCTTGCCGTCGGGACGCAGATAGGCGAGGGTACCGTCGTGACGCACGGCGGCCAGGCGCTCGGCCAGGCGGCTTGCCAGGTAGTGCGGCATGGGCATGAGGGTCTTGGTCTCGTTGGAGGCATAACCGAACATCATACCCTGGTCGCCGGCACCGATCAGGTCGATCGGGTCGGTGGTAGCGCCGGTCTGGGTCTCGAAGGACTCGTCAACGCCCTGGGCGATATCGGGCGACTGCTCGTGGATGAGGCTCATAACGCCGCAGGTGTCGCAGTCAAAACCGAACTTGGCACGGTTGTAGCCAATGCGGCGGATAACGCCGCGGGCGATTTCCTGTACGTCGACATAGGCCTGGGTGCGAATCTCGCCGGCGACGATGACGGTGCCGGTGGTCACGAGGGTCTCGCAGGCGCAGCGGACGTTCTCCACGTTGGCAGGCACGCCGTTGGGGGCGATGTAGCCCTGCTCCTGGAGCTCTATTTCTTTGGCGAGGATTGCGTCGAGGACGGCGTCACTGATCTGATCAGCGATCTTATCGGGATGACCTTCGGTCACCGACTCCGACGTAAAAACAAAGGACCCGTGTTGGGGTGGGATGGAACGAAGTTCTTCTGACATGGTTGTCCTTTCAAAAACGTGTCCCGGCGACCGTTACCATTCCGCCGGGCTCTCTATGCAAGGGCACATCATAGCGCGTAAATCAAACATTCACACCCTTTTCGCACCTACTCATTGGGGACAGACTTAAATGAGTAGCCTTGCCTAAGTGCCGATAGGTTGCCCAAAGACTGGTCATTTAAGTCTGTCCCCAATGAATGGGTCGGTGCCCTTTGTGCGGAGGTTGCTTTGTTGCTTTATACTGGTGCGGTTAGACATCCATCCTGCAATCGAGGAGATTTCCATGGCATCAGACGTTCGCGTCCGCTTTGCACCCTCACCGACGGGCAAGCTGCACATCGGCGGCGCCCGCACCGCTATCTATAACTGGGCTTTCGCCCGCGCAAACGGTGGCACGTTCATTCTGCGCATCGACGACACCGATCCCACTCGTTCCACCGACGAGAACACGCAGATCATTCTGCGCGCCATGCGCTGGCTGGGCCTGGACTGGGACGAGGGTCCCGAGGTGGGCGGCGACTATGGTCCCTATGCCCAGACCGAGCGCCTGGACCTGTACAAGCAGGCCGCCCAGAAGCTCTGGGACGAGGGCAAGGCCTATCCCTGCTTCTGCACCAAGGAGCAGCTCGAGGCTGATCGCAAGGCCGCGCAGGAGCGCAAGGACCCCTTCCAGGGCTATCAGCGCCGCTGCCGCGATCTTGATCCCGAGGAGGCACGCCGCCGCATCGAGGCCGGCGAGCCCTACGTCCTGCGCATCAAGGTGCCCGAGGACCGCGGCGACGTCGTCATCCACGACGCCGTCCACGGCGAGGTGACCTTCGACGCCAAGGAACTCGACGACTTCGTCATCTTCCGCTCCGATGGCACGCCCACGTACAACTTCGCGACCGTCGTCGACGATGCCATGATGAAGATCACCCATGTCATCCGCGGCGATGATCACCTGTCCAACACCCCGCGTCAGGTCATGGTCTACGAGGCCCTCGGCGCGCCCGTGCCCACGTTCGCCCACATCTCCATGATTCTGGGCGCCGACGGCAAGAAGCTCTCCAAGCGCCATGGCGCCACCTCGGTGGAGGAGTACCGCGACGCCGGTTACCTGTCCGATGCCTTTGTCAACTATCTGGCGCTGCTCGGCTGGTCGCTCGACGGCGAGACCACGATCATCCCGCGCGATGTCCTGGCCAGCAAGTTCTCGCTTGATCGCATCTCCAAGAATCCCGCGACTTTCGACCCCAAAAAGCTCGACTGGGTCAATGCCGAGTACATCAATGGCATGTCCGATGCTCAGTTTGCCGACGAGATCATGGTCCCCGAGCTGCACGAGGCGGGTCTCATCGAGGGTAACGTCGAGTACGGCGAGGACTGGATCGACGCGCTTGCCGCCATCGTCAAGCCGCGCACCAAGATGCCGGCCGACGCCGTGACCGTTGCCGCCCCCATCTTCGCTACGGCCGAGACGCTCGAGTATGACGAGAAGTCCGTCAACAAGGGCCTGGCCAAGGAGGGCATGGGTGCCATTCTGGACGCCGCCAAGGCTGCTCTCGAGGGCGTGGACGAGTGGACTGCCGAGGCCATCGACGCCGCGCTTGAACCGCTGCCCGAGCAGATGGACCTTAAGAAGCGCGTGGTGTTCCAGGCCGTGCGCGTTGCCGTCTGCGGCAACATGGTGAGCCCTCCGCTGGGCGAGACCATGGCGCTCGTCGGCCGCGACGACTGCCTGGCGCGCATCGACCGCGCCCGCACGATGGCGCTGTAGCAGCTGCGTATACGCATGTATCCGAGCCCCGTTCCCTCCGAGCGGGGCTCTTGTTTCTGTACCGATGAGCGTGTTGCTGGGACAAAATAATCAGTAGTGTTTGTCCCATGTTCGAGCGACGCAACAAGCTCGACACTCGTATCGGCCATGGGACAAACACTACTGATTATTTTGTCCCACCCCTTTCAGGTCCGTTCGTTAGAGGTGGTGTATGGCTCAACAACTGTCGCTGTTTGGTTCGCCGGAACCGGAGGTGGCTCCGGTGGTGCCGGCATCCGCTGCTGCCCCGGCAAAGCCCAAGCCTGCACCTGAACCCGTCGCCGCTTACGCGAGCGTGGTCCTCGACATTCCCACCCGCGCGTTGTCCGAGCCATTCGCATACTGCATTCCGCAGTCCCTTGCCAATGAGACCCAGATCGGGTCTACGGTCCTGGTACACTTTGGCAACCGTGCCGCCGCGGGCTATATCGTCGACATTGCGCCTGAGCTGGGAGACCTGCAAGGTAACAACGCCCTCGACCCCGCACGCATCAAGCCTATCGAGGCCATCCTCAGCAAACCGCTCTTTACCGCCGAGGCTGCCCGCATCGCACGCTGGATGAGCCGCGAGTATGTCGCGACGCTTTCCGAGTGCTTGCGCCTGTACCTGCCCCCGGGTGGCAGTCCGCGCGTCGTTAAGGGCGATGACGGCGCATGGTCGGTTGAGCGCCCCGCCGTCAAGCCTATCCAAAACCGCTGGGTGATGCTTACGCCCGAAGGCTTTGACTATACGCCGCCCAAGACCGCGGTCCGTCAGCGTCAGCTCATCGAGGCGCTGCAGTGCGGCCCGGTCACGACGCGCGACCTCAATCTTCTCTATAACAGCATATCGGCGACCATCAAGGCGCTCGAAAAGCGCGGCGTCGTGGTGGTGGAGGAGCGCCGTGCGTGGCGTGGCTGCAGCGAGCAGACCACGCTGTCCTCGGCAAGCGGCAAGGCGCCGGTCTCCCTTACAAACGGCCAGCAACAGGCACTCGCGCAGATTGAGCGCGCCCGTTTGGACGCTCATGGCGACGTGGTGCTGGTCGACGGCGTTACCGGCTCCGGCAAAACCGAGGTTTATCTCTCTGCCATCGAGCGTGTGCTCGCAGCTGGTCGCTCTGCCTGCGTGCTCGTCCCCGAGATCTCGCTGACGGCCCAGACCGTCGGCCGCTTCCGCTCGCGCTTTGGCGAGACGGTCGCCGTGTTCCATTCGCGCCTTTCGGCCGGCGAGCGTCTGGACCAGTGGGATATGGTCGCCAGCGGTGCGGCCCGCGTGGTGGTCGGCGCCCGCTCGGCGCTCTTTTGCCCGCTCCACGACTTGGGCCTCATCATCATCGACGAGGAACACGAGACCAGTTACAAGCAGGGCTCCAGTCCGCGCTACCACGCGCGCGAGGTGGCGGCCGAGATGGCGCGGCGCTACTGCTGCCCGCTCGTGTTGGGCTCGGCCACGCCTTCTGCCGAGGCCCTCGACCGCTGCCGCCGTGGCACGTATAACGGTGCCACCTGGACGCGCGTCGAGATGCCCGAGCGCCCGGGACACGCAGTCCTGCCTACGGTTCGGATCGCCGACCTGCGCCGTGAGTTTTCTCACGGCAGCCGCTCCATGTTCTCCAAACCGCTGATGGAAGGCCTGGAGCGTGTGGTCGAACGCCGCGAGAAGGCCGTGTTGTTGCATAACCGCCGTGGCTTTGCGCCATTCCTGATGTGCCGCGAGTGTGGCTGCGTCCCCACCTGCAATCACTGCTCCACCGCGCTCACGTATCACGAACGCACGCACACGCTGCAGTGTCACACCTGCGGTTCGTCCTGGCGCGTGCAGCCGTATCCCGCGCCCACGAGCCGTTGCCCCAAATGCGGCAGTCGCTACCTGGCAAAAATGGGCCTGGGCACTCAGCAGATCGAGGACGCACTGCACCAGATGCTTCCCGAGGACGTCGCCATCATTCGCATGGATGCCGATTCCACGCGCGGCAAGGATGCGCACAAAAAACTTCTCGAGCAGTTCGATGCGGCCGATTGCGCCGTGCTGCTGGGCACCCAGATGATCGCCAAGGGCCTCGACTTTCCCGAGGTTACGCTCGTGGGCGTGATCAATGCCGACTTTGCATTAAAGCTGCCCGATTTTAGAGCGGGAGAGCGCGCCTATGATTTGCTGGAGCAGGTCGCGGGCCGTGCCGGACGCGGCGATCGCCCTGGCGAGGTCATCATCCAGACCTATCTGCCCGAGGACCCGGTTATTCACGCCGTTGCCGAGCACGACCGTTCGATCTTTACCGACTTCGACTTGGACCAGCGCCGCGACGCGCTGTACCCGCCGTTTGTTCGCTTGGTCAACATCTTGGTGTGGTCAGCGAACCGAGACGACGCGCGGGACTACATCGGGCGTATTGCAAAGCTTCTTAAGCGTCGCTGGCATGCCGCCGCGCCCGACTTTTTGCGGGCGGGGAGTGCCGTGCCGCAGGTGCTGGGCCCGGCTTCGTGTGTAATCGAGAGAGCCAAGGACCGTTACCGCTTCCATCTGCTTGTGAAGTCGCCCGTGGGGTACCATGTCTCTGATGATATCGACGCCTGCCTCAAAGAGGTGGGCTCTGTGCGCGGCGTGAGCGTGAGCGTTGACGTCGATGCCTATGATTTGATGTAACAAACCGAAAGGATGGCCATGGAAGCCAACGGAATCGTACTGTCGCCCGACCCTCGCCTGCGTCAGGAGTGCGCCGTCATTGAGGAGATCACCCCGGCGATCGATGCGCTTGCCGAGAAGATGAAGAAAATGATGTTCGACAACGGCGGTTGCGGCCTGGCCGCCCCGCAGATCGGTGAGCTTATTCAGCTCGTCACCATCGACTGCGACTACAGCGACAAGAACGACTACGATCCGTACGTGCTTATCAATCCCGTGATTGTGGAGCAGAGCGACCATCTGGTGCCGTTTAGCGAGGGCTGCCTGTCCATCCCCGGCATTAGCTGCGAGATCGAGCGTCCCGACCATGTTGTCGTCGAGGCGTACGACCTGGATGCCAACCTGATTCGCTACGAGGCCACGGGCGACCTGTTCTGCGTGTGTCTGCAGCACGAGATCGATCACCTGCACGGCAATACCATGTTCGAGCGACTGAAGCCGATGCAGAGGCTCAAGGCGGTCAAGGAGTACCAGGACGCCCTGGCCCGCGGCGCTCGACCGGGCGAGACGGAGTAAGTCGTCCGTCCCCTTCCGCCACAGGGCTTAGGTTTTGCTCCATGCTCAAACAGTCCTGCTCGCACGAAGAGCACATTAAGTGCTCTTCGGCTCGTGCGGAACTGCGCGTGGAGCAAAACCTAAGCCCTGTGGCGGAAGGGGACTGCGTTTTCGTGCTCCTTTTCGCCCGGGTGCCGTTGGGCCAGGGAGGGGCGTCTTCGCTGATAATTGCTTTGTTGGAAGAGCTGCTTTTATTGCGGCTCTTTCTTTGGTTTTGGGTATATTTGTCTTTGTTGATTGTTCTTGCGGCTAGGTGCGCTTGCGACCTGGAACGCTTCTTTTGTAGCCGTCTCGGCTCGTTATTGAGAGGAGACTAACTTTTATGCGTATTGTGTTTATGGGTACGCCTGATTTTGCTGTGCCTTCGCTGACTTCGCTTGTTGAGGCTGGGAACGAGATTGCGCTTGTTATTACTCGTCCCGATGCTGTTCGTGGGCGTGGTAAGAAGCTGGAGCCGTCTCCTGTTAAGGCTAAGGCGCTTGAGCTGGGGTTGCCGGTTATTGAGGCTAATCGTATGACGCCGGAGGTTGTTGAGGCGCTCCAAGCTGCCCAGGCTGACATTTTCTGTGTGGCTGCCTATGGCTGCATTTTGCCCGATGAGGTCTTGAATATGGCGCCGCTTGGTATTGTGAATGTTCATGCGTCCTTGCTACCTCGTTGGCGTGGTGCTGCTCCCATCCAGCGTGCCATTCTTGCTGGTGACGAGGTTGCCGGCGTTTCCATTATGCGCATTGGACATGGCGTGGATACTGGTGCTTATTGTGCCCAGGCTTCCACGTCGGTTGCCGGTAAGCATGCTGAGGCGCTGACCATGGAGCTTGGTGAGTTTGGCGGCAAACTGCTTGCCGATACGCTTCCTTCTCTTGCCGATGGCACCGCCGTGTGGACTGAACAGGATGAGGCGCTCGTTACCCATGCTGCCAAGATTTCTAAGCAGGAGATGCGCCTGGATCCGCACATGGTGGCGCTTGATTGCGTGCGTCATGTGCTGGCCTCGTCCGATACCGCGCCTGCTCGTTGCGTGATTGCTGGTAAGACCGTACGCGTGCTCGATGCTGCGCCGGCTGATGTGTCGCTCGGCGAGGGTCAGGTTCTCCTTCAGGCCAAGCGTGTTTACCTGGGCCTTTCTGATGGCTCGGTTGAACTACTCGAGGTTAAGCCTGATGGCAAGCGTGCCATGTCTGCTTCTGCCTGGGCTGCTGGCCTGCAGGGTGCCGATCTTATCTGGGGTGTTTTGTCATGAGCAAGCTGTCTCCCGCGCGCAAGCTTGCGCTCGATGTGTTGATGGAGGCCGATCGCCGCGGCATGTATGCGCGCGACGTGCTGTCCTCTCGCGCATCGGCCAAGGCTATTGACCAGCGCGATTCCGCTTTTGCCGCCCGCTTGGCGCTGGGTGTGGCCGCCACGCAGGGTATTTTGGACGAGCTGCTCGATCAGTTTCTTGATAAGCCCAAAAAAGTCGCGCCTCGTGTGCGCATGGCGCTTCGCATCTCTGCTTTCGAGATGCTCTACCTGCATACCCCGGGTCGCGTTGCCGTAAGTCAGGGTGTTGAGCTGGTTCGCTGCGGTGCTAAGCCTGCCGCTGGCTTGGCCAATGCTGTACTGCATAAGGTTGCGGATCACGTTGAGGACTTTGCTACTGCGTCCGATGTGGATGAGTCTGAGCGACGCTTGGTTCGTCTGTCGCGCCTGATGGGTCTTCCTCGCTGGCTGTGCGCTCGCATTATGGCATCGTTCGACACGCCAGAGGGTGCGCTTAACTTTGCCGGCAATCTGGCCCCCGCGCCGCTGGCCCTGCATGAGAACGCCTTTGCGACTAAGTCCGATCCGTATATCTCGCAGCTCGTCGCGCCTGTTTTCCCGGGCTGCCATGCCCCGGTTGATGCCCAGGTTACGGTTGCGTCGGGCGTATTTGAGCGTGCTGCTGCCGTGGCCTCGGACCTTAACGCCCAGCTTATCGCCACAGCTGCCACGCGCCCTGGTAGCTGCCTTGAGATTGGTGCCGGTCGTGGCACCAAGACCTATGTGATGATGTGCCAGGCCAAGCGTACGGGCTATGAGCGTCAGCATACGGCGCTCGATCTGCATGATCGCAAGTGCGATCTGAATCTCGCTCGCCTGCATAAGGCCGGTATTCAGGGCGTTCGTACGGTTTCGGGTGATGCTTGCGAACTTGATGAGGTGCTCACATCGTTTGATGCCATGCTTGGCGAGCCGGTTAAGTTCGACACGGTCTTTATCGATGCGCCGTGCTCTGGCACCGGAACCATGCGTCGTCATCCCGAGATTCCGTGGCGTCTGACTGAAAAGGATGTGACGGTTGAGCTGCCCAAGCTGCAGCTGACGATGCTCAAAGAGGCCGCTGCGCGCGTGGCTGCCGGCGGCGAGCTTATCTATGCGACGTGCTCGGTCTTCGACGAGGAGAACGCGCAGGTGGTGGAAGCATTCCTGGCTTCTCCCGAGGGCGCCGGCTTTAGCGTGGCACCGCTCTCCGAGGCGCAGATCCTGCAACTTCCCGAGTTCGATCAGGCCAAGAAGCTCGTATCCGTACGCCAGAACGATCGAGGCCTCTTCCAAAGCGTGCCGGTAAACGCCGACTCCTACGACGGCCACTTCTGCGCCAGACTGGTTCGCAACTCATAGAGCTACCTGCGACACAAAGAAATAGCCCCGCGATCGGTGTCGGTCGCGGGGCTGTTTGGGGCTTATAGGACAAAATGTGTGTCCCGATAGAACATCCGTTTCCATCCATTAATCCAGCCAGAACGGGTACGGGTCCCTGTGGTGGAGATCCTCCCACACGGCCCTGTCGCCCCACTCCGGCCCTCCGTCCTCGCGCGACGGCGAGGCGGAGTAGACGCTGAACAGGAAGTCGATGTCCGCGTCGGTCGGCATCGCGGCGAGCTTCTCGCGCGCCGTCCTCGCGTCCCCCGAGTGCGCGTGGCACCACCGGAACACCGCCTTCACGCGCTTGACCGACGTCAGCCCCCGGTGGTTGCGCAGGACGGCCCTCAGCTGCGAGTTCACCCCTCCCTCGATCATGTTGTTGGTCGACGGCAGCGGTCCGGCCTTGGCCAGGGCGGGGTCGAGGCAGGTGAACAGCGTCCCCGCCGACACCAGCGACGACAGCACGAGCGCGCCCGCCTCAGCCTCTCGTGGGTGCAGGCCCTCCTGCCGTCCACCACGGTCCTGTCCTCCAGGAAGTCGGCCCAGAACCCGCACCAGTCGAGGTAGCGCTCGACCCAGACCTCGGCCTGGTGCGGCGTCTCGATGCCCATGAGGTCGCGCGCGATGAGGCAGAGCTCGCGCCCCGCCTGTAGCTTCGGCCGCGTCGTCGTGTAGCGCTTGACCTGCGAGAAGGCGTGGAAGGTGCATCTCTGGACCCTGGTGCGCGGCCAGGTCTCGCGCACGGCCTTGGCGAACCCGCTCCCGCCGTCGGTGACGACCACCTCGGGCGCCGGGATCGGCGCCATGAGGGCCGACCACGCCCTCGAGTTCTCCGACCTCGCCATGTACCAGGAGACCGCCCTCTCGCCGCTGCAGCATATAAGCACGACGAGGTCGCGCGCGACCCAGATCCCGTCGACGTAGAGCACGCGGTGGAGCTCGCCGTCGGGGACGGGCATGGGCCAGACCTCCCAGAACTCGGCCGTCCTGCGCCTGAAGGACCGCCCGCCGCCCGGCATCGCGGCCTGCGAGTCCTTCGAGAGGAGCCACCCGAGGAACTCCTCGAGCCTCGCCGCCGTGTCGTCGTAACTCAGCGTCGTCGACGCGCCGCAGGCCGTGCACCTCCACCGCTGGGACCCCGACGAGGTCCTGCCGTTGCGCTTGGTCCGACCGCCGCAGCAGGGGCAATAAACGGCCTTCATGGGCACCTCTTCCGAAAGGGTGTTTAACGGTTCCGGAAAAGGTTATCTACCTGCGGGAACGATAGGCAACCGGACACACATTCTGTCCGGGCGGTTAAAAGCGGGCACGGAATTTAAACGGCTGAAAAAGGGGCATCGACCTGCGCCGATGCCCCCAAAGTGGACACACATTTTGTCCTATAAGCCCTGTTTGGTTTCTAGTGGCTGTGCGGGCAGTTGGCGCAGCAGCCGCTGGTGGCGCTGGTGCTAGAGCCGCCGCTTCGCTGGTCGGTGTTGTAGAAACCGCTGCCTTCGAACTTGATGCCGCTGGCCGAAAACGTCTTGGCGGCTGGGGCGCCGCAGCTGGGGCATACGACCTCGGGGCTCTCGGACATGGGGTGCTCAACCTCAAACACGTTGCCGCAGCTCGAGCACTTGTAATCGTAGCGTGCCATAATACTTCCTTTTCAGCACAAAGCGGGCAGATCGCTCTGCCCGCAAAAATTCAAACGTCTGTAACTGTACCCTATATCGGGCGTTTTATCACGCTTCGCCCCAGAATCTATGCGTGTTGCGCAGGAGCTGTGCGGTTTTGCCCTCAGCGGCCGCAACGTCGGCCTCGTCAGCCTGCCAGGTCCAGTTGCCCGTGGCCACGCCCGGTACGTTCATGCGCGTGTCGTCGCCAAGCCCCAGCACGTCCTGCAGCGGCATCATCACCAGGGGAGCGTCACTTGTCAGCGCGTCGCTCATCAGCTTGGCTGCCACCTCAACACCGCTCGGCTCGTCGCCGCCCGCAAAGGAGCGCGTGCACCAACCGGCGAGCGTCGACGTGTCGTGCGTTGAGGTGTACAGAATCTTGCCCGGCGTGGGTTGCACGCCGTTGCCGACGTCGTAATCGCTAAACTCCAGTACGTCCATACCGGGGAAGCCGCAAGTCGACGCCATGGCGCGAACGCCGGGCGTCAGGTAGCCCAGGTCCTCGGCGATAAAGTTGAGCGGCCCCAGCTCGTCATAGGCGGTCTGGAACAGGTCCTTGCCCGGGCCTGCCAGCCAACGCCCTTCGGCGCAAGCCTTGCCAGCGGGGATACTGAAGTAGCTGTGGAAGCCCAGGAAGTGATCCAGACGCACGCGGTCGTAGAGCGAGAACGCACGACGTAGGCGATCCATCCACCAGCTATAGCCGTTCTGCTTCATGTGGTCCCAGCGGAACGTCGGGTTGCCCCACACCTGACCCTCGGGCGCAAAGTTGTCGGGCGGCGCACCGGAGATCTCGATTGCCTTGCCGGTATCGGATAGCCAGAAGTTCTCGGGTTCGCTCCACGCATCTGCCGAATCGTCGGACACGTACATAGGAATATCGCCGATGACCTCGATGCCCTTCTTGTGCGCATAGTTCATAAGCTCGCACCAAGCCAGGTCAAAGCGGTACTGCATGTACGCCTGAAGCTCGGCCTCGTCGTGGAAGCGCTTGTCATCGATCAGATGCTCGTTGTAGCGCGCGACATCTGCCGGCCAATCGTGGCGCGACTCGCCCTCAAAGTACTTCTTAACGGCCATGTAGACGCAGTACTTCTCGAGCCAATCGGCATTGCGATGCTTAAACGCTGTGTACAGCGGGTCGGCATCCTCGCCGCCGCGGGCCTTCCAGGTCTCAAAGTCGGCGGCCAGCTCCTCGTGGCTCTCGGGTAGCAGGTCGATATTGCCTGCAAAGGCCGAAGGACCGGCGTAAGGGGAACGGAAGAAGTCCGTGGGGTTGACGGGGAGAACCTGCCAGTAGCGCATGCCCATGGCGGCCAGATGGTCGATAAAGCGACGCGTGGGCGCGCCGATTGTACCGGGCTTGCCGTCGTCGGTCGGCACCGATGTGATATGACACACAACACCCGCACCGTGATCGAGCGGTTCCTGCAGGCGCTGCTCGGCATGGTGATAGATGATCGACGAGCCCAGCGGATACAGATCGAGCGTGACCGTACCGTTGTGGATCTCGCACTCGTGACCACTAATCACATCGCTCGCGCATTCGCCGAGCGCCGGAATCGTCACGCGGTGTGAATTGCGCAGGCTGCGGTTGATGATGACGGTCGCGGACTCGCCGTCGTTACCGGTACGGTTGTAGGCCAGCACTTCGTCATTGAGCGCGAAGGCCTTGATTTCGCCGTCGATCATAAACGGCAGCGCGCGGCGCACAGCAGATGCGTTCTTGACGATCGCAAACGTATCGAAGTCGTGCAGGTCCTCCTTGGTCGGCATGGTGCGACGATTGCCCGGATCGGTGAGACCCTCCAAGCCGTACTCGTCGCCATAATAAATCGAGGGAACGCCCGGGAACGTCATCTGCATGAGCGTGGCGAGCCAAAAACGGCTCTTGGCCAGGCCCATCGCGTTCTCGTCCAGGCGCCATTTGCTGCGCTCGCACTCGGGCAGCTGTGACTCGTCGGGGCCGCCGCCGAGCACCGAGATAATGCGCGGACGGTCGTGGCTCGAAAGCAGATTAAGTGCGCAAGACAGGGCCTCACGCGGATAGTTCTCGCGTAGGGTCTCGATATCCTCAGCTGCTTGGTAGGCGTTTTTGTAGCCCATCAAAAAGCCGATGACCATGTCGCGGAAGGGGTAATCCATGGCCGAGTCGAGCTCGGAGCCCTGCAGGTAACGACGCAGGTGGCCATAGCTGATCTTGTTGGAGGCGTCTTCCCAGACTTCGCCGAGCAACAGTGCGTCAGACTTTTCGGCAAGTACGGCCTTCTTGATTTCGGCCAGGAAGTCATCGGAAAGCTCGTCGGCCACATCCAGGCGCCAGCCGTGAGCGCCGGCGCGCAGCCATTTACGAATGACGCCGTCCTTGCCCAGGAGCCGCTCGCGTACCAGTTCGGAGCTCTCATTGATAGCGGGCATATTGCCCACGCCCCACCAACAGTCGTATGAGCCGTCCTCGTGGAAATAAAACGCATCGCGCCACGGCGAATCCTCGCTCTGCCACGCGCCCACGCCGGGGTAGTTGCCGTAGCGGTTGAAGTAGATCGAATCGTCGCCCGTGTGGTTGAACACACCGTCCAGAATGATGGAAATGCCCAGCTTCTCGGCCGCCTCGCATAGCTCGGTAAAGTCCTGCTCGGTGCCCAGAATCGGATCGATCTTGGTGTAATCGGCGGTGTCGTAGCGGTGGTTGCTCGCGGCTTCAAAAATGGGGTTGAGGTAGATGGCTGTAAAGCCCAGCTCGGCGATGCGAGGCAGGTCTTCCTGGATACCCTTGAGCGATCCGCCGTAGAAGTCCCAGGTCTTGATGGAGCCGTCCTCGGCGCGCTCGTAAACGGGCGGCTCGTTCCAGTCCTCGACCATCCGGCGCTGGATTCCGTTGCGCGGTTTTTCGACCTCGGCCAGCGTGCGCTCGCGCCAGTGCTCGTCACGGGCATAGCGATCGGGGAAGATCTGGTAGACCATTCCGCGCTCGTACCACTCGGGTCGAACTTCGCGGTGCTTGTAGACGGTGACCTGGAATGACGGCACCTCGGCGTAGTCATAGGTTACGCCTTCGCCGCCGGTGCGGCCCTGTGGTGCGCCCAGGCGAACCTCGGGCTGGCCCTCGATATTGCAGATAAAGCTGTACCAGATGAGACAGGGCTCGGTGCACTCAAGCTCTACGGTAAATATGCCGTCGCCTTCGTGCGTCATGGGATATCGAGACTCGCCGATCTCATCGACCCAGGTGCGCAGGGTGAGCGTTGCCTGGTTGGGGTCGGCATCCTCCAAGATCACCGAGAGCGAAACGGAAGTGCCAGTGGTCACAGCGCCAAACGGAGTGCGAAACTGCGGTAGGCGGCTGTTGTGTATCAATCTCATAGTACGGTCCAGTTCAATAGAATCATGGCCTGCTGGCCATGGGCTTTACGCGCAGGATGTAAGTATATCTGTTGTACACAGGCTGTATAAACAACATCCGTTTACCATCGGCGAACGGTTGTCCTAGAAAATCGTTTTACCAACTATCTACAGTGAAGAGGCGCCCGGTTGGAGCGCCCCTTGCTTAGGGTTTGATGAGGTTTTGGATCGTCTGGATTAGCGGCGCTTGCGGGTGGCCGTAGCCTTGCGCACGGAGGTCTTCTTAGTCGGAGCCTTTTCCTCGGTCGAAGCGGCGGGGGAGACCGGGGCCTTCTTGGCGGGCTCGGTCTTTGCCGTAGCCTTCGGAGCGGTCTTGACCTCAGCGGCCTTCGGTGCCGGCTCGGCCTTTACTGCGGGCTTGTCCACGGCCTTAGCCTCTGCCTTGGGAGCAGCGGCCTTGGTCGTGGCCTTTTTGGCCGTCGTCGTAGCGCGCTTGCGCGTGGTAGTCTTGGCGGCCGGGTTTGCCTCGGCCTTGGCTTCGGCACCCGCCTCCTCGACTTTGGCGGCCGGCTTTGTGGCTGCCTTGGTCGTGGCTGCCTTCGTGGTCGTCGACTTCGTAGTCGTGGTCTTCTTGGTTGTCGTTGCCTTTTTGGCGGTTGCGGTCGACTTCTTCGCAACGGACTTGGCCGGTGCCTTGACGGCGGCCTTGGCCTTTACCTCGGGAGCAGCCTCGGCCTCGGCGACCTTCTTGGCAGCGGCGGTCGTGCGCTTGCGCGTGGTCGTTGCCTTGGCAGCCGTGGTTTTAGTCGCGGCGGCCTTGGTCGTCGTAACCTTCTTGGCGGTCGTCTTGCGGGCCGCGGCCTTCTTAGCTGCGGGCTTTGCAGCAGGCTTGACCTCGGCCTCTGCCTCAGGAGCAACCTCAGCCTTCACGTCAGGCTCGGCCTTAACGAGCTCAGCTTCAATCGGCTTCTCTTCGGCCTTGGGCTCCTCAACGGCCACTGGCTCAGCAACAGCCTCGGGCTCGTCGACAACAGCCGCCGGCCTCTCAATCTCCGGATGCATAAAGAAGTACAGATCCAGATATTTATCGGCCGAGCGCGTCCAGCTAAAGTCCTGGCTCATGGCCTGCGTGACCAGCTGGTTCCAGGCGTCGCGGTTATCCCAGAACAGACGCGCCGCGCGGAACACGGCGTCGCCCATCTCGTCGCCGTTAAAGTTACTAAACGAGAAGCCCGTGCCCTCGCCGGTAAACTCGTTATACGGGATCACGGTGTCCTTCAGACCACCGGTCTCGCGCACGATGGGCAGGGTGCCGTAGCGCATGGCGATGATCTGCGATAGGCCGCAGGGCTCAAACTTCGACGGCATCAGGAACATGTCGGCGGCAGCATACATGCGCTGCGACAGCGCCGGATCGAACTCGATGCGCGCGGCCATGGTGCCGGGGTACTTGCCCTGGAAGTAGCGCAGGCCGTCCTCGTAGTCGCGGTCGCCGGTGCCCAGTACCGCCACCTGCACGCCGCCGGCCAGAATGCGGTCGAGCGCGTACATGACCAGGTCCATGCCCTTTTGGCGCGTCAGGCGCGTGACCATCACCATGAGCGGGCGGTCGTCGCGAACCTCGAGCCCCAGCTCTTCCTGCAGCTTGGCCTTGCACACGGCCTTGCCGGAGCGGTCTTCAACCGTGTAGTTGGCGGCAATGCGCTTGTCGGTCGCCGGGTCAAAGCCCGCCACGTCAATGCCGTTGAGGATGCCCTGCAGCGCGTACGAACGCTCGCGCAGCACGCCGTCCAGGCCCTCGCCAAATTCGGGCGTCTGGATCTCGTTGGCATAGGTGGGGCTCACCGTAGTGATGGCGTCGGCATAGCGCAGGGCGCCCAGCATGTAGTTGATGCTGCAGGCGTCGCAACGCAGCTGCGACGCGGCCGCCGGAATATGCGCCACACCCAGGATGTCCTCCATCACGGTGTCGCTAAACTGGCCCTGGAACGCCACGTTGTGGATCGAGAACACGGTCTTGACGCGGTCATACAGCGGCAGGCCCTGGTAGAATTCGCGCAAGAACACGGGCGCCAGCGCCGTCTGCCAGTCGTTGCAGTGCAGGATGTCGCACTCAAAGCCGGCCGGCAGGTGCTGTAGGCTTTCGGTGATGGCCTTGGAGAAGAACGCAAAACGCTCGCCGTCGTCAAAGAAGCCGTACGGATAGTCGCGCGCAAAATAGCGCTCGTTGTCGATGAACATATAGGTGACGCCGTCGTGCTCGAGCTTCTCGAGTCCGCAGTACTCATTGCGCCAGCCTAGGCTCACGTAAAAGTCGGAGAAGTGCTCCATCTGCGCCTTGTACTCGTCCTTGATGGTGGCGTACTTGGGCACCATCACGATGACTTCGGCGCCGGCGCGTACAAGCGCCGCAGGCAGCGAGCCCGCTACGTCGCCCAGGCCACCGGTCTTTACAAACGGTGCGCACTCGGCCGAGGCAAACACGATCTGCATCTTTTTGCTGGAATCAGCCATATTGTCTCCCATGTTGTTATTCGAGAATAGCCGCCAGGCGCGAACCGGGCGGCTATTCTACATGTTACGAGCGATGTTGCGGTGCCAACGTTAACGTACGATGGTGGTGTCGGAAGTTAACGGAGCCTTGCCCAGCACCAGGATGTTCTCGGGCGTGCCGCGAAGCTCGGTGTTGGTGGGAACCACGTTGTTCTTGTCCAGAATGGCATTCTCGACGCGGGCGCCGCTCTTGATGATGCAGCTCTGGTTGATGATCGAGTTGGTCACCGAGGCGCCTTCCTCAACCACAACGCCGCGCGACAGGATCGAGTTGCGCACGGTGCCCTTGATGATGCAGCCGGCCGAGATGATTGAGTTGCAGGCGTGGCTACCGGTCGCATAGCGCGAAGGCGGCACGTCGTGAGCCTTGGTCAGGATCGGGCGCTCGGGATCGAAGAGCTGGTCGGCCACGGTCTGGTCGAGCAGGTCCATGCTGCGGCGATACAGCGACTTCTCGCTAAACACGCCCACGACCTCGCCCTTGTACTCGTAGCTGCACACGTCGATGTTGCCAAAGTCGCCCTGGAGTGCCTCGAGCAGGTCCAGATAGTCGGCGGCCTGGTAGTGGTCGATAATCTCGAGCAGCGTCTCGCGGTTGACGATGCAGCAGTCCATAGACGCGTTGTCGCCATACACGACGCCGGCGCTCACGCCCGTCAGGCGGCCGTTCTCGTTAATCTCGAGCTTGGTCTCGTCATCGACGTTGCGCGTGGCCTTGCAGTACACCACGGTCATCTGGGCACCGGAGTTCTCGTGCGCCTCGATGATGGTGTTGAGGTCCATGTTAAAGATGATGTTGGTGCCCATCATCACGACATAGGGCTTCTCCGAGCGCTGGAACAGCGTCTTGTTGGAGATGATGTCGCGCAGCAGGAAGCGCATGCCGCCCTTGGTGGTGCCATACGCGTTGCCGGGCACCATGAACAGGCCGCCCTTCTTGCGGTCCAGGCCCCAGTCCTTGCCCGAGCCCACGTGGTCGATCAGCGAGCGGTAGTTGCCCGGCATGACGACGCCGACGGTCTTAATGCCGGCATTCATCATGTTGGACAGCGGGAAGTCGATCAGGCGGTAGCGGCCCAAAAACGGAACGGACGCGATGGGGCGGTCCTTGAGCAGCACGCTGCCGTAGGTCGAAGAGTAGTTAGCGGTGATATAACCGATGGCCTTGCGATTGATCATCGGATCATTCCCCCTTCCCGATAACGACGTCATTTCCAACGACGGCCGTATCCTTGGTGGTATCGACAGAGCCGAGCTTCACGCCCTCTTCGACCGTGGAGTTCTCGCCCAAAATAGCGCGGCAGATGTGCGCGCCGCTCTTAACGTGCGCACCCGGCAGCAGCACGGAGTCCTCGACCACGGCGCGCTCCTCGATGATGACATCGGTCGAAAGGATCGAGTGACGAGCGGTGCCGTAGATCTTGCAGCCGTTGGAGACCAGGCAGTCGTCCAGGCGGCCGTCCGGGCCAATGTAGTGCGGCGGACGCGTGGTGATGTTGGACATGATGGGGAAGTGCTTGTCGAACAGATCGAACTCGGGGTTGTTGCCCAACAGGTCCATCGAAGTCTCGTGGAAGCTGGCGATGGTGCCGACGTCCTTCCAAAAGCCGTGGAACTCGTAGCTGTACAGGCGCTTGCCCTCGCCGAGGAGCTTGGGGATGATGTCCTTACCAAAGTCGTGGCTCGAGCGCTGGTCCAGAGCGTCCTCTTCGAGCGCCTCGATCAGTACGTCGGCCGAGAAGATGTAGATGCCCATGGACGCGAGATTCGAATCGGGCTTATCGGGCTTCTCGGTGAACTTGGTGATGCGGCCGTCCTCGGGGTCGGTGGTCAGGATGCCAAAGCGGCTGGCCTCCTCCCACGGCACGGGCATAACGCTCACCGTGAGGTCGGCGTTGTTCTCAATGTGCGTCTTGAGCATCTTGCGGTAGTCCATGCGATACAGGTGATCGCCCGAAAGAATCAGGACGTACTTGGGGTCGTTGGCCTTGATGTAGTCGAGGTTCTGCGTAATGGCGTCGGCCGTGCCCGCATACCAGGCGCCGCCGGTCTGCGTCTCGTACGGCGGCAGGATTGACACGCCGCCGTCGCGGCTGTCCAGATCCCACGCCTCGCCGGAGCCCACGTAGGCATGCAGCAGGTAGGGGCGATACTGCGTCAGAACGCCCACTGTGTCGATGCCCGAGTTGGAGCAGTTGGAGAGCGAAAAGTCGATAATGCGGAACTTGCCACCAAAGCTAACCGCCGGCTTAGCGATCTTTTGGGTGAGTGCCCCCAATCGGCTGCCCTGTCCTCCTGCGAGGAGCATCGCGATGCATTCTTTCTTACTCATCGATTTCTCCTTCTGTCATCGATGTTCCTAAACCCATTAGCGACGGACGCGGCGCAACGTCGCGCCCGTCGAGTAATGCCGTGCTGGCATAGGGGAGCTCGCGCGCCTTTACGCGTGCCAGATCTCGTCGCGGTACTCGCGAATGGTGCGGTCGCTCGAGAACCAGCCGCTCGAGGCGGTGTTGAGCAGGGCCTTGCGGTTCCAGGTCTCCTGGTCGCCATAGCTGCCGGTGAGCTTCTCCCACGCATCCACGTAGCTGCGGAAGTCTGCCATGACCAGGTCGGGGTCGTTGTTGTTCATGAGCTCGTTGTAGATGCTCTCAAAGTTGCCCGAAAGACCGGCAAACGTGTTGTCCTTAAGCTCGTCCATCACGCGGCCCAGACGCTCGCGATCGTTGTTGAGCGTATCCCACGCAAAGTAGCTGTTCGATGCCCAGAGCTGCTCGACCTCGGGGGCGGTCAGGCCAAAGATGGCCTCGTTCTCGCGACCGGCCAGGTCGGCGATCTCGATGTTGGCGCCGTCGAGGGTGCCCAGCGTAATGGCGCCGTTCATCATGAGCTTCATGTTGGACGTGCCCGAGGCCTCCTTACCGGCCGTGGAGATCTGCTCAGAGATCTCTGCGGCGGGGTAGATGAGCTGAGCGTTGCTCACGCGGAAGTTGGGGATAAAGCAGACCTTCATGACCTCGTTCACACGGGCGTCATTGTTGATGACCTCGGCCACGGAGTTAATGAGGCGGATGGTCTCCTTGGCAAAGGTATAGCTCGAGGCAGCCTTGCCGCTAAAGATGAAGGTCGTCGGCGTCACGTGGAAGTTGGGATTGGCGATGCGACGGTTGTAGATGTCCATCACCTTCATGATGTTCATGAGCTGGCGCTTGTAGGCGTGGAAGCGCTTTACCTGAACATCGAAGACGGTGTTGGGGTCGATAACCAGACCGGTCTCGGCCTTAACGTAGGCGGCCAGGCGCTCCTTGTTGGCGCGCTTGGAGGCACCTACGGCCTTCAGGAACTCGGTGTCGTTCTGGAACTCCTTGAGTTTCTCCAGCTCAAAGGCGTCCTTCAGCCAGCCGTCGCCAATGGCCTCGGTCACGAGCTTGGCATAGGTGGGGTTGGCCTCGGCAAAGAAGCGACGGTGCGAGATGCCGTTGGTCTTGTTGTTGAACTTCTCGGGCGTCAGGGCATAGAAGTCCTTGAGCACGATGTTCTTGATGATGTCGGAGTGGATCTTGGCCACACCGTTGACGCTGTGGCTGCAGATCACGGACAGGTTGGCCATGCGAATCTCGCCGTCCCACAGAATGGCGGTCTGGCGCAGACGCTCCTGCCACCCCTCCTGCGTGGTG
This sequence comes from Collinsella aerofaciens, assembly GCF_002736145.1. NCBI lineage: Bacteria > Bacillati > Actinomycetota > Coriobacteriia > Coriobacteriales > Coriobacteriaceae > Collinsella > Collinsella aerofaciens. The sequence goes on from NZ_CP024160.1 coordinate 646,868, forward strand.
TCGAACGACTCGTGCCAACGACGGCTGATCTCGTCGATGATCTGGTACACGCGGGGGAGGAGCTTGGAGAACGTGCCGATGGGCCACTTCTCCAGAGCCTCGGGCAGGATGGTGTGGTTGGTGTAGCTCACGACCTGGGTCACGATGTTCCAGGCGTCATCCCACTCGAGCTTCTTCTCGTCGATGAGGATGCGCATGAGCTCGGGGCCGCACATGGCGGGGTGCGTGTCGTTGGTGTGGATGGCCACAAACTGCGGCAGCAGCTCCCAGTTAGCGCCGTGCTCCTTCTCAAAGGTGTCGAGCAGGCTGTAGATGCCGGCCGAGACAAACAGGTACTCCTGCTTCAGGCGCAGCAGACGGCCGTGCTCGCCGGCGTCGTTGGGGTAGAGGATGGCGCTGATGGCCTCGGCCTCGGCGCGCTCGGCATCGGCCAGGGCGTAGTCACCGCGGTTGAAGGCTTCCAGATCGAAGTGCTCCTCGACCGGCTCGGCGGCCCAGACGCGCAGCTTGTTGACGGTCTCGCCGGCATAGCCCACAACGGGGATGTCATAAGGAACGGCCAGGATGTCCTGCGTATCCACCGTGCGGTAGAACGTGCGGCCGTTCTCCTCAAAGCCCTCTACATGGCCACCAAACTTGATGGTCACGGCCTTATCCTGACGACGGACCTCCCAGGGATAGCCGTGGGTGAGCCACTCGTCGGTGGCCTCGACCTGGCTGCCGTTGACGATCTCCTGCTTAAACAGGCCGTAGCGGTAGCGCATGCCGTTGCCGTAGCCGGCAATGCCCTCGGCTGCCATGGAATCCAGGAAGCATGCGGCCAGACGGCCCAGGCCACCGTTGCCCAGTGCCGGATCGGGCTCCTGGTTCTCGATGACGGACAGGTCAAAGCCCATGTCGTCGAGTGCCTCGGCAACCATGTCGCGCACGCCAAAGTTAAGCAGGTAGTTGTCGAGCAGGCGGCCGATCAAAAACTCGATCGAGAAGTAGTACACGCGCTTTTTGCCCTCGGCGGTGACGCGGGCGTCACTCTTGGTGGCAACGGTGCGCGCCTTCTCGGCCACGAGCTTGGCCAGGGCGTTAAAGCGATCCAGGTCGCTGGCGGCCTCGACGCTCTTGCCGCTGATGCTCATGACGGCATCGCGATAGAGCTCGGTAAACTCCTGCTTGTTGTCGAAGATCTTATTCATACGTTCCTTTCCCCCGGGGATGTTTCTCCCGGAACGGTTATGACATGTATCCTACGCCCCCGCGGGGCGGGTATTACAGCTGTAACGGCTTTGTTACGCATCCTTGGCAGACGGCTTAACAGAAGCTGCCTTGGCCTTGGGAGCGGCCTTTTTGGTGGCTGCCTTCTTGGTCGTGGTGGACTTGGCCGAAGCCTTGGCAGCCTTCGCCTTAGCCGGAGCCTTCTTAGCAGCCGCGGCCTTGGGCTTCACCGAGGACGCACGCTTGCGCGTCGCCTTCTTGGGCTCCTCAACCACCGGCGGCTTATAGCTGCTGGGACCGCGGCGCTTAAGTACCACACCTGCCAGGCCGGGCACCTTAATCTCGATAGAATCCATCTGCCCGTTCCAGGGATAGGGCTCGCTCGAGCAGGTGTAGGGCTCCTCACCTGCATAGCCGCTGCCACCGAACTCGGGACGGTCGGAATCGAAGATGACCTCCCAGTCACCCTCGCGCGGCACGCCCACGCGGAAGCTCTCGTAGCTTGCCGGGTCAAAGTTGATCAGGATCACCAGATCGTCATCGACGTCCTCGCCCTGGCGCACAAAGCTCACGATGGACTGCTTGGAGTTATCCGCGTCAATCCAGGTAAAGCCGTCGTCGGTATAGCCACGCTCGTACAGGGCGGGCTCGGCGGTGTACAGGTGGTTGAGCGCCTTGATAAACGCCTGATGATGACGGTGAGTCTCGTACTCCTCGGTCAGGAACCACTGGATGGACTCGTAGTAGCGCCACTCAATAAACTGGCCGATCTCGTTGCCCATAAAGTTGAGCTTGGCACCGGGGTGCGTCATCTGGTAGAAAGCCAGCGTGCGCAGGCCGGCAAACTGGCGCCACCAGTCGCCCGGCATGCGGCCGATCAGCGAGCACTTGCCGTGCACGACCTCGTCGTGGCTAAGCGGGCAGATAAAGTTCTCGGTAAAGGCGTACATGATGGAGAACGTGAGCAGCCCGTGGTTGCCGGGGCGCCACGGAAAATCGGTCTGCATGTAGTGCAGGGTGTCGTTCATCCAGCCCATGTCCCACTTATAGTGGAAGCCCAGGCCGCCGTCCTGCGGCGGATAGGTCACGAGCGGCCACGCGGTGGACTCCTCGGCCATCATCATCACGTCGGGGTAGTGCGCCTCCACGGCGCAGTTGACCTGGCGGATAAAAGCGCTGGCGTCCAGGTCCTCCTCGGTTCCGTACTTGTTGAACTTCTTTTGGCCCGGATCGTCGATGCCAAAGTTGAGGTACAGCATACTGGATACGCCGTCCATGCGAATGCCGTCAACGTGGAAGTTCTCGAGCCAATACAGCACGTTGGAGACCAGGAAGGAGCGGACCTCGCCGCGGGCGAAGTCAAACTTGTGCGTGCCCCAATTGGGGTGAATCTCGTGCTCAAACAGCATGTGGCCGTTAAAGGTGGCAAGGCCGTGGGAGTCGGCGCAAAAACCGCCGGGAACCCAGTCCATAATCACGCCGATGCCAGCCGCGTGGCATGCATCGATAAAGTGCATGAGCTGCTGGGGGTCGCCATAGCGTGACGTGGCGGCATAGTAGCCGGTCGTCTGGTAGCCCCAGGAGCCATCGAAGGGATGCTCCATGAGCGGCATGACCTCGATATGCGTGTAGCCCATGTCGCGCACGTAGTCCACAAGCTCCACCGACAGGTCGTCGTAGGTGTAGAACTCGCCGCGCTGCGCGGGGAAGGGATCCATGGGACCGGGGTAGTTGCCGTACTCGTCCGGCTCGCCCTGCGGCTCATCGCCGTGGCGCTTCCATGAGCCAATATGCACCTCGTAGATGTTGAGCGGCTGCGACATGTGGTTGTGGCCGGCACGGCGCTTGAGCCACGCGGCGTCGTTCCACTTGTAGCCATCGAGGGTCCACAGCACGCTGGCGGTACCCGGAGGGCACTCGGCCTTAAAGGCATACGGATCTGCTTTGTAAAGCTTTTCGCCCTCGTTGGTCTCGATGAGATACTTATAGAGCTGGCCCTGCTCTGCGCCAGGAATAAAGCCTTCCCAGATAGCGCTCGTATGTACGGGCACCAGCGGGTTGGCTTCTTCATTCCAGTCGTTAAATTCGCCAATGACATGCACGCTCTTTACATCGGGCGCCCAAACGCAAAAACGCCAGCCGCGCGTACGGTTCTGCGTGTCGGGGTGCGCGCCCATCTTTTCCCAGCTGCGCTCCCACGTGCCAATGCCAAACAGGTAGACATCGTCCTTGGTGAGCTCCGGTGCGTGCGGGGCGGCTTTACGGGTTGCGGGCTTTTTAGCCGTTGGCTTTAGCTTTGTATCGCTCACGTTTGATCCCATCATGACGCGGCAGCGTGTTGCCTTGGTGACTAGATGCGAAAGGTCCAAGGCTGCACGAATCGAAGGGACGGCGATAGTTCTATGATTCGTTCCACCTCGCGTGCTCGGTGGAACTTTCGGCAGAAACTACGATAACACCTGTACGTTACTTTTATGAAGGAAAGTGGTTTTAGGGCGGCGTTTAATCGGTAAGCGCCATGTTTAGACCACTGGCAGAATTGCCGTGGTAAAACTCTTGACAGTTTTACCAATTAGGGTTTCTAAATTGTTAGTCAGACGTTTGGTAAAACGTTTTTAGCAGGATGTTTACCATTTGACATCGAAAGGTTCGTTTATGTCCCAGACCGCCGCCTCCAACGTTGCTTTTATTTTCGATTGCGACGGCACGCTGGTTAATAGCACCCCCGTTTGGGCCTATGCCCAGCCCGAGTTATTGCACCGCCACGGAGTTGACGTGACGGTCGACGATTTTGCCCAGTTTGAGCATTTGTCGCTCGAGGATGAGTGCCAGGCCTACCACGACACCTGGGACATTGGCGCGAATGGCGAAGAGCTGTATCGCGAGCTGAGCGATATTCTGATTGATGGGTACTCCAAGGTGCCGCCGCGCGAGGGCCTGCTTGCATTTTTGAAGCAGGCGCAGGAGGCGGGCATTTCCATGTGCGTTGCCACGTCTACGCCGGCCGAGCTGGTGCAGTCCGCGCTCGCTGGTGCCGGGCTCGATGCTTATATGGAGTTTGTTACCACGACGGGCGAGGCGGGACGTTCCAAGCAGTTCCCCGATGTGTACGAGTTGGCGCTGCGTCGCCTTGAGGAGCGCCATGGGCACAAGTTTGAGCGCACATGGGTGTTTGAGGACGCCGTCTTTGGCCTAAAGAGCTCTGGGGTCGTTGGCTTTAAGCGTGTAGGTATCTATGATCCGCACGGCCGCATGAAGCGCGACGACGTACGCGCCAACTGCGATATCTTTATCGACAGCTACGAGGAGCTGGATCTGGCCCGCGTACTTTCGTTTGAGGGATAGGCGAGGGCTGTGGCTTGCAAGGTATTAGTGGTCTGCGGCTCGCCAGTAGTTGCGAGCGCTGAGTTGTTGCGCCGCTTAGTAGGGGAGTGCGATTACGTTGTCGCCGTGGACCGCGGCCTGGATGCTCTGCTGGGTGCCGGTTTGAGCTGCGACGTATATGTGGGGGATGCCGACACGGTGAGCGACGCAGGCCGCGCGCTGGTCGATGCCGCCACCGACTTTGAAGTTGAGCGCCACGACCCGTACAAGGACTATACCGACCTGGCGCTGGCGCTCGATTCCGTCCGACGCCGCTGGCCGGGTGCCGAAGTGGTTGCGACCTGCGCCACGGGCGGCCGCCCGGATATGGCCCTAAGCGTCCTAGGCCTACTAGCAACATACAAGGATGCCCCCGTCTGGATTGCCGAAGACGAGACCACGGCTCGCATTCTGCACGAAGGCGAATCGTGGACTATCGAAGGCGCCGAAAGCAAGACGTTCTCCATAATCGCAATCGCCCCCAACACCGAGGTAAGCGAACACGGCCTAGAATGGGAGCTAGATCACAGCCCCCTGGGCCTGTTGGCCGACACGGGCATCAGCAACGTCGTCAGGTCAACTGCCACGATCCAAGTCCACACCGGCACCGCCATCGCTTACCTCTACAAGTAAGGTCTATCCACCGTCCCAGGAAAACCCGTAAGTAAGAGATTCAACCCAAAAAAGTCCTTGCATCAAGCAAAACATTCCCCTATAGTATCTCCTCGTCACGGGGGCGTAGCTCAGCTGGGAGAGCGCTTGACTGGCAGTCAAGAGGTCAGGGGTTCGATCCCCCTCGTCTCCACCATCGTGATTGCAAAGGCCTTCGGGATCCCGAAGGCCTTTTTTCATGCCAAAATACCTCGCGCCATAAACTCCAACCACACCATCAAAAAGTTGCACAATTTATTTCCCATGTCTGTACATAGTTTGTTAGACAAGCGCAATTACCAGTGCAGCTCGCTGCTCCATTTGTGCTTAAAGATCACCCTTAATCACCGCTAGCACCCCAATAACCTGCGCCAACGTGAACAACATCCCAAAACAACCCCCTTAAGCACGCTAAATGAACGATATGTTGTCCACCACAAGCCAAATCAGTTTCGCTACCAGCTTGTGCTAGGATACCTAACGTTACATGAGTTCAACTGTGCTCGCGGCTCCAGCAAGTCACAAAGCGCAGGGTCGATCAGCATCCGGCCGTAACGGCGGTGCCAGAAACACCACGAGCTCCAATATCGATTGCCATGCGCGATTTTGCACTTGGTTTTGCGGGCATTTAAAAGTTCGCATGGTGTAGTGCATCGAGTTGCTACGGCAAACCTCAGCAGTCTTCAGCTGTTTGCGTGCGGTCCAGTTTTGTTCCCGCTTGACTGGTTCGCACGCAGCCAGCTGGAGTCGCGGTCATTTTTGCGATACACGTCCGCGTCTCTAGCAACTGCATATATACATACCGTTCACGGTGAGGCAGAGCCACGTGCTTGTCTAACTGGGCTCAGGGTTTGAATATGGAGCGCCTTCGCGCACAAGCGCCCTGGCGAAGCCATACCCAAACCCCGTGAGCCACACGTAAGACAGCAAGGGGGTGGTGCTTGTGTGGTATGTGATCCAGGTCATTAACGGTCGCGAAGACGTTATGCGCGAGCGCATCGAGCGCGTGGTGCCAGTGGGCGCCATGCAAGAGATCTTTTATCCCCAATTTCAAACCGAGATCAAGGTACACGGCGAATGGGTCAATACGACCAAGTCTCTCTTTCCCGGTTATCTTATCTGCGACACGGAAGATCCCCGTACCGTGCAACAGTATCTGCTTCGCATGGACGACTTTGCCCGGGTGCTTTCCCAGGACGGTCAGTTTGTGCCGCTAGCAAAAGAAGAGGTCCAGCTTATTGGCGGCTTTACGCATAGGGGAGACCGCGTGGTGCCCATGAGCGAGGCCCTAAAAGACGGTGACCAAGTCGTAGTAACGGCAGGTCCGCTGCTGGGCCACGAGGGCCTTATCAAAACCATTAACAGACGCAAGAGCACTGCTTATTTGGAGCTCGATCTGTGTGGTCGACGCGTGACTACCCGCGTTGGCCTTGCTGTGCTTTCAGCCGAGCAGCGCGTAATGCGAAACGTTAAAAAGGCGATCGCCTAGCTGCAGACGGTTGCATCACAGAACAGGGAGGATCCCCGACCCGGGGTCGAAGTGTTGGAAGAGAACGTGTCGGATAAAACAGAATATGCAACGGATGCTCCAGCAGGTGCGGCGCTGATTGCTCAGGCCATGGACCGGCGTGAGGGCGCAGGCCGATACAGGGCCATGCAATCCATCATGGACTGGGATCGCTCGCGCATGGCGTACCGTGCAGTCAAACGCGCCTTCGACATCGTGTTCAGCGGTGCCGTGCTCGTCGTCATCGCGATTCCCAGTCTAATTCTCGCCGCGGCCATCCGGCTGGAGAGCGAGGGCAGCCCCTTCTACAGTCAGATCCGCGTGGGGCAGACCTGCCCCGACGGCAGTCTGACCATGTTCCGCATGTGGAAGTTCCGCTCCATGTTCCGAGACGCCGACGAGCGTCTCGCCGAGCTCAAGGAGCAGAACGAGATCGCCGGCGCGATGTTCAAGATGAAAGACGACCCGCGCGTCACCAAGATCGGCAGGTTTATCCGCAAGCACTCCATCGACGAGTTCCCGCAGTTTCTCAACGTGTTCCTGGGCCAGATGTCGGTCGTTGGTCCGCGCCCGCCGCTGCCGAATGAAGTTGCGCAGTACACGAAATATGACCTACAGCGCCTTGCGGTAAAGCCTGGAATTACTGGCTGGTGGCAGGTAACGGACCGCAATGACACTGACTTTGATGGCATGGTCCGCCGCGACCTGGAGTATATCGCCAAGCGTGGGGTGCTGACTGATTTAAAAATCGTTGTTCTTACGGTGATTGAGGTTCTGACCGGAAGCGGTGCGTGCTAGATGACCAAACCTATCAGAGTGGCTCAAGTTGTCGGCAAGATGGTTGGTGGTGGCGTCGAGGCTGTTGTCATGAATTATTATCGCCATATCGATCGAGGCAAAGTACAGTTCGATTTTCTTGTCGATTCTGATTCTACGCTTGTTCCGCGTGAAGAGATTGAGTCGCTCGGCGGCAGGGTTTTCGAGATTCCGCCCTACCAGCATGTGGTTGAATATCAAAAAGAACTTCAGCGCCTCTTTAAACAAGAGGGTTGGTGCATAGCTCACAGTCATATTAATGCATTGAGTCTTTTTCCGCTGCGTGCTGCCAAAAAGGCGGGTATTCCTGTGCGAATAGCCCACAGCCACTCAACGAGTGGAAAAGGGGAGTACTCGAAAAATGCTATGAAATGGATTCTTAGACATTTCGCAAACATTTACCCCACAGCACGTGTTGCCTGTTCAGAGAGAGCCGGCCGATGGCTCTTCGGCGAGAAACATGAATTCACGCTTTTCTACAATGCCATTGACCTTGAGAGATTTAAATACGACGCCGGCAAGCGAAAATGCACTAGGGATGAGCTCGGTATCGAAAACGACACTTTCGTTGTTGGGCACATGGGGCGTTTTATGGCTCAAAAGAACCACTCATTCCTTGTATCTGCCTTTGCAAAGTTTGTAGAGTTCGAGCCGAACTCATTACTGCTGCTCGCAGGCAATGGTGATCATATGTCACAAATCGAAGAACTTGCCACAAAACTCGGTGTGGCCGATAAGGTTCGTTTCTTGGGCTATAGAAGCGATTCAGACTGTCTATATCAGGCCTTCGATTGTTTCGCTCTGCCCAGTCTCTACGAGGGTCTACCTTTGGTGGCTGTAGAGGCGCAGCGCTCTGGTTTGCACTGTCTATTGTCGACAGCAATTACGCGTGAGGTCGCGTTAACCGAGGGCGTGGAATTCCTCGACATTGATTCCGTCGATGAATGGGTGAAGGCTTTTATAACTTGTTCGAAGGATCGTGGGCGCATCGACGTATCTACGAGCCTCTTTATCGCCTATAACGCCGTGGACGCTGCGCTGCGTCTTCAGAACTATTATTACGATTTGATATCAGGAGCTCAACATGCCAAATAGCTATGTAATCGTACCGTGCTGCTCGGACCTTAATCGAGGTGACCAGGCCCTCGTCTGGGAGACGAGAAGAATTGCCGAGGACGCTGGACTTAAAGGCAAGTATTATTTTACCTCCGAGGCAAACGAACCTGTCGTGCAGAGCGAAAAGCGTGGCTTCACGCGCATCTTACCTGTTCTTGAGCATCCTTCTCGTAAGTTCAAGAATAAAGAGAACGTTCAGTACAGCACTGCGCTCAAAGTAAAATGGGGTGTTGTTGCACTGGGTGACCTTGTGGTGAGTCTTTGCCTTCTCACTAAACTGGGGCGCAAAATCCTAAAGCCCCTGTTGTCCGCTAAAACTAGAGATTCTCTTGAGGTCATGGAAAACATGACGGCGTTGCTTGTAAAAGGCGGCGGATTCTTCCAGTTTTACGGAGGCTTGACATCTAGTTATACAGCGTATTTTGATGCGTACCATATCTTCCTCGCTTCACGCCTTGGAAAACCAATTTACATGATGCCTAACTCTCTCGGGCCTTTTGATGGCCCTATGGTGAAATGGATAGTGCGTAAGGCGCTTAGCAAATGCAGCCTCGTGAGCGCCCGCGAGAGCATTTCTCGAGATATGACATCTCAAGAGCTTGGCCTAGAGCCCGCCCTGTCACCTGACCTGGCGTTTAACCTTCAGCCTTCGCAGCTTGATAAGGATGAAGTGTTCACAAAGTACGATATTCCGATTGGCCGTAAGGTCGTTGCCATAACTGTAAGGCCCTATCGCTTTCCGAACGCAAGTGACCCAAAGACCGCCTATGAATCATTCAAAAAAGGTGTCGCTGACTTTGTCGAATGGCTTTACGGGCAAGGATATATTGCAGTATTCGTAAACCATACGCTAGCAGTCAATTCTCATGAGAACGATTTTGCTTGTATAACCGATATTTCGAAGATGCTGCCTGATGAATGCTACAGAGTGATTTCAAACACCGACTATGACTGTAGAGACCTCAAGTGTCTTTATAGCTTTTGCGACTATATCGTGGGCACGCGTTTTCACTCGGTTATCTTTTCTCTTGCGAGCGGGGTCCCCGCACTTGCTATTTCCTATGTTGGCAACAAGAGCGTTGGCATTATGTCCGATATGGGCCTTAGCGATTATGTGCTCCACATTGACTCAGTGTCAGCTGACGAACTCAAGGCAAAGTTCACTATGCTTGCTCAGAATGAGGAAGAGGTAAAAGCTAAGCTGAGCACATACATGAACAATATTCCCGTGGAGCGCAAGAAGCTAGTCGGACTCATTGAAGGTGCATAGGTGAATCAATAACACTCTGTTACCTGATTCCTTTGGAGATATTTTGTTATTTGTTCATGACCATGTATTCGTCGAGTGCGATGGCAGGCTATATACAACGGGAACCTTGAGCCAAGGCCTGCTCAACCAGTATAAAAAATGGTTCGGCAGTCTTTCGATATTGGCAAGGCATAAAAGCGTTACCTCCGATCATCAATCTGTAAAGTCTGAAAATAGAGTGGAGGGGAACTTCAAGCTTGTCGAAAAGAGCGGCAACCCCTTTGACTACCTCGGGTATCGCAAGACAGTTCGTAGCGCTGTGAATGAAGCGGACTGCGTGGTGTCTCGCATGCCATCGGTGCTGGGGTGGATTGCCGTTGAAGAATGTCGCAAACAGGGTGTTCCGTACCTCATAGAAATGGTAGGCGACCCTTGGAATTTACTTTGGTATCACAGTAGGAAGGGTAAGTTATTTGCCCCGATAATGACTGCCGCGACAAAGGTGTGTTGCCGTAAGGCCCCCTACGTCCTTTACGTGACTAATGAATACCTACAGGGGAGGTATCCGACCGAGGGGAAGTCCGTCGGCGTGTCAGATGTCTCCATCCCGCCGCTCACTGAAGACGTGCTTGAGAAGAGACTTGCGCATATCGCACAGAGGGAAATAGATTCATCGATTGTTATGGCTACAGTGGGAAGTATTGATATTCCCTATAAGGGCCAGGATAGCGTCATCCGGGCAATGAAAATCCTGAAGAACCGTGGCATATCTACGGAGTATTACCTTGTTGGCGGTGGGGATCGAAGTCGTCTTGAGAATGTGGCGATAGATTGCGAAGTTGCTGATCGAGTGCACTTCATCGGCCTCCTTCCACATGACGAGATATTCAAATTGCTCGACAATGTGGATATGTACGTGCAGCCGAGCCATACAGAAGGCCTGCCGCGATCTGTCATAGAGGCGATGAGCCGAGCTTTGCCCGTGCTCGCCTCAAATGTGGGCGGCCTCCCAGAGCTTATTGATAAACGCTGGCTTTTTCCAAAGAACGATTCGAATGCCATTGCAGCTGGCATTGTGGCCATCATGAACGCGGCTGACAAAACGGCTTTGGATAACTTCGGCAAAGCTAAAAAGTTTGATTCCGCTTTGTTAACCGAAAGTAAGAATTCTTTCTATTCAAGTTATGCCTACGCTGTAAAAATTTCCCAAAATAGAAAAAAATAACAGGTGCAGTGAAAATGAATAGATACGACTTCCTCAACACAAAAATAGATTTTGCAATGCTATTTGCCATTTTTGTGGCGTTAAAACCAAGTTGCATTTCTTATTTCTCGGGCGGTCTCAATGCTGTTTGGTACGCTGCACAATTAATCGGCATGATATGCGCCTTCTATTTTCTGATCAAGTCAAAGCCAAATGTGGTTGACCTTTTGATTGTCCTGTTCTATGGCTGGCTGCTTATTACAACGATAATCCATAAAGCCGCTATATTCGACTATGGAAAAGAGGCATTCCTATTTTTCTCCTTGTATTTAACAATGAGGTATGGAGTGGAGAAAGACTCCAAAACCTTCTTTAATTACACTGCAGCTTTCTTGCTCTTTTACACTCTGTTGAACACGGCTACGGCTATTATCAGTTATCCGGGATCCCTATTCCGTGATAATCAGAATCCAATTTTTTTCCTTGGAGGAGACAATTCATCGGTCAATTTATATCTTGCCAGCATTTGTTTTAGCGCTATTAGTAGATACCAACGGAGCGGAAGACTATCGCTTCCTTTTATTTCGCTTATCAATCTGCTTGTATTTTCACTTTTGCGCGATTTGGGAGGAGGCAAGGTCGTGTTTGGCCTTGCCTTTCTGGGGCTTGTCTATCTTTTGATTGCAGAACGCTATCCGAAAAATACAGCTTTATTTATCATAGGCATCAACGTTGCGCTATTTCTTTGCCTTGTAATTTTCAATAAAATCGATTTTCTTCAAAACATTATCGTAAATGTCCTGCACCGGGACATGACCTTGACAGACCGTACCATAATATGGGGAATAACGATCGATAAGATCCTTGCCAATCCTTTAACTGGATACGGAATGATAGACGGACTCGCATTCCAGTCAATGCTTCCGTACATCATCGGAATTAATGCCCACAACACATATCTTATGATTTTATTTGACGGGGGTATTTTGCTTTTCGGTCTATTCATATCGCTTTTAGTGGTTGTAGCGACCGAATTTGATTCCTATGCACATCCGACTATTTCCTATGTCTTTTCCGTAGGACTATTTGCGCAGTTGGTAAGAGCACAAATTGAGGGATGGGACGTACAGTGGATATTAATCTACCTCTCGCTGATGTTCCTTCTGCCGAAAATCGAAAGCTCAGTAACGAGCTATTTGGATCCGGATAAGGTCGGCTTGTCCTCAGAAACTGGCGAATTCGAATAAATAGGTGGAACGATGTGGTATGAGAATAAACTACTAAACAAGGCCTTTCTTCAAACGACAGATTGGTTTGTTGCTTGGCGTCACGTTGGCGACTCGGCTTACAATCTCGTCGATAACCCGTGCGGATATTGGCTGGCAGATTCCCTATTGTATGAAGACACAGATGGAGCGTGGCTCTTCGCCGAAGCTTTTGACGTTAATAAGGGCTATGGGAAGCTTGCCGTGCTCCCGTTTGATGGAAACACTTTTAGCAACTTTGAGCTGGTTCTTGATACTGGTTCACACCTCTCTTATCCATTTGTGTTCAAGCACGATTCGACACGTTTCATGATCCCAGAGTCGAGCGCTTCTCAAGAAATTGCTCTATATGCGGCAGTTGACTTCCCATTTGGTTGGCGCAAAATTGCCACGCTGCTTGAGGGGCCTTATGTAGATACAACTGTCTATGAAGATGGTTCCGGGCATATTTTTGGATATTCGTATCAGATCGATTCGAGAGAATTCATCAGATTTTCTCTTGATATGGTCTCTTTTGCCTTAACTGTCGAGCAGCGTGTGCATGATACAGATGGGTTGCTACGTCCTGGTGGCAGAGTGTTTTACGAAAACGGACAGTGGTTATTTCCAAGTCAAAACAATCGCTATTTTTATGGCCAGAGTCTTCTGCTTCGCAATCTTTCAAGCGATTGTATTCTGCATGAGCTCTTGCCGGAAAATGTGAAATCTGCGGATGGAAGAGCGTTCCGAAGACTACATACCTATTCTCGGACCGCTTCATTCGAAGCGGTCGACCTTTCGGACTATCGATTCTCGCCCGCAAAACCAGTCAAGAGAATTCTTCAGATGGCAAATCGCTGACTCTATTTCTCTTTAGTCCGATTTTTAGAGGTTGAATATGAATCAGTTCAATAAAGTCATTTATATCGTTAAGTCGCAGCTTTCCTACTACCCACCCTGCATGGCGCAGATTCAAATGTTGCAAGACTTGGGAGTGGACATTGAGGTTTGGTATGGCTCCAGCGCGGAAACAGCGTTGGATATACTGGACAGGCGAGGCATCTCTCGCAAACAGCTTGTTGATCCGCGAGGTAGATTCAAGGGAAAGCTCGATACCGTCAATAATTGGATAGAGTTCAGACGAGTTCTTGAACGAGAACTCAAGCGGAGCTATCAGCCTAACTGGTTACTTTGGTTCGGCACTGCGGAATCGTCTATGCCGATGGTCGGACATCTAGGGAAATATGCATTCGTCACAAATGCTCTTGAACTCTATGATGAACATCCATTAGAGGCAAAATTGCTCGGTGCAGTATCCCGCGACGCGAAGGCCATGATTGCGTGCGAAAGAACGCGATCCTATATTATGCGCTATTGGTGGGGTCTTGACCGGCTACCATACGTGATGCCCAACAAGCCTTATGGGCTTAGTATTTCGAGTGAGCTGCCTGTTACTACGGAGGCCACTCGGGCAATCGTCGATGAGCTTGAAGGCAAGCCTTTTATTATCTACCAAGGGATATTCCAGAACGTAAAGTATCTGGAGGCTCTTGCTGGCGCCCTCAAGGAGCTGGACAGTAATCTCTACCTTGTACTTTTGGGAATTGACAATCATAACATCGCTCCGCACATTGCCGAGATTTACTCGCGGACACGGTACTTTTCGAGCGTGCCGGCACCGACACACCTTGAAATTACAAGCAGAGCAAGAATTGGTGTTGTTTATTATGACGACTTAATTTTGAACGAAGCCTTTTGTGCGCCGAATAAGATATATGAGTATTCCGCCTTCGGGATGCCTATGCTTGCAAATAAGATACCAGGCCTAGAAAGCACTGTGGGGGCTGCTGGCGCCGCCATCTGCAGCGACTTCACTAAAGACGAACTTAAACAAGCGATTGCCGAGATCACGGATAACTATGGGAAATACTCGGAAGCCTCTAGTCGATTCTTCCAAAGTACCGACAACGTCAAGACCATGACGCAAATTGTTTGCGACCTTGGCATTCGCAGGGAATAGCCAGCTGCAAGATTGTGTTTGGATGATAGGGTTTAAGTGTTTAAGGAAAGCAAGTTCATTAAAAACGCAGGTTGGCTCATGGTTCTCCAAGGGGTCAACATTATTGTGCCATTCCTGACTGTCCCGTATGTAACACGCATTTTTGGTGCCTCAAATTATGGCATTTTCGCCGTTGCGCTGAACTGGGTGACGTATTTCCAGATGATTGTCGAGTACGGCTTTGATCTGAGCGCCACGAGAAGAGTCGTTCGAGTTGCCGATGATCCAAAGAAGTTGGGTAGCCTCGTCTCGGCCGTCGTCATCGCTCGACTGCTGTTAGTCGCGATCTGCCTCGCTGTCACCGGAGTCCTGGCGGTGACCTGCGCTGCGACGGGCGAGCAGCTAGGCTGCATGATCGTGCTATTTTCCATGCTGGTTGGTATAGCCCTTCAGCTTAATTGGCTGTTCCTTGGGCTCCAGGACATGAAGTTTATCACCGTTGCCACGGCGTTAGCCCGGGTGGCGTCAGCTGTTCTCATCGTTCTCATGGTAAATCGGGCTGATCAACTGCTGCTCTACTCGTTCTTGTATTCCTTCACGTTTCTGCTCTCCGGATTGCTGACGCAAATGTTTGCATGGAAGAAATACCATGTACGCTTTGCCCCCATAAGCCTAAAGGACGTCTGCGAGGCTTTCAAAGACGGTTTTCCTCTGTTCCTCTCTTATGCGGCAAGTAAGATTATCAGCAATGTCGGTGTTACCGTCCTTAGCGTTTTCCAGACGGCGGCGGTCGTTGGTTCCTATTCAGTCGCTCTTAAGATTCCTCAAATCATCAACATGATGTTCTCGCCAGTGAGCCAGGCGCTCTACCCTAGGGTCAATGAAGTATGTCTGCGGTCGAAGAGCGGAGCTAAGCGCTACGTGTTAAAGCTCGCGATTCCCGTTATAGGGGGATTCGCCGTCTGTTTGACTGTCATCGTTCTTTTGAGGAGACCGCTTGTTGGCTTCCTTTTCGGGGAGGACTACCTTTCCTGCGCCGATACGCTGATCCCCCTTGCTATTTGGGTGATTCTGGGTGTCGTTAACAACTTTCTAGGGGTACAGCTGCTCATTCCATTTGGTTATCAAGATATCTACAGCAAGCTCATCCTCGCTGACTCGATTCTTTCGCTCGTGCTGAATATCGCCCTCGGCGCCGTCTTCGGCGCCATGGGCGTGGCCTCCGCTGTCGCCATTGCGGAGGCGGTTCTCACGGTTCTTCTGCATTTCAACCTGAGGAAAGTGTCAGCAGACTAATTACGATTAGATAAGGAGGCCACCTTTGAGGAAAGTAATGCTCGTCTTCGGCACCCGCCCGGAGGCAATCAAGATGTGCCCGCTCGTTAACGAGCTGAAGGCGCGCAAGGATGAGTTCGAGACCGTCGTCACCGTGACCGGCCAGCACCGTGAGATGCTCGACCAAGTGCTGCGCGTCTTCGACGTGACTCCCGACCACGACCTGGCGATCATGAAACCGGGCCAGACACTGTTCGACGTGACTTGCGACGTGCTGCTCAAGCTCAAGGCCGTCCTAGAGGACGAGAGTCCCGACGTCGTCCTGGTCCACGGTGACACCACGACCAGCTTCGCGGCGGCCCTCGCTTGCTTCTATCTGCAAATCCCCGTGGGACATGTCGAGGCGGGCCTTCGCACGCACGACATCTACAGCCCTTGGCCCGAGGAGTTCAACCGCCAGGCCGTCGATATCGTGAGCGAGTATTACTTCGCACCCACGGATGCTAGCAAGCAGAACTTGTTAGCCGAGGGCAAGCCTGAGTCCAAGATCTGGGTCACCGGAAACACCGGAATCGACGCCCTGCGCACCACCGTACGCGAGGGCTACTCCCATCCTGAGCTCGATTGGGCCGAGGGCTCCCGCCTCATCCTCATCACAGCGCACCGCCGCGAGAACCTCGGCGAGCCCATGCACCGCATGTTCCGCGCCATCCGCCGCGTGATGGAAGAGCACCCAGATACCAAGGCGATCTACCCAATCCACATGAACCCGCTTGTCCGCAAGGCGGCGCACGAGGAGCTCGACGGCTTCGACAGGCTCCACATCATCGACCCGCTCGAGGTGCTCGACTTCCACAACTTCATGGCGGCGAGCCACCTCATCCTCACTGACTCGGGCGGCATCCAGGAGGAGGCGCCTAGCCTGGGCAAACCAGTACTTGTCATGCGCGACACCACCGAGCGCCCCGAGGGCGTGGCAGCCGGCACGCTGAAGCTCGTGGGCACCGAAGAGGACGTGATTTACCGCGAGTTCAGCCGTCTGCTCAGCGATCAGGCCGAGTACGAGACTATGAGCCATGCGTCGAATCCTTATGGTAATGGGCATGCGAGTGAGCGTATCGCGGATGTGTTAAGGAGTCATTCCTGAAAATGAGTGTAATTTCAAAGCTAAAACATCTTCGCAGAAGAGTTTTATTTGGTGATAAAGCAGACTCTGAAACTTATCTGGCACATCTCAGGTCGATTGGAATCGATATCGGAGAAGACTGCGTCATATGGACACCCGATCTCACTCATATCGAAGAGGCGAACCCACATTTAATTACTATCGGGTCGCATGTCGATATTACTGGCCCAGTTACTATTCTCTGCCATGACTACAGCGTTGGTGTAATAAAACGCTGGAGTCATGGTGAAATCCTTGGTAACCAGAAGAAAGTCACAATAGGGAACAACGTCTTTCTTGGCTGGGGTTGCACTGTCTTGGCTGGAACAACTATCGGCGATAATGTAGTTATTGGAGCGCATGCTGTTGCCGCCGGGGATCTACCAGGAGGTTTCATCTATGCTGGTTCTCCCGCCAGGCCAATTTGTAGCATCGAGGAATACTATGACAAGCGCAAGAAAAAACAGATAGATGAAGCGGTGGCTGTATTCCGAGCATATAAAGACAGGTTCGGCAAAACGCCTCCAATTGAAGTCTTCCATGAGTATTTTTATCTCTTTACTACCGACTCTAATACGCTTTGTGATGTATTTCGCAGAAAGCTTGATGACAAGGGCAATCCTGAGGAGTGCTTAGAGTGGCTTGAGGGACGAGGCGATGACGCTCCATTTGGCTCTTATGAAGAGTTTTGTATGTATGCAGAGTCGATCGAATGATTTCAGAATTGAATCATCCCGCTTTCAGATCATTTGAGTAAACGTTGCTTTTCGCAATCACATAGGTTGCTTTAAAGCGATGGTTTCGAGGCACGCACGAACCGTAGGCGTTCAAGGAGGGAACCAAAGCAATCAAAGTGCTCGGATGAGTAGTCAATCGCCCCGGTGTCCATTTTTTTCTGATTGTCCGCCCCACGGCGCCGCTGTATATTTGCCTCGCTCATGTCGACCCGGTCATGTTCTACACGATTGCTGATACTGTCCGTTAATCAATAGATAGTCATTGAAGCACTCACTACAGGCGTTCTATAATCCCGTATCTCATTTCGCGTGATAATTACAAGTTTTTCGAGTCTTATAATTCCTTTAGGGCTATTAGTTGCAAAGCCAATAGAATGACCAGACCACCACTTACCGTGAATTAAATAGGCAACAGGAACCGCATAGGCAATATCCCTTATATCGCCTATATCAAAATGGACGTCATCTAACGACGATATCGTTGACTGAGCATTAGGCCGAAAGATACCGCCTTTATCCGGCCTTGCGAACATATTCTCCCTGTTTGGAATTGTCTCGCAAAATATGATCCTGAATTCATTTTGCCAAGAATATGAGGCTTCCTTTGAATACATAGGAGTTAAGTTCTTAGTAGTGCCTAGACAATAGTAGTTCACCCTATCCGCCAGGAGCAGGCAGTGGTCGCAGCCATATTGTTTAGTAAGTGCAGAGACAATTCTATCGACGAACTGATCCAAATTTGCGATCACAACCGCCGTATCTCCAAATAGTGCAATCCTCTTATTTGCATGCTCCCATTTCCTGCTTTCCGGGTGATATTGGAGCGTCATAGTCGAATAGCACTTCATATATTTCGTCTCGAAATCATCAATTAAGGATATGTCGCCGTACTCCCATTTTTCGTTGCGAATAGCTCCTTCCCTGCAATCGCCTCGGAATGAGTTGTCTACGGATGGGTCGTTTTGCGTGTTTGCAAGCCAGTCCCAACCCCCGAAAGCATTCAACGGCCTGACGTAAACGTCACCATCAAGAAGCATTTCTGCATACTTGGCATCAGTAACTTTGGCCACAGCAAAAGGCTGTTCGAAGGGACGTGCTGAAATCAAGCTTCTCAAAGTATCAATCCCTTCTTAAAGAACACTGCTTGTATCGTACTCTAAGGACATCGCAGTCTCGTAATACGTAAACTTCTATAGGCGCCAATTGGTTTTAATCGAGGCTAAACTTTGTGTGGATATGGCTCCACGTCGTATTTGCTCAACGTGCCTTGTAGCTTAAGTCTAAAAATTGCGGCAAGGAGAAGCCGATCGTTGGCGTATTCATAGCTTAACGATGAAGCCCAACTACGAAATCTTCCGCGCGAGTTTCATCTAGGGCGTCATGAAGCGCGTGAAGGCCAAGGGCGTGCCCGTGGTGGTTTACGAGCCCACGCTGGACGCGCCGGAGCTCTTCGGCTCCGAGGTCACGCACGACCTGGAGGCCTTCAAGGCCGGATGCGACGTGATCGTGGCCAACCGCTGGAGCGACGAGCTCGCGGACGTGGCGGACAAGGTCTACACGAGGGATCTGTTTAAGCGGGACTAGGGGAGAGGGGCCTATACTGAGCGAGACTTGACCTTAGAAGCGAACGACTGCTCCCGAGCGATGGTATTGGCTGGCGCCAATACCATCGTCCTCTTCTTATGGCGCTACATTCCTAGGATACGCATGGGAATGAAGTTGCCTATTATAATTTGACAAGATACACTACCGCCCATAGTAAAGCGGTCTGTCACGTACGGTTATCATTTGATTCGCTTGATCCAATACTCTTCGAATAATCTGATGTTCCATGCGTCATTTCTTTTGGTCCTAATCCAACCGCTTGTCGAAAATCTCCCGCCGAATGTATCGGCTTTAATTAGACTACATAGACGCGAGGCGGCACATCGGCAGGATTGCCTGTTGTTGCAGGGAGTTGTTCGCCATCGACCTCGAGATGAGCCGCTCGATCTACTTACAAGTCTCACCCATGAGAAGCGATACCTGTGAGGCGTCAAGACTGTTGATCGAGCGGCATAATAATCAGGACATTAACGGACGGTCCGTCGTGAACCTCGGCGCGGCAGTCCAAGCGATAATATAGAACTTGGGGCAGTGCATGGACGACGGGAGATAGGGAAGAAGACGTATGAGCGAACTTGCAAGTTCAATTCTCGTCAGTGTGGTTACCGCTATTCTTGGATGGCTGGGAAAGGGAGCATGGGCTAATCGAAGACGGCTGATGCTGTGCGGGCTTACGAGAATAAATCCAGACGAGATGGTTCGAATCAGCGCTGCCTACTTGTTCAGGATAAGGATTGGTGGAAAGTTCCTTCTGATTAGGGGCAATAGAATCAGGGATCAG
Organism: Collinsella aerofaciens; assembly: GCF_002736145.1. NCBI lineage: Bacteria > Bacillati > Actinomycetota > Coriobacteriia > Coriobacteriales > Coriobacteriaceae > Collinsella > Collinsella aerofaciens. The sequence continues at coordinate 666,789 of NZ_CP024160.1, forward strand.
TATCAGCCGGTCGGCGGAGTATTCCAGTACTTTGCTGGGGCTGAGCCTGGCTTCAGGGAGATGGGCTGCAATCCAGACGATCGCATGAAAAACTCCTCATCGAATCCTCGCGACCTGAGGGTGATTCTTCCTCGCAAGAACGTCTTGAAGTTCCTTGATTGGTTTGACAGCCGCAAAGACCGCGAAATCACGACCTTACGAGAGTTTTACGAGGAGCTTGTGAAGCCAAAATTTCTCCCAGAATCTTGTGCCCTCAACTTCAACCCGCAGTTTGTCAGACAGTGTGACCGCCAACTCAAATACTCGGAGCATCTTGGCATTAACGAGATTCTCGTGCACGAGGTATACGAGATTGTCTTGAACGAGGAGGATCAGGAGTCGATTTTCTCGTTCATTAACGATCATCCAGCGGGAGCTCTCCTGCTTGTCGACGAGCAGGAGATAAGACGGCGGTCCGTGGAGGTCAATGGGCAGTTCTTTAACATCGCACCTACGGCGGGGAGCATCCTATGAGCGACGAGCGCGTCTATCGGGGATACATGGAGGGCCAGCTGAAGAGGGCTCTAGCTGATATCGAAATCCCGGATAGCTACTACGAGAAGGCGGAGACGGCCTACAACTCCATATGCAACGACCTAACCGACCAGAATTGCGTCCTGTCTACTCTTGGCCCTGAGGCGATACTGCAGGGCTCAATGAGGCTCGGAACGGCAGTGAAGCCCATTGATGAAAACGGTTCGTATGACGTTGACATGGTATGCAACCTGCGTACGCTGTCGAAGTCCGTCACCACCCAGGCGCATGTTAAGAAAGTCGTTGGCGACGAGGTGAAGAAGTATGCGAAGCGGCACGGTATGACAAAACCCCCGCACGAGGGAAAGAGGTGTTGGACGCTCGAATACGTCGACGATGTAAACTTCCATATCGACATCCTTCCGACGATAGACGACACCTCTAACCACGCCGACTGCCTGAGAAATAGAGGCTTCGGCGTTCCTGATGACGCTCGTTATCTTGCACATACCGACAAAAGGCACCCTCGGTACTCAGAGATTTGTTCAGATTGGGCATCTACCAACCCCCGAGGCTATGCACGGTGGTTCTTTAAGGTTGCCGACTTGCGAACCTACAGAGAGCGCCTGGCGAAGGCCCGTAACGTGACCTTTGAGAGCATACGTCCGTACAGGGTTAAAACACCGCTACAGCAGTACGTCCAGTTATTGAAGCGTCACAGGGACGTCTTTCTCTCGAATCAACAAATGAGCCGTGGTCAAATAAGGTCGGTCGTCGTCACGACGCTGGCGGCGAAGGCCTATGAGCAAATTATTCATCATAGTGGCTGGTACAACGATTTCATTGAAGTCGTTCAGGGTCTTTCAACTCACATCCGAAAGACGCCCGATGGCTGTTATGAACTCGTGAACCCAGCCGACCAGTTGGAGAACTTCCTAAAGGACTGGACCGAAGAAGACGCAAATCTTTTCTATCGATGGTGTGAAGCGGTCTCTGACGACCTGGGGCAGCTCCCCTCGACTCTCAAAAAGGGCATATTCAACCGCTACCCCGCGCGCTCGATAAGAGAGTCTCTCGGGTTGCCCAAACAATCTTCCTCTGACTGCAACTGTAAGGGGGTTAGGGGGTATCTCGATAGGTTGCCTCACCACAAGCAGCATGGAGGAATCGAGATTGATCTCCTGTCGATAAAGATCAAAGCGGAGAAGATGAGGAACGGCGGGACCTTCGTTCCCTTCGAGTCTGATACCCCGCTTCCCAAGAACGTCTCACTCCGTTTCAGTGCGGCCGGCGATAATTTCGATGGCTTTACCCTGAAGTGGCAAGTTACGAACGACGGACGGGAGGCGATTGCGGCAAATTGCCTGCGCGGAGACTTCTACCTCAGTGACACCTCCGCCAGGGGACGGAAGGCGAGGGGAGAAAAGACTTACTACATCGGGCGGCACTACGTCGAATGCGTCGCCGAGAAGGATGGCGTGGTCTACGGACGAAGCGACCCCTTTGTGGTGAACATCACCAATGACGATGCTTCTAGAAGGAACTGGTAAAGGCCTTTGGACGCAACGTTGGCCATATGATCAGAGTCACGTAAAAGGTCAATAGATGTGGATATCGGAAATGGACTAGTACTCAAGTTTAATTTGAAAGCCGAACAACATGAAGTTCTTTGATGAAGACCTAAATGGGCAGCTATTGAGCTGGCGGTATTATCCACGGCACTCCTCCTTTCACCGACTGGCAAAACGATTTACACCTAATTTCGTAAATCAGTCACAGGGTTTCATCTTGCCCGTAGTCCGATCTCGCTAAACTAATAACTGCTGCTACCAGGTCATTTTCTGGTACAGCTTCTATTGGCTCCTGCGAAGATCGGAGCGGTTATGTTTACTGCCGCGTTCCACACTAGCCGTCACTACATCCTGTTTACCGCCATGGCCTGCCTATGCGTTTTGCTGGGCGGGCCTTCTTATGCCGCGGGTGCGGAGAGCCTCATCATTGCGGGCGCGACGTACTACGAGCCGGGCGTCTCGGGTCCTGGTTGGGCCTGGACCGATGCCGACCACTTGGAGCTTAACGGCTACGCGGGCGAGGCCATCGGCGCCGACGGCGACCTGGTGCTGACACTTGCCGGGCAAAACTCCGTGACGGAATCGCATGCGCCCGATGCGGACATCACGCTGTGCGGCATGGAGGTGTGGGGCAACCTGACGCTTCGCGGTACCGGGACCCTGACGGCGACGGGCTCACAGTGCGGGATCCACGTCTCGCAGGCGCTCGTGGTGGACGGCTGCACCGTCGATGCCCGGGCAGACGGGTCCGATATTACGGACGAGGCAGTTGCCGGCGTGATCGCAGGCGACATGGCCGTGCGCGGCGGCGGGCGCGTCGTTGCCGCGGGCGCCGGGCCCGGAGCGGGCGTGCACGCCTATGGCGTGTATCTGCAGGATGCGAGCCTTGGCGATGGTGCAGCCGGCTGTCGACTTTCCGTCGACGCCTCGTGGCTCGATGCGACCGGTGCCGACGGCGGCGTTGCTTGCCTGGGCGGGTCGCTTGTGTCCGCTCGGTTTGTGGCGCCTGCCGGCGGGACCTTTGGTGCTTGTGGCGTGGTGGATGCCTCCGGTGCGGTGGCACCGCATGTGGTGGTTAAGCCCGATGTCGTCACGCCTCCGGCGGGGGAGACCGACAGGGGCGAGGTGCCGGGCGATGGAACGGACAAGTCTCCCGCCGATGCAAGCCCCGCTGCTGGAGAGCCCACCACAGGGCCCACGGCAAATCCCTCTCTGAAACCCACGGCCGCGACAACCAAGACAACAACGACAGTAACCAAGGCCACAGTGTCCACGCCGTCCAAGCCCAAACCCGCCACCGCGACCACTTCGGCGCTCCCCAAGACCGTCGACAACAACTGTGTCGTCGCCTCCATGGTGCTTTTCCTGCTGGGGACAGTGTTTCTAGCCGTCGCATATCGCTGCTAGGGCCCCGTTTAAGCGAGACCAGGAGAGAAGCGAAGGCAACTATTGTAGAAGCCTTTAGCCTTCTACTAAATCAATTTCCTAGAAAATAGCGCCGCATCAGCTATCGCAGAGACGGCGCTATTTTCTTTAGCTCGACTGCCTCTCGATCTGTTGCCGATGTTGGCCTTACACCCCATCTGCCAGAGCGATAAGATAATTGCAATCCAAATGTTGCCATTTATAAAGCTTCTTGTTCCACTAAAGGATTGATATATGTCTAATGAAACTAAAGTTGAGGTTGATGATGTAGCCTCGTATATCAAATACATCAACGAGCTTTCACCAACAATAGATGGTGACGCCAGAACAATTGAGTCTACATTTGTGTTTCGTGGACAAGGATCGACTAAGTTTGATCTAGTTCCGTCAATCGGAAGAGACAGTCTTTGGCGTAAACCGGGATGTGACGCCATTTCTCCTATCATAGGCACCCTTAAGCACGAGGCGGATATTATTGAAACTGCCTGCCGCATATTGCCAAATGTTTTTAAACGAGATTTGCTTCCAATTGATCTTTTAGCCTGTCTCCAGCACTACGGAGTCCCCACCAGACTATTAGATGTCACTTCAAACGCGCTTGCCGCCCTCTATTTCGCCTGCGGAAATCTGGATGACGTGGGCGAAGTATTTATCTTTAGGCGACCGGGAGGGGATAAGCAGGAATATCCCATCTGTCAGGCAATCGCGGACTCGTGGCATCTGTTTATGAACTCTAAAGTGTTATCAGACTTTGCTTCACTTGCAATATCTAGACCATACTTTGACTATCAACGTGATCTAGTGCTTTCAAATTGCCCTGAACCAACCGATCAGGCAAAATGGTTTAAGGAGTGCTGCGAAGACACATTATTTGTCTACGGAACTAGATATCTCGATAGGCAAGCCGCCCAGTCGGGGCAATATATCCTTTTCCCAAATGACATTCGTGGTGAAGACCCTTATTTATCGTTTGAGGAATTCATAAGTCCGCTGCCCAAAGACAGTCCCGTAATAGCCGGCCGTTGCATAGTGCCATCTGAAAGGAAAAAATCCCTGCTTATCGAATTGGGCAATCTTGGCGTAACCGAATCCACGCTCTTTCCCGACAGTATTGAGAAGATCTGCTCTGGAATGGTGAGCGAATTTAAAAGAAATCAATATACGTGACGCCAAACGATCGGGTATTCGGAATAAGCCCTTAGCATCCGATTGTCGAGGCGCTTCTTAACGAATCCGGCTCGATTGCCAGGGTCAAATCGTTCTCATGGATTTGGTTTATCAACAAGGAGCGAATCCACGACATAGATCCCGTCCAATGCGGAAAATGGATGTTCTTCTTCTCTCCATTCAAAACCGCCCTCATGGACGACATTGTCGGAACCGCAGTTCTTGATGGCGTCGTCGTAGAGGCCAAATACTCGAACCCCGAAACGCTCATCGCGGCGGGCTCGAAACATGGTGTCTGTTGCTTTTACCTAAACGGTAACGATAGAGTAAGCCATAAGAGGGTACTGAGCTACATGCTGGAAAACGGGCTAATCAGGAAGACAAAGACTGGAAAGCTGTATAACATTTCGTTCAAGTTCGACACTGAGACCTACGCAGGAAAGTACAAGGGGAGCGGCTTCTCCGGAAAGATAAAGCTCGCGGACTTCGTTGACCTGGAGACGGGAGAGTTTATCTTGGACAGCGGGGCGGATTAATGAACTCTGCTTATGCTAGGGATGACGGGACCGTTCGCGTAGCCGTCGAGCGTCCGGTTGACCTTGGCTTTGACCATGCGGAATGCTTGATGCCTGAGGTTAAGTGGTTCAATGGCGAATGTTTTTCTACTGACGATCTGGATTTTTTGACCGAGTTCGTTAGATCAAACGCTCCGTTTATCTTCGAGCTAGCAGAACGGCAAAAAGCCGGACCGGCGGTATCGGCGCTGGCCCCCTGACACTCTACTGTTGAACGGAAAATATCCCATGATTTCGCCTTCCGACATATCCACCGTCGCCTCCCGCGTGCTGGCTCAATACGACGTCAGCGAAGCCTATTTATTTGGCTCGTTTGCCCGAGGCGAGCAAACGCCAGATAGCGATATTGACTTGCGCCTAGTCTGCGGCAACACCATGACGTTCGGCACGCTTTATGAACTCTCCCATGAGCTCGAGAAGGAACTTGGTCGAAAGGTTGATATCGTCACCAACCCACCAGAGCACATGCGCCCGGCCTTCCGCAAAAGCATCGAGCAAGATGAGGTGCTTGTCTATGAAGCTCTGTAAGCAGGACGAAGCGTTAGCGTGCTCCGGCGTGATCAGCAAGTCTGAATTTTGTCGCATACTTCCGGACTCGGCGAGCCTTAGAAGCCAGTATTGAACTCAAACTCGGTTCCAGACACCCTCTTGCTATTTGAATACAGGTATCGCTCTAGCGATAGTATGTTATACTATCGCTAGAGCGATACCTGTTAGGAGACTCGCGTGGAACTGTGGCATGGTTCTCAGAAAATCATTGAGACTCCCCAGCTTGGCCTGGGGAAAATCCATAACGACTATGGACAGGGATTCTATTGCACAGAGAGCCTCGACCTTGCAAGGGAATGGGCATGCTCGCGCGATGCCGATGGCTTTGCGAATCGCTATGAACTCGATATAGCCGATCTCAAAGTTCTCGACTTGCTATCGCCGCAATATTGCGTCCTGCATTGGATAGCGTTGCTCGTTGAGCATCGTTCTTTTCGCAAAGATACCGCCATTGCCGCGGGGGCGTGCGAATATCTCCATGATCACTTTCTACCTCAGACGAGCACTTGCGACGTAATAAGGGGGTGGCGTGCGGACGACTCGTACTTTAGCTATGCCAGAGCTTTTGTAAACAATACGATCACCGTCGATCAGCTTGGACGATCTATGAGGCTCGGTAACCTGGGGGAGCAGATTGTGCTCAAAAGCGAGCGTGCGTTTAAGAGCATTCGTTTTGCTGGATTTGAACGTGCGCAGCAAGCTCTGTATGGTCCATTGGCCAAGGAACGAGATGAAGCGGCAAGGGCGCAGTATCGGGAGCTCCTTGCCGAAAACCCGTTTGAGGGAATACGTATCGTCGATATCATTCGAGAGGGGATGACGGGCGATGACCCACGCCTACAGTGAGATGTATCTCGAGGATGCAATGAGAACGCTGGGCGAGGCGGTCGATTTTGCTCTCTGTGACCAAGGGCTGACTCCAGCCGAGTTGACGGCGATCATGTCGAACGCTCTTGAGATGAAACAGTTTGAGCGCGGTATGCCTCGCGTCGTCTGCGGCATGGCGGGCGACGAGCTCGCGCGCGATATTATCGCCCATGCGGGACTGACCCCCGTCAGATGTAGGGAGACCTATCCGTTCGACCGTTCGCCTCAGTATTGGGCGGGGTGGGTTATGGCCTATACGCAATGGATGAGCAGCTTGGGCTTTAATAAGCTACTCGAAGTCGCTCCGCTCGATTGGATCATCGGCTCGTACCATCCGCTCCACGAGGCCTCCGAAGATAAATTCGCCCAGATTGTCATCGAAAAATGGAACAACGCCCAGGCAGACAAAAAGGGCCTCAAGGCGGCACGAAAGGCTGCCGGACTAACGCAAAAACAGCTCGCCGCCCAATCGGGGGTTAAGCTTCGCGCCATACAACTCTACGAGCAGAACCAGCTCGACCTACGCCGCGCCTCGGTTTCCTCGGCATTGGCGCTTGCAGACACCCTAAACTGCACCATCGAAGACCTCGTCTGGCAACCGATTGCTCTGGAGTACGACTCGCAGGCTATTTCGTCTGTAAAGCTATAGAGGAGTCAGACATGCCTTGGAGCTATGTTCAACAAGATGAAGGCGCTGATTGCGTTGCTCAAGAAGATCATTCAACTGCGCACGTGGCAAATTCAGCATCACCGATTTTGCTCGGCGGCACCACGTCAATCGACGAAGCTATTCGGCTGACCATTTCGAACATGCCCAACGCGCTCAGGCTCTTGGAGAACTCATGATGGCGGACACGAAGCGGGGAGCGCATCCGTTCGCGCCGCTCGTGCTCGATGATGCCGGTTCGCTCGAAGATATGGCCGCGGCCGTGATGCGCCTGCACAGCACGCTGATGACGGTCGGACGCTGCTATACAACCGACGCCACAGGCGACCGGGCCGCGCTTGAGCTTGGATGCGTCGAGTCCGTGCTTGCGGGTGCATTCTGTACGATATTTGGTCAATCGCCGGCCAATCGCTTCGCAGACATCTTTGACCAGGTCACCTACGTGGCCGAGCACATGGTCAAGGACCACATCTTTGAAGACGGTAACAAACGAACCAGCCTTGTCTTTGCGTTGTCCGTCTTAAGGTTCGCAGGCACTCCGGTCGTGCTGTCTGACAGCCCCGAACCAAAAGACAACCAGTACTACGCCTGGATCCAGGACCTCGTTTCCAGTCGCCGCACGAACAGCGAGCTAGCCGAAGAGCTGCGCTGCGGATTCGTTGCGGGCACGGGCGATCTGTCGCTCGTATAGAATCTAAGCATCCGCACGCCGGTTAATGAATTGATTGGACACCACATGGAGATCCCCAGCACCCTGTGCAGTAATGTGTACGACTTCGCGTTTTGCCCCGAGCCCTGCTACGACCGCCTTGTCGACCTCGCCGATCCCGAGGACTGGGGTCCCGGGAACCGCATCCTCAGAAACTACTTGTCGTTTTCGTTTAGCCGCGCGGTGTTCCTGACCGAGCGCGACGTGGACCAGACCGCGCCGTCCAACCTGCCGCTGGTGTTCGACGACGACCGCTGCCTATTCAACACCGGCCTGTACACGCGCCGCTACGAGACCATCTACGGTCTGTTTGAGCCCAACACCAAGCCCGATGCGCGCCAGCGCTGGTTTTTGAAGGGCTTCTTTAAGGAGAGCGACCCCATGCTGGTCTCGTTTGAGTACCTGCCGTGCCGCGTGCGCTTTGCCGAGGACCCCTCCGAGCTGGTCTTTGACTACCGCCTTCCCATCCGCTCCAACATCGACCATATTCTGGGCGACGAGGAGAACCTGACGCGCATTCCTGCCAGCCTGATGGGGGAGGGTAACTCGCTGCTGCTGCGCCGCGCCTTTGAGGGCGCCGTCGTCGAGGCCGCCCGACGCGCCGCCGCCAACTACACGCTCGCCGTGCCGCAGTTCTACGGCGGCCGGATCCAGCTGCTGCCGCTGTGCCTAACCGGCGACAAGCCCGAACTGGCGCTGACCATCCAGCGCGAGGACGGTTTCTACGCCGCGCGCACCTGCCTCACACTCGACATGGCTTACAACAACGCGCGATTGATCTGCCGCCCCGAGACATCGTGGATAAAGCGATAAATGCTGGTTTAGCTGCTGTTTTGCCGATTGCTTTGGTTGCTTTGACTTGGCTGGCACTCACGAATTTAAAATCGAGGGCAAAAAGTTCTTGGTAAACCGAGCGCGGCTATGTTAGTATCTCTTTTGCCGAAAGGCGACGGGCGATTGGCTCAGGGGTAGAGCATATCCTTCACACGGATGGGGTCACAAGTTCGAATCTTGTATCGCCCACCATCAAAAGCGCAGGTCAGAGGTGTTAAGCCTCTGGCCTTTTTCTTTTTAACACCAAAATCGAAGCGAAGTTACCTAAGGCGATATATATTACGCAGTTCACCTTAGGTGTCGTCATTGCGCGTTTTGCAAAATGCGTCTGCGTTTATTCATTGAATTCCCTGCGTATTCTATGTGCAATTATGGAGACAGAGACCGCTGACTCACAGCTTGTACCAGCGCGTTCATGCCTATGGCGGCTTTTCAACGGATTGCGTTAAGCTTTTGGTCAGCGTTTGGTCAGCTTCCGGTACTTACCCGCATGATGCCCCGGTAGATAATCGTCCACGACCACAACCGCATGGTCTACGGCCGATACCAGGGGAGGCGCAAATGGACGAAATCGTCTGCGCAAACACCGCATTCCGTTACTGGCGCTGCCCGCCACAGGTCCGCGACCTCTACCCGAGACTGCCAAGCCCAGAAGACGGCTGGCGAGCCCTATCTCAATCGCCCTTTGTAGTCGACATCCTCAAGACCCCGATTATTACCACAACAGTGCCCGGTGGCGTTAATTACCATTCGGGATTACGGACAACAATCCACTGTGATGATGCTTCGGAGGTAGATAGCACGCTGGAAACCGCGATGAGCTTTAGGGTTACCAATCCACTTGCGACGCTATTTACCATGGCGCGCTTTGTATCTCCAACCGATCTTGTCCTTGCCATGTACGAATTCTGCGGACGGTTCTCAGTCTTTGAGCCCACGGTAGCAGTAGAAGCGGAACTAGACAAAGCCAATGAGGCTGCCGAGAATGCAACCACCGAATCCCTCTTTGACCTCGATGAAAGCCAAGACGAACCACAATGGAAACGCGTTTATGCGCGCATAAAAGTCAAAGAACAGGTAAATACGAAGGAGCCCAACGGACAAAAGAAAACGAAGGAGGTCACAAGGCTAAAGGGCACTTCGCTCTGGATGAGGAAGCCGCTCATCGAATTACACGAGCTTCATGAGTACGCCAGTAAGATGAAAAGACGAAAGTGGGGTACAAAGTTTTACAACGCCGCGCAGCTGGTGACAGGTATAGCAGCTTCTCCGCTTGAAGTTGCAGGAATTTTATTGCTGTCGCTTCCTCGCTCTCGCGGCGGTGCCGGCTTTCGAAGCGTTTACGTTAACGACCTTACGCCGCTTACCGCATCGGCGCAGAGCATTGCAGGGCAAAGAGTCTGCTACGGGGATATCGTGATCGTAAATCCAACCATAATGAAAGCAGACATCGTGGAGATTCAGGGGGAGGTCATCCACGGATCAGGCGCCGTGCTGGGCCACGATGCCAAACGCATGACGGCGCTGCAAAGTATGGGGTATGACGTCTTCCTGGTTACGCACGACATGCTTAACGATGCCGAGCAGCTTGATGCGATCGTGAGAAGTCTTTGCTCGCGCTTGGAATTACGCTATAGGTGCAAAACTAAGGCGCAAAAGGCGACGGAAATGGAGTTACGAGCCAAAGTACTGTGCAACTGGCTGGAAATCGGTCGTTAGACGGGTGCCCTGCTCATTTCCGGGCGTCCTCGGTCGGCTGTCTGCGATGCCGCCGCCACGAAACCGGCCCATCTACTACGTTTAACCCCGACCCCTCGACCATACCCCGTATTTCGCGAAAACCGCAGGCCGTCTACCTGCGGTTTTATTCTTGCCCGAGACGCCATGGTCGGGGGATGTCGCCCAAACGTAGTAGATGGGCCGGTTTCGTGGCGGGGATCCCGGGGGCGACCGGAGTGGAGCCTGATAGGCGGGCGGCGGCAGCGCCGCCCGCCCGCGGGGCGCGCCCCGCGGGCGCTGGTCTCCGCCGTCGCGACCCCGCGGGACTCCGGCGCCCGCGCCCCCGGAAAGTTTTTCCAAAAATGCCCTTGCATCGCCGTCCGAGTTCCCGTATAGTACTTCTTCGCACGGGGGCGTAGCTCAGCTGGGAGAGCGCTTGACTGGCAGTCAAGAGGTCAGGGGTTCGATCCCCCTCGTCTCCACCCGAGCATTGAATGAGGCTCCAACGCAAGTTGGGGCCTTTTTTCATATAGGCACACAAGGTCAAAGGCGGCAGCATGATCCTCCCGGTCGACAAGATCGTGCGTTGAACGGGTGCCGCGCGCATGGTAGTATTTCACATCGTGGTTCAAAGCGTTGGAGGCTGTTCTGCCACCCCAACTGCAAGCGCCACTTTATAAGGGCTCTTGGCGCAACGGTTAGCGCAGGGGACTCATAATCCCTGGGTTCTGGGTTCGAATCCCGGAGGGCCCACCAGGTTTTTCAACAGGTCAGGCAATATGTCTGGCCTGTTTTCTTTTTCATGGCATTAGTTTTCACTTGCAAATAGCCTGCTTGCTCATTTCCGGGCGCCCTCGGTCGGCTGCCTGCGATGCCGCCGCCACGAAACCGGCCCATCTACTACGTTTAACCCCGACCCCTCGACCATACCCCGTATTTCGCGAAAACCGCAGGCCGTCTACCTGCGGTTTTATTTCTGCCCGAGACGCCATGGTCGGGGGATGTCGCCCAAACGTAGTAGATGGGCCGGTTTCGTGGCGGGAGGCCCCGGGGGGCGGGCGGAGCGGAGCCTGATGGGAGGGCGGCGCTGCCGCCGCCCGCCCGCGGGGCGCGCCCCGCGGGCTTGGTCGGGCATCGAGGGGCCCAGGCGCCCTGGACGCCCGCCCGCATCGGCCCCGCGGGCGCCGGCCTCCGCCGTCGCGGCCCCGCGGGACTCCGGCGCCCGCGCCCCCCGGAAAGTTTTTCCAAAAATGCCCTTGCATCGCCGTCCGAGTTCCCGTATAGTACTTCTTCGCACGGGGGCGTAGCTCAGCTGGGAGAGCGCTTGACTGGCAGTCAAGAGGTCAGGGGTTCGATCCCCCTCGTCTCCACCCGAGCATTGAATGAGGCTCCAACGCAAGTTGGGGCCTTTTTTCATATAGGCACACAAGGTCAAAGGCGGCAGCATGATCCTCCTGGTCGACAAGATCGAAAAAAGCTTCGGCGCGCGCGTCCTCTTTAGCGGCGCGTCCTTCCAGATCAACCCCGGCGAGCGCTTCGCGCTCGTGGGCCCTAACGGCGCCGGCAAAACCACCATGCTCAAAATCATCATGGGCATCGACAGCCCCGACGCCGGCCAGGTCCAGTACGCCAAGGACTGCCAGGTGGGCTACCTAGAGCAGGAAACTAATCTGGAGCACAAGGACACCACCATCCTTGCCGAGGTCATGGCCGCCGCCAAGGAAATCCGCCGCATGGGCGAGCGCGCTAACGAGCTGCAGGCCCAGATCACCGAGCTCTCCGAGCAGGGCAAGGACGTCGACGCACTCCTTAACGAGTACGGCCAGGTCCAGGACCGCTTTGAGCACCTGGGCGGCTACGAGCTCGAGAGCAACGCCCGCAAAATCCTTTCCGGCCTGGGCTTTAAGGTCACCGACTTTGAGCGCCCATGCTCCGAGTTCTCGGGCGGCTGGCAGATGCGCATCGCGCTCGCCAAGCTCTTCCTGCGCCACCCCGACCTGCTGCTGCTGGACGAGCCCACCAACCACCTGGACCTCGAAAGCGTCCAGTGGCTGCGCGGCTTTATCGCCAACTACGACGGCGCCGTCCTCATCGTCAGCCACGACCGCGCCTTCATGGACGCCTGCGTCGACCACGTCGCCGCCCTCGAGAACCGCCGCGTGACCACCTACACCGGCAACTACAGCAGCTACCTCAAGCAGCGCGAGGACAACCTGGAGCAGATGCGCGCCAAGCGCGCCGCCCAGGAGCGCGACATCGCCCACATGCAGGTCTTCGTCGACAAGTTCCGCTACAAGCCCACCAAGGCAGCCCAGGCCCAGGAGCGCATCCGCAAGATCGAGCAGATCAAAAAGGAGCTTGTCATCCTACCCGAGGGCCACAAGCACATCGACTTTAAGTTCCCCGACCCGCCGCGCTCCGGCGACATGGTCGTGGGCCTGGAGGGCGTCTCCAAGTCCTACGGCAACAAGCACATCTACAGCGACATCGACCTCAAGCTCTACCGCGGCGAGCACGTGGCGCTCGTCGGCCCCAACGGCGCCGGCAAGTCCACGCTCATGAAGATCCTCGCCGGCCTGGAGCCGCCCACCACCGGCACCCGGGACCTGGGCACCAACGTGGGCGTGGCCTACTACGCCCAGCACGCACTCGAGGGCATGACCGAGTCCAATACCGTCCTGCAAGAGATCGACACCGTCACGCCCAAGTGGACCGTGCCACAGCAGCGCAGCCTACTGGGCGCCTTCCTGTTTAGCGACAACGATTCCATCGAGAAGCAGGTTCGCGTCCTCTCCGGCGGCGAAAAAGCGCGTCTGGCCCTGGCCAAGATGCTCGTGGCCCCCGAGGCGCTCCTGTGCCTGGACGAGCCCACCAACCACCTAGACATCGACTCGGTGGACATGCTCGAGAACGCCCTGCAAAACTTCCCCGGCACCATCGTGCTGATCAGCCACGACGAACACCTGGTGCGCGCCGTGGCCAACCGCGTCATCGACATCCGCGACGGCCAAGTCACGGTCTACGACGGCGACTACGACTACTACCTCTACAAGCGCGAGGACCTCGCAGCCCGCGCCGCCGCCGAGGCGGCAGGGGAGAGCGCGCCGGCCACGACCAAGTCCACCAAGGCCAGCGCCGCCCAGGCCGACACCCCCGTCGCCGCCCCCAAGCCTGCCGAGGGCAAAAAGACCAAGGAGCAAAAGCGCGCCGAGGCCCAAGCCCGCGCTGCGCTCAACAAAAAGCTCAAGGGCGTGCGCAACCAGCTCAAGAAGATCGAGACGGAGCTCGACAAAAAGCGCGCCCGCTATGACGAGCTTATGGAATTGATGGCAAGCGAAGAGCTTTATGCCGATCAAGACAAGTTCAACGCCGCGCTGGGGGAATATAACGGCCTTAAGCAAGAGCTACCCAAGCTCGAGGACGAATGGCTGGAGCTTTCCACCCAGATCGAAGAGGAGACCGCGCGTGAACTCTCGTAAGGCCGCTGCCGTGGCGATGAGCATCATCGCCATCGCCTGTCGCATCTGCGGCATCTTTATGAGCGCGATGACCGTGCTGCTGTGTTTTAGCGGCCTCACCGCCAAGCTGCAGATCGTAGGCTTTGTCGTTGAGCTTTCGCGCGCACTGCCGAGCGCCATCGCCGGCTATGGCGTCATCACGTCGCCCTTTGGCGGCGTGTTCCGCCTGGATTACGCCATCGTCGCCGTGATCCTGTTTGTGATCGACTACCTGCTCACGCGCGCCTCGCGCCGCATCCGCTAGGGGAGCGCTATGTCCAGCAGCTACCTCATGAACCTGCTCGCCAGCGCCGTCGCCGTCATCGTGGGCATCGTGATCCACGAGAGCGCACACGCCGCCGCGGCCTGGGCGCTCGGCGACAAGACGGCCCGTTCGCGCGGCCGCGTGTCACTCAACCCGCTTAACCATATCGACCCGTTTGGCACCATCATCCTGCCGCTGCTCATGCTCGCGGCCGGCGGCCCGGTGTTCGCCTTCGCCAAACCCGTGCCCGTCTACCTCAACAACCTCAAGCACCCCAAGCGCGACGAGGTCCTGGTGAGCGCGGCCGGCCCCGCGTCGAACATCGCACTCGCGTGCCTTGCCGCGGCACTCATGCACGTGGCGTACGGCAACCTCTACACCGGCATCTCCTTTGCCCTGGCGTCACAGATCATGAACTTCGGCGCCACGTTTATCGTGGTTAACCTGTCACTCGCATTCTTCAACCTCATCCCGATCCCGCCGCTCGACGGCTCGTCAATCATCGTGCCCTTCCTCAAGGGCAAGGCGCTCAACAACTATTACCGTCTGCAGCAATACGCTATGCCTATCCTCATCCTGGTACTGTACCTGCTGCCCATGTGGACCGGCATCGATGTGATCGGCCGCTATTTCGACGTTACCGTGTATCCGCTTGCTGAGCAGCTGCTCAACTTCGCAATCGCCGGCATCTAAGGTAAACTTACAGGTCGACCGTGCAAAACGGTCGCAACATGCACCCAAACCGCGCCGCGAAGGCGCCGTCAAAGGAGGTCGAAGATGTCGTATCGCGTGTCGACGCAGGTCTACAGCGGACCGTTCGACCTGCTGCTGCAGCTGGTAACCCGCCAAAAAGTAGATATCGGCGCCATCTCCATCAGCGAGGTGGCCGAGCAGTACCTGGCCGAGGCCGAGCGCATCGAGGCGCTGGACCTGGACGTGGCGAGCGACTTTTTGCTGGTCGCGGCAACCCTTTTGGACATCAAGGCCGCCTCGCTGGTGCCGCAGGAGGCCCCGAGCAAAGTCGATGACGACGATGACGAGTTCGACGAAGACCTCGAGGAACTCAGCGCGCTCGACGGCGACGCCCTGCGCGAGGTCCTGATTCAGCGCCTGATTGCCTACAAGCAGTTTAAAGGCACGGCTGCGGCCCTGGGCGCGCGCATGCAGGCCGAAAGCCGCATGCACCCGCGTGTGGCCGGCCCCGACCCCGAGTTCCTTGGGCTCATGCCCGACTACCTGGCTGGCATCACCCTGCGCGGTCTGGCCGTCATCTGTGCCGACCTTGACGGAAAGCGCCAGACCTTCTTACTGGAGGCCGAGCACGTGGCGCCGCATCGCGTGCCGCTCGACCTGACGGTGGCCTCCGTCGACCGCTTTACCATGGCGCACCAAACCTGCACCTTCCGCGAGCTGTTGGACGGCGATGCCACCACCGAGCAGCTCGTCGTTACCTTCCTGGCCATGCTCGAGCTCGCCAAGCGTGGCTCGCTCACGCTGAGCCAGGACGAGATCTTTGGAACCATCTGCATCAACCGAGTCGAGGGCGCCGAGGCATACGTGCCCGGCGAGGGCCCCGAGCTCACCGAATAGGAGCCGCAACCATGTCAACCCTTTCCACGCTGGAGGCAAACAGCCTCAAAGGCGCCCTCGAGGCGCTGCTGCTGGTGTCGAGCGACCCGGTGAGCGCGCCCGCGCTGGCAGGTGCGCTGGATATCGCCCCGGGCGAGTGCGCATCGCTGCTCGCCGAGCTCAAGGTTGAGTACGAGGAGGCCAACCGCGGCTTTCAGCTTCGCGAGGTCGCCGGCGGCTGGCGCCTGTTCACGCACCCTGCCTACCACGACGTGGTCGAGGCCTATGTGCTGAGCTGGGACACGCAAAAGCTGTCGCAGGCGGCGCTCGAAACACTGGCCGTCATCGCATACCGCCAGCCCGTGACGCGCGAGGTGGTCAAAGGCATCCGCGGCGTCAACTCCGACGGCGTCATCGCGTCGCTCGTGGACAAGGGTCTGGTGCGCGAGCTCGGCCGCGACCCCCAGCGCGGTCAAGCCATCATCTACGGCACGACCAACGCCTTTTTGGAAAAGTTCGGTCTGCGCTCCACCCGCGACCTGCCCGATCTTGAGCAGTTTGCCCCCGACGAGCAGTCGCGTCAGTTTATCCGCGAGCGCCTGAGCGGCCGCAGCATTCAGTCCACGCTCGAGGAGCAGGCCGAGGACCTGGACGAAGAGCGCGAACTGCTCGATACCGATGTTGTCGATGTTGAGGCAGTCGAGGACTTGGAATCCCTGGTCGTCGACGAGACCTCGGAGGATTTGCATGACGAGGACTAACGAAGTGGGGGAGACGCGCGCCATGGGCAACGCAGTACCCGCAGCCGACGCCCAGCCCGTCTATCCGCACACCATGCGCCTGCAGCGCTTTTTGGCACGCGCGGGCGTGGCGAGCCGCCGCGGCTCGGAAGACCTAATGACCGCCGGCCGCGTGACCGTTAACGGCCAGGTCGCGACCGAACTGGGCACCAAGGTCGATGTCGATCGCGATCACATCGAGGTCGACGGCATGCCCGTAAAGCTCAACCAGGGCGCCGTGTACCTGATGCTCTACAAGCCGACCGGCTACCTCACCACCATGAGCGACCCGCAGGAGCGCCCTTGCGTGGCCGACCTGGTCCCCCGCGACCGCTTTCCGGGACTTTTCCCGGTGGGTCGCCTGGACCGCGACACCACGGGCCTTTTGCTCTTTACCACCGACGGCGACCTATCGCAGGACCTGCTGCACCCCAGCAAGCATGTCTATAAGACCTACCAGGCACTCGTTGACGGCCAGCTGTCCGACCGCGATCTAGACCCGCTCCGCCGTGGCATCGAGCTCGACGACGGCCTATGCCAGCCGGCAATCTGCCGAGTCATCAACGCGCGCGAGGCCGAGGCCGTGGCTCCGCAGGGCGTCAAGCCCGGCACCACCGCCGTGGAGGTCATCATCCGCGAGGGGCGCAAGAACCAGGTCAAGCGCATGCTGAGCAAGATCCACCATCCGGTGATCCGCCTGCACCGCTGTAACTTTGCCGGCCTGGAGCTCAAGGACGTGGCCAAGGGCTCGTGGCGCGAGCTCACCGACCGCGAGGTGCAGATCCTCAAGGCCGGCGGCATCCCGCCCAAGCAGGCGAGCGACAAGCGCAACGGCGGCAAGCCCCAAGACACGCCCGCCAGCCGCACGCGTCACCACGGCAGCCACGGCTCCGCACCCAAGCGCAACACCTACCGCGAGCGCTACACAGGCTAGGCAACCCGCCGCGCCCCAGCGCCCGCGAACCATAGCAGCACGTCAACCATCGAAAGGAAGCATTGCATGATCGTCGCCATCGACGGCCCCGCCGGTTCCGGCAAGTCCACCATCGCCAAGGAGATCGCCCGCCAGCTGGGCTTTAACAAGCTCGACACGGGCGCCATGTATCGCGCCGTCACCTTCGCCGCGCTCGACCGCGGCATCGATCTAGACGACGAGGCGGCCATCGACGCCCTCGCCGAGCAGATCGAGATCCGCTTTACCAACGGCACCGGCGAGGATACGCGCCTGACCATTGACGGCAAGGACGCTTCGACCGCCATCCGCACCCCGCAGGTCGACGCCAACGTGTCCAAGGTCTCGGCCTATCCGGGCGTGCGCGCCGCCATGCTCATCCATCAGCGCCGTGCCGCCGAGGACCGCGATATCGTGGCCGAGGGTCGCGACATCGGAACCGTCGTGTTCCCTAACGCGCAGGTCAAGGTCTTCCTGACCGCCGACCCGCGTGAGCGCGCCCGCCGCCGCGTGCTGCAGCGTCACCAAAACGACGCCCAACCGCTCACACCCGCGCAGCTCGAAGCCGAGGTCGATGAGACCCTCGACGCCCTTAAGCAGCGCGACAAGCTCGACAGCAGCCGCGAGGTCGCCCCGCTCGTGCCCGCCGAGGACGCCGTGCACGTAGACTCCACCGCCCATACCATCGACGAGGTCGTCCGCATTATCGAGGGCCTCATCAACCAAAGGAGGTAGCCCATGCGCCTGTTTAAGCAGACGCCCGAGGACTATTACAACGCCCCCTACGCAGAGTTTCCAGCGCTCATCCGCGGCACCGTCGTCGTAGTCATGGCCATCCTTTGGGCCTTCTCCAAGCTCATGTGGCGTTGGAAGGTCGAAGATGCCGATCTGCTGTTTGAGCGCAAGGAAGGCCGCGGCAGCGTGGTCATCTGCAACCACACCTCGATGGCCGAGCTCTTGGCCGTGGAGACGGCGCTGTTCTTTGGGGGCCGCCGCATTCGTCCCATCTTTAAGTCAGAGTTCGCCAAGAGCAAGATCGTGCGCTGGGCCTTTAGCCGCGTTGGCGGCATCCCCGTGGAGCGTGGTACTGCCGATATGAAGTGCCTGCGCGCCGCTCAGCATGCGCTGCAGCGCGGCGAGGACGTCCTGATCTTCCCCGAGGGCACGCGCATCCGCTCGCGCGAGATCAAGCCCGAGGTCCACGGCGGCTTTGCGCTCATCGCCCAGATGGGCAAGGCACCTGTGAACCCGCTCGCCATCTGCGGCTGGTCCGATATCACGCCCGCGGGCAAAAAGCTCATGCGCCCTAAGAAGTGCTGGATTCGTGCCGGCAAGGCCGTCTCGCTTTCGGACGCGCCGGCCGGGCTTAAGCGTACGAAGCGCCTGACCTGGTTTGAGTCCGAGGCCATGAACCGCGTCTACGCCATGCGAGACGAGCTGTGCGCCGAGCATCCGGGCAGGTTCTAGCCATGGGTGAGAACGTCATGAATACAGCTGCGGCCGCCGCTGAGGAGGTCGTCCCCACCATCGAGATCGCTGCCCACGCCGGCACCTGCTACGGCGTGAAGCGCGCGCTCGATATGGCCCTGGCGGCCGCCCCGCAGGCGGAGGAGAACGCTCAGGTCCACACCCTGGGTCCGCTCATCCATAACCCCATCGTGGTGCGCGAGCTTGCCGAGGCGGGCGTCGGTCTGGCCGAGACCCTAGACGATGCCGCATCGGGCACCGTGATCATCCGCGCTCACGGCGTGGTGCCGCAGGTGATCGAAGCCGCACGCGAGCGTGGCCTCGACGTGGTCGACGCCACCTGCCCCTACGTGAAAAAGGTCCACGTGGCGGCGGAGCGCTTGGTACGCGAGGGCTACCACGTGGTAGTCATGGGCGAGCCGGGCCACCCCGAAGTCGAGGGCATCCTGGGCCACGCCGGCAATGATGCGCAGGTCGTGAGCTGCGCCGACGATGCGGACGCGCTGCCGCTCAAGGGCAAGGTGGGCCTCGTCGTGCAGACCACCCAGACCGCGCAGAACCTCGCCGAGGTCGTGGCGGCTATCACCCCGCGCGTGCAGGAGCTGCGTGTGATCAACACCATCTGCGCCGCCACGAGCGAGCGCCAACAGGCAGCAGCCACACTTGCCAACCGCTGCGACTGCATGGTCATCGTAGGCGGCAAGAACTCGGGCAACACCCGCCGCCTGGCGCAGATTTGCGCAGACGCCTGCGAGCGCACGCATCACATCGAGGAAGCTTCTGAGCTCCAGGCCGCGTGGTTTACCGACGCTCACCACATCGGCATCACTGCCGGAGCCTCCACCCCGCAAGAACACATCGAGCGCGCCGTCGCGCGCATCAAGGAGCTTTGCCGCTAACCATGGACCAGACCGTACCCGCATATGCCGCCGAGGTGGCCGATTACGGGCGCAGCCGCGACCCCGAGCCGGGTGAGGGCGCGCTCGTAAAGAACGTGCGTCCCGAATCGCCCGCGTGGGATGTGGGTATCGAGCCGGGCATGCGCGTGCTCACGGTCAACGGCGAGGCGCTCACCGACATGATCGTATGGCTCTGGGAGGCCGACGATGATACCGTCGACCTCGAGGTTTTCGACCCGCGCGACGGCACCGTCACCCCCGTCGAGCTCGACCGCTTTCCCGGCGAGGATTGGGGTTTGGAGTTCGATGGCCCCATCTTCGACGGCATGCGTACCTGCGTCAACGCCTGCGTGTTCTGCTTTATGACCATGCTCCCCAAGGGCGGCCGCTCCACGCTCTACATTCGCGACGACGACTATCGCCTGAGCTTTTTACAGGGCAACTTTGTCACGCTCACGAACCTCTCCGACGAAGATGTTCAAAACGTCATCGAACGCAATATGAGCCCCATGAACGTGTCGGTCCATGCCGTAAGCCCCGATGTCCGCCGTCGTATGATGGGCCGTAACGCCCAACGAGGCATGGACGTACTCGAGACCATCATGGCCGCCGGCATCGAGATTCACGCGCAGATTGTGCTGTGTCCCGGCATGAACGACGGCGAGGAGCTGGAAAAGACCCTGCGCTTTTGCGAGGAGCATGAGCAAATCACAAGCCTGGGCATTGTGCCGCTCGGTTTTACCAAACACCAAAACCGCTTTAGCTGGTCATACAGCGACAAGCCCGAACTGGCGCGCGAGACCATTGCCATGATCAGGCCCTTCCAGGACCGTGCCTACGAACGCTTTGGCCGCCACACCTTCCAGATGAGCGACGAGTTCTATCTGGACGCCGGCATCGATCCTCCCGAGGCAGACTTTTACGACGGCTATCCGCAGTACTACGACGGCATCGGCATGATCCGCTCGTATCTGGACGAGACCGACGACGTGTTGACTACCGATGCTGAGCGACTGGCCCGCGTCCGCGAGGCCATCGCCGCCCGCAGCCAGCACCTGCTGTGCCTCTCGGGCGCCAGCGCACGCGACACGGTGGCCCGCTTTGCGGAGTCGCCCAAGGGACTCGCCGGCACTGTCACGGCCATCAAGAACCGCTACTTTGGCGGCAACGTGGACGTGACCGGCCTCATCGTCGCGTGTGACATTCTTGAGCAGCTGCCCCAAGACCTGTCGGGGGTTATGCTCTTTGTGCCTAAGCTCATGTTCAACGCTGACGGCATGACGCTCGACGAGTATCATCGTGACGATTTACTCGCAAGCCTTACCAGTCGCGGCGCGGAGGTTCATGTGGTGTCGACAATGCCGCATGAGCTGCTCGATACCCTGGAGCACATCCTTGGCATTATGCCTGCCGACTCTAACACTTCCACTGACCCTACCCATTAAAGGAGAGCAGATGAAACCTATCGTCGCCGTCGTCGGACGCCCCAACGTGGGCAAGTCCACGCTCGTTAACCGCCTGGCCCAGACCTCGGACGCCATCGTCCACGAGTCCCGCGGCGTCACGCGCGACCGCTCGTATCACACGGCCGATTGGAACGGCCGCGAGTTCACCATCGTCGACACGGGCGGCATCGAGCCGCTCAAGAGCGATGACGTCTTCGCCACGTCCATCCGCGACCAGGCCCTCGCCGCCGCCGAGGAAGCCGCCGTCATCCTGTTTGTGGTCGACGGCCGCACCGGCGTCACCGAGGAGGACGAGTCGGTCGCTCGCATGCTCAAACGCTGCGACAAGCCGGTCTTTCTGCTGGTGAACAAGCTCGACAACCCCGATCGCGAGAACGACAGCATCTGGGAGTTCTATTCGCTCGGCATCGGTGAGCCCACGCCGCTCTCGGCCCTGCATGGCCACGGCACGGGCGACCTGCTCGACGATATCGTGGCCCTGCTTCCGGAGGAAGAGGACGAAGTCGCCGATGAGTTCCCCGATGCGCTGAACGTCGCCATCATCGGCCGCCCCAATGCCGGTAAGTCCTCGCTGTTCAACCGCATCCTGGGCGCCGACCGCTCCATCGTGTCCAACATTGCCGGCACCACGCGCGATGCCATCGACACGGTCGTCGAGCGCAACGGCAAGCACTACCGCATGGTCGATACCGCGGGCATCCGCAAGAAGAGCACCGTGTACGAGAACATCGAGTACTACTCCATGGTCCGCGGCCTGCGCGCCATCGACCGCGCCGACGTGGCGCTGCTCGTCGTCGACGCCTCCGTGGGCGTCACCGAGCAGGACCAGAAGGTCATGGGCTTGGCCATCGAGCGCGGCTGTGCCATCGTGGTGCTGCTCAACAAGTGGGACCTGCTCGACGATGACCGCAAGCGCGAGGCCTGCATGGAGACCGTCGACCGCCGTCTGGGCGTCATGGCTCCCTGGGCCCAGTACTTGCGCATCTCGGCCCTGACCGGCCGCAGCGTCGAGAAGATCTGGGCGATGGTCGACGCAGCCGAGAAGACGCGCTCGCAAAAGATCAGCACCTCGCGCCTCAATACGTTCCTCACCGACCTGCGCGAGTTCGGTCATACCGTGGTAGACGGCAAGCGTCGCCTGCGCATGCACTACGTGACCCAGACGGGCGTCAACCCGCCGACGTTCACGTTCTTCGTCAACCACAGTGACCTGGTCAACGACACCTACCAGCGCTACGTGGAGAACCGCATGCGCTCGACCTTCGACTTTGCCGGCACGCCCATTCGACTCTTCTTTAGGAAGAAGGAGCAAAAGGATGCATAATCCGATTCTGCTAACCGCTATCTGCGCCGTGGTCTCGTTCTTTATCGGAGCGATTCCGTTTGGCCTGATCTTGGGCCGCGTGTTTAACCACACCGACATCCGCAAGGCGGGCTCCGGCAACATCGGCACCACCAACGCCCTGCGCGTAGCCGGCCCCAAGGTGGCCGCGCTCACGCTGCTGCTCGACTGCCTTAAGGGCGCCATCTGCGTCCTTATCGCACGTCCGCTTATCGCCGACATGGGCTACGGCTTCCCCGTGAGCATTATGGCCCCCGGTGCCGCCGGCGACTGGATGCTCGGCGTCATCTGCCTGGCTGCCGTGTGGGGACACATCTTCTCGCCCTACCTCAACTTCCACGGCGGCAAGGGTATCGCCGTTGGTCTGGGTGTCATCCTCGCCTGGTACTGGCCTATTGGCCTGTCGCTGCTGGGCATGTTTATCGTGGCCGTCGCCATCACCAAGTTTGTGTCGGTGGGCTCACTCGCCGCTGCCATCGGTCTTCCCATCGCTGCTTGCGTGGTCTTTCCGTACAGCAGCCTGGGCCTCAAGTTCTGCATGGCGATGATCGGCATCACCGTTGTGTGGGCCCATCGCGCGAATATCCAAAAGCTCATGGCCGGTAAGGAGTCCAAGCTCTCGTTTACCAAGCGCGTCACCGAGCCCGACGATAAATAGGAGAGAGTCATGAATGTTGCGCTGATTGGCTCCGGCTCCTGGGGAACCGCCGTCGCCGGACTTGCTGCCGCGCGAGCCGAGCGCGTGACCATGTGGGCCCATAGCGAGCAGACGGCCACCGGCATCAATGGCGAGCACCGCAACCCCCGCTACCTTGTGGGCTACGAGCTGCCGGACAACGTGGTAGCAACGACCGAGCTCGCCCAGGAGCTCTACGGTGCCGATGCGATCATCTTTGCCGTGCCCTCCACGCATCTGCGCGACGTGTGCCGTCAGACAGCGCCGTTTATCGATGCCGAGACTCCGGTCCTGTGCCTCACCAAGGGCATCGAGCCTGAGTCCGGCCTGCTCATGAGCGAGGTCATTGCCAGCGAGATCGGCAACGAGCGTCGTGTGGCGGCCCTCTCGGGCCCCAACCATGCCGAGGAGATCTGCCGCGGCGGACTTTCTGCCGCCGTCATCGCCAGTGTAGACCAGCAGGTGGGGGAGACCTTTAAGGAGCTGCTGCTGTCCACGGCCTTCCGCATCTACCTGTCGCAGGATATGACCGGCGTCGAGGTCTGCGGCGCCATGAAAAATGTCATCGCCATCGTATGCGGCATCTCCGCGGGCTCGGGCGCGGGCGACAACACACTTGCCCTCATCATGACGCGCGGCTTGGCCGAGATCAGCCGTCTGGTGCACGCCCGCGGCGGTCAAGCTATGACCTGCATGGGACTTGCCGGCATGGGCGACCTCATTGCCACCTGCACCTCGGAGCATTCGCGCAACCGTACCTTTGGCTACGAGTTTGCCCACGGCGTGTCGCTCGACGAGTACCAGACGCGCACGCATATGGTGGTGGAAGGCGCCGTCGCCGCCCGCAGCGTCAGCGAGCTCGCCCGTTCACTGGGCGTAGACATTCCGCTCACCTTTGCCGTGGAGCAAACGCTCTACAACGGTGTTACTTTGGATAGGGCGCTCGAGATTCTTACCGATCGCGTCCCCTCTCAAGAGTTCTACGGACTCACCGACTAGCGCAGAAAGGCTTCTACCATGGGTTCCATTAAAATCGCTCCGTCCGTCCTTTCGGCCGATATGGCCAACCTCAAGGGAGAGCTCGACAAGATCGCCGGCGCCGACTACGTGCACTTCGACGTCATGGACGGCCACTTTACCGGCAACCTCACCTTTGGCGTTGACATCCTCAAGGCCGTCAAGCGCTCCACCAACGTGCCGGTCGATGCGCACCTCATGGTGTCGAACCCCGACGAGACGGTCGATTGGTACGCCGACGCCGGTGCCGACATGATCACTGTCCACTACGAGGCTTCCACGCACCTGCACCGCACGCTCACGCATCTGCAGCAGCGCGGCGTCAAGGCCGGCGTGGTGCTCAACCCCGCCACCCCCGTGTGCGTGCTCGAGAGCATCATCGACGTCGTCGATATGGTGCTGCTCATGAGCGTGAACCCGGGCTTTGGCGGCCAGAGCTTTATCCCGGGCACCATCGCAAAGCTTCACGAGCTCAAGGCCATGTGCGAGCGCCATGGCGTTTCGCCCCTCATCGAGGTCGACGGCGGCATTTCTTCCAAGAACATTGCCGAGGTCGTCAAGGCCGGCGCCAACGTGCTCGTGGCCGGTTCTGCCGTATTTAAGTCCGAAGATCCCGCTGCCGAGGTTGCGCTGCTGCAGAAGCTGGGCAACGAGGCCGCACAGGAGGCATAAACCCTTATGACCGCAGGTCAAAACCGCATACCCGTGAATCTTGACTATGCCGCCTCGACGCCCATGCGCGCCGAGGCGCTCCTTGCGCAGCGCGAATATGACGACAGCGAGCTTGCAGGCGTCAACCCCAACTCGCTGCACTCGCTCGGCCGCAAGGCCGCCGCGCGCCTGGAGGTTGCCCGTCGCGAGATCGCCCATAGCTTTGGCGCACGCGTCCGCCCGTCCGAGATTGTACTGACCAACGGCGGCACCGAAGCAAACCAGCTGGCGCTGCTCGGTCTTGCCGAGGGCGCTCGTCAGCGCGATCGCAAGCGTAACCGCGTGATCGTATCTGCCATCGAGCACGATTCGATTCTGGACAACCTGCCGCTGCTGCGTGCCGCCGGCTTTACCGTCGACCTGGTGCAGCCCTGCCGCGCGGGCTACATTGAGCCTGCTGCGCTTGTCGAGCTACTAGGCGACGACGTGGCGCTCGTGAGCATCATGGTTGCCAACAACGAGACCGGCGTGGTGCAGCCCATCCGCGAGCTTGCCGCGGCCGCGCATACCGTGGGCGCCCTGTTCCACACCGATGCCATCCAGGGGTATCTGCACATTCCGCTCGATGCCGCCGAGCTGGGCTTCGATGCTATGTCCGTCGCCGCCCATAAAATTGGCGGTCCTGTGGCATCCGGCGCGCTTTACGTTAAGACCCGCACGCCACTGCGCCCCCGCATTTTTGGCGGTGGACAGGAAGCCGGACGTCGCGCGGGCACGCAGGACCTGCGTACACAGCTGGCTTTTGCCGCTGCCGCCCGCACGTTGGCGCCCCGCGTGGCCCAGGAGCGTACGACGCTGCAAGCTCTTTCCGACAAGCTTTACGCCACGCTTACGGCTCATCCGCGTATTCATGCCACCATGGGCGACTACGCACAGGCCGATCGTCTGCCGGGCATGGTCTCCATCTACGTCGACGGCATGGACTCCGAGGAGCTCATCGTCAAGCTCGATGCCGCCGGCTTTGAGGTATCGGCCGGTTCCGCCTGCTCGAGCGGCAGCATGGACCCGAGCCATGTTCTCAGCGCCATGGGTATTGGCCGCGAACAGGCCCTGGGTGCACTGCGTATCTCCTTCGATGACCGTGTGGACCCGGCCGATCTGGACGATTTTGCTCAAGCGCTGCTGTCGATCGTAGGCGCCGCATGATAGTCTCCGAGTTTGAACGTGCGCTGCTGACGCGCTACCCCAAGGCGGACGCCGAGGGCTGGGATCACGTAGGACTCTCTGTTGGCGATCCGGCCGCGGAGATCACCGGCGTTGCCTGCGCACTCGATGCGACCGAGGCTAATGTTCGACGCGCACAAGAAGCCGGTGCCAACGTGCTGCTGACGCATCATCCCATATACATCAAGGCGCCCGAGGCCTTTTGTCCGGCGGATTCCGCACGCCCCCAATGCAGCGCGGCGCTCTACGAGGCAGCGCGTTGCGGCGTGAGCATCATATCGCTCCACACCAACCTGGACCGCTCGCACGAAGCCCGTGTCTGCCTGAGCAAGCTGCTGGGTGCCGCACCCGTGAGCTCACTGGAGCACGTGGACGACCCCGAGGCCACCGGCCTGGGCGCGCTTGCAACGCTCAACGACTCGTGCACGCTGCGCGATCTTGCCACCCGTGCTGTCACGGCCTTCGGCAGCGACCCGCGCGTATGGGGCGAGGCCGATCACCCGTGCCGCACCGTCGCCATTTTGGGCGGCTCCCTGGGCGACTTCGGAGAGCTCGCCATCGCCGCGGGCGCAGATGTTGTCGTGACGGGCGAGACGGGCTACCACGTGGCGCAAGACCTTGCCTTGCGCGGGCTGCCGGTGATCTTGCTCGGCCACGACCGCTCCGAGGAGCCGTTCGTTGATATATTGATGAACTCTGCAGTTGACGCCGGGGTCGACCCCAGTCATGCGATTAAAATACTGAACCCTTGCCAATGGTGGACTGTGACAAAAGGAGAGAACTTATGAGCGCCGGCGCTACGCTACTCAAGCTGCAACAGATCGATTTGGAGCTCGCCCGCAACAAGAGCGAACTTGCCAATATGCCGGAGCTCAAGGAGCTCGCTTCCAAGCGCAAGACCTATGTGAAGCTCAAGTCCGAGATGACCAAGCTCTACGCCCAGCGCAAGGATCTGGACATTGAGCTCGACGATCTCAACACCACCGAGATCCAGACCAACAACGCCATCGAGGCTGCCAAGAAGCGCCACGTCGACGGCTCCGACTACCGCGAGGTCCAGGACCTGGAGAATGAACTCGCCACCCTGGCCAAGCGTCTGGACAAGATTGAGCACACCCGCAAGGACGTCGTTGTCGCCCATAAGGAGGCGCTCAACCGAGAGGCCCGCGCGCAGGCCATCATCGCCAAGTTCGAGGAGGGCGTGAAGGCCGATACCAAGGCCGCCCGCGCCAAGGCTGCCGACCTTCAGGCTCAGATTGACGCCGCCACTAAAGAGCGCACCGCGCTTGCTGCCACGCTGCCGGCCGACGTGTTCACCGACTACGAGCGTCTGCTCAAGCAGTTCCGCGGCCTGGCCGTCGAGACCATCCAGGGCAACATCCCCACGGTCTGCCACACCGCGCTGCAGGCATCGTCCATGAGCGACCTGAACCACGACGGAAGCGAGATTACGCACTGCCCGTACTGCCACCGTCTCCTGGTACTCCCGAGCAAGGAAGCCTAACGATGACGGCGGCATCCAACAATTCAATGCAACTTGAGGGAAAAACGATCCTGCTGGGCATTACCGGCGGGATCGCCGCCTATAAGTCGTGCAATATCGTGCGCCTGCTGCAAAAGCGCGGTGCGCGCGTCAAGGTCGTTATGAGCGAGCATGCCACGGAGTTCGTGGGGCCGCTCACCTTCCGTGCGCTCACCAATGAGCCGGTCGCGGTTGGGCTATTCGACGACCCGTCTGACCCCATCCACCACATTTCGCTGGCGCAGGAGCCCGATCTGGTGGTCGTGGCGCCTGCCACTGCCAATATCATCGCTAAGATGGCCAACGGCATCGCCGATGACCTCATCTCCACCACGCTGCTGGCAACGCCGCGACCCATCGTGATCGCACCCGCTATGAACAACGGCATGTGGAAGGCGCCGGCGACGCAGGCCAATATGGCCACGCTGCGCGACCGCGGCGTGCATGTGGTGGGTCCGGGAAGCGGCTACCTTGCCTGCGGCGACGTGGACACGGGCCGTATGAGCGAGCCCGAGGACATCGTCGAGGCCGTCTGCAGGGTGCTCAATCCCGTGCCGCAAGACCTGGCGGGCAAGCGCATCGTGATTACCGCCGGCCCCACGCACGAACCGATCGATCCTGTGCGCTTTATTGGCAACCGGTCGTCGGGCAAGATGGGCATCGCCCTGGCGGAGGAGGCCGCGCGCCGCGGCGCCGCCGTCACGCTCGTGCTGGGACCGACTTTGCTCGACGTTCCCCGCGGCGTGGAGTGCGTGCGCGTGCAAACCGCCGCAGAGATGTTGCAGGCGGCGCTGAGCGCCTTTCAGACGGCCGATGCGGCCATTTGTGCGGCCGCTGTCGCCGACTACACCCCCGCGGCCCCTGCCAACCATAAGCTCAAAAAGGCCAACGAACGCCTGGATCGCATCGAACTGGTCGAGACGGTCGATATCTTGGCCGAGCTCTCGCGCCAAAAGGGAGAGCGGTGCGTGATCGGCTTTGCGGCCGAGACCGATAACGTCGTGGAGTACGCGCAGCGCAAACTCGCGCGTAAGGGTTGCGATGCCATTATCGCCAACGATGTCTCACGCGCCGATTCGGGCTTTGGAACCGACACGAACAAGGCCTGGATTGTGAGCACAACGGGCACCCAAGAACTTCCTGTGCTAACAAAACCCCAGCTCGCAGATACAATTTTGGACTTGCTTCAAAATTTGTAAAAAAGTTCTTGCACAAGGACAAAGTTTCGGGTTAATATACTCCCTGTTGCGAGCGAGAGCAGAGCAACAAACAAAAGCTTCGGGACGTGGCGCAGCTTGGTAGCGCACTTGACTGGGGGTCAAGGGGTCGCTGGTTCGAATCCAGTCGTCCCGACCAGAAGTTTGCAGGTCAGGCACCTAGTGCCTGACCTTTTTTGTTTTAAGCAATTGCTTAGTTTTCAGTAAGCAACAGGGTGCCAAAAATCTACCTGCGCGATAATCGCCTTTTTCGGCTACTTGCGCGTTTTGCACACGCTTGAGCCGATTTATTAACGCGATATGAATCTACATACGCGCAGCAGGTACACGCCGTGAACGAGCGGCATTTATCATGGAGATTTACACAGATACAGCGACTGTAACGAACAAGCGTGCCGCTGTATTTATTCCAGTAGTTCACTTGATCGGTGGACAAGTTGGCTGTTGCAGCGAAACGCCAAGAGGAATGAGCTCTACACGAGGACCCCGCAGAGGTAATGGCGGGGGAGTGTGGCAGACGCTCTGAGAGCCGCTGTATGGTCCCATTTTTCCTCAAACTGACCACCTTGCCATGAACCTCAAATTGTTCGAGCAATCGACAAAAGAAAGGCCCCTGCAGGGTGCAGGGGCCTTACAGTAGATGCAGATGAGACTAGAAGCACCAAACGGGGCAGACGCAGCACCATCTCGTCGCGGCCTCAGTGAGCGACATATCGCAGTCGAGGTAGACAACGAGGAAGTCGTCAGGCCCCGCACAGGGGGACCGCGATGGTGGCCACCGCGCCGCCCGAGGGGCTGTTGGCGAGCGAGACGGAGCCCCCGTGGGCGCTCGCGGCCTCGGAGGCGACGTGGAGGCCGAGCCCGTAGTGGCGGCCTCCGTCACGCGAGGAGCGGGAGGAGTCGTCCGTGAAGAGGCGCTCGCAGCCGCGTTCGAGGGCGGCGGGAGAAAAGCCCGGTCCGTCGTCGGCAACCTCGATGACGAGGTGCCCGCCCGAGACGTCGCAGGAGACAGCCACGCGCGAGCGTGCGTGCTCGGCGGCGTTGGCCACGAGGTTCGCGGCGGCTCGCGCCAGGGCGGTTCGGTCGAGCGGGGCCTCGGGCGCGCCCGCGACAGCGGGGCCCGTGGCCGCGTCGAGCGTCACGCCTCGCGCCCGGGCGATCTGGGCGGCCTCGGCGAGGACCTGCTCGCAGAGCTCGGCCGGCCGCATGGGGGCCCTCTCCGCCCCGCCGGACCCGCGCGAGGCCTCGATGAGCAGGCGCACGTAGCCGTCGAGCCTTTCGACACTGCCGGCTATGTCGCGCGCGGCGGCCGCGAGGTCGGCGTCTTTCTCGTCTTCCAGCTCCTCCGCCACGAAGTCGGCGTTGGCGCGCAGCACGGTGAGCGGCGTCTTGAGGTCGTGGGCGAGCGACGCCATCTGCTCGCGCTGCCCCCGCTCCGCGGCCCAGCGGGCCTCGAGCGACTCGGCGAGGGAGGCCCGCATGGCATCCATCGCGGCGAGGACGTCGTTCACCTCGCGCACGTTGGTGCTGCCGACCGCGAAGTCGAGCTCCCCCGCGCCGACGCGCCCCGCCGCCTCCGCGAGCGGCGCCATCTTGCGCGAGATCACGCGGCTCGCGCGGCGCGCCACGAGCGCGAGCGCGAGCGCGCTTCCCGCAGCGGCGCCGACGAGCATGAGATTCTGCGGGTTGGGAAGCAGGCCGGCGAGGTCGCGCGAGACCCACTGCGGCAGGTACTCGCTGGCGAGTGCGCAGGCCCCGCCGCCCTTGAGCGGGAACGCGGCGTAGGTGAGGCCCGAGCCCCCGCCCTCGATCTCCACTGTGCCCGGATCCGCGGCGAGTGCCGCACGGGCCATTTCCGTCGCGTCCTCGAGCCGCGTGCCCTCGAGGTCTGTCATCAGCACGTATCCGTCCTTATTCAGGATGAGGTAGCGGTACGCCGTCGGCACGTCCTGCTGTCCGCAGACGCCGTCGCGTGCCAGGCCCTCCGCGACCTCGCGCGCATTGGCCGGCCCCCAGCTTGCCTCGTAGACGAAGCCCGCGTTGATCGCTGCGGAGAGCGCCATGAACGAGGCGAGCCACGCCGTGGCGACCGCCGCGAACGCGTAGGCGAAGTAGCGCGCGATGACGAAGGAGAGCGGCATGCCCCCGCGACCTCGCGCCCCGGTCCTTAGAGCTGCCACTTGTACCCCATCCCCCAGACGGTCGCGATCGGATCGGCGCCGGCCTCGGAGAGTTTCCTCCGGGCGCGGCTGACCTGCATGGATATGGCCGCGTCGTCGGCGTCGCTCTCCCAGCCGAGCACCGCCTCGCGGATCTGCGCGCGGCTCATGACCTGCCCGGGGTGGCGCGCGAGGTACTCGCAGATGGCGTACTCGGTGGGCGTGAGCGGCACGGTCTCGCCGCCCACGGCGAGGTCGCGCGCCCCGAGGTCGATCCGCACCTCCCCGAAGGAGAGGGCGTGCGAGCGCGGCCGGCGCTCACGGCGTAGATGGGCCGCGACCTTGGCGCGCAGTTCCGCGGCCCCGAAGGGCTTGCGGACGTAGTCGTCGGCGCCCAGGCCGTAGGCAGCCACGGCATCCTCCTCGGCCACGCGCGCGGTCAGGAAGACGATGGGCCCGTCGAAGTCCGGGCGGATCTGCCGCACGAGCTCGAAGCCGTCGAGCCCCGGCATCATGACGTCGCAGAGCACGAGGTCGAAGCGCGAGAGGTCCATCCCCGGGACCGCCGTCGGGTCCGCCGCCCTGACGACCTCATGGCCGTCGCGGCCGAGGACGCGCGCGAGCGCGTCGAGGATCGCCCGCTCATCATCCACTGCCAGTATCCTCGCCATGTTGACCTCCTGAAACTCTCGTCGGAATTGTACTAGCGCCGCACTCAGCGGTCCAGAGCCCTGCGCGCAGCCGAGGGTGCCTCGGCCGCGTCGCACGCGTGGTAGCGCGCACCCGAGCCGCCGCGCGCCTCGATCTCGAGCCAGCCCTCGCCGTCCGACTCCCGCCCGAAGAAGATGAGCTGGAGCTCTCGGACATTGCCTCTGTCGTCCGCAGCGTCGAGCAGGGCATTCCCGCCCAGGACGAGCGCTGCGGAGAGGAGGGCGAGCATGGCGGCAAGCGGCCTCCTACGCATCTACCCTCCCGTCCTCGAAGCGGCAGAACCAGGCGAGAAGGACGGCGTCGGCTGCCAGGGTGAGAACGAGGCTAGCGAGCGCAGTCGTGAGGAGAGGGCCCGCCGCGTGTGCGGCGTCGATGAAGGCCTCCACCCCGAGCGACCCCAGGCGCGCGGGCCAGGCGAGCGGCACCCAGCTCAGGGGCGTCGCTAGGGCACCGGTGAGCTCGCCGGTCATGAGGCCGTGCGCAAGTCCGCCCACTGAGAAGAACGCGAGGAGCATACCCGCCGCGCCGGCGCCGATGGCGGCGTTGCGGCCGAGGCGCAGGGCCACGCCGAGCCCCAGCGCGTAGAGGGGCAGGCTGCCCAGCACGATGCCCGCCCAGGCGGCCGCAAGCGGAGCGGGCCCGAGCGGCAGGCGCCCGGCGACGGCGAGCACGGCCCCGAACACGCCGAGCGCCACGGCCAGCGCGCCCGCGCCGAGCGCCGCAAGGGCGAGCAGCTTCGCCGCGACGGCGCGCCCGCGCGAGGGGACCGCCGTGAGGTTGGCGAGGCGCCCGGCAGCGCGCTCCTCGTCCACGGCGAGTCCGCAGACGATGGCGGACATGAGCGGCATGAGGGCGCCGAGGAACTGGGCGTAGGCGTCCGCGCCCAGCGCCGGGTCCCATCGGGTTACGGAGAAGTACTCGCCGCAGGCAAGACCGGCTGCCAGGCCGCAGACGAGATGCACCGCCGTGAGCGGGGAGCGCGCCAGGCGCAGGGCCTCGGAGAGTAGGGCCTGCGAGAGAGTCATGCGCGGCGTCGGGTCGGAGAGTCGTGACATGGCCATCACCTCTCCTCGGAGTGCGCGAACCAGGCCGCGCCCGCCGCCGTGAGCGCGGCGAACGCGAGCGCACTGACCGCAAGGCCCGCCAGCGTGAGCATGCCGTCCGCCGCGAGCGCCCCGCCGAGCGCCATGTCCGCCGCGAGCGGCTCGCCGCTCGGCAGCACGGGGATGAAGCTCGTGGGGATGACCATGCTCGCCGACGGCGGAAAGAGCTGCGGCAGCGGCACCAGCGACCAGGCGAACCCGCCCACGAGCTGCGCGGCGAGCGGGCAGAAGATGCCCGCGAGCATGCCGAGCCGCGCCGTGAGGAAGAGCCCTGCGGGGATCATCCACGCCGCGGTCACCGTGTTGGCGAGCGCGCAGAGGAGCATCGTGAGCGTGCCCGCGGCCGTGAGGCCCTGCGAGGAGAACGCCGATCCCGCGAGGTAGATGCCGAAGACCACGAGGTTCGAGAGCGTGCAGAGAGCGAGGCACCAGAGCGCCTTGGCCCACCAGGCGCGCCCGAGCGGGAAGCCCAGGCCCAGAAGCCCCCGCATCCGCGTGCGAGCGTCCGCCCGCGCGACGCACGCCACCACGAGCGAGAGAGACACGGGCAGGAAGAGCGCGTACCAGTAGTTCCACGCGCTGAAGATCTGCACGCCCCGGTAGGGCATCGCGCCGAGCAGCGGCATCGGCAGCGCCATGAGCACGGCCAGGCGAACCGGTGCCGCGTGGCGCGACTTCAGGGCCTCGGCGCGCAGGGCCGCGAGCAGGCCGCCTTTCTCGCCCGTCATGCCGCCACCTCCCCGCGCGCCCGTCGCCCTTCCCGGCAGAAGCTCATGAAGAGTTCCTCGAGGTCCTGCCCAGGCCGAAGCGCATCCTCGTAGGCGAGGCGCCCCCCGCAGATGATGCCGATGGTGTCCGCCATCTGCTGCACCTCGGAGAGGATGTGGCTCGAGACGATCACCGTCGTACCCGCCGCCGCGAAGCCGCGGATCTGGTCGCGCAGCTCCTCGATGCCGATGGGGTCGAGGCCGTTGGTGGGCTCGTCGAGCACGAGCAGGCGTGGCCGGGCGATCAGCGCCAGCGCGAGCCCCAGGCGCTGCCGCATGCCCATCGAGAAGCGCCCGGCGCGCTTCTTCCCGGTGTCCGCGAGGTCCACGGCGGCGAGTACCTCATCTATGCGGCTCTCGGGAAGGCCCAGCAGCGTGGTGCGCACGCGCAGGTTCTCGCGCGCGGTGAGGTTGGGGTAGAGCGGCGCCTCCTCGATGAGGCTGCCGATTGCGTAGAGGTCCTCGCGGCGCCAGGCGTGCCCGGCAAAGAGGATCTCCCCGGCCGTCGGCCGCAGCATCCCGCAGATCATCTTGAGCGTTGTCGACTTGCCGGCGCCGTTGGGACCGAGCAGCCCGTACACCTCGCCCTCGCGGATATGAAGGCTCACGTCGGCCACGGCGTCCTGCGCCTGGTCGCCGCGGCCGAAGCGCTTGGTGAGCCCACGCGTCTCGAGCATGTAACCCATGGGTTTATCCTTTCTCTTCCGGGCGCGCGGGCCGATTCACCGTGCCCGCGCGTCTTACCTTTCGGGTTCACCATCCATGGTGGGGCGCGTTTCTAACGAAGCCGTAACGGCCGTTGGGCTCTTTTGGCGCCAGCCAATCTCGACCCGCACGCATTTGCTTAAAGCAACAACTTTCCCGATCGATGTAATCACCGAATCAAAACGTGTACACCAGCCACCAAAGATGCCAAAAATGTCACTTTTGGAGGCTATGTACACAAATGCAGAATCCAGCGCAGCCCAGAGGCGCCCTCCACATGTCTGGACTCTCTATGCTTACGCTGGATAGACATCGCCGGAACGGGTATAGTATCGAAAGTTTTGTCGTTAACCAGCGGGGGAGTCCTGTGGGCATCAAAAAGAAGATCAAAAAGGAGCTTATCGGCACTTCCGATTACCCGTCGAATAAGATCTTTACGATCTCCAATTTCATAACCTTTACGCGCCTGATCCTCACCCTGGTATTTCTGTACCTGTTTGTGACGGATAACAACCGCGTCATCGCCATCGTTATCTACGCCGTTGCCGCCTCCACCGACTGGATGGACGGTCAGATCGCCCGCATGACTAAGACGGTCTCGTGGCTCGGCAAGGTCATGGATCCTATTTGCGACCGTGCGCTGTTATTCACCGGCGTGCTGGGCCTGGTAGTCCGCGGCGAGCTGCCCATCTGGGTCTGCGTGCTCATTATCGGCCGCGACATCTATCTGGGCATCGGCACGCTTATCGTGCGTCATTATCACCCTCGCCCCATCGATGTCGTCTTTCCCGGAAAAATTGCCACTGCGCTGCTCATGACCGGCTTCTCACTCATGCTGCTCGGGTTCCCCGTTATTGACGGCCTGCACCTTTTACCTCCGACCCTCGCGGCCTTCCCGGGTCTCAACGGAAGCTCGGTGCCCCTCGGCATCTTCTTTGTGTATGGCGGCGTGATCTTCTCCATGCTCACCGCTGTCATCTACTCCATTAAGGGCGGAGCGGCCATTAAACAGGCTCTCGCGCATCCCGAGGACGAGGACATCGACTTTCTGAACCCCGAAATCGAAGACTGATTCGTTGGGGTATGATTACGTACGGTTCATTATTTGCGGCTCGTCCGCGATAAGTTAGGGGTTGTCATGGACAACATGGTTAACAATATGCCTCAGAATGATAAGACTGCTGACGTTACCTGCGTATTCCGCGTGCCTTCAAGCGACGTCACCGTTCCCGACCTCATGGCCAACGTGCGCATCACCGCCCCCGTTCTGTCCATCGTCAAGGGTCCGCAGACCGGTGCCGCCTTTGAGCTCGAGGACGACGTGACCACCATCGGCCGCGATCCTGCAAACGGCATCTTCCTCAATGACATGACCGTTTCGCGCAGCCACGCGCGCATTATCCGCGAGGGCCTCGGCGCTCGCATCGAGGACCTGGGCTCGCTCAATGGCACCTGGGTCGACGGTGCCATCGTCAATGCAGCCCCGCTGCACGACGGTTCTTCCGTCCAGATCGGTACGTTTACGCTCATCTACCACGAGAGCACGCCGGAGCGCATCGAAACCGGTGAGTAGGGCATGGCCGAACGCAACTATCTGAGTATCGGCCAAGTCGTCAACCTACTTCGAGGCGCATACCCCGATCTTTCGAACTCAAAAATTAGATTTCTAGAAGATGAGGGGCTCATTACCCCTCATCGTACGCCTAAGGGATACCGTCAGTACTCTAAGGAGGACGTTGACCGCCTGGAGGTCATCCTGCACCTGCAGAAGACCCGCTATATGCCGCTCAACGTGATTAAGCAGCGCTTGGAAAACGCCACGGACTTGTCTACGCTCGCCTACGAGGTGGGCCTACTGTCCGATGTTCCGCTCAAGACGGAGCCCAAAGAGACCAAGCAAAAGCTGCATCCCATCGAGACCATTCCCGATATGCTGGGCGTCGAGATCTCGTTTATCCGTTCGCTCGCCGAGAACGACCTCATTCGTATCATCAAGAGCCCGCAGAATCGCGAGCTTGTCGATGGTCGCGATTTTCCTATCATCCGCTACTGCTCCGAGCTGTCGCGCTTCCATATCGAGCCGCGCAACCTGCGTCAGTACGTATCGTCGGCAAACCGCGAGTCTTCGATGTTTGAGCAGGTGCTCGTGAGCATGCTTGGCATGGATACCTCCGATGACGAGCGCGACGCCAAGCTCGAACGTGCGTTTAAAAAGCTTCACGACCTGACCGAGGGTGTGCACACTGCGCTGCTCAAGAACCGCGTTTTTGAATCGCTCAACGCCGTGGTCGAGGACGCCGACATCGATGCACTCGATGAGGAAATTGCTCGCTCCGAGTCCACCAAGGCCAAAAACGAAGAAACTACCGCGCCGGCTTCGAACGAGGATTCTCTCGTAAAGCCGCTCAAGGTCGTCGCACCTTCACAATCCGGCACCGCCACCGCGGACAAATAATCGCTGCTGATATTTCGGCAACCCATTGAAAGGTCATGCAATGTACGACTTCGAATCTCAAATCGTCGACATCCCCGACTATCCCGAGCCCGGAGTCATCTTCAAAGACATCACGCCGCTCTTTGGCAACCCCGAGGCGCTCAAAGCCATGACCGATGCCCTAGCCGAGCACTTTGCCGGCATGGGAATCACCAAGGTCGTAGGTCCCGAGGCTCGCGGCTTTATGGTTGGCGTACCGGTGGCTGTAGCCCTTGGTGCCGGCTTTGTTCCCGCACGTAAACCGGGTAAGCTGCCCCGCAAGACGGTGAGCCAGAGCTATGAGCTCGAATACGGCACCGACTCTATCGAGATCCATGCCGATGCCATTACCTCTAAAGATACCGTGTTGATTCTGGACGACTTGGTCGCGACGGGCGGAACCGTCGAGGCAACAGGTAAACTTGTGCGAGATATGGGCGCAAAGCTTGTGGGCTACGGGTGTATCCTTGAGCTTGCGTTTCTCAACCCGCGCGAGAAGCTCACGCCGTCTGATGACGATGTGGAGCTCTTTAGCCTGGTGACGGTAGACTAGCCGTTACCCTTAGTTACTGGAAAGGAAGCTACATGCGCACAGCAAACACGCACAAAAACATGGCACGCTGCGCTGCTACGGCAACCCTCGCTTGTGTTTTGGGCTTGGGCCTCGCGGCTCCTGCCTACGCCGATACCGCATCCGACCTTGCCGCTGCTCGTACGAAACTCGAGCAGATCGGTACCCAAACCCAGCAGATTTACGATGAGCTCGCCACGCAGACGCAGGCGCTCGATCAGACTGCCGGAGAGATCACGCAAAAGCAGCAGGAGATTGCTGACGGTCAGGCCAAGCTCTCGACCTATGTCGCCGGCGAGTACAAGACCGGCGGTCTGAGCCTGCTTCAGGTTCTGACGGGCGTTGACGATCTGAGCGATATGCTCAACCGTCTGTTCTACTACGGCAAAGTTTCCGATAAGCAGGCTCAGACCATTCAAGAGGTCAAGGAGCTTAAGCAGCAGCTCACCGATAAGCAGGCCGAGCAAGAGAAGAACGTCGCCACCACGCAAAAGAAGGTCGACGAGCTTAACGCCCAGCAGGCTGAAGCCCAAAGCGTTGTGAACTCCCTGGATTCGCAGCTGCAGGCCGAGCTTGCCGCAGAGGCCGAGGCCAACGCCGCACTGCAGGCGGGCATTAACGCCA
Source organism: Collinsella aerofaciens (assembly GCF_002736145.1). NCBI lineage: Bacteria > Bacillati > Actinomycetota > Coriobacteriia > Coriobacteriales > Coriobacteriaceae > Collinsella > Collinsella aerofaciens. Next base: position 705,041 of record NZ_CP024160.1, read on the forward strand.
GCACTGCCGAGAAGGCCACGGTGAGCAACGAGACTGCCGGTACGACCGAGAACACCAACAACGGTGGTCAGACCAGCAATAACAACAACGAGGGCGGTAACACTCCGGCTCCTACGCCGACACCTGCTCCGACGCCGCAGCCCTCCACGCCTGCTCCGGCTCCGACGCCTTCTGCTCCGAGCCAGTCCGTCGATGGCGGTTCTGTTGTCTCGCGTGCATACAGCAAGCTTGGTTGCGCCTATTCCTGGGGCGGCATTGGACCGAACAGCTTCGACTGCTCTGGTTTTGTTAGCTATTGCCTCACGGGTCGCTATTGCCGCCTGGGCACCACGGGTACCTTTATGGGCTGGACGCGTGTGTCCGATCCGCAGCCCGGTGACGTTGTGGTCAACTCGTACCACACCGGCATTTACATCGGTGGTGGTCAGATGATTCATGCTTCCGACTACAACACGGGTGTTATCATCAGCTCGGTTGCCGCCGGCATGAACAACAACTATATCTTCGTTCGCTACTAGTTATTCAGATAAAGCAAACGGATATGGACCTCGTGGCTTTGAGTCATGAGGTCCATTCTTTTGCCTTTAGTGCAGGCGCTATCTAGTTTTGAATACTAGATAGCGGCCCAATCGGTCTGCAAGATGGTTATAATTGTTGAGGAACAATTAGAAAGGACCCTCTATGAGCTGGGCACTTATCTCCGATTCAAGCTGTAACCTCCGCGATTGGCAACCGACCGCGCCCCATACCACCTTTGCATTTGCGCCCCTCAAAATTCGAGTGGGGGAGCGTGAATTCGTCGATGACCTTTCGCTCGATGTACATGAGCTCAACTGCGCTGTTCAGGCGGAGACGAACGCTTCTTCGAGCGCTTGTCCCAGCGTAGGGGAGTGGGCCGAGCTCTTCAAATTGGCAGACAAGACCATCTGCATGCCGATCTCTGAGGGCGTGTCGGGCAGCTACAACGCTGCAGCCACGGCTCGCGATATGGTTTTTGCCGAGGAGCCCGACCGACAGATTCATCTAGTCAATTCACGCGCAGCTGGCGGCAAAATGGACCTCATTTTCTTGCTGTTCGACCGCTATCTTGCAAGCAACCCGGATGTCTCATTCGAGGATGCTTGCGCATACTTCGATAGCCTTGAACAGAATAGCAAAATCCTCTTCAGTTTGTGCAATTACGAAAACCTCGCCAAAGCCGGACGTATCCCTAAGGCAGCCGGCGTCATTGCCAACAAGCTCAATATCCGCATTTTGGGCACGGCGAGCGAGGCCGGTAAAATCGAACTCGTCGGGCACACGCGTGGCGAAAAGAAGATGCTCAACAAGATCATCGACACCATGGAAGCCGAGGGTTTTACGGGCGGCGAGGTCATCATCGATCACGTTGAGAACGAAGCTGGAGCCCAGGCGCTTACTGACCGCATAGTCGAGCATTGGCCCGGCTCCAAGACCATCATCATGCCCTGCAACGGCCTGGATTCCTATTACGCCGAGATGCACGGCCTCATCATCGGCTACGGCATGGGCGTAGCTTCGGGCAAATAAAGTCCAACCAAGCAAAAATATGGGCGGGACAAAGCGACAGATGGCTCTTTGTCCCGCCCGTTTTATACGTCGGCTAGCTATTAAATCCGTTGAACTTGAGATAACTCATCAGGTACGCCTTCGAAACGAAGGATGAAACTGCACTTCGCACAAGCAGCGACTCCCGCGTTACCTGATGCGCCGTATCGGGAACCGGCGTCTGCTCGACCGAAAACGCCGAACGAATCGATGCCTCGAGCTGATCGACCACATAGTCGAAGGCCGTCGGGGCATCGTAGCTCAATCGCTGAATGTTAAAGAGTGCCTGCACCGCAGCAATAGGTAGCACCTGCTTAAAGATGCAGATAGCGATCAGACGGGCAATCTGCTCGCGGCCATATTGCTTTTTGACCGGAGCAGGCACCAGGCCGACCTTCACGTAGTTGTTGATCATCGATGGCGTAATGACGGGCTGCTCAACGCAAATGGACAGCGGCTCCATCCACAGCGCAACATACTCAATAACCTGGTCGCGATAGAGCGTCACATTGGGCAACTGGTCATAGCGCGGCAGACTCAACGTATTGAGTTTGCGCACGATTTCGGACTGAATAAATGCATCGGGCAGCACAGTGGGCTGAATATCCTCAGGCTTAATACTGACCGACGAATCGGACATAGGAATAACGTGTTTAACGTGGTTCATAAAGGTCCTCCGTTCATTTTCTATATTGTATTCTAGGTTATCTAGTTTTGCATACCACATAGCCGGCAAGTAAAAGTGGTTGGACAACACATTGATGCATCGTCCAACCACTTTGTTTAAAGATAGCAACCTTACATAAGATATATTATCGTACTTATCCACGGAGAAACGCGTATGCGCTCGTTGCCGCTATGGCTCCGTCCGAAACAGCGGTCACAACCTGGCGTAAACGTTTGGAACGGATATCGCCAGCGGCAAATAGACCTGGCGTGCGGGTCGCCATGGATTCATCAGTCAGAATGCCGCCATCAGGCGCCAGATCGACTAGATGCTCAACAAGCTCGGTATGGGGCTGCGTTCCGGTAAAGACAAAGATGCCAAACGAGCCGGGCTCAAATGACTCAGTATGAGTCTCGCCGGATGCATTGTCCTTAAAGGTAATCGTCGTTGGCATGGCTTCGCCCGATAGCTCCACAATACTAGTTTGGTACCTAACTGTAATATTGTCCTTTGCGAGTACTTTCTGAACAACACCATCGGGCGCACGGAACTGGTCGCGGCGCAGCACGATGGTCACACTGCTGGCAATGTCGGACAGGAACAGCGCCTCTTCGCATGCCGAATTGCCACCACCGATTACAAAGACCTGTTTTCCGCGGAAAAACATGCCGTCACATGTTGCGCAATATGAAACGCCACGACCGCGATACGTATCCTCGCCAGCGAAACCTGCCGGACGCGGCGTGGCACCCATGCAAGCGATAACGCTCGAGGCCAGCGTATCGCCCATATCGTGATGCACCGTAAACAACGCTGCATCGGCATCGTAATCGATACCCGTAACCATGCTCCATGTAACCTGTGCTCCCAGGCCCTCTGCATGCTGCTGAAAACGCTCGCCGAGTTCAGCGCCACTCAGGAGCGGGAAACCCGGATAGTTCTCGACCTCATTGGTTGTGGCGATCTGCCCTCCCGACATGCCCTGCTCAATCACGGTCGTCGTCAGGTTGGCACGCGCAGCATAAATGGCGGCAGCATAGCCCGCGGGGCCGCCACCGATAATCGCAACATCGATCGGCTTATCGGTAGTCATGAAGCGTCCTTTCGTCGAAACGTTGTCGTTCTTTGCGCTCATACCCAAATTTACGTGAACGTGACACTCATGCACTACAATGATAAATCCGTATTACAAAGCTGAAGGGGAGTTATCGATGGACCAGGCGCAGACGAGTGACGACGCTCCCCTGCTCACGCACAGCACTCCCCAATCGGAGCAAACCACGCTCCTGGCTCAGCAAAAACCTCTCGTGACCATCGTGCACGCCTCCGTTGGCTCGGGCCACAAGGCCGCCGCAAATGCGATTGCGCAGGCATTCGACCTCATCCGCGGCACCAATGGCATCCCCGAGGATATTGAGATTGAAGTGCTCGATATCCTTGATTTTGGACGTATTAAATTCGACGGCAATAAGACCGCGGCTTCTTTTACGGGAGCCACGCGCCCCATTTACGACCTGACCTGGCGATATACGCTTACGGGACATCTTCTCTGGGGTGGCGGCACGGCATGGTCACGTATTATGTTCCCTGCCTTCAACGAATATGTCCGCACCCGCAGGCCCATGGCCGTGGTCGCAACACACATTACGGCAGCCAATGTTGCCGTGGGCGCCCGCGTAATTACGGGTATCGATTATCCGGTCATCTGCGTACCGACCGACTACGAAGTCGAGGGATGGTGGCCCCACAAGGACACCGATTTATTCTGTGTTGCCAACGAATTTATGGCCGAAACGCTCCGCCCCCGTAAGGTCCCCGAAGCAAAGATTCGCATTACAGGCATCCCCATTCGCGCCGGGTTTGACACGGATTACAGTCGCAAGGAAGAACTTCAGAAGTTCAACCTCCCCGTCGACAAGACCATTGTGCTGGTAATGGCCGGCGCCAGTTTACCTCAACCGTACGTTCGCTTTCGCGCGGAGATGGACCGCACCCTCCCCTTCCTGCGCAGCTTTGAGGACATGCACTTTATCTTTTTGCCGGGCAAGGATGAGGAATACGCCACCCGCCTCAAGACGCTCTTCGACGCCATGAAGCTCGAAAACGTCACGGTTCTGGACTACGTGGACGACATGGCGGCCCTCATGCACGGCTGCGACCTCGCAATCCTCAAATCGGGCGGACTCACCGTTACTGAGTGCCTGTGCGCGCATCTGCCGATGATTCTGCTGGGCAAGTCCTATGGCCAGGAAAAGGCCAACACTACCATGCTCACCGGCATGGGCGCCAGCATGCATGTCACCACCGCACGAGAGCTCATCGTGACGTTGCGTCATCTCCACGATCATCCCGAGTCGCTCAAGGCACTGCTCATCAACGGCGAAGTGCTGCGCCGTCCACGCGCAGCCGAGGACATCGCCATCGCTACCATGGAGCTCGTAGGCAAACCCCAAAAGCGCAAACGAGCCTTCTGCCGCTTCTACTGGGGCGGCAAACCCGCGCATATCCGCTAGTCGAATGTCCGCCGCTCTGCCGGAGCCGCCCTTATATCATTCCATGCTCAAACATTCTCGCTTCGCTGCGAAACTGCGCGTGGAACGATATAAGGGCGGCTCCGGCAGAGCGGCTGCGTTTACTTACTAGCAGCTACTTCGGTATCCCCTCCATTAGAACCTGCAAAGGTAAAACAGGAAAATATAAATACAGTAAGCCGATTCGACAAAGGGACAGCCCCTTTGTCGAATCGGCTTACTAGAAAAGTAAATATTGTTTCAAGCGAGTAGCCACCCGCCCGCCTCTCTCACATATCGTTCCACGCGCAGTTTCGCAGCGAGCGAAGCGAAGCGAGAATGTTTGAGCATGGAATGATATGTGTGGGAGGCGGGCGGGAGGGATATGTGCGTCCCTAGGCGACGCCGCTGGAGCCGAAGCCTCCTTTGCCTCGGTCGGTTTCGTCTAGTTCTTCTACTTCTATGAGGTTGACCGTGGGGACTTCTTGGATGACGAGTTGGGCTATGCGGTCGCCTTTGTTGATTTGGATGTTGTTCGTGGGGTCTAGGTTGATGAGGATGACTTTGAGTTCTCCTCGGTAGTGGGCGTCGATGAGGCCCGGCGTGTTGACTATAGACAGGCCCTGCTTGATAGCCAAGCCGCTGCGGGGCTGGACGAAGCCGGCGTAGCCGTCGGGCAGGGCGATGGCCAGCCCAGTAGAGACCAGACGGCGTTCGAAGGGCTTCAGGACGCAGTCCTCGTTGGAGCGCAGATCCAAGCCGGCATCGGTGGGATGGGCGTATTTGGGAAGCTCGACGGTGGGGTCGAGACGCTTTATGTTGACGGTAATGTTGGACATGGAATCACCTTAGCTTGTCGAGCTCTTGCAGAAACTCATCGACGTCTTTGAAATCGCGGTAGACCGAGGCAAAGCGGATGTACGCCACCTTGTCGATCTTGGCCAAGCGCTTGAGCACCATGTCACCCAACTCATGGGACGTGACGGCCGTCAGCGTGCGAGAGCGCAGCTCGACCTCGATGTCGTCGATAATCTCATTGAGCTTCTTAGTGTCGATATCGCGCTTGATGGTGGCGCGCATCAAGCCGACGAGCAGCTTATTGCGATCGAACCGCTGCTTGGTTCCGTCTGACTTAATGACCTCGATTGGGTCTTCGCATCGCTCGAACGTTGTAAAGCGGTAGTTACACGAGCAACATTCGCGACGGCGCTTAATGGTGTTATTTGACTCCTGCATACGGGAATCAACGACGCGGGTATGTGCCTTGCCGCATTTGGGACAGCGCATGGTACCTCCTCTTAAACGATAACAAGGGTACCATGCGCAACGCGATAATGATTACGAACGAGCAGGAACCTTAAGATGCGCACCGGCGGCGAGCGAACCATGCTCCAGATGATTGACGTTACGGATCATGTCGGAAGTCTCTTGCGTGGAAAGGCCTTCGATTGGATATTCCTCGGCAAGCGACCAAAGAGAATCGCCAGGCTGAACGCGAATGGTCTCGTATGTAACGTTGGAAACGGACTCGGCATACGCGGCGTGACGAGCGCTAAAGACCGACGTAGCGAGGACAAAGAAGAGCGTAAGCGCAACGGCGACGGCGACAATCGTCGGAACCTTCAGGGCAACGCGGGCCGGCGCGACTACAGTCTGCTGATTGTGAGCAGGCTTTACGGTCAAAGGCTGAATGCCGGAGCGGCCACCCTGAACAACCGTAAAAGTGGGTTCTGCAGGCGTCTCGAGCTTAAGGGCGAGGTTTCCCTGGACCATATTCGTTGCGTTCATCATGTACTCCTCTCGCGTGTTTTGCTGAGAACAGTTTTATCAAGCCGCGCGGACAAAAATGTCTAGCGCGAGAACGAATGTTCGGTTATTATTATCTTCGAACAGTTGTTCCTGTCAAGCAAAATTCGAACATTTGTTTGACATGGGTAGAGAGGATGCCCTGATGGCTCGCAAAATTACCAAGCGTCAGCAGCAAATTTACGACTTCATCAAGGAATATCAGCAGGAGAAGGGTTATCCGCCCAGCGTGCGCGAGATGGCTTCTGCCGTGGGCCTTTCCTCCCCCAGCACCGTGCACGCTCACCTCTCTGCCCTGGAGGCGCGCGGGCTACTCAAGCGCGATGCCACCAAACCGCGCGCCCTGGAACTCTTTAACGAGGATGGTTCCTCTGTCTCAATTTCTAAATCTGACGAGCCCACCGCACCTCGCGGAACGGTTTCGCTACCGCTCGTTGGTCGCGTCGCGGCTGGGATTCCCATTCTGGCCGAGCAGAATATCGAAGACACGTTTACTATCCCGACCGAAATCGCCACTGATCAGGGTTCCTTTATCCTTGAGGTACATGGGAGCTCAATGATCAATGTCGGCATCTTCAATGGAGATTACATCATCGTCCGTGAACAAAAGAGTGCCATGAACGGCGAAATTGTCGTGGCCATGATTGATGGTTCAGCGACCGTCAAGACGTTCTACAAGGAGCAGGGGCGTGTGCGCTTGCAGCCCGAGAACGACACTATGGAGCCTATCTATGCAACGAATCCCGTTATCCTGGGCAAAGTCGTCGGCTTGATGCGCCGGTTCTCGTAATGCAAAAACGCATAACCATCTTGGATACCGTCCGCGGGTTTACGATGATTTCTATGGCAGGTTTTCACGCTTGCTATGATCTCGCCTACCTGTACGGCTGGGATATGCCTTGGTTTACCCAGTCAGTCTTTCAAGACATCTGGCGCGCCAGCATCAGCTGGGTATTTTTGTTTATCGCGGGTTGGATGTGCACCCTTTCGCGCAACAATATCAAACGTGCCGCCAAATACGCCTTAGCAGCACTCGTCGTCTGGTTGGCAACAGCACTTGTCTCAGTCGACGATTCGGTTAATTTTGGCATCATCTACTGCATGGCCGCATGCACAGGCATCGTGGCGTTGACCGATCCCGTCCTTAAGAAGATATCGGCGAGATGGATCATGCCCCTATGCCTTGTGTTGTTCGCCCTCACCTGGAGCATCCCCAAAACGACCTACCCTGTCCCCTACCTGGCGTGGCTGGGATTTCCGAGCCCTGGGTTTGTCTCAGGTGATTACTACCCCATCATCCCGTTTATCTTTATGTATCTTGCAGGATACTTCGCCGCACACATAGCGCAGGGAATCGATAAGACCGTCCCTAGCTGGGCCTACGCCAACCCTCTGCCGGCGCTCGCCAACCTTGGACGTCACGCACTCCCCTTTTATCTGCTGCATCAGCCCATCATTCTGGGCATTTTGGAGCTCGTCTACTCGGTGCGATAACGCTCGAGCCGCGGTGCAATACGAGCCGGCAACTTCGCCACAATGCGAACGCCGTCCTCGAGATATTCCTCGTGCAAAAGGGTTCCCTGCTCATGCACGAGTGTGATGAGCGCACCTTCACGATATGGAATGTCGGCTGAAAGCAGTACATCGGTGGCAGCAGCCTCGCGAGCAATGCGATCAACGAGATCGCCGAGCCCCTCGCCCGTTTGGGCCGAGAACAGAACGGCTTCGGGATAACGACGACGGAAACTCAATCGATCGACGCTATCGAGAAGATCGATTTTATTGAATACGGTCAGCGTTAAACGCTCTCCGGCGCCGATCTCATCAAGCACGCGTTCGACAGCCTCCAGCTGCCGCTCATAATCCTCGTCAGACGCATCTACGACTTTGAGAATTAGATCGGCACCCAAAACCTCGGACAGCGTCGATTTAAAGGCATCGACCAGACCATGCGGCAGCTTTTGAATAAAGCCGACGGTATCGGTAATCGTCATGCCGCGACCGCCGGGCAGACGATACGAACGCGTCGTCGGGTCGAGCGTAGCAAACAGCTTATCCTGCGAAAGTACCGTAGATCCAGTCAGACGATTGAGCAACGTCGATTTACCGGCATTGGTATAACCGGCTAACGCGACTCGAAACGCCGGTGACTCAATGCGACTCTTGGATTGAACATCGCGACGCTGTTCAACCTGCTTGAGCTCACGACGAAGCGCAGCGATCTTATTACGAATGAGGCGACGGTCGACCTCGAGCTGACTTTCGCCCTGACCAAAACGTGAGCCGATGCCGCCGCGCGTCTGCTCCTTGGCGAGATGGCTCCACATGCCACGCAGGCGAGGCAACAAATATTGAAGCTGTGCCAGCTGTACCTGCAGGCGTCCCTCACGCGTCTGAGCATGCAGGCCAAAGATATCCAGGATCAGTGCTGTACGATCGATAATCTTTACCGGCTCGCCCACGGCTTTCTCCAAATAGGATTGCTGCGAGGGGGTCAGGTCGTCGTCAAAAATAACGACATCGGCATCCATGCGATGCACCAGGCCGCACAGCTCTTCAACCTTACCGGAACCGATAAACGATTTAGGATACGGCTTTACCAAACGCTGCGACAAGCGTGCCACGCACTGGGCACCAGCTGTGTGGGCAAGACGCTCCAGCTCATCAAGCGAGCAATCGAGCGGCCATGCATTGTCGCGCCACTCAACACCAACTAAAATGGCACGCTCGGGCTCGGGTGCCGTGGGAACAAGGGGGAAACGGGCCATTAGGCAGCCTCAATACGATGCACGATATCCTCAACGACCTCATCGATCGTACATTCATCCATATCAAACCACACGATACGGTCATCGCGCTTAAACCACGAAAGCTGACGCTTGGCATAACGACGCGAACGCATCTTAATGAGTTCGCGAGCCTCATCCATGCTCATCACGCCATTGAAAGCATCAATGACCTCTTTATAACCAATTGCCTGCATCGACGTCAGGGCATCCCCCAAGCCCTGGTCCATAAGACCGCGGACCTCATCGACAAGACCCTGCTCAAACATCAGATCGACACGCAGATTAATGCGCTCGTAGAGCACCTCGCGATTACGCGTCAGACCAAACCATAGGGCATGATAATGCTCGCGCGGAAAACTAAACTGACTTTTTTGCTGTGCATAGGAGATACCATCATCATGCATCTCGAGCGCACGAATCACACGGCGCACGTTATGGGGATGAATAACAGCAGCCGATTCTGGATCGCGCTCGGCAAGCAGGGCATGCAGTTCTTCCTCGCCAATACGCTCGGCAAGCTCCTGATAGCCCGCACGGCGATCGTCCTCAAGTTCACCCGAGGGAAAGTCCATCTCATCGAGGGCTGCCTTGAGATATAGCCCCGTACCTCCGCAAAAAACCGGCAGGCAACCCGAACCAAGGAGACGTTCAACATGCGCGCGAGCGTCAGCCTGATAAAGCGCAGCAGAATATGCCACACCCGGCTCTACAATGTCGACGAGACGCAGCGGCGCCGTACACTCATCGGGCGCCATCTTTGCGGTACCGATGTCCATGCCGCGATAGATTTGCATCGCATCGCACGACAGCACTTCGGACGAAAGACGAGCTGCCAAACGGTCGGCAACATCACTCTTACCAACCGCCGTCGGACCGACGATCGCAACGGCGGAAAGACCTGCCCCGGGAGAAACCATTAGCGCGGCTCGCCCACAACGGAACCGGACAAATACCAGGTCTTGGCAACGTCAACGTCAACATCAACGATCTTGCCAACAAGCTGATCGATGCTGTAACCCTCTGGGATAGGCGCATGCACGGTCTGATTCTTGGGACTCTTGCCCAGCAGGACCGCATCGTTCTTTTTACTCGTTCCCTCAATGAGCGCAGGAACCACAGTATGAAGCTCGCCCTGGTTATACTCGTGTGCCGTGGTCTCGATAACCTTAACCAGGCGATTGAAACGCTCGAGAATAACCTCATGCGGCGTAGGATCGTCAATCTCGGCGGCCGGGGTACCGGCGCGCTTGGAATAGATGAAGGTATAGGCCTGAGCATAGCGGACCGTCTCGGCAAGTGAGAGCGTCTGCTCAAAGTCTTCTTCAGTCTCGCCCGGGAAGCCAACGATAATGTCGGTCGAGAGCGCGATATCGGGCATGCGGTTGCGAATGCGATCGACAAGGCCCAGATAGTCCTCGCGTGTATAACGGCGATTCATCTCTTTGAGGATCCGCGTCGAACCGGACTGGACGGCCAAGTGCAGCTGCGGCATAACGGCAGGCGTCTCGGCCATGGCGTCGATGGTCTCGGGCAACAGGTCCTTGGGATGCGAAGACGTAAAGAAGATGCGCTCCACGCCCGTATCGCCCACGGCACGCAGCAGATCGGCAAAACGCGGCTTGCCAAACAGATCGCGACCATATGAGTTAACGTTTTGGCCCAGCAGCGTAATCTCACGCACGCCCTGGCGCACCAAACCGGTCACCTCGTCGACAATCTCCTCGAAGGGGCGGCTCTTTTCGCGACCGCGCACGTACGGCACGATGCAATAGGTGCAGAAATTATTGCAGCCCGTCATGATGGGCACCCAGGCGTGATACTGAGTCTCGCGATGCCACGGCATGCTCATGGCATCCGTATCCTCATGCTCATTGGTGCGGATATGACGCTTACCATCAAGGAACGCCTCGGCAATGAGCTCGGCCACATGTGCAATGGAATGCGTACCAAAGATGACATTGACGTTATCGACGTTGGTGAGCAGGCCCTCGCCATCGCGCTGCGCGATGCAACCGCCAACGGCAACCACGCGCTTGCCCGAAGGCGAAGGCGGCAGGCTTTTGCAGGAATTGCACTGACCGTACAGGCGAGTATCGGCGGCCTCGCGCACGCAGCACGTCATGAAGACAACGATATCGGCATGCGCAGGATCGAGCGCCATGAGGCAGCCATACGAATCAAGCAGACCGCTCACGCGCTCAGAGTCGTGCTGATTCATCTGGCAGCCAAAGGTGCGGATAAAGTAGGTTTTACCGGTAAGAATATCGCGTACGGAACGCTGGTCCATGTGCATAAGTCCTAACGATGGGGAGCGAAACGAGGCAAGCAGAAGCTATGCCACAGGCTTAACATCATCCATGACGACGTTATCCATAGCAGCTCGATTGATCTGGTGAACATAGATAGAAAGGCGGATGGCCGTGCGCGACTCCCCGTTAATGAGGATGTCGGAGAACACGGGCGCGCAGGAAATATCAAAACCAGTTGGAATCAAAAAACCGCGCGCGATAGCAACGGCCTTAATGGCCTGGTTGACGGCACCGGCGCCGACACACTGGATGTTGACGGGTACACCATCCTTGACCATGCCGGCGATGGCGCCGGCAACGGACGCGGGCGATGATTTGCTTGATACCTTCAGGCAATCCATGAAGAAACTCCTGCATTTAAAAGTACGTTTTAACTGCAATAACTGTATCGTACCGAGTGGACTCGGTAAAGGCACTATTCCTCTTTGGCAAGATCAAAGGTCACGGTGATTCGATCACGCGAAACACGAATCTTTGGGTCACCGCAAAGGTTGAGATAGTACCGGGCAGCAAGGTCATTAAAGTCGCGCTCCACAGCACGCGAAAACTGTGCCATGTCATCCTTGGCAATACGTAGCCCGCGACGATCCTTCGCGAGATCGACAGGAGCCGGCGCATGCGAGGACGAATCACGCTCGCGCAGCAGACGCGCGGTCACACCGCGAACGGGCTTAATCTGCCCTGCCAAAATGCGATGGGCCGTGCGCTCGGACATCTCAAGACCCAAACCCGAACAAATACGGATAAAGTCCTCGGCATCAGAAGCAAGGCCTAAACGATCGACAACCGGAAGCTCGCTCTCGTCATCAATGAACAGGAGACGAGAGGTATCAAGCCGGCTTGACGCCTGAGCATAAAGGGTCGCGGCAATCTCAGACGGAGAACCAAGATAGACATCGCAACCACGCAACTCCTCGAGCGCAAACTCACAAGCAGCGCGAATAATATTATGTGGACCGCGAGCACAGACATAACGTCCGTCCTCATCCTTGACGGCCTGGGGCCAACTGGACTGATCGGCACGCTCACTGAGGCGGTCGGCCGCGACGCTCACCTTAAAGGCTGAACCAAGATCGACACCGGACGCGACCACACGGGCCTCGTCGGTGTTCTGCTTGATCGAAAACAGTGCCATGCCACGACCGTGAACGCCCCAACGGTCCATCTTCATGCTCTCGAGCTTGGAGGTAACGCGGGCATCGAAGATTCGCTCTTGCATATCCTGCGGAACGCCCGAACCGTTATCCAGAAAGACAAGCGTGCGGACGCCGTCCTCCTTGGTCGTAGCGAGATAGACCTTGTCGGCGCCGGCATCGCGAGCATTACGGAGCATTTCGATGACGATATCCTCGACATGCTGAATGTCGTGCTTTGCCTGGCGCCGCTCGGCCTCCGAAACGCGGAGGCGGACATACCCCTCGCCAAGGTTCTCCTCGACGCGAAGGTTGCCCTCCCCCGACATCGACGCGATAAATGAGATAAGCTCGTTCGCGTCGCTCATGTTATTTAGCGATATCGACAGCGCGGCTCTCGCGAATCACGACAACGCGCACCTGACCGGGATACTCCATCTCTTCCTCGATCTGATGGGCGATATCGTGAGCCAGAACCGTGGACTGGGCATCGGAGATCTTGTCCGGCTGAACCATGACGTGGACCTCGCGACCAGCCTGCATGGCATAGGTGCGCTCGACGCCGTCATGGGAGTTGGCGATCTCCTCAAGCTTCTCAAGACGCTTGATGTAGTTCTCGGCAGACTCGCGACGGGCACCGGGGCGAGAGGCAGAGACAGCATCGGCGGCCTGTACCAGGACATCGAGCACCGTGTTGGGGTCGACATCGGCATGGTGAGCCTCGATAGCGTGGACGATAACGGGCTTCTCGCCATAACGGCGGGCCAGCTCGGCGCCGATGACGGCATGCGGGCCCTCGACGTCATGGTCGATTGCCTTGCCCAGGTCGTGCAGCAGGCCGGCGCGCTTGGCGGTCACAACGTCCAGGCCAAGCTCGGAAGCCATCACGCCGCACAGATCAGAGACCTCAAGGGAGTGTTGAAGCACGTTCTGACCAAACGAGGTACGGTAGCGCAGGGCACCAAGGGTCTTGACGATCTCGGGGTGCAGGTCGTGGATGCCGGTATCGAAGGCAGCCTGCTCGCCAGCCTCGCGCACGCGCTGCTGGACCAGATCGGCAGCCTTGTGATACATCTCCTCGATGCGGGCGGGGTGAATGCGGCCGTCGGCGATGAGGTTCTCGAGGGCGACACGGGCGGTCTCACGACGGACCGGGTCGAAGCTCGAAAGAACGACGGTCTCGGGCGTGTCGTCGATCACGAGGTTGACGCCGGAAACCTGCTCGAAGGTCCGGATGTTGCGACCCTCGCGACCGATGATACGGCCCTTGAGGTCATCAGAGGGAATGTGCACGGAGGTAACGGTGACCTCGGCAGTGTGGTCGGCAGCGCAGCGCTGAATCGCCAGAGACAGAATCTCCTGGGCGGTCTTGTGGCACTCGGCGCGAACCTGCTGTTCGGACTCGCGGATGATCGTGGCGGCCTCGTGGGTGACCTCGCCGCGAACCTTATCGAGGAGCTCCTTGTGGGCGTCCTCGCGGGTAAGGTCGGCGATGCGCTCGAGCTCGGAGGTCTGCTTTGCACAGAGCTCCTCGAGCTCACGGGAGCGCTTCTCGACCTGACCGGCCTGGCTGGACAGCTGATGCTCGCGCTTGTCGAGAGCGTCGTTGCGGCGATCGAGGGATTCCTCGCGCTGCATCACGCGGTTCTCGAGCGTACGAATCTCGTTCTTACGCTGCTTGTCCTCGGCCTCGGCGGCCTGCTTGTTCTTGATGATCTCCTCTTTAGCCTCGAGCAGAGCCTCTTTTTTGAGGGTCTCGGCCTGACGCTTGGCATCACCGATCAGGGACTCAGCCTGTGCGTGTGCCGACTGGATTTTTTCGTCGGCCTCGTGAAGACTACCCTGCTTGGCGGTGCGCATGTAGGCAATGGCGGCGATGGCACCCAAAACGATGCCAACGAGCGCTGCGATGATAGGCATGCTCACTCCTTTTTATGGATTCGTTACACAACAAAGCGAACCGTCCTTACGAACGGCTCGCGACATTTGAGTAATATGGGCGCAGCTTATGCGGGTCGGATACAGATAAACATATAAACAAACTCATCACAGATGAGCACATATCACAAAGCAAATGACAGTGTTTATCGTACGTTGAACCACAACAACTGTCAAATAAATGGCCCCAGCACGGCGGCTAAAACGCGGTGAACGGCAGGGCCACAAAACGCATACGCCTAAACCGCACATTCCTCACGTTCGGCATCGAGACGTGCCTTAACGGCATCGACGGCGATGTGATACGAGAAGCCCTTGCCCATCAAAAACCGAACCAGTTTTTCGAATCCGCGCGTCTCTGGAACACGCCGCTTGGCGAGCAGGGCTGACGCACGCGCCAAATCGTCTTCGACGGCAAAATAATCCTCGGGATAACCGGGAATGTCATCGAGCACGACATGACGGCGCTTGAGCTCGGTCTCGATTTTACGCTGTCCCCAACCGCGCCGCTTGCGTTCCTCGATAAAGTACGAGCAAAAGCGGTTCTCGTCTAAAAAGCGATACTCGGTGGCACGCTCGACGGCGAAATCGATAGCGGGCTGGTGAAAGCCGTAGCGAGCCAGCTTGTCACGGACCTCACCCGTCGCATGGTCGCGGCGCGATAACATCTCGGTCACCATGGTAAGTGCACATTTACGCTCGATGAGCTGCACCGCCTCAAGAAAGTTATCCCAATCACAGGGAAGATCGGGGCGGTTTTTGACATAAAGCCGCGCGACCCGCACGGGGATCCAAATGGACCGCTCAAAACCGCCCTCAAGCTCACAATCGATATGTGCGCAAGGCTTTTTGGACGCATATCCGCTCGAGAACGAGGTGGCCGCCTTCTTATCGGGAAAGACGACCGTGGCCTCGGTCACCATATACGACATGAGCGTAACCGCTACTCGTCGTCATCATCGAGCATGGCGGAACCATCGATGGCGTAAAGCTCGTCAAACTCCTCAGGCGCAGGCTGATCGGTCAGCTCGACCTCGGACGGAGCATCGTCATCAAACTCAAGCCCGCAGGCAAGGCGGACCTTATGCTCAATCTCGTCGGCGCAATCGGGGTGTTCGCGCAGGAACGCCTTGGCGGCCTCGCGACCGTTGCCGAGCTTGTCCTCGCCATAGGCAAACCAGGAGCCCATCTTCTTGCAGATGCCGCACTCGACAGCCATGTCCAGAATCGAGCCCTCCTTAGAGATGCCCGTACCATACATGATGTCAAACTCAGCAGAACGGAACGGAGCTGCCACCTTGTTCTTAACGACCTTGGCGCGCACGCGGTTACCGATAACCTCGTCCTTAAGCTTAATGCTGTCGATGCGGCGAATGTCGATACGCACCGAAGAGAAGAACTTAAGGGCACGGCCGCCCGTCGTGGTCTCGGGGTTGCCGAACATGACGCCGATCTTCTCACGCAGCTGGTTAATGAAGATGCACGTCGTGTTGGACTTGGACAGCGAGCCGGCGAGCTTGCGGAGCGCCTGGCTCATCAGGCGAGCCTGAAGACCGACCGTAGTGTCACCGATTTCTCCCTCGATCTCGGCACGCGGGGTCAGCGCGGCGACGGAGTCGACGACGATGGCATCGATAGCGCCGGAACGCACGAGCATGTCAACAATCTCGAGCGCCTGCTCACCCGTATCGGGCTGAGAAATGAGCACCTCGTCGATATCCACGCCGATGCGCGCGGCATAAGTGGGATCGAGCGCATGCTCGGCATCGATAAATGCCACTACGCCACCCATAGCCTGGGCCTCGGCCAGGATCTCGAGCGAAAGCGTCGTCTTACCGGAGGACTCAGGACCGTAAATCTCGACGATACGGCCGCGCGGCACACCGCCGATACCCAGAGCGGCATCGAGTGCCAGAGCACCCGTGGGAATGGCCTCGACCTCAAGCTCGGGGCCGCCGTCACCATACCTCATGATGGAGCCTTGACCGAACTTCTTCTCGATCTCGGCCTTGGTGGTGGCGATCATCTCTTCGCGCTCTTTACCCGTCGTGGGTGCATGAACGGTACGTACGGGACCTGAATTCTTGGCCATGAATAGCCCTCCTCTTAACAACCTGCATCGATAATAAACGAACGGCTGTTCGTGGTCAACCGTTCAGGCCAATCATATGCTGGCGGTCTTTCCAAAACCCAACCAAACGCCGACCAAACACTGACCAAATGCTTGACCACAAAGGGCCAAATATGAACAAGGAAGGCAAGAATACACCTATGACCAGTAAAAACGCTGAATTCGTCAGGGGTCCCTATCTCCACAATTAAGGGGCCCTAAGGCCCCTTAAAACACGTCTATTCCATAGAGTTGAGCACAAGGGCAATGCGTCCCAATGCCTCCGCGACCGCATGGGCACGAACACACGAACGGTCGCCCTCATAGTGGCAGCGCACAGAGTCCACGACCGGCACCTCCCCATCAGCCGCGCGATACGCCCAGCCACTATAGAAAGTGCCAGCCGGATCGTCCTCAGTGCCGCCGCCGGGGCCGGCATAACCTGTTGCGCTCACTGCAATATCGCTCTGGTACAGCTCCAGCGAACCCGCCGCCATCTCGCGCGCGGTCTGATGCGACACCGCGGTATAGCGGTCGAGAGTCTCCTGCTCAACACCCAAAACGCGATGCTTGATCTCATCGCAGTAGGTCACCGCACCGCCGCGAAGCACCGCCGAGGCGCCCGGGATATCGGCAATCGTCGAGGCGATCATACCCGCCGTCAGCGACTCAGCCGTCGAAACCGTCACGCCCCGAGCGCTCGCACGCTCGACAATATCGCGCGCCAGCTCTTCGTTATGTGCGGAAATCTGCTCAAAAGAGTCCGTCATACTCACCAGGACCTAGACCGAAAAGACGATCTTGCGGCAGTTCCAGAAGTACTGGGCGCCCGAGATAACGGTCAAGACAACGGCAACGGCGTACAGGAAGCGCGACACCGAGTAGATGCCGAGCGTCAGCGCCACCGGGCCAAGGTGCAAGCCGGCCATCGCAAAGACGCACAGGTAACCGCAGATGGAGACCATCGTGGTCGCCGTCTTGTACTTGCCGAGCTTATCGGCCGCAACGACCACGCCGGCGGCACTCGCAACCATGCGAAGGGCGCTTACCAGCAGCTCTCGGAACAGAATGATGAACACGGACCAAACCGACACGGCGCCAAAGTCCAAGAACAGCAGCAAGGCCGAGAACACGAGTAGCTTGTCGGCGATGGGATCCAAGAACTTACCGAAGTCGGTGATCTCATTGCGCGAGCGCGCCAGGTAGCCATCAACTTTATCGGTGCACGACAGGATGACGTACAGAATGAAGGCGGCGGCGGCGAGCGGGCCGTCGAAGGTGCTCCAATCCGTACCGGCAACGCTCGTGTGAGACAGCGCCGACACGATCATGAACACCGGGATAAAGACGATACGCACGCACGTCACGATGTTGGCGGGCGTCCAAACACTCGTCAGTTCCTTATTGCTCTCGTTAGCCACAACGCGCTCCTACTCCACAACATGACCGATAAGCTCATAGCAGAAACTATCGGTAAACTCGACGGTCAGAATATCGCCCACGGACGCCTCGCTGGCGTCCAAGTGCACCGCGCCATCGGAATCGGGCGCCTGGAACCAGGCATGGCCGATCAGCTCGGCGCCGTCCTCGGTCTCTTCGATACCGTCGACGATCACCTGGGCGCGTTCGCCCACATGTGCGGCAGTTGCAGCAAAACCGAGCGACTCGGCCAAGTCCATGGCCTCCTGGGCGCGCTCGAGCTTGACCTCTTCGTCGACCTGACCCTCCATCTTGGCGGCCAGGCTGCCCTCCTCCTGCGAGTAGGCAAAGACACTCGTGTAGTCAAAGCCGACGGTGTCCATAAAGTCGATAAGATCACGGAACTCGTCGTCGGTCTCGGTCGGGAAGCCGACCATAGCCGTGGAACGGATCACGATGCCGGGGATGCGCTCACGCAGATCGCGGAACAGGTCCTCGAGCTCCTGGCGCGAACCGGAACGGCGCATAGCCTTGAGGATGCGCGCGTCGCAGTGCTGCACGGGGATATCGATATAGGGCAGCACCTCGGGCGTATCACGAATGGTCTCGATAAGCTCGTCGGTCATGCCCTCGGGCTGCAGATAGAGCACGCGGACCCAGACGTTGTGCGGGCGCACGGCCTCGGCGACGGCACGCAGCAGCTGCGCCAGATTGCGCGGCGAGCCCACGGCGACATCCTCGTCGGCAAAGTCGGTGCCCCAAATACCAGTGTCCTGGCCGATCAGCACGATCTCGCGCACGCCGCCGGCAACCAGGTCGCGCACCTCGGAGATAATGCTCTCGGCATTGCGCGAATGATAGCGACCGCGAATATAGGGGATCATGCAGAAGCTGCAGAAGCGGTTGCAGCCATCGGAAATCTTGACGTAGGCAACGGCACCCTCGACGGTACGCTTGACCTGCGGAATATAGGCAGCGATCTCACGCTCGACACCCAGCACGCCATCGATGACCGCCACGATGCCGTCCTCCTCGTCGGCCTTCACAAAGGCAGCAACCTCGGGCAGCTCGTCAGGCAGGTCGTCGCCATAGCGCGACGGCACACAGCCGCACATGACGATGGGGCAAGAACGAACGCCGTCCTGAACCTCGTTGGCGAGCTCGAGGGTGGTCTCGATGCTCTCGGACGTTGCGGAAGCGAGGAACGAGCATGTATTGACGATGGCGATATCGGCATCCTGCGGGTCGAATGCCTCCTCGTAGCCTGCGGCGGTCAAAAGAGAACGCATGCGGTCGGTGTCGACCTCGTTCTTAGCGCACCCTAGGGTGATGTAGAGCACGGAGCCCAACGGTGTATCCATGTTGGAGAGCGGTCCTTTCGAATGATATTAGCGGTAGTTGGTGAACTGCAGCGGCTGGCCGTAGTCCTGGTCGCGCAGGAACTGGATCACGGTCTGCAACGCGTCCTTCGAAGCAGAGGAAACACGCAGCTTGTCGGCCTCGATGGTCACCTTGACCTTGAGCTTTTGGTCCTTGATGTCCTTGTTGATCTTCTTGGCGGTCGCCTGGTCGATACCCTCGACGATATGGCCGAGTACGCGCACGGTGCCGCCCGATGCCGCCTGCGGAGCATCCCACGAGACAGCCTTGAGGTCGATGCCGCGCTTGATGAGCTTGGAGCTCAGCACGTCGATAATCTGCTTGGAGACAAAGTCAGCCGGGGCGTTGATCGTAAAGAGCTTGTCGCCCTTCGAAAGCTCGATCGTGGCGCCGGAATCCTTAAGGTCATAGCGCTGGGAAATCTCGCGCGTGGTCTGCTGAAAGGCGTTGTCGACCTCTTGCATGTTGACCTCGGACACGACGTCGAAGCTGGAATCTTTAGCCATGATGTTTCCTTTCGCGTACGAGCAGCTTAGTAGCTATCGTACGAATAGTCGGTAGAATCGGTGGGCGTCTGACCGTCAGTTGCGGTATCGGCGCCATCCGTGGACTGGGCATCGGTACCGTCGGTGGCATCGGTACCGTCGGTGGTATCGGTACCATCAGAACTTTCACCATTCTCGGAATCAGTCGTCTCCTTCTTGGGAACGGTGATCGTCACACGCGCCACGCCCGAGGTTTTAGTATCGTAACGGACCTTTTCGCCGTTCTTGGTAACGGTGACATCGGAAGGCTTGGACGTGGTGATCTCGATCGAGGACTCGGGCGTGTACTCCTGCTCAAAGGGGCCAGTCGACTGGGCACCATAGACCGACTTGCCGTCGACCTTGACCTCAATCCACGCGGTCTTTCCCTTGGCAACGGAGACCTTGACCTTCGTTACCTCGTTCTCTTCCTTCTTGGCCGTCGTCTTGGTGGCATCCGAATCGGTCGACTCATCCGTCGCCTCATCGGTGTCTTCGTCCTCGTCGACCGTTTCGGTCTTCTTGGAAGACTTCTTGGTCGTCGTCTTGGTAGCAGTGGGCATCTCGGGTGTGGTCTCGGGCGTCGAAGATGCGCAGCCGCGCAGAAGTACCACGATGAGCACGATCAGCAGCAACGCCACGGCACCGATACCGGCGTAGACGATACGCGGATCGAGCCCGTTGTTTTGAGGAGCACGGGAACCGCCGCGTCCACGACTGGAACTGCTGCGGCCGCCTCCCTGAGACATACGACCACGATTGCTATCGGATCGGCCGCGATAGCCACCCTGGCCCTGAAGGCCGCGCTGACCCGAACGGGGCGCAAGTTCACCGCGGCCTTGATAGGCACGCTGGCCCGCACGCGGAGCCGAAGAGCGCTGGCCATACGACTGTGGTTGAGAGCGAAGACGCGGCGTCACCTGCGTGGTATCGGCGTCCGCATAGCCACCGCGAGAGCGTCCGGTGGAGATACCACGGTGACCGCGATCGGAATAGCCGCCGTCGCCGTAGCCGGCACGAGGGTCACGCGCCACGCCGCGAGCAGCGGGAAGTGCACGGTCCTCGGGCATCGGCGTACTGCGGAACCGGTCACGCTGCGAGCGAATCTCCTCGCCCGAACCCGTCTCGGTAATATAACCGGCCTGCTGAGGACGCTGTCCATAGCGGGTCGAACGACCGCCCTGAACCATCAGAAAGCGCCCGTTATCGACAGAGGAACGCGAATTGACGTAGCCGGCAGCGTCCTGGAAACGACCACCCTGCTGCGACGTCTCGCGTTCGTATGCCATCAGGTCGTCAAAGTAGGCATTGACGACCTCACGCGGATTGAGGCCCAAAAAGCGAGCATAGCTCGAAATCATGCCCTGCGCATAGCCACGCGGCGGCATCGAAGCAAAATTACCGGTCTCGAAAAACTCGATGATCTGCGGCCTGATTTTGATGGTGTTGGCGACTTGCTGAATGGAAAGGCCCATTCGGCGACGCTGCTCGAGCAGCATGTCACCAAAGCGTGCAGCCATCAGAATCCTCCAAACTCACGATCTTCACGTGCCATCTCGGCGTCGACAGACTCCAACGCGGCAAGCCCCTCCTCGTCCAACAGGACCTCGCGCGGCTTGGAACCGTCGGGCGGGCCGACGACACCCTTTTCTTCCAGCATGTCCATAATACGCCCGGCACGCGCATAGCCAACCTTCAGGCGGCGTTGCAGGCCAGATGTGGAGCCAAGCTGCGATTCCACCACAATATGGGCGGCTTCCCAGATAAGCGGGTCGTCATCTTGCGGCTCGGCGACTCCGGTGCGGACAATGCCGCCGCCACCCGCCATGGACATGGAAGCGGGCGCCACAGCCGACAGGATCTCCTCGTGGTAGTCGGGCTCGCTCTGCGACTTGACAAACTCGACAATCTCGTTGATTTCGTCGTCCGAGACAAAGCAGCCCTGGATACGGCGGGGCTTGCCCCAGTCGACCTTGGAGAACAGCATGTCGCCCAAACCGGTGAGCTTCTCGGCACCCATCTGGTCGATGATGACGCGCGAGTCGATGCCCGTGGCGACGTTAAAGGCGATGCGGTTGGTGATGTTGGCCTTGATGAGGCCCGTCACCACGTTGGAGCTGGGGCGCTGCGTGGCAACGATAAGGTGAATACCGGCGGCACGGCCCAGCTGTGCAATACGCACGATCGAGGCCTCGACATCCTTACCGGCGACCATCATCAGGTCAGAGAGCTCGTCAATGATAATGACCAGGTAGGGCATCTTTTGCGGCGGGTTATCGTAATGCTCAAACTCGCCAGCAGCCTGCTTTTCGTTGTAGGTCGAGATCTTACGCACGTTGAGACGCTCGAAGACCTTCAGGCGACGCTCCATCTCGGACACAGCCCATTGCAGCGCGCTGGCGGCCTGCTTGGGCTCGGTCACCACTGGTACATAAAGATGCGGCAGGCCGTTATAGCCCGCAAGCTCGACGCGCTTGGGGTCGACCATGATCAGGCGAACGTCCTCGGGAAGGGCGCGCATGAGCAAGGTCGTGATGATGGAATTGATCATCACCGACTTACCAGAACCGGTCGTACCGGCAATAAGCAGGTGGGGCATCTTGGCGAGATCGGCGACAACCGGCGTGCCCTCGGCATCGCGACCAATGGCTAGCTCGAGCGGACCGCCCTTCACATAGGGCAGAACGTCGCCCAGGTTGACGTTCTGGCGCTTGCGGTTGGGAATCTCGATGCCCACGAGCGAGGTGCCGGGGATCGGGGCAAAGATACGTACCGACTGGGCAGCGAGCGAAAGCGCGATATCGTCCTCGAGGCTCGAAATCTTGCTCACGCGCTCGCCCTCGCCAGGTTGCAGCTTAAAGGTCGTCACCGTGGGGCCGGCGATCCAGCCGACCACGCGGGCACTGCGGCCAAACTCAAGCAAGGTGGATTGCAGTGACTCAGCGGTCTGCTCAAGCTCCTTGTCCGAAGACGCGGCGGAAGCCGACTGCGGGTTGGCATGCAGGATTTCGAGCGGCGGAAGCTTGAGGCCGTCCTCTTCTTCGCCCTCGTTATCTGCGGCGCCGCCGTCCGCTCCCCCATCACGAGCCGCAGCTGATTCGACAGCACTCGTGGCAGGTGCATCGGCAACCTTGGGATGCTTCAGAAAATCGGGAATCTGAGGTGCGGCCGAGACGGGATTCACGGCAAACGGCGGCTCGGGCTCGTCGATCTTATCGGGGTCGTCTTCCATCGAAAGCTGGCCGGTTACCTGGCCGCGCTTTGCATGGCGACGCGGCAGCAAAGTTGTCTTTGCGGTCTCAATCGGAGCCTCGTCGTCCTCGTCATCGCCCTCGGTGAGCTCAATCTCGCTATCGGACCAAGACGGGTCGGGCTCACTCGTATTGAGCTTGGGCGCGGCCTTGCCCTTCTTGGCATGGCGGTGCGGCAACAGCGTGGTCTTGGCCCGCTCGGCATCCACGGCATCGGACACGTCAACAAACGGATCCTCGTCCTCGTCATCATCGTCCAAAACCGGGTCCACATCGTTGCCCATGACCGTGGTCACGGCAGCATCGGAGCCCTTTTGACGAAGAATGCTCAGGTGCGGACGGGCAACGCCGGGCACCGACAGGGCTTCGTCGTCACCCCAAGGGCTGGCGTTGACATCGGCACGACGGCGTTCGGCAAAATCTGCCGCACGATCGCGGGCAGAGCGCAGCACACCGCCCACCGAAAAGCCAATGATGACAAAACCAACGACGGCCAGACCCAACAGGACCACCATCGCGATAGGCTTACCCAGGGCATTCTGCAGCGCACTCGCAATAAACGCACCAATGTAGCCACCCGACACGGAAAGGTTCTGCGGCGTAAACATGAGGTCGCACGAATCGCTCGTGCCCGGCACCATCAGCGAAAGAATGGAGACGACGGCGATAAAGACCACGGCGCCGCCCGCAACAGAGCGCACGTTGAGCGGCGAGTCCTCACCCAAAAAGAGCGTGGCGGCAAACAGCAAGATGACGATCGGCAGCACGTAGGCGCCCAGGCCAAAGCCCAGGTGATAGAACCCGGCAACAGCAGCCGTCACGGGCGCTGTTGCCGGTGAGATCACGGCAATGAAGGACGCGATCGCCAAAACGGCAATGACCACGCCGGCGATATCGCGGTTGGCCGAGGGCTCGACCAAGGGCTCAAAATCGTCGAAGTCTGCCTCATGGCCCTTATTGGCACGCAGATGGGAACCGGCACCCTTAGCAGATGCCGGTTGGTTGTTGGCTTTATTGCCTTTGGCGTTTTGTGCAGATCCGCGCGCCAAACTAAACCTCCATGACGACCGGGATGATCATCGGACGGGTACGCGTACGGCTCCAAATGAAGTTGGAGAGCGAATCGCGCACGGCCTTGCGAATGGCATCGGAGCCGCTGCTCGTGAAGCTAAACTTGCCCTTCTCGATCGTCTTCATAATGGATGCGGAGGCATCCTCGGAGAACTGGTCGTCGATGGCAAACGAGACGCCGCGACCCGAGAACTCGATAGCCTCGATCTTCTTGTGCTTGAGCGAGACGATAGCAACGGCCGTGACCATACCGTCATTGGCGAGCTTCTGGCGATCGCGCAGGACGATGGGGTCGGTATCGCCGATACGCAGGCCGTCGACGTAGACGACGCCGGACTCGACGGGCGTACCACGCTTGACAATACCGCCGCGCATCTCGAGCGTGTCACCGTTATCGAGGATAAAGATATGATCGTCCTTGAGACCCATCTTGCGGGCCAGCTGGGCATGGGCGCGCAGATGCACGGCCTCGCCGTGGACCGGCATAAAGTACGTAGGCTTGGCCATGGCCATCAGGAGCTTGAGCTCCTCCTGGCTACCGTGACCGGAGACGTGGACGAGAGCGCGGTTCTTATCCCACACGTCGCAGCCGAGCTTGGCAAGGCTGTTGACGACCTGCTGGACGGCTTTCTCATTGCCGGGAACAGGAGTTGCAGAGAGGATAACGGTATCGCCCTCGTGAATGGAAAGTGTCTTGTGCTCGCCATTGGCCATGCGGGACAGAGCCGACAGCGGCTCGCCCTGCGAACCAGTGCACATGACGACGATCTTGTCGTCGGGCAGGTTATCAATGTCGAAGGCATCGATGATATCGGCGTCATCAATGTTGAGGTAGCCCAGCTCACGCGCCACGCGGGTGTTCGTGAGCATAGAGCGACCGGTCACAACGACCTTACGGCCGCACTTGCGGGCGGCATCGCAGATCTGCTGCAAACGATGGATGTGGCTCGAGAACGATGCGACGAACACGCGACCCGGGGCGTTCTTGATGGCGTGCAGCAGGTTGGGACCAACCTCTGCCTCGGACTTGGTAAAGCCGGGAACCGTGGCGTTGGTAGAGTCGGAAAGCAGCAGGTCGATGCCCTGCTTGGCAAAGCGGCTGATAGCGGCATAGTCGGGCGTGACGCCGTCGATGGGCGTCTGGTCGAGCTTAAAGTCGCCGGTGTGCATAACGGTGCCCTGATTGGTGCGGATGAACACGCCCAGAGCGCCGGGGATGGAGTGCGTCATCGAGAAGAAGTCGAGCGAGATGCCGCCGAGGTTGACATGGCTGCCGCCCTTGACCTCGCGGAACTTGGGTGCGCGGATGCGGAACTCAGAAAGCTTGCCCTCGATAAAGCCAAGCGTCAGCTTGCTCGAGAAGATGGGCACCTTATTGTTGAGGTCCTGCAGCAGATACGGAAGCGAACCGGTGTGGTCCTCGTGGCCGTGGGTGACGACGATACCGCGGAGCTTCTCCTCGTTCTCTAGAACATAGGTGTAGTCGGGAAGCACCAGGTCGATACCGGGCTGGGAGTCGTCGGGGAACATAAGACCGGCGTCGACGAGCACCATGTCGTCGCCGCACTCGAAGACCGTCATGTTCTTGCCGATGCCGTCAAGACCGCCGAGCGGGATGATCTTCAAGGGAGATGATTTTTTAGCTGCCATAGGTTAGTGTGGTTTCCTTTCTTCGAAACGGGTCTGGAACAACCGACGGGGCGCTTCTGGCAAACCGACCGCCGGGAACGTACAAATATGCATCGCAGAGTCGATGCAATAACCACAGTATGATACCCATTTGCACAACAACAGACCACCCATGCATCAAAGCCCCATCTGAACCGGTCTATCCCGCCGGTTTCCCGTGGGGCGGGCACTGATGAAGTTTCCTGCTCTACAGTCCTGCGCAAGACGGAAAGCACATTAAGTGCTTTCCTTTGCGTGCGGAACTCGCGATAAACTTAGCCCGTGCCGGGCCCGCTGAGACCAGACCTGCCAAAATAGGACAGCTTTATTTTGGTCGGTTTTATCTGGGGCAATGACGCGCATGCGATTGTCAAAAGATCTGAATTCAAATAACTGAATAGACTGTCTGACAAAATCGCAACCCGCAGCAACCAGCCCTTTTGCTATTCCCGGCGGGGGCCGCGGGTAAAGTTTATCGCGAGTTCCGCACGAACAGGAGGCCACTTAATGTGGCCTCCGTCGTGAGCAGGACTGTAGAGCAGGAAACTTTACCCGCGGACCCCGCCGGGAATAGCAAAAGGGCGACTCCATGGAGGAGTCGCCCTTGTTGAGCTGCTTATGTGCGGCTGTTACTCGGCGTCGTGGTGACGGCGGGGCTTGCGGCCTCCGTTGTCGCCGGGACGGCGCGGACGGTCGCTGCGCTCGGAGCGCTCGCGACGAGGACGCTCACGGCGCTGGAAGTGCTCGCCGTCGCCCTCGGAGGCACCCTCGGCGCGAGCCGGGGCCTCGGGCTTGTCAAGACGATCGAGCGAGATCTTGCCACGATCGTCGACCTCGATGACGACGACCTTGACCTCGTCGCCAACATTGAGGACGTCCTCGACCTTCTCCACGCGGCCCTTGGCGACGCGGGAGATGTGCAGCAGGCCGTCCTTACCGGGCAGCAGGTTGACGAAGGCGCCGAAGGGCTGGATGGAGACCACACGACCGGTGTACTCCTCGCCCGGCTCGGGAACCTTGATGATGAGCTTGATACGCTCGACGGCCTGGTCGACGGACTCGCCGGTGCCGCCGACAAAGACGGTACCGTCCTCCTGGATGTCGACCGAGGCGCCGGTCTCGTCCTGGATACCGCGGATGACCTTACCGCCGGAACCGATGACGTCGCGGATCTTGTCGGTCGGAACCTGGATGGAAACGATGCGCGGAGCGGTGCTGCGCGTGGTGTGGCGCGGCTCGGGGATCACATCGAGCATCTTCTGCAGGATGAAGGCGCGACCCTCCTTGGCCTGCTGCAGAGCGCGGGCCAGGATGTCGAAGGTGAGGCCGGTGGCCTTGTTGTCCATCTGCAGGGCGGTGATGCCCTCGGTGGTGCCGGTGACCTTAAAGTCCATGTCGCCCAGGAAGTCCTCGAGACCCTGGATGTCGGACAGGACCACGGTCTTGCCCTCCTCCTGGATCAGGCCCATGGCGATACCGGAGACCGGGCGCTTAATGGGCACGCCGCCGTCCATAAGGGCGAGCGTGGAACCGCAAGTCGAAGCCATCGAAGAGGAGCCGTTGGACTCCATGACCTCGGAAACGACGCGGATGGCGTAAGGGAACTCGTTCTCGTCGGGGAGCACCGGAAGCAGAGCGCGCTCGGCCAGGTTACCGTGGCCAATCTCGCGGCGCTTGGGGCTGCCCATGCGGCCGGTCTCGCCGGTGCAGAACGGCGGGAAGTTGTAGTGGTGCATGTAGCGCTTGCCCTCGGTGGGCTCGATGGTATCCAAACGCTGGCCCTCGTTGAGCATGCCGAGCGACAGGACAGAGAGCACCTGGGTCTGGCCACGCTGGAACAGGCCGGAGCCGTGAACGAGCGGCAGGTAGTTGTCCTTCACCATGATGGGACGGATTTCATCGGCGGCACGGCCATCGACGCGCTCACCAGTCTCGACGACCATGGTGCGCATGGCCTTCTTCTCGAGCTTCTTGAGCGCCACGGGAATCTCGCGCTCCCAAGCGGACTGCTCCTCCTCGGTGAACTCGGCACGGATGGACTCCTTCAGAGCCTCGACCTTGCCGATACGGGAGAGCTTGTCGGCGTCGCGAAGGGCGGCAGCCATCTCGTCGTAGTGGGCAAAGATACGCTCCTGGACCTCCTCGACGGGCTGGTCGAGCGGGTACTCCTTCTTGACGATAGCGCCGTTGACCTGCTCCCACTCGGCGACAAACTCGTCCTGAGCCTGGCAGAAGGCAGCAAGGGCCTCCTGGCCAAACTTCATGGCGGCGAGCATGTCGTCCTCGGAGATCTCCTCGGCGCCGGCCTCGACCATCGAAATGAAGTCGGCAGAGCCGCCCAGCTCCAGGTCCAGATCGGAGTTCTCGCGCTCCTCGTAGGTGGGGTTGACGATAAACTCGCCGGTCTCCACGTTGCGGCCGATGCGCACGCAGGCAAGCGGGCCCTCGAAGGGCACGCCGCCGAGCGTCATGGCCAGGGAAGCACCCATGACGTTGATGACGTCAAAGGGATTGACCTGGTCGGCGACGAGCGAGGTAGCGACGATGTGCACCTCGTTGCGGAAGCCGTCCGGGAAGCTCGGGCGAATCGGACGGTCGATCATGCGCGCGGTGAGCGTGGCCTTCTCGCTGGGACGGCCCTCACGCTTGAGGTAACCACCCGGGATGCGGCCGGCTGCGTACATCTTCTCGTTGAAGTCGACGGTCAGCGGGAAAAAGTCGTAGTTCTTGCGCTCCTTGGAGACGACCACGGTGTCGAGCATCGTGGTGTCGCCCTGCTTGACCAGGCAGGCGCCGGTGGCCTGCTTGGCAAGCTCGCCCGACTCAAAGGTGTAGGTCTTGCCGTACAGCTCAAAGGTCTTGGATACGAGTGTCATTGTTCTCCTTTACCCCGCAGACCCCTTGCCTGCGGGCTTCTCATGTGACGCGGGCCCCCTGCCCCCGCCACGCTTCAGAGCGTGATTGTTCACGCCCTTACACAAAAAGAGCGCCCCGCTGCGCAGGACGCTCCTTGCATGTACAAATCCTTACTGGATGTTGTCGCGGATGCCCAGAGCCTTGATGAGCTCACGATACTCGACGATGTCGTTCTTCTTGATGTAGGAGAGAAGACGACGACGACGGCCGACGAGCATGAGCAGGCCACGACGGGTGTGGAAGTCCTTCTGGTGAGACTTCATGTGCTCGGTCAGCTCCTTGATGCGCTCGGTCAGGATAGCGACCTGAACCTTGGGGTTGCCGGTGTCGACCGGGGTGTTACCGAACTGAGCAGTCAGCTCTGCCTTGCGCTCTTTGGAAACAGTCATTGTTTCACCTTTCGTTTCTTGTCGCCCGCGGGCGACGCTATTCGCCTCGGACTGGGAAGCCGCCGGTGGAGCGAGCATCCAAGGTCGAGGTACCAACAGGTCGGTATGTTACCACAAGCAGCCCGCGCCTGCGCATCATCACCGACCCAACATGAATTCCATCGCACGGAGACGTTGATCGGTGTGCGTCGCAGCCCACACGTGCGAAAGCCCCAGCAAAAAGGCAGCGGTATGGGGGTCGACCCTCTCGGCCATAAGCGCATCGAAGGTCATGGACATGAGGGCGCGCAGCCATGCGACCTCACCGGTCGACACCAGCTCGGCACCCGGAACGCTCGACGCGCACGACCCGCACATGAGACCGCCCGCCTGGGGCGAAAAATACGACAACATGGGGTCTCCGCACAGCACGCAGGCCGAAAAATCGGGTCGGTAGCCAACGTGGGACAGCAGCTTAAAGACATATGCCGCCACAAGTAGATCCATATGCGCCGCGTCGAGCCCGCCGCCCACCAAGGCAAGCGCTCGCTGCGTGATGGCAAAGGTAAACGAGTCCTCGGCGTCCTCGAACGAGCACACGCGCGCCACCTCGGCAATCGCGCTTGCGGCGCAAGTCGTCTCGTAATCGGGCGCGGCGCCGAGCGGCGCCTCCATGAGCTCGGCCTGAGAAACCACGTCGAGCGACCGACCATGCGCGAGCAGCATATCGACGGTGCAGAACAGCTCGCAGCGCGCCGCCAAGCGCCCGCCGGGTTTGCGCGCGCCCTTTGCCACGGCACGAACCTGCCGACCCCGCTCGTCAAGCATCGTCAGAATCAGGTCGGTCTCTTTGAGCTTGGTCTTATCGAGGACGAGCACCTTCGTGCGATATGTCCGGGAGCCTGCCATGCGCGCCGCGCGCCCTTAGTCCTCGGCGTTATAGCCAAAGCGGCGAATCTGGGCCTCGTCGTCACGCCAGCCGGCCTTGACCTTCACGTCCAGCTCCAAAAAGACCTGGGTGCCAAAGATGCGCTCAAGGTCGCGACGGGCGTCGATGCCGATATGTTTGATCATCTCGCCGCCCTTGCCGATGATGATGCCCTTTTGGCCCTCGCGCTCGACGTAAATGGTGGCGTGCACGCGCAGCACCTTCTTGGTCTGCTCAAGCGCATCGCAAATCACGCCCACGGAGTGCGGGATCTCATCACGGGTGCGGCGCAAGACCTTCTCGCGCACAAACTCGGCAACGAGCGTCTCATCGGAAGCGTCGGTACCCATGTCCTCGGGGAACCAACGCGGACCCTCGGGCAAAAAGTGCGCAACGGTCTCGATGAAGGCATCGACGTTAAAGTTCTTGACCGACGACGTCACGATCTCGTCGTCATATTCCATAAGCTCGTGGGCGGCCTTAAGCTGCTCCATGACCTGTGCGGGGTCGGCTTCATCGGCCTTGGTGAGCACCAGGA
This sequence comes from Collinsella aerofaciens, assembly GCF_002736145.1. Lineage (NCBI taxonomy): Bacteria > Bacillati > Actinomycetota > Coriobacteriia > Coriobacteriales > Coriobacteriaceae > Collinsella > Collinsella aerofaciens. The sequence goes on from NZ_CP024160.1 coordinate 735,932, forward strand.
CCTTCTTGGAACGGGCATTCTTGACACGCTCGGCAACCCAGGCGTCTCCCCTGCCGATGGGGTTGGTGGCGTCGATCAGAAACGCGACGACATCGACATCGTTCAGTTCGAACAACGCACTCTTGTTGAGCTCGGAGCCCAGGCCGTCCTTGGGCTTGTGGATACCCGGGGTATCGACAAAGACCAGCTGGTAGCCGGGGCGGTTGACGACGGCGCGCATGCGGCGGCGGGTCGTCTGGGCCACCGGCGAGGTGATGGCGACCTTTTTGCCATAGCAGGCATTAAGCAGCGTGGACTTACCGGCGTTGGGACGACCGACCAGGGCCACAAAACCGCTGTGGAAACCGGGCTCAACGTCGCCAAAGCCCGCGAGGCTGCCGCCCTCGTCGCACAGGGCGTCGAGCTCCTCGTCGCTCATGCCCTCAAACGGGTCGAACTCCTCGACATCCTCGAGCTCCTCGGTATCCACCGCGTCCAGGACCTCGTCATCCAAAATGTCATCGATAGGCTGCATATTGTCGGACATAGGAATCCCTTTCTAAATAAAGCCGAGCGCGTGGGCAAATACCAGCAAGCCCACAATCGCGGCGGTGATTGAAAGTACGTATACCGAGGCGGCGGCAATGTCCTTGGCGCGTTTTGCCAGCGGATGGAGCTCCTGGGTCGCCAGATCGACAATGGCCTCCATGGCGGTATTGCACAGCTCGCCGTGAATCACCAGGCCGCAGCAGATGATAATCGTGGCCCACTCGGCAATGTCGAGCCCCACGATGCAGCCGGCAATGACGGTGCACACGCCCGCTACGAGCATGACCTTAATGTTGCGCTCGGTCTTGACGGCGGTGACGAAGCCCTCCATGGCGTAGGAGAACGACTTTAAAAAGGACGGATGGTCCTTGTTCGATCCGGGAATCATAAACGGCTCCTAGTCGTGGGCATGATTGGTGATGGGGCCGACGTGAACGAGTTTGGGGTCCTCGCCGCGCTCGAGCGCCAGATCGCGCAGGATGGCGTCCTCGCGAGCCTCCATGACCTCGGCCTCGTCGTCCTCGATGTGGTCATAGCCCAGCAGGTGCAGCATTCCGTGTACGAGCATCAGACGGCACTCGTCAGCGGGGCTATTGCCAAAACCGGGGGCCTGACGGGCAATAACCTGCGGGGCCAAGATAATATCGCCGAGCTCGAGCGTCTCGTCGGCGGGAATATCCTCGTCAAAGGCCGAGTCGCATTCAAACGAGAGCACATCGGTGGTGCGGTCGATGCCACGCCACTCGTGGTTGAGCTCGTGCATCTCGTCCTCGTCGACATACGAAAGGGAAGTCTCGACTTCACGTTCAACGCCCTCGGCGGCAAGCACAACCTCGCAGATGTGCTCCACTTCCTGCACGTCGAGCAGCGTATCGAGCTCGGCATCGTTGCTGATCAATACACTCAACGGGACTCCTTTCGGTCGCGCGAGCGCTGCTCACGCACGTCATCATAAGCATCGTATGCCTCGACGATACGACCCACCAGGGCATGGCGCACCACATCGGCGCGCTCCAGGTGTGCAAACGCCACATCGTCGACACGGCCCAAAATCTTCTCGACATCCGCCAAGCCGCCACGACGACCCACCAGGTCGCGCTGGCTCAGGTCGCCGGTAATCACGAACTTGGAGTTGAATCCAAGGCGTGTCAGGAACATCTTCATCTGCTCGGGCGTGGTATTTTGCGCCTCGTCGAGCACCACGAAGGCATCGCTCAGCGTACGACCGCGCATGTAGGCGAGCGGGGCGATCTCGATCACGCCGCGCTCCATAAGCTCATCGGTGCGCTCGCGATCCATCATGTCAAAAAGGGCATCGTAGAGCGGGCGCATGTACGGATCGATCTTTTCCTCGAGGGTGCCGGGCAAAAAGCCCAGGTTCTCCCCTGCCTCGACAACCGGACGCGTCAAGATCAGACGGCCCACCTCGTGACGCTTGAGCGCGGCGACGGCGAGCGCCATGGCCAGATAGGTCTTACCGGTACCGGCTGGACCCAGGCCAAACGTGATGGTATGCGAGCGGATGGCATCCACATAGCGCTTTTGCCCGAGCGTCTTGGGGCGAATGACGCGGCCGCGATATGAAAGCAGCACGTCATCGCGAAGCGACGTAGCCTCGTGCTCACCGTCGCGCAAGACGGCCAGGCAGCGAGAGACATCGTCGGCAGACAGCGTGCGCCCGGCGGCCGCCTCGCGGAAAGCATGTTCGAAAAAACGCGCCACGAGTTCGACCTCGTCCGGGTCACCGCTCACGGCGATGCTATCGCCACGGGCGACCACGTGAGCGCGAACCAAACTCTCGAGCGCACGAAGAACGCCGTCGCCGGCGCCCAAAACGCGCGAGGGATCAATTCCCTCGGGAACGGTAAGTCTAATCTTCGAGGCTTCCATGGACCTCCCTGCGCGCATGGACCAAGCCGGAATCATCGACTCCGATGATAGCAACATCGAGCAGGCACGGGGCTGTAAGTCCACAGGTATCGTCAAGACGGGCATGATGGAACGAACCGAGCGTCAGGTTGTCACCATACTCGAGCACGGCACGCTCGACAGTGCCCACGCGACGACGAGCATCGGCAATAGCGAGCTCCTGCGCCGTGTCTCGCATACGGCGGCTGCGCTCGGCCATAACCTCGGGCGGCACCTGGTCAGGCATGTCGGCAGCAAGGGTACCGGGACGCTTGCTGTAGCGGAACACGTGCATACGCGAGAAACCCACACGGCGGCACAGCGCCAGCGACTCCTCGAACTCCTCGTCCGTCTCACCAGGAAAACCGACGATGACATCGCACGAAAGAGACGCCTGGGGCAAGTTGGCGCGAATCATACGCACCGTGTCCTCAAAGGCCTCCGCACTATAGGGACGACCCATGCGATGCAGGGTCGCCGTACAGCCGGACTGCACGGGCAGGTGCAAAAACGGGGCGATACGCTGCGGATAGCGCGCCATAACCTTAAGCAGGCGCTCAGAGATATCCATGGGCTCGACCGAGGAAATGCGCACATGCGCAATAGTCGTGCGCTCCATGATGGCCTCGAGCAGCTCATCGATTTCGACATGCTCGTCGGTCGCGCTCTTGCCATCGTAGGCACCCAGGTTCACACCGGTCAGCACCACCTCGGGCACGCCGGCCTCCTGGGCTTCACGCACCTGTTCGAGAACGGACTCGACGGGCACGGAGCGCTCGGGGCCGCGCGCCTTCCACACAATGCAATAGGTGCAGCGATGGTTGCAGCCGTCCTGGATCTTCACGCCCAGGCGAGAGCGACCAAGCGCATCGACCACGTCACCATCGCTGCAGGCGGGAACGCTATCGGACTCAACGCCCAGCACCTCGCAGACACGTTCGGCGACATCGATCTTAGACGGCTCGGCAATCACGCGATCCGAAAGCTCCAACAGCTCCTCGGGATGCAAATTGACCACGCATCCGGTCACGACCACATAGGGCTCATTTGGATGGGCCAGCGCATGACGGACGGCCTTACGGGTCTTGGCCTCGGCCTCGCCCGTAACGGCACAGGTGTTAATGACGATCAGATCGGCATCGTGGGGCTCCACCATAGCAAAGCCCAGGCGCATAAGATCGGCAGTGATGCGGTCAGACTCAACCCGGTTGACACGGCAGCCGAGGTTGACGACGGAAATATGGGGTGCGAGCACGCGGGCTCCTTAATCGAGGATATCGTCGAGGGCACTCTTGATACGGTCGGTCACCGACTTCTTACCGGAAGCGACGTCATCGCCCATCTCATCGGCAAAAGCACGGAGCAGCTCGCGTTGCTTATTGGAAAGATTGGTGGGAACGACCACGCGCAGTTGCACGATCAGGCGGCCACGCGAACCGCCACCGCCAATGCGCGGCATGCCGTAATTATTGACGCTCACGGTGTCGCCGTACTGGGCGCCGGCGGGAACCGTCACCTTAACGACCTCGTCGGGCATAATGCCCTCGACCTCGATCTCGCAGCCGAGCGCAGCCTGCGCAATCGAGATATCGCTCACCAGGTACAGGTCGTCACCGTTGCGCTTAAAGCGCTCATGGTCGGCAACGCGCACGTTGACAATCAGGTCGCCCGAAGGCTCGCCGCGAAGGCCGGCCTCGCCAAAGCCGCTCACACGCAGCTGGCGACCGGTCGAAACGCCGGCGGGAATATCGATGTCGATCTTTTCGTGCGAAGGCGTGCGGCCCTGACCGTCGCAGGTCTCGCAGGGATGGTCGATAACCGTGCCCTCGCCATGGCAGTCGGGGCAAGGCGAGGAAGACTGAACCTGGCCCAAAAACGATCGCTGGACCGTCGTGACGTAGCCCGTACCGTGGCAGCGGCCGCACTGCTTTTCCTGTGCGCCCTCTGCCCTACCGGTGCCATTGCAGTCCTCACAAGGAGCAAGGCGGTCATAGCTGATCGTCTTTTTGCAACCGAGCGCCGCCTCCTCGAGCGTCACCGAAAGCGAGATGGCCATGTCGCGTCCGCGACGACGCTCACGACGGCTGCGGGCACCACCACCGGCGCCACCGCCAAAGAACGACGAGAACAAGTCGTCCATGCCCATGCCACCAAAGATATCGTTGATATCGACGTAGCCCGAACCACCAGGGCCGTCGGCAGTGCCGTAACGGTCGTAGTTAGCACGCTTCTGCTCATCGGAAAGAACGGAATAGGCCTCGTTGAGCTCCTTGAACTTGGCCTCGGCCTCGGGATCGTCCGAAACATCCGGATGTACGGTACGGGCCTTCTTTAAAAACGCACGCTTAATCGTCCGCGCGTCGGCATCCCTGTCGACGCCAAGCACCTCGTAGTAATCCCTATTTTCCGACACGACCGAATCCTTCCGACTTTCATTATTGTCACAGTGCGTCCTATACCCAAGCTGGGCCGACCGCAAACAGAGGGTTTGATGTTATTGCATTTGGTACGGCGAAAGCATGGCCCGTTGCGAGCAACTTGCGAACCAAACCGACACGAGCGCGAACATGAAGCCGTTGGCAAAACCGTTGGCAAACTGCATCGCGCCGCGCTTCCACCACAGCAGGCTGCGATGAAGCACACCGTCCGAAAGCACCATGAACATGCCCATGGTAAACGGAATAAAGCACATCACGGCGAAGGCCGAGAACACGCCCGAGATGGCCGACAGCACCAAAAATGGCGCCACGATGCCCATCAGGTAAAAACCGGTACGGGCCTTGCCTTCCAGGCGCTCGGCCTCAACATGGGCGCGGCCGACCAGGTCGCCACCCGAGGCACCGTTGGTGCCGGCGTGACCCATACCGCTAATGCGGACCTCATCGCCATCGTGCGTGCCGGCAGGAAACTCAATCGTCTGCTCGGAGGTTACGCGAGTACGACCGCTGCCACCGCAATCAGGGCAGGGATCGGCCACGACTTTACCGGAACCGCCGCACTCGGGACAGACCGACTGGAACGTGCCCGCACCAAACAGGAAGGACAGGTCGACGTCGATGTGGCCGCGGCCACCGCAGCTCGGGCAGGTATGGGCATGCTCAGACGAAACGGAGCCCGAGCCGCCGCAGTGACCACAGGTATCGAAGCGCGTGTAGCGGACGGTCTTGCGGGCACCGCCCTTGGCCTCCTTGGCGTCGAGTTTGATATCGACGACCACGTTGGCGCCGTTCTCGGGATTATAGGCAGCCCGGCCGCGACGCTGCTGGCCCCAGGCGCCACCAAAGGGAAAGCCGCCCTCAAAGGGATTGCCATAGCCCGTGCCGCCGGCGTAGCCGCCACCATAGGGCGAAGCCGTAGGAGCACCGGCAAAGGGATTGCCAGAACGCATGGCGTCGTAGCGCGCACGTTTTTGCTCATCCGAAAGCACGGCATAGGCCTCGGAAACCTCTTTAAACTTTTCCTCGGCATCCGGCTCTTTATTGACGTCCGGATGGAGCTTACGGGCCTTTTGCTGGAAGGCCTTTTGAATATCACGCGAGGTGGCGTCCTTGGAGACACCCAGAATCTCGTAGTAATCTTTTTCGTTCATCGTCGCCATGCGCGGCAACCTCCTGCTCACAGCAGCGTATATATTCCGGTAATTCTACCCGAGCGGCCTAAGCTAGATCCCAAAACAGCTCGAACAGAACATTTCCATCGAGCCAGCCCAGATGGGTCGGCGCCAGACGAGCTCGAACATGGCCCGCGACGACATCTGCCGAAGTGAAGGGTCCCTCATGACCCCAGAGCGTCTCGGGCACCCAAGTGGCAAGACCCAATTCGAGCGCGCGATCGCAGGCAGCTGCCAGCTCGCCCGTTGGGATGACGCAAGCTGCACGAGCCAACAGGTCGGACGCAACACCGCGCGTCATGCGACAGGCGAGCATCAAGTCTTCGGCGACAGCCTCGCGCTGCGACAGATATTCGGCCTCGAACGCCGTCGCGTCATCGTCACGTTGCACCAGACGCACGCGGTACGCATCGCCTCGAGAAGACACGCCGGGGAACAAACCTGCAAGACGGTCGAAATCCTCGTCGTCGAGCATGCCCGCGGCAGAACGACCCAGGCCCAGGTAGCCCTGTCCGGTCCAGTAGGCAATGTTATGGGCGCACTCATGGCCGTCGAGCGCGTAGCTTGCCACCTCATACGGACGATAGCCGGCCGCACCCAGGCGCTCACGCGCCGCGTCCATGCACGAAGCCTGAAAATCCTCGTCGGGCTCGAGCGACTCGTCACGGCACGCCATGCGATAGAGTGGCGTGCCCTCCTCGAGCGTGAGCGGGTAGACCGACACATGATGAGGCGCCGCCGCCAACACGCCATCGAGCGTGCTCCGCCAGCTTGCGGCAGTCTGCCCGGGAAGGCCGCACATCAGATCGCACGACACATCGAGGCCAGCGTCCTTCACCGTCGCGATGGCCGCAAGTGCCCGATTAGCATCGTGAATGCGGCCAATAGCAGCCAGCTCGGTATTGTCGAGGGTTTGCACGCCCAGAGAGATGCGCGTGACACCCGCCTCGGCAAGCGCGGTGGCGAGCTCGGCGGTCAGCGACTCAGGATTGGCTTCGCAAGTAAATTCAACGGGCTTGCACCACATGGAGATACGACGGGCAAGTTTCACCAGGCGCTCCCCCGCCAGTGACGGCGTGCCGCCGCCAATATAGACCGTGCGGGCCTGCGCAAGCGCCCCGGCGTCGCCAAAGGAATCGAGGCGCGCATACAGCTGCTCAAAATAGGAATCGAGCGCAGCATCCAAATCACACAGAGCAAAGCTACGCGAGTCAAAGTCGCAATAGCGGCATTTTTGAGCGCAAAACGGCACGTGCACGTACAGCGCGGTAACGGCCACCCTTAAGCCTCCAGCGGATGAGCGGGAACCGACTCACCGGCGGCAAGCGCGGCCTCGCAGGCCACCACATCGCGCTCGATATCTTCGACCAGCGACATGAACTCCTCGTACGTAGAGCAACGCACCACCTGAGCGCGCCAGGCGGCGGCATGGGGCATGCCTTTTAAGTACCAGCTTGCGTACGTGCGGGCGCGCGACATAAGCGGCAGAAGCTCGTGCGTCAACGTCAGGTGCTCGCGCAGAGCCTCCAGGCGCTCGACGGAGCTGCGCGGCGGCACCGGTATGCCATCGAGCGCAAGGGCGCGAGCATCACCAAAGACCCAGGGATTACCGTAGATACCGCGCGCGATAAACACCGCGCTGGCACCCGAGCCGTGCAGATGCTCAGCAGCGTCCTCGGCCGAGAACACATCGCCCGAACCAATCACGGGAATCTCGACAGAATCGGCAACCTCATCGACGACCGACCAGTCGGCCTGGCCCGTGTAGAGCTGCGTGGCGCAACGACCATGCACGGCGACTGCGGCAGCCCCTGCGCCCTCAAGCATCTGGGCAAACGTCGCGGCATTACGGTCCTCGGCATAAAAGCCCTTGCGGATCTTGACAGTCACGGGCACGTGCGCCGCGCCGACCGCGGCCTCAACAATCTTCTCCGCCAGGTCGGGCGTGCGCATGAGCGCCGAACCCTCGCCCTTGGTAACGACCTTGCGGGCGGGGCATGCCATATTGATATCGATGAGCGACAGGCGATCGCCAACGCGCTCCTCGACGGCGGCGACGGCGCTCGCAAACTGATCAGGTTTGGAGCCAAAGAGCTGCACGCAAATCTGCTGCTCCTCGTCGGCCGGCAGCACCAGGCGCCACGTTTTGTTGCTGGCATAGGCAAGGCCTGCCACGCTCACCATCTCGCTGTAGGCAAGGTTGGCACCGCGGCGGCGACACATGATGCGATAGGCGGGGTCGGTAACGCCCGCCATGGGAGCCATAAGGAACGGCTGCTCGGCATAGGCACCCAGCAGCCGCTTGCTGTATTCAGAAAGCGCCATGGACCTACTCGTCCACCTTGAGGATCGCCATAAAGGCCTCCTGCGGGACCTCGACCGAGCCGATAGCCTTCATGCGCTTCTTGCCCTCTTTCTGCTTCTCGAGCAGTTTGCGCTTACGCGAAATATCGCCGCCGTAGCACTTGGCAAGCACGTCCTTGCGACGCGCCTTGACGGTGGAACGGGCGATGATCTTGTTGCCGATAGCACCCTGGATGGGCACCTCGAACAGCTGACGCGGGATGATCTCCTTGAGCTTGTCGCACAGGCCACGGGCCAGGCCATATGCCTTGTCCTTATGGACGATAAACGACAGCGCGTCCACCTCGTCGCCCGAAAGCAGGATGTCGAGCTTGACGAGCTCGGAGGGGCGATATTCGTTGAACTCGTAGTCGAGCGAGGCGTAACCCTTGGTGCGGCTCTTGAGCTGATCAAAGAAGTCCAAGATGAGCTCGGCGAGCGGCATATCGAAGCGCATCTCGACCGATTTGCTCGTCAGGTGGATCATGTCGGTTGTGACGCCGCGGTGCTCGATGGCGAGCTGCATTACGGCACCCGTGTACTCAGGCGGGCAGATGATCTTTGCCTTGAGGTAGGGTTCCTCGATACGTTCGATGCGCGTGGCCTCGGGAAGGTCCTGCGGACTGCGGACATCGATCATTTCGCCGTCGGTCTTGTAGACGTGATAGTCGACCGAGGGACTCGTGGCAATGAGGTCCAGGTTGAACTCACGCTCGAGACGCTCCTTAACGACCTCCATGTGCAGCAGGCCCAAGAAGCCCACGCGGAAGCCAAAGCCAAGCGCCACAGACGTCTCGGGCTCCCACACCAACGAAGGGTCGTTAACGTGAAGCTTATCGAGTGCGTCGCGCAGGTTCTCGTAGTCCTTGTTGTCGATCGGGAACAGGCCCGTATAGACCATGGGCTTGGCCTCGCGATAGCCGGGAAGCGGCTCGGGGCAGGGGTTCGACGCCCACGTAAGGGTATCGCCCACGCGAACGGCATCGGGGTCCTTCAAGCCCGTGACCACGTATCCGACCTCGCCGACCGTCAGCGCGTCGACCGGGGTCTCGGCGGGACGCTTGACGCCCACACCATCGACCAAAAAGTCGCCCTTTGCCTGCATCATGCGCAGGGTATCGCCCTTTTTGATGGAGCCGTCAAAGATGCGCACCGTGGCGACGACACCACGATACTCGTCGAAGTACGAATCCAGGATGAGTGCCTTGAGCGGCGCGTTCGCATCGCCCTTGGGCGGAGAGATCAAAAAGACAATGGACTCCAGCAGATCGTGGATGCCCTCGCCGGTCTTGCCCGAGACGCACACGGCATCATCGGCAGGGATCGCCAGGTCATCCTCGATCTCGGTCTTAACCTCATCGGGATGGGCAGAGGGCAGGTCGATCTTGTTGATGGCCGGCACAATGTCCAGATTGGCGTTCATGGCGAGCGTCGCGTTGGAGACGGTCTGCGCCTCGACGCCCTGCGTGGCGTCGACGACGAGCACCGCGCCCTCGCAGGCGGCCAGCGAGCGCGAGACCTCATAGGTAAAGTCCACGTGGCCCGGCGTATCGATCAGATTGAACTGATACGTCTCACCATCGTCGGCGTCATAGGAAACGCGGACGGCATTGGACTTGATCGTGATGCCGCGCTCGCGCTCGATATCCATGGTGTCGAGCAGCTGCGACTCCATGTCGCGTTCGTCGACGGTATGGGTGAGCTCGAGGATGCGGTCACTGATCGTGGACTTGCCATGGTCGATGTGCGCAACGATCGAGAAGTTGCGGATGTGGGAAATGTCAATTGAAGTATTCATGCGGACTATCTTACCCGAGCGGTACAAAAAATGGAGCCTGTTCCATAAAACAGGCTCCATTTATGCGCGTAATCTGTGTGGTGTGAAATTTACAACTTAGGCGTTGATGCTGTTCACGAGCTTGGCAAGACCGGACTTGCGGTTGGAAGCCTGGTTCTTGTGGATAACATGCTTGGCGGCAGCCATGTCGAGACGCTTGGTGACGGTCTTGAGGGCAGCCTGGGCCTTCTCGGCGTCGCCCTCGGCGACGGCGGACTGGACGTGCTTGGTCAGCGTCTTGAGCTCGGACTTGACAGCCTTGTTACGCATGCGAGCTGCCTCATTGGTGCGGATACGCTTCTTCTGAGACTTGATGTTTGCCACTTCTGGAGTTCCTTTCGAGTTCCTTGCAAAAAATGTATGACACCTCTGAGACACGGTGAGGTCATGCAAGCGCCTACTATAGCACGCTCCCCCTCAAAGGGATAGAACGAATTTGTCAAATAGGCAGGTATCATCACGATTTTCTCAAGATGTTCGTAATCCAGAGCAAAAGCGCGGTCTGAGAATCGGCCGAACCCTTCAGTGCGAGCTCCACATCGACCGCGCCCTCGAGCGCGGCAACGAGCTCTGCCATCGAAAAGCGACGTGCCCAGGTCAGGTGATTCTTGACCTGCCAGGACTGGAGCTTGAGCGTTGCGGCCAGCTCACGACCCTGTCCGCGCGCATCGAGCGCCTTGGCGACGATCAGTTCACGGATGCGACCGCATAGCAGCGTGTAGGTCCACACGTAGCTCTTGGAGGGCAAAAGCTTAAAGAGCTCGAGAGATCGCCGCATATCGCGAGCCGAGACGGCGTTGAGGAAGTCCCAGGGTTGAACCTCGGCCGTACGTACGATCCAGCGCTCAACATCGGCAAGTTCAATCTGAGGCGACTCAACCATCTGGGCAAGCTTAGCCAAGTCGTTATCGAGCATGCGAGTGTTTTCACCCGAACGCGAGACGAGCTCCTCGGCGGCCGCCGTCGAGATCGACTTGCCGTGCTGTGTCGCCATCTGCTGCACGCGGCGCGGTAGCTCCCAGCGCTTGGTGCCGGAGCAATCGATCACGGCCTTCTTGTCGATCTTGGCAATCGCCTTATACAGGCGTGTGTTCTTGGCAAGCGAGTCGGCGATAATGAGGCAGACCGTTGTGGGGCTGGGACTCGCCAGATACTCGACGAGCGGCTCCGAGACCGCCTTGGCGAGCTTTGAGCAGCCATCAAGGATTACCAAGCGAAACTCGCTGCCCATGGGAAAGGTGTTAAGCGATCCGATAATAGACTCGATATCGGGGTCCTTGGTCATGTCGCGCTCGTCGAGGTTGAACTCGACCATACCCGACTTTTCCAGACGCGCTTTCATACGCGAGACGGCGTGATCGCGCTTGACTCCGTCGGTACCGACGATCAGATATGCCGGCAGCAGACCGGTTTCGGACATTGCGCTCCCCTCCCGCAGGCCTTCGTATTCGTTCCGTGTCATTCTAGCCCAGGGGCCCACCACACGCCAACGACGTCGTCACGGTCGCTGGCATCGCATCGCAAAGCCATTCGCAGTCGGCGTGACGGTAATGTCTCCGTGTTCGAAGGTGCACGCGAACACACCGCCCGCTTCCTTAACGGCATCGATGCAGGCATCGGACGGATGGCCGTATCGATTCCCCTCACCCGCGCTCGCGAGGGAAAGCTCGGGCTTCAGGACGCCCAGCAACTCTCCATCGACTGAAACCTTGGAGCCGTGATGCCCAAGTTTAAGGACATCGATATCCCCCACTTCCTGCACGAATTCCCGCTCTTGGTCGAGCTCGGCATCACCGGTGAGAAGTATTCGCAGGTCCTTGCCTTCCTGAACATAAGAGAGCAACAGGACAAGCGAGTCCTCATTTCCCTCGCCATCCACGGACTCGAATGGCCACATCACGCGGGCGCAAAAAGAGCCGATGTCGACCGTATCCCCACGGCGCACCTGCCGATACTCCACGCCAGGTCGGTTCAATACCTCGGCAGGGGCATCCTCCAGCGCATCGGCCGCCACGGCAATCGTTCCGACCGAAAACTGTTCGAGCACGGCAGGCAAACCACCCCAGTGGTCCTCATCCCAATGCGTCACAAAGACGGCATCGATATGGTGCACGTTATTGCGAACCAACGCCTCCACCACACGCTCGTCGAGCCCACAGTCGACGAGCGCTACTGCGCCGCCCTGGCGGATAAGAATCGCATCGGCCTGGCCCACATCGAGCACCGTCACCGAAGGCGGAGCAAATCGATCCCAATAGACGTACGGAATCGCAGCCAAGAGCACCAGACATGCAAGCCCCACCGCCATAGGACGTGCACGGGGACGCGGCCACCAGACCAGCAGAACCGCCAGCAAACACGGCACTAGGTAAATCCACATGCTATCGGGCGGCACGCTCACGGATGCACCCGACATGGCGGCAAACAGCTGCTCGAAGAACAGCGCGCAACGGGCGGCAATCATGGGCACAACGAGCGCCCAAGTCCGCAACGGTCCCACGAGCGAAAAGGGGGCCAGCACGATCGACACAGCGAGCAGTACGCTCACCACCGGACCGATGACCGCATTTGCCAGCGGAGCAATGAGCGAGAACGAACCGAAGGCAGGAATGGTAATGGGGAGCGTCGCCAACTGCGAGCACAGCGTGACGGAAAGCATGCTGGCAACGCCCGATGGCACACCCAGCTCACCCAAAGCGTAGGTCGCATAGGGGCAAAAGCACAGGATGGCAAAGACACTGGCGCATGAAAGCTGAAAGCCCATCTCGAACAGCACCGTCGGCCGCAGTAGCACAAAGATGGACATGGTTACGAAGAGTGCCGAAAGGCCGTGCCGACGACGCCCCGCGCCGTTTACGACAAGCGTCGCGAACACCATGCAGCAGGCACGCACGGCCGAGGGAGACGCGCCCGTAAAGGCAGCATAGCCCACAAGCGTTATCGCCAATATCGCCCGCTGAAGACCACGTGAGCACCGAGTCTTTTGCAATACACCCTCGATTACAAACCCCACGATAGCCAAATGGCTGCCCGAGACGGCGATAAGATGCGCCGTTCCCGTCACCGAAAACCAGTCGCCCGCCGGCTGGGCGCGCAGCTCGGCCGAACGACCGCAGACGACACCGGCTATGAGCGCACGCGCCGGGTCGGTCGCAGGCGCGATGGACGCAAGCAGCCCATTTCTCAGCCGAAGCAGCGGCACCGGAGAGCCCTCATCGACCGACACGACTCGAACGGCTTTAACCTTGCGCACCTCGCCTCGGAGCACACGCGATCGTCCATATGCATCGTTCTCAAAACGTGAAACGCGACCGATAACACGCACGTGTGCCCCGACCTTGAGCTCACGATCACACGATAGGCGAATCGTTGCCAAGTACTTGCCGCCCGCGCGTGCCTCGCAGGTATAGAAATACATGTCGTCGTTTATGGATGGGTCACCCTGCACGACAAACTCGAGACTGCTTGCCGCTCGACCGTCGAGCGTCTTCGCGGCACTGAGCACACCCACGGCCCACCACGCCGAGACGACCGCACCCGCTACGAGGCCGACGGACGCGGCATACAGCCACCGCTTCAAAGGGACAAGCCGCGCACAAGATTGAGCCAGCACAACGAATACCGCCGCCGCAACGGGAATGGCCCATAGCGGCCAGACCGCCGTCGCCCGCTCCGTCAGCAGCGCATCAGCGGCCATGTTGAGCACCAAGGCGCAGCTCATGCACAGGCCGGCACACAGGGCCATCGTCCACGGAATCAGGGGTCGCGGAGGCATCACGTGCTCGCGCTCGGTCGCACTCATACGCAGATGCAATCTTTGATTTTGGCAAGCTTCTTCTCGCCGATTCCCGACACACGCATCAGATCGTCAACCGAGGCAAAAGCACCGTTCTTTGTCCGCTCATCGATAATCGACTGTGCCATGGAGGGGCCGATGCCCGAGAGCGTCTGCAGCTCTGCCGCGCTTGCCGTATTGATGTTTACTAGGCCTGTGGCGCCACTCACGCCCGATGATGCGGAAGCCCCACCATCAACACCGGCTTCCGCAATGGACGCCTGCTGCTCCCCTACCGTTGGAACGTGAATTTTTTGTCCATCAGCGACCTTGGATGCACGATTAAGCCCCGTAACGTCTGCTTCGGGCGCCAGCCCGCCGGCAGCATCAATCGCCTGAGCCACTCGCGCGCCGTCCTTGAGACGATATACACCGGGCGACACAACGGCGCCATCAACATCGACATAGACCTCTGCCGCGGCAGACGCCTTAGGCGAAGAGCCTTCGGATGTCTTTCCGCTCGAAGCATCGCCGGATCCCGGCTCCACTAACGCGCCCGAACCATCAGTGCGCTCAAACGACACACCGCCGGCACCGCCGCCAAGGTTCGCCATCGCCAGCCCACTCGCCATCGCAATGACGACCAGTATCGCCATCACCACTGCCTTATGACCGAGCAGTTTGCCCGCCCAGCGGTCCATCTTTTTGACTCGTTCGTGTTGTTCGCGCTGCGCCATAGCAAAACCTCCCAACAACATCGTGTCAGGAAAAGAGCCGTCCGACTGCCAAGCCCCAAAACCGGTTTTTGCGGTCAAACCAAAAGCTGACCAAAACCTTGCGAAATAATGTCCAAATATTCAGGCACACGTCAGCAAATGAACACTTAGTCGCAAAATGCCCAGATAGCAAAAGACCGACGATGCAGGCGCATCGTCGGTCTATGCACAAATTTATTCGTGATCTTGGTAAATCTCACGCGGAGCAAGCTCCGAATGTTTGCGTTTTAAGGTCTTGGGGGCCTTGTACGTGTTGCTCTCGAAGTCGATGTACTCGGTCTGCTTGAGCAAGCGCTCGATCATCTCCTCGTGATCGAACAACTCCCAGGCCTCATGCACGGCATCGAGTTTAGCGTGCGTCTCGGGACGGCGCGGCATAAACAGCGTGCAGCAGTCGGGAGCGGCCTCAGTCGAGATATCGAACGTACCGATCTCCTGAGCGCGCGCAATGATCTCCTGCTTGTCCGAACCGATGAGAGGACGGAACACGGGGATCTTCACGGCCTCGTTAACGGCCATGATGTTCTCAAGCGTTTGGGAGGCAACCTGCCCAAGCGATTCGCCCGTAACGATGGCCTTGGCACCCTCGATGTGTGCAATGCGCTCGGCAACCGAATACATAATGCGGCGGTACATGATCACGCGCAGGTTGCTGGGGCAGGTAACCGAAATCTCACGCTGGCAGTCGCCAAACGGCACCACGTACAGACGACCGATCTGGACACCCGGCGCAAGCGCACGGATGATGTCCTGCACCAAATACTCGCTCGTATCGGGCGTCTGCGGACGACCGGAGAAATGCACCGGCACGCACACCGCGCCGCGACGCGCGAGCATCCAGGTCGCCACCGGAGAATCGATACCCGACGACAGCAGCGTCACGACCTTGCCGGCAGAACCCACCGGCAGACCGCCCACGCCGCGCTCAGAGCGCGCGTACACATAAACGCTGCCCTGGACCACCAGTACGTGCACCATCGCATCGGGGTCGTGCATTTGGACCTTTTTATCGGGGAAGGCCTCACACAGCACCTCGCCCACCTGACGATTGATATCGATCGAGGTGAGCTCATAGTCAGTATTGGAGCGCTTGGCGTGCACCTTAAACGAATCGAAGGAACCAAACTCGCGCAGCGCCTTCACGGCGGCGGCGCAGTACTCCTGCGGGTCGCGATTGGTGTGATACGCCAAAGACACACGGGCAACGCCGGGAACGGTGCGAATGACACGCGCCGCCTCGTCGGCCTGATGCTCGTTAAAGGTCACGAGGATATAACCGGAAATTCGAGACACGGCATTCACGGAAAAGGCGGCCAAGGCCGCCTTGATGTTATCCATGAGGATATGCTCAAAATGTGCGCGGTTCTTGCCCTTCAGCCCAACCTCGTGATAGTGGACCAGGCAGACGCGAGCCGCCATTTAGGCTTCAGCAACCTTGTGGCCGAGCGCCTTCTCGTAACGGGCCTCGTCGTAAGAGATGTCGCCGTCGACAATCTCGTCCATAGCCATCGAGATGGTATCGGCACCGGAAAGCCCGATGGTGATGTCATCGACATCCTGGACGGCAAGCACGCGGTTGTGCTGGCCACGCAGCATGCTATTGATGTCGCAGGCGCGCTTGGAGGCAAGCGAAGCGAGCAGGAAGCGGTTGTGATCGGTCTTCTCCAGAAGATCGTCAATGCAAGGCTTTACAACGGACACGGACCTCAGATCCTTTCATGCATATCGAGAACGCGAACGAGCTCATCGGTCGCGCGGTCGAGATCGTCATTCACCACGACGTCGTCGTAGCGGTCGGCAAGGGCAAGCTCATCGGCGGCGTTTGCCATACGCAGCTCAATCGTCTCGGGCGTCTCGGTACCGCGACCGACTAGACGCTCGCGAAGCACCTCAAGCGAAGGCGGCTTGATAAAGATCAGCACGGCCTCGGGGAAACGCTCCTTCACCTGCAGGGCGCCCTGGACATCGATCTCCAAAATCAGAGACGAGCCCGAGGCGAGCTTGGATGTGACCTCGCTCACCAACGTGCCGTAGCAGTTACCGTGGACCTCGGCCCACTCAACAAACTCACCGTTTGCCACGCGGCGGTCGAACTCCTCGCGCGTCAGAAAAAAGTAGTTGACGCCGTCGACCTCACCTTTGCGTGGTGCTCGCGTGGTAGCCGAAACCGTCAGACCCAGGTTCGAGCGGCGCTCGCGCACACGAGTGACGAGCGTACCCTTGCCTGCGCCTGACGGTCCAGAAATCACAAAGAGCTTGGAATCCTGAGCGCTCACTTATTTGGTCAGCTGCTCGAGGAGCTGCTCGCGCTGACGGACACCGAGGCCCTGGACGCGACGGGTAGCGGAGATACCGAGCTCCTCCATGATCTTGGCGGCCTTGGCCTTGCCGTAACCAGGGAGAGACTCGATGAGGGTGGAAACCTTCATGCGGGAAGCGATGGGGTCATCGGAGTTGAGCACGGACTCGAGGGACTTCTCGCCCTTCTTGATCTGCTCGCGAAGCTCAGCGCGGGCGTGACGTGCGGCAGCAGCCTTCTCAAGAGCCTGCTTGCGCTGCTCGTCGGTAAGCTGAGGGAGTGCCATTCGTACCTCCAAATAGTTGGGTTATATCTGATTCAATAATTGGCATTTTAGCACGTAGAACGTACAAAATGCCCAATCGCGGCTCCATAGGTTAGACGATACCCGCAAAAAGTGCAATATACTGCGCCCAAAGTTAAGCCCCTGACCTGCGATTCCACATAAAGGATGGGAAAGTTTACGCAGGCACAGGGGCTATTTTGTGCTAATGAGACCCAAAAGTGGTGACTTAGGGGAATCTTTTACGCGACGTTTTCGACCAGCTCGGCGACGATGGCGTCAAAGGCGGCAACCGGATCGTCGGCACCGGTGATGGGACGGCCCACCACAATGTGGCTTGCGCCACGCTCGATAGCCTGGGAAGGCGTCGCCACGCGGGACTGGTCACCAAGGGCGGCACCCACCGGACGCACACCCGGAGTCACGATCAGGGCATCGGGGCCCAGCAGCTCACGCATGTCATGAGCCTCCATCGGCGAACACACGATGCCATCGATGCCGTTGGCCTGAGCAAGCTTTGCCAAGCGGGCGGCCTCCTCGGCCACGGGCGACTCGACGCCGATCTCGCTCAAGGCATCCTGATTCATGCTCGTGAGCACGGTGATGGCGACGAGCTTGGCGCGGTCCTCACGCGCCTCCTCGGCACCCTCGCGGCAGGCAGCGAGCATAGCACCCGAGCCCAGGCCGTGGACCGAAAGCAGGTCGGCACCGGCAAGCGAGGCCGAGCGGGCAGCGCCGCGCACCTGATGCGGAATGTCATGGAACTTAAGGTCGAGGAAGACCTTAAAGCCAAGGTCCTTAAAGGTCTTGACGATCTGGGGACCCTCAGCGTAATAGAGCGTCATGCCGACCTTGAGCCAGGCGGCATGGCCCGAAAGCTGGTGGGCGAGCTCGAGCGCGCGCTCACGGTCGCAGTCGAGGGCGACGATAACACGGTCGCGGGCATCGGTCTCTAGCATTCGAAAGCACCTACCAGTTCGTTGATGTCATTCACGCCCTGGGACTCGGCCCAGGCCTCGAGCTCATGCGCGATTTTAAGCGAAGCACACGGATCGACGAAGTTGGCCATGCCGACCGACACGCAGGTGGCACCGGCCAAGATAAACTCAGCCGCATCCTCGCCGGTCATGACACCGCCGACACCGTTGATGGGGATATCGACGGCCTGGGCAACCTCCCAGACCATGCGCACGGCGATATGGTGGCACAGCGGGCCCGAAAGGCCGCCCTTGGGCTTGGCCACGCGGGACTTGCGGGTATGGACGTCGATGGCCATGCCCTGGATGGAGTTGATGACCGAAAGGCCGTCGGCACCGGCAGCCTCGAGGGCCTTGGCGATCTCGGCAACGTTGACCGGAGCCATCTTTACGAACAGCGGCTTATCGGTCACCTTGCGGCAGGCAGCCATAACGGAAGAGGCGCCCTCGGGCGTTGATCCCATGGCGGCACCGCCGGCGGCAATATTAGGGCAGCTCACGTTGATCTCGTAGCCGGCAGCCCAGGGGCACAGCTCGACATACATCTCGAGTGCGCGGACAAACTCGTCAACGGAGTGGCCGGCAACCTGACAGATGACCTGGCAGCCGTCCTTGGACAGCTGTTCGAGCCACGGACCGGACTCGCGGGCAAAGGCGGCCACGCCGGGGTTCTGAAGGCCCACGGAGTTGATCATACCGCCGGGAATCTCGGCCATGCGGGGTGCGGGATTGCCGGGCCAGGGCTCGGCAGCACAACCCTTGGTGGTGATGGCGCCCAGCTGGGAAACATCAAAGAAGTTCTGGAACTGCCAACCGTAGCCAAAGGTACCGGCTGCGGTGTTGATGGGGTTCTGCATCTTGACGCCGCCGAAATCGACGGCCATGTTCACGGTACCCACTAGAAGACCACCACCTTGGAAGCATCGAACACGGGGCCGCACATGCAGGCACCCTTCATACCGTCGACCGTCTCGACATTGCAGGTGTTGCAGGCGCCAAAACCGCAGCTCATCATGCGCTCGAGCGACACCTCGCAGTACGCACCGGCCTCGGCGGCAGCGGCGGCAACTTTCTTCATCATGACAGCGGGGCCGCAGCTGGCCACATAGTCGTAGCCGCCCTCTCCAAGCAGCTCGGCTGCCGGGTCGGTGCAAAAACCGTGCGTGCCGAGCGAGCCGTCGTCGGTGCACACGTTGACCGTGGCGCCCAGCGCGCGGAACTCATCGACGCCCACGGCCTTGGACGCGGTGCCAAAGCCCAGGCACACGTCGACGGCCACACCCTGCTCGACGAGCATGCCGGCAAGGCACAGCACGGGCGGAACACCGATGCCGCCCGCAACGAGCAGCGCCTTCCTGGTGCCCTCGGGCACAAGCCAGCCGCGGCCGCCAGGGCCCAGCAGATTAGAGGTGGAACCGGGGGCCATCTGCGACAGACGACGGGTGTCGTCGCCCACGACGGCGTACCACAGCTCGACGGTGCCGGCCTGGGCGTCGGCGCGATAGAAGCTCAGGGGCACGCGAAGCAGCGAGGACGCATCGCCGGGCACGGCAATGTTCACAAACTGACCGGGCTTGAGCGCACTTGCAAGCTTGGGGGCCGAGATAACGAGCGAGAAGATGCCGTCGGCGATCTCCTGGTTCGAGACGACCTCGAAGTCGTGCATGCGTGCAGTGGAAGGTGTGGGCATAGACGCTCCAATCCCCCATGCGGTTGCATGGTTCAGGCGAACAGAAAGCGCGGCACCGCAAGGGCGCCGCGCACAAAAGCGATAAGGCTATGCTAGCAGATGCAGCCGTCGGCAAGCGTCTGTTTACCGCCGACAAACACATCGGTGGCACGACCGGTGAGCGTGCGGCCGGCAAAACCGGAGTTCTCGGCACGCGACTCGTAGCCGTCCTCGCCGACCGTCCAGGTGGCGGACGCGTCGAAGACGGTCAGGTCGGCAACGGAGCCCGCCTTGACCTGAACCTGGTCGAGGCCCAGGATCTCACGCGGCTTGATGGCCATGAGCTCGACCATGCGGCCCATGCTCATCTTGCCCGTGTTGACCAGCTCGGTGAGTACGAGCGACAGCGAGGTCTCGAGGCCGATCATGCCGAAGGGCGCAAGCTCGAACTCACGGGCCTTCTCCCACGGGGTGTGGGGAGCGTGATCGGTGACGATAGCGTCGACGGTGCCGTCGATAACGCCCTGGCGGATGGCCTCGGCATCCTCCTCGGTACGCAGCGGCGGATTGACCTTGAGCGAGGTGTTGTAGGTCTCGTCCAGATCGTTCTCGGTCAGGAACATGTGGTGCGGGGTGGCCTCGCAGGTAACCTGAACGCCAGCGGCCTTACCGGCACGCACGATCTCCAGGCCATGGGCGGTGGAGATGTGCTGGATGTGCAGCTTGGCACCGGTCAGCTTGGCGATCTCGATGTCGCGGGCGATCTGGAGCTCCTCGCCGGCAGCCGGCCAGCCCTCGAGAGCCAGACGGGTCGAGACCTTGCCCTCGTTGATCTGGCCGTGACCGACCAGGTCCTCGTCCTGGCAGTGGCTCATAAAGACCTTGCCGAACATCTTGCCGTAGTCCATGCAGCGACGGAGCATGCCCGCGCCCTGCACGCCGCGACCGTCGTCAGTGAAGGCGACGGCGCCGTGGGCGACCATATCGCCCATCTCGGACATGGCCTCGCCCTTAAGACCGCGGGTCATGGCGCCCGACGGATAGACGCGGCAGTGACCGACCTCGGCAGCGCGGGACTTGACGAACTCCACGACGGTGCCGTTATCGGTGACGGGATCGGTGTTGGGCATGGCGCACACACCGGTGAAGCCGCCCTTGGCAGCAGCGCGGGTACCACTCTCGATGTCCTCTTTGACCTCGTAGCCGGGCTCGCGCAGATGCACGTGCATATCCACCAGGCCGGGGACGAGGTACTTGCCGGAAAGGTCGCGGACCTCGGCTCCCTCGGCGGCGAGGTTCTCACCGACCTCGGCGATCTTGTCGCCGTCGATAAGGACGTCAACGACACCGTCAAGCTCGACGGACGGGTCGACGACGTGGGCATTCTTAAGAAGCAAGGCCATTATCGGCACCTCCAAGCAGCAGATACAGGATAGCCATACGCACGCAGATACCGGCGTAGACCTGCTCCAGGATGACGGAGCGTTGCGGGTGGTCGGCCATATAGGAGTCGAACTCAACGCCGCGGTTGATGGGGCCCGGGTGGCAAATGATCGCGTCGGGCTTCATGAGCTTCTCGCGGTCCTTGGTCAGGCCGAAGAGCTTGTGGTACTCACGAATGGTCGGGAACGGAGCGCCCTCGAGGCGCTCCTGCTGCACGCGCAGCATGTAGACGACGTCCAGCTCGGGCAGGACGGAATCGAGGTCGCTCGTCACGTGGTCGCAGCCCAGGACCTCGGGCGCCGGCGGCAGCAGCGTGCCGGGGGCGACGGCGTAGGTCTCGCAGCCCATGATCTTAAGGGCGGGGATCAGCGAGCCGCAGACACGGGAGTGCGCAATATCGCCGACGACGGCGACCTTCAGACCGTGGAAGTCGCCCTTGTGCTCCCAGATGGTGTACAGGTCGAGCAGGGCCTGCGTGGGGTGGTTGTGCTTGCCGTCGCCGGCGCAGATGACGCTCGCGGGCGAGTTCTGCGTGACGATGTAGGGCGCGCCGGCGTGCTTGTCGCGCACGACGATGCAGTCGATCTTATAGGCGTTGAGGGTCTCGACGGTATCGACGAGGCTCTCGCCCTTGACCGTGGAGGTCGAGGAGCCGCCAAAGTTGAGGCTGTCGGCCGAAAGACGCTTCTCGGCAAGCTCGAAGGAGCTGCGCGTGCGCGTCGAGGGCTCGTTAAACATGTTGACGATGGTCTTGCCCTTGAGCGTGGGGACCTTTTTGATCGCACGCTCGTTGACCTCGGAGAACGCCTTGGCGGTCTCGAGGATGAGCTTGATGTCCTCTTCGGAGTACTCGGTAATGTCGATCAGGTGCTTATGGTTGAACGCCACGGTACTACTCACCTCCCAGCGGCGCGGAGCCCACATGGGAACCCGGCGCGACGTCGTTAATCTCGACAGCGGTGTGGCCGTCGACTTCCTTCATATATAGGTGCACGTTCTCCTCATGCGACGAGGGAACGTTCTTGCCGACAAAGTCCGGCGAGATGGGGAGCTCACGGTGGCCGCGGTCAACGAGGACCGCCAGCTCGATGCGGCTCGGACGGCCCAGGTCCATGACGGCGTCCAGAGCGGCGCGAATGGTACGACCCGTATACAGGATGTCGTCCACCAGCACGACGCGCTTGCCGTCGACGCTGAAGGGAATGTTGGTGGCGTGGATCGCGGGAGCGAAATTGGTCGCATAGTCATCGCGATAGAAGCTGATGTCGAGGCTGCCGAGCGGAACGTCGACGCCCTCGATCTCCTTGATCTCCTCGGCGAGCTTCTTTGCCAGAAGGTCGCCGCGCGTGACGATGCCGACCAGAGCGAGGTCTTCACAGCCCTCGTTGCGCTCGAGAATCTCGTGCGCGATGCGGGTCATCGCTCGATTGACGGCGGTCTCGTCCATGATGACCGCCTTGGGGGAAGTCGTGCCCATCGATCTCCTTCCTCACATGTCTTGACTGCTGACACAGTCAAAAAAATAGATGCCCGACCGCTCAAAGCGGACCAGACACCCACAGGAAGGGCTGCTCTTTGGCAGCTATGTAATTCCATGTGGGTATCTCGTACCCCTTTAATGGTCAAGGGATAGTGTAGCCAACCTTGAGCTTAATTGCGAGCATAAATACAGAGCAATCCGTAAACGGAGCCCTACGCTCAATAAACCTATATATATTTGTGGGACGAGCTTGAAAACGCACGCACGAGCTGGCATAATCCCCTCTGCTGCACGCAAATCGGATCTACGTCCAGGGCCGTGGCGTGAGCACTATCGCCAAAAGAGGAATATCTCTGTGTAGATTACGCACAGGGAGCTGCTTCTGTGCTATAGTTCAGGCTTGTTTGTTAACGCGACATGTTCGTTTGTCGCCCAAGGAGGGTCAGTTATGTCCAAAGTTTGCGAAGTTTGCGGTAAGCACCCCGTTGCCGGTCGCTCCATCAGCCACTCTCACCGCGTCACCAACCGTAAGTTCCGCCCCAACATCCAGCGCGTCTACGTCGTCGTCGATGGTCACCGTCGCAAGATGAACGTTTGCTCCACCTGCCTCAAGTCCGGCAAGGTTGCGCGCTCCTAAATAAGGTCTTACCAACAAGTACCTCGGACTCTCCGGGTCAAAGACCTCGCGTTCACATAGAACTTACCAAACGCGCCCTCCCCTACGGAGGGCGCGTTTTTTGCACTCATTGGGCACTCATTGGGGACAGACTAACATGAGTGCTTTCACGCATTGGGGACAGACTTAGATGAGTGCTTTCCTAAGCTAACAGTGCATCGAACGGTCCCAATCCATACCTCAGGCAGCCTCGTTCCAGCCAGTGGTGGCCTTGGTCACGCTTGTAGCGCCGATACCGGTGATGCGGGCAATTTGCTTGACCGTGAGATGCGCCCGCCTAAGCCTCAGCAGACAGGCATCGCGTTCGGGGCGTGGCAGGGCCTTGAGCAGCGCAGGATCTATGCTCGGCAGGACTTCGCGCGCAACGGAAAGGGCCTCCTCATCGGGGATCCGCCGGCGTGGAAGAACCTCCACTGACCAGATCCGCCCGGCAACTTCCTTAAGGTGCTCGCAATAGCGACGGGAACCCCCGACAATATCGAGCATGGGGGCCGCATCACAGATGTCAAAGGGATCGTAGCCCAGCTGGTATGCCCTGAAGCTTGACCAGCGGTAGGCATCGAGCGAGTCGAGCGCGCCTTTTACGGGATTGAGATGGATATAATCGAGCAGCTGCACTGCCTGCGTGTCTGACTCAACCGCAACCCGCGAATAGCGATTGTCAAACAGATGACCCGTTCTCCCCGTTTTCCCATTGAAATACTTAGCATATGCCGTCAGTGCGCACTGCATTGCCTTTGAAAGGTTGTCATACGGGTCATCAACCATCAAATGGAAGTGGTTGTCCATAAGGCACCAGGCCAAAACCGCCACGTCATGGCAGGCAAACCTGTCCGAGATGTCCGATAGAAAACGATAACGGTCGGAATCATCTTCAAAAATGATCTGTTTGGAGTTGCCGCGGTCAAAGACGTGATAATAGCCGGTGAGCGAAATTTCGCGGGCGCATCGGGGCATGATCTCTCCTTTCAAAACTGATCAGGCAACACCTAAAAGGAGAGAAGCAACGCAAAATGCTGAGCCTGTGACCTATTTATATACAATGAACGACAAAAACATGCCCAAAACGACAAAATGACAAATCGATGTCTGTCCCAAATGCGTGAAAGCACTCATGTAAGTCTGTCCCCAATGAGCGGGGCGATGCACTGGCAGATAGTTTTAGTTAAAACGCTTCAGTTTATTGAAGCGTTTTAGTGTGCCTTTTAGAGGAATCTGACCGTTCGCCGAATAATTTCTTGCTATCATGCAAGGCGTAGGGTAAATCTCCGATCGCAAGGAGACACAAATGGTGAAAAAGTCACCGGAAAACACTACTCCCGCAATTGTGGACAACGTAGAGGCGCTTGAGGCTAAGCTCGCTCAGATGCGAGAGGCCCAGGCGCTTTTTGCTACGTACACGCAGGAGCAGGTCGACAAGATCTTCTATGAGGCCGCCATGGCCGCCAACAAGGCTCGTATCCCGTTGGCGAAGATGGCCATCGAGGAGACCGGCCGCGGCGTTCTTGAGGACAAGGTCATCAAGAACCACTACGCCGCAGAGTACATCTACAACGCTTACAAGAACACCAAGACCTGTGGTGTCCTGGAGCGCGACGAGGCCTACGGCATCACCAAGATCGCCGAGCCCATCGGTATCGTGGGCGCCGTCATCCCGACGACCAACCCCACCTCCACCGCGATCTTCAAGACGCTGATCAGCCTGAAGACCCGCAACGCCATCATCATCTCCCCGCACCCGGCAGCCGCCAAGTGCACCATCGCCGCTGCCAAGCTCGTGCTTGACGCCGCCGTCAAGGCCGGCGCCCCCGAGGGCATCATCGGCTGGGTCGATGTCCCCTCCATCGAGCTGACCAACATGGTCATGCGCGACGTCGACATCATCCTCGCCACCGGTGGCCCGGGCATGGTCAAGGCCGCTTACTCCTCGGGCAAGCCCGCCCTGGGCGTTGGCGCCGGTAACACCCCGGTCGTCATCGACGACACCGCCGACGTGCTGCTCGCCGTCAACTCCATCATCCACTCCAAGACCTTCGACAACGGCATGATCTGCGCTTCCGAGCAGTCCGTGACCGTCATCGACACCATCTATGACCAGGTTAAGGCCGAGTTCCAGAAGCGCGGCTGCTACTTCGTCAAGCAGGGTGCCGAGATGGAGGCCCTGCGCGCCGCCATGTTCAAGAACGGCGCTCTCGATCACCGCATCCCCGGCATGGCTGCCGCCAAGATCGCCGAGCTCGCCGGCATCGAGGTTCCCGCCAAGACCAAGATCCTGATCGCCGAGGTCACCTCCACCGACCCCGCCAAGGAGGAGTTCTCCCACGAGAAGCTCTCCCCGGTCCTGGCCATGTACCACGCCAAGGACTTCCAGGAGGCCGTCGACAAGGCCGAGCACCTGGTGCTCGCCGGTGGCCCGGGCCACACCGCCTCTCTGTACGTGCACCCCGCCCAGGCCGAGAAGATCAGCCTGTTCGAGCACGTCATGAAGGCCTGCCGTATCGTCATCAACACCCCGTCTTCGCACGGCGGCATCGGTGACCTGTACAACTTTGGCATGAAGCCGTCTCTGACCCTGGGCTGCGGCTCCTGGGGCGGCAACTCCGTCTCCGAGAACGTTGGGGTGAAGCACTTGATCAACGTTAAGACTGTGGCCGAGCGCCGTGAGAACATGCTGTGGTTCCGCGCTCCCGAGAAGGTCTACTTCAAGAAGGGTTCCACGCCCGTCGCTCTCGACGAGCTCGGTACCGTCATGGGCAAGAAGCGCGCCTTCATCGTCACCGACCAGTTCCTCTTCAAGAATGGCAACACCCGCGCCATCGAGGCCAAGCTCGACGAGATGGGCATCGCCCACGACTGCTTCTACGACGTCGAGCCCGATCCGTCGCTGCAGTGCGCACGTCGCGGCGCCAAGCAGATGGCTCTCTTTGAGCCGGACGTCATCATCGCCGTCGGCGGTGGCTCCGCTATGGACGCCGGCAAGATCATGTGGATGATGTACGAGCACCCCGAGTGCAAGTTTGAGGACATGGCCATGGACTTCATGGACATCCGCAAGCGTATCTTCACCTTCCCCGAGATGGGCAAGAAGGCCTACTTCGTCGCCGTCCCGACCTCTTCGGGTACCGGCTCCGAGTGCACTCCGTTCGCCATCATCACCGACAAGGAGACCGGCATCAAGTGGCCGCTCGCCGACTACGCGCTGCTCCCCAACATGGCTATCGTCGACGCCGACAACTGCATGACCGCCCCGCGCGGCCTGACCGCTGCCTCCGGCATCGACGTCATGACCCACGCCATCGAGTCCTACGTCTCCATCATGGCTTCCGACTATACCAAGGGCCTCTCCGAGCGCGCTGCTAAGCTCGTCTTCGAGAACCTGCCCTCCAGCTTCACGAACGGCGCCAAGGACCCGCATGCCCGCGAGGAGATGCACAACGCCTCTTGCATGGCCGGTATGGCCTTCGCCAACGCCTTCCTGGGCCTCAACCACTCCATGGCCCACAAGCTCGGCGCCTTCCATCACCTGCCCCACGGCCTCGCCAACGCCGTCATCCTGACCCGCGTTATGCGCTACAACGCCGCCGAGGCTCCCGTCAAGATGGGTACCTTCTCCCAGTATCCTTACCCCAACGCGCTGCACAACTACGCCGAGATGGCCAAGTACTGCGGCATCGAGGGCAAGGACGACAAGGAGGTCTTCGAGAACTTCATCACGAAGCTCGAGGAGCTCAAGGACTTCATCGGCGTCAAGAAGACCATCGCCGACTACGGTGTTGACGAGCAGTACTTCCTCGACACCCTCGACGAGATGACCGAGCAGGCATTCAACGACCAGTGCACCGGCGCCAACCCGCGCTACCCGCTCATGAGCGAGATCAAGGAGCTCTACCTGGACGCCTACTACGGCCGCGAGCCTCAGGACTACGCCGTCTGCTAGTTTTAGCACGGTTTTTAACGGCGGGGGTGCACGGGTGTTTCACACACCCCCGCCGTCGCTTCTATCGCATCGTTGAAAGGATGCAACCATGCTGCTACCCGATTCCAAGACCGAGCTCGTCCGCCGTGGCAACAAGGTCGTTTACGACCTGGGCGACAAGATCGTCAAGGTCTTTAACGAGACCAAGCCTGTCTCCGACGTGTTCAACGAGGCTTTGAATCTTGCCCGCATCAATGAGTGCGGCATCCGCAGCCCCAAGGCTCTCGAGGTTTCCCAGCTCGAGAACGCCAACGGCTGGGCGCTCGTGACCGAGAAGGTTCCGGGCACCACCCTTGCCGAGAAGATGACTGCCGAGCCCCAGCGCTTTGGTGAGTATCTCGAGATGTTCGTCGACCTCCAGATCGAGATCCACGGCTACACCTCCCCGCTGCTCAACCGTCAGCGCGACAAGTTCGCCCGCATGATCGACAGCCTTGATCAGCTCAATGCCACCACGCGCTACAACCTACAGGAGCGTCTGGACGGCATGACCAAGGAGTTCAAGGTCTGCCACGGCGACTTCAACCCCTCCAACGTCATCGTCGGCGACGACGGCCAGCTCTATGTGTGCGACTGGGCACACGCCACCCAGGGCTCCCCTGCTGCCGACGTTGCCACCACCTACCTGCTCTTCGCCCTCAACAGCAAGGACCAGGCTGAGGCCTACCTGGAGCTCTACTGCGACCGCGCCGACATGCCCATGCAGGTCGTGCGTCAGTGGACGAGCATCGTCGCCGCTTCCGAGCTCGCTCGTAAGCGCAACGTGAACGATGAGTTCCTGAAGAACTGGATCGACGTCGTCGATTATCAGTAATATCTGAGCGATTTATTTCGCATCGGAGGCACAAGAAAACCCCGCAGCTCGAATGGGCTGTGGGGTTTTCCTTTTAGATATCGAGGATGCCATAAGATAAAAGGACGGCCCCACATCTCCCCGATCTGGAGAAATGCGAGGCCGTCCCGTATATCGAACTACAAGCGAAATCGTCGATTAACGGCGGGCCGCCTTAACAAGCTCGGCAACCTTGGCGACGACCTCGTCAATCGCCACGTCCTCGCGCTCGCCCGTGGCACGATCCTTGAGCTCAACGGTGCCATTCTTAAGGCCACGCTTGCCAAGCACCACCTGATACGGGAATCCCATAAGGTCGTTATCGGCAAACTTAAAGCCGGGACGCTCGTCACGGTCGTCGACGACGACCTCGATACCCTCGGCGCACAGGCCCTCGACGATTTGGTCGCAG
Organism: Collinsella aerofaciens; assembly: GCF_002736145.1. NCBI lineage: Bacteria > Bacillati > Actinomycetota > Coriobacteriia > Coriobacteriales > Coriobacteriaceae > Collinsella > Collinsella aerofaciens. The sequence continues at coordinate 764,756 of NZ_CP024160.1, forward strand.
ACGGTTGCGCACTCCTCCTTCTTGGGATCGAGCGGAATCACCGCGACCTCGTACGGGGCAACGGAAACCGGCCAGACGATACCGTGCTCGTCGTTGTGCTGCTCCACGACGGCAGCAAGCGAGCGGGACACGCCCACGCCGTAGCAACCCATGATAAGCGGCTTCTCCTTGCCGTCCTCATCCATAAAGGTGGCACCCATGGCCTCGGAGTACTTGGTGCCCAGCTGGAAGACCTGGGAAACCTCGATGCCGCGAGCAGCAGAGAGCGGCTTGCCGCAGTGCGGACAGGGATCACCGGCGACGACGGTAACCAGATCGGCCCACTCGTCGACGGTAAAGTCACGCTCGGGGCAGGCACCGGTAAAGTGATAGTCGACCTCGTTGGCGCCACAGGCCCACTGCTTGGACTCGCGCAGGCTCTCGTCGCAGACCAGACGAATGCCCTCGGGCAGGTTGACCGGTCCGATAAAGCCCTTGTGCAGACCGTTCGCCTGAAGCTCCTCGTCGGTCATCATGCGATAGCCCTTGCCAAAGACATGCTCGGCCTTGCAGTCATTGAGCTCGTGGTCGCCCGGGACAATGGCCACGACTGGCTTGCCCTCGGCATCGATCAACGCCAGCGACTTGCGCGTACCGTTCTCGGGGAAGCCAAAGAACTTGGCAACGGCCTCGATGGTGCCCATGCCCGGAGTCTCGACCTTGGTGAGCGTACCGTCGCCGGGGCCCTCGGTCACGACGACCTTGGTGCTTGCCGCCTCGTCATCAGCAGCGAAGCCGCAATCGTCGCAGTAGACGAGCGAAGCCTCGCCAGCGTCGGCCAAAGCCATGTACTCGACGGAGGTATCGCCACCGATCTCGCCGGAGTCGGCGACAACGGGCAGAGCCTTGATGCAGCAGCGCTCGCAAATGTTGGCATAGGCCTGCTTCATCTTGTCGTACTCCTCCTGCAGGCTCTCCTGCGTAGCAGAGAAGCTGTAGGCGTCCTTCATGATGAACTCGCGACCGCGCATCAGGCCAAAGCGGGGACGGAACTCGTCGCGGAACTTGTCCTGAATGTGGTACAGGTTGACGGGCAGTTGCTTATAGGAGCGCAGCTCGTTGCGCACCAGGGCCGTGACGGTCTCCTCATGCGTGGGGCCTAACACAAACTCGCGACCATGACGGTCATCAAAGCGCACGAGCTCCTTGCCATAGGCATCGATACGGCCGGATTCACGCCACAGCTCGGCGTCGACCATAATGGGCATCATGAGCTCCTGGGCGCCCGCAGCGTCCATCTCGTCGCGGACGATGTTCTCGATCTTGCGGATCGAGCGCCAAGCAAGCGGCAGATAGGAATACAGACCGGCAGCCTCCTTGCGGATCATGCCGGCACGGAGCAGCAGGCGGTGGCTGGCGAGCTCAGCGTCCGCCGGATCCTCTTTAAGCGTCGGCGCATAGAGCTTAGACATATACATTGCTCGAGTCATTTACTTCTCCTCAATAAGTTTGTCGACCTCGGCCATCAGCGCGTCGACAATTTGATCCTCAGCTACTTTACCAATGATCTGGCCATGCGAAAAGAGCAGGCCCTGACCACGCCCGCAGGCAACACCCAGGTCGGCGTCAGATGCCTCTCCGGGGCCGTTGACCGCACATCCCATCACGGCGATCGAAAGCGGCGCGGAATAGTTCTTAAGCCGCTCGGTGACCTCCTCGGCGATGGGAATGAGGTTAACCTGGCAGCGGGCGCACGTGGGGCACGAGACAATCTCGGGACCACGGCGACGCAGGCCCAGCGACTGTAGAATTCCCCAGGCGACCGGCGGCTCCTCAACCGGATCGGCCGTGAGCGACACACGCATGGTGTCGCCGATGCCTTCGGAAAGCAAGATACCCAAGCCTACAGAGCTCTTGATGGTGCCCTGAAGCTTGGTCCCCGCCTCCGTCACGCCCAGGTGGAGCGGAACATGCGGTATCTCGCGCGACAGGGCTCGATAGGTATCAAGCGTCGTCTGTACGCTATGGGCCTTGGCGGATAGCACGATGTTGGTAAACCCACGGTCCTCAAAGTGCCGCACAAAGCGCTCGCTCGACATCACGAGCTTCTCGGGCTGCGTAAGCTCGTCGCGCTCGGCGATATCCTGCTCGAGCGAGCCGGCATTAACGCCGATGCGAATCGCACAGCCCGCAGCGCCGGCAGCGTCGATGACGGCATCGACCTTAGCCCAATCGCCGATATTACCGGGATTGATGCGCAGTTTGGCGGCACCAGCCTCGACGGCGCCGATGGCGAGCTTATGGTTAAAGTGAATATCGGCGACAATCGGCACCGGGGACTCAGCACAGATGGTACGGAAGCCCTCGAGAGCGGCCTCGGTGGGCACGCTCACGCGCACGATATCGCAGCCCGCGCGCGCCAACGCGCGAACCTGCCCAAGCGTTGCCTGAGCATCGGCGGTATCGGTGCAAGTCATGGACTGAACCACGACCGGCGCGCCGCCGCCGATCTGCACGCCGCCCACATGCACGGGGCGCGTCAGCTCGCGCGGCAAAGAATGGGATAGAGACAATCCAAACACTCCCCTACAGAATAAATCGAAGGATGTCGGAACGAAGCATATAGACAAACAGCAGTGCGAAGAGTGCGATGCCCACATAGCTCACAATCGTCTGGACCTTGAGAGGCAGCTCGCGGCCAGTAATCTTTTGAATGATCTCGATGACCAACTTGCCGCCGTCGAGCGGCGGGATAGGCAGCAAGTTCATAAAGCCCAGCGAGAACGAGATGAGCGCGGCAAACGACAAGAACGTGATGGGGCCGGCAGCAGCTGCCTGCGAAGACATGACGCTAATACCCACAATCGAGGAGGACTGATCGAGGATCTCCATCGTATGCTGCGGCTGGAGCAGGCGTAGCACGCCCTCCGCCGTCTGCGCAACATAGGAGAAGGAGAGGCGCGCCGAGGTGATGGGGTCCAAACGAACCACCTGCGTAGAGGCATAAACGCCCAGGCGTTCGTTCTCTTTGAGTGCGACCGAGGTCGAGCACTGCTTGCCATCGCGCTCATACTCAATAGCAATATCGTCCTTACCGGCGGCCTTGCCGATGGCGTCGTAGACATCCATCCAAGTGGAACATGAGACACCGTCAACCGAAAGGATCGCATCACCGGCCTCGATACCCGCTTTGGCGGCAATAGACCCCTCGTCAACCTGACCGATCACGTTGGTATCCATCGGCACGGTGACACCCGCAATGGAATAGATGCTCATAAGGAGCAAAAAGCCCGTCAAGATATTGACGATAATGCCCGCGAGCAGCATAAAGGCGCGCTTGAGAAAGCCTTGGCCAAGATAGGTGTGCGAGCGCTCTTGCGCAAGGAACTCGGCCTCGCCGCACGGCAGCTCCCACACATCGCCCTCGGCAGTCGCATGTTCGCGATCGAAACGGCGACCATCAAAGGTGGTATAGCCTGCCGTGTCTCGCGGCAACGTCTGATATTTGGTGGGATAGTAGCTCGGCGAGGGCTTCTCCCCTTCCTCATACCAGGGTGCGATGGAACCCCAGCCCAGCAAAAGGGCGCATGCCTCGAGCACATCCTCCTCGGAAAGCTCGAGCTCGACAGCAAGGCCGGCCACGGTCACGCGACCATGACGATAAATAGCCGCGAGCACGCGATCGGCGCACGAGACATCGGTCGGATCCATACCGCAGATGGCAGCGTAGCCACCCAGCAGCAGCGGGGTCACGCCAAACTTGGTTCCAATGCGACGCGACGTGTAATGGATGTCAAAGCGGCACGGCAGACCCAAAAAGAACTCGGTCACACGGACGCCGCAGGCACGCGCCGCCAAAAAGTGGCCGCCCTCGTGCAAAAACACGAGGACGGAAAGCATCAGCAGGCCCCAAAAGACCGATGAGAGAACGCTCAGAACAGTATCCATAAAACGAAAAAGCAATCCTTATGGGTTAGGAACGGGTTGCGGCGAGCACCTGCGCAGCTTTTTCACGCGCCCACGAATCGATGTCGCGAAGCTGCTCAAACGAATCGACCGCCTGCATATCGTGGGCGTCCATGCAGGATTCCACAATGCGATCGATATCGGTAAAGCTGCAGCCATCGTGCAGGAAGGCATCGACGGCGACCTCGTTGGCGGCATTGAGCACGCACGGCATGGTGCCACCCGTCTTGCCGGCACGCTCGGCCAGTGCCAGACAGCGGAAGGTATCCATGTCGGCAGCATCAAACGTGAGCTGCCCCAGCTCGCGGAAATCGATACGAGGCGCCGGGGTATCCCAACGCTCGGGATACGAGAACGCGAACTGGATGGGAATACGCATGTCGGATGCACCGAGATGCGCCATCACGGAGCCGTCGGCGAACTCGACCATAGAGTGAATCTTGGACTGACGCTGCACGACCACGTTAATGAAATCGAGGTCGCAGTTAAACAGATGCATGGCCTCAATGCGCTCCAGACCCTTGTTCATGAGGGTGGCAGAGTCAATGGTGATCTTGGCACCCATGGCCCACGTGGGATGCGCGAGGGCATCGGCACGCGTCACGCGATCGAGCTCGTCGCGCGTGCGGCCAAAGAACGGACCGCCCGAGCAGGTGAGCCAAATGCAGTGGGCCTCGCGCGGGTTCTCCCCCAGATAGCACTGGTAGATGGCGGAATGCTCAGAGTCGACCGGAATAAGCTGGCCCGGTTGCGCCAACGGCATAAGCAAGTCGCCACCGACGACGAGGGACTCCTTGTTGGCAAGGGCAAGGCGCTTATTCGAGGTCAAGGCCGCATGGCTCGCCTCGAGACCGGCGGCGCCCACAATAGCGACAAGCACGCAGTCGACATCGTCGCGACACGCGAGCTCGCAAACCGCCTGCGCGCCAACGCCGAGCTTCGTTCCCTCGGGCAACTCCTGCAGCACGGCGTCATCGCCATGATCGACATCGGCCACGGCAACCGCCGGAACCGAGAACTCGCGGGCAGCGGCAACGAGCTCGGAGGTACTGGAGTTAACGGACAGCGCCGTCACCTGCAGGCGATCGGCATGCTGGCGGCACACATCGAGCGCCTGTGTGCCGATAGAGCCCGTACAACCCAGGATGGCAACGCGAAGGCGTCCATCGGGGCCATACGTCGTCTGGAAGGACATTACAGCACGCCTCCGATCATCAGCAACAGCTGCGCGGTGATGCAGCCGAAGATAAGCGAGTCGCTACGATCGAGCATGCCGCCGTGGCCCGGGATAAGGTTGCCGGAATCCTTGACGCCCACACCGCGCTTGATGCGCGACTCGATAAGGTCGCCGATAACGCCCAGAATGGACACGACCACGCCGCACAGCAACGCATAGGGCAGGCTGAGCTTGTAGAAGTGCGTCGCCCACAGGATGAGCCAAATCAAAACCGAGCCCAGGATGCCGCCGGCAAACCCCTCCCAGCTCTTTTTGGGAGAGATCTTGGGAACCATCTTGTGCTTGCCGATACGGCTGCCCACGATGTAGGCAAACGAATCGGAGACCCAAAGGGACGCGCAAACGCCCACTGAAAGCAGGGCACCGGCAAAACCGGGCACGGCATCGCGCAGGAGCACGATAGCCGACAGCATAAAGCCAGTGTAGATGGGGCCCATGAGCGTCACGGCCACATCAGAGATACGGGTACGCGGCGACCAGACATACCAAATGCCCACAGCGAGCATCAAGGCAAAAAGCAGGGCATTCAGCAACATCGAATCGCCCAACGCCGACAGCGGAAAGAGTACGGCGGCAGCGATACCCATGCGCTCGTTAGCCATCTTGCCATCGAGCCTTGTCATACGGAAAAACTCAAAGCAGCACAGGCCGCTCATGACAGAAACAAAGATGGCAGTGGGCACGATACCCAAAACCAGGCACAGGATAAAGACAACGGCATAAACGATACCGGCGGCGGCACGGGTAATAAAGCCCGCAAGCCACGAACCGGTGCCATTCTTCGCTGCGGGCGCTCCCGCAGCGACAGCCTTGCGCTCAGATGTCTTGGGAGCAGTTGCCTTGGGACGATCGGACACGATTAAGCCTCCTCGGTCTTGCTCAGACCACCAAACCTACGGTCACGGCCCTGATAGGCCAAAATGGCGTCGACAAGGCCCCAACGATCAAAGTCGGGCCAATAGGTATCGGTGACATAGAACTCGGAATAAGCCACCTGCCACAGCAGATAGTTCGAAAGGCGCAGCTCACCAGAGGTGCGAATCACAAGCTCAGGATCGGGAAGGCCGGCGGTATAGAGGTGGGAAGCCACCATGTCGTCATCAATTGCGACAGGATCGATCTTACCGGCGGCAGCGTCGAGTGCAATCTGACGGACAGCGCGGGTAATCTCGGCACGCGCGCCGTAGTTGACGGCAAGCGCCAGCGTCATACCGGTGTGATCGGCGCACTCGGCAAGACCGCGTTCAAAAACGTCGCGGGTCTTCTTGGGCAGCGCGGAAATGTCACCCAAAAAGACAACACGCACGTTTTCGCGCTTCAGAAGCGGCAGCTCGTCGATAAACGTCTTGGCAAACAGATGCATCAAGACGTTGACCTCATGCTGCGGACGGTTCCAGTTTTCGGTAGAAAATGCATAGGCAGAAAGCACGTCGACGCCCAGGCGCACGCAGGCGGTAATGATCTCGCGCAGCGAGACGATACCTGCCTTATGACCCTCGGTGCGTGCAAGACCGCGCGACGTGGCCCAACGACCGTTGCCGTCCATGATGCACGAGATATGGTGCGGAATGTTATTGAGGTCAAGGTCGGAAAAACCGACGCCCGCAGGGGCGTCGGCAAAGTACTCGACCAGTTTATGCTCGTCGTATTGCACCTTAGATCTCCATGACCTCGGCTTCTTTTTCCTTCAGAAGCTCCTCGACCTTGGCGACATACTCATCGGTGTGCTTCTGGACCTTGGCCTGCTCGCGACGGACATCGTCCTCGGTGAGCTCCTCATCGCGCTCGAGCTTATTGTTGAAGTCGCGACGGATGTTACGGATAGACACCTTGGCCTGCTCGGCGTACTCGCGGCACTCCTTGACGAGCTCGCGACGGCGCTCCTCAGTGGGGGCCGGGAACGGCAGACGAACGACGGTGCCATCGGAGTTGGGGGTAATGCCCAGATCGGAAGCGCCGATGGCCTTGACGATAGCGTTGATGAGCGCCTTGTCCCACGGCTCGATGAGCAGCATGTGAGCCTCGGGGGTCTTGACGGCGGCAACCTGCGTGACCGGCGTGGGGACACCGTAATAATCAACGGTGATGTCGGACAGAATGTTGGCGTTGGCGCGGCCGGTACGAACCTTGGAGAAGTTATGCTTGAGGGACTCGAGCGACTTGTCCATATGGGCGGTGATGTTCTCTGCCATGCTTAATCCTCCTGATAGACGAGCGTGCCGACGGGCTCACCCGAAAGCGCGCGCTTGACGGTGTCCTCGCCATCGATGTTGAGGACCAAAATCGGCATACGGTTATCCTGACACAGTGCCGTAGCCGTGGAATCCATAACCTGCAGACCGCGGACGAGAACCTCGTGATAGGTAATCTTGTCAAAACGGACGGCATCGGCGCACTTGACGGGATCTTTGTCGTAGATGCCGTCAACCTTGGTGGCTTTAATCAGAATCTCGGCGCCAATCTCGCACGCACGAAGAGCCGCGGCGGTGTCGGTCGTAAAGTACGGATTGCCCGAACCGGCAGCGAAGATGACGACGTTGCCCTTGGACAGATGGTTGATAGCGCGGCGACGAATATAGGGCTCGCAGATCTCGTTCATCTGGATAGCGCTCATCACGCGGCAGGGAACATCGTTGTGCTCGAAGGCATCCTGCAGGGCGAGCGCGTTCATAACGGTTGCCAGCATGCCCATGTAGTCGGCCTGAGCACGCTCCATGCCACCGGCAGCGCCTGCCATGCCGCGGAAAATATTGCCACCGCCGACAACGACGCCGACCTCATGGCCAACGGCGAGCAGCTCCTTGACCTGCTTGGCAAGATGGTCGGTAACCTTGGGGTCGATGCCATATTGGCCGTCGCCCATCAGTGCTTCGCCGGAAAGCTTAAGAAGCACGCGTTTATATCGGATGTCGGACAAAGCGATCCTCCTTTAATTAGACTCTCAATATGATATCAAAGGCTCTGATAAGAGCCATGAAAAAGCAGGCTGTGAGTAAAACCCACAGCCTGCTCATTACCAGCTACAAGAGCTTATTTACTCGCCACGGACCAGACGGTCAAAGGCAACGACGGTAATGGTGTCGCCGAGCTCCTTGGAGACCTGCTCAGCGTACTTCTTGATGGTGAGGGAGCTGTCCTTGATGAACTCCTGCTCGGTGAGCACGGACTGCTTGTAGAACTTCTCCAGACGGCCAACAGCCATCTTCTCCTGGATAGCCTCGGGCTTGCCGGACTCGGCAGCCTGGGCCATGTAGATCTGCTTCTCGTGCTCGACGGTCTCGGCCGGAACCTGATCGCGGGTAGCGCAGATCGGTGCGACGGCGGCAACCTGAAGGGCAACGTCGTGAGCGAAGGTCTTGAAGGACTCAGCCTGAGCGGTCTCGGCCTTCTCGAAGGCGAACTCGACGAGGACGCCGATCTTACCACCCATGTGGATGTAAGAAGCGAGCGCGCCATTCTCGGCCTTGCGGGCAGCGAAGCGGGAGATCTTCATGTTCTCGCCCATGATGTGAATCATCTCGGTGAGCTCGGAGGAAACGGTCTCCTCGCCCATCGGCTTCTCGAGCAGAGCGTCGACGTCAGCAGGCTCGGTGGTAGCGACAACCTCAGCGACCTTAGAAGCAAAGCCGGTGAACTTGGCGTTGGAGCCAACGAAGTCGGTCTCGCAGGAGAGCTCGAGCAGAGCGCCGGTCTTGCCATCCTCGGAGACGAACGCGGCGACAGCGCCCTCGTTGGTCTCACGGCCAGCCTTCTTGGCAGCCTTGGCGAGGCCGTTCTTGCGCAGAACGTCGACAGCGGCGTCCATGTCGCCGTCAGCCTCGACGAGAGCCTTCTTGCACTCCATCATCGGGGAGTCGGTCATCTCGCGGAGCTGCTTGACCATAGCGGCGGTAATCTGGGCCATTGTGGTTCCTTTCAAAGAGATGAAAAAGAATTAACTAAGACTGATTTACTCGGCCTTGGGCTCAGCGGCCATCTCGGCCTCGGAGACCTGCTCCTTACCGGAGCCAGCGAGGCAGGCATCAGCCATGAGCTCGCACATAAGGGTGACAGCGGAGATAGCGTCATCGTTGCAGGGGATGCCGTACTCGACCTCGTCGGGATCGGAGTTGGTGTCAATCAGAGCGACGACGGGGATGTTCAGGCGCTGGGCCTCCTTGATGGCGTTCTCCTCGCGCTTGGTGTCGATGACGAAGAGAGCCTGGGGCAGACCCTTCATGTCGCGGGCGCCACCGAGGTTGGTCTGGAGCTTGGTGAGCTCCTTGCCGAGAACAGCCTGCTCCTTCTTGGGCAGAACAGCCATGCGGCCGTCCTCGACCATGGCCTCGAGCTCCTCCATGCGGTTGATGCGGGAGCGGATGGTGACGAAGTTGGTCAGCATACCGCCGAGCCAACGCTGGTTGATGTAAGGCATGTTGGCGCGCTCAGCAGCGTTCTTGACGGCCTCCTGAGCCTGCTTCTTGGTGCCGACGAACAGCACGTTGCCGCCCTTGGCGACGTTCTTGACGAAGGTGTAGGCCTGGTCGGCGTCGAGGATGGTCTGCTTGAGGTCGAGGATGTAGATGCCGTTGCGCTCACCGAAGATGAACGGCTTCATCTTGGGGTTCCAGCGACGGGTCTGGTGACCGAAGTGGCAGCCGGCCTCGAGCAGGGTGCGGATATTAATCTTGGTAGCCATGTTAAACCTCCTGTGGTTTGCCTCCGCGCGGGGTCATCCTCCAAAACCAACCCGGACATGTGCTACCAAAGCCCGGGCACCACGGTATGAAGTAGCCGCGCGTGCGTGATAAAAACATGTTGCCGTGAAGCAACCCGATGAATGATAGCAGGAATGCTTCTTCCTGCCAACCCGCAATCAAAACCACACACCTGAGTGCGGCGCGGGACGTCCCAGCCACTATTCGCCGCGGGGATGGGCTTGAGCCACAGCACGCTTAAGCCGATCGGGTGTGAGATGCGTGTAGATCTGCGTCGTGGACAGGCTCGCATGACCCAGCAGCTCTTGAACCGAGCGCAGGTCCGCGCCGCCCTCGAGCAAGTCGGTCGCAAAGGTATGGCGCATCGCATGCGGGGCGATGTCGGCCGGAATGCCGGCGAGCGTCGCCAGCATATGAAACCGCCGCCTGAGCATGGCGGCACTCATGCGATTACCGCGCGCCGATATAAGCAGCGGATGCGGCCCGGTAGCGAGGTCACGGCGCTTTGCCTGAGCGAGCAACTCCGGCCTTCCCTCCTCGATATAGAGGCGCGTCACCTCGAGCGCACGACGATACAGGGGGACGATACGTTCCTTGCCCCCCTTGCCCCACAGGCGCAACGTGCGTTCGGACCAAGCGATGGACTCCACATTGAGTGCTGCGAGCTCAGAGATACGGGCGCCAGATGCATAGAGCAGCTCGAGCATCGCCGCATCGCGCAGTCCCGCAGGCGTCGATGTATCAGGCGTCTTGAGCAGCGCCTCGACCTGCAGGGTCGTAAGGACGCCCGGCAGGTCACGCGGCAGCTTGGGCGATGCGATCGCCGAGACCGCATCGCCCTCGACAATCCCCTCGGCAGCCATCCAGCGATAGAGCGATCGGATAGCCGACAGGTGCGCCGCAAGCGTTCGGGGAGCCACCTGCTCACGCGAAAGCTCGGCAAGATAGCGACGAATGGTGCGCACGTCGGCAGCGAAGGCATCGATATCCTCGCGCTCGCACCAGGCAGCGAAGCGTTCCAGCCTCGAGCCATAGGCCGTCACCGTGTTGGGAGAAAGTCCCTCGACGCGTGCGATATAGGCGATAAACGAGTCGACGGTGTCGTACAGGTCAAAGGCTATGACCGGTCGCCTCCAAACAGATCGGGGCGAGTGGCCAGATAGGCATCAAGGGCCTCGAGCGCACGGTCCGCATAGGCCTGGTAGCGGTCGCGCTTGCTGCGGCGCTTACCATCCTCGAGTGGAGGCACCAGGCCAAAGTTGACATGCATGGGCTGATAGCCCACGGTGGCAGGATCGGTCGCATAACCCACGAGCGCACCCAGGGCGCCCACAGGCGGCAACTCGACGCCCGCGGCACCGATAGCCTCGGCATAGGTGTTGAGCGCCGCGAGCAGACCTGTCGCCACGGCTTCCATGTACCCCTCGGTGCCGGTGATCTGGCCGGCCAGGCGCACGCCGGTACCGGGCACGGCAAAGGTGCCATCGAGCACGTGCGGGGCATCGACAAAGGTATTGCGGTGCATGACACCGTAGCGGAAGAACTCAGCGTTCTCCAGGCCCGGCACCATATGGAAGACGCGCTTCTGCTCGCCAAAGGTCAGGTTGGTCTGGAAGCCCACCAGGTTATAGGCGGTCTTCTCCTTGTTCTCGGCACGCAGCTGAATCGCCGCCCAGGGGCGACGTCCGGTACGCGGGTCGGTGAGGCCGACGGGCTTCATGGCACCAAAGCGGATGGCATCCTTGCCCGTGCGCGCGACCTCCTCGGCGGGCTGGCAGGCCTGGAACAGATCGCCGCCCTCAAAGTCTTTGAGCACCACGCGGTCGGCCGTGGTAAGCGCCTCGATAAAGGCCTCGTACTCCTCCTTGTTGAGCGGAGCGTTGAGATAGTCGCCGCTCCCCTGCTCCTCGTAGCGCGACTGCGAGAACAGCACGTCCATATCGAGCGTGGAGGCATCGACGATCGGCGCCGCGGCATCGAAGAACGCAAGGGCGTCGCCACCGACGAGCTTCATGACCTCTTCGCTCAGCGCCGGCGAGCACAGGGGGCCCGCGGCAATGACCACGTGGCCCTCGGGAATCTGCGTGACCTCGCCGTGCACGACCTCGATATTGGGACGAGCGGCAACTTCGGCCTCGACAAGCTCGGAAAACTTGACGCGATCGACCGCTAAGGCGCCACCGGCGGGAACAGCCGCGCGATGGGCGCAATCGAGCAGAACTGAACCCATGCGCTCAAGCTCGGCCTTCAGCAAACCAGCCGCGGAATCCGGACGGGTCGACTTAAACGAATTGGAGCAGACGAGCTCTGCCAGGTGATCGGTATGGTGGGCCGGGGAGCTCACCTGGGGGCGCATCTCGCACAGCTTTACGGCAAACCCGCGATCTGCCAGCTGGATCGCGCACTCCGAACCCGCCAGACCGCCACCGATAACTGTCACCTGATCGAACTGCATCTGCAAACACCTTTCTAATTGACACGTTTTCCATTGTGACCGAAGGGTGTCTGGGCGTGAAGGGCAAACTTGGAGGGCGCATACCTTCCATCCATCATGCGCTCGATAAGACCCTCGAACTCAAGCGAGCCCAGGAGCTTAAGTACGCCGACGGCATCGAGCGAGACGAGCGCCGCGATGTCGTCGACCTTGAGCGGAGAGGCGATGAGCGCATGCATCACGGTCTGCTGCGTTTGATCCAGGTCGGCAATGCCGGGAGCATCGGGGCGCGAGTAGCGCAGGGTGCCGTAGATGCGTGAGATAGCCATCTCGATAGATTCCTCGTCGATGATGCAGCAGGCACCGTTCGCAATGAGGTAATTCGTGCCACGCGACTCGGGCGATAGGATCGACCCCGGCACGGCAAGAAGTTCACGCCCCAAATCCATAGCAGCCTCGGCTGTAGAAAACGTCCCGGAAGGCATACCCGCCTCGGATACAAAGAGGGCTTGCGACAGGGCCGCGATCACGCGATTGCGGCGCGGAAAGGCAAACTTGCGAGGACCCATGCCCCACGGGGAGATCGACACGACCGCGCCACCCGTATCGAGCGTGCGCGTAATAAGCCCCGCGCTCGAGCGCGGATAGACCACGTCGGCGCCCGTCCCCAGCACCACGACGTGTTTGCCGCCAGCGTTGACCGCAGCCCAACCCGAGGCTTGGTCGCAACCGACCGCGCCGCCCGAAACCACCGTCACTCCCGCCTCGACCGCCACCTTTGCCGCAAGCTCTGCCACGGCAAGACCATACGGCGAGGCCTTGCGCGCGCCGATGATGGAGAGCGCGGGCGTCGAAAGCACCTCGGGGTTGCCGCGCACATAGAGCGTCTGGGGAACATCAGAAAGCTCCAAAACAGTCTCGGGATACAACGCATCACCTGGATGCAGCTCAAAGGTCCCCTCGGCCATCATTGGTCCCTCCTTCCCTGATACATCGCCGCCTCGAGCACGTGGTCCTGCGTCACTTGCTCGCTCTCGGCGACATCTGCGATCGTACGCGCAATGCGAACCAGGCGCACGATGCCGCGGCCCGTGAGATGCGTGCGCTTCGACAGGCCGAGCACACACTTCTCCGCCGCATCATCGAGCTCAAAGGTCGAAACGACGCCGTCAATGGACCGCGTCTCATCATCCTCGGCCTCGGCATCCGCATCGTCCATACGGGATTCGCGCCAAGCGCGAAAAGCGCGACCGCGCACAACGTAGTCACGCAACTCGGCAGACGACATACCCTCCGCACCCTCGATAATCACTTGGGGGTCGGGACGGGTCACATCGATCATCATGTCGATACGGTCGGCCAAAGGACCGCGCAGTTTAGACCGATAACGCTCGACCATCGCCGCCGAGCAGCGACACGGCACCTCACGATCGCCCAAAAAGCCGCAGGGGCAGGGATTGCTCGCAGCCAGCAGCTGAAAGCGCGACGGGAAGGTAAAGGCCCCGTCGACGCGTACGATCCTCACATAACCGCGTTCGATAGGCTGACGCAGCGTCTGCAGCACACCCGTGGGAAACTCGGCAAGCTCGTCCAAAAAGAGCACGCCGCCATGAGCAAGGCTGATCTCACCCGGGTGCACCGGGCGCCCGCCGCCGATAAGGCCTGCGGTCGAAATACTGTGGTGGGGACTGCGGAAGGGCCGATGACCTGCCAATAAGCCATCGATGTTCTCGCCCAAGACCGAATGGATGCACAGCGCCTCCTGTTGATCCTCAACGGAAAGCTCGGGCAGGATGCCGGTCATACGACGGGCGAGCATCGTCTTGCCCGATCCCGGGGACCCGATCATTAGCAAACCGAGCTCACCTGCCGCCGCAAGCGCCATGCCGCGTTTAGCGACTTCCTGCCCTAGTACGTCGGCATAGTCGAGCTCGGGCTCAAAGGTCGCCTCGAGCACTTCAGAATCCAAGTAGTGCCGCGCGGCATCGCCCATACCATGAGCAAGCTGAGACAAATGATCGATGAATCCACAATCAACGCCCGCAAGCGGCACATGCTGATCGGACCTGCCGGCGATAAAGGACAGCCCCATGTCGCGAGCCAGCAGCTGAAACGCCACCTCGCCCTTGACAGGAAGCACCGTACCGTCCAAGCCAAGCTCACCAGCAATAAGACAACGATCGAGGTTGTCGCGGGGAATCTGACCATCGGCCGCCAATACCGCGATGGCGATGGGCAGATCAAAGCCGCTACCGGTCTTGCGAATATCGCCGGGCGCCAGATTGACCGTAATGCCCGAGCGCGGAATCTCGAACCCGGCGGAGCGCATCGCACAGCGAATACGACCGCGTGACTCCATCACCTCCATACTCGGAATGCCGAGCATCTGGATGCCCGGAACGCCACCGGCAAGCGAGACCTCGACCGTGACGGGAATCGCCTCGACGCCACGGATGCAGGCCGCGTGAACGGCAAACGTCTCGAACGCCATCACGACACCTGCCAATCGAACGCGTTGTACTGATGCTCGATCTCGGCGATATGCCCGCCGCGAATGGTGACACCCACGGCATCGAAGCGAATCGCCTTGAGCGGATAATGTTCCATGAGATAGCAACTTGCGATGCGGCGGTAGCGGCGTTGCTTTTGGGCGTCCACGGCCTCCTCGGGAAAGACCCGCGTGTTGCAATCCAGTGCGACGCGTCTGGTCTTGACCTCGGCCATCACCACGACATCGTCGAGCTCATCGAGCAGCACCAGATCGGCCTCGCCCTCGGTGCAACGATAACCCTGCTCCAGCAAGGTGTAGCCGCGCTCGTTAAAGTAGTCGATGGTGATCAGCTCGCCCAGCATGCCCAGCTCGCGGGGACTGAGTCCCTTGATAAACTCGGGCGTCATCACCCCGCAGTCGAGCTCGCCGTTTTCCCAACGCTCCTTGAGCTGCTGCGTCTTGCTCTTTTTGCTTGCGGCACTCATGGGGTCTCCTTTCCCGCACACTGCAGTGCCCCGATGATGAGGGCACCTTTCATGCGGGTAAGTACCGGAAGCAAACCAAAAGCTAACCAAATGCCGTCAAAAAACGGGCCGTACGCAGCAATGGTGTTGCATACGACCCGCTACCAGCAGGTTTATAAAACCCCAGAGGTCCCTGTCTCCACAATTGACCTAGAAAAGGCGCTCAGTCTGCAGAAAGTTTCCGCAAAAGCTCACGCGGTGCAGTGGGCAAAGTCCATGTTTGCGAATGGCCTCGATATGCTCGGGGCTTGCATAGCCCTTCGACTCGGCCAGATGGTACTCGGGATACTCGGCGTCGTACTCGACCATCATCTCGTCACGCGTGACCTTGGCCATGATAGACGCCGCGGCGATGCAGGCGATTTTGGCATCGCCCTTCACCACATCGCGCTCGTTAGGAACGGCGCCCAAGGGATTGCCATCCATGAGGACGCAGTCGGGCTCGAGTCCTGTATCGGCCACGGCGCCCGCGACGGCGGTACGGATAGCACGGGCCATGCCCATCTCATCGATATCCTTCGGCGCGATATGGCAAAAACCGATCGCCGTCGCCACCTCGGCAATCTTCACTGAGAGCAACTCGCGGCGCGCGGGCGTGAGCTTTTTGGAATCATTGATGCCCCAGACGCGCGGCTCCATAGGAAGACAGACGGCGCATACCGTCAAAGGGCCGGCCACCGATCCGCGACCCACCTCGTCGACACCAACGACCACCCCATCGCCGCCGAGCTCATGCATAAGCTCGTACATGTCATTGACGCGCTCGCGCTCGGCAAGCTCCTTGGCATGACGCTTAAGGGCACGCTCGCAAGCCTTGATCACCTGCTGGCGCGGATCCTCGCGATAATGCTCCACGAGGGCGGGAATCTCCTCAAACGTAGCGCTCGCCAACTCACCGGCAACCTGCGATGCCGAAACCGAGCTCGTCATGTTGGCCATACCAGGCCCTCCTTGCATGCAAATCAGATAAAAAGAAGGGCCACCCGAAGGTGACCCTTGTGTCCAAACGAGTGGACAGACGCTGCGATCTTCTTAGCGCTTCTCGGGGATGCGAGCAGCCTTGCCCACCTTGTCGCGGAGGTAGTACAGCTTGGCGCGACGGACGCGACCATGACGAACGACCTCGAGCTTGGCGATCTTGGGGCTGTGAAGCGGGAAGGTACGCTCAACACCGACACCGAAGGACATCTTGCGGACGGTGAAGGTCTCGCGGGCACCGGCGCCGGCCATGCGGATGACGTCGCCCTGGAAGACCTGGATGCGCTCGCGGTCGCCTTCCTTAATGCGGTAGTGAACCTTGACGTTGTCGGCGACGCGAACCTGAGGAATGTCCTCGCGGATCTGCTGACGCTCGATTGCGCGGATGTAATCCATGTGCAATTCCTTACTCTTCTAGAGGTGCCGTACCACCTTGGCCGGCACGTAGTTGAACAAACGTATTCGAGTATACACGCGCGGGTTTCTGCTGCAAGAACAATTTTTTACGCAGACAAAAAGACAAAACCCGCACATGATAACCGCCCGCCTCACGAATGAGACGGGCGGTATGAAGGGGGGGGGCTACGCTAGGCGTCTAAACGCTAAACGCTAGGCGGAACGCTTGGCCTCGAGCTTGGCCTGGGCGGCAGCCAGGCGCGCGAGGGGCACGCGATAGGGCGAGCAGGACACGTAGTCCACGTCGGCCACGTTAAACAGGCCCTTGATCGACTTGGGGTCGCCGCCGTGCTCGCCGCACACGCCAAAGTGCATGCCGGGGTTGGTGGCACGACCCTTTTCGACGGCCATGCGCACGAGCTCCAGCACCGCCGAGTCGACGGTCTCGAAGGGATTCTCCTTTAAGATCTTCTTGTGCAGGTACAGCGGAATGAACTTGGCCTCGGCATCGTCGCGCGAGAAGCCAAAGGTCGTCTGGGTGAGGTCGTTGGTGCCAAAGCAGAAGAAATCGGCGTGACGGGCGATCTCGTCGGCGACCATGCAGGCGCGCGGCAGCTCGAGCATCGTGCCCACGGGAATGTTGAGCTCGACACCTTCCTCGGAGGAAACCTCGGCGATGACACGCTCAATGACCTCGCGGGTCTGGACATGCTCTGCCGTGATGGAAACGAGCGGAACCATGATCTCGGGGCGTGGGTCGACGCCCTCCTTGATAAGGCGAGCAGCAGCCGTGGCGACGGCGCGAACCTGCATGAGCGGCAGATCGCTAAAGACGACGGAAAGGCGCACACCACGCAGGCCGAGCATCGGGTTGGACTCGACCATGCCGTCGATACGACGCAGGCGGGCACGCAGGGCGGCAAGCTCTTCCTCGCTGGCGCCAGCGGCTTCCTTCTTGGTGATGGCGACCTCGAGCTCGCGAGGATCATCCAGGAACTCATGCAGCGGCGGATCGAGCAGGCGAACGACCACATCGCGACCGGACATGGTCTTGAACATGGCCAGGAAGTCCTCGGTCTGAACCTTGAGCAGATCGGCCAGGGCCTGCTGCTTCACGGCCTCTTCGTCAGACAGGATAAAGCTCTGGATGATGTTCTTGCGATCGCCCAGGAACATGTGCTCGGTGCGGCACAGGCCGATGGCCTCGGCGCCAAACTCGAGCGCGAGCGCGGCATCCTCGGGGTTGTCGGCGTTGACGCGCACGTGGTTGGCGTGACCGTCGCTCTCGTCCAGACGGATCTCGTCGGCCCAGGACAGGATGGTGTCCAGATCGCCGGTGAGCTCGGCCGAAACCAGATCGACGGCGCCGTCGACGACGATACCCTGGGTGCCGTCGATGGAGATGACATCGCCCTCATGCAGCACGCGGTCACTGCCCTCGATGTGCACGACCTTCTCGGCGGCGTCGATATGGAAGCGCTCAACGCCGCAAACGCAGGGCGTACCCATGCCGCGGGCGATAACGGCGGCATGGCTCGTCTTGCCACCGTGGCTGGTCAGGATGCCCTCGGCGGCGACCATGCCCTTCAGGTCGTCGGGGTTGGTCTCCCAACGAACCAAAATGACTTTATGCCCCTCGACGGAACGTGCAACGGCGTCATCACTCGAGAACACGACCTCGCCCACGGCGGCACCAGGGCTGGCGTTAAGGCCGCTGGCCAGGGCCTCGTACTTCTTGGAGGCATCGAACTGCGGGTGCAGGAGCTGGTCGAGCTGTGCGGGGTCGATGCGGCTCACGGCCTCCTCGCGGGTGATGAGGCCCTCCTCGACCATCTCGATGGCGATGCGCAGGGCGGCGGTGGCGGTGCGCTTGCCCACTCGGGTCTGGAGCATCCAGAGCTTGCCCTGCTCGATGGTGAACTCGATATCGCACATATCGCGATAGTGATCCTCGAGCGTCAGGAACACGCGCTCGAGCTCCTCGCCTGCGGACTCGAGGCCCGGGGTGGTCTTGAGGTCGGCGATGGGCTCGGTGTTGCGGATACCGGCGACGACGTCCTCGCCCTGGGCGTTCACCAAGAAGTCGCCGTAGAACTCCTTGGTGCCATCGGCCGGGTTGCGCGTAAAGGCGACGCCGGTCGCGGAGGTCTCGCCCTTGTTACCAAAAGCCATAGCCTGAACGTTGACGGCGGTACCGAGCTCGTCGGAGATAGCATGCTGCTTGCGATAGATGCACGCACGCTCGTTCATCCAGCTGCCAAAGACGGCTTGGATGGCAAGGCGCAACTGGAGCTCCGGGTCGTGAGGGAAGACAGGCTTGCCATCGACAACCTCGAGCTCGGGGTACAGGGCGGCCTCGACGTTCTCGGAGAAGAGGCCCTTGAAGGTCTCGACGAGCTCCTGCAGGTCCTCGGCCGAAAGCTCGGAATCGACGCGAACGCCGGCGACCAGGCGTGCCTGGATCAGAGCGTTCTCGAACAGGTCGGCGTCGACGCCCATAACGACGTTGGAGAACATCTGGATAAAGCGGCGGTAGCTATCCCAGGCAAAACGCGGGTTTTGCGTCTGGGCAATGAGACCCTGAACGGAATCATCGTTGAGACCCAGGTTGAGAACCGTGTCCATCATGCCGGGCATGGAGAACGGAGCGCCCGAGCGAACCGATACGAGCAGCGGATCGGAGGCATCGCCGAGCTTTTTGCCGTAGCGGGCCTCGAGGTCGGCCTCGGCGGCAACGATCTCATCGAGTGCGCCTTCGGGCCAGACGTTGCCGGCACCGGAGTACTCGACACAGGTCTGGCAGGTAATGGTAAAGCCACCAGGAACCGGCAGACCGATGCGGCTCATCTCGGCAAGGTTTGCGCCTTTGCCGCCAAGCGCGAAGTTCATGGATTTGTCGCCCTCAGTGACACAGGTGCCCTGGGCGTCGGTTCCAAAACGGTAAACCCTCTTGCAATCGCTCACGATACTTCCCCTTCCATGCGCTTACGCGCACGACCGTGGTAACGAATCGACCCGCCGGATGCGGGCCGTGAGGGAACTATACGGCGGGTTTTGGACAGGCTTGAGCAGAGGGTGCGCGGTTTGGTAAACGTGCTAAAACCGGCGGTAAACGGTAGGTAAAGGTGGTTACCTTATGAAGATACCACTACAAGGAAAATGCAGGTAGGATGCGATGTTTTTGCTAAATCGCTTTACCAATATCGTGCATTATTTTTAGGTAGTCTTTTAGAGACGGGCATTTTTAGCTACCCCAATAAGCTAGCTTTGCTGGGCTCGGCGGGCGGCACGGCGGGCCCTGGCTTCCTGGATCTCCTCGAGGTGGGCAATGATCTCGGCAGCGCTTTCCTCGATGGCTTTACCGTCGGTGCGCACCACAAAGCAGCCCAGGCGCTTCATGAGGGCACGGGCCTCCTCGAGCTCGCTGCGTACGCTCTCGGGCTCAGCATAGGAGCCGGCAACGGCACGGGCGTAATCATCCCCCAAGCGGCTATCACGGATCTCAGAAATCACGTCAACGGTCGAAATCAGGCCGAACAGACGCATGGGGTCGACCTCGTAAATCGACTTCGGCGGCTCCATACCATGTGCCAACGGGACATTGGCAACCTTGTAACCCTGATAGGCCAAATACATCGAAAGGGGTGTCTTGGACGTGCGCGATACGCCCAGCAGCACGATATCGGCGCCCGACAGATCGTCGCAACCGCGCCCGTCATCGTGCTCAACGAAATACTCCATGGCATCGATGCGGTGGAAATAGCGGTCGTCGGTCTTATGAATCACGCCCGCAACGCCCTTGGGCGGCACACCGAGGAGCGACGACAGCACGGCAAGCGTCGGGCCGATCAGGTCGACCGAACGGATATGCAGCATGCCCAGGTAGTCGAGGACGCGGGCACGCAGCGCCGGGTCGACGATGGTGTGGAACACAGCGATATCGCGATGATCCGTATCGACGCGCGACCCCACAAACGACTTAACCTGCTCCACCGAGGTCACCTTAGGCAGGCGCAAAACACGAAAAGCCCCTTCATCAAATTGCCCGGACGCCGCAAGCACCACCTCACAAGCGGTATCACCGAGCGAGTCGGAGATAACGATAACGGTGGGACGAGCGGTGACCGGGCAATCCATGCGGGGCTCCTTTTGCGCTTATGCGCAGGCTGGCTTACTTTTTGCGGGCAAGCTCACCGATGTTGGCGATGCCGGAGAAAACGGCCTCGAAGCGGTTGAGCAGCTTAAGGCGATTATCGCGAAGCTGCTCGTCCTTGTCCATGACCATGACCTCATCGAAGAAACGGTCGATGGGCGCGCGCAGGGCGGCGAGGGCGGCAAATGCGGCCGGGTAGTCCTCGGCAGCAAGGGCGGCATCGACAGCGGTCTGAGCAGCCTCGGAGGCGTCGGCGAGCGCGAGCTCGACCTCGCCCATCAGGCTGCGGTCGTACTCCTCACCCAGCTCGGGCTTGGAGATATGCGCGGCGCGGGCATAGGCGGTCGCCAGGTTGTCGAACGTCTCAGCGTCGTTCTTGCGGGCCTCGTCGAGGGCGGCGCAGCGGGCGAAGAAGACGGACGGAGCGATGATGTGCACCGCGGAGACGGCGGCAACGGTATCGGCCGGGATCTTTTCGTCGCGGGCCATGCTCACCAGGCGGCCATGGAAGAAGTCACGAACCTGCTGGGCGACCTCGGCGGCGTCGAACTCAATGCCCTGCTCGCTATAGAGCTCGAGCGCAAAGTCGATGAGCGACGTGGGATCGATCGGCAGACGGTCGCGCAGGATGTTGATGATACCGATAGCGGCACGACGCAGCGCGTAGGGATCGGAGGAGCCAGTCGGGGGCTCGCCGATGGCAAAGATACCGGCGATGGTATCAAGCTTGTCGGCGCAGGCCACGATGCAGCCAGCGGTGCCCTCGGGCAGCTCGTCACCGGCAAAACGGGGACGATAGTGATCGCGAATGGCGTGGGCGACCTCGTCGTTCTCCCCCATCGCGGTGGCGTAGTAACCGCCCATCACGCCCTGCTGACTCGTGAATTCGACGACGGCGTTGGATACCAGGTCGGCCTTGCACAGGTGCGCGGCACGAGCAGCGTCGGCGGCAAGATGGGCGCCCAAATGAGCCTCGCGGGCAATAGCGAGCGCGAGCTGCTCAATACGCTCGGACTTGGCGAGCACGCTGCCGAGCTTCTCCTGGAAGGCAACCTTGGACAGACGCTCACGGAACTCGTCGAGGGAGATCTTCAGGTCCTCCTCGTAGAAGAACTTAGCGTCGTCCAGACGGGCGCGCACGACGCGCTCGTTGCCGTCGATCACGCGCTCGGCATTCTCGGGTTTGCTGTTGGAAACGACCACGAACTCACGCGTGAGCTTGCCCTCGCCGTCATAGATCGGGAAGTAGCGCTGGTTGGTGAGCATGGACTCGCAGATAATCTCGTGCGGGACCTTGAGGAACTCCTCGTCGAAAGTACCGACGAGCACCGTCGGCCACTCGCAGAGGTTGATAACCTCCTCAAAGACCTTCTTGGGCGTATCGACATGGCAGCCAGGACGGGCAGCCTCGACCTCGGCGATACCGGCAAGGATGGCCTCACGACGGCGCTCGGCAGAAAGCACGCCGGCGTCCTCGAGCACCTGCTCGTAGACGGCGGGGCTGGCAACCACATGGTCACCAGGGCCAAGTACGCGATGACCACGCGTGGTGTTGCCACTCGTCACGTCGGCAAACGACACGGGCACAACGTCCTCGCCCAGAAGGCAGCAGATCCAACGGACCGGGCGAACAAAGGTCGCATGCTCATGACCCCAGCGCTGACTACGGTAGTTGGGCCACTGCAGGCCGGCGATGGTCTTCTCGCACAGGGCCGTCAGGATCGGAGTAGCCGGAGCGGAAGGAATGTTCTTCTCGGCGAACACATACTCGCGACCGTCAGTGTCCTCGCGGCGGACCAGGTCCTCGGCAGCCACACCGCATTTGCGGGCAAAGCCCTGGGCGGCCTTGGTGGCGTTACCGTCGGCATCGAAGGCAATGTTGGCCGCGGGGCCACGCTTGACCTCGTGAACCTCATCGGTCGCGGTGGCGACGTCGGCCACGAGCGCAGCCAGACGACGCGGGCTCGAGATCACGCGGACCTCGCCATGGGCCAGACCGGCCTCGTCGAGGCCCTTGGCGATCATGGTGCCAAGCTGCTTGACGGCATTGTTCAACGGTGCGGAGGGCATTTCCTCCGTACCAATCTCAAACAGGAAATCCTTAGCGTCTGCCATGGCTTACGCCACCTCGCCTTCCTGGTCGGCATTCTCGTTGACTCCGGCGACTTCGGCCATATAGGCCTCGCAGCACGCCTTGGCGACGGCGCGGACGCGCAGGATGTAGTTGGCACGCTCGACCGCGGACAGGGCACCTCGGGCATCGAGCAGGTTGAAAGCGTGGCTGCACTTCATGACACAGTCATACGCTGGCAGCGGCAGCTTGCGCTCCAGGCAGGAATGGCACTCGGCCTCGTAGTCGTCAAACTTCTGACGCATCATCTCGACGTTGGCGACCTCAAAGTTATAGGCACTGAACTCGCGCTCGTTCTCGAGGAACACGTCGCCATAGGTCATGGGCGTGCCGTCGGGCAGATAGCTCCACACCAGGTCGTAGACGGAGTTGACGCCCTGGGCGTACATGGCGATACGCTCCAGGCCATAGGTGATCTCGACGGGCACGGGGTCGACCTCGATGCCGCCCACCTGCTGGAAGTACGTAAACTGCGTGACCTCCATGCCGTTGAGCCAGACCTCCCAGCCAAGGCCCCAGGCGCCCAGCGTCGGGCTCTCCCAGTCGTCCTCGACAAAGCGGACGTCATGGTCGTTGGGGTCCAGGCCAATGGCGGCCAGCGAACCCAGGTAGAGCTCCTGGGCGTTGACCGGCGAGGGCTTGATGAGCACCTGGAACTGATAGTAGTGCTGCATGCGGTTAGGGTTCTCGCCGTAGCGGCCATCGGCGGGACGGCGGCAGGGCTGCGCATAGCAGGTGCGCCATTCGGCGGGACCGAGCGAGCGCAGCGTGGTCGCGGTATGGAAGGTACCGGCACCGACCTCGGAGTCATAGGGCTGCATAATGACGCAGCCCTGCTCGCCCCAGTACTGCTGGAGGCGCAGGATGATGTCTTGGAAGGAAAGCGATGAAGCGTTCATGCCTCTAATATCCCCTCGTCGAAACGATTACACGGTTAGGTACTGTACTATAGCTGTTTTTAGTCGATAGCGCCGATGCGGTTGAGCGGCCAGTAACGCACAAGCGCCACAGCGATCAAATCAGAGCGATCGACGGGACCAAAGTAGCGTGAGTCGGCAGAGTTCTCTCGATTGTCGCCCATCACCCACACACAGTCATCGGGGACGGTGTAGGGATAGCTCACCTGGGCGGCGGGCGCCTGGACCGAAAGCGGCCAGCTCATGCCGGTCGTATAGTCCTCATCGAGCGCCTGGCCGTCAACGACCACGCGACCGTCCTGCAAATCGACCGTCTGGCCGGCCGTGGCGATAACGCGCTTGACAAGAACGTCGTGCTCGGAGGTGCCATCGGGGTTGTGAAACACCACGATATCGCCCTGTTTGACAGGCCGCCCGAGCTCCAGGCTCACCTTTTGCGCCAGGATCTGGTCGCCAATCTCGATCGTGTCCTCCATGGAGCCGGTGGGCACCACAAAGGGCTCGACCACAAAGGTGCGGATCAAGAAGGTGGCGGCGAGCGCGATAAGAATGACTAAAACCCACTCCAGAGCACCACGTAAAGTGAAAACGGACCTTTCGCCAAAATCATGTTCGAGGTGAACCCGCTGACGCCCTTTATCATCCACCATTCTATTCACCCCTTCCGGAAAGCAAATCTTGCGCGTATGCGCGCTCCTGGGGCGTAAGCCGCGCCGTCTCGATCAGGTCGGGACGCCAGCGGCAGGTGCGCTCGATGGCATTCTTACGGCGCCAGGCGTCAACCTTGGCATGGTCACCGCTCACGAGCACCGGCGGCACGCCCTCGCCGTTGAATTCGGCAGGGCGGGTGTACTGCGCATACTCGAGCAGGCCTCCGTCCTCAGCGGTCGAAAACGACTCGTCGACGTTGCTCATCTCGTCACCAAGGGCGCCGGGGATCAGGCGTACGACGGCATCGGCAACGACCATAGCGGGAAGTTCGCCGCCCGTGAGCACGTAATCGCCGATCGACAGGCGCTCGTCGGCATACGCATAGGCACGCTCGTCGACACCTTCGTAACGGCTGCACACAAACAGCAGGCGCTCGCTTTTGAGCAAGCGCTCGGCCACATGCTGCGTAAAGGGCTCGCCGCACGGGGTGAAGAACACCACCGTCGGCTTGGGGCCCTCCGCGCTAATGGCCTCGATGGCCTCGGCGATAGGCTCGACCTTCATGAGCATGCCCTGCCCGCCGCCGTACGGCTCGTCATCGACGGTACGATGGCGGTCGTGCGTCCAGTCGCGCAGGTTATACGCCTTAAAATCAAAAAGGCCGGCCTTGCGGGCGCGGCCCAAAATCGATGTGGACATGACGGGCTCAAACATCTCGGGAAAGACCGAAAGGGTCTCAATCAGCATGTTGTCCTCCCTACTTGTCCATATCGATCAGGCCGTCCATAACGTGGACGGAAATTGTTCCTGTGTCGGGAAGATCGAGCACAACCTGCTCGATCACGGGAATCAGTACCTCGCCGTACCGATCACCCTCGACAACCCAAACATCGTTAGCGGGCGTCGACATGATCTCGGCGATCGTGCCGAGTGAACCGAAGCGCTCGTCGACCACCTCGCGACCAATCAGGTCGGTATAGGCGGCGTCGAGTGAATCGAGCTCAAAATCGTCACGATTTGCCAACACATAGCATCCCGTGATGCCCTCGGCGGCCGTCAAGTCGTCAATGCCCTCAAACGAGACCAGATCGCCATCGCCCGTATCGGTGACGGACACGACCGTGCAAAAGCGGTCGCGCTTGAGCGCCGGCGGCGTCAGGGCGACGCGCATACCCGGCTCTAATACAGAAGGAAGCCCCCGCAGCGGCTGCGCGAGGACCTCCCCCTTCCTTCCGTGCGGCTTGACCACACGGGCGATGTTTTTGTACTGGGACCTCAAGGTCCTAGCCCAGAACCTCTACCTCGACAGCAGTGTCGAGGCGAGCGGCCAGCGCACGGGCGAGCGTGCGAATGGCCTTGATGGTACGGCCACGACGGCCGATGACCTTAGCGACGTCATCCTCGGCGACCGAAACCTCAATCGTAGAGGCGTCGTCACCATCGATGACCTCAAGGCTCACGGAATCCGGGTCGTCGACGATCTGAACAACGAGATATTCGACGAGATCGGCGATGCGATCTGAGAGCATTGCCTCACCCTCGAGCTGTGCAGCGTCAACCTCAGGCACGATTTACTCCTCGGCGCCCTCAGCGGCCTCAGCGGCAGCCTTAGCGGCCTCGGCCTCTTTGGCGAGCTGCTTCTTGGACTTCTTGACGACGGTCTCGGTCTTCTCGCCCTCGTTGGCGGCCTTGACCAGAGCGGCGACGGCGTCGGTGAGCTGAGCGCCCTTGGACTGCCAGTCGGCGATCTTCTCGAGGTCGAGGTTGATGGTCTTGGGGGCGGTCATCGGGTTGTAGCGGCCAACCTCCTCGATGATACGACCGTCACGCGGGGCGCGGGAATCGGCGACGACGACACGGTAGTACGGACGCTTCTTAGCGCCGTGACGAGCAAGGCGAATCTTGACTGCCAAAGGAAACTCCTCCAACCAAGCAGCTTTAGGCTGCAACTACAAACAAACAGTTGAACATAATACGCCATCGACGCGGGCAGGTGAAGTCCGTGAGACCAACTTCTTCGGTGTAGTCGAGGGCAAATCCATATCTTAGACAAGAATTCGGGATTTGCAAGCACATACACGCACCCCACATGAGCTGCGCGGTATACTCATGACATGGAAAGACGCGAACATACATACGGTTATGAGGATGCCATAGGCGTCACACCGCCTCCCTGGACGGGTCCGG
Source organism: Collinsella aerofaciens (assembly GCF_002736145.1). NCBI lineage: Bacteria > Bacillati > Actinomycetota > Coriobacteriia > Coriobacteriales > Coriobacteriaceae > Collinsella > Collinsella aerofaciens. Next base: position 791,497 of record NZ_CP024160.1, read on the forward strand.
CGGTGGGCCTGATGGACCTCGATGCGTTTTTTGCGAGCGTGGAGATGCTCGATCATCCCGAATGGCGCGGAAAGCCGCTCATCGTGGGCGGAGACGCCGATTCGCGTGGCGTCGTGTCCACGTGCTCGTATGAGGCGCGTCGCTTTGGCGTGCACTCTGCCATGGCCTCGGCCGAGGCGCGGCGCTTGTGCCCGCAAGCCATTTGGACGCACGGGCACTTTGATCGCTACCGCGAGGTGAGCGCGCAGGTCATGGCGATTCTCGCCGACGAGACCCCGCGCGTTGAGCGCGTATCCATCGACGAAGCCTTTATCGATATCACACCGGGTCGCTTTGCGCCCGAAGACCCGCTGCTAGTTGCGCGGCGTATAAGCGACCGCGTGGCAGCGCTGGGAGTGACGTGCTCCATTGGTATGGGCTGCAACAAGACGGTCGCAAAGATCGCAAGCGAGCGGGATAAGCCGTTTGGGTTGACCATCGTGCGCCCCGGAACCGAGCAGCGCTTTTTGGCCGCGCTGCCGGTATCTGCCATGAGCGGCATCGGGCGCTCGGCCGAGGAGCGACTGCGCCGCATGCGCATCTACACCCTCGGCGAGCTATCACGTGCACCGGAATCCACCTTGGCCTCTATTTTTGGCGTCAACGGCGAACGCATGCGCCAGCGTGCGCTGGGACTCGAAATATCCGAAGTCACGAGTCTCGATGAAGAGCGCGAGGTCAAGTCGGTGAGCAATGAACGCACCTTTGCGAAAGATTTGACTGAGCGCGGGGACATCGAAGCGGCGATTGCGCTGCTGGGCGAGTCAGTGGGACGCCGCCTGCGCCGTCAGGGACTAACGGGCGCCACGGTGACGCTCAAGCTCAAGTATTCGTATGGAAGCGGGCGAACGGCGCAGCGGCGGCTTCCCCACCCCACCGATGACGAGAACATCTTTGTTGCCGTGGCGCTCGAACTGCTCGACAACATCTGGCAGGAAGGCATGCATGTTCGCTTAGCAGGCATCGGCATGAGCGACTTTGACCATCAGGGCGGCATCCAGACCGACTTGTTCTGCGAAGTCGACGACCGCGGAGCCCAGTCGAGCGACCGACGCGACCTCTCGGTTGCTATCGACGCCGTCCGAGACAAGTTCGGCGACACCGCCCTATCCTTCGGCCGCCAATCCCGCTTCAACGATTAACCGCCTTTGGGCAAAAAGAAAGCCAGGCAGGTACGGAAAACCGCAACTGCCCGGCAAAATGCGCGAGGCTAACTAAAAGCCCCGTATCAAATGAGCCACTAGAGGAGGTCGAGGGGGAGCTGGGGGGCGTCACCCCAGAGCTTTTCTAGACGGTAGAAGTCGCGGGCTTCGGGAGTGAAGACGTGAACAACGACCGAACCGTAGTCCATGAGCATCCAGGTCTTCTGCTCGCGGCCCTCGATGGAGAACGGATGCTCGCCGCAAGCCTCGGCGACCTTCTCCTCAATCTCGTCGACGATAGAATCGACCTGGCGGTTGTTGGTACCGGTGGCAAGCACAAAGTAGTCGCACACGTCGGAAAGCTCGGTCAGGTCGAGCACCTGCACGTCCTCGCCCTTCTTGTCGTAGGCGGCCTGCGCGGCGGCGCGGGCGACATCCTCGGCGGCGACACCGCTCGCGGACAGCGAGGCGGCAGTGCGGTCGGACGTGGCAACGAAACTCTTGTGCTCCACACCTTCAAGAATCTGCTCGTCGGTCATGGTCTCGTCGGCCATGGAATACCTCTTTCTAGACACACCCGAGCTAGCGCAGCTGGGCGTAATGGTTGTAAATCGTAATAGCCGTGGGATAAAGATAGCGCCCGGACTGGATCACATAGACCAGACCCTGCGCAAAACAGGAGAAGAACAACTCATCGAGCGAGGACTTCCCCACCATCTTGCGCAGCGCATGGGCATAGTCGCCGTGACGGTTGGGCTCGATGGCATCGGCCACAAAGACCACCATATCGAGCGGCGTCATGTCGCAGGCACCCACGGTATGACGGTCGACAGCCTGGAAAACGGCCGGCGACAGCTCGGGGAAAAGTTGCGGAAGCTCATAGGCGGCAACAGGACCATGCAAAAGCGGCGTCGCGGCAGACGGAGAGCCGGCAACCTTGATGCCATAGTGAAGCGCGCGGGCCACGAGCTCGTCATCGGAAAGAACCTTGTCCCAGTCGTGAATTAAGCCGGCGGCAGCGGCATCAAAGCGGTCAACGCCGTAGACCTCGGCCAGATGAAGTGCGGTCTCGGCAACACCCAGCGAATGCACATAGCGCTTGCGCTTATCTTTCATGCGAACATCGAGCAGCTCTTGAATGCGCTTGAGCAGCGCGCGCTCATCGCCCTCAAACTGATCCTCTACCGACAACGTAGCCCCCATCACTCAAAATCTTCTTGACCCAGATCGACATACAAACTGCGCTTGCGAATGTAGCCGAGCACAGACTCGCTCGTAAGATAGCGTACGCTCATGCCGCGGGCAACTCGCTTACGAATGTTCGTCGAGCTGATCGCCAGCGCCGGAATCTGAATATAGCGCACGTCGAACGGCAGCCCCGATTCTTTGATTCGGGCACGCGCCGTATCGATATCAAAGCCCGGTCGCGTCGCCGCAATAAAGGTAGCAAGCTCAGCGATTCGTTCGGCATCATGCCAGGTCACAATATCGATAATCGCGTCCGCGCCCGTAATAAAGTAGAGCTTTACCTGTGGCGGGTAAAAGTCGCGAAGGGCATGAAGCGTATCGGCAGTATAGGTTACGCCCGGACGGTCAATCTCGAACCGGCTCGCCAAAAAGGCCGGGTTCGCAGCGGTGGCGAGGACCGTCATGGCATAACGGTCCTCAGCAGGCGTCACCGGCTTGTCAAGCTTAAAGGCGGGAGAGCCCGCCGGCATAAAGAGCACAGCGTCCAAGTCGAGCGACTCGCGCGCCTGCTCGGCAGTCACCAGGTGCCCGTAATGAATCGGGTCGAATGTGCCGCCCATAATGCCAAGCCGAAACTCTTTACCCTCTTTTATGGGCAGCTCGGGCAAACCGATTCCACCGCGCAGCGACATGGCTTACTCGCCCTCCGAGGTCTCGGCATCGTCCGCGGCATCCGCCGCATCGACAACCTCGACGCCCTCATCCGCAGCATCGGCCACGTCAATGGCCTCAACGGCAACGTCCTCGCCAGCGTCCTCGAGCTCCTCGTACTCCGAGAAGTCCTCAGCGCCCTCAAAGTCAAAGGCGCGCTGGCAAATGCGGACCTCGTCGCCCGCACGGCAACCGGCCTTCTCGAGCGCGTCGTCAACACCCATACGCGCAAACTTATGCTGCAGGTAGATGACAGCTTCCTCGTTTTCCCAGTCGGTCTGGATGACCATGCGCTCAATCGCGCGACCAACCACACGGAAGGCACCGGGCTCTTCCTGGACAATGCGGAACCGCTTCTCACGCTGCAGGCGACGGCGCTCCCACTCATCGTCGCGCAGATCGACCGGCTCATCGGAGACAGCCAACTCGGCGCGCAGCTTAGCCACCTGCTCGCCCACGGCAAGCATCAGCGTGTTGAGGCCGGCGCCCGTAACAGCAGACACGGCAAAGAACATATGTCCGTCGTCGAGCGCGGCGCGCTTGAGATCGGCAATCTTGTCGGCCGTGCCCGGCGCGTCGCACTTGTTGGCGACGACGATCTGCGGACGCTCCGAAAGCTCGGCGCCATACTGCTCGAGCTCACGGTTGATGATGCGGTAATCCTCAACCGGGTCGCGATCCTCAAAACCGCCCGTCATGTCGACGACATGCATGATGAGCGCCGTACGCTCAATGTGGCGCAGGAACTGGTGGCCCAGGCCCTTGCCCTCGCTCGCGCCCTCGATCAAACCAGGAACGTCGGCAACGACGTAAGAATACTCACCGGCACGCACCATGCCCAGATTGGGCACGAGCGTTGTAAACGGGTAGTCAGCGATCTTGGGGCGGGCGGCACTCATGCGCGCAATGAGCGATGACTTACCCACCGAGGGAAAGCCCACGAGTGCGGCATCAGCCATAAGCTTCATCTCGAGCTCGATCCAGTGCTCCTCGGCCGGTTCGCCCAGCTGTGCGAACGCGGGAGCGCGGCGCACCGACGTCACAAAGTGCGTGTTGCCCAGGCCACCGGCACCGCCGGGCGCCACGACAACGCGCTCGCCATCGTGCACCAGATCGGCAATCTCGAACATCGGGGTCTGCGTCTCGGGGTCGAGCTCGCGCACCACGGTGCCCATGGGAACCTTCAGGATCAGGTCCTCGCCGCTCTTACCGTTACGACGGGCACCCTGCCCGTGCGTGCCGCGCTCGGCGCGGAAGTGATGCTTAAAGCGGTAATCGATCAGCGAAGACAGCTGAGCATCGGCCTGGATGACGACGTTGCCGCCACGACCGCCGTCGCCGCCATCGGGGCCGCCCTTGGGGACAAATGCCTCGCGCCTAAACGACATGCATCCGGCTCCGCCGTCGCCGCCGCACACGTTAATGCGGCTGATATCGGTGAACTGTGACAACAGAATCGCCTCCTACAAAAAGAGGGAGACCCTTGAATCCTAAAACTCAAGTGCCTCCCACATATGTGCTCTATGAAGGGTGAATTACGCGTTCGCGAGCGGGCGTACGCTGACCCTGTGCTTGATACCCTTGTGGAACTCAACGGTACCGTCGACCAGCGCGAACAGCGTGTCGTCCTTGCCACGGCCAACGTTCTCACCCGGGTGGATGTGAGTGCCGTGCTGACGGACGAGAATCGTGCCCGTGGTTACCGTCTGGCCGGCATAGCGCTTCGTGCCAAGGCGCTGACCGCGGGAGTCACGGCCATTACGGGAGGAACCGAGTCCTTTTTTGTGTGCCATTGTGTATACCTACTCTTTCGTTACGAGTGTAATCTACTCGGCGACGGGAGCCTCGGCAACAGCCTCGGCCTCTGCCTTGACAGCCTTCTTGGCGCGGGACGTAGCCTGGACCTTCACGATCTTCAGCTTGGTGAGCTGCTGACGGTGACCCTTCAGACGACGATAGCGCTTACGCTTGTGGAACTTGAAGACCAGCTGCTTCTCGCCCTTGAACTGCTCAACGATCTGAGCGGTAACCTTGGCCTTGGCCAGCTTGTCGGGATCGGTGACGATCTTCTTACCATCGTTGAGGAAGATGACCGGCAGGGTGACCTTGTCGCCCTCATTGCCCTCGATCTTCTCGACGGTGATGACATCGTCGGTGGCGACCTTGTACTGCTTGCCGCCCGTGTTAACGATTGCGTACATGTTTACTTGCCCTTCATGCATCAGTTAGTGCAACAGCCGAATATAGTAGCAGGCGAAAATACCCCCGTCAACGAGTATGTGGAGCAAATCCACAAGTTCGCACAGGTATGGGGCTGACGAGTCGGCCCTCGTCGTCCTCGCATGCTTGATTCTGACGCTCGACATCGTAGGAGCAGATGGTCACGAGGTCTTGCATACCGGTGGAAACAATAGGTGCATCCACGCCCGGGGTCAAGCCCTGCAACAAAACATCAGCAGCGGAAAGCAAAATTTCCGGACGCATGGAGCCCTCGTTATCGGCATGGGTGTCGAGCATGAGCACTAAATGGTCCGGGCGCTCCCCCGCCGTGAGCTCATAGCCCACGAGCGTGTGATCCAAATCCAAGCGCTTGCTCTTTTTTCCGCGCGCGTAGTCGATGCCATGGTCCGCGCGCAGCGTGTCGATCGCACGACGCACCTCGTCGGCGCTTACGGGCGCCTCGGGATCCAAGTGCAAATCGATGCGATACGACAAGCGCGTGAGCTGCGCCGTCAACGCCGGCGTGCGCACGTCGATGTACGCCGCCTCGATGGGTGCCAGATCGGCCGGAGAGGCCGCAGCCAGGCGCCCAAACGCCTCGTCGAGCGCCACGAACTCGGTCATAAACAGGTCATACCACTCGCAGGTCGACGACGTACCCACCGGTAGCGCCGAAGAGAAGCCCACGCGCATGTGAGGAGAGAAACCCTGCGTGACGGCATAGGGAAGTCCCGCACGGCGCACGATGCGCTCAATGGTATGGATTACTTCGAGATGGCCCAGGTACTTAAGGCGATCGCGCTTGCCATAGCGAACACGAAGCCTAAAGAGCGTGGGGTTGTCGGTCAGGCGCTCACTCATGCGCGATCACCCATCAATACATTCTTGGCGTGGAGCGTGGGGCAGATTCCGCAGCCGGTGCACGACGTGCGGGTGCAGTCGGGAGTCGTGACACCCTCGAGCGAGCGACGGTACTCGCGCTCGAGGAAGCCGCGCGTGCAGCCGGGGCCCACGTGCTCCCACGGCAGACGCCAGTCCAACTCGTAGGGCAGGTGCACGAGCTCATTGAGGTCGATGCCGTTTTTGGCAGCAGCCTCCTTCCAGTTATCGAGCGAGAAATGCTCTACCCAGGCGTCAAAGCGAGAGCCCGCGCGCCAAGCATCGATGATGACGGGCGTCATGTCACGACCGGCGCGGGAAAGCGCGGCCTCGATGAGCGAGGTCTCGGCATCGTGGTAATGCACGCGGACGGCACGGTTGCGCACACTCGTGACAAGCAACTTCTGGCGACGTTTGACGTCGTCGTAGTCGAGCTGCGGGCACCACTGGAACGGCGTGGCAGCCTTGGGGATAAAGACCGAAACCGAGATAGACACCGAGATCGAGCCGCGACGAGCCTTGGGCACCACGGAACGACCGAGCTCCAGCACATGATCGGCCAGATTGGCGATGGCCACGATGTCCTCGTCGCGCTCGCCGGGAAGGCCCATCATAAAGTAGAGCTTCATGCGGTTCCAGCCGGCCTCGAAGGCCGCCTTGGCCGCACGGTCCAGGTCCTCCTCGGTCACGTTCTTGTTAATAATGTCGCGCATGCGCTGGCTGCCGGCCTCGGGCGCGAACGTCAGGCCGCCTTTCTTTTCGCCGGCGACCGACTCGGCCATATCCACGCCAAACGAATCCAGGCGCTGCGACGGAATAGACACTCGAATACCCGTATCCTCCAGGCGACGGTTGAGCCTGCCGAGCACGTCGCGAATGCAGGAGTGGTCGGTCGTGGAGAGCGAGGTCAGCGACACCTCGTCATAGCCAGTCTTTTCCAGACCCTGAATCACCGACGAGACGATCTGGTCGGCCGAGCGCTCGCGCACCGGGCGATACGTCATGCCGGCCTGACAAAAACGACAGCCGCGGGCGCAGCCGCGCAGGATCTCGATAGACAGGCGGTCGTGAACCAGCTGCGCATAAGGCACGCACGACTGCGACAGCGGATTCGTGGCGCCGAAATCCTCGACAACGCGCTTGTAGACCACGGTCGGCGCATCCTTGCCCTCACGCGGCACGGTGTAGCCATGCGGCGAGCAGGGCTCGTCGTGACGAACCTCATAGAGTGACGGCACGTAGTTGCCGGCAATGGATGCAAGCTGCTCAACAATCTGCGCGCGCGGGACTCCTTCGTCGCGCAGGCGCCGATGCAGCTGGCAGGTTTCGAGCAGCGATTCCTCACCCTCGCCGATGAGGATGACATCGAAGAAGGCCGCATACGGCTCGGGGTTGTACACCGAAGGACCACCGGCGATGATGATGGGGTCGTCTTCGCCTCGGTCGGCCGCTAACAGTGGAATGCCAGCGAGGTCGAGAGCCTCGAGGAAGTTCGTCACCGCCATCTCGTGCGGCACATGCAGACCGACGATATCAAACGATGCGACGGGGGCAGCACCTTCGAGCGACAGAAGCGGAATACCCGCCTCGCGCATGGCGTCACCCATATCGGGCCACGGCACATAGCCACGCTCGCAGGAGATGCCCTCGGCCTGGTTAAGGATGTTGTAGAGGATGGCGATACCCTGGTTGGGCAGACCGACCTCGTATACATCCGGATAAATCAGGCAGCAACGATAATCGGCATCGGCCTTGGAAAGCGTGCCCCACTCGTGATCGATATAGCGACTCGGCTTCTCGACCTTGGCGAGCAGCGGCTCAATTAAATGAAAACAGTCTTGGTACGGAACGCGCAAAAGAAACCCCTAAGCAGCGAGATCGGATGCATCCTCGAAAGGACTCATAGGACGGGTGGCAACGGCGACCGTGGTCACCAGGTCACGAACGCGCGAGAACGTGGCAGCAGCGACCTCGTTGGCACGGCTGTAGTCCACATCGCGCTCGTAGAGCGACACGAGCGCGCGGCCCATGCCATAGGTACCCGCGGCGGCGGTAAGTGCCTTAACGGCAAACCCAATATGCGGCGTCTGCTTGACGAGCGCACGGGTGACCGCGCGGATCACAAGGCCGCCAGCAAGCACGCCCGCGACCTCGTAGCCGCGCTCAGGCTTAATGCCGCGTCCAAAGACGGCAGCGAGCTCAAAGAGCATGCCCACCTGCGCCAACGCCATAACGGGATAATCGGCGCCCGGCAAAAACACCAGCGCACCGGTCGCCATATTGGTGAGCGCGCACGAGGTGATGATACGATTGGCCGCCGCGATGCGCATGAAGGTAAAGTTCGCCGCAAAAGCAGTTTCCTTGTCGGTGCGATCGAGAATCCAGCGGGCAAGCGTCTCGAGCAGATACGTTTTATCTGTTGCCGCTACCACGCCGAGCATGGGCGTGGACTCCTCGATAAACGGCACCTCCACAGCAGACTCAGCAAGCACGCACACGGGCGCGCCGGCGATCACGAGCTCCTGCACGGCACTCTCCAAGCGGTCGGAACCACACGAAAGTACCAGTACCACATCGGTATCGGTCTTTGGAGCAATTCGCTCCTCCCCCAGACGCTCGACGCGCACAATGCCCGAGGTCGTCTGCGGCACAAAGGCGTCACGCACCGTCTCGGCGAGAAAGCGCGAGGCGGACGAATCCAGATAGACCGAGACGCGCACCGGCGTATCGGAATCCTTCTTAACGGACGCGCCCATCTTAAAAGCGCGGGTCAGCTTATCTACGGGAATTTTCATAGCAAACCCCTCCAGCGGTTACGCGGCGCCCGAACGATGCCGCCATATGGATTGTACGATACCGACCGTCAGCAGCTGAATCATCATCGAAGACGAACCGAAGCTAATAAACGGTAGCGGAATACCGGTAATCGGCATCATGCCGATGCACATGCCGATGTTTTCGAAGGTCTGGAACGCCCACATGCCAACGATGCCCACACACGATAGGCGCAAGAACAGCGACTCGCACTTAAAGGCGACGCGAATCGTCGAAAAGATCAGCAGCACGTAGAGGCACAGGAGCAAAAAGGAACCGCAAAAGCCAAAGGTCTCGGACAGGAAGGCGAAGACGAAGTCGGTGTGGAACTCAGGCAGAAAGCCGCCGGCCGACTGCGTCGCATGGCCCAAGCCCTTACCAAAGAAGCCGCCCGAGCCAACGGCGATAAGCGACTGCTGCAGGTTGTAGGCATCGTCCGAATCGGCATTATCGGGGTCGATAAAGACCGTCAGACGGTTCATCTGATACTGCTTGATGAGCACATCGTGGCCGAGCAACGAATCAAAGACCGAATCGAGCGCCAGGACGAGGGCCACCAGGCCCACGAGCAGGGCCAAGGTCGACAGCACCCATTCGCGGCGTGCACCGCTCATGCAGATGACGATGGCACCCGAGACCAGCACGACCAGGCCCGAGCCCAGGTCACCCATGGCAACGACGGCCAAAAACGGAATGGACAGCATGCCGCAGAGCTTGACGTAGTCGCGAACGGTATCGATGCGACCGTTATACTGCGAGCCAAGCGTGGCAATAAAGAAGATGGTGATGAGCTTGGCAAGCTCAACCGGCTGGAATGTCAAGCCGATACCGGGAATCTTGATCCAGCCCGTCATGCCCAGACCGCCCGTATAGGACAGACCCGGAATCTTGGGCGAGAAGATCACGATCAGGTCGATGACGAGCAACGCCGTCGAGAAATTGGAAATACCGCGCAGGTCGGTACGCCAGACCAGCACCGCCAGCAACGCCCCGATACCAATTCCCAGCAGATGGCGTGAGAACGAAGCATCGGCCTTAAACTGCGAAGCCGACCAGATAATGATGGCACCGTAGGCGACGAGCGCCACTGTGGCCACGAGCACACCGATATGCACCTTTTGGCGAAACGTGCCGCGCGAGGCCGAAAGTTGCTTGTTGACGCGGTCCAGGCTGCTGCGAGAGCCGGTCTTGGTTGAACGGAACAGATCCGCCGGAGAAAAATCCATCGCAACCTCCTATCGAACCGAAGAATCGCCCGAGGCCGAAGAGGTATCGGGCTCGTCATAAATCACGCCGAGCACGTCGCGCACGACATGCATCGCGGTATCTGAGCCACCGCCGCCCTGCTCCAGGACAGTAGCGATGACATACTTGGGATCATCGGCCGGTGCATAGGCGCAGAACCACGCGTATTCGTCCTCGCCGCTTTTCTCGCCCGTGCCCGACTTGCCGTATACCTGCGGCGTCAGGGTGCCAAAGTGAGCCGCCAGGGACGTCGATGCCGTGTAAATCACGTCGTGCATGCCGTTGCGAACAAGAGTCAAATCCGAATCGCTGTTGATCTTGGCCTCCAGGCGCTTCTTCTTGCCCTTGCCGTTGTATTTATAGGCATCGCCGTCGCCATCGCGCGACACGGCAGACAAAAACACGTGAGGCACGTACTGTTTGCCGCCGTTGGCAAGACCCATATAGGCGCACGCCATCTGCAGGGGCGTCACCAAAATGTCGCCTTGGCCGATAGCGATGTTAGTCATATCGCCGGCGTTCCATTTGCGGTCCTCGGCAGAGGCGTCGGTAAAGTACGACTCTTTCCACTCGGCATCGGGAATACGGCCCGCGCCCTCACTCGGCAGATCGATACCGCAGGTCTTGCCTAGGCCCCAGCGACGAAAGACCTCCTGCAGCCCCTCGGAATGTTGCTCGTCATAAAAGAACGCCTTGCCCATGTCGTAGAAGACGGGGTCGCACGAGTTGGCGATACCCGACTGCAGCGTCATGGTGCCGTGGCCAGACGTCAACCAGCAGCGCTTGCCCCAAGCCTTGCCCAAGCCCGTCCAATAGCCCGTGCAGTTGGTTGTCTGTGTTGAAGTGTAGGTTCCAAACTCAAGACCGGCCAGTGCCGAAAGCGGCTTGATGGTCGAGGCCGACATGTACTGTCCGCTAATGGCGCGGTTGAGCAGCGGGTGCGAACCCTTGTCATCATTGAGCTCGGTCCACACGTCATTTGAGACGCCGCCGATAAAGACGGACGGATCGAACTTGGGCTCGCTCGCCATGCCCAGGATCTCGCCATTGTTGGGATCGAGGCACACCACAGCGCCGTTGCCGGCATTGCTGTAGCCAGTGGTCTTGGCAAGCTCGATGGCGCTCGCCAGCGCCGTCTCACAGGCCTGTTGGATCTTAAGGTCGAGCGTGAGCTTAATGTCGGAGCCGGCCTTGGCGGGAACGGCGCCGGCCTGACCGGTCACATTGCCCGAGGCATCGACCTTGACGGTCTGCTCGCCACGAATACCCTGCAGCAGGTTTTCGTAGTAGCTCTCAACACCCGCCTGGCCCACGATATCGCCCGACTGGTACGTAATCCGGCCAGCAGAAGCATCATCATCGCCAGAGGTTTTCTTATTCTGGGCCTCGAGCTGCTCGGAGGTAATGGTGCCGGTATAGCCCAAAATGTGGCATGCCGTCTCGCCGTACGGGTACTGGCGCTCGGTACGCTCGGCAATCTTGACGCCCGGGAACTCGCCGGCGTGCTCCTGAATATAGGCAACCGTGGAGCGACGGACGTCCGTCGCGATGGTATGCAGGCTCTGGGCGCCCTCAGAATTGTCCTGGATATTGCGCAGAACCGCCACGTAGGGCATGCCGAGCACGTTGGCAAGATGGCGAACCAGAACCTCATCCTCGGCAAGGTCGCGGTAGGCCACGACAGCAAGTGAGGGACGGTTCTGGACAAGTGCCACGCCATTGCGGTCGAGGATGCGGCCGCGCACAGCGGGTGTGGTAACGGTGCGCGTCTGATTGCTATTAGCCTGCTTTTCGTAATAGTCCGACGAGACCATCTGCATGCCCCACAGCTTGACGGCAAGCGCCGCAAACATCGCGCCTACGCCCGTGGTGAGGATGGAAAAACGGCCCTTAAAGGCAGTCGCCGCGGTATTGCCCTCGCCCTCGGTGGCGCGCGGGGCCGTTCCATGCTGCGTATCGTAGGTAAAACGGGAATCGCCGCGACGCATGATGACCAGCGCGACCACGATGGCCACAACCAGCACGATACCGGCAATAATAACCGTCAACTGGGAAGACATCTACGGGCCTCCCCTATTTGAGCTTGCGGGTCTTGGGCTTAAAGCGCATACCCGTCTGGCGTCCGCCACGCGCGGAGAATCCATAGCCGGACTGCGGCACGACGCCGGACATCAAAAACGGAATGGCAACCAGACCCGTCAGGATCGAAGACGGCAGCGCATGGCCGAAGATCGCCACGACAAAGCTCGTCTCCAAACCCATAAACAGCAAGATGATGCTGTAGATCACATTAATGACGAACGCGAAGGCGCCCACAGTGATGCCGCGCGCACTCGAGGTACCGCCCGTCTGACCGGCAGCGCTATGCACCAGGGCAAAAGAACCCACGGTCAGCAGGAGCGACATAACGCCCACCGGCACGGCAGCGGAAAGGTCATAGAACAAGCCGCTGCAAAAACCGCACACGACGGCACGGGTCGGGTCGCCCGAGAACACGCTTAGGCACACCAGGATAATCATAAAGTTGACGCGACCGCCCGCAATGGAGATCTGCGGTGCCAGGCCTGCCTGCAGCAGCACGCACACAATGGCGGCGATTACAAACGTGCGGGAGCTCATCCCCTGCTCGTGTAGATCCATGGACATGCCCCCTATTCGCTCGAGCCGGAATCGGTCGTCTCGGACGTGTCGGAACTGTCATCCGGGCTCTCGTCCTTCGTCTTGGTCGCAGCATCGCGCGACGTTCCCTGCGGCGTGCTGTTGGCCATGTTCACGTCCTCATCCGAGGCCGACTGTTCGTCGGTCAGCGAGGTAATGACCAGCACTTCCTCGTTGTTCTCGGCCGTGGTCTGAGCGCGCACCACAATGGTGTAGTACACGTCGTTTGCCGATTTCTCAACCGACGAGACGGTGCCGAGCGGAAGGCCCTTGGGGAACACACCGCCAATGCCCGAGGTCACGATGATGTCGCCAACCTTAACGTCGGAGTCGACGCTCACGTACTCAAGACGCAGCGTGCCGTCAGCCTGACCCTGCAGCATGCCCTGGGCGCGCGTGTCCTGCACCATAGCGGACACGCCCGAGTTCTCGTCGCCAATCAGGCGCACGGTGGACGTCTTGGCCGAGACCTCGATAATCTGGCCTATGACACCGGCAGAACTCGTCACAGGCATGTTGATGGTAAGACCGTCGGCAGAACCCTTATCGATGGTAACGGTCGAGGTCCAGGCATCGCCGGAGGCACCAACGATACGAGCAGCGGTCGATTTGAGGTTATAGGTCGACTGCAGGCCGACCAGACCCTCCAGTCGCTCGGCGGTCTTTTGAGCCTCGGAGAGCTCGGCGACCTTAGAGGTCAGTTCCTCGTTTTGCTTCTTAAGCTCGTCAAGCGTGTCCTGTGACGCCGTAAGGTTAGAGAACACGTTACCGATCGCATTGAAGGGAGCCGCCACAGCCGAGCCCAGAAAACGCACCGGCGAGGTAATCGTCGTCACGCCCGAACGAACGGCATGAATCGGCCCCGTCTCGCCCTCACGAATATAAAACGTGAGCAGCAACACCGAAATCAGGCTGAAAACAATCAACGGGCGCATACCCGTTGATTGTCGCTTGGTATTCAGATTTGTGGAGAAACCCGAAGATCGTGCCAAATGGAATCCACCTTTTGGAAATTAAGCATTGGTCTGGACGAAGCCGCCATCAAACGCATTGGCCTCGAGCACGCGGGCACAGCCGTTAACAACGTTATCGAGCGCCGTGGGGCTGACGTTGACCGAAACGCCGGTCTCATCGCGCAGGCGCACGTCGAGACCGCGCAGCAGCGCGCCGCCACCAGTCAGCAAAATGCCGTAGTACATAAGGTCCGAGGCAAGATCGGGAGGCGTAGCGTCGAGTGCGTCCTTGACGGCCTTGGCCATCTCGTCGAGCGGCTTGTTGAGCGCGCGACGAATCTCCTCGCTCTCGATGCGCACGGTCTTGGGCAGACCGGTGATCACGTCGCGGCCGTTGACCTCGACGTCGAGCTCGTCCTTGAGCGGCACGGCGGAGCCGACCTTGATCTTGATGTCCTCTGCCGTACGCTCGCCGATGGCCAGGTTGTAGGCATCACGAACGTGCGTAAGGATGGCCTGATCGAACTCGTCGCCGGCAATACGAATGGACTGCGAGACGACGATGCCGCCCATAGCGATAACGGCAACCTCGGTGGTACCGCCACCGATGTCGATGACCATGGAACCGGTGGGTTCCTCAACGGGCAGGTCGGCGCCGATAGCGGCGGCCATAGGCTCTTCGATCAGATAGGCCTGGCGGGCACCGGCCTGGATCGTGGCCTCAAAGACAGCGCGCTTCTCGACCGACGTGACACCGGAGGGAACGCAGACGACAACACGCGGACGCGGAGTCCACGGATAGCGCTTCTCGGACGCCTTGTCGATAAAGTAGCGAAGCATGGCCTCGGTAACATCGAAGTCGGCGATGACGCCGTCCTTCAGGGGACGAACGGCCACGATGTTGCCGGGCGTACGGCCGAGCATGCGCTTTGCCTCGATACCGACCGCCAGGATGCGCTCGTCGTTCTTGTCGATGGCGACAACGGAGGGCTCGCGAATGACGATGCCCTTGCCGCGCACGGAGACAAGCGTATTTGCGGTACCGAGGTCGATGGCAAGATCGCCCGCATAGCTACCGAAGAACATATCCATCAAAGAAAACAACGCAACTCCTGATGTGTTGGATGATTGCTGGAAAACTACTAGCTCATCATACTAGCGCAAGCCCGGCACCTCACTTGCGGTGAAGCGCCGGGCAAAGCTAAATCCCATAAGGTCACTACTGGTTGTCAGCAGCCGAGAAATCCATATCGAGCGAAGAAACGGCCCAGCCGATATGGTTGTCGGAGCGCACGAATTTGACGGTGTACTCCTGCTCGCCGCCCTTGGACAGCGATGCCTTCACCTTGGCGGTCGTCTCGGTCATGGACTGATCCATGCCCTCGACGGACACGGTGGCACCCTGCGGAATCGAGGAGATGATCATCGACTTAGCGTCCTCGGACAGGCTCGAGGCCAGGCAAGACTCGGCCTTTGCGGTGTCACCGTCGCCGGCAGCCTGGAACAGATCGGTAACAACAGACTCCTGAGACGGGAAGCCAAAGCCGCGCGTGTAGGCAAAGCCCAGACCGCCCGCGGCGATCAAAATAAGCAGAAGCAGCACGATGAAGACTTTGAGACCCGTGTGGCGATGGCGACGACGGACCTTGGCCTGCTTACGATCCTGACGGTCCTGCTGGACCATCTCGGACTCGGACAGCGTAAAGAAGCCGGTGTCCGAGGGATCGGGCATAAACTGACCGGTCGCGCCCGTAGGATCGAGAGGATCGACGGCAGGAGCGTCCATCGCGGGCGCCGGAGCCGTGGCCATAGCCGTCTGGGCAGACAGCGCGGCAAGCGAATCGTGCACGCGGGCAAGCTCATCGGCTTGCTCGGAGGTGAGCTGGTAGATGCCATCGGCAGTAGCGGCGTTAAAGGCGTCGAGTGCGTCGGAGGGACGGCCGGCGGCAGAAAGCGCCTGACCCATGCCGGCGTTGAGCGCACGCGTGTCGTCGCGGGGGCCGGCAAAGTCGATAGCCGTGCGGTAGGTCTCCACGGCATCCGCCGGGCGGCCGAGCTTAATGAAGCAACGACCGAGCTCGCCGAGTGCGGCGGCAGGAGCCGGATTGGCGCCGTCGATGGCAGCCTGACGGAAGGCGGTTCCTGCGTTGGCATAGTCGCCCGACTGGAACAGCGCATTGCCCAGGCCCAGATAGGCCTTGAACGGCGTGGCATAGGAAGCATCCTGCGTAGCAGCAGAGAACGCCTGAGCGGCCGTCGTGTAGTCGCCCACGGCGGCAAGCGCCTTGCCGCGGTTGGTGAGCAGCGCGCCGCGCTTGCCGTAGGTGCCGTCGTTGAGGGCGGCGGCATAGGCCTCGGCGGCCTCGGCATACATGCCCAGGTGCATCAAGGCGTTGCCGCGAAGGTGATCTGCCTCGCCCATAATCTCATCGGGAGTCTTTGCCGCCCCAAGCATCTGGGCTGCAGCGGAAAAATCACCCGCGCGGTAAGCGGCGCGGCCCTGTTGGATCAGCTGGCTATTCAAGGAAGTCCCCTTTACTCGTGAACGATCTCGACATGGACGATCTCGTCGCCGGCACGCAGCTGCGAAATCACATCGAGACCCTCGACCGTGGTACCAAAGACGGTGTAACCGGAATCGAGGTTATGCTGGGCGCCCAGGCAGAAGTAGAACTGCGAACCCGCGGAATCGGGGTCCATGGAGCGCGCCATGGCAAGGGCGCCATCGACATGGCTGTTGCGCGGATTGGTGGCGAACTCGCCCTTGATGCAGTAGCCGGGGCCACCGGTACCGGGCATGCCGTCGGGGCCCTCAAGACCGGCGGCGACGTCGGCGCCGGACATGTCGCGGGTATTGGGGTCCCCGCCCTGAATGACAAAACCGGGCACATAGCGATGGAACTTAAGGCCATCATAGAAGCCCATCGTGGAAAGCTCGCAGAAGTTCGCGACATGAATGGGAGCGCCCTCGCCGTCAAACTTGACCTTGATGGTACCCTTCGACGTCTCGATTACGGCGCACTCGTCGCCGACAAGCTGATACTCGGGCGTGTAGAGCTCTTTCTTAAAACCAAACATGTGGTTCCTTCCTCGTGCGTTTAAAGCATATTTGTACGAATTGTAGCAATAAGCACGGGCTTACATCAATTGCGCACGTAGGTTATGCCGACTATGGCGAACTAATTTTAGAAACGCTGCTGCGGCTTCCAGGAACCCACATTGGCGTCGTACTGGTTCAGCGCGCTGTTGCCACCCTGCGCGATGGGCGCCAGGATCTCGCTTTGGTGGGAACTCATCGACTCGCCATCGGGAATGGCCAGCGAGATGTCCCAGCTCTGGCAGATCACGTCGACGCGCTCATACATCCACTCGGCAAGCTGCTTTAAGTGGGCGATGTCGTCCGCATAGACCGTATCGTCCTGTACTTTCAGGTTGTTGAGCTCATCTTGCGTCTTTTTAATCTGGTCGCGCAGGGCGTAGGCACTCTGCGACAGCTCCTGACGGGTGGACAGCGGCGTTCGGAGATAGCCGTTGTTAAAGGAATCGATGACCTCGCCGATCTGGTCCTCGTCAGCGTAGGACACGATGGACTGATACAGACCGTCGAGCCTGGTATAGAGTTGATCATCGGTGAGCACGGTTTCTTCCTGGACCACCTCGGCGGAATCGTCCTGCTTGGTATCGTCCTCAGTGGCCTCGCCCTTTTGGCGCGTGGGGAAGGTCGTCTGCGCGGCCTGGCCAAACTGGTCGTAGAAGCCAGGCATGACACCCATGGGATCGGCCGTCACGAACCAATAGGCACCGCCGCAAACGACGGCAAGGACCGCGATGATAATGAGCGGCTTGGGGATATGACGCTTGTGCTTGTGATAGGCGTCCTCGTCGGGATGCACCTTGCGCTTGGGTTTTTGAGCATCGTCATGCAGGGAAACGGGCGTGGGAATATCGACCTTGGGGATACCGAAATCCTTATCGAAAGCTGGCAGCACGCAGGTCTCATTGGGGTCGGCGGCGTCCGAAAGCACCGCAGCGGCAGAGGCCGGCGCATGCGGCACCTCGGTATCGATCTGCTCTTGCGTTAGGCGCGGAAAGCCCGCCGTGCGGCCCGCTGCCAGATCGGATGCGGCCGCGTCCTCGGAGAGGATACCCGGAGCCGGGCGTCCGCATTTGGGGCACGTACGATCATGCGGAGAAAGACGGGCACCGCAGCCCTCACAGAACACGAACTCGGTGTGCTCGGGACCATCGCCCGGACCCACATAGGCGTTGCAGTAGGGGCAGAACGAGGCGCCGTCCTCGATAGTCTTAAGGCAATGCGGGCAGATCACGGCATCCTCTTTTCGAAGCAATTCAAATAATCGAGGTTAGAGCATAACATCGCCACGGCCCCACAGGAGCAAGGCACCAATTCAACATCGCCAGGGCGCGTAGTTACTTCTTCTTTTTGCTCGGCATCGAGACTTTGATGCCTTGGGCGGACTTGGTTACGCGAGAGCGCTTGGCTCCGCTACCCTTCTTTTTCTTGGGCTGGGCCTGGGCCACGCCCTCGAGTGCGCGGACCTCGGCCTCGCGAACGGTGCGAGCTTCGCGGCGCTGTGCCATGTCGGCGGCGACGCGCTTGGCAAAACGCTCGGCCGTCGAACCCGTCGAGCTCACCTTACCGCCACCGCGACCCAAGCGGACGCGCACACCGCGGCCAAAACCAGTTGCGGCATGACGACGACGCGGCTTAACCGAATCCATCATCGTGGCGAGCTTAAAGAACACCGAGCAGGTAAAGGCCACGATGACAGCCAAGATAACCATCTGGCCCATCGTCAGGTTGGCAATAGACAGCAACTTCGGGAATCCGATAACGCCCGTCAGGATGCCGGCGACTACAAACACAAAGAGCACCACACGTAGGGGCGTAAGAGGCTGCGAGATGCGCCAGATCAGGCTGACGCTCGCCGCGCACGACGTAAGCAGGCACATCGTAGACAGCGTGAGCTGGCTAAAGCCAAACACGCGCGCCACAAAGATATCGAGCGCCGCGGCCAAAATGACCGCAATCGACGCCGGCAGTGCCCGCTTGAGCACGTTCGTCAGGAACGACCCCTTCACGCGAGCATTGTTGGGCTCCAGGCCCAACACAAAGCCCGGCGCGCCGATACAGAAGAAGTTAATGAGCGTCATCTGAATCGGCTCGAAAGGGTACGGCGGCAACGCGATGCACAGCGCCGCCAGGCCCATCGAGAACAGCGTCTTGGTCAGGAACAGCGAGGCCGAACGCTGCAGGTTGTTGATGGAGCGACGGCCCTCGGCAACCACAGCAGGCATCGAGGCAAAGTCGTTGTCGACCAGCACAATTTCGGCCACGTTACGCGCGGCATCGGAGCCGGCCGCCATGGCCACGGAGCAGTCGGCCTCCTTGAGCGCCAGCACGTCGTTGACGCCGTCGCCCGTCATGGCCACGGTGTGCTCGCGGCGCTTGAGCGCCTGCACGAGCTCGCGCTTCTGCTGCGGGGTCACACGACCAAAGACATGGTAGCGGTCCACTGCGGCATCGAGCTTGGCCGGCGTATCGAGCGTCGTGGCGTCCACATAAGCGTCCGCCCCCGGCACGCCCACCACGCGAGCGATTGACGACACCGTACGCGGGTCGTCGCCACTGATCACGTTGAGGGTCACGCCCTGCTCGTTAAAGTAGCCGATGGTCTCGGCCGCCGAGGTACGAATCTCGTCGCGGATGGTCACAAAGCCCACGGGCTCGGCCTCGCCCGCCATATCGCCATCGGGCGTAAAGCCGTCCACGCGCGCCACCACGAGCACGCGGCAGGTATCGGCAAGCTCGGCGACACGGTTCTCGACCTGGGCAAACGCACGATCAGAGAGCACAAACTGCGCCGCACCCATCACATAGGAGCCCTGCGCAAACGACGCGCCGCTCCACTTTTTGGAGGACGAGAACGGAATGACCGACAGCGGCTCAGACACCTCGACCTGTCGATCGGCGTAATAGTTGAGCAGCGCCTGGCAGGTCTCGTTGGCATCGGCCGAAGTCGCACGCGCGACGTTAGCCAGCGCAAAATCGAGCACCGTGGAATCGACGGGAACAGCCGCCTCGTCCGAGCCGGCGCCTAGGCTCACGCCCTCAACCGGCAGCGGATACGTGCCCTCGACCTCCATGCGGCCCGATGTGATGGTGCCCGTCTTGTCCAGGCACAGTACATCGACGCGAGCGAGCGTCTCGATGCAGTAGAGCTGCTGCGCCAGCACCTTGCGGCGGGCCAGGCGCACCGTGGCGATGGCGAGCACCGACGAGGTCAGCAGCACCAGGCCTTGCGGGATCATGCCCAGCAGGGCGCCCACCGTGGACAGCAGCGCCGACGAAGGCACATGACCAGCCAACAGCTCGGAGAAGCACCATGAAAGCGCACTATCGCCCGGGGTTCCCGCGGCATCCCACAGCTCGCTCACACTCGAGGCAAACAACGCCAAACCGAGCGGGATCATGATGATGCTCGCAAAGCGCACGATGGCGTTAAGCGCGTTCATGATCTCGGAATTGACCTTTTTGACGTACTTGGCCTCGTTATTAATTTTGGCCACGTAGTTGTCGGCGCCGACATGGATCACGCGAGCGCGCAGCAGGCCCGAGTCGATAAAGCTGCCGCTCATGAGCTCGGAACCGGGCTGTTTCTTAATAAGGTCGCTCTCGCCCGTCAGCAAGCTCTCGTTCACGAGCGCCTCGCCCGAAACCACCACGGCATCAGCGGGAATCTGGTCGCCGCGCCCCAGGCGGATGATGTCGTCGAGCACGATCTGGTCCAGGTCGAGCTCCACCTCGGCGCCGTCGCGCACCGCGATGGCCTTCTTGGAGGTCAGCAGCGTGAGCTTATCGACCATCTTCTTGGAACGCATGGACTGGATGACGCCGATGGCGGTATTGAGGAACACCACGAACAGGAACGTCAGATTCTTAAACGAACCGGTCAAAATGACCAGGAACGCCAAGATCACGTTGATCAAATTGAACAGCGTGCAGAGGTTCTCGATGATGAGCTCTTTGACCGACTTGGTCTTAAGCTCCATGTTGCGGTTGATTTTACCGGCGGCGATGCGCTCCTCGACCTCGGCGGTCGAGAGTCCGCGCTCGATATCCGTTGCTGCCATACCACGTCCCATCACGTCGCGTCGGTATAAGAAAAACCGCCCGGACCATGCGAGGTTCGGACGGTCTTACGTTCGATGGTGCCCCATGTTGGATTCGAACCAACGGCCTTCTGCTCCGGAGGCAGACGCTCTAATCCCCTGAGCTAATAGGGCCAACGTTTGGCATTATACCCAAGTGCACCACGGGCTATCAAAATAAAAGAAAAAGCTTTGCAATTCCGAGGAAGACGCAACGCAACGGCCCACTTTAGAAGGCAAAAGCGAGTCAGATAGTATAAACTCTCATGCACCATATATACACGGCTCGCGATGCGGGCCGTTTTTGCAAGGGTTATCCATCGAGGTGAGAGGCACACCATGATTGCTATTTTAAAGCAGAGCGCCAGCGACGAGGCCGTCGGCCATATCGTCAGCTGGATTGAGAAAAAGGGCCTGAAGACCGACGTATCGCGCGGCGAGAATGAGACCATCATCGGCCTGGTGGGCGATACGACCAAGATCGACCCGTTCCTGCTCGAGTCCATGGATGTCGTCGAGCGCGTGCAGCGCGTCTCCGAGCCGTTCAAGCGCGCCAACCGCAAGTTCCACCCCGAGGACTCCGTCATCGACTGCGGCCACGGCGTCAAGATCGGCGGCGATCAGTTCCAGGTCATCGCCGGCCCGTGCTCCGTCGAGGGCGAGAACCTCATCCGCATCGCACGCCGCGTGAAGGCCGCCGGTGCCACGATGCTGCGCGGCGGTGCCTACAAGCCCCGCACCTCCCCCTACGCCTATCAGGGTATGGGCCCCGCCGGCCTCGACCTGCTGTGCGAGGCGTCTGCCGAGCTCGACATGCCGATCGTCACCGAGATCATGGACCCGCGCGACGTGCAGGTCTTCCTGGACAAGAAGATTGACGTCATGCAGATCGGCGCCCGCAACGCCCAGAACTTCCCCCTGCTCAAGGAGGTCGGCAAGACCCAGACACCGATTCTGCTCAAGCGCGGCATGTCCGGCACGATCGACGAGCTGCTTATGGCAGCCGAGTACATCATGAGCGAGGGTAACGACAACGTCATCCTGTGTGAGCGCGGCATCCGCACCTTCGAGACCCGCACCCGCAACACATTCGACCTCAACGCCGTGCCGGTGCTGCACCACCTGTCGCACCTGCCCGTCGTCGCCGACCCCAGCCACGCCACCGGCTACACCCGCTACGTTGAGCCCATGGCGCTCGCCGCGACCGCCTGCGGTGCCAACGGCCTGGAGATCGAGGTCCACGACGAGCCGAGCCGCGCCTGGTCCGACGGCGCCCAGGCCCTCACCCCCGATCAGTTCGACGACACCATGCGCCGCATCCGAGCCATCCGCGAGGTTGTCTGCCAAGAGACCATGGAGTAGCCCATGGGTACGGTGAGAAACGCGCGCGTTAACCAAGGCGGCCCTAAGTGCGCCGGCATCGTCGGCCTTGGCCTCATCGGCGGCAGCTTTGCCCGCGGCTATGCGCAGGCGGGCGTCCGCGTGCTGGCCTGGGACCCCGATGACGATGTCATGACGGCCGCCAGCATGGGCACTGTCGCCGGAGAGCTCAACGACAAGACACTCGGCGAATGCGACATCATCGTCCTGGCTTGCTACCCCGAGGCCTGCATCGAGTGGCTCGAGGCGCATGCTCAGGCACTCGCCGACGCCACGGACACCGAGGCCATCATGGGCCCCGTTGTGATCGACACGGTGGGCGTCAAGGGCATCGTGTGCGAGCGCGCCTTTGAGCTTGCCCGCGAGCACGGCTTTTACTTTGTAGGCGCGCACCCCATGGCGGGCACGCAGTACTCGGGCTATGCGCACTCCCGCGCCGACATGTTCCAGGGCGCGCCACTCGTGCTCGTGCCGCCCGCGGTGGACGATGCGCTCAAGCTCGAGCTTTTGGGCCAGGTGCGCGAGATGGTGCGCCCCTTGGGCTTTGGCAAGTTCAGCGTGACCAG
Source organism: Collinsella aerofaciens (assembly GCF_002736145.1). NCBI lineage: Bacteria > Bacillati > Actinomycetota > Coriobacteriia > Coriobacteriales > Coriobacteriaceae > Collinsella > Collinsella aerofaciens. Next base: position 814,465 of record NZ_CP024160.1, read on the forward strand.
CGCCGCCGAGCACGACCGCGTCATCGCCTTCACGAGCCAGCTTGCGCACGTGGTATCCAACGCCTACGTCAAAAGCCCCACTGCCCAGGTCCACCACGGCTTTTCGGCCGGTAGCTACCGCGATCTCACCCGCGTGGCGCACCTCAACCCGCAAATGTGGTCCGAGCTCATGATCGACGACGCCGACGCGCTCGCCTTCGAGATCGATCATCTGATCGAGTCGCTTGGCGCCTACAGCCGTGCGCTCAAAGACCGCGACCAGCGCTATCTGGAGAATCTCCTTGCCGAAGGTGACCGCATTAAGCGCGCACTCGACGACGAGGCCTCCCACTAGACCAACCTATCACGCCAGGTCGAAAGGACCGAAGCTTATGGCGATTACCATCGATATCGACACTGCACGCCCCTACCAGGTGCATGTTGGCACGTTTTTGCTGGAGCAGGCGGGACCGCTCGTGCGCGCCACTGCTGGCGGCACCAAGGCCGTCATCGTGACGGACACCAACGTGGGCCCGCTCTACCAGATGCCCGTTAAGCAGAGCCTGGAGGCGTCAGGCTACGAGGTGAGCGTCTGCACCTTCGAAGCAGGCGAGGCCCATAAGCGCGCCGAAACCTATGTTGCCATTTTGGAGTTTGTGGCCGAGCACGAGCTTTCGCGCTCCGACGTGATCGTGGCACTCGGCGGCGGCGTCGTGGGCGACGTGGCGGGCTTTGTGGCCGCCACCTACATGCGCGGCTGCAAGTTTGTGCAGATTCCGACGAGCCTGCTCGCCATGGTGGATTCGTCGGTGGGCGGCAAGACCGCCATCGACCTGGCTGCAGGCAAGAACTTGGCCGGCGCCTTTTGGCAGCCGAGCGTGGTTATCGCCGACGTGGGGTGCCTGGCCACCCTCACGCCCGAGCAGTTCGCCGACGGCTGCGGCGAGGTCGTCAAGCACGCCGTGATCGCCGACCCGGAGCTTTTCGCCGAGCTGGAGAAGACCCCGCTCACGCTGGAGCTGCTCAACCGCGATGTGGCCCGCGTAGCGCTCATCATCGCCCGCAACATCGACATCAAGCGCGCCGTGGTCGTCGCCGACGAGCGCGAGACCAACCAGCGCAAGCTCCTCAACTTTGGACACAGCGCCGGACACGCCGTCGAGGCCTGCGAGCACTTTGAGCTCGGACACGGCAACTGCGTGTCGATCGGCATGGGCATCATCACGCGCGCCGCGGCCCTGCACGGCGTCTGCGATGCTGCACTGCCGGGGCGCATCGAAGAGCTCTGTGCACGTCACGGTCTCAAGACCCGCTGCGACCTCGATGTCGATGCCGTCTTTGCCGAGGCGCTCCACGACAAGAAGCGCGCGGGCGACACCATCGACCTGGTGATTCCGCACGGCATTGGCCGCTGCAGCATCGACCGCACGCCGCTTTCCACTTTCCACGAACTCATTGCCGAAGGCCTCGGCCAGAAGGGAGACGCATCCGCATGCTAGCCCGCATCACCCCGTCCCCACTTAAGGGCACCGTTCCCGCCATCGCGTCCAAGTCGATGGCGCATCGCCTGATCATCTGCGCCGCGCTTGCCAACGGCGAGACGCACGTTACCTGCAACACTACCTGCGCCGATATCGAGGCCACGGTGCGTTGTCTCACGGCGCTCGGCGCCCGCATCGAGACCGTCGAGGACGGCTTTCAGGTCCACCCCACCATGAAGAGTGTTGAGTTTGGCCTGCTCAAGGCCCTTGCCGGCGGCACGCTCGACTGCGGCGAAAGCGGCTCCACGCTCCGCTTTATGTTGCCCGTCGCCTGCGCGCTGGGCGCAGAGGCCACGTTTGTGGGTCAGGGACGCTTGGGCGCCCGTCCGCTGTCCCCGCTCTCGGACGAGATCATCGCCGCCGGCTGCGACCTACAGGGTCTGGGCGGTTTTCCGCTCAAGACGAGCGGACGCATGCGCCCGGGCACCTTTGTGCTGCCGGGCAACGTGAGCTCGCAGTACATCTCGGGCCTGCTGCTGGCAGCCCCGCTGCTGGCCCAGCCCTCCTGCGTGCAGGTGACCGGCCTCATTGAGAGCCGCCCCTACATCAACCTGACGATCCAGGCCATGAAGGCCTTTGGCGTCGAGGTCAACGTCGAGCGTATTCCCGCCCGGGACGGCCAGCCCGAGGTCACGAACTTCCGCGTGAGCAGTGGCTCGTATCGCACGCCCGGCAGCGTGGCCGTCGAAGGTGACTGGTCCAACGCTGCCTTTTGGCTGTGTGCCGGCGCTATCGGCACCGACCCCATCACCGTCGAGGGTGTGTCCCTGAGCTCCGCACAGGGCGACCGCAACGTGCTTGCCGCGCTTTCGCGCTTTGGCGCCCGCATCGTGCGCTCCACCAACGCCGCCACCGTGCAGTCCGACAAGCTCGCTGGCTTTGAGATGAGTGCCCACGACATTCCAGACCTGGTGCCCGTCATCTCGGCCGTGGCATCGCTGGCTCAGGGCCGCACGTTCATCCGTGACTGCGCACGCCTGCGCATCAAGGAATCTGACCGTCTGGTCACCACCACCCGCGAGCTCACCGCGCTGGGAGCGCAGGTGCGCATTGCCGGTGACGACCTCATCATCAAGGGCGTCGATGCCTTCACCGGCGGCGAGGTCGATTCGCACAACGACCACCGCATCGCCATGATGGCCGCCATCGCCGCGAGCCGCGCCACCGGCGAGGTCGTGATCCACGGCGCCGAGGCCGTCAACAAGTCCTATCCCGATTTCTTCGACCACTACCGCCTACTGGGCGGCAAGGTCACGCTCGAGGAGGAATAGCATGTCCTCGACCTTTGGCAACGTCTTGCACTTAAGCATCTTCGGCCAGTCGCACTCTCCCGCTATCGGCTGCTCGCTCGATGGCATCCCGGCGGGCATCGCCGTGGACCAGGAGAAGCTGCAGGCCTTCCTCGACCGTCGCGCCCCCGGTCGCGACGAGACCGCGACCAAACGTCGCGAGGCCGACGCCGCGCACATCATCGCTGGTGTTGTCGATGGACATACCACCGGCGCGCCCATTGCCGCAATTATCGAGAACACCAACACACGCTCCAATGATTACTCCGAGCTGCGCCGCAAGCCCCGTCCCGGACATGCGGACTTCCCTGCGCGTTTGAAGTACCACAACATGCACGACGTCGCGGGCGGTGGGCACTTCTCCGGCCGCCTAACGGCACCCTTGTGCATCGCCGGCGGCATTGCGCTGCAGGCACTTGAGGCCCGCGGCATTCAGGTCATGGCGCACGTCGCGCAGATCGGCGGCATCTCCGACCTGCCCATGGACGACATGGTCTATCGCGAGGCCGACCGTAAGGCGATCCTTACCAACGATCTGCCCTGCATTGACGCCGCTGCTGCCGTTCGCATGCGCGAGGAGATCCTGGCCGCGCGCGACGAGCTCGACAGCATTGGCGGCATCGTGGAGTGCGGCATCTACGGCCTGCCCGCGGGCATCGGCGACCCCATGTTCGACGGTATCGAGAACCGCATCGCGCGAATCGCCTTTGGTATTCCCGCCGTAAAGGGCGTGGAGTTTGGCATGGGCTTTGCTGTGGCCGCCATGCGCGGCAGCGAGAACAACGACCCGTATCGCATCGATGCCGAGAACGGCAAAATTGAAGTCGAGTCCAATAACGCCGGCGGTATCTTGGGCGGCATCTCAACCGGCGCGCCTGTCATGTGGCGCATGGCCGTAAAGCCGACACCTTCCATCGGCCGCGAACAGCAGACCGTAGACATGGACACCATGGAAAATGCCGAGCTCTCGGTCCACGGCCGCCACGACCCCTGCATCGTCCCACGAGCCGTCCCCGTAGCCGAAGCAGCCGCGGCACTCGCCATCTGGGACGCCCTCCTCGAGGACGCCGGCCAGCGCTAACTACCCACCCCTCAACATCCCCCGACTCGTGAAAGGGGTCTCCATGGACCTTGCCGATATTCGTCAGGCCATCGACGGCATCGATACCACGCTCCTCAATAGCTTTGTCGAGCGCATGGATATTGCCACCGAGGTCGCCAAGTCAAAAATCGAGATGGGCAAGGCCGTCTTCGACCCCGCCCGCGAGCGCTCCAAGCTCAACAACCTTGCCGGCCGCGCGCCCGAGCGCTACGAGGCGCAGACCATCACCCTGTTCCGTCTTCTCATGAGCATGAGCAAGGCCGAGCAGCAGCGCTACATCAACGAGCTCATGGGCATCACAGTGTCGCAAAAGGCCCACGCCACGGCCGCAGCCTTTGACACGCCCTTCCCCCAAACGGCCACCGTCGCCTGCCAGGGCGTGGAAGGCGCCTACAGCCAGATAGCCGCGTGCAAGCTCTTCGACGTACCCGACATCGCGTTCTTCGAGACCTTCGAGGGCGTCATGCGCGCCGTGCGCGACGGCTTCTGCGAGTTTGGCGTGCTGCCCATCGAAAACTCCACCGCCGGCTCGGTCAACGCCGTCTACGACTTGCTCGCCCAGTTCGACTTCCACATCGTGCGTTCGCTGCGCCTTAAGATCGACCACAACCTGCTCGTCAAGCCCGGCACCAAGCTCGCGGACATACGCGAGGTCTACAGCCATGGCCAAGCCATTGCCCAGTGCGCCGGCTATATCGAGGCCCACGGCCTGCACGCCACCAAGTACCCCAACACGGCCATGTCGGCCGAGATGGTCGCCAGCTCCGAGCGCACCGATGTCGCCGCCATCGCCTCGCGCAGCTGTGCGGCGCTCTACGGCCTGGAGGTGCTGGAGCCCAACATCCAGGACTCGGACAACAACTACACGCGCTTTGTCGTCATCAGCCGCGAGCCGCGCGTCTACCCCGGCGCCAACCGCACCTCGCTCATGATCACCACGGCCAACGAGCCGGGCGCCCTCTACCGCGTGCTCGAGCGCTTCTATGCGTTCAACATCAACCTCATCAAGCTCGAGAGCCGTCCCATCCCCGGGCACGACTTTGAGTTTATGTTCTACTTTGACCTGGACTGCCCCTTTGGCAGCAAGGCCCTCGACGACCTGCTCGATTCCATCGACGACGTGTGCGAGAACTTCACCTACTTTGGCAGCTACACGGAGGTACTCTAGATGATCGATTCCGCTGCAACCCGTCCCTACGGCGTGCTGGGCCGCGTGCTGGGCCACAGCTACACCCCGACCATCTACAAAGAGCTCGCGGGGCTCGAGTACGTGCGCTTTGAGCGCGAGCCCGAGGACCTCCAGGCCTTTATGACCGGCGACGAATGGGAGGGCACCAACGTGACCATCCCCTACAAGCGCGCCGTCATGGAATACCTGGACGAGCTGAGTCCGCTGGCCGAGCGCATGGGCAACGTCAACACGATCACGCGTCTGCCCGATGGCCGTCTGCGCGGCGACAACACTGACTACTTTGGCTTCCAATGCCTGGTCGAAGAGCTGGGCGTAAAGGTTGCCGGTAAGAAGGTCCTCGTGCTCGGTGCCACCGGCGGCGCCGGCACCACGGCAAGTATGGTGCTGGGAGACATGGGCGCCATCGTCGTACCCGTGGGTCGCACGAGCGAGGTCAACTACGACAATATCGCGCAGCAGTCCGACGCCTCCCTACTCGTCAACTGCACGCCCGCCGGCATGTTCCCCCATTGCCCCGACGCGCCTTGCACGCTCGAAGGCCTCGATGCGCTCGAGGGCGTCATCGACATTGTCTACAACCCCGCCCGCACGGGCCTGATGCTCGAGGCCGAGCGCCGCGGCATCCCCTGCATCGGCGGCCTGCTTATGCTTGTTGCCCAGGCGGCACAAGCTGTCGAGCGCTATACCGGCAAAGCCACCCCGCGCGAGAGGATCCTGGACGTAACGGAGCGCCTGTCGCGCCATGAGCAGAACATCGCCCTGATCGGCATGCCGGGCTCGGGCAAGACCCGCGTGGGCGAGCAGATCGCTCAGCTCACGGGCCGCGAGCACATCGACCTCGATCGCGCCCTCGAGGAGCGCCTGGGCATGCCCTGCGCCGACTTTATCATCAAGTGCGGCGAGGCGGCCTTCCGCGAGCAGGAGACGGCAGCGCTGGCCGACATCTCCAAGCGCAGCGGCTTGGTGCTCTCCACCGGCGGCGGCGTGGTTACGCGCGACGAGAACTACCCTCTGCTGCACCAAAACAGCCAAATCGTGATGCTCAACCGCAAGCTCGACGAGCTCGCCCACAAGGGCCGCCCCATCACCGCGCGCGACGGCATCGACAAGCTGGCCGAGCAGCGTATGCCGCGCTACCGCGCCTGGGCCGACTACATCATCGACTCACGCGACTGCGCCGCCAACACCGCCCATGCCCTCCTCGACACCCTCCCACCCGCTCTCTAACCAAAACCACCACAAAGGGGGCAGGCACCTTTGTGGTGGTTTTTCAACTGCAAAGGAAGCAACCATGAAAGCACTCGTCATTAACGGCCCCAACCTCAACATGCTCGGCATTCGCGAGCCAGGCATCTACGGCAGCGACAACTACGATCGCTTAGTGCAGATCTGCCAGGAAGCGGGTGCCGCACAGGGCTTCGACGAGGTCGAGGTCTTCCAGTCTAACCACGAGGGCAGCATCGTCGACAAGATCCAGGAGGCTTACGGAAAGGTCGACGGCATCGTCATCAACCCGGCCGCCTACACGCACACAAGCGTGGCCATCCTGGACGCGCTCAAAGCCGTCGCCATCCCGGCTGTGGAGGTCCACATTAGCGCAGTCGAGACCCGCGAAGACTTCCGCCAGGTGAGCTACGCCCGTCTGGCCTGCTTCGCCACCATCACCGGAGAGGGCCTGAAGGGCTACGCCCACGCGTTGGAGCTGCTGAAAGAGCATCTCGAAAAGTAAAATGCCAACCCCAACAAACAGCAGCGGCTTGCTCGCGCTCGGCTCCAGCAACACACAAGATGAAAAAAGCCCAGACCACCAAGCGGTCTGGGCTTAATAAACGATGGTGCTCCATGGCGGATTCGAACCGTCGACCTTGGGATTAGAAGTCCCCTGCTCTATCCAACTGAGCTAATGGAGCAAATAACCGCACGCCCAAGCAAGCACAAGCCTGTCAGGCGCAAGTAATTATAACCTAGTTGAACTGCTCGCGGTACGCCTTGCAGACCTCATCGACCGGGCCGTCCATGCGAAGGTCACCCTTCTCAATCCAAACGGCACGCTGGCAGATGCGCTCAACCTGCTCCATAGAGTGCGAAACGAACAGAACCGTCACGTCGCCGCTCTGGATAAAGTGCTGGATGCGGGCCTCACACTTTTGCTGGAAGAACACATCACCGACGGACAGCGTCTCGTCAACGATCAGAATATCGGGCTCGGTAATCGTCGCGATTGCAAAGGCGATACGCGCCACCATGCCCGAAGAGAAGTTCTTAAGCGGCATATCGACAAAGTTCTGCAGCTCAGCGAACTCGATAATGCCGTCAAAGTTGGCGTCGATGAACTCCTTGGTATAGCCGAGCAGGGCGCCGTTCAGATAGATGTTCTCGCGGGCGGTCAGCTCGGGGTCAAAGCCGGCGCCAAGCTCAATCAGCGGCGCGATGTTACCGTGCACCTTAACGCTGCCCTCGCTAGGCTCAAGAACGCCAGCGATAATCTTGAGCATCGTAGACTTGCCGGAGCCATTGGTGCCGACCAGACCCACAACCTCGCCGCGATGAATATCAAACGAGATGTGCTTAAGCGCCCTAAACTCCTCAAAGAACAGCTCGTGCTTGGCAAGCTTAATGAAGTACTCCTTGAGGTTGGTCAGCGACTCGGACGCCATGTTAAAGATCATGGTGACGTCGTCGACCTCGACAGCCAGAGGCTGCTCGCTGTAATCAACAACAGATTCAGTCATCACAGCACTCCTTAGATGTAGAGGATAAATTTGCGCTCGGACTTATGGAACACGGTATAGCCAATAATAAGCGCAAGAACCGCCCAAGCGACGCACATACCAAACGTCATAAGCGAGGGCGTAGTCTGGAACAGGAAGATATCGCGCATAAACTGCAGGTAGTTGAACATGGGGTTCGCATACATCAAGATACGCACGAGATGCGGCATTTGCGCAATATAGTCAGTCGTCCAGAAGATGGGCGTAATGTAAGTCCACGCCGTAATGACGACGCTCCACAGATGCATAACGTCGCGGAAGAAGACCGTAAGGGCAGAGAGCATCATGCCCAGGCCCATGCAGAAGCACATAAGCAGCAGCAGGCAAACCGGCAACAGAATCAGGTGCCAAGAAGGCATAACGCGGAACCACAGCATGACGATGGCGACGGCGACCAGCGAGAAGGCAAAGTTGACCAGCGAGAAGAGCACCTTCTGCACCGGGAAAACCCAGCGGTGCACCTTAACCTTCTTGAGCAGAGGGGCAGCGCCCACGATCGACGTCAGGGCCTGGTTAGTAGACTCAGACATGACGGCAAAGGTGATGTTACCCACGATCAAGTACAGCGGGTACATCTCGGGCGTCATTGAGCCATTGCGGCCCTGGCCAAAAATCGTCGAGAACACAATGGCCATGACGATCATCATCAGCAGCGGGTTGAGCACCGACCATGCGACGCCCAGAACGCTACGGCGATACTTGATCTTAAAATCCTTGGTAACCAGCTGACGAAGGATAAACGCGTCCTTCTCAAATTCGTTCTTAGCAAACGTCGCAGGCAGACTGCGAGTTTCTTGTTGCTTTGTCTGATCCGACACGGATGCAACTCCTTTACTCGTAATCGTTGACAAACGAACAGTATAGACCCGACGGCCATGCAAACGATTCGCGCAACAAAACTGGAGAACTAACCCACATCTTAGGATGCCAGGCCCAAACGGCTATACTTTCTAGGATTGAATGTATAAGGAGCATTAAGTGAATTCTGAATCCATCGCCGTCATCATCCCTTGCTACAACGAAGCGCTCACGATCGGCAAAGTCATCGACGACTTTCACCGCGAGCTTCCGCAGGCGACGGTCTATGTCTATGACAACAACTCGTCGGACGATACCTCACGCATTGCCACCGAGCACGGCGCCACAGTCCGCTTTGAGCCCCGTCAGGGAAAGGGCAACGTGTGCCGCCAGATGTTTCGCGATATCGACGCCGATTGCTACCTGATGGTCGACGGAGACGACACCTACCCCGCCGAGGCGGCCAAGGCCCTCTGCGAGCCCATCCTTAACGGCACGGCCGACATGACCGTAGGCGATCGCCTTTCCAACGGCACCTACGCCGAGGAGAACAAGCGTGCCTTCCACGGCTTTGGCAATAATCTGGTCCGCGCCATGATCAAGTGGATCTATGGCTACAGCTTCGATGACGTCATGACAGGCTACCGCGCCATGAGCCGCCCGTTCGTTAAAACCTTCCCAGTGCTTTCCGAGGGCTTTCAGATCGAAACCGAGCTCTCGATCCACGCCGTCGACCACCGCTGGCGCATCAAAGATGTGCCCATCGAGTACCGCGACCGTCCCGAGGGTTCCGAGTCCAAACTCAACACCGTGAGCGACGGCATTAAAGTCGTTACGATGATCGGCACGCTGTTCAAGGACTACCGCCCGCTGAAGTTCTTCAGCCTCGTCGCGCTTCTGTTTGCGGTGATCGGCCTCGTCCTGGGCATGCCCATCGTTGTCGAGTATTTCCACACCGGCCTTGTTCCGCGCTTTCCCACCGCCATGCTCGCCGCGTCGTTTATGTTCCTGTGCGGTCTGAGCCTTGCAACCGGATTCATCCTTGATTCCGTGGCAAAGGTCGAAAAAAAGCAGTGGGAGGTCAACGTGTACAGCAAGTACGCCTACGATGATCAGCCTGGCCACCCCGCTTCCAAGCCAAACGAGAGGTAAACCACCATGCCGCTCATCTCCATCGTCGTGCCGTGTTACAACGAGCAGGAATCACTTCCGATCTTTCTCAAAGAGCTCGATGACGTCGTTCGCATCATGACCCAGCAAGACCCCGGCATCTCCTTTGAGGCAGTCCTCATCGACGATGGCTCGGCAGACAAAACGCTCGCCGTCATGAAGGCAGAAGCCGCGGCGGCGCATCCATACGCCATCCGCTGGCACTCTTTCTCGCGCAACTTTGGCAAGGAGGCGGCACTACTCGCCGGACTCCAGCACGCAAAGGGCGACTATGTCGCCACCATGGATGCCGACATGCAGGACCCGCCCTCGCTCCTGCCGCAGATGTACGAGATCTTGCAGACCGAAGACTACGACAACGTCGCCACGCGTAGGACCACCCGCGAAGGCGAGCCTCCCATCAGGTCGTTCTGTGCCCGTATGTTCTACAAGATCATCAACCGCATTTCCAAGGCCGACATCGTCGACGGAGCACGCGATTTTAGGCTCATGAAGCGGCCTATGGTCAACGCCATCATCTCCATGGGCGAATACAACCGATTCTCCAAGGGCATTTACGGCTGGGTCGGCTTCAAGACCAAATGGCTCCCCTACGTAAACGTCAACCGCGTGGCCGGCGAGACCAAATGGAGCTTTTGGTCGCTGCTCCTCTATTCCATCGACGGCATCGTCGCGTTTTCCACGGCGCCGCTCTCCCTCGCCGCCCTCACAGGCATCGTCTTCTGTCTCATCGCCATCCTAGGATTTATCGTCATCCTGGTCAAAACGCTTGTCTGGGGCGACCCCGTCGGCGGATGGCCGTCGCTCGCCTGCCTCATAACGCTGTTTGGCGGCATGCAGCTTCTGTGCTTAGGAATCATAGGTGAATACTTGGCAAAAGCCTACTTGGAAACCAAGCGACGTCCCATCTATATCATTCGAGAATCCAACGAGGAATCTGATGACACGGCCCAATAACAGCACGCTCAAGAATGTGGCGTTCTACGCCGCCTGCTTCGCATTTTCCGTCGCACTCTTTGTCGCACTTGCAGCGGCAGGGCATGTCTACCCCTTTGGCGACAACTCGTTTCTCACCAACGATCTCAAATACCAATACATCGACTTCTTTGCTTGGTTCCGGCGCGTCCTTTTAGGTGAGGCAAACCTTCGCTATTCCTTCTCGCAAGGACTCGGCATGAACACATGGGGGCTCTATAGCTACTACCTCGCCAGCCCCTTCAACCTGCTCTGCGCGCTGTTTCCCGCAGACAAGCTGACGCTCTTCGTGTTTGTTATCTCCGCGCTCAAACTGGGCTGCATCCACATCAGCAGCGCTTGGTATGTGCAAAAGCGCTTTGACCTGTCTAAGCCCGCCATATTCCTGCTTTCCCTCTCGTTCACGTTTTGCAGCTGGACCATCAGCAACCTACGCAACCCGCTCTGGATCGATTGCCTCATCCTGCTGCCCATCTGCGCCTACGGATGCTACGAGCTCATCCGCAAGCAGCGCATGATCTGCCTCGTCATCGCAACGGCGCTCAATGTCATGTTCTGCTGGTATACGGCCTACATCAGCATCCTGTTCCTCTGCATCTTCGTATTGGTTGAGTTTGTCGATTACGTCGCTGCAGAAGGATTTAGCTGGATGCTCACGCTCGACCGGGCCCTACGATTTGCAGGGGCTATGATGCTTGGGCTGCTCCTGTCCGCCTGGACCTTTTTGCCGACCATCCTTGCCATGGCAAAAGGCGGCCCCGTGCTGGCACTTGGCCCCTTGCTTAAAACAGGCTTCAAATCGCTCATCAGGGGCTTCATCCCCGGCATGTGGGTGAATAACGGGAACACGCCGCAGTTCTATTGCGGCGTAATCATGATGTTACTTGCAATAAGCCTACTGTTTAACCGCAAGGTTTCGGCCAAGATACGCATCGCAACGTTCGTCGTCACAGCCGTCCTGATCGCTAGCTCCGTTTTGAGCCCGCTCGAGTACATCTGGTGCGGCATGCGCGTTCCCAACGGGTTCTATTCGCGCACAGCCTTTTTGCTGGGCTTCTTTACGATGTGGGCCGCAGGCTATTCGTTGCAGGTATTCGAGGGCCAGCCCAAATTTCGTCATGTCTATCGACCCGCCGTCGTATTACCAATCCTGACAATCACCGCAATTGAGTTGTTTATCAACGCCCATGTGATGTGGAACCAACTGTACGCAGGCTATTCCGAAGATGCCAACTGTACCTATGTGACTACCGCAACCAACACGATCACAGCCATTCAAGACCAGGATTCTGCGTCATTCTACCGCATCGATCGAACGACCACGCGCACCGATAGCGCCGCCCTCAACGAGGGCTTAGCGCTTGGGTACAACCAGCTGTCGTCCTACTCATCCGCAAATAACCCGCAGGCAATTGCATTGCTCAACTCCCTTGGATACAGCAGCGCCGGCGAGTTTTCGACCCGTTATGCCGAACCCATTCTTGCCGTCGATGCCCTGCTGGGAGTTAAGTACGCCATTGCCGAACACAGCCCCGCAGGATACGTTACGGCAAAGGCAAATCAAACCGACTCCGCAAGCACGGTCTACGAGAATCCCAATGCGCTCAGCGCTGGCATCGTAGCTTCGAGCGGCGTTCAAAACAGCACGTTAGAGGGCAAGAACCCCTTCGAAAAGCAAAATGACCTATACAGCAAAATCCTGGGCCGCGAGGTAGAGCTCTATACCAAAATCGAGGCTACGAACACGGAAAATGGTGAGAACCAAAAGCAATGGAGCGTTACCGTTCCGGCGGAGTCCATCGGATACCTCTACATTAACAAAGATGCGACCGCCGGCAGTTATTGGCCAGTCACCCTTACCATCGACCAGCGAACGATCACAAACGAGGCCTGGAGATTCGACAATAATATCCGCCAGATTGCGGATGCATCGGACGCCCCGAGCCAGCATACGGTGTCAATCGGAGTCGCAGAGGGTTATACGGACATGCCCCAAGACAATGAGCCGGTCTTTTACGCCCTCAATCTGGACGTTTTCGAGCAGATTATTAACGAGCTTAAGACGAACGAATTTGTTCCGACGGTTTTTAAGGACGGAAGGATCGAAGGCGAGTATACCGCCAAGTATGACGGCAACCTGCTGCTGAGCGTTCCGTACGATGAGGGCTGGAACATAACGGTAAACGGAACCGCCGCAGAACTAACGCCCGCCGCCGATAAGGGCCTGTCGTCCCTGAACGTGCAGAAAGGCGCGAATAGGATCGTGATGACCTACAAGACTCCGGGTGCCCTTGCGGGGCTTGCAGTGAGTCTGGCGACCACCGTCGCCCTTGTTGCAGCGGGGCTATACGCCAGGCATAAGAAAAGCCGCCGTTAACAAGCGGCGGCTTTTACTCTCGAAAAGTTAATAGCGGCTAGAGCGTCTTGAGGTACTCCCCCAGCTCTTCCTCCCAGTCGGGCATGTTGAACCCGACCGACTCGAGCCTGGAAAGGTCGAGCGCGGAGTGGACCGGGCGCGGGGCGACGGGACCGGCGGCGCTCGCGTAGTAGTCGGCGGTCGATACCGGCAAGACCTTGTCCCCGTTGCCGTTGGCGGCCTCAAAGACGGCACGGGCGATGTCGGCCCAGCTCTTCACGGCGCCGGAGCCGGTGCAATCGTAGGTGCCGTAGGGGGCCTTCGCGTCCAGCACATGGAAGATGGCCTGCGCCATGTCGCGCGTGAAGGTCAGGCGTCCCAGCTGGTCGTCCACGACGGTGACCTGCGCGAGCCCGTCCTCCGGGTCGGCGACGCGGTCGGACAGCCCCTTCATGGTCTTGACGAAGTTGTGGCCCTCGCCGATGACCCAGGAGCTGCGCATGATGTAGTGGCGCGGGCACCCCGCCACGGCGATGTCGCCGGCGGCCTTGGTCTGGCCGTAGACGGACAGCGGGCTGAGGGGCTCCTCCTCGTCATGCACCTCCGCGGTGCCGTCGAAGACGTAGTCGGAGGAGACGTGGACCAGGGTGATGCCGTGCCCGGCGCAGGTGCGTGCGAGAAGCGCCGGCCCGGTCGCGTTGGCCTTCCAGGCGGTCACGCGGCCCTCGGGGGTCTCCGCTTTATCCACGGCCGTGTAGGCGCCGCAGTTGATCACGGTGCCGTAGAGCGACCAGTCGTACTTGGAGTAGGCGTCCGGGTCTGACATGTCGAAGGTGTCGATGTCGCAGAAGTCGAAGTCCTTGGCCACGCCGCGCTCCTCCGCCAGCGCGCGGACCGCATGGCCCAGCTGGCCGTTGCAGCCGGTGACGAGGGTGCGCCTGGGAGCCATGGGGACGACGTCCTTCAGCATCGGGTGGTTGAGGTCGGCCTCGGAGACGGTGGCCTCGGCCAGCGGGATCGGCCACTCGATGGCGAGCTCGGGGTCGGCGAGGTTCACGAAGGTGTAGGTCCTCTTCAACTCGAGGGACCAGTGGGCGTCGACCAGGTAGGTGTAGGCGGTGCCGTCCTCCAGGGCCTGGAAGGAGTTGCCCACGCCGCGCGGGACGTAGATGGCCTTGGACGGGTCGAGCGTGCAGGTGTAGACCTTGCCGAAGGTCTCGCTGCCCTCGCGCAGGTCCACCCAGGCGCCGAAGACCGAGCCGCGGGCCACGGAGATGAACTTGTCCCAGGGCTCCGCGTGGATGCCGCGGGTGACGCCGCGGCTGTCGTTATAGGAGATGTTGTTCTGGACGACCCTGAGATCGGGAATGCCCAGGGCGGTCATCTTGGCGCGCTGCCAGTTCTCCTTGAACCAGCCGCGCGAGTCGCCGTGGACGGCCAGGTCGACGACCTTGAGGCCCTCGATGCCGGTCTCGGCGACGGAGAGGTCCTTCTCGAATGCGATATCTGCCATGTGGAAAAAGCTCCTATCGAAGAGGTTGGATAACCGGGGGTGCCCGCGCGGGGACGCAGGATCATCCCCATGCCCTGCGGCCCCGCGCGGGCGCCCCGCGGTGCGCTTCGCCGGGGTGTGGCCTACTGGCCCTGTGCGCGGTAACGGGCCTCGGTGGCCTCCTTGGCCGGGCGCCACCAGGACTCGTTCTCGACGTACCAGTCGATCGTCTGCTTGAGCCCCTCCGCGAAGTCGGTGTGCGCCGGCCTCCAGCCCAGCTCGCGCTGGAGCTTGGTCGAGTCGATGGCGTAGCGGCGGTCGTGGCCGGGGCGGTCGGCGACCCAGTCGAAGTCCTCGGGGTCGCGGCCCATGGCCTCCAGGATCATGCGGAGCACGGTGATGTTGTTCTTCTCGCCATTTGCGCCGATGAGGTAGGTCTCCCCCATGCGGCCCTTCGTGAGGATGTCCCAGACGGCCGAGGAGTGGTCCTCGGTGTGGATCCAGTCGCGGACGTTCTCGCCCTTCCCGTAGAGCTTGGGGCGCACGCCGTCGATGATGTTCGTGATTTGCCTGGGGATGAACTTCTCCACGTGCTGGTAGGGGCCGTAGTTGTTGGAGCAGTTGGAGATCGTGGTGCGAAGCCCGTAGGTGCGGGTCCATGCGCGCACGAGCATGTCGGAGCTGGCCTTGGTCGAGCTGTACGGCGAGGACGGGTGGTAAGGCGTCTCCTCGGTGAACTTCGCCGGGTCGTCGAGAGCCAGGTCGCCGTAGACCTCGTCGGTGGAGACGTGGTGGTAGCGGACGCCGTGCTTGCGGACGGCCTCCAGCAGGCGGAAGGTTCCCTCGACGTTGGTGCGCAGGAACGGCTCGGGGTCGGCGATGGAGTTGTCGTTGTGGCTCTCGGCGGCGTAGTGCACGATGGCGTCGTGGCCCGGGACGATCCTATCGAGCAGCTCCGCGTCGCAGATGTCGCCCACGACGAGCTCAACGCGGTCCGCTGGCAGCCCGGCGATGTTCTCGGGGTTGCCGGCGTAGGTCAGCTTGTCCAGGACGGTGACGTGCACCCCGGGGTGGTTGTTGACCACGTAGTGCACGAAGTTGCTGCCGATGAAGCCGCAGCCGCCCGTGACGATGATGTTCTTGGGTTCGAAGATCTCAGACATGAAAATCCAATCTGAAGCATGTACAGCTTCTTTAGTATGCCGCAGGAAGTGACGACGCGACACTATTCAACAAAACTATCGGACATTTCGGCATGCGATAAGAGCCATAACCTTCGCAGAATTACCTCCCGTACAAAACGCCTCCGGAATGCAGTCTTTGTCGTAGTGAAAAACCGAATCCCCAGTTATTTCACGTAAGTACTTATAGAAGAAATCCTCCCAGCTTTTAAACTTCTCACTGTTTACAAAGGCTTCTGGGGTTTCCAAAACCGTCTTAACATCTAGCCCTGAAATTACGCCGGAGCTCAGCAGAAGCCATTCGAACGACTCGGGAAGACAAACCGTAACAGTATCGCGGTGAATGTCTTGCAGCTTAAGGACGCGGTCCGCATAGCACCCAAATGCCGCTCCGTCCGCAACAACAAACACGCGATCGTCGAGATGCTGATCCAACCAGCGCAAAATCGCGCTGTTCGTCATGGCCGAAGTACAGGTAAGCTCACTGTCAGCGAAATGCCGTTCAAAGAACTGGAAACCAGACTTACTGTCCTCGCATAGAAGGATAGAAAAGTCCTGTTTTGGCGCCGACCGGGAAATAGCATAACGATGATTCCCGCGATCTTGATAAACAGGGACGAAAGAATGGTATTTTCCGCTCGTCTTAATCTTGTAAATCTCATCCACACTATACGGAAGATTGGGGAAATCAGCCCTTGAGATCAGCACGAAATAATTCGAGGAATACAGCACATGATGGGCAAACTCATCAGAATGGATCTCTTTTAAGCCCTCATCGACAAATACAATCGAGTCATGAACGGACGAAAGCTGGTTTCGCCAATCATAATCGGTCAAGGCGACACAGGGACAATCACATTGCAAGGAAACACCCGACTGCTCGCCCGTTCGCATGTAGTCTGCGACCATGTCAAACAGTGTCGTCTTACCCGTGCCGCTATCGCCACGCACAATAGTGATGTTCCGCTTGATGGTAAATGTGTACTTAGTTCCCCTGCGGCGGGAAATCTTAACGAGATGCGAACCGTTCATAAGCAGTACCTACAGATACGGAATCGACTCGTGAATCAATTCGGCCATGTTGTGAACGATTCGGCCGCTATTCACGACTTTAATTTTAAAATCCTCGCGACCAAAGTCCATCACATGATAGAGATTCACAACGAGTTTGCGGTCTTTCGCCATGTCGAGAATCCACTTGGCACAGTTGTCACCACAGGTAGAGGCGTTAAAAATATGCTTACGATCAAATCTCATAAGCAGCAGCGTTTTCACGCCGCCAGAAAGCTGGAGTGGGGAGATGGATCCAAGCACAGGGCTTTCGATAACGTTTTCGGAGACAACTTCCGATCGATCGACATCTTTAATTATCGAGACTGCATAGGGATCCGTAATCCAAGAAGACCGGTAAGAGTTTTTGAAATATGTCGCTGTGTTGTAAATCGCTTCCGGCATATCGCCAAAGTAGACGCTTAACACATCCACTCCCAATCATATTGTCTTTATGGTCAACGTAATCATAACGAAAGGGGCCACCAGATAAACGGTGACCCCTAAAAGAAAACAAGCTGGCGCTAGTACTCGCGCGGGCTGTTGACGATCTCGCCGGCGGCGACCTTCTTCAGGTGCTGGCCGTAGACCGACTTGCCGTAGGCCTCGGCGGCCTCCTTGAGCCCCTCGGTGGTGATCCAGCCGTTCTCCCAGGCGATCTCCTCGGGCACGGACACGGGCAGGTCCTGGGAGTGCTCCACGGCGCGGACGAACTCCGCGGCCTCGTGTAGGCTCTCCATGGTGCCGGTGTCGAGCCACGCGTAGCCGCGGCCCAGGGTCACGACGGACAGCGTTCCCTCCTCCAGGTACATCTGGTTGAGCGTGGTGATCTCGAGCTCGCCGCGCGCGGAGGGCCTCACCTCGTGGGCCTTGGCTGCCACGTCGCCCGGGTAGAAGTACAGGCCGGTGACGGCGTAGGAGCTCTTGGGGCACTCGGGCTTCTCCTCGATGGAGACGGCACGGCCCTCGCCGTCGAACTCGACGACGCCGAAGCGCTCGGGGTCGTCGACGTGGTAGCCGAAGACCGTGGCCCTCCCCGACTCAGCGTTATGGACGGCGCGCGTCAGATGACGGCTGAGGCCGTTGCCGTAGAAGATGTTGTCGCCCAGCACCAGCGCGCACGGCTCGCCGTCGATGAACTCCTCGCCGATGGTGAATGCCTGCGCCAGGCCGTCGGGGCTCGGCTGCTCGGCGTAGGACAGGTTCACGCCGTAGCGCGAGCCGTCCCCGAGCAGGCGCTCGAAGTTGGGCAGGTCCGTCGGCGTGGAGATGACCAGGATGTCCCGGATGCCCGCAAGCATGAGGGTGGACAGCGGGTAGTAGATCATGGGCTTGTCGTAGACCGGCAGCAGCTGCTTGGAGGTCACGAGCGTGAGCGGGTACAGGCGCGTGCCGGACCCGCCGGCGAGGATGATGCCTTTCATAAAAATCCTCTCGATTGACAATCGTTGAGCAAAAGCCGCTGATTACAGATGCATAGTTAATTAAATTATACGCACCGGCAGCAACCTCCCCGTCTTCTTATTTAAATCGGACAGCAGAAACACGCAACTCTTTCTGCATTTCTAGCGAGGCAACAAATGAAAAAGTACAATGAGCAGTGTCCAACAAACGAAAGGCAAACAATGCGAGTCGAAACAACCGGAGTATGCAGAGGAAACTGGAAAATCTACCAGCAGCTTAAGATTGAAGGCATCCATAAAGGCTCCAGCGTAACAGCCCAGGCGGCTACAGACGATAACCGCTGCTTGCCTTTATCCCTCCTAAAATTCCGGGACAATAGCTGTGATTCGAACTCATATGTCCTTGTAATCCCCGATCCCGATGCTCGCGCCATCAAAATTGAGTTTAGCGAAATCGGCCAAGACGGTCGCACCCTGAGCAGCGACTCCCTTTCGCTAAATTGCAAGAACATCAAATGGGAGTCGCGCCTTAACTACAAAATTAAACCTGACATGTGCAGCAAACTCCGAAACTACGATGACGTTTCAGAGTTTGACATGGCAACGATTGATTTTTGGCAGTGCATCGAAGATTCAAGCGACTATATCCTTAGGTGCACGGTGAGAACTCCTTATCGTAGCGACTCCCAAATCAAACTTCGCTGCCTCGATCGAGCCCTCAATGAAGTTAATTTGAGCATCGTCAATTTCGGTTCGAATGTAACAAGCGTTGGATTTACGTCCGAGAAAAAGCAACTTGAAACGCAGCTCTCAATTCGCATGCCAAAGGCGTTCGATCGTTACTACTTTATTATTGACGATCAAAATCACCCATCATTCAGTGCATTTGACTGCTTAACGCCCGATAAATTAGGCTTGCTTCTTGAGGAGACCAACTTCCTCTTTACCCATGCGCAGTTCGATCCTGAATACCCCGAATGGTTCACGGAGCATAAGGCAACCATCGGCGCTCTGGAAAAGCAGAGAAAAATTGTCTTCAACAGCGCCCCGAAGTTCAGTATCATTGTCCCTCTTTACAACACGCCCATTCCGTTTTTTAACGATATGGCCGAATCCGTAAAAAACCAGTCTTATGCAAACTGGGAGCTCATCCTAGTTAATGCAAGTCCTGACAATCAGGAATTAAAGGCTCGCGTTGAGCAGGAGACAGCCCACGACAACAGAATTAAATCAATTAACCTTACCGAGAATAAGGGTATTTCCGAAAACACAAACGCTGGCACAGCCGTCGCTTTGGGTAATTTCGTCTGTTTCTTTGACCATGACGACATTCTTGAACCGGACTTGCTGTTCTCATATGCCGAGGCAATTGAAAACAATAGTGGCATCGATCTTCTTTATTGTGATGAAGATAAACTCATGCCCGACGGAAAACTGGCACAGCCGTTCTTTAAGCCGGATTTCAATATCGATCTGCTCAGAAACAATAACTATATCTGCCATATGCTTACCATCCGTAAGTCTCTGCTTGACACTCTAGAACCGAACACGAAAGAGTTCGATGGAGCACAGGATCATAATCTGACTCTCCGCGCCGTGGAAAAGGCAAGGAAAGTTCATCATGTTGCAAAGGTTCTATATCACTGGCGCCTAAGCGAGACCTCCACCGCAGCAAATGCCGATAGCAAGCCGTATGCCACTATCGCAGGTATCAAAGCGGTCCAGAGTCATTTGGACAGGCTTGGGCTCAATGCGAAGGTCGAACAAGCGCGTCGTCCCTTTACATATAAAGTAACCTACGCTGTGCCAGATTCCCATCCACTCGTGTCGATTATCATTCCGACTAAAGACCACACCGACATTCTGGACAACTGTATTAAGTCAATTGTTGAGAAATCAACGTACGACAATTACGAGCTTGTCATAATCGAAAACAACAGCACAGAAAAGGCGACGTTCGATTATTACGATAAGTTGCAAGCAAAATATCCCGACATCGTTCGTCTTGTAACTTGGGAACACGAATTCAATTTCTCCAAGCTCATGAACTTTGGCGTTGCTCACGCCAAGGGCGACTATCTCTTGCTGTTGAATAACGATACTGAGGTAATTACGCCCAATTGGATTGAGATAATGCTTGGCATCTGCGCACGTGAGGATGTTGGCGCAGTTGGCGCAAAACTCTACTATCCCGACAACACCATTCAGCACGCGGGCCTATGCGTCACTGGTGGCGTGGCAGGACATCTTTGCCAAAGCATGCCAAAGGATAACTGGGGCTACTTTGCACTCAACGATGCGCAACAAGACTTCAGCGCCGTCACTGCAGCTTGCATAATGACCAAGCGTAGCGAATATGAGAAAGTCGGAGGTTTCACGGAAGAGCTTCAAGTTGCATTTAATGATGTTGACTTTTGCTTAAAGCTTCGCGAGATCAATGACCTGATCGTATACACACCCGAAGTCGAGCTCTATCACTACGAGTCGATTTCTAGAGGCGTTGAAAACAATACGGAGAAGCAGATTCGCTTCCACAAAGAGGTCGCGTACATGAATTATCGCTGGGCTAAGCATTACGTCGAAGGCGATCCCTATATGAATCCAAACTTTACCGTTGGGGAACCTGCGAATCGTTATTATCATTTATAAGAAGTTGACGTTTCTTCTCTTATACAATCACGGCAAATTAGCGTGTGTCTAAGCTAGATAGGGGAATCGAGGATTAACCCTCGATTCCCCTATTGTGATAAGTTGTCCTCTACCCGACAGTCAGAAAGCATCTTATTCTAATGGCGTATTTAAAACCCAGCCCCACTGAGGCGTAGCGGTAGTGTGGTAGTAGTTCAGCCACCAGGCCAGTGACGTCGTCCTAATGTAGCCGATGTTATCCATAACCATACCGTTACCGACGTAAATAGCAATGTGTCCCCAGCGAGCCCCCGCATTAGTATGCGTATGAGTAGGGACCGCAACTATCATTCCAACCTTAAGCTGCGATATATCTCGGCTATGACACCAATTCCAAAACATGTCGCATGCGTCACCGTTGGGATAAGACCCCAGCACGGGATAAAAAACCTCGCTAACCCACTCCGAGCACAATCCCACTCCAGGAGAAGGAACGTTGTAGCAGCGACTAACAATTTGAGACTGAAAGGAAGTACGGGCAGAACGCTCGGGCTCTACCCAAGCACCAGCAGCATTAAAGAAATACTCGCCATTCTCGATACTGTTCCAGCCAGTTGCCATTTGACCTGACGACATAAGGTAATACCATAGCCCGTCATCATCGCGGAACCAGCCTGTATTCATAACGCCAGATTCGTTATCGAGGTGATACCACTTCCCGCCAATTAATTGCCAACCGCGCTGTAGCACCCCGTCTGGATCCGTGTAAAACCACGTCTGAGCAGCGGAGGACCAATACCAGCCTACCATGGGCTTTCCTTCGGCGTCGTTGAGCTTAATTGCGCCCACGTTGTCCTTGACACCCTTTAACGCAATTGCACCACTGCTGCACGCATAATATGCGTTTCCATCTTGCGAGAAGACCCAGGCGTTGCACTCTAATGCGCCGCCACTATCCGAATCCAAATAGTACCAATTACCATTTATAGACTGAAATCCTTCGAGCATGGCGCCATTATTATTGGAATCAAGCAAATACCAGCTAGAATCAAAGTAATACCATCCTGTGCGAATCGCTCCAGAGCCATTGGCGCAATACCATGTCCCATCGTCAACAAACCAACCAGTGTTCATGGATCCAGATTGAGAAAAATGATACAAACTGCCGTTTACAAGTTTAAAGCCCGTAGCCATTGATCCGGAAGGCTCAAGCCAATACCAAGTATTGCCAAGGAGCAGCCAGCCAGTATGCATAGCACCCGAACCGTCCAAATAGTACCAGTTATGATTGTCTAAAACCCAACCGGTCTTCATTGAACCTGATGTTTCGTCAAGGAAGAACCAATGACCGCCGATGGCAGCCCATCCCTTCAAATGCGCACAGGATTCAGAGAATAAGTGCCATCCATCACTCAGGTATCTCCAGCCAGTAGCTGCGTAGCCTTCGGAATCAAAATAATATTCGGCTCCCCCAATAATCAGAAAACAGTTTGACGGCCAACCACCGGCCTCATATCTCCACCACCATTTACCGTTTTCGCAGACCCAAGAACCAGGAAGGGCGATTTTGTTATCAGAAGAGCGAACAATCTGGAACGACAACCGGGTGGTAGCGCCAGCGTAGTCCCCTAGCCCATTTACAGCTATATCAGCACAACCAGGTGCAACATTATTCGCATAAAAGACTTCATAATCGGTCCCACATGTAAGCTTTAAACCGCTATCAGCAAAAACCGACACACTCGGAGTAATCGCATCACCAGTGTATTCATATGTCGACAAATCGATAGACGCTGTGAAGTTAACCGAATCAGAAGGTAACCGATCACCATCCGATGGCCCAACTGGGCCCTGTACCGATTGATCTGTAGAATCATCAGCGCCTAGAACCGCACAATCTTCGGGTAATGAAAAAGCAATCGTGGGGCATAAAAGAGGCGTGAAACAAATTGATGCAAGGCAGACCACACCGATAAAACTCAAATAACAATTTCTCATCATTACACTTTTCCCATTAAATCAATTTAGCCTTTGATAGACCAGGCCTGCTCAACCCCGAGACGAAGTCCCCCAACTACAAGAAATTACCAAAGCAACTGCACGCGAGATGAATCTACAAACAGGAGGCGACGCTAATAAAGCGAATAAGATATAGGCAGTTCATAGCACAGACGCCAAGAGTAACAACGGAAATGGAAGAAGAGTTGAACCTAAATAATCGAGTTCTTAGTCCAAACAACAAAGCTGGTAAAGCCGGAAGAAAATAGCGCCCCTGAACACCCTGTATTACATTTTCATAGTTGAAAGTCCATGCCAACCACATCGATGCAATGGAACCGAGTGCAGCCAAAAGGAAAGCAAAAATGAAAAGAAAGGATACTGGAGCAGCAAGAAACGAAGGCTCATCACTAGAGTCAAGGCAGCAAATAAACCCGAAAAACAAATAAGGAATCATATAGAATGCAGGGAAACGCAAGTTCTCTTGAAGCCATCCAAGAGAATAGCCCAAGGTCGTTTCCCAATAGAAATCACCTAGGGAGTCGAAAGTTCTACATAAAACAAGGAAACTATTCTTTGGATGCAGCAGAATATCGCCGAGCGAATATAACTGCCCCGCTTCGTGGCCCCGAGAGGAATCTGAAGGCTGAGAAACCAAGCTGCTCATCGACGCCAAACGTAAGGCCAATACAGAAACAACAACGCAAAAGATCAACAAGAACTTGCTAAAACGCCCGGTCTTCTCATCAAGGAACTGAGAAAGAGGGACGAACAATCCAAGTAAAATCAACCCTGAATAGATAACCTTGCACGGAGCCAAAAGAACCGAAATGATTAAATAAATAATGATTTCTCTATTGCCTATCGACCGCTGTTCGCCAAAATAACCGCGCATCAAACATGCGAATAACAAAAGTGAATAAGCAATGATTCCAGAATCATAGGAATATGAGGCGGCCAAATGAAGCGTCATGGGCAACAATGAAACGAATACAATGACCGATTTGCCTTTAGGTGCAATTCGATAGGCTTGGAAAGCGCAGAAGCAAAAAAAGAGAGCCGAACCAATTCGACCCATATAGAACGCGGGGTAAGCTCCAAGCCCAAAGAACAACCCTATCTGCAAGCCAATAATAGAGCCTAGTTTTGCAGTAACATTCTCGCTGCCGACACTAAAAGAAAATTCACTAAAAGGAATCAGCTGTCCATTTCCAAATAGTGAAAAACCATCAATAGCAGAATCAAATGAAGCTGAATTAATTGCATCGCCCGGTTGGCGGCTATTGTACAGCGCGTAATCAATATCTCGCACCAGAAAAGCACCGTCTTTAGTCACATGAGCATTAAATGGAAGGCTATCAACCAACCAATAAGTCGAAAAATAATGATGACCCTCATCGGGCGCGGTGAACGGAGGGAAAATTAAGCAAAAAATGATTAAGAATGATATAAGCAGTGCCAAGAATACCCACTCATTTTTAAGGCAATCCTTTTCACTGGCAAATACGCTGCCGAGTGCGAGAATTATAATTAACGAAATCGCAATTGTAAGCAGAACAAGCAATCTGGGATTATTTAAGTACCAGAATACTGAATAGACTGCAAATAAACCGGCAAAAGCAAGAAAAGCAGGTTTACATCTTACAAAACTCATCATGCTGGAATCCTTAAATTTCAAAACTCACATGAGCGCAACTAAATGTAATGGTCGTTAGTATATCAACAAGCTAATTAATATCTCAGAGGCTAAGTCGATAATATCAGTGCAAGCATAGCGCCGTAGAATCCGACTTCAAAGACTAATAGCCGAATTCAGTCATGCACGATGCGCTCGTCAATTGACTCAGAGGAAACGTTCAACACAGAAACGTTAAAGAGTGTTGCTATTCATGCTGACTGAATATAGTCGATGAATTACTTTCGCAACCTTTTTAGGCCAAAATTTTTCAAGCATAGCAAGGTCTTCGGAGCTCCGTGTATTATCTTGGATCAAGGAAGTCGTCTCAGATTCTTCGTGAATTCGATGATGCATGAGAATCTCGGGAGAATAAACAAAAGAACCATCAAGTCGCGAAAATCTCTCCCACGCTTCCCAGTCCAAGTCACACTTCATCTCACCCGAAAACAAAGGTGTCTCGAGATTAGGCATAACATACGTGACCGAAGGGCAACAAATCGCAGATCCAAACCGCAAAGCCCGACGCTTATCTTTGACTATAGATGAATTACCGACTCGAGCGAATTTTCTTAGGAGCATTCTTTTCACTTTAAGGATCGAGATGTCATCGGCATACTCCCCATTACGAATCTCCCCATAATTAGAAAAAAAGATCAAGGGATGTTTGGAGGCGTTCACAGAGCGAAGCATTTCAATAGAATAATTAGGTGAATACAGGTCATCTTGAT
This sequence comes from Collinsella aerofaciens, assembly GCF_002736145.1. Lineage (NCBI taxonomy): Bacteria > Bacillati > Actinomycetota > Coriobacteriia > Coriobacteriales > Coriobacteriaceae > Collinsella > Collinsella aerofaciens. The sequence goes on from NZ_CP024160.1 coordinate 839,796, forward strand.
GAGCAATGGTGACCAATGGAGTTTGCGCATGGGAAATTGCACAATTCCAGTCATGACCAATCCCTGGCATCCCATTGTTAATAAATACAGGCAAGTTATAGCTAGAAGCAATCTGCTCAATATGCTTATTCGGAGTAGAAGTAGAGATAAGAATCCTACTGGCTTGTTTCTGGTTCATTAAAGACGATATACAGTCGCTCAAATACGGTGATTGGCCATAGGCGCAAACTACGAATGTATGATCATTACACGTAAACATAGAACTATTTATCCCTCAGAATGCTCTCAATATCCTTTTCAAGCAATGCAACTCGTTGAGTTAAGTTCTTAATCGCATTAGCCTGTTTGCTGGCAATTAAACTAAGCGAAAGCATAATTAAGATTACAAAGACAAACCCCAAAACAAATATAAAGTTCGAAGGAGTTGCAAAACCCATCGCCGACGATAAGAAGCAAAGAGGCTGTGGAAACAATGCAGACAAGAGCAGCACCAGCACCAACGCCAGCCACAGAAGAGAGTATTTAAGTTGAAGCCTACCGCTCACGATAAGTCTAACTACGTATGCAACGAGTAAAATGCATGCAGCTGCAACGGAAACTCGAAGAGTTAGTGGCACTTTAACACCTCGTTTTTGAACAGGCAGAAATAATAATTGCAAGAGTAACCTTAATCATATAATAGGCACTCGAAAAGCCCGAAATTGATGAAGCGCCTCCCTGACGCTCTTTCATGACAACGGGAACCTCAGACACAGACATGCCCTGAGTAAGCACTGAAACAATCGAATCAGGCTCGGGGTAATCAACCGGATAGTTCTTGCAGAAATAATCGATGGCCTTCGGCCCACAGGCTCTAAACCCAGATGTTGGGTCAGCTATGTACTTCCCCGTACATATTTTAATCACCTTGGTAAGCCACGTAATGCCCACTCGACGCATAAAAGTAGATTGAAATCCGCCGGTCCGTTCGAGAAACCTAGAGCCGATCACCAAGTCATAGCCAGCGTCAATCTGTTCAACCATTTGAGAAATATAAGATGGGTCATGCTGCCCATCGCCATCGACCTGGACATCAATGTCGTACCCATATTTTTTTGCGTACTTATGACCGGCTTGAACAGCTCCACCGATACCAAGATTCTGAGGAAGATCAAGTACATTGAGGTGGTTGACGCGACAAACCTCAAGCGTGTTATCGGTTGAACCATCATTGACCACGACATAATCATATCCTGCATCGATTACAGCTTCAACTGATGCCCGAATAGATTCTGCCTCATTATATGCAGGTACAATAACTAGTACCCTATTGGGATTATTCATGAACCACCTTTCAATGATAGCCCGGTGTCCTTAGCTAAAACTAAAAATAGCACCAACAAGATGAGCTACACATTAGGCAGATAACCAACACCAGAGGCAACACAGTATCCACAACGGTTTTCAGAACCATATAAACAGTAGTACCATTATTATTCAATTCATCAGAGATGCTTAGGACAATAATGCAAAAAGGGTTAACGTCAGCTCCATTATCAACCATAGCCGTCGGGCATGAGAATAATCTAGCGCTTATCCGACTCATCTGTGCTTTTGGAGTCATTGTGAGTCATTCCTATGCCTTGATTGGGGGCATCAATCATAGCGAGAAGGATTTATTAAGTACCATAACGTCGGATAGCTTAGGCTACGGCGCATTCGCTGTTGGAGTTTTCTTTTTATTTGGTGGCTACCTCATTGCAGGAAGTGCCGAAAGAAGCAAGACTTTTACGTCATTTATAAAGAAGCGTATTTTGCGAATCATTCCTGAGCTTACTTTCCTAGTTCTGATGCTTGCATTTGTGATTGGACCGTTGGCTTCTTCCCTGCCACCCGCACAGTATTTCACAAACCCATCCTTACCAGTTTTTTTATTAAATATCGCATTAATTCCCGTACACTGTCTTCCTGGACTATTTAATTCCAACCCTTATCCCAATGTTGTTGACGGATCTCTATGGACCCTTCCAGTGGAATTCTCTTGCTATTTGCTTGTGTTCTTATCCTTTAAATTAACCCACTTTGATAGAAACAAATACCTCAAACTGAGTGCGCCGATTGCATTACTTGTCTTAATCTATTTCATTATTTTATATCCGTATCAGATTAGCGTGGTTAGACCGGTGCTTTTGTACTGGATAGGCACGACCGCTTATGTTTTTAAGGATTCCATTCACATACCGAAACCGCTCGCGTTGGGCTCATTTTTCGTCTTTTGCATTTCGCTGCCAATAGGATGGTCTGATGCGACAATGCTAGCCTGTTTCCCAATCTTTATGGCATGGCTCGCTTTTTCAGTGAAAGCATCAAAAGCCTCCCTACTGCTAAACAAACTCGAATTGTCTTATGGCGTATATCTCTGGGGCTGGCCAGTAGGGCAATTAGCAGTGCTCTTACATCCAAACATCAGCGTTGAAGTTCTTGCATTAACTACAATAATCTTTTCATTAATCATGGGATTCATGGGACAAATACTGGCGAGCAACCTTGTTAATACAATTCAAAGAAAGCAAGCCAACTAATCGCCCGTTTGAATGCCAGTCAATCAACACTGGAAGAGGACAGATGAAAGCCATTGCCGATGCTGAAAAACAGCGACTTATAAAGCAAATCATTCGCGAAGGTTTGCTGCCCAACATCGCCCTTTCCCTCATAGCAACGGGACTGAGCGATAAAGGATTGGAGATCGCCCAGCTAACCCTCTACAACCGAATGATTCATAAATTTCGGAGACAAATTTCGCCTAACATTGAACAAGTTAAAGCAAACGTGGAGAAACGTTTTGCAATGTCTACCGTTAAACAGTCAGATACGATATGGGTTTTGTGGTTCCAAGGAATTGAAAATGCGCCTGAAGTCGTAAAAAAATGTTACGAATCTCTATTGAAATATTGCCCCCAGAAAAAGATTGTTCTCTTATCTGAAGAAAATCTAAATAATTACATTTCATTGCCAAAATACGTAGAAGATAAATATCAACAGGGCATTATCTCAAGGACGCACTATTCGGATATTGTTCGCACAAATCTCCTTACAACCCATGGCGGAACGTGGATTGATTCGACCGTATTACTTACTGCACAACCAGATTCATTTTATTTTGATTCAGACCTCTTTTTGTTTCAGACACTGTCGCCGGGAAGCAGCGGGCAAGCAATTCCTTTTTCAAGCTGGTTTATTACGGCACAAAAACCCAACCGTATTCTTTTAATGACAGAGGAGCTTCTCTATCAATACTGGAAAAACAATAACCGACTCATGGACTACTTCACTTATCACTATTTTTTGAAAATCGCATCCGAATACTACCCTGACGAGTATTCATTGATTCCACCGGTATCCAACGAGACACCGCAATTGCTCCTTAATAGGCTTGAAACTCCTTATTCGAAACCGCAATGGGAGTTCATTAAATCCCAATCCCCTATCCATAAGGTGACTTATAAAAACACTTCGCAAAATAAAGGCACCTATTATCAAGCCATTTTTAAGAACTAAACAGTGCCAGATAATTAGTTCACGGCATGCCCAGTTTGAATGGACATGCCGTGAACTTCAGACTCGGAGCAACCTAATTTGATTTATTACTAAAAAGGGAATAACAAAGTAATAGACACAGGAAGGCCATTGTAAGCAAGTAGGACATTCCAGCACCCAAAACACCTAATGCGGAGACAATCGGAACAGAAACTAGCAGGGCAAGTAGACCGGCAGCAACATAAGAGATCAGAATAGCCCTTTGGCACCTCATAGTTACAAGTCCATAATACAAAACAGTGCAGACAACGTTAAACGCACCAGCAATCAGCAAAACAATCAGGGAGTCGAGATACGGACTCAGGTCAACGAGATAAATAGCTGACAATATAGGCAGTCCTATAAAACCAGCAACAATTACTATCGGAACTGATACTAATGCTGACCCAACAACACCTTTCTTTATTAATGATATAAAACCATTCCATCCTTGCTCGGCAAAGGTATCAGCGAGTGTTGATAACATCGGCTGGAATACAAAACCACCAATTAAATTAATGACCATTGAAGGCATTACGAGAATCGAATAAATCGTAAGTGCTTCCATAGAAAGCGCCCGTTCAACGGCAAACTTTGAAGCATTTGCCAAATAACTCGACAAGAATGCAGAAATGAACAGCGGAAAACAAATGGAAAACAGCTTAAGAATTTGTTGTTTTGAAAAGCGCAGCTCAACATTGAATACCGATTTTGAGATAGGGATGTTTAACAGCAGCACTGAAACGAACGTGATTGCACTAGTAACTATCGCCGTTAGCAACAGATTGCCGGTTCCCGCAAACACCACACAGAATACGACTGTGGTAATGCAGACACGAATGCAATACGAACGTGCCCCCAAATCAAGTCTGCCCAAACGCTGAAGCTGCCCCTGGTATACATCCTCATATGCATCAGCCAGTCGTAATCCAGCAATTAGAAATAAAGCCAAAGTATCACCGGAAAGGCCAGAAGAGCCCACGCATTGAATTAGTATTGCCACGACCATTGCAAGACAGGTAATTAAGCGGGCTGAATGATATGTTTGAAATGAAAACTGCCCTTTAGTGTCGGTTACCTGAAATACTCGCGTTTCGAAAGCCCCTAGTGGGCGGTACTGCTGCCCTATCGCGTAGGCAAGCGAAAAGAGACCACCAACATAGGCATTTGATAAGCGTGTAATTATCGCAAGTAATAAAACCCCCTGAAGTGCGTTAATGATGCTTCCGAGCGTATTCCAAAAAAAACCGCTCAAGATTAAGCTGCGTTCTTCCTTATTGACCTGCATTAATATGATCCAAAATCTAACGCTACAGGGTAGTGATTCTTTCTTTGTTCCATAGGAGGCAGCTCCATATACGCACCGTATTGACGCGTAAGCAAGCCATCCCAATCATGAGGAATCTTGACGGTAAAGTCATCAAAGGGAGATTCCAATAACGGATAGATCTCATCGGAAGTGGCTGACCACTTCATAGGATGCCTATCGGAAAAATCTGTGACGAGCTGACAGTCTTCATTTTTTGCCAACATTGCACAGCGCTCCCAATTCTTCTGAATCCATCGTGGTGAAACGTGAAATAACTTGAGTCCCTTATGTGCTACACCGCATACAAAATAGATAGCATCCTTCTTAAGTCCATCAAAAGGCAAATATGGTTTTGGAGTTGCCGAAAGAAACCCTAAACGGCCCCAAAACCAAGTTCCAACCAGCTGATGCATCCTTCGAATTGGATTATTGGAAACTTTATCCAACGGGAAAATATCAATACCTATAGAACGAGTCCATTTACAGTGCTCAAAGAAATCAGGCACATTCACTGTGCCCACAAGGGCAAGGTATGAAAACGGCGAAGGGTAGAATTCCTGAGTTCGCGCGTTATCGATTCTGTACTTATCTCCTAGAATCGAAAGACCTTTAGATAGGAACTTCTCGTAATCATCGCGCGGCATAGCAACATCCACGTCGTCGTCCCATGGAATAAAGCCCTGATGGCGTACGGCGCCGATGCAAGTACCGCCGTACGCATAATAATCAAGATCGAGTTCGTCACATGCATGGATAAAATCCTTCAGAACATGCTCGATAGTTCGTTGAAGCCGCTTGAGCTCATTTATATCTTCATATTCCCTAAATGCCATAAAGCACTTTACCTTTCCTGTTACAAATCTTGCAACGAAGTAATTACACAAATGGACGGGCTGCGCCGATCACATTACCCCTTGCGCTAATGGGATGAATTCCGACGCCCTGATGAGGCCAGGAGTCAATCATCATACCGCCGCCAAGTGCAATTGCGATATGCCCGCGATAATAAATCACATCGCCACGCTGAATTGAGTTCGTACTCACGGGCATAAAGATATTACTTCGATACCAATTCATGGAATTGTAGGTTTGGCTTGGATCCCAGCGATGGTTATAAGGGTTGTAAACACCCATATCCATGCCAGTAGCATAAAGGCACTGCAAGACAAAACCAGAGCAATCAACAGCTCCACCGGGAGCGGTAGACCAAGGCTCAATATATTGCGTACCGATATACTCATAGGCGCGCTGGATAAAGGCGTTCACGCAATCTTCCCGCGTTGCTTCGACAGAAATGCGAGAAGGGGTCACATAGGTAAAGTATCCGGTGCAATAGCTAGGCAGCTGAACAGTCCAAGAGCTGACCTGAGGATACTGCGGAGGATTTTGCCAGCCAACTTTGTCACACTGGCCATCGCTCCAGAAAATTCGGCGAACGCCATCGATGGTCCTTGCGCCCGTTGCCATAGCGCCGCTGCCGTCTAACCAATACCACTTACCCGAATCTTTAAGCCAGCCAACATGCATGCTTCCATTGGACTCAAGGTAATACCATGTTCCATTCAGGCATTTCCAACCAGTTGCCATTTTTCCGTCGGCGTTTAGGTAATACCATGCACCGCCAGTAAAAACCCATCCGGTCTTCATCACGCCAGAATCGGCATCAAGCCAATACCAATCGCCGTCAATCTTCAGCCATCCAAGATGAATGGCACCCGTTCCGGGCTCAGCGTAAAACCTAAGATTTGCGACATTAACCCAGCCGGACGCAACTTGCCAACCATCAGCTCCAGCGATTTTTAGGATAGTGCCGTTTTCGCGAATCACATCCTTGCAAAGATATCCATTATCATCGGCGTATCTTTGAACGCCGTCATTAACGGTAACCCAGCTTGAAACCACAAGCCTACCGCTCTGGTTTGCAAAACAATCGTTGCCGCTCACCTCAAATAAGCCCGTTTTCATGAGATGGCTAACAGGGTCCAGGTAATACCAGCTCGCACCTTCTTTATACCAGCCAGAAATAAGTGCACCAGATTGGGAGGCGAAATACCAGCCGTCCTCGACCTGGGCCCAACCAACAGCCATGGCCCCATTAGACCTTAAATAATAAGTTGCATTGCCAAGATCTAAATACCCAACGAACATTTTACCGTCGGAAGCTGGGTCGAGATAATACCAAGCGCCGTTAACGAGTTTCCAGCCAGTAGCCGCAATACCGTTAGAGCAATAATACCAATCTGATCCATCCTTGTACCATCCATTTGCAAGGCCATAGTCACCAAAAATGTAGGTACATCCATTGATCTTTTGACGACCCTTGAACATGATGAACGTCTGTGAGTCAAAATAATAGCGAGCCCCACCTATCGTCTGCCATGACGAAGCAAGGGCACCCGATGAATAAGCCCAGTACCAATTCCCGTCAACGAGAATCCAGCCGGTTTTCATAGCACCAGAGGCATCTAAATAGTATTTCCCGCTCCCGAGGTCGACAAAACCAACCTGCATTACATGGGTGGCAGGATCCAGGTAATACCATGTGCCGTTTTGGTAAAACCAACCAGCAGCTAAATCGCCTCCAGCATTGGCATAAAAACATTTTCCATCTGAGTTGCGTAGCCAGCAGTTCTGATATAGCGCGCCAAAAGGCGTTGCGGCATTACCGTCGTTCGCATAAAACGAAGTAGTTGATCCGCCAGCATCGGTCACATTGAAATAACCTGTCTGCATTGCACCATCATTGGCTGGATCAAGCCAATACCAATAGCCCCCGCTTTGCAGCCAGCCGGTTTGGTGTTTACCGTTTTTTCCGTAATACCAAACTCCAGACGACTCGTCTCGTTGCCAGCCATCTTTTATGACGGAAGAAATCTCAGGTTGCAAATCATCGGAAACCACAGAAGAAAAATCCGCTTTTGACTCAATACTCTGAGCCTCAACGGAATCCTGTGCAAACGCGACATTCGCACTCAGGGGCAAGCAGCAAGCAGTGATTAATGACGCGGCAGCACAAACAAGCGCGGCCTTCTTTTCGAATCGATACATAAGCGACCCTCCCAGATATCTCGTTTATCTATTTTAATCCACATTCCAAAATTGATTTTCGTTACTGTCTGTTCAGTCTGTGTAGATAAATATATTAAATTGAACAAATCGTTCAATCATTCTATTCTCTTCCTAAGTAATGAACATCTTAATTGGAGGCCTGTAGTGGAACTGACCAAGCGTAACTTTACAGTTCTGTACGAATACCTAAAGAACCCATATGCCAGCCAGCGAGAAGTTGCCGAGCGGACTGGCCTTTCACTTGGATCAGTAAACGCAGCAAATAAAGAGCTCACGAATGAGGGCCTTCTCGAATCGGACAGCCTAACCGACAGCGGTTACGAAGCGCTTCATCCCTATAAGGTTGAAAACGCAGTGATATTGGCTGCGGGGCTTTCGAGCCGCTTTGCTCCCATTTCGTATGAAAAGCCCAAAGGCCTTTTAAAAGTACGTGGTGAGATTCTCATTGAGCGTCAGATTAGGCAGCTGCAAGACGCGGGTATCAGCAATATCACCGTCGTTGTCGGCTATAAAAAAGAGTATTTCTTCTATCTTGAAAGCAAGTTCGGCGTTTCGATTGTCGTCAACAACGAATACGCATCCAAAAATAACCACGCATCGCTTATGTGCGTAAAAGAGCGGCTTGGCAACACCTACATTTGCTCAAGCGATGATTACCTTCTAAACAATCCGTTTGAAGCATATGTTTGGAAAGCATTTTATTCTGCTCAATATGCTGAAGGCGCCACCAAAGAATGGTGCATTCAAACGGGAGCAATGGATAGAATCACCAATGTTACGATTGGCGGTTCCGATGCATGGTATATGCTCGGACATGTTTACTTTGATAAAGCGTTCTCGCTTGCGTTTAAGCAGATTCTTGAAACGGAATATAACAAGCCCGAAACAACGGACAAGCTTTGGGAAGATCTGTATATCGAGCACATCAAGGAGCTCGATATGGCGATCAAGAAGTATCCTGAGGGCGAGATCAACGAATTCGATTCTCTTGATGAGCTGCGTGCCTTTGATCCGCATTTTATCGAAAACGTTGACTCCGATATTTTCAATAACATCGAGCAAGTGCTCGGCTGTTCCAAATCAGAGATTCACGACGTTTATCCCCTTAAACAAGGCCTTACGAACCTGTCGTGCCACTTTAGAACCAATGATGGAGAGTACGTTTACCGCCATCCGGGAGTCGGAACCGAACTGCTTATTAACAGAAATGGAGAAGTAGCCGCACTTAAAAAGGCCAAGGAACTCGGCCTTGACGATACGTTTATTCATGAGGACCCAAAGCGCGGTTGGAAAATTTCGAAGTTTGTACCCAACGCAAAGCAGCCTGATCCACATGATGCTGCCCAAATGAATCGAATGATGCAGATGTGTCGTTCGCTTCACGAGAGCGGTGCAAATGTCGAAACCGAATTTGACTTCTACCTCGAAGCGAAGCGCTACGAATCACTTCTTCTGGAAAAAGGCCCCATCGACATTCCAGGCTACAGGGAAATGGCCGCCGAAATCGATGAATTGGAGCACTTTGTTCAGGCCGACAATGCACCAAAATGCCTTTGTCACAATGACTTCTTCTACCTCAATTTTCTTATCGATGAAAACGACAAGTACTATCTCATTGACTGGGAATATGCTGGCATGAGCGATTACGCGAACGATTTTGGAACGTGCAGTGTCTGCTGCGAGCTTTCCGAAGATGAAGTCGACCGCGCGCTTGATGCATATTTTGGGCGCAAGGCAACTAACAACGAAGTTGCGCATAACTATGCGCATATTGCCCTTGCAGGATGGTGCTGGTACCTCTGGTCTCTTCTGAAAGAAGCCGAAGGTGACTTCGTGGGCGAGTGGCTCTATATCTACTTTAATTACGGTGCCAAATACCTCAAAAAAGCACTGGAGATCTATCGGAAAGGTGAGTAACGATGCAATTCGGCTTTTTTAGCGGCCTTCTTTGGGGCCTTGATACAGTAATTCTTGGAATCGGCTTGGCACTCGCGCCCTATATTGGATCGGCGGAAGCGCTTGCATGCGCCTCCATTGCGGGATCTTTTCTCCATGATGCCTTCTGTGCAATCTGGCTCTTTGGATACATGGGAGTTCGAGGCAGATTAAAAGACACGCTCGCTGCACTTAAAACTCGTTCTGGCAAGGTCGTCATCGCCGGCGCGCTGCTCGGTGGACCCATCGGAATGACCGGATACGTATTGGCGATTAATAATATCGGAGCAGCCTACACGGCAATTATCTCCGCCTTCTATCCCGCAGTCGGAGCATTCCTTTCATTCGTGCTGCTGAAGGAGAAAATGGGCAAAGGTCAGATTCTTTCCCTTCTTGTTGCCCTTTGCGGCGTAATGACGATGGGCTATCTATCGGCCGGATCGAGCGAGATTGCAAATGCCCCTCTCGGCTTACTCGGCGCGGTGCTTGCCGTTATTGGATGGGGATCCGAAGCGGTGCTGTGCGCATGGGGAATGAAAGATGATGCCGTTGATGACGAAACGGCTTTGCAAATCCGCGAAACTACAAGTGCGCTTGTTTATGGAGTGCTTGTACTTCCCCTCTTCGGAGCATGGCATTTCACGCTGGGCGCAATCCCGAGCATGCCCACATTGATTATTGCACTCGCCGGGCTCGCAGGAACTGCATCCTATCTGTTCTATTACAAGGGCATTGCGGCAATCGGAGCAGCGCGTGCGATGGCTCTGAATATCTCCTATTCGGCATGGTCGGTGGTCTTTGGCCTGATCTTGCTTGGAACAATTCCCGACGTGGCATCCGTAATCTGCTGCGTTGTAATTGTGTGCGGAACAGTTTTGGCAGCTAGTAACTGGGACGAACTATTTGGACGTAATAGGACAGCGTAGCTTGATTAAAAATGTAGTAAAAAGGGGAGAGCTCGTCGAGCTCTCCCCTTTTTTAACATCATGGCTATTCAATTACCACGGCCTGGCTATCCATCTGTTGCCACGTACCGAAGAACACCTGGGCATTTCGCGTAACATTGCCGTTAATCGAATCCGAAAGATAGACAATTCCCTGCTCATCATCATAGCCTTTAAGGACTACGGCATGATTACCGCCCCACAGGCCATAGGAATGCCCGTTATACCAGCGCGCAGCATAACGGCCTCCTGGCCAACTTCCCCACTCGGTATTCCACATCTCAACAGGTTGGCCACAGGTCAGTCTGTTCTTAATGGAAGAAATTGACGAGAAAGAGACGTCTTTTGCCTGCTTGCCACTTCCAGCAGCACGCAGAAAGTTATTACCAGCAATAGTAATCGCAGGGGCAACGCATCCCATGAGACCCCCGCTACTACGCCTTGGGTTGCCATCAAAGGCGGTAACAAAGTTGCCGTTGCTTCCCTTGGGCAAGTAATAATCCGCAACAATCGTCTTACCTAAACCGAAACCATAGTAGTTAAGCAAGTTTGTAAGGGCAACCGACTCACAGCCAGTAGGAAGTTCCGGGTACTGCGAATAGCACGGGACATCGACCCAAGCGCCAACCATTGCGCCGGATGGACTGAACTTGTAGTCAGTAGAGCCGATCCAATACCAACCGTTGCTCAACATTACTCCCCCACGTGCGGCATCAAGGTAATACCATGTGCCCCCAAGGGAAAGCCATCCCGTTTTCATTGTGCCAGAAGAGAAATCTAGCCAGAACCAGTTACCGCCATCGTTAAGCCAGCCGGTCGCCATTCGACCATCCGAGTTAAAGTAGTACCAAGACCCAGCTATTTGCTGCCATCCAGTCAGAATTACCCCATTAGCAGAACAATAATATCGAGAACCCTGACTCTCAATCCAGCCCGTTCTAACATTCCCGCCATCGTCAATCAGCTGAATTCCTGAATCGGTCATGATGCCTTTAAGGTCAATTGCACCGCTGGATGAAGAATGATACATCCAGGACCCATCACCGTTTGACCAGCAATTAGCCATCATCTTGCCGGAACTGTTAAATATGTATTCACATGATCCAATAGTTTGGACACCCGTAGCCATGACGTACGTCGAGGGATCGAGCCAGTACCACGTACCGTTTAGGTTGAGCCAGCCGGAGGCGAGGGCGCCGGAGCCAGTCGCGTAGTACCAGGTCCCGCCATCGAGCACCCAGCCGGTCGCCATGGCGCCGGAGGCGTTGAACCAGTACGCTGCGCCGTTACACACATGGAGGCCCGTCGCCATGGCGCCGCCCGCTTCGGGATCGAGCCAATACCAGGAACCGCCGGTGCGAATCCAGCCGGTCGAGGCGATACCGTCAGCGAACCAGTACCAAGAGCCGTCGACGAGGCCCCAGCCGTTAAGGGGGCCGCAGCTGCCGAAGTAGCGGCGGACGCCCTGCGCGTCCGTCTGGTAGCCCGTCAGCATGGCCCCGGTCTCAATGTCGAAGCAATAGGGCACGCCACCAACAGAAATAGGACCGCGTGCGAGCGCGCCGCCCTCCCCGGCGTAGTACCAGCTGCCGCCGTCGCGGACCCAGCCGAGCGCCATGGCGCCGCCGTTTGATGGGTCGAGCCAGAAGGCGTTGTCGCCCAGCCCGAGCATGCCAGTGGCCATGGCGTGGGTCTCAGGGTCGAGCCAGAACCAGTTCGAGCCGAGGTGGAGCCAGCCCGACGCGAGCGCGCCGCCCTCCCCGGCGTAGTACCAGCTGCCGCCGTCGCGGACCCAGCCGGTCGCCATGGCGCCGGAGGAGTTGAACCAGTATGCGGAGCCGTTGAACTCGTGGAGCCCGGTGGCCATGGCATGCGTCGAGGGGTCGAGCCAGTACCAGGTCCCACTGGTATAGAGCCAGCCAGAATGCAGCGAGACCGGATTAACTGAATCCACATAGAACCAGTTGCCGTCAAACGAATTCCAACCCAGATTCCATTCAACGGATTCTTGAGCAGGACCATCATCGATTGAATCGGAAGAAGAAAGAGTCGAGGGGACGGATTGCCGCTCAATATCAGTAGGGATAGAGGAGCTTATGGGTTCTGCATTCGCGATATCAACCGCACCGGGCCCAGCGAGCAGTAGAGTAGAAAAAATGATTAGGATTAATGTTATTCGCTTTTTCCTTGCCATGTGCAGCCCCCAGTAGTAACCAATTTTTACATAAACATAGTCTACAAATGGATAGCTAAGAGCAATATGTAATTAGAAAAAAGCAATTAAAGAAGAGTTGCTAGCCAAGCCAAGCGCCATTACTAGCAAAAGAGTATTGCACCCCATCGATTTCTTGAACACCCGTAATCATTGCGTGCGTCGACGGATCGAGCCAGTACCAAACGCCGCCGAGGTAGGCCCAGCCGGAGGCGAGGGCGCCGGAGCCCGTCGCGTAGTACCAGGTGCCGCCGTCGCGGACCCAGTCGGTCGCCATCGCGCCGCCGTTTGAGGGGTCGAGCCAGAAGGCGTTGTCGCCCAGCCTGAGCATGCCGGTCGCCATGGCGCGGGTCTCCGGGTCGAGCCAGAACCAGTTCGAGCCGAGGTGGAGCCAGCCCGACGCGAGTGCACCGCCCTCCCCGGCGTAGTACCAGCTGCCGCCGTCGAGCACCCAACCGGTCGCCATCGCGCCGGAGCCGTTGAACCAGTACATGGAGCCGTTGCACTCGTGGAGCCCGGTGGCCATTGCACCGCCCGCGTCGGGGTCGAGCCAGTACCAGGAACCGCCGGTGCGAATCCAGCCGGTCGAGGCGATACCGTCAGCGAACCAGTACCAGGAGCCGTCGACGAGGCCCCAGCCGTTAAGGGGGCCGCAGCTGCCGAAGTAGCGGCGGACGCCCTGCGCGTCCGTCTGGTAGCCCGTCAGCATGGCCCCCGTCCGGGCGTCGAAGCAGTAGAGCACGCCGCCGACGGAAACGGGGCCGCGCGCCAGCGCGCCGGAGCCCGTCGCGTAGTACCAGGTGCCGCCGTCGAGGACCCATCCGGTCGCCATCGCGCCGGAGGCGTTGAACCAGTACGCAGAGCCGTTGCACTCGTGGAGCCCGGTGGCCATGGCGCCGCCCGCGTCGGGCTCGAGCCAGTACCACGTGCCGCCCTGACGCAACCATCCGGTATACGCTTTGCCGTCAGAGGTTGCGTAATACCAAGTGCCCTCTTTTAACTGCCAGTAATAAAGAGAGACATCAACATACGCGTAATTCATATCAACGTTTCCGCTAATACCAGAAACTTTTCCGCGGCTTGTATACTGCCAAAAGCTGTAACTGCCGGTATAGTGACATTGGGAGTTGTATTGAGCAATCCAATGATCCCAAGAACCGCTCTTAAATACAGGGTCGGTCAATATATTGTTAAACCAATTTAGGTTTGCATAAATGCCTGGCTTATATCCAGCACTAGAAATCTTATTACAGAATGTCTGAGCTCTAGATGCAATTCCGGATTGACGACCATCTGCAATAATTGTCTTGTCCTCAAGATCGTAATACACCGGTAGCCTAGGATTGTGCCCCGATAGGCAGTCAATCACCATGGACGCCTCATCGGCTGCCTGTTGATTATCAAAAGCATATGAATAGATATAGACGCCGTAGGGAATTCCGAGTCGCTCGCACTCAGAAATATTTCGATTAAATTGATAGTCAACTCGACCGCCGAAAGACGGAGCGCCAAACCCAACGCGCAGAATAGCGAAATCGATGCCAGAAGCTTTAACTGCGTCCCAATCAATACGCCCTTGGTGCTCGCTGACGTCAATGCCCTGAGCTGTAACCCCATCGGGAAGAGCGTCCATAGACAATAAAGCTATTCCGTTTTCTTCGGAAGAAGCATCATCTGAAACTAATTGTCCACCCTCATAACGCCAAGAATTCTCAACCAGAGTCTGAGCAGCCCCTGCATCCGCAGGGCATACAAACACAGAAATGGGCGCAAGGACCATCAGCACCAACAATGCCGAAAATAACTTAAGATGTTTGCTCATGTAAACCTCGTCATTCGTTCTTGTTTGCGTTTAGCTTACAGCATGGCTGTGAAAGATTTCCGAACATCCAGCTGGACAAGATGCCATCTAGGACGACAAATAACTGCACGCAATACCGCAATGTAAACAAGAACTTCCCAGCAGGGTGAAACCAAGGACTCCTAGTCCCTACTCTTAGCCCCAAAGAATGCCGACATCAGTTAGCTTTCAAACCAGATGTCAAAAAGGTAGGGGGCCCAGAGAGTCCCCTACAACTCGGAATTCTAACGAATCAATATTACTTTCGATGGACTCAAAGCAGTCAAACCAGAAATACGGTTTCCATAACCGTCACTATGCCAAAACAAGTTTTCACTAGGCGTATTGCCCCAGAAAAAGCCAATGTGGCTATCGTCCGCATATGGGTTGTAAGGATTGAAGAACACAATGTCCCCCTTACGAGCCAAACCACTACGTAACAACTCATCAATAGAGTTGAAATAAGTCACGTTCGCGCACGTATCGATAGCGTAGCCGTACCAACGATACGCGTTTACGCAGCCGCCCCTTCCGGGACCTCCACTCCAAGGGGAATGGCTCTGCTCGGCGGCAATGGGAGCTAAATTACCGCCCGCTCTCATATACGCATGCGAAACAAATCCACCACAATTCATGCCCGTATAACCGTCCCAACGCGGATCGCCCTTTGGATACATGCACGTTTCCTGGCTGAGATGTGTGTCGTAGCGTGTTCCACGGTAATAGCCATCGTTTTCGTGGCTCATAAGCCAATTGACCAGGCTGGACCTATTGACCCCCAAAACAGAACCAGACGTATTCAACCATGCACCGCTTGCATTGAAGTAGTAGTCGACGCCATCGATTTTCAGCCACCCGTTAGCAAACATAGCGCCCGAAGGCTGAAGCCAGTACCACGTGCCGCGGTCATTGAGCCATCCGGTCTTCATCTTGTACGTGGAAGGATCCATCCAATACCACGCACCGTTAACATATTGCCAACCAGACTTAAGGACACCATTGGAAGATGCGTAATACCAAGTATTGCCGCTTTCGTCAGAAGCGTCTTTCGACATAATCCAACCAGATGCTACATTGACGGCGCCGTTTGCATCCGCATAGAAAACCGCGTCTCCAATATGAATTGTACCTGGCAATGAAGACAAGTCGGCACGATCAACGATTACGGGAGATCCATCAGATGAAGTAGGCAACGGCTCGCTCAGTGCTCCAGACGAATTCGCCCATGAAATACCGTCGCTCAAGTTGATCCAGCACGACGATGCCATCGCACCGGAATCATAAGAATAATAGCGCGTGTCGCCTACCGTATATTCACCAGTACGCATTGCGCCGGATACATCATCAAGGTAATACCAGGCGCTTCCGGACTTTATCCATCGCCCTCGTTGAATAGCTCCGTTTGATGCGGCGTAGTACCAAGTATCATCAGCA
Organism: Collinsella aerofaciens; assembly: GCF_002736145.1. Classification (NCBI taxonomy): domain Bacteria; kingdom Bacillati; phylum Actinomycetota; class Coriobacteriia; order Coriobacteriales; family Coriobacteriaceae; genus Collinsella; species Collinsella aerofaciens. The sequence continues at coordinate 856,094 of NZ_CP024160.1, forward strand.
AGTGCCCAGCCTGTTGCCATGGCACCTGAACTCGTAAGGAAATAGGAGGATGTACCCACTTGCACAAAGCCCGTGAGCATAATATGGCTTCCTGGATCCAGGTAATACCAAGAATTCCCTAGAAGTAACCAGCCTCCATGCAGCAAGCCGTTGGAGTCAGCGTAATACCAGTTGTTGTCAATAAGCGCCCACTGGGAGGAGAGCATGGCCCCCGATCCGTTAAAGATATAAGGGGTTCCATTGCATGCATTCAACCCGGTGGCCATAGAACCGTCCGCAGGATCAAGCCAATACCAACGGCCCCCATCCGAGAGCCAGCCCTTTACCAGGGCGCCAGAGCCGGAGAAATAATGCCAGACGGAAGCATCAAGATGCCATCCGATAAGCATTGCGCCAGAAGTGGAGAATCCATACGTGGCTCCCCCGATCTGCAGCATCGAGTCGTGGACCATCTTGCCTTCATCATCCAGCCAATACCAGTTGTTGCCGTCTGAAAGCCAGCCTTTTACCATGGCGCCAGAACTGGAGAAATAACGCCAAGCAGAAGTGGAACCCGTAGAATCTAGGTACCAGCCGACACGCATTGCGCCCGAAGAGGAGAAGGCATACGTCGCACCCCCGACTTGGACCAATCCATCCTGAGCCATTCGACCTTCGTCGTCGAACCAGTACCAGCTACCGTTTATATGTCTCCAAGAAGAAACAGCGATCGTTCCGTCGGACAAGCCCCAACGCCAAAAACCAGCCCCTTCTTCGGGTGATATCCACCCCTGATGCCAAACAATTTGATTCGAAACCTCAGAAGGGGTCTCATTATCCACCTGAGAGCTCTGCTCGACAGCGAAGGTCGAATCGCGCTGAGCATCAATGGCTGACTCACCAGAAGCAATAGCAACGTTAGATGCGGAACCTTCGTCAGTGTTATTCGAATCAAGGGCGTATAACATCGAGGGCGAACTCAAAAGGAGCCCCAAAGAAACAAGGCCGGCAAAGACCAGCACCCCGAATGAGCATTTCTTCATAGCAGCACGGTATCCAATCACGCAGCGACCCCGTCACCTCAGGGCAACGGGGTCTCAATCAAAACTAACTCAGTAATGTGCTAGCCAATTTGCTGGCAGTTTTTGCACTCTCGTGAAGCACCACGCCTCTGGGCCTCCTGAATAGAGATCTGCGAATAGCCCTTTGCGTCCTTACCAACGGTACGACACTTATGCGTATGGTAAACATTGCTACCGTTCTTATACCAAACTAGGCCGTAGCCCGGAATCCACTTACCGTCCTCGCCGACATAATAGGAGCCGATCCAGGTATTCGTAGCCATGGCACCGGAAGACTGGAGGTAGTAGTCGCCGACCCAGGAGTCGTGGGCCATAGCGCCGGAACCGCTAAAGTAGTACCAGGCGCCGTCAATCTGACGCCAGCCGGTGGCCATGGCACCGGCGTTGTCGAACCAGTACCAGACTCCGCGAATGTTGACCCAAGAGTTAGAGGCCATAGCGCCAGAACCTCCGAGCCAATACCACGTGCCGCCATTGCTGAGCCAGCCGGTTGCCATGGCGCCCGAACCACTCGCATAGTACCAAGAGCCACCTGCCAAGAACCAGCCGGTAGCCATCGCGCCGGAATCGCCGAACCAGTACCAGGAGCCGCCCAAGCTGCGCCAGCCGTTAGCAACCATGGCGCCTGAGCCATCGAGGTAGAACCAAGTACCGCCGATATTGAGCCAGCCAGTGACCATCGCACCGGAAGCGTTGGCGTAGTACCACGTCCCCGAAACGTTGATCCAGCCGGTCAGCATGACACCATACTCGTCGAAATAATACCAAGTTCCACCGATATTATGCCAACCGGTCAGCAGTTCGCCACTGGAGGTCGCATAGAACCACTTTCCATAGATGGAGTCATAGAGCCAGCCGCTATGCTGCATGCGGCCATCGGCGTTGGCACCAGGGGTGTTCAGGAAGTAGTTCTTGCCGTCAATCTGAACTCGGCCGTATGCCATATCATGGCTTTCGGGGTAGAAGTAATACTTGTCCCCACCGATAGACTGCCAGCCCGACACCGCGATCCCGTCAGCGCCAAAATAATACCAGACAGCTTCGTATTCGTTATGCCACTGGTTCGTGACCATGGCGCCAGTTTCGGGATCGAAATAGCGAAGGTTGCCGTCCTCGCACCAGACGAGTCCGGTCTTCATGAAACCATCTTTGTTGAAATAGTATGTACCTGCGGGACGTGACGTAACTACAGAAGAATCGGTCCTCGAGGCGCTCTGATCAATTGAGTTTAAGCCTACTAGAAAATCCCTGTGAGCAGTCCCCCCAGCATTGCACTCAACGCTATACCGCGTAAGAGGGTCAGACGTCTGTTCATTTTGAGTGCCGTTCCAACCGTCATAGCCCCAGTAAGAAATCGGACGACCGTCGGAACACCATTCCGTAATCGGTCCACCGCCTCCGCCACCGCCAGCAATATCAGCAAATGAGGGCGCCGGGGCAACCGTCATGCAGGCAGCAGCAAATGCAACAACCCCCAGCACTGTTAGTCCGTGCCATCTTTCTCGAAGGTTTTTCATACGACATCCTTTCTCCGAGATTTAAGGCTCTCTAAAGTTATTTTTAAACTATCAATTCAGTTTTTCAACAGGAAATCGATAAAACGTATCTTTACAGCTGCAATTTAAATATGAGTCACCACACCTCAACCGTTACGCCAAATAGCCTCTGAGTCAAACCGAGCACATAAGCGGACCAATTTAATACAACCACCTGTAAAAATCCTGACGCACGTTTTCGATATGACAAGAGCCACTTGGACGAGGAGTACTTGAACCCCACCGCTCTTGCAGCCCTTGAGGATACTTTGCCGGAACTTGGCATTACTTCGCACTAAAGCGAGAAGTACTCGCTCTCGGAAGATAGGTTTGGTCCGAGCCACGAATCGCCCGTCACGAAGAACTCCGGCCAGCGCTGCATGAACAGGGCTTGCTCGCGCTTCCAGCGGCGCAGCTTTTCCTCGTTGGCCTCTTCCCTGCCGCGCGAGGTGAACTCGTAGTGGTACAGCTCGGCATAGGGCATTTGTCCTCCTCCAACAAAACACTGTCACTAACTTAGCCCACCAACCTCGCCATTTGTTAAGCAACAAGTGCGAGCGGTAGGTATTGATCTACAACCGTTGGGGATTGAAAAAAATGCAGTAGCCGAAAACGTAATTTCTTCCGATTTGCGCGGCATAAAAATAGAGGGCGTCCCATAAAGAGAAGCCCCCTTGCAAAACGGCCGAACCGCTTTTCGAAGTGAAAATATTTTGCACCAGATGCCTAGGAATCGCAAGAAGGCATATCTTCAGCGTCACACAAATACCATGCGCCGATCACTTTCGACAAAAACGAGAAGGAGGAAGTTATGACCTCCGCACCTTTATAGTAGTTGATGTTGCGATTTGCCCTAGAAATAAACTTTGAAAGCGATTGTGCTTTGTGCTTAATAACGCCTTTAGACGACACCTCTTTGTGCAGATATAGCGTTGTGACAATCTGGCGTATTCGCTCATTGCTCATCCTTGCCTTACGCTGATAAGAGCCAACCCTATCTATTTTGCTCAATGCCTTCATAACACCGTTATTTGCCCTTCGGGCATTCTCACCCGAAGCAAGACCGTTAAGAATGCAACTATTGTGAGCACACGCGTTGCGGAGATCTTTTGCCGCGCGAAGCAAATAAAACCTATCGCGAAGCTCATCATCGTCAAACCGTTTGGCGCAAAACAAAATGAATGAATTAAAGGCGCCAAAGGTAATAACTTCCAGAAAGGCCCAGACAGGCATATTAAAACCACTGTATTTTGCAAGAATGCCTGCAGAATAGGCACTCGACTCACAACGTGAAATCTCTTTTTTAACCCAGTTGGTCACATTCCCCTTGCTATCAAATGTATCCTGCTCGCTTAAATAGTCTTGAACGATTTCGTAACCGTCCTCGGCATGCTGTTCTATCCTGCCCAGCAAGTCAACTTTGCAGAAGTGCTCAATATCAAGAGTGAGCGAAATCATCTCGTTTCGAAGCAACATATCAATAATCGAAAGGTCAACAAGCATCTTGAAATCTAAGTTGACATATTCACCCTTGCGTTTTCCATCAGAAACCTTTGGAAATCCGGTGCGGTACGAGCGCAAGCGAAAGTAATTGTTGTTCTTCGTCAGATACTCGACCGCCTCTGCCTCGCTCATATAGCGGAAACGGACACCCTTGCTCTTAAGATGGGAGACTTGTTCCCAAGGAGTAAGCCAAGGCTTTTGATCGCACATATCTTGTTGACGAATAGGACTATTCATTGCGCTCTCCAGCGTATTTGATGAAATAACAAATCTAATTTTATCCTAACTGTAAATACCTATTAAACAGCCGGACGCTCATGCAAATACATCATGGCACGCCGCCGCCCATCTCGCCTTGAGCTCGTGACAGCGATAGCCCTTGCGCTTTGCGAATGGTATCTTTGTTGCTACAAATTAAAACACGCAATGCTATAGATAGACGAAATCTGATTAGCGGGCGACGAAGAGTGCCACATCTCTATTATCACGGGGATTGACGGCCCAGAAAAACCCGATATGGCAATCGACGCTGAGAGCAGTCTTAAAGAATATGACGTCGCCCTCACTCGATTTAGAACCGTTCGGGAATCTCCTCGGCGTTCTCTCGCAGATAGATATCTAGGTCCGGCACGGCAAACTGCACGTAGCCCCTCTGTGGTGCCTGAATAACCTCTCTTTGTAGCAATTTTGCCCTAATAGAGCTGACCTCATTGGTCTTTTTACCCATGCGCCTAGCAATCTCGGATGATTTGGACTGCTGCTTGTCCTCGCACATCGCCAAAAGGTATTTGATTTCGTTAAGTCCCAGTCCAGAAATCGCGAGCTCGTGAACAACATCGTGAAAACGAGCCTCTGCCAGCGCAATGCCTTCGGTGACGTCGCGCTCGCTCACAATGGCACTTTTGTCACGATGCAAGTTGGCGCGCTGCCAAATGGAATAACCGACCAGTTGCACCAGATAGGCATAGCCCTTAGTAGCCTTAGCGGCTCTCGACAGAAGGTTGTCCTCTATGGTCAAACCAGTCGCGACAAAACCATCGCCCATAGAGAGCGACGCCTCTACTTGTTTACCTTTCTAGGGAATCGATTAACAGTCAATCATCGTTAAAATAATTATCGCAGACTATATCGAATAATATCGAGCTGTATAAGCTTGTATAAACTTATCGCGAAAGTATCGAGTTTTCGTAATTTATCTTAGTAAGTTGTCTACGTTGCTTTCTTCCAAGCTCATAGCGAAAGAAAGTTTAGGACTTCCTAAAACCATTGCCTTAATACGAGAAGTACTCACTTTCAGCGGATAAGTTCGGCCCCAACCACGGGTCGCCATCGAGGAAGAACTCCGGCCAGCGTTGCATGAACAGTGCCTGTTCGCGCTTCCAGCGACGCAGTTTTTCCTCGTTGGCCTCTTCCCTGCCGCGCGAGGTGAACTCGTAGTGATACAGCTCGGCATAGGGCGTAAAGATGGTGCGGTAGCCCGCCTCCCACACGCGAAGGCAAAAGTCTGCGTCGTTAAAACCGACGGCGAATTCCTCGTTATAGCCTCCGATCTGCTCAAATACGTCGCGTCGCACCATCTGGCAGGCACCCGTCACGGCGCTAAAGTTGCCCGGGCGCACGGCACGGGCAAGATAGCCCTCGCGCTTTGCCGAGAAGTCCTGGTTGGCATGGGCAAGTGCGCCGCGCACGCCAACCACAATGCCAGCGTGCTGCACCAGATGATCGGCAAAGTAGAGTTTGGCACCCACCACGCCCGCATCGGGACGCTGCAGATAGCCCATCATCTCTTCGATAAAGTCCGGGCTTATGACCTCGGTATCGTTGTTGAGCAGCAGCAGGTAGTCGCCCTTGGCGTGCTCAACGCCAAAGTTGATGATCTGGGAGTAATTGAACTCACCCGGCCAGCACACAACGCGCGCGATGCCCTTGCCTTCGGATGCTGCAGCCACGCGCTCTGGCAGGGTTTCGTAATACGCAAACGTCTCCGGAGCTTCGCTGTTGTTCTCCACCAAGACGATCTCGTAGTTGGCATACGTTGCCTTCTGGGCGATCGACATCACACAGGCGTCGAGCGTCTCAATGTGATCCTTGGTGGGAATCACAATGCTTACCAGCGGCGCAGGCTCCGGCAGCGCATAGCGCATGCGGTAGACAAACGGCGTCTCGGTCTCCTCGACCGTTCCGCAAATGCCCAGCGCGTTAAAGTGGCGCTGAAGCGCAAGGCGCCCGGCTTCAATGGCATACGGTTTGCTATCTGCAGAGCCATCGGCGGTGGAACCGGGATGCACACGCCAGTGATACAGCACATGCGCAACATGCTCAAACCGCGCGCCCGCCGCAAGGCAGCGGAGCGTCAGGTCGTAGTCCTGGGCACCCGCAACGTCTTCTGGGGACGTGCCAATGTGATCGATGAGCGCCTTCTCCACCATCAGAAAATGCGTCACGCAGTTATGGCTATAGAGCAGGTCGACGTTGAGCCGCGTCTTAAAGACCGGCTGGCCCCACTCCCCCGTTTTCTGGAACATGTCCTCGTCGCAGAACAGGACCTGGGGACGCTCGCCCTCGGCCGCCTTATTCAGCGCGGCAACATAGTGGAATAACGCGTCCGGTTCCAGAATGTCGTCATGGTCCAAGAACGCGATGTAGTCGCCCGTCGTTTGCTCGATACCCGCGTTGGTGTTGACCACAATGCCGCCGTTGCCGGGAAGCTCGATGCGACGGATGCGCTCGTCGTTGGCACCTGCCGCAAGGGCGGCCACCGCATCCCATTCAGGCGAGGCATCCATAAGGAGCAGTTCCCAGTTGTCATAGCTCTGGGCTAGCACCGAGTCCAGCAGCTCGCGCAGGTATTCCCGATCAGTCTTGTAGCACGGCACCACAATACTCACGAGCGGCCTATAGGCAAAGGCCGCCGAAGCGACACGCTGGCACACCAAATCGCCCGGCTTTGCACGATGCTGTTCAAACCAACGTCGATAAGCTGCGTCGTCTGCACGCGCGTCCTTCATGCGGTTCCAACTGTCATCGACCATGCCGTTGTACAGGCGACCATCCATGGCGCAAAACCCGCTCTGGATCTGCTCCGTGGGATCGCTCACAATCGCGACAAAATCTCGTATATCCTGAGGCATCTCAACGCTCAGATACGTTTTATTGACGCGGCAACCGTTGCGCTGCGGCACATCGACCTGCGACTCAAACACATGCACGGTAGCATCGATGGCATTCATATGCGTATCGAAGATCTGGAGCTCAGGTGCGCACTGGGGTTCTCCCGCCCAGGTAACCTCATAGCGCCACACCGCGCCGGCGTCTGCCGGTAAATAGCGAATGGCATCGATCTCGTAGCGACCGCAGCATTCGCCACGCTGCGCATCGCGGATAAGCGCGCACAGCGCAGGCTTTGCTTTGTAGTTAATCTTGGATTCCAGCTTGGCCACGCGGCTATCGAGGCGAATGGAGCCCAACCTTTGGCCACCGGATGCAAATGTGACGTCAATCGTAGAGCCGTCCAAAAAGGGAAGCACCAAGACGGCGAGCTCGCGCTCGTAATCGGAAACGGAAGGGCAAAGCGCCAGCACGCGGCCGTGATCGACCGGGAGCACCAGTGACAGCACACAAGAGCCGCTCGTCGTCGCATGGGCAAACGCTTGAGAACCCTCCCGCTCAATAAGCGCGGCGACATCCTGACCGGCAAAACGAAGCAGCACAAACAGACGGCCCTGGCTGCGGCAAAGTGCCAAACGCTTGATACTCATCTACACTTCTCGCTTTCCCAGGGCGTTCGCTGCCATACGCTTGCAGGCACCCAGGCGCCCAAACCTCAAGACGTCGTAATCGAACATGAGCTTTTTACATGCACGGGCATTGGGGGCCTTGCTGGTAAGCGCCGCACGCACCATAGCAGCAACAGAAGGAGCGCATTGTGCGAGCGCAGCAACGCTGCCCACGGCAGAACCGGAAAGCGCCGTGGCAACGGCAGCAAACACCTTGCCACAGTCCGAACCCAGTAACCTGAGCGCATCGTACAGCACCAGATCGCAGAGGAAGTACGCCAGATCATCGGCATGCTGGGCATCGAGACCGTCGCGCTGCCAATCAGCCAGCACCGCGGAATAAATCTTCACGTGCTCCAGCAGACGCGTCTCGTCGTCATAGCGCATGGTATCCATGAGCGAGCCTTTGCGCGCCACGCGGTAGTCATACAGCTTGTTCGAGATAAGCGCGGTCTTGTGCGAACGACCGTACACGGCAAAATCGAAGACCTGGTCCTCGCCATACTTAACGGTTTCGTCGAACACGATCCCGTTGCCCAGCAAAAACTCACGCCCGCAGGCGGTGCGCCAGGCAAAGGGGCGAGATGCTTCCTTAAACAGCAGGTCGGAGCTATAGCCTTCAAACGACACATCGCGCGGGCTCAGCACATAGTTAAGCCACGGATACCCCGCCTCGAGCGGATACGGATTCGCGCCAAAGGTCAAAACGTCGCAGTCCTCGCGCTCAAAGGCATCGACGATCACGCGGCATGCATCGGGCGTAAATCGGTCGTCGGAATCCAAAAACGCGACGATAGGCGCCGTGGACGCAGCGATGCCTGCATTACGTGCACTCGACAGGCCACCGTTCTCCTTATCGACCAGCGTAAAGCGCGCATCCTTTTCGCAATAGGCAGCCGCAATATCGCGCGAACCGTCCGGCGAGCCATCGTTGACCAGCACGCCTTCCCAATCGGGCATGTCCTGCGCAAGCAGGGAGTCCAGGCACCAGGCCAGGCACTCCTCCACTTTATAGATGGGAACAACAACGGAAATCTTGGGGGTAGCCATAGTCACTCGCTCCTACTGTGCGGTCGGAACGTCATCAGGGTGCGGGTTGTCGCCGTAGGTGCGCTGATACGTCAGCACACGCCAGACCAGCGGCAGGCCGCCAATCTTAAAGTAATGCTTAAACGTATTGAGCTTGCCCGGCTTCTTAAAGTCAAAGCGCGAATCGATATAGGCGCGGGGCGACTTGACCATCAGGCGCAAGTCGGTCTCGCCACGCGGATCAAACAGCGACAGGTCAAAGCGACCGGCATCCCAATCGGCCTTGAGCTCAGACGAGGCTTTCTTCCAAAACTGCTCACGCAGCTCATCGACCAGACGCTCATCATTCCAACGGTACGTATCGACCTTCATGCGCATTAAAATGCCCTGGAGCTGAGCCTTAAGCTCGGGACGCTCGTCCAAAAAACGTTGCATCTCGGCATATTCATCGCACACGCAAAACACCTTGTTTGGCGAATTAACGGAGCTCTTCTCGTTATCTTGGCGATAGCACAAAATGGGGTCCGCAATAAACGCGGCACGCTCGGCGCAAGCCCAAACCTTAAAGTTAAAGCCTGCGTCCTGATACGAGGCACCCGGCGTGGGAAGGAACCGAATCTGATTGTCGTTGAGGAACTCGCGCCGATAGATAGCCGACCAAATGGATGGTTTGCGGTAGAAGATGCCCGGGCGATCGACGGGGCGATACGCGGCGCCCGTCATATGCTCGTCGATAATCCCAAACAGTTCACGGCGTTCGCTGGGCGTGGACCAATACAGGTAAAAGTCGCCCTTTACCACATCGGCATGCTCGGCATCGGCCTTGGCGACCAGCTTTTGGAGCGAATCCTCAAACATAAAGTCGTCGGACTCAAGGATGCCCACGTACTCGCCGCGCGCCATCTCCAGGCCGCGGTTCATCGAGTCGCCGTAGCCGCTGTTGGCCTTGTCGATCATCTTTACACGGGGGTCGCGCTCCATGTACTCGCGGATGATATCTGGCGAGCTATCGGTGGAGCCGTCGTTAATGCAGATGATCTCGATGTCCTTGAGCGTCTGAGCCACGGCGGAATCGAGGCACTCGCGTAAGTAGCGTTCGACATTGCAAATGGGGACAAGCAGCGAAACTTTAGGGGTATCAGAGTTCTGCAAGAGAACCTCCTGTTGAGTAGCGTGTAACAGGGTTATTTTAGCAGCCGCGTTAAGGCGGGCGGCAGCGCTTGGAATTAGATAAAGCGCTCCAGGCAGGCTTTGAGACCGCGAGTCGAAAGATAGAACAGCGTGGCGTCTGCCATCGAAACGCCCGAGGTCGCCGCAACGAGCTTGTGGGCAACACGGCGAACGGCGCCCTTGGCAGGCATATCCGCCCACTCCGTTCCCAAAAACGTCGTGAGGTCTATGTTGACGCGAGCCGCCACGCGATGGAAGTCATCGGCATCCAAGCGCGCCAGGTCGAACACAATAAGGTCCAAAAACCAAGTTATCAGCTCGCCGGAACACAGGTCCAAAAGATCGTAGGCCGCCCAGTCCTCCAAGATCTCCTCGAGCATCCTCATGTGGGCGTCAAGCTTTTTGGCGCGAGCCACGGCACTGTTGAACTCGTGCGTCGCCGATTCGCTCTCCATCACGTAGTGGTAGAACTTGTCCGGCATGACGACGGTCTTGCGGGCAAGCGCATAAGCCGCAAATTGGAAGACGACGTCCTCGCCCAAAGCCAAACCGGGGGCGAAACGAATGCCTTCGCGATTAAGCAGCTCGCGCGAAAAAGCAGCACGGCAGGCATAGGGCTGCGCATTCGAACGGAACAGCAGTTGGGGATCACGGGCGCCGAAGGTACCAGCTTTGGGGCTCATGAGTTGCTGGACACGTTTGGGGGCAGCATTGGCAGGTTCACAGACGCCGCCAAAAACGGCGGCCTCGGCATCCGCAGACTCCATGGCATGCAGCACGCGCTCGACCGTCTGGGCATCGATGTAATCGTCGGCGTCCACAAAAAAGACGGTCTCGCCCTCGGCGACATCGATACCGGCATTTCGAGCACACGAGACACCCGCGTTTTCCTGGTCAATCACCAGTACGCGATTGTCGGCCTGCGCGATCTGGCGCAACACGTTCAGCGAATCATCAGTCGAACCGTCGTTGACGCAGACAACCTGAATCGAACACTCAGACTGGACCAACAGCGAATCGAGGCATCGCTGAATGGAGCGCGACGAATTGTAGACGGGAACGACAATGGTCGCTTTGGGGGTCAAAGTCTCTCCCATGTCGACCTACCCCCTCAGCGATTCGATGAGGAAGGCAGCAACCACACCTGGGCCTCCAACCGAGGCGTAATACTTAGCACGCCCCAAGGCACCATCCGTCGCAAAACTCGGATGCTCGTCAACCCAGCCCTCAGGATCTTTGAGGATGGCAGCGAGATTTGCGCGCTTCCACGGCTTGAGGTCGTCAAGCGAAAAGTCCCCGGCGTCCAAGGCCGCTTGGAACTCCTTGGCCATCTGAACCAGGAACTCCTTATAGAACTTAGGCGCCAGGCGCACGTAGTTCCACATGTACGAATCGTACTTAATGAGCTGATTGAACTTGAGCATGCGCGCGACATCGCCGTTTGCGTGGTCGCGGGCATAATCCTCTCGAATCCAACGCTCAATCTCGGCATACTCGGTATTGACGCAAAAGACCTTAGCCGAAGAATTGACCGAGGAATTCTCGTTGTCCTGACGATACGACAACACGGCATCATGCAGGTAAACAGCCTTATCGGCGCACGCGATCACCTTAAAGGCGAATGACGTGTCCTGAAAGGACGCCCCCGGAGTCGGCAGGAACGTAATGCCGTTGCGCTCAAGAAAATCGCGACGGTACACGGCCGACCAAATCGACGGCTTTTGCTTAAAGAACTGTGTCGTATCGCTCGGGTGCACCGGCTTGCCACAGTCCTTGGCTTTAAACATCTCGTGCAGTGAACGGCGCTCCTCGGGCTTAGACCAGTAGAAATCAAAGTTCGCCTTCGCAAAGTCGGCATTATTGGTATCGGCGGCCGAGACAAGTTTTTCGAGTGCGTCGGGCGCCATAAAGTCATCGGACTCCAAGATGCCAACGTACTTGCCACGCGCCATCTCCAGACCGTGGTTCATCGAGTCGCCGTAGCCGCTGTTGGCCTTGTCGATCATCTTAACGCGCCCATCGCGCTCCATATACTCGCGGATAATCGCGGGCGAGTTGTCGGTCGACCCGTCGTTAATGCAGATGATCTCAATATCCTTGAGCGTCTGCGCCAGGGCGGAATCGAGACACTCGCGCAGGTAGCGCTGAACATTGTAAATGGGAATAAGCAGCGACAGAACAGGGCTGCCAGAGGCGTTAGTAGACAAATGTGCTCCTTAGGAAATACCTGTCGTTTCATGGTATCAAAGGGTCAGCGCGCCAGCGGGCGTTTATATAATCTATGGAGCCCAACCTACGAAAGGACGCCATGCAGCCCAAAGCCGCACGCAACATATCCATTGAGGCCTTGCGCTTGGTCGCAGTCGCCGGTATCGCGGTGTTCCACACGTTTCAGTGGACCTTCCAAGCGACCTGCGCCGGCTTGCCGGAATACGCGCCGCTCGCCGCCTTCCCCTATTCCGGCGTGCTCGGTTTTATCAACTTGCTGGGCTGCTGGGCCAACGAGGTCTTCTTTATGATCTCGGGCTATTTTCTCATCGCTTCTGCCGCGCGTGCTTGGGACGGTGGAGCAACATGGAAGTCGCAAATGCAACGGACGGCGCAGCGCCTGGGCAAGGTCGTTATGCCCACTGCGTTTTATTGCCTCGTGGCGCTCGCGTGGTCCACGGTCGTCTCCCCCATTCCCGATGTAGCCCTCGACACGCACTACTGGTACACGCTAGGCCTTGAGTTTATCTGGGTCTATGCCGCCACGGTCTTCATGGCGCCATGGTTTGGGCTGGCTAAGAGTCGACTCCCCCAAAAGAGCTACACGACGACGGTCATCGCCGTTGGCATCCTCGCATTTGTTGTTAACGGGTATTTAGCCGCCATGAGCGCGACAAGCGGCGGTGAGTTTTCTTGGCTGCAGAAGCTCATGAGCGCTGCCACGTACGTAGTCGCATTTTTGATAGGCGGGCTGCTCCGCGACGTAACCGGCGCCATGGATTCGGAAAAGGCGGGCGCCTTAGGCACGCGGTCGCTCGCAGCGGTTTTGGCGATCGCCACCATCCTGGAAGGAGCACTCTCCTTCACCGACAACCTCACGGCCATGACAACCCTCTCCTACAAATCGACCTCGTTGATCTCGTTTGCCCTCGCTGCCGCCTTCTTGCTCTTTGCGGCAACCCGACGCAGCGTCTCAGGCAATCCGCGGACTGCAGGTGTCATCGTCACCTTATCGACCGCCACGCTCGGTTTCTATGTGATGCAGTCGCTCACCAGTAGCCTGTGGCGTCCCGTCTTCAATACGTTGCTCGCAAACATACTGGTCAGCCAAAACAGCCCGGCAGCTATATGTATCATCACGGGTACCGTCATTAGCATCGTCTTTGCTCTGTCGCTCCTCATCATCGATGCAGCTAGAAGCCTTATCGCTCGCAAGCTCAAGCGGCAATAGACACGCTGCCGTCAGACGCTAAAGCCGCTGCAGCCGTGGCAGGTTCCTGCGTTTTATTCAAAGCTTGCCGACAAGGTGCGCCGAGCCTTTACAATAGGACAGTCCCAAGGACGTATTCGATAGCTTCCGTGCAGCGCTCGCGCGCCGCGCGTGAAAGGATATATTGCCCCATGCCTTCAACCCTTCCCGCTCCCATCGATAAGCTCGCCATCGTCGTCGTTACGTACAAGCGCCAGGAACTCCTGGCCAACTTGTTCGACTCCATGACCGAGCTCACGGCAACGCCCTGGCGCATCGTGATTGTCGATAACGAGAATTCGCGCGAGACCGAGGCCATGTGCACTGCATTCAACGAGCGCCTGGCCAACCTGTGGGGCATCGACACCGAGCAGCCCGACGCGCAGGGCGGCACCGACCGTGTCATCTACGCCCCGCAGCTCGAAAACGGCGGCGGTGCGGGCGGCTTCTCCGCTGGCACTAAATGCGCATACGATCTGGGGGCCCAGTGGTTCTGGGTGATGGACGACGACGTGCTTGTCATCCCCGAAGGCATCGAGCGCCTGGCCAAGTGGACCGACCGCTACGATGTTATCCAGGGTTCGCGCCTGGACTTTGACGGCGGCGCTTTCTTTTGGCAGTACCAGCTTATCCTTTCGCTCGGCATCCCTAACCCCATCGCCAAGTGGGATCTGGGTCCCGAGGGCTATCGCGCCATGAACCAGCTGTGCTTTGAGGGCGGCATGTTCTCGCGCCGCGTGGTCGACAAGATCGGCCTGCCCGACGCGCGCTTCTTTATCTACGGCGACGATGCCTGTTATGGCTACGTAGCCAGCCAGCACTTCCCCGCCGCCGTTGTTGCCGACGTGGTGCTCAAGCGAGCCCGCGCCGTCTCTAACTGGGATATCGCCGGCAAGCGCCAGCTCAACTCCACGAGCGACACCAACCGTTACTACATCATGCGCAACCGAGGCTTCCTCGCTCGCTATATGCAGATCTACGGTGACTACCACCCCATGCTGTTCCGCTTGGGCAACGCCGCGACCTTCTGCAAGGAGTTCATTCGCCTGGCCGCCGTTGACAAGTGCTTTAAGACCGGTATTCCGGCGCTGCGCCGTGGCATGAAGGACGCCCGCAAGATCGTTAAGGATCCCAACTGGAAGCCCATGCCTCCCATGAAGGGCGCCGAGCAGTAAAAGGGCTTTCGCCCGCCGCTACAGTCGTTGGCACACCACGGATACACGCTGACCGTCAAAACCAAAGCCCCAACGCATGCGCCCGACGGCGGGGCGCGGCACGCGGATACCATCGATGCCGTCGCGCTCTATGTCGAGCAGTGCCTGAACCGCCAACAGTTCCAGGCCCAGGGCATCGACGCCAGGGTCGTACATCATGTTGATCGTTATCAGCGGTCGCTCATCGAGCATGCCGAGCGTGTCGGCCACGTCAAACACCCGACCGGTGGGAATCACCTGGATATCCCAGCGATCCGAGACGCCACTTCGCTTGGAGCTGGGATTGCAATAGCCGGGCAGTCCAAAGCAGAGCCCCTGAAGCGCCAGATGATAGGCTGTCGGCACATCTGACTGGCCCACATCGATGCCCAGATCGCCGATAGCACAGCTCAAAGCTTGCTTTACAGTGTCCTCGTCTCCTCGACACAGCCCGTCATGGAACGAGTCGATAACTCCAACGTCCTCAACGGCGCACTCAAACCATTCCAGAATTACAAGACGGAGCGCCTGACGCACTTCGTTGTTAGGCAGACGCAGGGAACGAAGGCACGCGCCGTCCCCCGAATGCCCCGTCATGTCCGTCGTAAGAAATCCAGACAGATACAGCGCAGTCCAGATATCATCGGACTTGGCGGCATCGGCCTCCTCGGCATGCACATGCACTGGCGCCTCAATAAACCCATGCGCCTCAAGTAAATCGAACAATGCGGACAGGCGCATGAGATTCCAGTCGCCGACGCATGCGCTCAGACGGTCGGCGTAACCATACAGATCTGCCCGAACAGGCGCGACGCAACCGCGATGTGCGTAGTCCACCACGCGCTCCGGGCTCGAGCAATAAAAACCACCAAGCAGATAGCCCTCGAGCCACTCGCGCGCGTCATCCAGACAGTCGTTGCGCCCGATGCGATCCAGCAGCACCCGGACTTCGTCGTCCGAAAAACCGAACCATCGATCACACCAACTCGACAGCGGTGTCGCCGACCGATAGGAAACCCCACGTTGGGACAACGCAAACTCGGCAGGACCGGGGCGCTCGCCCATAAGACACGTCAATCGCAACGAGTCGCCGGCATCGGCAATGGTGTCAAACAACGTTCGGCTGAGCGACTCTAGGGAATCCACGCTACCGTCGTCCTTAGCGTCCAAACGCTTTGGACATACCGCGTCGTAGTCGTCTATCAGAAGAACAACCCGAACATCGAAAGCTGTCTGGAGCAGTTTAATGAGCACGCCAAGTGCCGCATCGATCTCCTTATCGCTGGCCACCCCACGCGCCGCCCTCTCGATAAGACGAACCTCACGTCTTGACAGATCGGGCGCAGCAAGCAGCGGCAGCAATCGGGCGCACTCGTGCGCGACAGCGCTGCGAATAGCCGCCGCAGCATCGGCGTCGCGCCTCACAGTGGCAGTTGAAAAGTCGAGTGTGATGACCGGATAACACGCGTACTCATCACGATAGCGACCACCGCCCGCCTGCCAAATCTGGGTGCCGGCGAACGGGCTTCGATCCGGCCGCCGGTGATCAGGTCGTTCCAAATAGCATTTGAGCATCGATAGATTCATGCTCTTGCCAAAACCCTTGGGCCGACAACAAAGCGCAACAGGTGCTTCGCTGTCCAATATATCGGCAATAAACATAGTCTTATCGACGAGTAAACACCGATTGATTGCATCGGAAAAGTCATGTACATCAACCGGTAGAGCTGCGTTATCCGCATAACTGAGCAACCGTGCGCCAAACGCATGAGCAACACAATAATTCGCCTGTTCAGACACCGTAAACTCTCCTTCTAACGCAGCACGATGCCCATTGTAGCGAGCGGGTAGAGCGCAACAATATCGACATGCAAACGTTTCGGGCAACGGTAGCAACAGACCCCCGAGGGGCATAACAAATCGTTGCACAACAAAAACGGGGCCCGATGCCGCCGCACCGGACCCCGTCCCAAACTCTTATAGAAAACGATCTGGAAGATTACTCCTCCGAGCCGTCCTCCCCAGAAGCCTTCTTCTGCTGATCGAGCTTATGCTTACCACTTACGATAGACGTAGCGCCCAGCGTAGCCAAGCTTGCACTAGCAAGGCTCGCCATCACAATCAGATCGCCCGTCTTGGGCATGTTGCCGCCCGAGGACTTAGTCGTTGTAGTCGTCGTGGTCGTGGTGGTCACCGTCTTGGGGTCATTTTGCTCTTGGACCTGGTTGTCAGCACCGCTCTTGTCGTCGTCTTGGGACTGTTTCTTTTCGCCCTCGGCCTTGCTCTTGTCCTTCTCCTCAGATTCAGACTTCTTATACTCGTCCTTCTTCTGTTCGGACTTGTCGCTCTTCTCCTCAGAGCTAGAACCCTTATCGGATTCGGTCTTCTCGGAAGCCTTGTCCTTGGAGTCGCCCTTTGCGGCTTCGATCTTTTCCGTGGAAACCTGATCAGAGTTGCCCTTGTTCTGGGTCGAGCCGTTATTGACGCCAGCCATCAGCGAAGAGCCCAGCGTAGAACCAAGCTGCTCGGAGAAAGAAGGCTTCTTGTCCGGCGAAGCAACGGGAGCGTCCGGCGCCTTATTCGAGTCATCCTTGGAAGCATCGGAACCAGGGGTTACGTCAGAGCCGGAGCCGTTGTTAGAGCCGGTGCCAACGGACGAATCGCTCGAGCCGGTGGATGAGTTAGAGGTGCCAGCGCCGGTCGAACCAGAAGCGTCGCTGTCCGTATTGCCGGCAGAGCTTGAAGACGAATCGCCCGCAGCAGAGCCGTTTGAATCGGAGCCGTTCGAGGTAGAGCCGTTGTTGGTAGTGCCACCAGCAGAGCCATCACCGTCAGCATCGGTCGAGGGCGCATCCATCCTGTCATCGTTGGCATCGTCGCTCGAGTCGTCATTCGAATCAGGCGTCGGCGTGGGCGCCGGCGTGGGCTCGGGCTGCACGGGCGTCGCAGCGGCAGCGGCCTCGTCCTCGGCGATATAAATCAAGCAGTCCTTCAGCTCGTTGCGGTAGCGGTTCTTCCAGCCCTCATGATACTGGGGCTGGCTCGAATACTTGGTCGCCACGTTATTGACCACACTGTTGGAAAGCGCCGTCACAAACTCGCGGTCGGACATATCGTTGGAGAGATTCGCCCAACGGAAGAAGTCCCTGCAGCCACCGGTGCCGCACATGTTGGTGATGCTCCACACCATGCCCTTAACGCAATCGGCACGGCCCGAAATATCAATACCCAAGCCGCTCTTGAGCCACGCCTCGGTCACCGCATAGTACGAGTTGTACGCATACGCATCCTGCAGAGCCGAAAACTCAGCAGGGTCGGTGTTATAAGCGCCCTGGAAGGCCTCCTGCGCAATACGGCCCAACTCGGTGAGCTGGCCATTCTCGTACATGGCATTGCTCGTGTTGGAAATCTCGCTGCCGCGATCAATCGCATCCTTGAGCATGCTGTATTTTTCGGGGTTGTAGTTGTAGGCCTGCTTCATAAACGGAATGAGCGACCATCGACGGTCGAACTGGTAATAACCCAGCGCGTTATAGCCGTCGCCATACGAAAAGCCCTGGTTATAGTTGCCATGGCTCTCGTACTTGGTAAAGTACTTCATCTCGGGGGTCACGTTAACAAACGAAACGCCCTGGACCGACCTCAGCACGCCCGAGAAGGACTGCTGGGTGTAAAGGCCCTTATCGATATCGGTCGCATCCGAGGCAACGCCCGGTGTGGGCTCCTCGGCGGCAGCGGGTGCGGGTGCGGTAACGGCGCCAAACGAAAGCGCCAGCGTCAGGCCCGCGACAATCGCAGAATGCTTGGGCTGCATAAGATCCTCCCTGCATTGGTGTAGTTAAAGTGCAGTTTGCAAAGATAGAAATAAGTATTGCAGCTCGCCCGTTGTTGCACAACAACCCCTCGGTAAACGGCAACAACCCTCCGCGAAATCTTAAGGAATTGCGTTCAACCTACAGCTTAATGTCAAAGTTAATCTCGGGGACGGCAGCAAGGTCGGCTAACGTCACGCCGTCGACGTACTTTTCGATCACGTCGTCCAGACCGCGCCAGAATTTGACGGTCGAGCAGAGATCGCTGCGGGCGCAGCTGTTGTCGATACCATCGCACGCCACCGGAGCCGTGCTGCCCTCGACGGCGCGCAGGATGTCGCCGGCACGCACCTCGGCCGGGTCCTTGGCCATCATGTAGCCGCCGCCCTTGCCGCGCACGCTCTTAAGTAGGCCCGCCTTCATAAGCGGACGAACCAGCTGCTCCAGATACTTTTGCGAGATACGCTCGCGGTCGGCGACCTCGCGCAGGGCGATCTTGCCCTCGGCGTCACCAAGCGCCGCGATATAGATCATCAGTCGGAGGGCATAGCGGCCCTTGGAAGAAATGAGCATACCTACCCTCCCATCGCATCTGGGACAACATAACCAGGTTTGTTTGTCCCAAATCTTAAGTAAGTGGGACAAACACAACAGGTTATTTTGTCCCAGAATTTGAAAAGTCGAGTGGATTAGTCGGGTTTTCCCTTGACTAAAGCCGAACCCATAGTAACTTTATTCCGAGAAGATTCCTAGGGTTTCGCACACCCATGAGTACACCATATACAGAGAGGGACAGCATGAGCGCAAATCCGCTGCTTTCCATCGAAGGTCTGACCGCCTCCGTGGACGAGAAGACCATCCTCCACAACGTCAACCTCAACGTCGCCGCCGGCGAGACCCACGTGCTGATGGGACCCAACGGCGCCGGCAAGTCCACCCTTGGCCACCTGGTCATGGGCGATCCCGTCTACACGGTCAACGACGGCCACATCGTCTTTGACGGTCAGGACATCACCGAGCTCACCACCGACAAGCGCTCGCGCGCCGGCCTGTTCCTGAGCTTCCAGGCCCCGGTCGAGATCCCGGGCGTGCCGCTGTCGAGCTTTTTGCGCGCCAGCATCGCCGGCCGCCCCGGCCTGGAGATGAAGGGCAAGGAGTTCCGCCGTCGCGTCAAGGAGCTCGCGGCCGAGCTTAACATGGATACCGCCTATCTCAACCGCGAGCTGGGCGTAGGCTTCTCGGGCGGCGAGAAGAAGAAGGTCGAGATGCTCCAGCTCCTGCTGCTGCAACCCAAGCTCGCCATCCTCGACGAGACCGACTCAGGCTTGGACGTCGATGCGCTTTCCACCGTCAGCCACGGCATGGACGCGTACCGCAAGAGCTGCGACGGCTCCATGCTCATCATCACGCACAACACGCGCATCCTGGAGCACCTGGATGTCGACCGTGTCCACGTTATGGTCAAGGGTCACATCGTGCGCGAGGACGACGCCTCGCTCATTCCCTGGATCGACAAGAACGGCTTTGAGACCTTCGAGCGCGAGGCCGCCGAGCAGCGCGCCCAGGCCGAGGCCGACGCTGCCGAGCAGCAGGCGTAAAGGGGCGACGTAATGACCAAGAACCGCACCGAGGTCGCGGACATCGACCGCAGCCTCTACGACTTCACCTATGGCGAGGAGGGATTCGAGCGCCTCGACGCCGGCATCACGCCCGACATCGTGCGCGAGATCAGCGCCAAGAAGGACGAGCCGCAGTGGATGCTCGATCTGCGCCTTAAGTCCCTCGAGATTTTCAACCGCTTCCCCGACCCGACATGGGGTCCCTCCATCGAGGGCCTGGACATGGACAACATCGTCACCTACGTCAAGCCCAACACCGACCAAAAGCACGACTGGGAGTCGGTGCCCGACGACATCAAGAACACCTTTGAGCGCTTGGGCATCCCCGACGCCGAGCGCAGCTACCTGGCAGGCGTCGGCGCGCAGTACGACTCCGAGCTCGTCTACCACAACATGCAGGACACGGCGTCCAAGATGGGCATCGTCTACTCCGGTATTGAAGAAGCCCTGCACGATCCACAGTGGGAACCGCTCATCCACGAGAAGTTTATGACGCTCATCCCGCCCACCGACCACAAGTTTGCGGCCTTGCACGGCGCCGTATGGTCGGGCGGCTCGTTTGTCTACGTGCCCAAGGGCACCAAGTTGGACTTCCCGCTGCAGAGCTACTTCCGCCTTAACGCCAAGGGCGCCGGCCAGTTTGAGCACACGCTCATCATTGTCGAGGACGACGCCGACCTGCACTTCATCGAGGGTTGCTCCGCGCCCAAGTACAACGTGGCCAACCTCCACGCCGGCGCCGTCGAGCTCTTTGTGGGCAAGCGTGCGCACCTGCGCTATTCGACCATCGAGAACTGGTCCAAGAACATGTACAACCTCAACACCAAGCGTGCGCGCGTGGACGAGGATGGCGACATCGAGTGGATCAGTGGCTCCTTCGGCAGTCACGTGGGCTACCTCTACCCCATGAGCGTGCTCAACGGCCGCCGCGCCCGCTCGAGCTTTACCGGCATCACCTTTGCCGGTGCCGGCCAGAACCTCGACACCGGCTGCAAGGTCGTGCTCAACGCCCCCGAGACCTCGGCAACCGTCGAGACCAAGGGCATCTCCAAGAGCGGCGGCATTCAGACCTTCCGCAGCTCCATCGTGGCCACACCCAAGGCCGAGGGCTCCAAGGCAACCGTGAGCTGCCAGTCGCTCATGCTCGACGACCAGAGCCGCTCCGACACTATTCCGGCCATGGACATCCGCGCCAAGAATGTCGACATCGGCCACGAGGCCACCATCGGCCGCATCGGCGATGACAAGGTGTTCTACCTGATGAGCCGCGGTATCTCGGAGGAAGAGGCCCGTACCATGATCGTCAACGGCTTTGCCAACCCGGTCTCCAAGGAGTTGCCGCTGGAGTACGCCGTCGAAATGAACAACCTGATCAAGCTCGAGATGGAAGGAGCGATCGGATAATGAAACAGACCACGAACACCGCTGCTACCACGCTCGAGCAGGTTAATGCGATGCCTGCTGCCACTTGGGGTTGGCTCAAGATGAACCAGACCAAGCTTGAGCTTTCGGACGAGCTTGCCGTCGCTCCTGCCGAGGCCGTCGAGGTCGAGGGCTTGGACGAGCAGTTTATTGGCGTGACAGACGCGTTCGACGCCGCCATGGACGCCATGACTGAGCGCTTCCCCGAGCGCCGCGCCTCCGCCCCCGGTGATGCCGCCGACCGCGCCCGCATCACGCCCGAGACCGAGCTCGACGTGCCCTCCACATCCGTCTACCAGGCCGGCGCCATCAAGCTCGAGGAGGAGCTCTCCCCTGCTGAAGCCTTCGAAACCGGCATGGGCGAGGCTGCCTACGCCTACTTGGCCGAGCACGCTACCAAGCGCATCGTCATCGATGTGCCCGCATACAAGCATGCCACGGTTACCGTGCGCGTGAGCGGTGTCGATGCCGCCGCGGCCATCGCCGCCATCGACGTCGTTGCCCGTCCTCAGTCGACGCTCGATCTGCTTATTGCCCTAGACTCCCCCGTTACCGGCGAGGGTGTCGTGGGCTCCGTGCTACGCGTGTGTGCCCACGAGTACGCCACCGTCAACGTGGCCTGCACGCAGACGCTCGACGATAGCTGGATCGCACTCGACGACACCGGCCTGTTCCTGGACGAGGGCGCGCGCGTCAACGTGCAGCACACCGTCCTGGGTGCCGGCGCCAGCGCCACCGGCCTTGCCGGCGACCTGCTGGGCGATACCGCCAAGGTCACCATCGATACTGACTACCTTGGCGCCCGCGAGCAGGTGCGCGACTTTAACTACGAGCTGCGCCACCGCGGTCGCAAGACCGAGTGCGAGATCGACGCCAACGGCGTGCTGACCGGCACGTCCAAGAAGGTCTACCGTGGCACCATCGACCTCGTGCACGGCTGCAAGGGTGCAACCGGCACCGAGCGCGAGACGGTGCTTTTGGCCAACAAGGGCGTCGACAACAAGACCGTTCCCGTCATTCTCTGCGACGAGGACGACGTCGCCGGCAACCACGGCGCCACCATCGGTCACGTCCGCGACGAGCAGCTGTTCTACCTCGCCTGCCGCGGCCTTGACCAAAACGCCGCCGAGGACCTGTTCATCCGCGCCAAGTTGGAGGACGCCGCGCTTTCCGCCACCGACGAGCGCACCCGCGCAGCCGTCGTCCGCCTGGGCAACAACCTGATCGACAACTTTGAAGAGGAGCTCGCATGATCGACACCGAGCACGTTAAATGCGACACCTGTACCGCCCCCGAGCCCATGGAGCTCGACGCCAGCGACGAGGCCTCGCGCGGCTGGCCTACCGTAGACATCGAGACCAACCCCTACAAGGCACAGTTCCCGCTGTTCCAGCAGCATCCCGAGATCGCCTTCCTCGATAGCGCCGCCACCGCGCAGCGCCCTGCCTGCGTGCTCGACGCCGAGCGCGATTTCTACCAGCGCATGAACGCCAACCCCCTGCGCGGCCTGTACTCGCTGTCCGTCGAGGCCACCGAGGCCATCGCGAAGGTGCGCCAGCAGATCGCCGATGTCATCGGCGCCCCCCAGGCCAACGAAGTCGTCTTCACCCGCAACACGAGCGAGTCGCTCAACCTGGTCGCCAAGAGCTTTGCACCCACGGTACTCGAGCCCGGTGACGAGGTCGTCATCACCATCATGGAGCACCACTCCAACCTGATCCCGTGGCAGCAGGTCTGCCGCGAGACCGGCGCCAAGCTCGTCTACCTCTACCCCACCAAGACCGGCCAGCTCACCACCGAGGAGGTTCTGTCCAAGGTGGGCCCCAAGACCAAGATCTTGGCCGTGGGTCAGGTCTCTAACGTTCTGGGCGTTGAGAACCCGGTCAAGAATCTCGGCAAGCTCGTGCACAAGTACGGCGGCTATCTGGTCGTCGACGGCGCGCAGTCGCTGCCGCACATGCCCGTAAACGTGGCCGACCTGGGCGCCGACTTCTTCGCCTTTAGCGCACACAAGGCCATGGGCCCCATGGGCATCGGCGTGCTGTGGGGCAAGATGGACCTGCTCAACGCCATGCCGCCCATGCTTACCGGCGGCGAGATGATCGATTCGGTCACCGAGCAGGACGCCGTCTGGGCGCCCGTCCCCGAGAAGTTCGAGGCCGGCACGCAGGACGCCGCCGGCATCTTCGCCACGGGCGCCGCACTCGATTACTTGGTCAACACGGTGGGTTACGAGAACATCCAGGTACGCGAGCAGGCACTCGTCCATTATCTGATGGGCGAGCTCATGCAGCTCGACTTTGTCCAGATCATCGGCTCGATCTACTGGGACAACCACCACGGCGTCGTGAGCTTTAACGTCAAGGGCATCCACCCGCACGACGTCGCGAGCATCATGGACATGGACGACGTCTGCATCCGCGCCGGTCACCACTGCGCGCAGCCGCTGCTCACCTGGCTGGGCGTCGAGAACCTTGCCTGCTGCCGCGCCAGCGTAGCCTTCTACAACGACAAGGCCGACATCGACAAGTTCATCGCCGGCCTGCATCACGTTTGGAGCACGTTCAATGGGTAATCTGTACACCTCCACCACATTTATGGAGCACAACTCGCACCCCGACTATAAGTACGAGATGGATACTCCCACGCACGAGCACGACGGCATCAACCCCAGCTGCGGCGACGAACTCACCTTGCAGCTACGTGTCGAGAACAACGTGATCGAGGAGGCCTCCTTTACTGGCCACGGCTGCGCCATCAGCCAGGCAAGCGCCGACATCATGGCCGACCTCATCACCGGTGAGACGGTCGAGGAAGCTCGCCGCCTGGCGGAGCTCTTCCTCGCCATGATCCGCGGCGAGCAGCTCTCCGAGGAAGACCTGGAAGACCTAGACGAAGCCGCCCAGCTCCAGGACATCTCGCACATGCCCGCCCGCGTCAAATGCGCCGAACTCGCCTGGCGCACCCTCGACGGCATGCTCACGGGACAAAATAATCAGTAGTATTTGTCCCAAATCTTAAGAATTTTGTTGGCCGAATCGCTTGACAAGAGTGGTTCGGCCATTTTCTATTCCGAGCCCTCAGCCTGAGCCTTCACCCGCGCATAAGCGCGCACGATACGAGAGACGGTACTCTTGCTGATTCCCGTATACCGTTCAATCTCGCGCACCGTGTAGCCGCCATCGTGCAGGGCGAAAATGATTCCGTCTCGCCGCGAGGGCGCTACGGTCTTGAGTTCGTTGAGCGGCACGCCTAGGCGCTTCGCCAGCTTTTCGGCAAACGCACGCCGCTCCCATTCCGTCTCTTCCATGTCGTGAATCACCGGATCTGAACCATCGGGTGTCTTAAGTGAGTAGTCGATAAAGCCCTCTGCCGATCCAAAAAGTTCGAGCACCGTAGACGGATCCGAAAAATTCTTCTTCGCAACGCCGTCATACATCCGCAGATACTCGGCAAAGCTGCTCCACGGATAACGCTCGATCAGGGCGATACCCGCCTCCTGCGGATTAGCGTGAACATAGCGAATAGCAGCCATTAGATAACGGTCGGTATCGAGCGAGCGCCGGTCAAAACGGTTCTGGAACAGATGGCCTGTGCGCCCCGTGCGTTTATTGAACCGCCGCGCGTACGTCAAAAGCAGCCGGTGCATGGCTGCGCTCATCGCGTCCTCGTAATCTGCAAGCACCAGATGCACGTGATTGCCCATAAGGCACCAGGCGATAACCGTCACGCCCGCCTCGCGACAGCACTCGCGCATCAGCTCCAAAAACTCCCACCGGTCTTCATCGCCCTCAAAGATGAGCTGCTTGCCCGTACCGCGGGCACAGACATGGTAAAAGCCGGTAACCGTTCTCCAAACGCGCTGCATGGCGCTCCCTTCGCCGGGATCTGCTTGCCATCCAATACAGCACGATTGAAGCGCGCCATCAAATCATTCACGCAAAACAATACTCTCGAGCGGCCAAAGGCAGTAAACAAGCGGCGAACGGCACCGTTGCAACAGGTCAGCCCCCGCAACGCATACAAGAGCTGACCAAAAGCTTGCCCAAGACGAACCCCCTCTACGGAAGTTCGCGACCACAGAACATACAGTTAAACCGTTTCAATTAAAACTTCCGGACTTCCCGCTACGAAAACTGAGCCGTTCGCCGAATATTCCGTGCATTTCGCGGTATTATAGGGGCTGCATGTCATGTCCCTTTCGAAGGGTCGCCCGGCAATCGCCAGCCACGACCCCCAGACGGGACGCCAACACGATAGAGAGGAGAGGCATGCAGTACTCACAGGAAGTGGAGAACATGTGCCCCGTTGCCAAGGGTGCATACCACGGCCCCGCACCCATCCCCGAGGAGGGCAAGTGGGTCCAGGCTAAGGAGATTTCCGACATCTCCGGTCTTACGCACGGTGTGGGTTGGTGCGCACCTCAGCAGGGCGCCTGCAAGCTCACGCTGAACGTCAAGGATGGCATCATCGAGGAGGCCCTCGTTGAGACCATCGGCTGCTCGGGCATGACCCACTCTGCCGCCATGGCTTCCGAGATCCTTCCCGGTAAGACCATCCTCGAGGCCCTCAACACCGACCTCGTCTGCGACGCCATCAACGTTGCTATGCGCGAGATCTTCCTGCAGATCGTTTACGGCCGCAGCCAGACCGCGTTCTCCGAGGGCGGCCTGCCCGTGGGCGCCTCCCTCGACGACCTCGGCAAGGGCCTTCGCTCTCAGGTCGGCACCATGTTCGGCACCAAGGCCAAGGGCGCTCGTTACCTCGAGCTCGCTCAGGGCTACGTCACCCGCATGGCTCTCAACGACAAGAACGAGATCATCGCGTTCGAGTTCCTGAACCTCGGCAAGTTCACCGACGCCGTCAAGGCCGGCAAGACCCCCGAGGAGGCCATCGCTGGCGCTATGGGCCACTATGGTCAGTGGGAGAACGCTGCCAAGTACATCGACCCGCGCACCGACGAGGAGACTCACTCCGTCGCCAGCGTGTTCCCGGTTCACGAGTAGAAAGGGAGGGAAATAACTATGACTGTTACGTTCGAAGGTTACGAGCGCCGCGCTGACAAGATCAACAAGTGCCTCGCCGACAACGGCATCGCCTCCCTCGAGGAAGCTCTGCAGATCTGCACCGACAAGGGCTTCAACCCGCGTGAGATCGTCAACAACACCCAGTCCATCGCCTTCCAGAACGCCGAGTGGGCCTACACCCTCGGTTGCGCTCTCGCTGTCAAGCGTGGCGCCAAGACCGCTTCTGAGGCTGCCGCCATCATCGGCGAGGGCATCCAGGCCTTCACCGTTCCCGGCTCCGTCGCCGAGGACCGCAAGGTCGGTCTGGGCCACGGCAACCTGGGCGCCATGCTGCTCTCCGACGACACCGAGTGCTTCGCCTTCCTGGCCGGCCACGAGTCCTTCGCTGCCGCCGAGGGCGCTATCGGCCTGGCTCTGAACGCCAACAAGGCTCGCAAGAAGCCGCTGCGCGTTATCCTGAACGGTCTGGGCAAGGACGCCGCCCAGATCATCGCCCGCATCAACGGCTTCACCTATGTGAAGACCCAGTTCGACTACTACACGGGCGAGCTCAAGGTCGTCGAGACCATCCCCTACTCCGATGGTCCCCGCGCTGCCGTTAACTGCTACGGCTCCGACGACGTCCGCGAGGGCGTTGCCATCATGTGGCACGAGAACGTCGATATCTCGATCACCGGTAACTCCACCAACCCCACGCGCTTCCAGCATCCCGTCGCTGGCACCTACAAGAAGGAGCGCCTCGAGGCTGGCAAGAAGTACTTCTCCGTCGCTTCTGGTGGCGGCACTGGTCGTACCCTGCACCCGGACAACATGGGCGCCGGCCCTGCCTCTTACGGCATGACCGACACCATGGGCCGTATGCACTCCGACGCCCAGTTCGCCGGTTCTTCCTCCGTGCCTGCGCACGTTGACATGATGGGTCTCATCGGCATGGGCAACAACCCCATGGTCGGTGCCACCGTCGCCTGCGCTGTCGCCGTCGAGGAGGCCCTCAAGGCCTAATCGCGCCTGCGCGATGCTCAAATAGTTGAGCTTTGGAGCCGCTACCTTTCGGGGTAGCGGCTCTTTTTGTTTGCGCTGTCGCAGGGTAGCTAATGCCAATATATCAGTTGGGGCGAAATACGAGATGTGATGAGACAAAGCGTCAGAACGTCCATGACGCCCACCTGCCATATGTGCCCTTTACCGATTTGCCGAGTCTTTGCGGCCCCATTGCCGATCACCCGTGCGACAATGCGCCGAACGAGAAAGGAATCCGATGGAATCGACTGATGTACTGGTAATTGGATCTGGCATTGCGGGCCTTTGCGCCGCCATCGAAGCGGCACGCACGGGTGCAACCGTCACTGTGGCAAGCGCCGGCAAGACTATGAGTGGATCGAGCTTCTTCCCCGGAACCTGGGGCCTGGGGCTTATCGGACCCGTTAACGAAGACGACGAACAAGACCTCATCGACACTATTCAGACCGTTGGTGGCGGCGTCGCCGACCCCGAGCTTGTCCAGACGTTTGTCCACAGCATTCCCCAGGCAATTGAATGGCTTGAGCAAGACCTGGGCGTTGAGCTCCAGCGTCCGCAAAGCGCTGAGAGCGCTCAGCAAAAGCAATTTATCCCCTGCTTTGACCACAAGACGCGCATGTGGCGCGGCCTCACCCGCAAGCCCCTTGAGGACGCTCTGGCGACCCGGATCGAGTCACTCGGCATTCGCCTGCTCCCCCGCCATGAGCTTATCGACCTTGTTGAGGACACGGACGGAAAGATTGTCGGTGCCACGCTCTACGACCGGACAAACGCGCGTCTCGTGCCTATGGCCCCTAAGGCCACGATCATCGCAGCCGGTGGCACAGGCGGCCTGTTCGAGCGCAGCCTCACTTCCACCGACGTGCTCAGCTCATCACAGGCCATCGCGCTGGCGCACGGTGCGTCCCTTACTAATATAGAGTTCATGCAGATGATGCCCGGCTTTATCGAGCCCAAGCGAAACCTTGTCTTTAACGAAAAGACCTGGCGCTACGTACATGTAGACCAGCCGGCAGATATTGCCGACGATAAGCTCGACGATCTGCTCGAGCAACGCTCCGGATATGGTCCTTTCACCTCGCGCTTGGCCTCCCGCGCCATCGACCTCGTCATCGATCAGGCAGGTGCCGAAGGCTTGGCGCTCCACTACGACTTCCCCCGCGAGGACATCCCCGAGTTTGTGCAGACCTTTGCCACCTGGCTACAAGACGAGCACGGCATCGCGCCGACCGACGAGATGCGCGTGGCGATGTATGCCCACGCCGCCAACGGCGGTATCAAAATCGACAAGACCGCGTACACGGGCGTTGAGGGCCTCTACGCCTGCGGTGAGGCAACAGGCGGCATGCACGGCGCCGACCGCATCGGCGGCTTGTCGAGTGCCAATGGCATCGTATTCGGTCGCATCGCAGGCGCATCGGCAGCCCAGGCAGCACAGAATGCACCTGAGGTGGCCCCGAAGGCCGATATCGCCCTCCCCCAGTACGGCATTGCCACAACAGATGCCGAACGCCTGATACGCAGCCTTAAGCACACGATGAGTACCTATTGCATGATCAACAGGACCGAAGCAGGTCTATCCAAGGCTCTGCAACAGCTTGAAAGCCTGCAAGACGAGGCAACGGCGCTGAGCAAGCCACACGCCAATGACAGCGAAGTCGCAGCCCTCACCCGCCTGCAATCGCAGATTCAACTAGCACAGGAAATGGTCAAAGCCATGCGCAAACGAACCGAAAGTCTCGGATCGCACTATCGAGCGGACTAATTCGATTCTCACTTAGAGTTTGATCACAATTTCTCAACATGCATCGAGCCCCGTAAGCATGATTCCCCCAAGGAGAACACGCTTACGGGGCTTTAGCCGTGTTTTCCCTAAGGGAATCACGGTGCAGATAGCTCAGCTCCGCGCCCTTTCGGGTTCGACCCCATGAAAGGTCAACAAAAAAGACGGCCAACTTTCGCTGACCGTCTTAATAATCTTTGGTGGGCCGTCAGGGGGTCAGCCTGCTGTGCAGGCAGTCGCTGCGGCGCCAAGGCGCCTTGCGCGCTGCGCTGGTAAATGCTTACGCATTTCCTCAGCTCCGCGCCCTTTCGGGTTCGACCCCATGCGAGGTCAACAAAAAAGCGACCAGCCTAAGCTAGCCGCTTTAACATGCTTTGGGTGGGCCGTCAGGGGGTCGAACCCTGGACCTTGGGATTAAGAGTCCCCTGCTCTACCAACTGAGCTAACGACCCAAAGCTAAAGTCCGTTGTGGCGGACTTTAGAGGAGATATCGTGTGGTGGGCCGTCAGGGGGTCGAACCCTGGACCTTGGGATTAAGAGTCCCCTGCTCTACCAACTGAGCTAACGACCCGATATCAACACGAAGCAAGAACTGGGGTGGGTAAAGGGACTCGAACCCTCGACCTACGGGACCACAACCCGTCGCTCTAGCCAACTGAGCTACACCCACCGTGTCCTGTGCG
The DNA here is from genome assembly GCF_002736145.1 of Collinsella aerofaciens. Lineage (NCBI taxonomy): Bacteria > Bacillati > Actinomycetota > Coriobacteriia > Coriobacteriales > Coriobacteriaceae > Collinsella > Collinsella aerofaciens. Next base: position 886,184 of record NZ_CP024160.1, read on the forward strand.
CTTCGCGCTCGACTATTATTGCAAGGAACGCCACACGATGCAAGCCCCAATTTTCAAGAATTTTGAAAAGAGTTTTTCGAGCCCGTTTTGAGCATTTCCCACCGGTTTCATAGGAGTAAACTTGCCCCACTGCAAATGCTCGAAAGGACCGGCATGAAAGAACTCTCCAACCGCACGGCAACATTTACCGATTCCGTCATCCGCCGCATGACGCGCATCTCCGACAAGTATGGCGCCGTCAACCTGTCACAGGGCTTCCCCGACTTTGATCCCCCGGCGCAGCTGCTCAATAGCCTCAGCACCATCGCCACCGACCCCAAGCCGCTTTACCACCAGTACTCCATCACTTGGGGCTCCCAAGCCATGCGCGAGGCGCTTGCCGCCAAGCAGGAGCACTTTATGGGCATGCCGATCAACCCCAACGAGAACATCGTAGTCACCTGCGGCTCCACCGAGGCCATGATGGCCGCCATGATGACGGTTACGAACCCCGGAGACAAGGTCGTCATCTTCTCGCCGTTCTACGAGAACTACGGCGCCGACACGATCCTTTCGGGTGCCGAGCCCATCTACGTGCCGCTCAACCCGCCCACGTTCGACTTCGATCGCGAGGTCCTCGAGGCGGCCTTCCGCGACAACGACCCCAAGGCCATCGTCCTGTGCAACCCTTCCAACCCCTGCGGCAAGGTCTTTACGCGCGAGGAGCTCACCTTTATCGCCGACCTCTGCAAAAAGTACGACGCGTACTGCATCACCGACGAAGTTTACGAGCACATCGTCTATGCGCCCCACGAGCATGTCTATATGGCCACGCTGCCCGGCATGTTCGAGCGCACCATCAGCTGCAGTTCGCTGTCCAAGACCTACTCCATCACCGGTTGGCGCCTGGGCTACACCATCGCCCCGGCCGAGATTACCGAGCGCATCAAGAAGGTCCACGACTTCCTCACGGTGGGCGCCGCCGCTCCCCTGCAGGAGGCCGTCGTCACCGCCCTCAACTTCGACGACAGCTATTACGATGAGGTCCTCGACCTCTACACAGCTAAGCGCGACCTGTTCTGCCAGGGGCTCGATAGCATCGGTCTTAAGCATAACGTGCCGCAGGGCGCCTACTACGTCATGATGGACATCTCTGAGTTTGGCTACGACAGCGACCTCGACTTCTGCGAGGATCTCGCCTCCAAGGTTGGCGTGGGCGCCGTTCCGGGCTCGAGCTTCTTCCGCGAGCCCGTCAACCACCTGATCCGTTTCCACTTTGCCAAGCGTGACGAGACGCTCAACGCCGCACTCGAAAACCTCAAGTCCCTGCGAGATAAAATCAAGCCGCGCGGGTAAGGACGGCCCAACAACTAAAAGTACCAAAGAAACCTCGCACCGCCCGCCGCGTTGCGAGGCCTCTTTTTATAGCGCTTTCTTAAATGGTTTAGAGCGCTATACTTTAGTCACGGAACAACTCATCCCTGAGAGAGGAACACTATGGCAGAGCAGCAGCTTATCGGAGCGCTCGAGGCCGGCGGCACCAAGATGGTCTGCGCCACGGGCTATGCAGACGGCACGGTCCTGGAACGCGAGCAGATTGCGACCACGATCCCGCAGGAGACCGTTGAGGCCGTCAACGCATGGTTTGCCGACAAGGGCATCGCCGCGCTGGGCATCGGCGCCTTTGGCCCCACCGCAGTCAACCCTGCCTCGCCCCAATACGGCAAGATCCTGGAGACGCCCAAAACGGCATGGCGCTACTTTGACCTGCTGGGCACCATCCAAAACGAGCTCAATATTCCCTGCGGCTACGACACCGACGTCAACGTCGCTTGCCTGGGCGAGGTCACCTTTGGTTGCGCCCAGGGCCTCACTGACGTGGTGTATCTGACCATCGGTACCGGCGTGGGCGCCGGCGTGCTCTCGGGCGGTAAGCTCGTGCACGGCATGATGCATCCCGAGGCCGGCCACATCCTGGTCACGCGCGACCCGCGCGACACCATCGGCGAGCACAGCGGCTGCCCCTTCCACGACAACTGCCTCGAGGGCCTCATCGCCGGCCCCGGCGTCAAAAAGCGCTGGGGTGGCAAGAGCGCCGGAGAGATGGCCGATGACCCGGAGGCCATGGACCTGCTCGCCGGCTATCTGGCGCAGGCGCTCATGACCTACATCCTGTGCTACGCACCGCAGAAGATCGTCATCGGTGGCGGCGTGGCCGATCACACCCCCATCGTGCCGCTCGCGCGCAAGAAGTGCGCCGAGATGCTCAACGGCTACATCGTCACGTCCGAGATGGCCGACATCGATAGCTATATCGTCAACAACAGCCTCGAGGGCAAACAGGGCATTATGGGCTGCCTGGCCCTGGGCGCACAGGCACTTCAGTAACAGACGCACCCGCAGGGCGTGGCGCGCGCGGCAAATCCGACCTACGGAACAACGCCATCACGCCTCATATAAGCCCTCAAATAAAAAAGGCCGCCTAGGACCAAACAATACGTCCTAGGCGGCTTTTTTGGCGCACATCAGCGACCGTAAGAGATATCGGAGCACAACGCCCGTTGCCGCTCCACAACAGTCGATCATCACATCGGTGATCATGCCGGCACGTCCCGGCACAAAGAGCTGAATCGTCTCGTCGATGGAGGGAACGAGCAGCAGGAACACCGCCGTGGGCAGCAGCACGTCAAAGGTGCGCCGCCCCTCATAATCAAAGGCATGCGTTGCCAGGATGCCGAGCACCATATACTCGGTAAAATGCGCGCACTTGCGAACAACAAAGTTGGTCACCCATGCATATGGAAGTCCCACGCCGTGCAGGAAGCCGCGGATAGCTTCCATGACCGTTAGGCTCAGCGAGCCCGACCCCGAGCCGGGAACCAGCGAATTGCCCCAGATCAAGAGCGCCATCAGGCAGGTCACAACCGCCCATTTTCGATTGATCTTAACCATGCAGAAGTTATGCCTCCGCGCGGAGCGGGGCGAAGCTGGCGGTACCGCCCTCGATAACGCTCAGATAGGCACGGCCCGTACGCTTGGCGGTAGAGGACTGCAGGCGCTCGATCTCTTCCTCGAGGATCTGATTGACGCGCTCGTGACGACGATTTTCCATAATGCCGGCGGCAATAGCCTCGGCCCGCTCGATGCCCTCGCGCGAGATACGGGCGGTATCCTCGGGGAACACAGCGCTGTGACGGCCGACATAGGCGGGGGCAGCAGGCTGAGGGGCAGTGACGGGAGCGGGGGCTGCAACAGGAGCAGGCCCGTCAATCTCATCCAGAATCGCGGTGGCGGCGGCCCACATGTCCTCGTGGCCCGAGTAATCGGCCATGGGGACATCAACCTCGAGCGAAGCGTCCGGAAGGTCGCCGGTGTCGATGCGATCTTGGGCATCAATCGATGCGGTGATGGCTGCAGGCTCATCGAGGTCATCGAGATCGATGTCCGCGACACCGGAGATGATAGGCATGCTGGCGAGGTTTGCGTTGTACGGCGCAGCCTCAGCCGCCTGCTGCTGGGCAGGAGCGCCCCAAAGCGAGCTTTCGGCGGCGCGGCGGGCGGCAACGGCCTCCTCGTCCGCGGTCATGGCTTCATCAACGTACGAATTATCGGCAGAAGCGTTCGCGTCCGCCGAGGTAGCGCTGCAGGCGTTATTGGCTGCCGCGTTGGCAACGAGTGCCACGAAAGCCGCCGTGCTGCCCGCAGGGGCGGCCTGGGAGCCCGACACGGCGCGTGCCGCAGCGGCGATGTCATCGCGATTGAAGGAGCCGGTCTGCCCGCCGTTGGTGAGCTCGTCGATGGCGACTTGATAGACGTCGCGCGAGTGTGCAGGGTCGCAGCTCACCGGCGAATCGTCGTCGAGCATACTGTCGATCATGGACCAAGCCTCGTCCTCGTCCATAGCATCTGTGGCTCGAGCGATGGTAGGGACACCATCATCGGCATGACGGCGCTGGAACGCACCAGTCAGGCCGGAAAGGAATGCCGAGGTAGACTGCTCCAACTGAGCCTGAGAAGCAGAAGTCGCAGCGTAAGGAGTCGCATCCTGCTGCTGAGCTGGAATCGAGGCGGTCTTGAACTCGCTTTGATGCTGATTGAGATTGGCGGCACCGCCCATGGCATCGGGCTGGAACAGACGCTCTTCACGCTGCGCACGATACTCGGAGATGCCCAGCGAGGCGGCATAGATACCCACGCCCGCCACCGCGCCCACGGCGAAGGGAACCGCACCCGCCACGACCGTCTCGTTCACCGACGAAAACGGCAGCGTCGCGGCATACATAACCACGGGAGCGGCAAGGCCGATCCCGCACGAAAGTCCGGCAAGGACTGCTCGTTGTGTTGCATCAGAAGAAGCCATGAGCTCTCCCCATCTTCCAGCACCCAAATCGCATCATTCAGTTGGCTGCGCGAGAGAAGATGAAGCGGGGCTATGCCCCAAAGCAACGGTATATGGTTCGTTTCATCTGCGTTTTCCGTCGCGAAGCTTAAAAGCTATTATGCGAAACCGCCCTGCCGATTGCAAGCGACGATGTCGGATTGAAACGGGAAACCTGCTGCTCGTCGGTCTTACGGTCAAAAATAAGCGCGGAGCGGCGCTATGGAAAAGGGCCGAGGCTCAAAGCCCCGACCCTTTATCGCATTGATGACTATCGCTGCGCGTGGATGACAACCTAGAACGTCTGCTCGTAATCACTGTGTTTTTTGGCCGAACGCACCAGGAACTCCTGGTTGGTGTTGGTGCCCTTAAGACCCTTGATAAACGATGCGGCTGCGCGCTCGGTGTTGTTCATGCCGGCAAGAATGCGACGCAGACCAAAGACAAACGGGCGCATCTGCTCGTCGACCAACAGGTCCTCGTTACGTGTACCGGAGGCAACGGGGTCGATAGCCGGGAAGATGCGGCGGTCGGCCAGGTCGCGGTCGAGCTTAAGCTCCATGTTGCCGGTGCCCTTGAACTCCTCAAAAATGACCTCGTCCATCTTGGAACCGGTGTCGATGAGGGCAGAGGCCAGGATGGTGAGCGAGCCACCGTTCTCGATATTGCGGGCTGCACCCAGGAAGCGCTTGGGCGGATACAGTGCCGCCGAATCGACGCCGCCCGAAAGGATGCGGCCCGAGGCGGGCGCCGCCAAGTTGTAGGCGCGGGCGAGGCGCGTGATGGAGTCGAGCACCACCACGACGTCGCCACCCAGCTCTACGATGCGCTTGGCGCGCTCGATGACGAGCTCTGCCACGCGGGTGTGGTTGTCGGCAGGCATATCGAAGGTCGACGCCACAACCTCGCCCTTGATGGAACGCTGCATATCGGTGACCTCTTCGGGGCGCTCGTCGACGAGCAGGCAGATGAGGTGCACCTCGGGGTTGTTAATCGAGATAGACTGGCAGATCTTCTTGAGGATCGTGGTCTTGCCGGCCTTGGGCGGGGACACGATCAGGCCGCGCTGGCCCTTGCCGATCGGTGAAACGATGTCGATGGCGCGACCGGTAATAGAGTCCTTGCCGTGCTCCATGCGCAGCGGCTCGTTGGGATAGACCGGGGTGAGGTCGCCGAACTTGGGGCGGTTGCGAATCTGCTCGGGGTCCAGACCGTTGACGGTCGTGATTTTGGCGAGGCCGGCGCGCTTGTCGCCACCGCGCGAAGGACGCAGCGAGCCCTCGATGACGTCACCCGTGCGCAGGCGCGCGGAGCGGATGAGGTAGGCGGGCACGAAGGCGTCGTCGTTGGACTTCATGTAGCCATGGGCATGGATGATGCCGGAGCTGTCCGGGCGAATCTGCAGAATGCCCTTGATATCGCGGAAGCCCTCGGCTTTCGCGGCGGTGACGTAGATCTCCTCGACGAGCTCGGCTTTCTTCTTGCCGGTCGTCTCGATCTCGAACTCCTTGGCCTTCTCGCGAAGTTCGGCGACCTTCATGGCAGCGAGCTCCTCGCGCGAAAGCGTGGGCTCGGTGGGAGCGGCATTACGCTCCTTGTTGCGTTGCTTGCGATCGCGCTGGCGGTTGCGACGGTCGTTGTTGCGCTCGTCCTTGCGCTCGTTGCGCTCCTCGTTGCGCTTGTGCTGGCGACGGTTGGGGCGAGCGCCGTCTTCGCCCTCGGCGTGGGCGGCACCATCGGTTGCGGCGGTGTCAACATTGGCCGCAGCGGCGTCATTGGCCTCGGCGCCAGAATCAACCTGCGCTTCGACATCAGCCTGCTGCTCGGCGGCCTTGGCCTTAACGGACTTCTTGCGACCGCGCTTGGGCTTCTCGGATGCAGGCTGTTCGACGTCCTGGGGCTCGGCGGCATCAGTCGATGCATCGGCGTTCGTCTCGGCGGAATCCTCGGACACACCCTTCTTGGCAGCCTTAGCCTTGGACGTGCGCTTAGCAGCAGTGCGACGGCTGCGACTGGGACGGACGTCGGCGGGCTCGACATCGGCGGGAGCGGCCTCGGAAGTCGTAGCATCCTGGACGGGCGCGTCGGCGGCGGTTGCAGACTCGGCGGTCGCCGCAGCATCCCGAGCGGCTGCAGCTGCGGCTGCGGCCTTCTCTGCCTCGACGAAGGCCTTGGGCTTGCGACCGCGACGATGCGGGCGCAAAGCCGGATCGACAACGGGAACTTCGCTGGCCTCGACAGGCGCAGCGGGCTCAACAGGCGATGTGCCCTCCCCTGCCGCGGAACGGACCGAAGCCTCAGTGAGCTCGGGGGCTACCTGTTCCGCAACCTGCTCGGCCTTAGCAGCCGTGCGGCGGCGTGTGCGCGGTGCCGGCTTCTCGGTCGGCAGGTCGGCGGCAGGGGTCTCGATGGCGGCAGGCGTCTCGGGCACAGACGGAGCTGCAAGCTCGGTCAGAGCCGCGGCCTCGCGCTCGGCAGCACGACGGCGGGCGCGCACCACCTGAGCCTCGCTAATCTGCGCCAACGCACGTGCCTGCGCGACCTCATCGGAAATCGGCGCCGAGGAGTCAGCTGCAACGGTGCGCTTGGCGCGCGTCGTGCGCGTGGTACGGCGCTTGGGCTTGGTGACCTCCTCGCCGTCAGCAGCAGGCTTGGCCGTGCGGCGCGTACGCTTGGGCTTTGCCGGAGCAGCCTCCTCAACAGTTGCAGGCACGGCCTTCTCAGCCGTTGCAGCCTTAGGCGTCTCAGGAGTCGAGGTTTGCGCGGGCGCCGCGACCTGGTCCGACACAACCGGTGCAGCGGGAGCGGCTTGCGTCGTCGTTATTTCGTTTTCTTGCTGTTGATCAGACACAGTGTTTGCTCAACTTTCTTTTCAAGCCCTGTGATCACATGCTCCCTGCATAAACCTTCAGGGCGGCTAAACAGTCTAGTTCCGTTCAAAACGACGGACATCATTGATCTGTATCGAGATGATTGCGTCAACTACGCAGCGTTAGTTTAACACAACCGCCGTCACCTGCAACTTAGTCATCGGGGACGTTCATAAACGACTAGTCAAAAGGGACACTCTTTGGTTTACCACTCACAAATCTGACTGCCTCCGCCAAAACTATGGCGGTTTACTACGATGAATCGCTCAACCGCGACCACTCCGAAACTTGTTGAACTAAAACCGCAGGTAGATGCCTTGCACTTTTTAGCGAAAAGCCGGCGTGGTTGGAATTCCTCAATTCATCGTAGTAAACCGGCATAGTTTCGTATTTCCAGCAGTTCAAAATTTGTCAATACGTCGGCATATGCGAAAAAAGCCCGACCTCCGTGGGAGATCGGGCTTATAGGGCTCAGTTAAACCAAGTCTGTACGGTCAAATGACCCGCAGATTACATCTGCTCGGGCGCGGAAACGCCAACGAGGGTGAGCACCAGGGCGAGCGTCACGCGGACAGCGTCGCAAGCGGCCAGACGGGCACGCGAAAGCTCGGGGTCGACGGGACGACCCTCACTCGGCAGCACCTGGCAGGCAGCGTAGAAGCTGTGGAAGTCACCGGCGAGTTCCTCGGCAAAGTGGGTCAGACGGAACGGAGCGCGATCGCGAGCGCAGCTGGCGATCAGGTCGGTGAGCTCGTTGAGCTTGCGCGAAAGGGCGAGCTCGGTCGGGTCGGTCAGCAGCGAGTAATCGACGTTCTCACCGATGGCCTTGGCGGCAACGGCCTTCATGCCCATCTCGTCGGCCTGCTCAGGCGTTACGTCGGCGGCACGGCGCAGGATGGAGCACACGCGGGCGTGAGCATACTGCACGTAATAGACCGGGTTGGAGTTGTCGCGCTTCTTAACGGCCTCGATGTCGAAGTCGACCATCTGGTTGGAGCTCTTGGAGATGAGCGTGTAGCGAGCGGCATCGGAGCCGACCTCGTCGACGAGCTCCTGCAGGGTCACCATGGTGCCCTTGCGCTTGGACATACGAACGGGCTTGCCATTACGCAGCAGGTTGACGAGCTGGCCCAGCAGAACCTCAAACTTGCCGGGATAGCCGAGAGCGTCGCAGACGCAGCGGACGCGCTCGATGTAGCCGTGGTGGTCGGCACCCCAAATGTCGATGACGTGGTCGACGCGCTGGAACTTGTCCCAATGATAGGCAACGTCGGAGGCGAAGTAGGTGTACTCGCCATCGGACTTGATCAGGACGCGGTCCTTGTCGTCGCCTAGGTCGGTGGAGCGGAACCACAGGGCGCCGTCCTTGGTGTAGAGGTAGCCCATCTTGTCGAGCTTCTCAAAAGCGCGGTCGACGGCGGAGGTGCCGGCGGTCTCGCCCTCGGTGTCCTTCACGTACAGCGAACGCTCGGAGTACCAACGATCGAAGTCGCAATTGACGGCGTGGCAGAGGTCGCGCATGTTGTCGACCATCTTCACATAGCCGCGCTCGCGGAAGCTCTCCATGCGCTCCTGCGGATCGGCGTCGACCCACTTGTCGCCGTCGGTGCGCCAGAACTCGGCGGCCTCGTCGATGATGTAATCGCCGCCGTAGGAGTCCTTACCCAGGGTCTCGGCAAAGTTGTCCTGGTACGGATGGGTCTCGGGATGCTCGTCGTTCTCATCGGCAACGAAGGCATCGCGGTCGGCGATCAGCAGCTTGTGAGCCTCGTCGATATCCACGCCCTGCTTGGCAATGATGTCGGCAAGCTGCATATAGCGCGTGCTGATGGAGTTGCCGAAGGTGTTCATCTGAGAGCCGTGGTCGTTGATGTAGAACTCACGCTGGATGTCGTAACCGGCGTGGTCCATAACACGGCAGAGGGAGTCGCCCAGAGCTGCCCAGCGGCCGTGGCCAATGTGCATGGGGCCGACGGGGTTGGCGGAGACGAACTCGACCTGGGTCTTCAGGCCGCCGCCGACGTTGGACTTAGCGAAGTCCATGCCCTTCTCGCGGGCCTCGCCAAAGATGGCGTTCTTGACGGCGACGGAGAGGTAGAAGTTGATGAAGCCAGGGCCGGCGATCTCGACCTTCTCGATCGCGGGGTCCTCGGGCATATGGGCAACGACGGCCTCGGCGATCTTGCGCGGGGCGCAGTGAGCCAGCTTGGCGGACTTCAGGGCCATGGTGGAGGTCCACTCGCCATGAGAAGTGTCAGCCGGTCGCTCGATAGCGCAATCGTCAAGTTCAAATGCGGAAAGGTCGCCGGCCTCCTGGGCCGCAGCAAGCGCAGCGCGTACCAGCTCTTCAATCTTCTCGGGCATAGATCCTCCTTGTGTTAAAGCCCCCGAGCTCTTGGTCACTCGTAGGGCAAAAGCCAGAGTTTGTAGCACTCTATCACAAGCGACGGGCACTATCGCAGGGTAAAGCCAATCGAAATTGCATATGCACAAAATTGACTACAGCTTGTATGGAGTCACTCAAAGATGCCGGTCTGCCTGCAGATTATGCACGCGTTGAAAATGCATAAAGGCGTGAATGAGCTGTGTCTTTTATCGAATACTCTTACCTATCAGAGTTGTGTGCTTTTCCTGCATAAAGTAAGGATTTGCGCACGTCAGCGTGGTATTTTAGACATACGCAAATTCGTATAAGTTGGAGGTAGCATGTTCTCAATCGGTCAACACGTCATTCATCCGGGTCAGGGAGTCTGCACCGTCGTCGGTTTTAGGGACGACACGCCGCAGCCCATGCTGTTGCTCGAGACCAAGCAGGGACATGCGCAGACGATCCTCATGTACCCCGTGGCGCAGGCCGATCGTTTGCATGCCGCCATCTCCCAGCAAGATGCCGAGCACCTGCTGAGCCACTACGACGAGCTGGAGTGCGACACCTTTACCGAGCGCAACAGCTCGCTTGAGGAGACGCACTTTAAGCAGCAGCTCAAGCTGGGCGCGCCCGAGACGGTCCGCGTGGCAAAAACCATGATGCACCGTATCCGCCAGGCCGAGGAAGCAGATAAAAAGCCCAGCTCCTACTACATGCGCGTACTCAAGGAGGCCAAGCGCCGCTCCATCGAGGAATTCGCTGTGGCCCTGGGCGTCACCGAAGAGGACGCCGAAGCCCGCCTAGCCCAAGCTGCCCTCAACTAACCCATCCGCGCCAAAAACCACCACAAAGGGGACAGGCACCTTTGTGGTGGTTTTTTCGTTCTAGTCGTTCTAGTAGTATTCATTCTTAGCGATACCTACGAGCACAAGGAGTCTCTTATGGCAGAGCCACTTACCGCCGGAATCACCCGCGACCGCGCATTCGAACTGCTCAACGAGCACAACAAGGACCCGTTCCACATCACCCATGGCGAGACGGTCGAGGGCACCATGCGCTACTTTGCGCGCGATTTCGACCCCGAGAACGAGGAGTTCTGGGGCATCGTCGGCCTGCTGCACGACCTGGATTGGGAGGAGCATGAGAACGATCCCATGAACCACACCATCTATGCGGCCGAGATCCTCGAGGGCGAGGGCGCATCGCCCGAGCTCATTCGCGCCATCCAGACGCACACGTCCGATTTCAACACCTCTCTGCCCAAGCCCGAGCTGCAGATGGAAAAGATACTGTTTGCCTGCGACGAGCTCACCGGCTTGATCGGCGCTGCCGTCATCATGCGTCCGAGTAAGAGCGTCATGGACTTTACGACCAAGTCGCTCAAGAAAAAGTTCAAGGACAAGCGCTTTGCCGCCGGCTGCTCGCGCGACGTGATTGCGCAGGGTGCCGAGATGCTGGGCTGGGAGCTCCCCGAGCTCTTCGACCGTACCATCGCGGCCATGCAATCCTTCGCCCCCGACCGCGACACCTTCCAGGCTTAATTCCAAAACCACCACAAAGGGGACAGGCACCTTTGTGGTGGTTTTTGTTTGCGCAGGCGTTAGGGGCGGACCTGGCCAGTGCCTCGAAGCTTGTATTTGTAGGTGGTGAGAGCCTCGGCGGCAAAGGGGCCACGGGCGTGGAGCTTTTGGGTCGAGATGCCGATCTCGGCGCCCAGGCCAAACTCGCCGCCATCGGTAAAGCGCGTGCTGGCGTTAGCGTACACGGCCGAGGCATCGACCGCATCGAGGAAGCGCTCGCAAGCATCCGTGTCCTCGGCAACGATGGCCTCGGAGTGCATCGTGCCGTAACGATTGATGTGCGCAATGGCCTCGTCCTCGTTTGCCACGACCTTCACGCTCATCTCGAGCGCCAGATACTCGCGACCCCAGTCCTCCTCAGTCGCGGCAACGTAGTCATCACCCTCCACAAAGCCGGCGTCGGCGCATGCGGCGCACGTGGCCTCGTCGCCGTGAATGAGTACGCCGTGGTCATGCAGCACGGCCACGACCGCGGGCAAAAACGCATCGGACACGGCACGGTCGACCAGCAGCGACTCGGCGGCATTGCACACGCCCACGCGCTGCGTCTTAGCGTTGACGATAATATTGAGCGCTTTATCGAAGTCGGCGGATTCATGCACGTAGATGTGGCAGTTACCCGTGCCCGTCTCGATCACCGGAACGAGTGACTCGCGCACGCAGCGCTGGATCAGGCCCGCACCGCCACGCGGAATGAGCACATCGACGACGCCGCGGAGCTTCATGAGCTCGCCGGTGGCCTCGCGGTCGGTAGACTCGATCATCGACACGGCCTCGCGCGGGAAGCCCTTGGTCTCGAGCGCATCGGCCAGCAGCTCAGAAATCATGGCGCACGAGTGATAGGCTAGCGAGCCGCCGCGCAGAATGCAGGCGTTGCCGGTACGGATGCAGATGCCTGCGGCGTCGGCCGTCACGTTGGGGCGCGCCTCGTAGACCATAGCGACCAGGCCCAGCGGCACACTCACACGGGTCAGGTCCACGCCACTTGCAAGCACGCGGTGGTCGAGCACGCGGCCCACGGGATCGGGCAGCTCGGCGAGCTTTTCCAGGCCGGCGGCCATGCCCTCGACGCGCTCGGGCGTCAGCAGCAGACGATCGAGCAGTCCGGCCGAGGTACCCGCATCGCGCGCGGCGGACATATCGAGCTCGTTGGCGGCAACGATGGAGTCGATACCGTTGCGCAGCGCTGCAGCCATGGCGCGCACGGCCTCCTGGCGCTGTTCATCGCTCGCCGTGGCAAGCGAGGCCGACGCCGCCTTGGCGACAACGGCAAGATCGTGGGCATACGTGGCTATATCGACCGACATGGGCGGCCCTTTCTCCTAGAAGTTTGCAACCATGGTAGCCGATTTGCGCATGGCCTCGCCCACGGCGGTAGAATTGGTCAACCCGAAACACCGCAACGAACGGAAGACTCACATGGCCCTCATCACTTCGTACCACGTCCCCGGCCTTTACGTCGAGGACCACAGCATCGACGTCCCCCTTGACTGGCGCGGCCTGGAGCCGATGCTCCTGGCCGTCGGCAGCACCATGCGCCGCGGCGCTATACCGACACCCATCGCCGGCGCGCCCGAGAGCATCAAGCTCTTCTACCGCGTGGTTTGCGCACCCGACCGCATCAACGACGACCTGCCGCTCCTTCTCTTTTTGCAGGGTGGCCCCGGTGGCGAGAGCCCGCGTCCGCTGTCGCCCACAAGCGATGGCTGGATCGAAGAGGCCGTCAAGCACTTCCGCGTGGTCCTTCCCGACCAGCGCGGCACCGGACGCAGCAGCTGTGTTGACGGACGCACGATCGCGGCCTTGGGCGAGCGCGCCGAGGCGGCAGGCTCCGATGCGGCCCGCTCGCAGGCGGACTTCCTCAAGCGTCACCTCGCCAGCTCCATCGTGCGCGATTTTGAGTACCTGCGCCTGGTGGGCTTTGGCGGCAAGCCCTGGGTCACGCTCGGACAGAGCTACGGCGGTTTTTTGACGCTGAGCTATCTGTCGCTCTTCCCCGAGGGCGCGGCGGCGAGCTTTACCTGCGGCGGAATCCCCCACGTGCCGGCGAGCGCAAGCGAGGTCTACGCGCACACCTTCCCGCGCATGGTCGCCAAGACGCAGCAGTATTATGACCGCTACCCCGCTGACGTCGAGCGCGTGGCAGCCCTGGCCGATGCACTCGAGGCTCAGAAGCCCGTGCTGCCCGACGGCTCGCCGATGACGGTCGAGCGCCTACAGCTCATGGGCAGCGACTTTGGCATGAAGCCGAGCTTTGAGCGCATGCATTGGATTATCGATCATGCTTTTGTTGACGGCGACGGCACGCTGGCCTGCGGCGCCTCGGTATCTGACAGCTTTTTGATGCGCGCCTTCGAGCGCACCAACACGCGCACGAATCCGCTGTACTGGACGCTTCAGGAGTTCATCTACGCCGACGGCGACACCATGCCCATTCGCTGGGCCGCGGCAGAAGAGAAGGCCCATCGTGCCGAGTTCGACACGCTCACGCGACCGCTCATGTTTACCGGCGAGGCCATGTTCCCGTGGATGTTTGAGCAGATGCCCGAACTTAAGCCCTTCAAGCCGGCGATGGATCTGCTTATGGAAGACACAAGCTGGGACAAGATCTACGACCCGCAGCGCCTGGCGTGCAACGAGGTGCCCCTGCAGGCCGCAGTGTATTTCGATGACATGTACGTGGACTCGGGCATGCAGCTCGATACGCTCAGCCGCGTGGGCAACTCGCATGCCTGGGTGACGAACGAGTTCGAGCACGACGGCTTGCACGGCAGCGTGGTGTTCAAGCACCTCTTCGACGAAGCCCTCAACCGCGGAGACCTGCGCCAGATCTTCTAGCAAAGGAGTGTCCCCAAGTGCCGGAAAAGGAGAGGCAGCACTGCTGGCAAAACGAGCCGCAGCGCTGCCTCTCTTTATGCAAACACTATCAAGTTGTCCCTATGGATCGCGGGCTTCTCGACCAGGTCTGCGAGCAGGCGGTTGCTGGCAATCTGGTCCTGGCGGCGGCCGGCTGCAAGCTCCAGCACGTCCGAATCGGCCTCGGCGATACCACGGGCGACAACCATGCCGCTCGGGTCGCACACGTCGAGCACATCGCCCTCGGCAAACTGGCCATCGACCTCGCGAATACCCACCGCGAGCAGCGACGATCCGCGGCTGACCAGCGCCTTCGCGGCGCCATCATCGACCGTCACCGAGCCATGCGCCTTGTCACCCAGTGCGATCCACAACTTGCGCGGCGCAATGTCCAGGCGCTCCGCCGGCGGATCGAACAGCGTACCCACGCTCTCGCCGCGGGCCAGACGCACGAGCGCATCGGGCTCCTCGCCCGAGCAAATCACGCTTTGAATGCCCGCCGTCATGAGAATGCGGCTCGCGCGAATCTTGGTGATCATGCCGCCCGTACCCACCGATGTGGAAGAATCGCCCGCCGAGGCGATAATCTTGGCATCGATCTTATGCACGACCGGGATAAACTCGGCCGTCGGATCCTCATGCGGATTGGCGGTGTAGAGGCCATCGATGTCCGAGAGCGTCACGCACAGATCGGCAGAAACCAGGCAGCTCACAAGCGCCGCCAGCGTGTCGTTGTCGCCGAACTTGATCTCATCGACGGTAACGGTGTCGTTCTCGTTGACGACCGGCACCACGCCAAGCTCCACAAGGCGAAGCAGGGCGTCGCGCGCGTGCAGGTAGGACGTGCGGCGCGCCGTGTCGTGACGCGTGAGCAGCACGAGCGAGGTGAGCAGGTCGCGCGCATGGAACTCCTCGTCGTAGGCCGACGAGATGATGCACTGACCGGCCGAGGCGCAGGCCTGCAGGCTCGGCAGGTCGCCGACCGGCTTACGGTCGAAGCCCAGCACGGGATAGCCGCAGGCAATGGCACCCGAGCTCACCACGACCAGGCGCCAGCCAAGCTCGCGCAGCGCTGCGGCCTGGTCGGCAAGCCCGCCGATAAAGGCGCGGTTGACCTTGCCGTCGGCGCCCACCACCGTGGACGAACCGATCTTTACCACCATCGTTTTATAAGAAGTCGTCATACGTCAAACCAATCAACTGTTCAGCGAACGGCCGAGCCGGCGGCCAGGGAAGCGTGACTCGCCCCTACCGCCCAAGGAATTAGTGAGCCCAGGGAAAGGCAGAGGCCGCGGCCATGTTCTTGCGCACGAGCTCGTCGCGCACCTGAGCCAGGCCCTGCTCCATACCCACCACATAGGTCTGCGGGTACAGGAAGCGCTTGAAAGCTGCGTCCAGATGGTCGAGCGCCCAAGCACAGCGCTCGCGCGCGTCCTGGATGCTCTCACGCGGAGCCACCGCACTGCCATCGCGCACGATCGGCACCAGCAGCTCGCGATACTCAAGTTCGGACACGTCGGTCACCAGGGCGGCATCGTTCACGGCCACAAGGGTATTGCCGCGCGCGGCGCCCTCCCCTGCCAGATGGTCCTCGTCATAAATCATGTCGCAAACCGGGCCGCCAAAGCCGTCGTAATAGCGTCGTACGCGCTGCACGCCGGGGATCGTGCGCTTGTAGGGCTGCTCGGAAAGCTTCACCACCGGCGTCCACGGCTCCGCGTCGCTCGCACGACGGGCCGAAAGCTTGTACACGCCGCCCAGCGCAGGCTGATCGTAGCAGGTCGCGAGTTTGGTGCCCACGCCAAAGCTGTCGATGGGCGCGCCCTGGTCGAGCAGGGACTGAATCGTGTACTCATCCAAATCGTTAGAAACCGAGATCCCCACATAGGGCAGGCCCTCGGCATCAAAACGGCCGCGCACATACTTTGAGAGCTTGGCGAGGTCGCCGGAGTCGATGCGAATGGCCGACAGGCGCTCGCCCACCGCTTCCATCTCCTTGGCAACCGTAATGGCATGTTCGCAGCCCTCGCGCACGTCATAGGTGTCGATGAGCAGCGTACAGTTCTTGGGGCTCGACTTGGCAAAGGCGCGGAAGGCCTCGAGCTCGGAGTCGAAGCTCATGACCCAGCTGTGCGCATGCGTGCCAAAGACGGGAATACCGTAGCGGCGGCCGGCGAGCACATTGGACGTAGAGGAGCAGCCGGCAACGTAGCTCGCGCGCGCGACGGCCAGCCCGCCATCGGGGCCCTGGGCGCGGCGCAGGCCAAACTCGGCAACGGGACGGCCGTCCGCCGCCAGCACCACGCGCGCCGTCTTGGTGGCGACAAGCGTCTGGAAGCCGACGATGTTGAGCAGCGCCGTTTCGAGCAGCTGGCACTCCAGCGCGGGACCGGTGACGCGAACCATGGGTTCGCGCGGAAAGACGAGCTCGCCCTCGGGGACGGCGTCGATGTTTACATGTGCACGAAAATCGCGCAGGTAGTCGAGGAATGCAGGCTTGAACATCGCGCCGCCGGCCGGGGCCTGGAGCGAGGCGAGGTAGTCGATGTCCTCGGGCGTAAAGCGCAGATTCTCGACCAGCTCGGGCAGTTCGGCGGTGCCGCACATGACGGCATAGGCGCTGCCAAAAGGATGGTCGCGGTAAAACGCGGTAAAACAACCCTGCTCATTGGCCTTGCCGCTCTCCCACAGGCCCTGGGCCATAGTGAGCTCGTACAGATCGGTGAGCATTGCAATGTCGGTGGGATGCGAGATGTCGGTCAAAGCCATGGGGCGACCTTTCGGATGCGTTGTGCAGAGGTTGAGGGTTGGAAAAGGGCAGAGTGTTCGGGCATGGCACCCAGCGCGAATGGGCTAGAGCAGGCCCATGCTGGTCAGGATCGTGTAGCCCATAAAGATGACAAACGCGATGAGGGCAAGGACAATGATGATTTTTTGAGCCGGCGCCATGCCAGGGATCTCGTTCTCGCCCGTAGGCTCCTTGGAGGTAACCATGCGCTGGGCAAAGGTCATCTCGTCACGGCTCGGCTTGGGCTCGACGGACTTGGAACGAGCGACCTTTTTAGGCTGAGGTTTAGGTGCGGTGGGCGCGGGCTTCGCGGCGGCGGGCTTGGGCGCGGGGGCGACGTTCGCGGCGGCCTCCTCGGCCTTCTCGCGCTCGGCACGCAGGGCGGCCAGCTCCTCACGCTCGCGGCGTGCCTCTTCCTGGGCCTCGCGACGAGCTTTCTCGGCGCGGAGCTCTTCCAACTCGGCGCGTTCCTCGGCAGACAGTGGTTGGGACTCAAGCTTGGCCATGGTACAGCCCTTTCTTTTAAAAAAAGCCGCCGACACAATGTCAGCGGCTTATCAAATCCAAGGGTGGAGACGAAGGGAGTCGAACCCTCGGCCTCTGCCATGCGACGGCAGCGCTCTCCCAACTGAGCTACGTCCCCAGGACAAGTTGATATTTTACCTACGGCTCGCCAACTGTCAACGCCCAATACCCAGTCTTTTTGGGACGCGGCTGTTTTAGCTACCCCGACAGACAACGCGAACGGTTTGGTCGAACAGCGGCAGGGGTAGCTAAAACAGCCCCGTCCCAAAAAGACTACTCAAAGAGCCTCGTCCCAGATTAGCTGGTTTGAGCACTAGTAAGAACACCGGTGGTGTCGAACGCCGGGGTGAAGCTCTCGTCTACCGCTCCGCCTTCTTGCCAAAACATCGTCGTAAAGCCCAGGTCGTCGGCATGGTCGAGCACCTGCTCGTACTCCTCGCGCGTCACGGCGCGCGCCAGGTCGCCGCCTTGTTCGCGCATGAGGGCATTGGGCGTGTACTGGTTCATGACCGAGATCGGCACGTCGCCCACCGTCTGCCACACCAGGTCCAACACGCGGCACGAATCGTCCGCATGCCCCGGCAGCACCAGATGACGCACGATTATGCCGCGCTTCATGAGCCCGTCCCCGTCTACCAGCTCTCCCCCGCGGCGCTCAATTTCGCGCGCCATCTGGGCCAGACCCGACACAGCCACGCGCGGGTAGTCCTTAATATGAGAGAGTGACTGCGCAAGCGCCGCATTGGCATACTTAAAGTCGGTAAGCCACACGTCGACCAAATCACCGAGCGCCGCCACGGCACTCGCACGCTCATAACCGCTCGTGTTGTAGACGATTGGAATGACCAGTCCGCGCTCCCGAGCTGCGGCAATCGCGGCCGGCAGCAGGTGAGCATAATGCGTCGCCGTCACCAGATTGATGTTATTGGCACCTTGGTCCTGCAGCTCCAGCATAATCTCGACCAGGCGCTCGGGCGAAATCTCAAGCCCGAAATTGCCCGTCGAGATCTCGTGGTTCTGGCAATAGATACATTTGAGCGAGCAGCCGCTAAAGAAGATCGTGCCCGAACCGGCCTCGCCCGAGATAGGCGGCTCCTCCCACATATGAAGCGCTGCGCGGGCCACCTTGAGCGTGTCATCGGCACCGCATACGCCGTGCGCACCCTCGTCGCGCACCGCACCGCAACGGCGCGGACACAAATGGCAGGCGGGCGAAAAAAGTTCGGTCAACGGCGTCGGCATAAAAACATGCTCCAAAACAACGATTCAGCAGCTCAAACGTAAAGGGACCAACCGCACAGACGGCTCGAGCCCAAGGCGCCGTAATCGTCCGACACGATTTTTGTAATGTCAAGACTGGAATCGATAAAGTGCCGCTTTATGATGTAGGTATTCCGCCCCCCGCGGAGCAACTGGGTGAACCGTCGCGTTTATTTAGGGAGCCCACACAGTCGTACCTAGTACAGGTATCCTTCGTTGTTAAGGACGCTGGAACAGTCGATGAGGGCACCCACCTGTTTTAGGTGGGTTCATTTTCGTAACGTGGGGGGTGGTTTTCTTTTGCCGAAAATCGCCATTACAGTCCATATGGATCCCCACCGGCATCCCAACAGTCCATCGACAACATCCCAATATCTGGTAAGCGCGTGATTATCGCTGCGTGCAATTCCATGCACCCCCCTTGGTCGAGTATCATGGTTCGGCTATGCCCTTTGCGCTTAGCAACCTTTGACCTTTTCCTTCGACGCTTGGCGGTTTTTGATTCATGGCTTCATCCCCGAGCTACATACCGTATCTATGCGTGGCAGCGGCGGCCTTTATCACGACCTTCCTCACGGTGCCCCTGGTCAAGCGCCTGGCAATTAAGCTCGACGCCGTCGACTATCCTTCTAAGCGCCGCATCAACACCAAGCCCATCCCGCGTTTGGGCGGAACGGCGGTGTTTTTGGGCCTGGTCGTTGCCTGTATTGTGCAAATCCTAGGCACCTGGTACCTGGGTTGGCCGCCCGTTTTGGTGCCCCACCCCCGTCTGCACATCAGCTACCCCATACTTGCGCTTTCTTTTACCGTCATCTTTGCGACCGGCGCTATCGACGACGTCTTCCAGCTCAAGCCCAAGCAAAAGCTGGCCGGACAGGTCCTCGCTGCGCTCATCGCCTGCGTGGGCGGCCTGCGCATCGGCGTCATCGTCAACCCGTTTGCCCCCGGCGAGATCATGCTCGGATGGCTCGCCTACCCCATCACCGTGATCTATCTGGTGGCATTCACCAACATCATTAACCTCATCGACGGCCTCGACGGCTTGGCCACGGGCATCTGCGGCATCGCGTCGTTCACCATGTTTTCGATGGCCGTTCTCTCGGGCCGCATCGACGCCGCCGCGCTCTCCATTGCGCTCTTTGGCGCCTGTCTGGCCTTTTTGCGCTACAACTTCAACCCCGCAAGCATCTTCTTGGGCGACTCGGGGTCGCTGCTTCTGGGCTTTGCGCTGGGCTCCATCTCGCTACTCAACGTGAGCCGTACCGCCGCGCTCACCTCGCTTATCATCCCGCTCATCGTTGCCGGCGTGCCCATCATCGACACGTTTAGCGCCATCGTGCGCCGCAAGCGCGCCCACATTAGCATCGGGCAGGCCGACAAGGGCCACATCCACCACCGCCTGATCCAAGAGGGCTACAACCAAAAGCAGGCAGTGCTCCTCATCTACGCCTGGTGCATCATGCTTTCGGCCGGCGCCGCCGCGATTAACCAGGTCGAGGTTCCCATGCGCGTGCTCATCTTTACCGTGCTCGCCATTGGCTCGGCGGCCTTTGCCAAGCACCTGCACCTGTTTGAGCCCGTGCTGCGCCACCATTACAACAAGCGCACGCACGAGGACGAGCTCGTCACCCCCGACGATCCCGCCTTTAAGCAGGAGGAGCAGGCGGCAGAAGAACGCAAGGAGGAGCGCCACCACAGGCGCTAGGGTAAGCTGCCGAGGATGCGCCCAGGCGCCGCCGGCCAAACGCGCAGCTACGCCGCGCCCATCGCACATGCCGCCGCTCTCCCGCCCCTCGCCTACTTACGACCCGCCCCTCCAATAAACGCGTTATCATCTTGACCCATGAACATACGTTAGGAGCAATCATGCCAAACGAGAACAGCTACGAAGTCGCGCTGCAAAAGAGCAACGCCATTCGCGAGGGCCTGGCCAAAACGCCCGAGAAGTTCACCATGCTCACCGGCGACCGCCCCACCGGCCGTCTGCACCTGGGCCACTACTTTGGCACTCTCAAGGGCCGTGTTGAGCTGCAGAACATGGGCGCCAAGACCAACGTGCTCATCGCCGACTACCAGGTCATCACCGACCGCGACACGACCGAGCACATCCAGGACAACGTGTACAACATGGTCATGGACTACCTCGCCTGCGGCATCGACCCCGACAAGACCATGATCTACGCGCACTCCGCCGTGCCCGCCGCCAACCAGCTCATGCTGCCGTTCCTGTCGCTAGTCTCCGAGGCCGAGCTGGCGCGCAACCCCACGGTAAAGGCCGAGATGGAGGCCTCGGGCCACGAGCTCACCGGCCTTCTGCTCACCTACCCGGTGCATCAGGCCTGCGACATCCTGTTCTGCAAGGGCAATGTGGTGCCCGTCGGTCGCGACCAGCTGCCGCACATAGAGCTCACCCGCACCATCGCCCGCCGCTTTAACAACCGCTACGGCAAGGTGTTCCCCGAGGTCGACGCACTGCTGTCCGAGACCCCGCTGCTGCCGGGCCTGGACGGTCGCAAGATGAGCAAGAGCTACGGTAACGCCATCAACATCTCGATGACCGCCGAGGAGACGGCCAAGCGCATCAAGAAGAGCCAGACCGACTCCGAGCGCATGATCACGTTCGATCCCGAGAACCGCCCCGGCGTGTCCGGTCTGCTTTCGACGGCCGCCATCTGCACCGGCCGTTCCGAAGTCGAGATTGCCGAGGAGATTGGCATGGGCGGCTCCGGCCAGCTCAAGAAGTACGTGACCGAGGCCGTCAACGAGTACTTCGCGCCGATCCGTGAGCGTCGCCAGCGCTACGAGAACGACCTGGATTACGTAAAGGACGTCCTGCACGAGGGCAACCGTCGCGCCAATGAGATCGCCGAGCAGACCCTGGGCGAGGTTCAGGACGCCATGGGCATGGTGTACTAGATCGATCTGCTGGCTAGAACTTTCGATTGCTTTAGGGCGGGCGCTACGGCGTCCGCCTTTTTGGTGCCCGACTGGTTCGGCTCTGCCCATTGCGCTCCCCCGACAAACAGGAACAGGCCCGCTGGCAGTTAGTTGCCAGCGGGCCTGTTCCCGAAGTACACCGTTGAATCGCACAGAGGGGAGGAATGCGAATCAAACTCAACAGGGCAGGCTTTTTCATCGCCTATGGCCTGCTCCGTTGCTGAATACAATATAGTTCACCGTGGTTTACTTTCTGATGGCAAAGTACGCCATCACACCTTCTCCATAAGTTAGCTCAGGTAAACTAGAACTACCACAAAGGGGACAGGCACCTTTGTGGTAGTTTTGGCGCGAGCAAGCCGTTAAAGCCCGGCCGGCCAACGACAGGCGCCTAAGTCGACGTGCATGGAATCGGCAAATGTCACGCCCTCCCCCAGCAGAAGTTCGCGTTGAGCATCGGGGCCACCAAAGGCGAAGCCCTCGCAAATGCGGCCATCGGCAAACACCACGCGATGACAGGGAATCTGACCAGGGCGCGGATTGTCGTGAAGCGCGTAGCCCACGTACCGCGCACTCCGCGGACGACCGGCGAGCAGCGCCACCTGACCGTAGGTGGCGACCATCCCCTCGGGAATCTGCTCGACCACCTCGTACACCCGTTCAAAAAAGCCCTCAGACGCCATTGCTCGCTCCCTTCCATCCGGAATAGCATAAACCACCACAAAGGTGCCCGTCCCCTTTGTGGTGGTTTTGGCAGGTGAGCTAGTTGACGGGCTGGAAGAAGGCTACGGCTACGGCGCCGGGGCCTACATGGGTGCCGATGGTGGCGCCGATGGTGTGAACGGGCAGTTCGCTCTCGGCATGGCCGGCCCACAGCGCGGCGCTGTCCTCGATATACTTCTTGAGCACGGCGTCCGAAAGGCCCGTATAGCCCAGCGCCAGCGGCATGGAAAAGTCGATGCCGCCTGCCTTTTCGACCTTCTGATTGAGCAGGTTACGTCCGTTCTTGGAACCGCGCGCCTTGCCCAGCTGCACGATCAGACCGTCCTCGGCAGCTACAACGGGCTTTACGTTGAGCAGCGTGCCCACGGCGCCGGCAGCAGCAGACAGGCGACCGCCGCGCACCAGGTACTCCAGCGTCTCGAGCAGACCAATAACCACCACGCGGTCACGGACGGCCTCGACAGCCGCCGCGATCTGGGCCGCGCCCTGGCCCTCGTCCACTAGGCGCAGGGCATACTCGACCAGCACGCGCTCACCCAGGGTAACGTTATTGCTATCAACCACATACACGTCGCCGCCCGGCGCCTCGGCAAGTGCGGTACGGGCGCTCTGATTGGTCCCCGAAAGTTTGGCACCCACGGTAATAATCACCGCCTCGTCGCCGGCCTCACGCGCCTCGGCAATCGCCTGCGAAAACGCGTACGGGTTGACTTGGCCGGTCTTGGGCAGCTCATCGCGCTCCACGAGCATCTCGTAAAAGCGCTGGTGATCGATGTCGACGCCATCCATATACACATCGGTGCCAAAGGTAACGGACAGCGGCAAGACGGACAGCGCCGGGTGCTCAGCCGGCGACATATCGCTTGCGGAATCGGTAATAATGCGGACGGACATAGCGAATCCTTTCTTGCGCAGGTCTCGCGCAGGGAATTTTGACAACAATGTCCCGGCACGGCGTACGCGCTCAAACGGGACGATGCAGTTGTTGGCTGAAAGCTAGCGCCAGCGCGGCTCTAGATCTCGCGCAGGGTGTTGAGAATCGTGCGCAGCGACGCATACATCTGCTCGCGCTGCTCCACACCCATAGCCTTACCGGTGGTATCGAGCACCTCGCGAATGATGCGGTCCGCCTCGCTCATGCTCTCGCCGCCTAGAGCGGTCAGGCGCACCGGAGCACGATACTTAACGGCGGCATCGCCCGAATCATCGACCTCGACGTAGCCGCCCTCCTCCAGATGCGCGAGCGTGCGCGAGACGGCGGCACGGGTCACGCCTGCCATGCGAGCCAGGTCAGCACCAGTCAGGCCGTCCTTGCTGCGCTCAAGATAGTACAGGCACATGACATCGGAGCCCTTGAGGCCCAGCCTTGCGCCCTCGGATGTCTTAATGCGCTGGATCTCCTTGTAGAGCCCGCTGATCAGTCCGACAAAGTCCTCGAAACGTGTCTCGTCGTTCTGCTGCATGGGAGACGACCGCCTTTCGCTTGCGCATGATGCTAACGGGTAAACATCTTAGCCGCACAAGGCAACACCCATACCCAAATATCCCATTTGTTAACCCATCAACATAAAAACCACCACAAAGGGGACAGGCACCTTTGTGGTGGTTTGGGGCATCAATAGGTTCTAGGCGTCGCTACAGCTCCGCGCAAGGATTGTCGCGGGTCACAAGCGTCTTAACGACAACCGTCGCTCCCAGATAGCGCTCGAGCAGCTCGGCTAAGCGATCGATCGCGGCCTGGCAATCCCCCATCCGCTCGGGCTCCACGCACTCAATCGCCAGGAACGCATCGGCCGAATCATCGGACAGGGCCGTTCGAACGCCGTCGCGCCAGTTCCAGCAGCGGCATACGGCGCCCGCATCATCGATGTAGGCGAGCTCGCCGGGCAGCGTCGGGTCATCCGCCTCCTCGCCAAGCGGCAGAAACGCATCGCCACCGTCGGTCACCGCTAACCGCAGATCGCCCTCGATAGCATGTAGGTCCTCGCCGCCAACGGGCAGCGCGTAGGTCAGCGACACCGTGTTGTAGATGTCCACCGCGGGCGTAATGTGGCCCACCGGTTTGCCCTTGAGCACGCGCTTGAGCAAGTTCTCGATCGAGCAGCGGGCGCCCTTTTTGGTCTTGAACAGCCGATAAGCCTCGCGCCATGCCTTGACCGGTGCGTTCTCGCTGATAGTATCGCTGGTCAGATGACGCTCCGCGTCGATATTGGCGCGGTCGAGCAACGCCGCAATCGCATCCACGTCCTCTTGAGGAATCTGAGCCGCGGGCTTCATGCCCTTTACGACCACAACACCGACAGCCGCCTGCGGAAATAGCTCCCAAAACGAATCCTCGGCAACGAAACTCTTCATGTGCTCTCCCTTCATAGCATGCGCCCGAGCCCGGGTGCCTAAACAAAAAGCGCCCTTACGACGGCCACCTTCAAAGTCCTACGGTGCCGCCACAAGAGCGCTTACGCTGCCCCCATCCGGAGAAGGGAGCGATATGTCAGGCGTATTGTAACCCGAGTCATCCGCGCGAGTAAAACCACCACAAAGGCGCCTGTCCCCTTTATGGTGGTTTTGGGTCTGAAGCAACGTTAGTGTCGGAGTCCCAACAAGCCGCGGCCGCGATGGCGGGCGTCAGCGTGCACCTGAGCGTGCGGACCGGCGGCCTTGACGGACTCGGGCAGGTGCGAGTACTTCTTCTCGAAGTTCTCCTCGAACATGACGGCCAGGTTGTGCGCGGCCTCGTCGTAGCGAGCGGTGCTCTGCCAGTACTGGCGCGGCACCAGGATGCCGTCGGGCACACCGTGGCACGTGGTGGGAATGTCGACGTTAAAGATATCGTCGTGGACGAACTCGCTGTCCTCGATGGTGCCGTCGAGGGCGCGCGCGACCAGGGCGCGCGTGTAGGCCAGCTCAATGCGATGGCCCACGCCGTAGCCGCCGCCGATCCAGCCGGTGTTGACCAGATAGACGCGGGTGCGACCGTCGGCGATGCGCTCGCCGAGCATCTTAGCGTAGACCATGGGGTCGAGCGGCATAAACGGCTCGCCAAACAGCGAAGAGAACGTGGGCGTGGGCTCGGTGACGCCGACCTCGGTGCCGGGGATCTTGGCCGTAAAGCCCGTCACAAAGTGATACATGGCGGCGTCGGCCGTCAGGCGTGAGATGGGCGGCAGCACGCCAAAGGCATCGCAGGTCAGGAAGAGCACGACGCTTGGGGTGGTGCCCATGCCCTTGGTCCACGCGTTGGGAATGTGCTCCACAGGGTATGCCACGCGCGTGTTGTGCGTGATCGAGATGTCGTCGTAGTTGGGCTTGCGGTTCTCGTCGAGCACCACGTTTTCGCATATGGCACCAAAGCGGACGGCGTTGAAGATTTCGGGCTCGTGGAACGCGTCCAGGCCCTCGCATTTGGCGTAGCAGCCACCCTCGATGTTGAAGATGCCCATGTCGGACCAACCGTGCTCGTCGTCGCCGATCAGTAGGCGCGTGGGGTTGGCCGAAAGCGTGGTCTTGCCGGTGCCGGACAGGCCAAAGAACACGGCGGTCTCGTGCGTGACAGGATCCATGCTGGCCGAGCAGTGCATGGGCAGCACGTCGTCCTCGACGGGCAGCAGGTAGTTCATGACGCTGAAGATCGACTTTTTGATCTCACCGGAGTAGCCGGTGCCGGCGACCAGAATCACGCGTTCCTGGAAGTTGATGACCACGGCGGCGCTGGAGTTGAGGCCCTTAATGGCGGGATCGCACTGGTAGCCGGGAGCGGCGAGCACGCAAAAGTCCGGCTCGCCGGTGCGCGCGATTTCGCGGGCGAGCGGGCGGGCGAGCATCTGCTTAATGAAGAGCGCCTGGCTGGCACGCTCGCAGGCGACGAGCAGGCGACGCGTGTGGTTGCGGTCAGCGCCCGCCATGCCGCGCGTGACGAACACGTCGCGCTCGTTGAGGTAGTCGACGATACCGGCCTTGATGGCTTCGTAGCTCTCGGTCGAAAGCGGGCGGTTGACGGCGCCCCAGGCAATCTTATCGTGAACATCGGGGGTGTCAACGATAAAGCGGTCGTTGGGAGAACGGCCGGTGCGCTCCCCCGTCTCGATTACCAACGCGCCGTTGGAGGCCATGCGGCCTTCTTCGCGGCGGATGGCGTGCTCGACGAGCTCCGCGGCGGGTAGATCGACCAGCAGACGGGGCTGATTCTCGGCGGGATCTTCGACCAGCGTAATACCAAAGTTGGACAGAACTTCTGCAGGGGTAACACCAGGCATAGGGCCTCCTTTAAAAACGCGACACGTGGACGCGGCGCGCACTTTACTCACGTAAAGCCCGTTGTACCCGATATGCAAAAACGTTTTTGCGGCAACGGCGAAGCGCCCGCCCAACGGTCAAAAATCGCAGGCAAGCGGCCTAGTCATTGGGGACACTCTTGAACAGGCAACAACCAAGGAGTGTCCCCGGATGCCAGCACATAAGGAACGTCCCTAAGTGACGACTACTGAATAGCGCCGCCGAAAATATTGAACAACTTGTTCAAAAACACGGGCAAACGCCGTCGCGTCTATACTAGAGCGCAGCAATAGAAAGGACTCCGCTTTGAGCATCACGCCCCTCGATAGCATCCGCCGCGCCATCGCCCGCCGCAATGGCGTCGCCGGCCCCGCCGTGTCGAGAGACGGCACCGCGAAGTCCCAGGGCGGACGCATCGAAAACGGTCTCTTCCCCGCCTCCCACACCGCCGAGGAGCTCGCACGTATCCAGGAGTTGAGTCAGCGCAACGCCGGCGGGCCCGATAGCGGCCAAGCCACGCGCCGTCACCGCGAGCGCGATCGCGAGCCCGGCCCCATCCGCCGCATGGTGAACGCCTGGTGGAACCGCCTGCTCGGCGCTGTCTACGGCGGCGGCTTCTCCACGCAGGAAGCCGAATACGAGGAGCACGCCACCCGGCGCGACTATCTTTGGAACACCCTCGGCACCGCCGTGTGGGGCATGGCGTTTCCGCTGCTCACCATCGTGTCAACGCAGCTTGTGGGCGCCGAGGAAGCCGGTAAGTTCTCCATCGCCTTTGTCACCGGCACGCTCATCATGATCGCGTGCAACTACGGCGTGCGCAATTTCCAGGTCTCGGACATCGACGAAACGACGTCATTCGCCTCCTACCAGCTCAATCGCTGGCTTTGCGGAGCACTCGCCCTGGGCTGCGGCCTCATGTACAGCAGCGCCCGCGGCTATGACGCGCAAATGGCGACGATTGGCCTGGGCGTCTACCTGTATAAGGCGATCGACGGTGTGGCGGACGTGTACGAGGGCCGCCTGCAGCAGGCCGATAAACTCTACCTGGCCGGCATGAGCCAAACGCTGCGCTCCGCCGGCGTCATCGCGGTCTTTAGCGTGGCGCTGTTCCTTACGCGCAGCATGCCCATCGCGGCCATGGCCATGGGTGTCACCGCCATCGCCTCGCTCGTGCTGGTCACCGCGCCGCTCGCCCTGCTCGAGACCGAAAAATCGCACCGCGTGAGCCTGCGCGAGGTCGGCCACCTGTTTGTCCAGTGCGCTCCGCTCTTTGGTGCACTATTCCTGTTCAACCTCATCGAGAGCATGCCCAAGTTTGTGATGGAAGGCATGCTGGCCTACAAATATCAGCTGTACTTTAATGCCCTGTTCTTTCCGGCGCAGGCTATTTTACTGAGCATTGGATTTGTCTATAAACCGCAGCTTTTGCGTCTGTCGAGCATTTGGGCGAACCCGCGTCAACGTAGGCGCTTTGACCTTATTATTGTCGCCGTTATGGCACTGATCGTGGCCATCACCGGCGTGTGTGCCGCATTTATGGCAGGCCCCGGCATTCCCCTCATGAGCTTTATGTACGGCCTCAATTTTGAGCGCTACCGCACATTGGCGCTGCTGATGGTTGTCGCCGGCGGTGTAACCGCAGCCATCGACTTCATCTACGCCATCATCACGGTGTTGCGCCACGCTGGAGACGTCACCAAGATCTACCTGATCTGCTTCGCCGTGAGCGTGGTGCTCCCGGTGATCCTGATCAACCTGCTTGGCCTGATGGGCGCCGTGGTGAGCTACCTGGCCATCATGGCCCTATTGCTGGTGCTGCTGATTATCGAGTACGCCCACATCCGCCAGCGCATAGAACGAGCCCGCAACCCGTACGGGGCCTAATTCGAATCAATTTGAAGAAAAGAAACGTCGATGTTTTGGCACCGACAGCGAGCAGTCTCGAAGTGCCCCAGGTTGGCGCGAAAGAGGAGCGACGCGTACTTCCATACGCGAGCGACGGTTTGAGCGACAAGATGGGGTGCTTCGGGGCTGCACAGCGTCAACGTGGCCGCCGTTCGGTAGAACGGCGGAACAAGGTTATTCGCCCGGGTTGATGTTCGCGTAGAACTCCGCCCCGTCATCCAAGCGCAGGATACCCACGCGGCCGAACTCGGAGCCGGTGGCGGCGGCGCAGTCGATATCGATGCGATCGGGCACGCCGGCGGTATCCTCGCCACCCAGGAGCACCATCTGCCCGCGGCCCGACTCCTCATCAAGTCCCGCCAGGCCGCCAACCTCGCAATAGCGCCCCAGCGATACCGTGGGCGTGTGGCCGCTCACCACGACCGGGCCCTTGCCCTCGGCAGAAAGCAGCCCCGTCGGAGCATCCCAATAGCCGTGACGAATCCAGAGCAAGTCATCGGACGACTGCACGGCGAGCATTTGCTGCAGCAACTCGCGATCGGCATCGACCGCTCCCCTGCCGTCGCCGCAATCGACACCATGCTCAAGCAAAAACGCACGCGCCGCCTCGGCCTGAATACCGGCGTGCACCAGCAGGTACGGCCGCTCGGCAGTCTCGACCACCGCATAGAGCGGCAGGGCGGCAGCCCATCGCACAAGCTCCTCGTACGCCTCAAATTCCATGTCGTTAAGCTGCTCGCGCGTCGTCCAGCCACCGTTGATATCCCAAGTCTCGGCATCGAGCGGGTCCTGCCCAATAATCGCGTCGAGCATAATCTGCTCGTGGTTGCCCTTAAGCACGCGAGTGTTGGGCAGCGACCGCACCAAGTTGATGACGCCGACCGGATCGGGGCCGCGGTCGATCATGTCGCCCAGCACATACAGCGTGTCGTCGGACGTCAGCGAGATCTTGGAAAGGGCCTCGTCCAGCGCGCGCACGTGCCCGTGAGCATCAGATGTCACATAGATCGCCATGGAACGCCTTTCCCTGCATTACGGCCGAAGCCCGATGTCACGACTAAAACTTCAAGTTGAACTTAAACGTTACCCATTGTACTCCGATGCAATAACGCTGGAAAGTGCCGCCGCAGCCAACGGTCACAAGCAGCCGCCCGCACGCCCCGGAAACACCACGCCGCCAGCATCAACGCCCCAGCCGGCGCCGCCCGCGCCCCAGCCTCGTGTCGATAATGCGAACGCCCGCGGCCCAACCCCATAAACCCACCATCTTTGGGTACAAATAACCGCAGACAACTGACCGTGCCACGCAAACCACCCAGGAGCGGACACTATTCATGAATCAGATCCTTCTCTTTATCGGCTTCGTCATCATTTTGTGCCTGACCATCAAACCCGTCGGCAAAAAGCTCCCCTTCCCCACCCTGCTCATCTTTATCGCGCTCGGCATGCTGCTGGGCGTCAACGGCCCGGCGCACATCGACTTTAGCGACTACGCGCTCACCGAAACCGTCTGCAGCACGGCGCTGCTGTTCATCATGTTCTACGGCGGCTTTAACACCAACATCGACCGTGCCAAGCCCGTCGCCGCGCCGGCGGTGCTGCTGAGCACGCTCGGCGTTGTCATCACCGCTGGCATCACCGGCGCGTTTGCGCACTTCGCGCTGGGCTTCGACTGGATCGGCGGCCTGCTGCTGGGCTCGGTCGTGGCATCGACCGACGCGGCGAGCGTCTTTAGCGTGCTGCGCGAGCACAACCTGTCGCTGAGGAGCGGCACCGACTCGCTGCTCGAGGTCGAATCGGGCTCCAACGACCCCGTCGCCTACATGCTCACCGCGGTGCTCGCGACCCTTGCGGCGGGCGGCAATATCGACATTCCCGTGCTGCTGGCCAAGCAGATCATCCTGGGCGTGGGGCTGGGCCTTGTCATCGGCTGGACATCCAGCCGCCTGATTGAACGCGCACACGCAACGGCCGAGGGCGCGCAGACTATCTTTTTGTTCGCCGTGGCGATCGTCGCCTACGCGCTGCCAAGCTACCTGGGCGGCAACGGCTTTTTGGCTGTATACCTGGCGGGCATCGTGCTGGGTGCGAGCGACATCACCGGCAAGGTCGAGATGGCGCACTTCTTCGATACCCTCACCGAGATGGCCGAGATGACCATCTTCTTCTTGCTGGGCCTGCTTGTCACACCCGCACGTCTGCCGCAAATGCTGCTACCGGGCCTGGCACTCATGGCGTTTATGCTCTTTGTGAGCCGCCCCATCGCCGTCGGCATGTTGTTGGCGCCCTTTAAGACGAACCCTCGCCAGGTCGCGCTCGTAAGCTGGGCGGGCCTGCGCGGCGCGGCTTCGGTCGTGTTTAGCCTCTTTGCCGTGGTGGTCGGTGTTCCCGGTGGGCACGACCTGTTTGACCTGGTGTTTGTGATCGCCGTGTCGAGCATTGTGGTGCAGGGCTCGCTGCTACCGGCGGTGGCGAAAAAGCTCGATATGATCGATGCAGAAGGCGACGTGCGCCGCACGTTTAACGACTACCGCGACGAGGACGGCATGTCGTTTGTCAAACTCAAGGTAGGCGCCGGACATCCGTTTGTGGGGCGCTCACTCGCAGATATTGGCAGCGCCACGGACATGCTGGTGGTCTTGGTGCTGCGCGACGGTGCGCACCCGGTGCTGCCCAACGGCGATACCGTCATCGAGGAAGGCGACCTTCTGGTTATGGCCGCGCCAACGTTTGAAGAGCGTGCCGAGGTTACGCTGCGCGAGGTCACCGTGACGCCCCACGGTCGCTTGGCAGGACAGCGCCTGCGCGATGTGCCGCAAGGCAAGCACCCGTTTATCGTGGTGATGCTCAAACGCGACGGCCAAACGATCATCCCCGACGGCAACACCCTCATATACGCCGGCGACGAAGCCGTCATTGCCACGCTGGCGTCGTAGCCATCCCCACCCATAAGTTGCGGTGAAATAGGGACTGAATAGGCCTTCTAGCAGTCTAAACAGTCCCTATTTCACCGCCACTTATTGAAGGAAAGGGGTTGAAGTTCAATCGCGGCTACCAGTCCTCGTCCGTATCATAGCCGTCGCCCTCATCGTCGACGGCAAAGTCGCGGAGGTCGAGGCCTTCGCGTTCGGCTCGGGCCAGGAGCTCTTGGGGCGACTCATCCTCGATATCCACTGCGTCGAGCATGGCAGCGGGAAAGCCCACGCCGGCTGCGCTCCCAGCGCGATCGAGCAGGCTCTCGCGTAGCTGGTCTACATCAACGTCGATCTTCATGGTGAAGCCTCCTACCAGACCAGGGCCCTACTCAGCAGCGCCAAGCACATCCACAGTAGCAACAAAAGCCGCCGCCTGTTTGTCGTCCATCTGCGTGGCCAAACGGCCCACGGGCTCATCGTAGGCGAACTGCACCTTATCGATAAAGCAATCCCAAGCACGCTCATCCACACGCACGGCGGCCTCGCAATACTGGCTGAGCTTTTTGAGTCCATACCAAAACGCATTCACATGGCGCGCAGGATCCTCATCCAGCACACCATCGTAGCGACGCCCGTTAAACTCACGCATGCGCGCTACAGCAACCTCGAGCGAGTCGCCGCCCTCGGCCGAAGCCTCATCCACCAGCTCGGGAATCGCAACCTCACGCCGAACAGTATGCCTGGTTGCACCATCGTACTCGCCCACCAGCACGTCTTCGTCAAGCCGAGAATCGTAGTCGAAATAGCTCGAGCCCGTGCAAATCCCATGCGGCGAGCCCGTGCCAAACGCACAGAACAACCCGCCGTCGGCAACAACACGACGGTAGGTCTCAAATGACTTCGCAACCTGAGCGAGCAACTCGGAAAGCTCCCCGGCATCGCACGTCGTCTCGCACGCAACGCAAGCAGGCTCGGGCAACGATACCGGCTCCACCGTGCTTCCCGCAACGCGGGCGGCGCGCTCGGCCCGATACGCCTGCGCCGCCAAGCGCGCTCGCTGCGCTGCGCCGCGCACGTTCGTAAGCTCGCGCTCCAACGCCACGTCACCAGCTACATCGCCAGCCAAATCGCCCGTAAACCCGTCAGCGCGCTGCGGGCCTGTCGCACTCAGCTCAGACTCAAACGTCGCTGTGATCATGCCCGCAAGGTCCGTCGCATCGGCGGCACAACGCAACTGCTCCAGCTGCGTACATAGCAGATCGGCATCCAGGGGCACAGCATCCACTACGCGCACGTCACTCAAGCGCGCCACGCCCTGCAACACCATAGCCCCCGCGGCATCGTACGCCGCACGAACCCTGGTCGCTGTATTCGCGCGCAGCTTTACCTCGACAAACGCAAGCGTCTGCTCCAAACGGGCCAGCAGCTCGGCCTTGTCCTCCATGCGCAAAAAAGCAGCATAGCGACGCTCCATCCGCAGTGGACCAACAATGCCCGCCTGCTTGCGAGCGCGCGCAAGTGCAGCATCCTCAACACGGCGAACATACCCGTCAACTGCCCGAACGGCAGACTCGCGCGCAGTGTGCTCGGCAGCCTCGACGCCTCTAAGCACACCTAACAGCTCGCGGGAGCGCGCCTTGCGCACCAGCTCCCCGCGATCGTACTGCTCAAGCGCCGTCTGACGCTTGGCTACCGATTCAAAGCCAAACAGCTCGTCGAGCAGCTCGCCAACGCAACGCTCGTCCGCCATGGCAAGGCCTCCTTACCCGAACACGCCAACACGCCCGAGGGCCCACGTGCACGCAAGCCCGCTCGCCTGCACCCCTACAGATCTAGCGCCTTCTTCGCGGCGTCAACCGGGTCGCCATCCATATAGAACACCGGGCTCAGGCCCGAGATAATCTCGGACGAAACGCTCTGCAGGCCCGCAATGGCACTCAGCGGCAAAATCACGCGCTTGGCGCCGGCGTTTTTGGCTACGCGCATAATGTCCTCGAGCCCGCGGATCTCGTCCATAGAGCCCGACATGCGCAAGATTCCCGGAATCGCCAGCGCGGGCATCACCGGGCGGTTGCATGCCGCAGAGCAAAGTCCCACAAACTCGGCGAGCGAAACTTCCTCGGACAGGCCCTTGCTCTGCAGGTCGTTGTAGAACAGCAGATAATCCTTGGAGCCAATGTGCATGCCCGGCGCCACGCGGTTCGCCAGGTTTACAAAGTTGTCAAACGCCGCTTCCAACGTATCGCGCACCGGCTTGTTAAATGCCACGCCCTCGTGCTTAAACTTGCACTCGCCGGCAACCGCCTTGTTCTCCAGCTTGTACACGGCAACCTCGCCGCCCTGCGACCTGCCCACGCCAAACACGTGGCCGGACAGCAGCGGCCCGTCGGGAATCAGCGTGTCCTCGGACTGCTCGGGCACGCGCACCACGTGCACGTCCTGCGGGTTGTCGGCATCCATATAGCCCAGGTTGACGTCGATAAACTCGACGCCCGCCATAATCTTGAGCTGCTCCTTTACGCGGCGACGGCCCTCGATGGCGTAATCCAACAGCCAGCGCACGTCGTCCTTGTCCATGGCCTCGTCGGGGAACAGCAGCTTGGCCAGGCCGCTAAAGGTCTTGCGCACGGCGATCTCATCGCGCTTGTTAAAGTCGCTGTTAAAGCGGAAGTAGCGGTCGATATGGTGTGTAAAGTCCTTGCGGCGCATCTCCTTGCAAAACTCCGACAGGCAGTCGGTGATCAGGCCATAATGCCCGGTCAGCAGGCTCGAACGCATCTTGGGAATTTCCCAGCCCGGCAGGTAATAGTGGATACGGTCGAAGAAGGCCGAATCGTTGTTAAACTCCGGCGGGAACGGGTCAAACAGGTGCGTGGTCTTAAGGACATTTTGCACGGTGTCGTTGATGTTGCCCTCAAAGACCATGGAGGCATCGGCGTTGATCTGGTCGCGGCCGCGCGCGTAGCTGCCACTCGCCATGTAGTCCTTCATGATCTGCACGGCATTGGTGTCCTTAAAGCGCATGCCGGCGACCTCGTCGAACGTCACGCAATCCCAATGGCCCACCAAGCCCACGCGATCGGCGCGCATGGAGTTCATGCGGCCGAACAGGTTGGCCGTGGTGGTCTGGCCGCCCGAAAGCAAGATGGCGTATGGCGAGACCTCTTTGTAGATATGGCTCTTGCCGGTGCCGCGGGGACCCAACTCGCACAGGTTGTAGTTGCGCTCGATGAGCGGCACCATACGCTCGATAAAGTGCAGGCGCTCTTTCTCCGAAAGCTCGCTGGACTCATAGCCGGCAGAGCGCAGCAGCATATTGAGCCACTCGTCGCGCGTAAAGTACTGGCGCTCGTCAATCATGGCATCCAGGTCCAGATTGGGCATCTGAATGGGCGTGAGCGACGCCACGCTAAACGGAGAGTCCTCGGGTCCACGCTTTTTGCGCTTGGCCTTGGAGCGGCGCGGCGCATCGTCGCCAAAGACCTCCATGCCAAACTCGTCTTCCTCATCCACGGGATGACGATACTCGATGCTCATAATGCACCAAATGCCACCCTGCAGAATCTTAGAATAGTCGCGCACGTACTCGGCCGGCATCACAAACGGCTCGATGGTCAGGTTGGCAAACGACGCCACGTAGATATCTTTGTACTCGTCGAGCTTGGCCGTCACCTTGTCGATGATGGTAAAACGACCCAACTCGCGGATCTTGGACTTAATGCGCTCGGACTCGTCGGGACGCACGTAGTTATCAGTGAGGATCCTGCGAATGCGGTCCAAACCCTCTGCCACGGCATCCTCGTCGTCGGTTGAGCAGTACATGCCCAGCAGGTACTCCAGCACAAAGGTGGGCACGTTGGCGCCGCGCTTCATAAGGGCCGTCAGGTCCTTACGCACGATCTTGCCAGCAAAGTGCTCAAGCAGCTTGCCGTCAAGGCCATCCATGTCGTAGCCGTCGTCCTCGGGGGCCTCGGCCGCGGCCTGGTCATAGCCATCGGTCGAGGATTCGTCCTTGGTGGTCGCCGCAGACTCAACGGGCACAGCACCAAACGGCTCCGGGGCAGGCACGGCCTCCTCCGCAGGCACGGCTTCCTCCACGGGCACGGCCTCCTCCACAGGCACATCCACATCAATCGAGGGAACTTCCCACAGATCGTCATCATGGCTATCAAACATAGGGCACACTCCTAAAAACCAAAGTCAGCAACAGGGGCAAACGAAACAGCAATGGTGTACGTCTCGCGCCAAACGATCTTGCCCGTTTCGCGCTCGCGGCAGACCAGATAGTACGGACCCTTGGCCGAGAATCCATCCGCTGCACGCAGCGCAAACTTGGCATGCACCACGCGCTCCTGCGAGTTAGCAGAAGTCTTGTTGGCATGCGCCTTGACTGTATCGCTCACCTCGTTGCCGCTTGCGTCGGTAAACACCAGCTCATACTCGCACGGCAAGACCTTGCCTTGGGCGGGTTCTTCCTGGATCAAGTTGACCGAGAAGAGCGAGTTGGTCACTCGGCGTCCCTCGCTTAGCACGCGCAGCGTCGCCACGCGCGTATCGACAAAGCCCTTGGAACCCGAGCGCGCACGCCAAAATCCGATAACGGGCACGCAGAGCTCCTGCAGGCTCATGCCGCCGTGGACGTAGTTGTTAGTGCCGCCGGGACGCTTGAAGTGCACGTTCTCGCGCGGGGCAAATCCCTCAAAACCGGCACCTAAACGTCCCATGCCAACATTAACAAACACCCCGCATGCTTCTTCCGAAAGCTTGGCCACGGCCTCGTTGGGCACCACCAGATGACGCTTGCCGTGCATGACAGGAGCGTCAAGGAAGGGAAGGTCTGGCTTGCCGAGCATCTGGCACTCGTTGAGCTCACGACGCGTGTAGATGAAGCCATGATCCGCCGTCATAACAACACGCGCGCCCGGGGCGTCGGTGCACACGCGGCGCGCCAACGCGGCAAGTTCCTCCACGGTGTCCACGCAGGCATCGAAAACGTCATCCTGCGTAGCTGCCTTCTCGCCCGTGGCATCGATCTTGTTGTGGTAGAGATAAACGAGCCTGGAGTCTTTGAGCAGCGCTTTGCGCTCGGTTCCCGCCATGTTGAGGTATGCGCTCGAGCGCAAAGCGCGGGCCGTGGGCTCAACGTGGGTAAGTACGGCCTCGCGCTGCGGAGTCGTCGCAGTGGGCATGCCGTCAGCCAACACAAACGCGCCATCCTCTGCAAGCTCAAGCACCTGGTGCGGCAGCAGCGCAGGCATGCCCACCTCGGTAATGGAGGGAAAGACCGCCTGCATGCTAGAGACCTTGACGTTGCCGCCGCGTTCGCGCTCGAGCAGCGCCGCAACGTCGCGGGCAACCTCATAACGCAGCGCATCGCTCACGATAACGACCGTTGTTTTGGCAGAACCCACAAAGGCGGGCAGCACATGCCAGTAAAACTCATCCTGCCGTGCGGGACCATCGATGTAGCCGCAATCGGCCCACTCCCCTTGCGCAGCAGCCGCCCAGCAGGCATTGGCATCCGCCAAGAACCAGTTGCTGTAGAGATTCTCCGCCCAGTCCGCCACGGCGCGGGCAGGTTCCTCGAGCGCATCGCACTCGACGGAGCGTGCCCGCAGATACGCGGTGCACATATGGCGATAGGCAGCGTCCATGGCATACCAATCGGACGTATAGGCATCCCACACCTGCTGGGACTGCGCCAGATGGAACCCACCCGCGTGCGTCTGCCTAAACGCGCACATATCGGCCACAGCGACAAGCAGGTCAAAGTAGCTCTCGACACGACGGTACCAGCTTAGGTCGCAACGGCGCGCAGCAAAGGCACGCGCATCCTCAACACGGTCTGCACCTTGCGCAAACGAGCAGAACAGCTGCGAGAGCACAGCCTCGTTGACGCACGGGAACACATCAAGCGAAGCCAGCGCATCGATCGGCAGGGTCTCGAACCGTGCAAAGAGCCCGCGGGCATCCTCAACTAAACGACAAATCTCAAATAGGTCCTCGCTCGATGCCCGGGCATCGGCGGCCTGGTCCCACGTACGTACCGCCTCAAGGCAATAGGGGCCGTAGGCGGGAGCCATATAGTTTTCGAGCCCCTTGAGCGCTCCCTCGGGAAGTGCGGTGGATGCCGCCGTAAGAAGCACATGGGATGCAAGCATAAGAAGTGAATCACGCTCGTGCAGCGGTCCATCAAACCCATAACAGCGCAGCATAAAGGCAGCGAGAACATCGCGCACACAGTACTTATCCACCAGCGCGGCCAGCGCCTCGGGACCCTCGTGCAGCAGCGTGGCCATGCAGCCGCGCAATACAAACGCGGGCCGCGCGTCGCCCGGCTCCTTGCCGCCAAAGATCACCGTAAGGATTCCGCGCTCGATATCGGATGCACTCGCGGCATGCGGAACGCATGCGACAAACTTAGCGCAGCGGGACTTGGCGATAAAGAACGCCTTGTGCGCTCGCAAGCTCTCGCGCACGGCATCGATATTCTCGATACCCAGCTGATCGGCCAAAAGCGAAAGATAATCAGCTTGAAACCGGTCAGCATACAGCTCAACATCGGCAAGCCAATCGCCCTCAAGCCTGCCGCGCGGGCAACGGCGATACAGCAAGATATCGCTCACAAGGTCATCGCGGTTGACGAGCTTCTTGACGGCAAACATGCGGCCCTCGCAGGCTTCAACAAACCGCACTGGGCGCTCAAAGTTACCGTGAGCGGGCATAACGCCGTCATCAGTCCCCGCACCGTCGAAGCCCTCGGCGGCCAAACGTTCAAACTCAGGAGCAAACTCGCCGTCTGCATCGTGCCAAACCACCACACGGCGGGGCATGTATGCGGGCAACGGTTGCAAAAACCGCAGCTTGAGCTGTTCTTCTACATCGATCTTGGGCATGAATATCCTTACCGTATCTGCAGTTACTTAATCTTCGCCAGCACATCCTGAAACTTGGCGTAGTTGACCTTGACGCCGTCATCCAGGTCGATCTTAATCATCTGGTCTGCCAAGTGGTGCAGTTTCTCCTCGTAGGCAATGGTCTCTTTGAGCTGGTCGTTGAGCTTTTTGATGCGCTTATCCAAGCGCACGCGCTCGCCGCGCTCGGCACTGACAAGGGCATCGTTGGCATACCCGATCTGGGCACGATAGCGCTCCTGCTGCTCATGCACATAGTCGGTGCGGATGCGAGCCAACAGGTCAGGCTGGTAGCGATGCATGTAAACAAGGCACTTGAAGCCGTTCTTCTTGCCGCTGTCGAACAGCCAGTAGATGGGGCGCTTCTTATAGGTCTGGCAGTGGTCCTTAAAGAAGTCCTTCAAAAAGTAGGTGCGGATTACCTCGCGCGAGGTACCCTTGCCGCCGAGCGCCTCGGCAATAAAGGCCAGGTTCTGCTCGAGCGTTTCCTCGCCGTACGCGGTGCGCACAAAGTCGATAAAGTAACGCACGATGTCGTCGTCAAAGTACTCATCGTCGGTAATGGGCAGCACGTTGTCGCCATCGGGCATAAAGGTCACGTTCTCGGGATCGGGCATCTTGGCCAGATAGTCAGAGACCGTGGCACCCTGGTCGGCCAGAACCAGACCGTCCACGTCCAGCGAATAGCGGCCGAACATGCAGCCCACGGCATAGCTTATGAGCGAGGTGATCTCGTCGCGCTTGGTACGCACGTATTTGTTGCCCTTATAGCTCTCGGGAATCTCGTCGGCGGTATCGAAGATGCGAGCCACCGAAACGTACTTATCCTCGACCTCTATGGGCACCTCACCCTCCATGTTGTAGATCTTGGCAAAGATTCGGTTGAGCTCTTCCTCGTTAGCGCGAAGCTGCTCAAAGCGAGCATTAACCTCGGCCTTGCGAGCCTCGTATTTATCTTGAAGTAAAGTGGCCATGAGGCCATCCTTTCATTGTTGATGAGTTGTCAAGAGGCTTAAACTAAGGGACCGAAATCTCCAAAAATACCCCGACCTTACCGATCGACTTCTGGAAAAGCTATTCACCGCATCGGGCATTTGCAAAAACGCACTAGTGACTCATGAAGTCGCAAGCCAAACCCTGCGAACTGCATCAAGCGTAAAGGAAAGACAACTTGATATCATTTCTCAGCTCACTAGTTAAAGCCAACTAAATACCCGGACACGAGCTGAAACCCATTAACGAATATCAGGCCCAGCCTTTATCAGCTTCATCCATTTACATAGAGTCGAATTCTTGATTAGAATTCTTGCAGTGAGTCTTTTGATGTCACCTGCCGGGTCATCCTTTCGTTTTCCCGCAACATCCTCGATAGCGAACCATATATCGCCCTTTGACTTAAATGCACAGAATCTGCCGTGAGCAAATCCATTTCGTAAGTGATAAAACAAACTGATCGTTTGATTGCTTTTGGCATCATAAAAGACAGCAGACTCGAAGGGCTTTGACTCGATGCCAGCGCAATCAAACAAATCAGCATTACGCAAAGCCTGTTCCATATCACCAACAGCCGCGGCAGACCAATATAAAGACTTATTTGAGCTTGCTGCCTTTAGCTTTTTATTCAAATATTGAGGCTTTCTCCAAGGAGCATCCCATCCGTATTCAGAGACCGAAACGCTTCTGTTGGACAATCCCGGAGCGGGAGTTTCGACAACAAAGAACCTTAGAAGCGGCGAAAGTATAGGGCCCAAAGACTTGCACGTCATACCGTTTTTGACCCATGCAGGATTCGTCTCAACAAAGACAACTTCATTTGCTGAAATATATTCAAACATGAACCCCACCTAAACCAAAGGGTTACGTTTGAAATCCCAAGAGGTTTCAAACGAGTCCCAATCATTTTTTGAAATGGACACATTGCTATCGACCAGACTATTAATTGCCGGTTTATACTCAGCGGAAATAAGCATGGGAAGTGCTTTGATGTCTCTCGCCTGCATGTTAA
This sequence comes from Collinsella aerofaciens, assembly GCF_002736145.1. Lineage (NCBI taxonomy): Bacteria > Bacillati > Actinomycetota > Coriobacteriia > Coriobacteriales > Coriobacteriaceae > Collinsella > Collinsella aerofaciens. The sequence goes on from NZ_CP024160.1 coordinate 926,462, forward strand.
GAGTAGGGTTAAGCATGCTGAGGGCATCGGCGGCAATAGAGCAATTAAGGAAACCTAGGGTCCAGTTCTCGCTTGAGCCCAGGCCACAAATGCATGGGCCGGCCATGTCAAATCCGCCCGTCGGCGGCAACAGCCTGAAACTCGGCTTGCCTGATGTCAGCATTGTGTAACAAACGCCTTCACTGAACCAATATTTTGACGCCAGTAAATTGGAGGTCGGATTACTCTGGTAAAACTCAATTGCGTCCTTTTTGATCGAAACCAACCAATGAAGATTGCCAAACCATCGACGAAAGTCGCCGCCCTTTGAGTAAGTAGCCCATGAGCCTTTTCGCCCAACCGAACGCGCGCCGACCTCCCAAAACAAGCGCAAATATAAATTGTTGTCGCCTGTTTTATTTTGAGACCCTGTATAGTCCGAATAATCGCCAACGGAGTGGCCCAAAGAGAAAGCAGAGAGTAACCCGTCACTGGCCCAGTAGGCTATGGGGGTGCCGGGGATTTGCTTGAAGGTATCGGCATCGCGGCGGTAGAACCAGCCGCAGTCGGGGTTTTGGATTGCCTCGAGGGCCTTGGGGGCCTGGGCAGCAGCTCCAACGAAGTCAGAAAGGCGAACATAGCCGCCCTTGTAGCCCTTAATGAATGAGTTGTGGAACGTATAGGTACAGATGGGCACAGTAGCGCCAGCAAAGCCCGAGTACTCAAGCTGGATGAGAGAAGTCAGCGTTCTGTCGTTGATAATCTCGTTGCGGAGCTTCTCGTAACTTCCGATAAACATCCAGACGAAAGGCGACATTACGCCGCACTCACCATGATCTTTAGCAAATTTGAACATGCGAACGACAAAACTGGAGAACAGGTCGCTCTTCACGTCGGGGTAGTTCTTCTTGATCCACTTGCTCATGAATGGATTAAAGCTGCTGCTGCCCATATACGGAGGATTCGCAACGGTGCAGGTAAAACGACGGGACAGCTTCTCGCAGATGGCGGCAGCGCTTTCGAGCTTAGTTTTGGCCGTAGCGGCAAAAAGGTCATCGGAACAACTCGCGGCGGCAGCCTTGAGCTCGTCGATCTCGTCCTCTGAAGGATTGAGCAGCGAACCAATCTCGCCCAAATGACTCAGCTCCTCGGCGAGCTTCTTGTTACCCGGCAGCTCGTCCTCCCCTAGCGGGATGCTCGAGAGCACGGTAACGTCGGCGCGAACGCCACGCCTAAAGAAGCGACGGTCGTGCTCGCGGGCGCACATGGCAAGCGCCAGCTCCGCGATCTGTGCCGCGCGGGAATCGATTTCCATGCCTGCGAGGTTTTTAGTAAGAATGAGCTCGGGAATCTCGCGCTCACGATAGCCGCGCTCCTCGTACATATGGAAGAGCAGCTCAAACGCATAGACCAAGATATGGCCCGAGCCGCATGCGGGGTCGCAGAGGGTTATCTCCTCGGGACTCGAAATGCGAATGAAGTCCTCGTGCTCAGCATCGGGCTCGATGTAATACTCCATGCGCTCGCGTAGCGAACTCCCCGGATTGTTGAGCATCCACAGACGGCCGAGCGAGTTCTCGACCATATAGCGCACGATCCACTCGGGGGTGAAGAGCTGCGTGGCGGGCGCGATGTCCGCCGCCGCTGCCTTGCGCTTGGACTTGAAGAACTCGTCTTTAACGTCGGCGTTGTAGTACTGATACATCCAGCCCAGAACGGTTACGCCCTCGCGCCAGTCCTCGTCAGTGAGGACGGCATTGAGTTTGCCCACCACACTGTCAGCCATCATGAGGCCCTGGGGCAACAGCAGCTCCATGGCTCCGCCCACGCGTTCAAAGACGCCCGGCAGGCAATCGGCAAGCTCCTCGCACTGAGCAACAAACAGGTAGCGCCACAACGGTTCATCCAAGCCCGCCATCTTGAGCTCGGCTATGCGATCAGTATCGGCCGTCGTTATTTCCACGTCCAGTGCGTTCTCCACGGCCTCGCTGCCATGGCTGCCGTCCGCGCGACTTAGCATGCGCATACGGCTGGGAAGCCATCCGCATGCATCCATGAAGCGAATGGCCACGATGCGGTTGAACCAGGTGTAGGCCGCACGGTCGCGCAGCGCCTCGTGACCCACCTCTGCCTGCATGCGCAGCAGTTCGTCGCGTTGCTCAATCTCAGCCGGACTTAGGGGTAGGCAGTTGACGGTCTCGGACCCAACGGGCGCGGGTGCAGGTTCGGTGATGCCGTAACGCACCATCTGCGCCTCCACGCCTTTGATGAGCTCCGTACGGGCCCAGGTGCAGAAGCTCTTAAGAGCAGAATCGTTCATGGTTGATGAGCCTTTCTAAACGCCATAAGCCACCGGTGCGCGCTTTGGCACCGGTGGCTCCGCGGGTTAGTTGATACGGATCTCGTCGTTTGCAGCGAGCGCCTGCATAAGGCGGGAGCGCAGGTCGTCCACGTAGCGCTCCACGTCCTCTGCGGACAAGAGACGACTCGGCTTGGCCAGATCGGCGCGGCGCACAGTCTTGATCTTGCGCTGGGGCTTGGGCGCGGGCACGGGAGCAGACGATGCGGCGCCCTTGTTGGAGACCTTCTTGACCACCTCGCCCGTACTCATGACCTCGGTGGTGCGGCGCTCGTTGTTCATACGCACGCGGGCCTCATCCACAGCGTCGTACATCTCGTTGGCCGCCGCACTGAGCCAGTCGCCCCAGTTAGTTGCAACAACGCTCAGTTCGTTGAGACTTTGAGCGCTGTGGACACGGTTTTTGAACGACTCGTATTTGGTGCCGGCGTCTGCTATGGCATCCTTGGCCTGATTGACAAAGCCCTTTTGACTCTCGGCCTGCGCCCGCAGGTCTTGCAGATCGCTCTCGATGCGACACAAAAACTCATTGCGGCGGATGCCCAACAGCTTTTTCATGTCATCCTCGACGGGGTCCATAAGCGGCTGCAGGTCTTTAATACGGCCGTAGGGCTTGGGATCTTTGAGGATCTCACGAACCGTTGCCACGTTCTCCACCGCACCGGGAATGTCATCGGAGGCATACTCGATACCCTCGGTGCGGTTCAAGAAATCCCTGGCGTGGTCAAACGCTGTTCGTTGATTGGACTCGAAGAACTCAACCACCTTGTCAAAGTCTTCCTTGGCATCGAGCAAACGCTCCTCATGCTTGGTGAACGTGGTCAAGAACGCCTCGGCCTCGTTCTGGTCCTTAAGGACGTCGGCCACCTCCGAGCGCATCTTCTCGCACTCGTCCTCACCGGGATACGGGTAGGCCGGTTTGATGCCCGTGTAGTAGTCGCGTGCCATGGCGAGGCACGCCTCGCGCAAGCCCTCAAGGCGCTCTTTGAGCTCGGCCACGAGCTTATCCTCGTTGGAGGGCACGGTCTTGAGATCAAACAGGTCACACATGAGTTCGCCCGTGGCGCGTAGCAACCGGTCGCTCATGCGCATGCGCAAGCGCACCTGGGCCTTATCGGCATCCTTGCGCAGGAGCGCCACCATGCGGCTGTCGTCAGCTTGAACCGTCTGACCGCCAAACAGCACCTGCGCGCGCTGCTCCACCACAAGCTGCGCCACCACATTTGCGATATTGATCTCGCGCCAGCCATAGGGCTTTTGCTGGTACTTGCGCTGAATATCGCCCATAGCGGTATCCAAGTGACGCTGATGCTGAACTCGGAGGTAATCTTCAACCTCCTTAAGGGCGCGCGCATTCCCAGCGTCCATGCCATCGAGCCCAGTTTGAATGTTGCCCGCCAGCGTGGAGCGGATATCGGAATCGTCCTTGACCGGCGCGCCGATATAGCCAGCCTTACTAAAGATTACGTCGCACAGCTGCGCCAGCACCTGCTCAAAGACCTGGGCGGGCTTGGCCGCGCGGACCTCAACCATGCGGCCATCGACCGCACAACGTGCATGGAGCACGGCCTCGCTCAAAAGGATGTCAGCCTCTTTCTCGTTAAAGTCCTTCTCGCGCATTTTGGCCTCGACAATCTGGCGGGTACTCGGCGGTAGCTCCTGCAGGTTGCGCGTCTGGGCGTACATGCAAATCTTAGCGGCGTTGACGAGTGGGGCCCAATAATCCACCTCGTCGCTCAAGGCCACGATGGCCTTATCCACGGATTTCAATGCCAGCTCGGCATCGTCCGCACGGCCCAGATCGCTGGCCATAGTCACCACGGATAGTTCCATGCCGCCCATGTTGGATCCATGAATCGAGCCATCCACGTAGCGGTCAAAGGGGAAGTCGTTGGTCCCGCGATTGAGCTTGCGCGCAGTGTAGATGCTATCGAACAGGCGCTTCTTGATAGACTCGATCACCTTAGCGTTGTCAATCGGAGTCTGCGCAATCTCCTGCGCAATTTCCTGCTCCTCGTCGGTAAGGAAGCTGTAGGTATCACCCTGGCGCGCAACGTAGTTTTCGCGCTCCAAGCGGGCGAGAGATTCCTTGACGCGGTCCTTGAGGGCGCGCTTGTCCACGTCCAGGCTATCAATCATGAAGATGGAGATGTTCTCGACCGAGGCCTTAACGTAGCCGATGTAGCGGATCAAGTACAGGAGCTTAAGCACCCGGACATCGTAGCTCTCAAGACCTTCTGCGTTTTCAGACGCGCGCTCCGCACAGACAACGACCTGAATGATGCCGTGCTCCAGATCCTTGGAGATTGTGTCGAAGAAACGCCAGAACGGCACGAGCGCGCCGGTCTGCTCATGCTGGATAGCCTGAGCACTCTCCTGGAAAGCGCTCAGCATGGAACGCTCGCCCGTGGACATGTGCTTGGCCTTGACACCGTGCTTGCGCACCTCGGTCATGACGTCGGGCAGGAGCTTAAACTGATAGCCCACAAACGGGTAGCTGGCGACAAACTCCTTGGCGTTGGCATAGCCCGCAAGATCGGCGCGCGACTCTTCAAAGGTGAAGTTATTTTTGAGGACGGCGGAGTCCTGCTTATAGAGTTGGGCAAGTGTATCGGCCGCCGGTGCGGTCTTCTCGAGCACACGGCGCTGGATAACCTCGTCCACGCTGGAGCTGGAGAGCGAAAGGCGGGTATTGAAGCGGCCTTGGATCTTTGAAAAGTCGTTGCCCACGGGCAGACTCAGGTTGTCGATGGCCTCCTGGCTCGTGACCATCACCCACACGCGGCCACCGCAGGCGGCACCCAGCTCCTCGACGATGGTCTGAAGACTCAACATAAGGCTTGGATCCCGGTCGTTTGTAATAAACTGACCCACCTCGTCGACCATAAAGAGCAAACGGTAGTTGCCGCCGTGGGCCGCTGCCTGAGCGTCTACGTAGTCCTTGACCTTTTTGGCAAAGACATCGGGAGCCAAAACCTCGTCCTCAGAACCCTCAAGCCAGTTCCATGCGGCCTTTTCGCTCATGCCGAGCACGCTCTGCAGCACCTCGACGACGTCGTCCTCAAAGTAGCTGTAGGTGTCGCGGGTCTGGAGCCAGGACTCGCCGTTGACGCGCTCAAAGGCCTCGCGGAACTCCTGGGTCTTGCCCAGGGAATCGATGTGTTCCTCGAGCTTTGCAAGCTTTAGGTCCTCGCCGTAGAAGCCGCGCGCCTCGTAGAACATGCGCTCAAAGCCGCGAAGCAGCGCCGTGGGAGCCGTATCGCCCTGCTTCCACTGGCCCGCCTTGCTATCGATGTTAAAGAGGATGGCCTGCGTGGACACCGAGCAGGCGCGCTCCATGGCAGCCTCGACCATGGGGTCGACGATCTTGCCGTCAAAGTAGCGGATGGCGCTCTTGCCGCCGATCTGGCGATTCTCGAGCAGGTAGCTAAGCATCTTGAGGAAGTGCGATTTACCGGAACCGAAGAAACCACTGATCCACACACCGATCTTGTCGGTGGGCACATCGATGGCATCGCCGTAGGCCTTGAAGAACGTGGCAAAGTGCCTCTGCAACTCGCGCGTCACCACGTACTCGTCAAGCTCCTGGCGGATGGACCCATCTTTTGAATCCTGGACCTTGACCACGCCGTTGATGGAGCGGTTGATGTCTTTAGCAAAGAGGTCGCGAATGATCGTGTTGTCCATGGGTGCTCCTTTGGGTTTGGGAACGTTATGGCAAAGGGTTGTTACCGGCGGCAGGGACTTGCCTGCGAGGAGCCGTGCTTACGAGATATCGATGGCGCGGTAGTAGTTGTCGGCCGGCAGACGGTTAAAGAGCTGGAAAGAAGAGCCGTTGAAACTGCCCGGATAGGCGGCGACCACAGGCACCTCATCAAAATCCGCAAGCATGCAGTGGAGAAGCGTGTGTATGCGAAAGAACGGGAAAACCTCGCCCGCGCCGGTGAGGAGAACGACGTCTCCAGGCGCGTGCGGCTCGGTCTGCTCAAGGATGTACGCGGCGACTTTCTCGGGCGAGGCGAACTTGGCCACGTCCTCGAGCACGCGCTGGGTACCGCGGCGCTCCTCTTGGTGCGGGATAGCCTTGAGGACACGGCGCTTTTCGAGAATGGCCAGCACGGCGTCGTAAAGGTTCACGACCTTGAGCGTGCACGGAAGCTTGTCGGCCTCGGCATCGCGTGAAAGGGTGTCAAATAATGCACGCGCCTCAAACTCCAGCGCGGGGTCATAGCAAAAAGTGTGGAAGCCGATCTCATTGCCTATGCCCTTGTTGGCCAAAAAGTCCTCGCTGCACAGGCACTCGCGCAGAAGCTGCGCACGGCGCTCAAATTCCTGACAGGCGTGCTCGGAGCGGGCATGCGCCGCCACGACGCTCTTGCGGGAATGGATGCCGATATTGGTAGTGAGATCGGTCGCCGGGGTGATAACAGGGCCGACGGCACTTTCGACGGGAGCCACGCTACATCACTGCCCTGCCGGTAAGGGCCGCGATAAGCGACTGCTCGCCCAGCTGAACCAAGGCTCGCTCGACATCGGAATCGAGGAAGAGTGGTGACAGGCGCTCGGACTCCGGGCCCTGGCCCTCGCCGATAAGGCCGGCATGGCGGAGCGTCTGGCGGAGCGAGCCCTTAATGCGCTTGACCGTGGCCTCAGTCCAGCGGGCCGCGTCCGGATACTCCGTGGTAAAGCGTGTCATAAAGGCGTTGAGGTCAACCGCCGTAAAGGCACAATCGAAGTTTTGTAGGCGCTCCCCTACCTCGACGAGCACGAGCTCGCGCACGATATCGTAGCGGCAGATCATGCTGTAGAAGATGGCCTGGTCCGCCTGCGTGGGAGTGCCGGATGCCATGAGCCTGGTTAGGGATGACGCAGCCTCGACGGCGGTTTTGGGGTCGATGCCGCGCGCGGCGCATACGGCGTCCGTGGGCACCATGGTGTCAAGGCGGCGAAGGCACACGGTTGCGCGGTTGGCGACCATGCGCTCCGTGGGATATTGAAAGAGGTTCTCGCTCTTTACGCGTACAATGACCTGCTCGTCGCTTGCGCCCTGCATACGAAGGGCAGCGACGATGCGCATCTCATGCGGGAGGAATTGCTCGCGGGTGAGCACCCCCCCCCGAACGCTTTTTGTGGTTACATCCACAGTACACGCTCCAAGGGTGTCAAAGGCTGTCACAAGTGCGCCGCAACCCGGCAGGCAGGCGCGGCGCACATGACAATAATCATACCTGTTGGTAAAAAAGTTACCACGCCCAGAGTTTCAAATGTTGAGCAACAAAATTTAATCCGGTTAACGGTCATTTTCGCAGCTTAGAAACTTTAACGAGGTCGCCCCAAATCACACTTGCCAGACAACCGCGCTTACGAATGCAGGCACGCACACGCCCAACGCCACCCTCCGCTATATTCAACATAGAGTTCTACATATGATTCTATGTAAGGAGTTTCGTATGCCTGTCGTAAAGCCTATTTCCGATCTGCAGCGCAACTCTGGCGCTATTGCAGAGAGCTGCCGCAAGACCAAAGAGCCCGTCTGCCTAACCAAAAACGGGTCGGCGTCGCTTGTCGTCATGGATGCCGAGGCCTATGGCGATCAGACGCGCGCACTAACCACCATTCAGGAACGCGAAGATCACATTCAACGTACCATCGCTCGTGGTTACGACGACCTCACCAACGGTCGTGTGCGCCCCTGGAAACAAGCAAAAGCTGAGGCAGATCGCAAAAGCTGAGGCAGATCGGATGCGAGCCATCAGGTAAGGTCGCCCCTCCCCCATGTAACCATCCTGTAAATCATAGCGGCACACTCGAGTTTTACCGTGATGCGGTCGCGCCCGGCGCTCCACTGTGCTAAAGTATCCCGAACGTTCAAACGACTACGAGGGGGAACTAGAAGATGGCACGTGTGCACAACTTCTCAGCTGGCCCGGCCGCGCTGCCTACAAGCGTGCTCGCCGAGATCGCCGACGAGATGATGGACTACCGCGGTTGCGGCATGTCCGTGCTCGAGATGAGCCATCGATCTAGCATGTACCAGCAGATCATCGACGACGCCGAGGCAACCCTGCGCCGTCTGCTGAGCATCCCCGACAACTACCGTGTCCTGTTTTTGCAGGGCGGTGCCACGCTACAGTTTGCGGGCATCCCCATGAACCTCATGCGCCGCGGCCGCGCCGGCTACGTCGTGACCGGCAACTTCGCCAACAAGGCGTACAAAGAGGCTGCCAAGTACGGCGAGGCCGTGCTGCTCGCGAGCTCAGAGGACACCAATTTCGACCGCATTCCCACCATGGCCAATATCAACGCGCGCATTGCCGCCGAGGCCGAGGGCGATGGGCTCGACTACGTCTACATCTGCCAGAACAACACCATCTTTGGCACCATGTACCACGAGCTGCCCAGCTGCGGCGATGTGCCGCTGGTCGCCGATGTCTCGAGCTGCTTTCTGTCGCAGCCGCTCGACGTCGAGCGCTACGGGCTCATTTACGCCGGCGCGCAGAAAAACGCCGGCGCCGCGGGCGTGACCGTGGTCATCGTGCGCGACGACCTCATCGCAGATGGCCCCGCCTTTGCGCAGACGCCGCAGTACCTGGACCTCAAGACCCAGGCCGCCAAGGGATCCATGCTCAATACGCCTAACACCTTTGGTATCTACGTATGCGGCAAGGTGTTCCATTGGGTGGAGCAGACCGGTGGACTTGTCGCCATGGCCGAGCGCAACTGGGCCAAAGCCAACCTGCTCTACGACCTGCTCGAGCACAGCGAGCTGTTCCATGGCACCACACAGGCCGACAGCCGCTCCATCGCCAACGTCACCTTCCGCACCGGCGACGCCGAGCTCGATGCGGCCTTTGTTGCAGGCGCCGCCGAGCACCAGATTCAAAACGTCAAGGGCCATCGCCTGGTGGGCGGCATGCGCGCCAGCGTCTACAACGCCGTAACCATGGAAGACGTGCAGGCACTGGCCTCGTACATGAAGAACTTCGAAGCGCAGCATAGTTTGAGTCCGCGATCTAACTAGCCCGCAACGCGCGGGCCGACCAGCCACTTCAAACCACTTGTTTTAAACAAACCTGCTAAGGAGTTTTCCATGCGCAAAATTAAAACCATCGACGACATCACCAAGGACGGCAAGGTCGAGTTTGGCGAGGGCTACGAGTTTGTGGGCACCGCCGAGGAGGCAGACGCCATCCTGATGCGCTCCACCGACCTGCACGGCTACGAGCTGCCCGAAGGCACCCGCGCCATCGCCCGCTGCGGCGCCGGCGTCAACAACATCCCCGTCGAGGAGTATGCCAAGAAGGGCGTCGTCGTCTTTAACTCCCCCGGCGCCAACAGCAACGCCGTCAAGGAGCTCGTCCTGGGCATGCTGGTGCTTTCGAGCCGTGGCGTGGTGCAGTCGATGAACTGGGTGCGCGACAACGCCGACGACCCCGAGATCCAGGTCGACGCCGAAAAGGCCAAGAAGGCCTTTGTGGGCCGCGAGCTCAAGGGCAAGCGCATCGGTGTCATCGGTCTGGGCAACGTAGGCTCCAAGGTCGCCAACGCCTGCGTCGACCTGGGCATGGACGTATACGGCTACGATCCGTTCATTTCCGTCGAGCATGCGTGGGTGCTGAGCCGCGAGGTGCAGCGCGTGGGTACGCTCGAGGACCTCTGCCGCGGCTGCGACTACCTCACCGTGCACGTACCCAGCAAGGCCGACACCATCGGCATGATCAGCACCGAGCAGATTAACCTGCTGGCACCCGACGCTGTGCTCATCAACTACGCACGCGAGACCATCATTGACGAGGACGCCGTTGACGCCGCTCTGCGCGAGGGCAAGCTCAGCTGGTTTAGCTGCGACTTCGCCACGCCCAAGACCGTCAGGATGCCCAATACGTTTATCACCACGCACTCGGGCGCCGGCACCGGCGAGGCCGAGGCCAACTGTGCCGACATGGCCATCAGCGAGCTCAAGGATTACCTGGAGAACGGTAACATCGCGCACAGCGTCAACTACCCCGCCTGCAGCATGGGCAAGGCGCGCGCTGCGAGCCGCATCGCCTGCCTGCACGCCAACGTGCCCAACATGATCGGCCAGATCACGGCAATCCTGGCCAAGGACAATGCCAACGTGCAGCGAATGACCAACGAGTCCGCCGGCGAGAACGCCTACACCATGTTCGACACGGACGAGCACCTGGACGGCAGCACCATCGAGGCTCTCAAGCAGATTCCGTCGATGTATCGCGTGCGTGTGATCAAATAGCGCCGGTGCCAAGCCTGCCAGGCAGGCCATGAAGCCCATTCGGCCCCCGTTTTCACGAAACGGGGGCCGATTTTGTTGCTCCGGCTGGTTTTGAAAATGCTATCCATAATAAGTTTTTTCGGATAATCGACAGTCCCACCCAAATCACTGAGCACACCTGCTTTGATAAACAGCTTTATCAGGGGCTTTAGTAGGTAAAAATCGATCTCTATATATCACATTCAAGTTGACTGTCGATTTTCCGAAACAACTTGTTTTGGATAGTATTTTTAAAGCCCTTCCAAGGCGAAACTGAAGCCTTTTTCGCGCCCAAAACTCTAGTTCACGCGACCGTTTTCCACCCGCGCGACTACATTTCCGCCCAATTGATAAAAATCTCCTCACGAAGCCGCCGTTCGAGCTCCTGCTGCCGCGGTGTCTTGTCTTTCAGCGGCACATCGAGATAGGACATGATGAGCTCCATCACCACGCGGAAGGCATCGGAGTCGGCCAGCTGACCATAGGTCATCAAAACGACGGGATATCCCATGGCTTGCAGCGCCGTCGTTCGATCGGAGTCCGAGATCTTGGATTCTATGGATCCGTGAATGGCTTTACCTTGGCATTCAACCAGGCACTCTCGGCTGCCGTCCTTATTTGCCAGCAGAATATCCGCATAGCGCCTATCAAGCCCCGAAATCAGGCGAGCACTGCGCGTCATGCGAATCTCAACGTTATTGGTAAGGCGCAGCCCTTCGCCGCCGCGCAACCTCGTAAGGCCAAACAGCATCGAAGCCTGGACCTCGAGCGGCGATGCCGCCACCCCCGTAATGCATTTCGCGGCACGCGTGAACGATTTAGCGCCGCAGAGCCCCCGGATCTTATTGACGTACTCTGCAAGCTCAGAGAGCTCAATCAAGGGAGGTCGTTTCCACAAGTCCGTTGGATTCCCCGAGGCATCCTTTACGTTTTCCCAGCCCAACCGTGCGTCACCCCACCGGCCCCCATATGCCTGCACAAGTGCCGACTTTACCTGAGGCGCAATCTTGCACACGGCAAAGGTGCCGCACATCTCATACATGCACATAATCAGACGCTCGTTTGAGACCGAGGAAGCCAGGGACAGCAGGGTAAAGAGTGGGGACGCGACATCGAGGCCAAACTCTGTCTGCCGCACGGAATCAAACGGCCTCTCCCCGTTCCAAACATGCCTGACAATGCGATCGCCCTTACGCCCGCAGCCGCCCTGCGCCAACACGTGTAACGGGGTGCCCAGGAAATGCTTGACGAGCGGGTGCTCACAAAGATGCTCCCTGCGCGGATCGTCTACAGAATCGGGCAGGTCCGGCATTATCGCCAAGACCTGTGGAGGTATCCGGTGATACCGAAAGGCAGATATGTCGCACAGCATGTCATCCATAAAGGCTACGTACCCACCGCGCCGTTTGTGAACCCGCTCGGACGGCAAACGCGCTGGCTCGGCCTGCGAACGGTAAATACTGCTGCGCGCACGTCACGAATCTCTCGGGAGGCTTACAATCGGTTTGGAAAGCAGACTGATTGTGAGGTTGCATATGGTTGATGAGGACTTTGCCTGGCGGCTTGCGCAGGAGCTTGTGCGGATTGACAGCTCAGACCCGGGCGCGTATGAGGATGAAATTGAGCGGTATATCAAAGCGCTGGTTGAGGAACGGCTGGCACGGTTGAACCACCCGACACTCGATGCCATACGGGTTGAGGAGCTTGAGGTGCTCCCCGGACGCCGCAACCTTATGATCACCGTGCCCGGTTTGAGCGACGAGCCACGGCTCGTCTACATCTGCCACATGGATACCGTTACCTTGGGCAATGGCTGGGACGCGGACATCGCACCGCTTGGGGCGGTTGTGCGCAACGACAAACTCTATGGCCGCGGTGCCTGCGACATGAAGGGCGGCCTGGCTTGCGCCATTACCGCGCTTGCCCACACACTCGAGCGCGTGGCGGCGGATGGCGCGCTGCCACGCCGCGGCTTTTCGCTCATCTGCTCGGTCGACGAGGAAGACTTCATGCGCGGCTCAGAAGCCGCGATCGATGCTGGCTGGGTCGGCTCGCGCGAATGGGTGCTGGACACCGAACCCACCGACGGACAGATCCAGGTGGCGCACAAGGGGCGTACGTGGTTCGAGATTGAAATGGCCGGCATCACGGCTCATGCAAGCCAGCCTTGGAAGGGCGCAGACGCCGTCGCCGCCATGGCCGAGGTCGTGTGTTCGCTCCGTCGCGCGTTTGCGGCGCTGCCCGCGCACGATAAGCTGGGGCCATCGACCATCACGTTTGGCCAAATCGAGGGCGGATATCGCCCCTATGTCGTGCCCGACCGCGCCAAAGTCTGGGTCGACATGCGTCTGACCCCGCCGACCGATACGGCCGCCGCGACGCGCATGGTAGAGCAGGCCATCGCCGTCGCCGAAGCCGCCGTTCCCGGTTGCCATGGCAGCTACACCGTGACGGGCGACCGCCCCGCCATCGAGCGCGACCCGAGCTCTCCCCTTCTAGCAGCGCTCAAGCGTGCCGCCGATGGCGTGACGGACGCGGACACGACCGTCGGCTTCTTTACCGGCTACACCGATACCGCCGTCATTGCCGGCAAGACAGGCAACCGCAATTGTATGAGCTACGGCCCCGGCTCGTTGGCGCTCGCACACAAGCCCGACGAGTATGTGCCCCATGCCGATATCGTTCGCTGCCAAAACGTGCTCATCGCGCTCGCCGATAACGTGCTCTGGGACGCGAATGGACAAGTTGGGGCATAATAAGCCGCGAACAAACCGACTCGCGCGTTAGGACCGCCCATGAAAGCACTTCCGTTTCCCTGCATCCGCCCGGCTCAGGACCGTGTGCTCGAGGCGCTGCCTGCGATGGGCGGTATCCTGAGCGGCAACGACGCCCTGCGCGGAGCCCTTGCCGATGGCCTGATGCTCAAGGACCCGGGTGCGGCGTATTACGTGTACGAATGCTCGGGCGAGCCGGGACGCGTGACGGGTGTCGTGGCGATCTGCCCGACGAGTGTACTTGCGGGCGACAAGGGCGATGTCAGCGCTGACGTGGCCGCCGCTGCGCTCGCGATCGCCGAGCTCAAGGTGCAGCCGCGCCCCGTGTCGCTCGCCTACGAGGCCTCGCCCGTCATGGATATCATCCTGGGCGCCGCCAAAGAGGGCGCGTCGCTCTACGCCGTCACCGACCCCGCGGGCATTACGCACCGCGCGTGGGAGGTCAAGCGCGAGGACGCCGTCGGGGCCATCCGCGCTATGCTCGACCAAGCACCGGAGCCGGCACTGGCCGACGACCCCGCCTACGCCGCCGCTCTGACCGGGGCGTCGCAGCTGCTGGCCGATGAGGCCCGTGCTGCCGGAACGTACACCGGCAAGGAGCCGTTCAACTTTACCGTTGCCGTGCTCTTCCCCGCCGCGCAGGTCAGCGGCGCCGCGCCGCAGGTTCCGACGGGTCTGCTCACGCACCAGGTCGCACGGTTCTAGCAAGACTAAAGCGCCCGGCACAAAAATCGGCAGCTCAACAAACAGGGGGCGGAGATGCAGCAGGTACATGCATCTCCGCCCCTTTTGCGTCGAGAAGTTATGCCGGCGACCCGTGCCGCCACGCTCGCGTTATCCCCGCTGCGGGCCTGCTGCCGCCACAAGTGGTTCAAGCCCCAGCTCGCGCGCGTAATCCTCCTGCGTAAAGACTTCGACCAGCTCAAACGTGTCGGATTCGTCGTCAAACGCAAAGTGCAGCACCGAGCAGTTGCCCGGCACGCGCTCGTGCTCGTCGGCCGCCGCTCCCCTCACGTGATCCAAAAACTCCTTGATGGCCGATCCGTGGCTCACCGCAAGGACGCACTCGTGGTCCGGGCGCCGCATGAGTTCGGTCAGCGTCGCCACCATGCGCTCGCGCACCTGGATCTGGCCCTCGCCGCCAAATTGACGATAGAAATCGCGCCACGGGCGCTCGGGCATAAGCATCACGCGCTCGGCCTCAAAGTCGCCAAAGAACCACTCGCGCAGACCGTCCAGGCGCTCGTACGCCAAGCCCGGCCACAAGTTGGCGATAGTCTGCTCGGTGCGATGAAGCGTGGAGGTGTAGGCATGATCGGGCTCAATGCCGCGCGCACGTAAAAACATGCCGGCGCGCGCCGCCTGGTCGCAACCCAACTGCGTAAGCGGCGAGTCACTCCAGCCCTGAATAATGCGCTTAAGGTTGAATATCGTCTGTCCATGACGGACCAGATACAGATCTTTATTCATAGGGGTCCTTTCGTTCGTTACCAACCCAAGAGCGAAAACGCCCCGTCGCAATAGCCAAAATGAAGCACGGCACCGTTGTCGGGTAGCTCTCCCCCGCCAGTCACATACTCAAGAAACTCCTGGCAGGCTGAGCCGTGGGAAACCGCCAGCACGCAGTCGTGCTGCGGCCTGGCCATGATGCGGGACAGCGCCGCGACCATGCGCGACTGAAGCTGCACTTCCGACTCACCGCCAAAGGCCACCGGATAATCGCCCCAGGGCTGCGGCGGCATCTCGCGATTTGATGTGCCCTCCAGCGAGCCAAAATGCCACTCACGCAGGTCATCGACCAGCTCAATGGAACGGCCCTCGCCAACGATAAGCTCGGCCGTATGCCGCGCCCGGCCCAACGGCGAGGAATACACATGATCAAAGGCCACGCCACGCGCCGCAAACGCCGTACGCGCCGTCAGCGCCTGCTCGCGCCCGCGCGCCGTAAGCGGCGAATCGTGCCAGCCCTGCAAAATGCTCTGCACATTGAGCTCAGTCTGCCCATGCCGCACCAAATACAGATCCGCCACACGCCCTCCCCTCGTACCACCACAAAGGGGACAGGAGCCTTTGTGGTGATTTTGCCGCCGGATTGCACCGCAACGACGCACAACTACAGCAGCACGTCGGCAAGCGGACGCTTGGGTACGTGGTGCACCCGCGCCTCGTCGCGCCAATAATTGATGGAGCCGTCGGGGTTGGAATCGATCGCATCGATCACCTGCGTCTCGGCCGGAACGCCAAACGCCATGATCAGCTTGAGCTCATACTTGTCGTTATCGAGCCCCATGGCATCGATCGCGTGGGGCGTAAAGGCCTTGAACATGCAGGCTGCCACCTCGGGCGTGGCGCTGCGGGCGGCGAGCATCATCGTCTGTGCGGCAATGCCCGTGTCGACCTCGGTAATGGGAGCGGCGGGCTTGCCCGGAACGGCGCGCTCGGCAAGAATCGCGATGTAGCCGGTCGGGCGCTCACCCTCGGCAGGACCCGGCCAGTCCTTAAGTGCGCCGGCCCATGCGAGCTCGTCAAATACACGCGCGCAATCCTCGGCACCGCTCACCACATGAAAACGAAGACGCTGAGCATTGGCACCACACGGGGTCAGGCGCGCCAGCTCCGCCAGCTCAAGCAAAAACTCGCGTGGCACGCGCATGGACTCGTCAAAGCGACGGCACGTGCGGGAGCGGCGAACCAACGCATCAAACGCGTCCAAGCCGAGCTTTTCGCAACCCTGCTTTGCCATCGACTCGGCGCTTACCGGCGCCGCGGGAACTGTTTCGTTCATAGGGACCCCCAATTTCGGGCAATTGTTCTTAGGAGAATCTAACCTAAAACGTAGGCAATAACGAACAGGGCTGCAATGTTCTACACCTGTTGAATAGAAAATCGCGACGTGGGGAACAACGGAAACAATTCGGGGCCTTTGGGTTACGTTTCGCCCTCCCCGACCCATACGCCAGCGCCTTTAGGCGATACTAGTTGTAACGATCAAGGCTTACGCCGCACGGAAAGGAGACATTATGGGCATCTTTAAGAACGATGACCAAAAATCGAGCCAGTTTGGATTTGACGAGAAAAGCATGGCGGGCAAAGCCGTCAAGGCCGTACGCTGGATCTACGCCATCACGGGCGTCCTAGCGCTCATTGCTGGTATCGCGCTGCTTTTTGCACCCGCCAAGTCCCTCGTCTTTTTGACGACCGTCCTGGGCTTCTACTTTGTGATTACGGCAGCCATCAGGCTGTTCACTGCCATTTTTGAGCCGCTGCTGCCCACCGGCTGGCGCGTGACGAGCATCATCTCCAACCTACTCATTATCTTGGGCGGCGTCATAATCCTGCGCAACCAGGCCTTCTCGACCGCGACGCTTACCACGATGGTGGTTATCGTGGCCGGCTTTGGCTGGATTGTCGAAGGTGTCATGTCCATTCTGGAGTCCGAGCTTTCGTCCAACCGTGCCCTCGCCATCCTGAGCGGCGTACTCTCCATCATCGCCGGCATGTTCGTGTTTATCTATCCGCTGTGGTCGGCCAAGATGCTCGTCATCTTTAGCGGCGCCGCGCTGCTGGTGTTTGGCGTAACGCTGATTGTTCGCGCTATTCAATTTGGCAAACTGGTGCACTAGATGCCGCGAACGCTCTTTATTGATGCCGACGCCTGCCCGGTCACGCGCGAGTCGATTGACTGCGCGCGGCGGGCGGGCGTCGCCGTTGTTATCGCCGGCAACAGCACGCAAAACCTGGAACGACGCATTCGCCGCGACGACCCGCGCGATGCCGAGCACGCGCGACGCGGCTTTTGGGTTACGACGCTCGACGTGAGTGTGGGCGCCGATAGCGCCGACTTTGCCATTGTCGAACGCCTGCAGGCGGGCGACGTGGTCGTGACGCAGGACATTGGCTTGGCGAGCATGGTGCTCGGGCGCGATGCCGCCGCCATCGGTGTGCGCGGGCGCGTCTACGACAAAGCGACCATCGACATGCAGCTGTTTATTCGCCACGAGGAAAAGAAGGTGCGCCGCGCCGGCGGACGCACTTGCGGACCGGCGCCATTTACCAGCGAAGACCGCATCCGCTTTAAACGCAACCTCACCGAGCTGCTACGCTAACCAAGGTAGATTTTTGGGACATGCCTAAAAATCTACCTTTTTGTTTTGGCGATTGACGCGCATCCAATGCCCAAGTCATGGCGGTAGATTTTACGGCATGCCCCAGTTTTTACGGCATATCCCAATAATCTACTTAGAGACCAACGGCGGAAAGGATGAGACCCCAGCCCGCGCCGATAACGTACATCATAATCAGGAACACGACGTTTTCGCGGGCGCTGCGGTTGGTGCGGAACAGGACCAGGTAGCCCACCCCGGCGGAAATGAGCGTGCCGGCGAGCATCGGCGCCAGCTGTAGCACGCCCTCCAGGTACAGCTGCGTAATGACCACGCTCGCCGAGCAGTTGGGGATCAGGCCGACAAGCGCCGAGCCCAGGACCGCAAGCGTCTCGTTGCCGCGCAGGAACTGCTCGATTGCGGACTCGCCGAACGTCTCGAGCACGGCGACCAGGACCAGCGTCACCAGGAAAATAAAAACCGAAACCTGCACAGTGTGCGAGATCGCACTGCGGATAATCGACAGAACGGGCGCGCCCTCGTGGGAGTGGTCGTGGCTGTGGCCGTGGTGGTGCTCATGCTCGCCCGTGTGACCGTGATCATGGCTGTGTCCGTGGTCGCGCTCATGTTCATCTTCATCATCATCGCAACCGCAATGGTCGCGCTCGCATAACTCGTGGATGTGGTCGGCGCTCACGCCCGCCTCGGCCACCTCGTCGATGATGTCACCGCCAGTGTGGTCGTCGTGCGCGCAGTTCACGTGGGCCGGGTTGGCCGCGGTTCCCAGCACGGTACGGCGAATCGCCGCATGCGCGCGGGCGTTACGACGCAGGCCGCGAATGGCGGCGTCCACGATAAAGCCCGTAACCAACGCAATCAGTGCCTTCGAAGCCAAAAGCATCACCATGGTTTGCACGGGCACCTGCTCGGCGAGCAACAGCGGCAGCATCTCGTCGGAGGTCGAAAGGAACACCGCAACCAGCGTGCCCAGCGTCACGACGCGGCCGGCGTACAGCGTTGCTGCCATGGCCGAAAAGCCGCACTGCGGCACCATGCCCAGCAACGAGCCAACCACGGGGCCCGCGGCACCGGCGCGCTTGATGGCGCCGTTAACGCTGTCGCCCGCGACGTGCTCCAGGGTCTCGAGGGCCAGATACGTCACCAACAAAAACGGCACCAGTGACAGCGTGTCCTTGCCGGCGTCGAGCAGAATATCAATCAACAAATCCATGACGGATGGAACCTTTCGTGTCTTTCGGCAGCATTGTAAAAGTCCTAGCGGTCAACTAGGGTATTGTAGTTGTCCCGGGCGCGGTGCCAATAGTTGCCCATGGTAAACTATCATCTCGCCACAACTCAGTAACCCCGAGCCGCGCGACGCGGCCCGTCCAAGGAGCAGCCTATGAACGTTTCGCAAGCACTCGAATACGAACGCCAACCGTTTATCCCCATGTTTATCTATGGCGATCACGGTGCCATGGAGTCCGAGCGCCAGAAGGGCGAAGAGGCCCTCAAGGTGCTCGAGACCGAGTATTTTACTGCCGAGGACGACCCCGGCTTCGACTTTGCCACCGTGCGCGACCTGGCCGACCGCAACCGCGACCTTTGCGACCAGATTGGCGAGGCACGCCTGCGCAACGTGACGCCCGCGACGCTCTCGCGCGGCCTGTCCGACGCCGACACCTGCGCCGCCATCGGCAAAATGCAAAAGCGCACCGCCGCGTCCGTTATGCGCGAGATCCGCGGTGACCGCGACGCGCTCGGCGTGGCCTACGCCCGCAAGCCCATCCAGGGCACCGTGCTCGGTATCGACATCGAGACCACCGGCCGTGCACCCGAACGCGGTTATATCATCAACGTCGGCTGGGAGATCATGGAACTCACCAGCGACGCCATCCCGCACGACGCCGAGGCGCACTACTGTGGCCTGCCCGACATCTACCGCGGCGAAGATGTGCCGCTGTCGAATATCCACCACATTACCTGGGACGACATCGACGGCAAAACGCCCTTCCGCGAGAACAAGGAGCTGCAAAAGCAGCTGCTCAAGCTTATGAAGAAGTACCCGTACATGGCGCATAACGCCGCCTTTGAGGACAGCTGGTTCAAGATTCACCTGGACGGTTACGCCGAGGCACGCCGCGCGGGTAAGATCATCGTCATCGACTCGCGCCAGATCTGCCGCAGCCTGGATGCCGACGTCCGCTCGCTCCCCCGCGAGTCCGCCCCCGCCGCACTCGAGAACTGGGCACGCCGTCGCGGCACCCTCGCGCCCGACGCCAACGAGCAGCATCTGGGTCTGGACGACACCGACCTCATGCTCCGCACGGTACAGGCCGAGTTCAACCTCAAGAACCTATTCGCGAAATAACCGATCCATCTGCGGGAGCGCCTGCCAGGCACAGTGCAATCCGTCTGGACGCACCGGCACGCAGTAAACTAGGGCGCAGTCTTATGGCTGCACCCTAGTTTTCATCAAAACGAGCAAATACGCGTGCTTCACATAGTCGGCAGGTTGGCCCACCTACTTTTTTCGAGTTGTTCGGCCAGCTAAACCACTAGTCGAGGCCCCTTGAACCGCAATCGAGCGCTATAGTCGCCCCAATTTCGCAACCAAGCCCCATAAATCTACCTGAATCAATTCGAATAGGACGTTGCGATCGCACCATTCGTATAGGATAAGGCCGAATAACTCAAATTATGTTGGTGAGGCATCTGAGCGGTCGGCAAAAACGCTTAGAAGCTACGAATCCGCAACTAAAGTTCACCAAAATGGGGCAGCCGACAGAAACCTCCCCAGCCGAAGCTGCCCCCCTCAATACGACAGCTCAAAAACCCACCGTTCGCAGAAGATAAGCCGCGCCCCAATACCGTTGCCCGAAGTTTCGGGCGTATATGGCGTCCGCTATGCCATCATGCGCGTATGGGAATCGTTCTGTCACATACCACGGCACGCGCTGTATACCAAACAGTCAACTCGCTCGCAAGCTACGCGACCGATCCCATACCTATGGAAAAGATCAAGGTGTCTGCGCCAACCACGTCCGACCTGGAAGCGGCGCGAGCATGGCTCAACAGAAAGAATGTCGATTCTGAAAGCATCCATGTGCTGACGTTTTCCAATAATGCCAAAAGGCACCGCAAGGGCTGCATCTGCCACTGCACGCGCTATACGTTTGATGCAGAAAGCTACCTAGAACTCGAGCCGAACGTCTACATCGTCGATATCAAGCTGTGCGCGTTAGAAGCAGCAGCCGACCTCAACCTTTCGGAGCTCGTTGAGTATTACTTTGAAATCTGCGGCTCCTACGCGCTTGGAACGTCCGACGAAACTCAATATCGCGAGCGCCCAGCCCTAACCAGCGTTGAAGAGCTCAGAGCCTTCTTTTCAGAGGCATCGGGGTATCGTGGATCTAATAAAGCACTTAAGGCACTTTCTTATGTACGCGAAGGCTGTCGCTCCCCACTCGAAACGGCGTTTGTCATGATGCTGACAATGCCCAAGTCAATGGGTGGCTTAGCCATACGCGCTATCAAAACGGACTATCCGATCCCAGTCCCCAAAAGATACGCCGCCCTAACGCGACGGACGGTTTTCTACCTCGACGCGCTGCTCGAAAATTCGATGACCGATATCGAATACAACGGCTTTTACCACGACGAGCCCGAACAGCAATCAATTGACGAGGAACGCCGAAACACGCTGCGAAACATGGGATATGCCGTTATCACAGTTAGTCGTCATTCATTTTTCAAGCAGTCCGCTTTTAGGCGGGTCATGGAAGCGATTCGCATTCGCGAGAAGATATGGCCCGGTCGACTCCCGGATAACTTCGCCATCCTGCAAGAAACTCTTCGTCAATTTGTCTTGCGGCGCTACTTCGAATACGGTCGCCGCGTCCTGGAGGCACTCAAAGAAGAAGAGGCCGCCAAGCGCGAAATTGCAAGCCAATATCCGCAAGCTGATGACCCGAGCATCAACGATGTGCCAGAACCCGACGACATGCAACACGTCGGGGCCCTTGCTGAGGAAATCAATGGGCCTTGGGAATGCGACATGTTCGCAAAAATCGATGAAAACCGCACGGAAGACGACACGATTATTGATCTAATTGAGAATTCGCTCTTCTAAAGGCGATCTCTGCGGATGTCCACCTACATTTTTCGACTTATTCGGCCACCGATGTGCCAGATTGGCTGCAGCAATGCTCAATATAACTTTAGATAAAACTGATTCTGCAGGAACTCCCGTAGAGGAAGAACTGATTCTCGCGGTATTTAACACGATAAAGTACAAATATGAACAGTTCTAATGCTTCTCAAGGTGGCTTTCTTAGCATGCTGGCCGAACATCTCGAAATATGTTGGCGAGCATTGCGTCGATGTCTCCCAACCCGCAGAAAATCGCAGAGGCGGCAAGCAGTCATCGAAATTATCGCAAATTGTATTGACATATGAACATGCGCTCATATAATCGGAAGTAAGTTATATGAGCGCATGTTCATATGAAAGGATATTGCAATGAGCAGCCACGCTGATGAAACAAAGACTGGCATCGAGGCCACCGAGCCGATCGTCCCCACCACCTGCTCGCCCGAGGACCTTCCCGACGAGGAGCTTCTCTACGACCTTGCCGACCTGTTCAAGGTCTTCAGCGACACCACGCGCATCAAGATTCTCTATGCCCTCATGGGTCGCGAGCTCTGCGTGGCTGACATCGCCGAAGCGACCGCGACCTCGCAGTCTGCGGTGTCGCACCAGCTGCGCACGCTTAAGCAGTCGCACCTGGTCAAGTTCCGCCGCGACGGCCGCAACATTCTCTACTCGCTCGCCGACGATCATGTCTATACCATGCTCAACCAGGGCATGAGCCATATCTGCGAATAGTAATCACCCACGGTATCAGCGCGGCCGGCACCCAGACCGCTAGCACAGGGAAAGGAACCCACCATGAAAAAGCAGTTTAAGCTCGACGAGATCGATTGCGCCAACTGCGCGCGTGAACTTCAGGACGAGCTGGCTAAGCTCGAGGGCGTCAAGTCCGTTTCGGTCAACTTTATGACCCAGAAGCTGACGCTCGAGGCCGACGACGCCAAGTTCGACGAGGTCCTGGACCGCGTCGTTGAGTTCACCGCCGACGCCGAGCCGGACTGCGAGATCATTCTCTAACCCGCGCATACGTTGACCTGCGAGGCCGCGCTTGCCGCGGCCTTTGCTCGCGAAATTATATGAGCGAGTGTTCATACACTCAAATGAGAGGTTTGAATCATGACAGCCGCCGATCCCAAAAAGAAAAAGAAGAAGCGCAAGAAGAAAGAGTCCCTTGAGCATAAGCGCAACCGCATCTTGGTAGCACTGGGCATTTTTGCCGTGGTGTACGCCCTCGATGAGCTCGGCACCCTCACCGCCGCATTCGGCACCCCGGGCGACATCTACGCCAGCTTTGTGCTGTTCCTCGTGCCGTTTTTGATTGCCGGCTACGACGTACTGCAAAAGGCATTCAATAACATCCGCCGCGGCAAGGCCTTCGACGAGAGCTTCCTCATGGCCGTCGCGACCATCGGCGCGTTTGCCATGGTGCTCTTCCCCGATACCGACCCGCACATGGCCGAAGGCGCCGCCGTCATGCTGTTCTACCAGGTCGGCGAGCTGTTCCAGACATACGCCGTGGGCAAGAGCCGCAAGTCGATCAGTGCCATGATGGACATCGCGCCCGACTACGCTAACGTCGAGCAGCCCGACGGCACGCTCGAGCAAGTCTTCCCCGATGACATCGCCGTCGGCACCGTCATCGTCGTCAAGCCCGGCGAGCGCGTGCCTATCGACGGCGTCATCGTCGAGGGCGAAACCCAGCTCGACACCGCCGCGCTCACGGGCGAGTCAGTTCCCCGCCCCGCCAAGTCCGGCGACGATATCATCAGCGGCTGCATCAACATGACGGGCCTCATCCACGTGCGCACCACCAAGCCCTTTGGCGAGTCCACCGTCGCGCGCGTCCTGGAACTCGTGGAGAATGCCAGCGAGAAGAAGGCGCGCACCGAGAACTTCATCACGCGCTTTGCCCGCGTCTACACGCCCGCCGTCACCGGCGCGGCCGCGGTGCTCGCACTTGGCGGCGGCCTGATCACCGGTGCCTGGTCCGACTGGATTCTGCGCGGTCTGACCTTCCTGGTCGTCAGCTGCCCGTGCGCCCTCGTGATCAGCGTACCGTTGAGCTTCTTTGGCGGCATCGGCGGCGCGTCCAAGCTGGGCGTTCTCATCAAGGGTTCCAACTACCTCGAGACGCTCGCCGATGTGGACACCGTCGTCTTCGACAAGACGGGCACCCTCACCAACGGCATGTTCTCGGTCGTCGCGGTGCACCCCGAGGCAGGCTATACCGAGCAGTCGCTGCTCGAGGTCGCGGCCCTTGCGGAGTCGTTCTCCGACCATCCCATCGCGCAGTCCGTGCGTTTCGCCTACCAGGGCGAGGTCGACTCCAAGCGCGTTAGCGACTCCGCCAACGACGCGGGCCACGGCGTGACGGCAACCATCGACGGTAAGCACGTCGCCGTTGGCAATGCAAAGATGCTCGCCGCGGCCGGAGCCAAAGCGCCCGATTGCGAGATCGTCGGAACGATTCTGCATGTGCTCGTTGACGGCACCTATGCCGGCCACATCGTAATTGCCGACACCGTCAAGGTCGATGCGGAGCAAACGATTCGCGACCTGCACGCCGCCGGCGTCAAGTGCACCGTCATGCTCACGGGCGACCGCGAGGAGGTTGCGGCGTCTGTGGCCAAGCAACTCGGTCTCGACGAGTTCCACGCGCAGCTCCTGCCGGGCGACAAGGTCGAGCGCGTTGAGGCGCTGCTCGCGGCCGAAAGTGGCAAGGGCAAGCTCGCCTTTGTCGGCGACGGTATCAACGACGCACCCGTGCTTACCCGCGCAGACGTTGGCATCGCCATGGGCGCTATGGGCTCGGACGCCGCAATCGAGGCGGCGGACGTCGTGCTGATGGACGACAAGCCGTCCAACATCTCCCGCGCGATCCGCGTGGCGCGCAAGACCATGTCGATTGTTTGGCAGAACATCATCTTTGCGCTGGGCATTAAGTTGCTGATTCTGGTGCTTGCGGCACTGGGCATCGCCAACATGTGGCTTGCCGTGTTCGGCGACGTAGGCGTGGCGATCATCGCCATCCTGAACGCCATGCGCGCGATGGGTGTCAAGAACCTGTAGCGCCTGTGGTCCCTCCGGCCGGGGCCGGGCTTGGTTTTGAAAACGTCCTCGACCAATGAAGCGCCCCCGTTCTGCTCCTTCGGAGCTACGAACGGGGGCGCTTCTGGTCTGCGGAATGTTTTCAAAACCAAGCCCGGCCCCGGCCTGCGGTAACGTTGCTGGTGGTTCTTGGGCATCGCTTGCTGGCGGGGTTCCTTATCTGAGTTGGGCTTAGCTGATGGGACCACTAGTCCCAATCGCTGTCCCGCGCCTTTGGCGCGGGAGGCGCGCCGCTGCGGAAGTGCTAGTCGGTCATTGTTGGCGCCGAAGCACCATCCCGTCCCAACATCGACCTTAGCTTCTCAAAGCTTTCCTCGCTCAGGCAATGCTCCATGTGGCAGCCCTCTTGCGACGCGACCTCAGCCGAAACACCCGCATCCTCCAGCAGCCCCACGAAAAAGCAGTGACGCTCCCACATTTGACGAGCGACCTCCAGACCACGCT
The DNA here is from genome assembly GCF_002736145.1 of Collinsella aerofaciens. NCBI lineage: Bacteria > Bacillati > Actinomycetota > Coriobacteriia > Coriobacteriales > Coriobacteriaceae > Collinsella > Collinsella aerofaciens. Next base: position 951,653 of record NZ_CP024160.1, read on the forward strand.
CCGTCAGATGAACGTCGCGCTTGCCCATTTCGACATAGCCGTTGCTCTCCAAGGTCGCCATGGCCTTGGAAACGCTCGCCTTGGTTACGCCGAGGTACTCCGCAACGTCGATCGAGCGCACGATGCCCTGACGTTCCGATAGGACGTAGATCGATTCGAGATAGTCTTCTCCGGATTCACGTAGGGCCATGGGCCGCCTTTCGCGATGATTGCTAGTTAGCCTTTGGATACTTTCCACGGCTTACTTTACCGCAAAAGTTGCCCATGTCTTACTGCATTGACCAAAAAGTTAGCCGCGTTTCACAAAACACGCGGGGCAAGCAAGGCGACACGGCACGCAGCGCGCAAGGAGTGTCCCTAGCTGCCGGCAGATAAGGAACGTCCCCAAGTGCCGGGTCGTAGCTACACGAGGCCAAAGTGCTTCGCGGCGTTGTAGATGCCATCGTCGTCCACGGCTGTCGTCACATAGGTCGCTGCAGCTTTCACCGTGTCCTGCGCATTACCCATGGCCACGCTTGTGCCCACGGCAGAAAACATTGACAGGTCGTTCTCACCGTCGCCAAAGGCGATCGCCTCGCTCGCGTCGATGCCCAGCCGCTCCAGCGTCGCCGCCACGCCCAGGTCCTTGCCGCCGTTGGCAGGGATAATGTCACAGAACAAATCACACCAGCGCGTGGTGAGTGAATGCGACACCGCATCGGTCACGATATGCTCGTCGGCCGGGTCCACAAAGGCGCAGAACTGGTAGACCGGCGCGTCAAAGGCGTGCTCAAACGGCTCCTCGTGGTAGACAATCCCCGCGTTGCTCCCGGCCGTCACCACGCGCTCGGACAGGCGGTTCACAAACGAGTTCTCGCCCTGCATACACAGCGAGTCATAGCGCCCCTGCGCCACCTGGTCCACAATCGCCGCGACGTCGTCCGAATCGATCGGGCAGCTGCGGTAAACGCCCTTGGCATCAAAACAGTGCTGACCCGAAAGCGTGATGTACGCATCCCAACCAAGATCGAACAGCCAATCGGGCATCTGATAGGTCGGACGGCCCGTGGCGATCACGCACGCGATCCCCTGCTCGCGAAAACTGTCGAGCACCTGCTGCGCCGACGCCGGAATCCGATGGGTCTTAAAGCTCAGCAACGTGCCGTCGATATCGAAAAACGCGGCCTTGATCATCCTCGCCTACTCCTCGCCCTCGAGCTTCTCGCTCGCCTCGAGCCACGCCATCTCCAACTCGTCCATGGCGGCGTGGGCCTCGTCGATCTTTGCCTGCTGCTCGCCCAGCGCCGTGTAGTTGGTGGGGTCGACCTGAGCCATCGCGGCCTCGGCCTCCTCCACGCGGGCGCGCTGCGTCTCCATTTTGCGCTCGAGCGAGCTCACCTCGCGGCGAAGCTTCTGGCGTTCGGCGTTGGAAAGGCCATTGGGCTGGCCGCTCGACTTGGGCTTTTCGGCCGCAGCCGCCGCGGCACCGGTGTCAAACGTGCCGGTCTTGGCGCTCGGCGCACCCACGGGCTCGCCCTCGGCGGTAGCGTTGCACAGGCGCAGGTACTGGTCCACACCGCCGGGCATATGCGTCAGATGGCCATCGAGCAGTGCCCACTGCTGGTCGGTCACGCGCTCCATGAGGAAACGGTCGTGCGTCACCAGGATCAGCGTGCCCGGCCAGCCGTCGAGCAGGTCCTCGACAATCGCCAGCATGTCGGTATCCAGGTCGTTGCCGGGCTCGTCCAGGATGAGCACGTTGGGCTCGTCCAGGATCGTCAGCAGCAGCGACAGGCGACGGCGCTGGCCGCCCGAAAGATCGCCGATGCGACTCCAGAGCTGCTGCGTCGTAAAGCCCAGACGCTCGCAGAGCTTCTCGGGCGAAGTCTCCTTGCCGTCGATGACGTAGTACTTCTTATAGTGGCTGAGCACCTCGCGGATCGTGTCGCCCATGTAGGGCTCGAGCTCCTCGAGCTGCTGCGACAGCACGCCAAAGCGCACCGTCTGGCCGATCTTCACGCGACCGCGCAGGGGCGCGATCTTGCCCTGGATCACGTCGAGCAGTGTGGACTTGCCGGCGCCGTTCTCGCCCAAAAGACCATAGCGATCGCCCGCACCAATGAGCCAGGTCACATCGGTGAGCACCTGTTTGGACGCGCCATCGGCATCCGCATAGCCGGCGTCCACGTCGACCACATCGATAACCTGCTTGCCCAGGCGGCTCACGGCCAGGCGCTTGAGCTCCAGCTCGTCGCGCACGGGCGGCACGTCGGCGATCAGCTCGCGAGCGGCATCCACGCGAAACTTGGGCTTAGTGGAACGGGCCTGGGCGCCGCGGCTCAGCCACGCGAGCTCCTTGCGCGCCATGTTGCGGCGGCGCTCCTCGGTGACGGCGGCCATGCGGTCGCGCTCCACGCGCTGCAGGATGTATGCCGAGTAGCCGCCCTCGAAGGGATCGACCTGGCCGTCGTGGACCTCCCACATGCTGGTGCAGACCTCGTCCAAGAACCAGCGGTCGTGCGTGACCACGAGCATGGCGCCCTGACCGCGCTGCCAACGAGCCTTAAGATGGCGTGCAAGCCAGTTGATGGTACGCATGTCCAGGTGGTTGGTAGGCTCGTCGAGCATGAGCACGTCGTAGTCGCCGATCAGCAGGCGCGCGAGGTCCACGCGACGGCGCTGGCCACCCGAAAGCTCGCCCACTGTGCCTTCCCAGGGCACATCGCTGATGAGGCCGGCCAGGATCTGTCGCGTACGCGGGCTCGAGGCCCACTCGTATTCGGGCGTGTCACCCACGACGGCATGGTGCACGGTGTCGGTGTCGACAAGCTGGTCCTTTTGGCCGAGCAGGCCGATCGTGGTGCCGCGGCGATGCGTCACGCGGCCGTCATCGGGCTCCAGCGTGCCGGCGAGCACGCTCAGCAGCGTCGACTTGCCGTCGCCGTTTTTACCGACAATACCAATGCGGTCACCCTCGCCCACGCCGAGCGTCACGCTATCGAAAATATGCTTGGTGGGAAACTCTAGGCTGATGGAATCGCATCCCAAAAGAATCGCCATATGCCCTGCTCCTTCGTAGAAATTCAACGTTGTCCATGATAGCAGCGAGCCCCACCCCAAACCACCACGAAGGTGCCTGTCCCCTTTGTGGTGGTCGTTTCGGTCACAGAGCAAAAAGGCGGACCATCCCCCGCAAGAGATGACCCGCCTCTCCAATCAGTCCCGCGGCAACCGTGGCCGCCGCAGGCCTCAAGCATGTCCCGGACTAGGAGAACATGCCGGTGAGGTAATCGTTCAGCCGCTTATCCTTGGGCCGTTGGAAAATCTCGTCGGTCTCGTCGTACTCGACCATATCGCCCATGTAGAAGAACGCCGTGCGGTTGGATACGCGCGACGCCTGCTCCATGTTGTGCGTCACGATGACGATGGCGCGCTCGGCAACGATCGACGACATCAGGTCCTCGATCGCCAGCGTCGAGATGGGGTCGAGCGCCGAGCAGGGCTCGTCGAACAGAATCACGTCGGGGTTGAGCGCGAGCGTGCGCGCGATGCACAAACGCTGCTGCTGGCCGCCCGAAAGCGCGTAGGCGCTCTTGTCCAGCTTGTCCTTGACCTCGTCCCACAGCGCGGCACCACGCAAGCTCTCCTCGACCATGCGGTCGAGCTCGTCGCGGTCGGTGATGCCGTGACGCTTGGGCGCAAACGTGATGTTGTCGCGAATGGACTTGCGAAACGGATTGGGCTGCTGGAACACCATGCCAATGGAACGACGCAGCTCGTAGGTGTTCTCGGTCTTGGTGTTCACGTTGCGGCCGCGGTAGTTGATCTCGCCCTCCACGCGGCAGCCGCGAATCTCGCGATTCATCAGGTTGAGGCTACGCAAGAAGGTCGACTTGCCGCAGCCCGAAGGCCCGATGAGCGCCGTGATCTCACCCTTGTGGAAGTCGAGCGACGTGTTGTGCAGCGCATGGTGGTCGCCATAGTACACGTTGACGTCCTTGGTGGAGAGCACGACCTCGTCGCTCACGGCCTTGCCGCTCACGCGCACGCGCCTCTCGCTCTCCCCCACGCTCGACAAAAAGTCCTGGGTGTCGGACGTGGCCGCCTCGGTTGCGGGCGTTGCATTCATATCGCTCATTCGGCCGTCATCTTCCTTGCCAGTTGCTTGCCCACGATACGGGCGACTACGTTAAACAGCAGCACGCAGGTCATCAGCAGTGCGGCGGTGCCCCAAACGATCTGCTGGGCCTCGGGGCTGCCCTCGCCATAGATCTTGTAGATGTGCACGGCGAGCGACTCACCGGGACGGAACACGTTCCAGGCGCAAGTGGGGCTCGACAGGTTAAAGCTCAAGAAGTTCAGACGCACCGGCGAGCTCATGCCCGAGGTAAAGAGTAGCGCCGCGGCCTCGCCAAACACGCGGCCGGCCGAAAGCACGATGCCGGTCACGATGGCGGGCATGGCCTCGGGGATTAGGATGTGCAGCGTGGCCTCCCAGCGGGTGAGGCCCATGGCTAGGCACGCATCGCGCTGGGCCTGCGGCACGTCCTCGAGCGCCTGCTGAATCACGCGCACCAGGATGGGGATGTTGAACATGGTGAGCGCGACGGCGCCGGAGATGATGGAGTACTTCCAGCCCAGCTGCACCGAGAACACCAGAAAGCCGAACATGCCGACGACGATGGAAGGCAGCGAGGACAGCGTCTCGATGGCGGTGGAGGCGATGTCGCGGATGGGACCGTCGGGTGCGTACTCAACCAAAAAGACCGCGCCGCCCAGACTGATGGGCACCGAGATGATCAAGGTGATCAGCAGCAGATAGAACGAGTCGAACAGCTGGTAGAGCACGCCGCCCTGCGTTCCGTTGGCGCGTGCGGGTTGCGTGAGAAAGCCCGGCTGGAACAGCGTCGAGATGCCCTCGAACAGGATGTAGGCCACCATGGAGACGACGATGAGCATGACGATGGCGACAATCACCGTCAGCACGCCTGTGGCGATGCGGTCCTGCTTTTGGACACGCCCGAGTCTCGCCTCGTCAATATGGATGCGCGTGCTAGCCACGAGCCTTCGCCCCCTTGCGGCCGATAAGGTGGATGATCAGGATGAAGATGAGGCTCATGCCCATCAGCAGCAGACCGAGCGCCCACAGGACGTCGTCTTGAGCCGAGCCCTCGGCATAGACCGCCATAGATGTGGTGAGCGTAGTGGTGATGGTGGACGCCGGCGACAGCAGCGACGTCGGCATGGCCTCGATACCGCCGATAACCATGCGCACGGCGAGCGTCTCGCCAAAGGCGCGGGTCATGCCAAGGATGACCGCGGTCATGAGCGAGGGCATGGCGGACTTCAGCACCACGTGCCAGATGGTCTGCCAGCGGGTGTAGCCCAGCGCGAGCGAACCCTGACGGTAGCTGTCGGGCACGGCGCGCAGACCATCGACCGAAAGCGTGGTCATCGTCGGCAGAATCATGACGGCCAGCACGATGGCGCCGGGCAAGATGCCCAGACCCGTGCTCGCATGGAAAACGCTCTTCATAAGGCCGACGACTACGTGAAAGCCAATCAGGCCAAAAACGACCGAGGGAATACCGGTCAAAAGCTCAATGAGCGGCTGAAAGACCTTGGAGCCAAACTTAGGCTGGATCTCAACCGCAAAGATGGCAGAGCCGATGGCGATGGGCAGCGCGATGAGCGTGGAGAGCACCATGACCGCAAACGAGGTGACGATCAGGGGCAGGGCGCCAGTGTAGGGCAGGCCGTTTTCGGCCGTGTTGGCCAGGTCCCACTTGGTACCGGTAAAAAACTCGACGATCGAGACGCCGTCCTTGAGAAAAGCCGAGAGGCCCTTTTGGGCGACCATAAAGATGAGCGCGGCAACGACAAGCGTCACGAGCGCTACGCACGCACCCGTGACGCCCAGGCCCACGTTCTCAAGCTCGCGCTTTGGCAGCTGTTTTGCCATTGCAAACCTTTCCGGGGGCGATTACTTATTTAGCGGAGACCTTGCCACTGGCGTCCTTGACGACCTTCATGGCAGAGACGGGAATAAAGCCCTGCTCCTCGACGAGCTTGCCCTGGACGTCGTCGGAAAGCATGAACTCCAGGAAGGCCTTGGTGGCCTCGTCGGCGTCCTTAGCGCAGTACATGTGCTCGGTCGCCCAGATCTTGAAGGAGTCGTCAGTGACGTTTGCGCTCTTGGGCTCCACGCCCTCGACCTTGATGGCATTGAACTTGGAGTTGTCGAAGTGCGAGAAGTCGAGGTAGGAGATGGCGTTGTCGGTGCTGCCCATCTGAGTCTGGACATCGCCGGACTTGTCGAGCTCGGCGTCGCCCTTAAAGTCGACGGCCTCGTCGCCAAAGACGGCGGCCTCGAAGGTGGCGCGGGTGCCGGAGCCGGCCTTGCGGTTGAGGACAACGATCTTGGCGTCGTCGCCGCCGACCTCCTTCCAGTTGGTGATCTGGCCGGAGAAGATGCCCTTGAGCTGCTCGAGGGACAGGTCGTCGACCGTCACGTTCTTGGAGACGACGGGACCCATGCCCACGACGGCGACCTCGTGGTCGACGAGGTTCTTGACCTGATCGGCCTCGAGCTTGGTCTCGGCGAAGACGTCGGAGTTGCCGATGGTGACGGTGCCGGCGGCGACAGCGGTCAGGCCCTTGCCCGAACCGTTACCCGAACCAGAGACGGAGACGTCCGGGTTGGCATCCATGAACTTCTCGGCAGCGGCCTCGACGAGAGCCTGGAACGAGGAGGCGCCGTCGTAGGTCACCTCACCGGAGACGGACTCGGCAGCAGCAGCGCTACCCTTGTCGGCGGCGTCGGATGCGCCGGAGCCGCCGCAACCAACGAGACCGAGACCGACGATGCTGGCAAGACCGCCAGCGAGGCCGAGGAACTGACGACGAGAATAAGTCTGATCGAGCATGATCTTCCTTTCATACATGCGACTCGCGGGCACCCTGCCCGCTTTGCTGTTTGGAAAGATACGGCCCCGACCGGGCTGCGCCCGCGCCAACTGCGGTTTCTTACGGGCTATTGATAGACCCTTACCGCAAGCTCTGCCCAGCCTTTACAAACGGATAACAATCCAGCGCCGAACATGGCCAGCCTTTTACACCAGAGGAACGTCCCCATGGACTGCCCCACCGCAACAGAAAAAGCCCGGGCAAAAGCACCGGGCTCGTAATGCAAGTTTGTATCCAAGCAGGATATAGGGGAAGCCCTACAGCTCCAACTCGTTGAGCTTTAAGATTGCCACGATGTAAATCTTGAGCGCTTGCTTGAGCTGCTCTTCGTTTGCGCACTCGTTGGGACCGTGCATCTGGCCGCCCCATGCGGGCAGCTCCAGGCCGGTCTCCTCGGGGCCAAACGAGACGGCGCGGGCAAAGTTGCGCGCATACGTGCCGCCACCCATGGCAAAAGGCTCGGCATGCTTGTCCGTAAACTCGTTATAGGTATCGACAAGCGCCTTCACGGCAGGATCGTCGGCAGACACCGAGAACGGCACCTTTGCACGACCCACACGGCACGTCACGCCAAAGCGGCCCACGAGCGGCTCGAGCTGCTCGCGGATGGTATCGGCACTGGTGCTATCGGGGAAGCGCACGTCGATGACCTGCTCAATATGGCCATCCGCCACACGGATGACGCCGGGGTTGCAGGTGAGCGGACCAAACGCCGGGCTCGTCGCATCGATACCCAGGCCGCGGCCATAGGCGTCCGCATGCACAAAGGCCAAAAACTTGACAAACTCGTGCTCGGCAGGCGTCAGCAGGCGCTCGTCACGGGCACCAAACGCGTCCTCGGCCTCGCGCAGATACGCCACGATCAGGCCGACGGCGTTGATGGTGCCCTCAGGCATCGAAGCGTGGCCGCCAATACCGTGGGCGAAAATCTGCACATGGCCATTGTCGAGCGCCGTAATCTCCAGGCGGTCGGCGTTCTCGACCGGCGCCGGCAGCTCATCGGCGGCAATCGCGAGCTCGCAGATGGACTGCGACGGAATGGCATTGCTCGCCTCGGCGCCGCTCCACGACACGATGCGCCCGCCGTCGATCTTAGGGCTCACGAACGTCGCCCCAAACTGGCCCTTCTCGGCATTGCAGACCGGGAACTCGGCATCGGGCGTAAACAGAAAGTCGGGGTCTGCGTAGTTCTCCAGATAATGGTGAACGTCGGACATACCTACTTCCTCATCGCAGCCCAGCAGCGCGCGGAAGGTGTAGCGCGGGGTGATACCGTGCTTGAGCAGATAGGCGCCGGCGTAGAGCGACAGCACGGCAGGACCCTTGTCGTCGATAACGCCGCGGCCGAGCAGCCAGCCCTCGCGACGCTCCATCGCAAACGGGTCGGTGTTCCAGCCAGGGCCGGCGGGCACCACGTCCACATGGCAAATGGTCGCGAGCTGCTTGTCGCCGCGGCCCGGGATATCAGCAATGCCCACATAGCCCTCGTCGTCGCTCGTCTGGTAGCCGAGCTTTTGCGCAATGCCGAGCGCGCAATCGAGCGCGTCACGGACCGGGCGGCCAAACGGCGCGTCGGGCTCCGCATCGGCAGCAACGGCCACGGACGGATAACTCACCAGCTGCTCGATATCGGCGACGACATCTTCCCAGACCTCGTCGACATACTCAGCGACGCTCTGCTCCACCTGATTCATGGACGACCTCCTTACCAATGAGCGGCGAGCGTGCCCGCCCCTCACATTACGTCATTAGATAGCGAAAAGTTTAGCAAGCTCGGCCACCGAGTGCACCACCGCATCGGCACCCGCGGCCTCGTGCTCCCCCGGCGCCGCCACGCCCGAATAGATGCCGATGCACGGCACGCCCATCGCGTGCGCGCCCTCGACGTCGTTAAAGCGGTCGCCGATCATCACGGCATCGTCGGCCGTCGCGCCGAGCGCCGCCAGGGCATCGCGGACCGAATCGGCCTTGGTCTCGCGTCCCTGCGGCGGATTCATGCCAATCACCGCCTCAAACTGAGAGAGCCCGAGCTCATGCACCATGTCGATGCACTTGGCCTCCATGCGCGACGTCGCCACGGCCATACGTTTGCCTTGGGCGACCAACCCATCCAGCAGCTCGGGGACCCCATTGAACACGGGATACTCCTCCGGTCCCAGTTCATCAAAAAAGGCGCGGTACTCATCGGCCACCTCAAGCGACTCCTCGCGGGAAAAGCCGTAAAAGTCGTGAAAGCTCTTCCACAGGGGCGGCCCGATCATGCGGCGCAGATCACCCATCTGCGTCTCCGAAAACCCGCGCGCAGCCAGCGTCTTGCGCGTCGAGGTCATCACTGCCCGACCCGTATCGGCCACCGTGCCGTCAAAATCGAACAGCACAACCGGCCGCTCGCAAAGTTGCAATGCCGCCATCGGCACCCTTCTTCCCCAGTTGATGATTTCCACACCACCGCTTCAAACTGTTGACTATTCAACAATTGAACCTAGCAATGTAGAGCAACTCCACTATACTTGTCGCACTTTGCTTTCAGAAGGCGGCGCTGCCGCGCCCCAACGAAAGGTGCAATTATGTCTTTTGCCATCATAACCGACTCCACGTCGGACATCTCCCCCGCCCGTGCTCAAGAGCTTGGCATTTACGTGATTCCGCTGCATGTGATTATCGAGGGCGAGGACCTGCTCGACCAGGTGCAGATTACTGCCGAGGAATACGTCGCGCGCATGGCCGGCTCCGAGCAGCTGCCGCACACCTCGCAGCCGAGCGCCGGCGAGTTCAAGGCGCTGTTTGACCGCGTGCGCGCCGATGGCCACGACAGCGCGATCTTTATCTCGCTGTGCAGCGAGTGGTCCGCCTGCTATTCCAACGCATGCCTGGTCGCCGAGACCCACGAGCTCGACGTGCGCTGCATCGATTCGCGCACCGGCTCGGGTGCCGAGGGTCTGCTGGTGGAGTACGCGCTTGCCATGCGCGAGGACGGCCGCAGCTTGGACGAGACCGAGGCGCAGATCCGCGCGACGTTGCCCGACGCCCACCTGCTGCTGATTCCCCGAACGCTCGAGAACCTGGTCAAAAACGGCCGCGCCCCCAAGCTCGCCGGCCAGCTGACGCAGATGCTCAACATTCGCCTGGCCGTTTCGCCGGAGTGGCAGTCGGGCGAGATCAAGGCTATCAAAAAGGGCCGCGGCGCCAAGCGCATCGTCGCCAACACCATGGCAGACTGCCTCGCGTTTTTGGACGAGCACCCGGGCTCAAGCGTGCGCGTGCTCACGACCGGCGCCGCCGAGGAGCAGGAACTTGTCAACGAGGCGCTCGCGGGCCAGGACTACGTAGACGCCGGCGCCGGCACCATCGGCTGCACCATCGCCACCCATGTAGGCGTCGACGCCATCGCCATCAGCTACTGCCCCCGCTACCAGCCAACTCGCTAGGGACGCCCACATCAGTTGCGGTGAAATAGGGACTGTTTTTGGCTTATTAGCCGCCAATCAATCCCTATTCCACCGCAACTTAGAAGCAGTTCATTTGGGACGGGGCTAAAAAGACTGGCATGTAACGTTACGCACCGGTCTTTTTAGCCCCGTCCCATTTTAGCTACTCTACATCAGCCCGCTCAGGGCAATGTCGACGGCCTCGTTGAGGTCGTCGGTGATGTACACCAGCTCCGGATCGAGCGGGCTAATCATACCGGCGTCCATCACCGGGCCGTTGAGCCAGTCGAACAGGCCCTGCCAGTACTCGGTGCCCACCAGCACGAGCGGCATGCGCTTGACCTTGTGCGTCTGCACCAGCGTGAGAACCTCGAACATCTCGTCGAGCGTACCAAAGCCGCCGGGAAATACGATGGCGCCCGAGCTGTACTTAACGAACATGGTTTTACGCACAAAGAAGTAGCGGAAGTCCATGCCGAGGTTCACGTATTTGTTGAGCCCCTGCTCGTGCGGCAATTCAATGCCTAGGCCAACTGACTTGCCGTTGACACTCGCCGCTCCCCTGTTGGCCGCTTCCATGATGCCGGGGCCGCCACCGGTGATGACCGCCACGCCACGTTGCGCGATCTTGCGCCCGACGGTACGCGCCGCCTTGTAGAGTGGATCGGTCTTGGGCGTGCGGGCGCTACCAAAGATGGTCACCGCAGGTCCAAGCTCGGCAAGTGCGCCAAAGCCATCGACAAACTCTGCCTGAATTCGCAGCACGCGCCAGGGGTCGGCGTGCAGCCAGTCAGTCGACTCCTCGGGCGCCAGCAGGTTGGCGTAGGTGTTGTCCTTAGGAATCATGGGGCCGCGCATGACCACGGGGCCGCGGCGGTACGTCTCGTCGTAGGCGGGCTCGCCCTCGACATTCTCATTCTTAATCATGGGTACTCCTATCGAGAAAAACGGGCAGGGTCGACGCTATGCGTCAAACACCCGCCCGAGCATCAACTATTCGGTATGGTACCCACGATGCATCAAGCACTTGCAAGCTATCGGTCAGCGGTCGCGCAGCCGGTGTCAACGAATGTGACGACCGGCTGGCGCCCGACCATTGCCGTTGCCCACGCTCTGCAAGCGTGTCTGTCGCCCTTAGTAATCCACCGCGGCAGGACTATTCATCCAGTCGCTCACGAATGCGCCGTAGCGGCCCTCGATAATGGCCTGGCGGGCACGCTGCATAAGGTTGAGCAGGTAGTAGATATTGTGCATCGAAAGCAAAATGCCGCCGAGCATCTCCTTCTGCGTGACCATGTGGCGAATGAGCGCGCGGCTGTAGCCGCCCGTGCACACCGGGCAGGTGCAGGTGGGGTCGATGGGGCCGTCGTCGTGCGCAAAGCGCGCGTTACGGAAGTTAAGGCGACCTTCACTGGAGAACGCCGTACCCATGCGACCGGTGCGCGTCGGCAGCACACAGTCGAACATGTCGATGCCCACGCCCACGCCGCGTACGAGCGTGGTGGGGTTGCCGACACCCATCAGGTAGCGCGGCTTATGCTTGGGCATGTACTCGCTCACGAGCGGCGCCAGGGTCTCGAACATGGTCTCGTGATCCTCGCCCACCGAATAGCCACCGATACCATAGCCCGGGAAGTCGCCGCACTCCTCCAGATGGCGCAGCGAACGCAGGCGCAGATCCAGGTGCATGCCGCCCTGAACGATGCCAAAGAGCGCCTGGTCATCGCGGGTATGCGCCTTATAGCAGCGCTCGGCCCACATGCTCGACAGCTCAACGGCGCGCTCAACGTAGGCGCGCGTGGCGGGATAGCCCGGGCACTGGTCGAGCTGCATGCAGATATCGGAGCCGAGTTTCATGGCGATTTCCATGTTGTCCTCGGGCGTCCAAAACACGTGGCGGCCGTCGTAATCGTTGACAATAAAGCGCACGCCCTCATCGGTGAGCTTGACGGCATCGTTGTGGCTGAAGACCTGGAAACCGCCCGAGTCGGTGAGGATGGGGCCGTGCCAGTTCATGAACTTGTGCAGGCCGCCCAGCTCGGCGATGGTATCCTCGCCGGGACGCATGGACAGATGATAGGTATTGGCGAGCACGATCTGGGCGCCGAGCTTCTTGACAGTCTCGGTGGGAATACCCTTGACGTTTGCCTTGGTGCCCACGGGCATAAAGATCGGCGTCTCGATGTCGCCGTGCGGGGTATGCAGCACGCCGGCGCGCGCGTGCGTGGTCGGGTCCTCGGCGATCAGGTCGAATTTAAAAAGGTTCTGGTCCATAAACTGGAACTCCTTGGTTGCGGTTCATACGCAAACCATTATACGGGCAACCCGCAAGAAGCACCGACTCGACAGAAACTGGTGCATTAAACGACTAGCCATGAGAGGCCTTCTGCCAGCAACGCAAACGCCGATGTTATGGCACCGACAGCGAAAACCTGCCAGAACGAGCAAGGTGCCTTCAAACAAAATGGCGCCGCAGGTTGAGCATAAGTCAGCGAGCGGGCCGCATTTGAGACAAGGTGACGTGAAACGAAAGGGCGCTGACCTTTCGGTCGCGCCCTTGAAGTTGAACGTCAGATTGTCCAAATGCGGCCCGCGCAGCGTCGGCCCGTTACGGCGTTTGGTAAAACGCCGTAACCCCTAAGGACGCTGGCCCATGCCACCCTCGAGGGTGACGGTCTCGCCGTTCATATACTTAAAGTCGGGACCGCAGAGCTGAACGACAACGCGGCCAATTTCCTTCTCGACGTCGCCGTAGTGGCCTGCCGGCGGCATGTGGACGTTGGCCTTGAACGCCTCGGGATAGGCATCCTGGAAGTTCTCGAGCGCAGCGGTCCAAGCAAGCGGGCAAACGATATTGACGTTGATGCCGTCCTTGCCCCACTCGTTGGCAGCGACGCGGGTCAGACCGCGGATGCCTTCCTTGGCGGCGGCATAGCTGCACTGGCCGTAGTTGCCAAACAGGCCGGCGCCCGAAGCAAAGTTGACCACGGAGCCCTTGGTCTCCTTCAGGTGCGGATAGGCCTTCTGCATGTACAGATAGGTGGCATACAGACCGGAATAAATGGCCAGGTTAAACTGATCCATGGTGTGGTCGGCGATGGTCACACCCGAGGCGCTGGCCTGAGCATTGTTGACGACGGCGTCGATGCGGCCGAACTCCTCAATGGCCTTGTCGATGACGTTCTGGACGACAGCTTCGTTGTCCTGACCAGCCGAAACATCGGCCTGAACGGGCAGAACCTTGACGCCGTACTCGGCCTCGAGAGAGTCCTTGGCGGCCTCGAGCTTGGCAACGTTGCGGCCGGTAATGACGAGGTTTGCGCCCTCCTTGGCAAAAGCGATATCGATGCCGTAGCCGATGGAGCCAGCGGAGCCGTCCTTAAGCGTGGCCTTGCCGCCGCCGGTGACGATCACGGTCTTACCAGTGAAAAGTCCCATATAAAGTCCTTTCAAATCGCGGCGGGCGCACCCGCCGACTGCGCGCATCCAAATAAACGCGCCAAAAGCTGAAATGCAACTTTAACGGGTTCAAGTGAAAAATAAAGCCCATGGCAGGCGAACGGCGCAACGTCTTTCGGCGAAGGGAATGTCAAGTACAAACTGGATAAAGTGGCCGAGTTTTTGCTATCGACGCGAGCCATCGAACACGTTTTGAAACTTTGCTGCAGCGCGCGGGATGTCGGCGCGAGACTTTATCATAGGGTGACAAACAACGATGAGGAGCACATGCCTATGACAGACGAGCTGGACCCCCAGACTCAACAGCATATTGATGATTCCGCAGACGTCACTGCAGATGCCGACGCTGTGACCTGCGATGATATTGACCTCGACGACCCCATCTTAGACGAAAGCGCTACGGCGGAAACCCCCGGCGCCGAAGATGCAGGCGAGCAAAACGACGATGCGCCCGCTCAGGACGACGACCCCGTACAGGATGCCGCTCCGCAAGCTGCGGGCCCCATCGAGGTTTCTTCGGAAGAAGAGCTCGACGCCGTCATGGACTCCATGATGGATGCCGTCAAAGCGATGAAAGACGCCGTGGCCGACGCTGACGTTGACGCCGAGGAAGAGGAGGCCGCCGAGGCAGCCTCGACCTTCGTACCCGGCGAGACTCCGGTTGCCGACCAGGGCAGCACCATGCCCTCGTTTCTGCAGCTCGAGCATCCCACGATTGGCGCCGATGCGGTCGACCCGCACGCAGCAGGCTTTTCTGTGATCGAAGGCGGTACCGGCAATATCGCCGTGCCGCAGGCTGCCGATGCGGACACTGCCGACACCGCTCGCCCGACTGCCCCGCACTCCCCCGCCGCGAGCCGCGATCTGGGGACCGCTGTCTCGAACACTGCGAACGCCGTGGGCACCTTTATCGCCCAGGGCGCCTCGGCCATGCGCGAGATGAACGCCGCGAAAAAGGCACTTGCCGATGCCCGCGCCCACCTGGCCGAACTTGAGCAGCGCATTGCTGACCAGACCGAGGAACTCGAGACGCGCCAGGATATCGCAGGCCGCTACGACCAGATCGTCGCCGACCAGCGCCAAGCGATTGCCACGGCCCAAAAGACTGCAGCGGCCGCCGAGATTGACCGTGATGCCCACGCCTCCAAAGCGACAGAGCTCAAGGGTCAGCTCGAACAAATGAAGACAGAGGATGACGCGGCTGAGCTCCGTCTGAAGGCCGCGCTCGATGCCGTGGAGGCCCGCGAGACGAGCTCGCGCGAGACCGGCAACCGCCTCGTTCGGCGTCTTGAGGATTCCAAGCGCATCCGCGACAAGGTGAAGGCAGAGCGAGACGCCGGCATTGCCGCCGCACAACAAACCGTCGACGCCACGCGCGCCCAGCTCGAGACGCTGCGTCATGAGTATGCCGAGCTGCAACGCAATCCCTCGGCAAATCCCGCCAACTATACGGTGCGCACCAGCGAGCTCTCGATGCTGATTTCCGACACGGCAGATGCCCTGCGTAAAGCCGAAGAAGATGTCCCGCGCATCACCGCCGACCTTGAGCATTCACTTGCCGCAGCCGAGCAGGCCGTCGAGCAGGCTCAAGCCCCTATCGCCGACGCAAAACGCGCGCACCAAGCCGTGACGACCGAAGCCGATGCCGCGCGCGACGAGTTGCAGACGGCGAAGACTGCCGCCGCGACTCGTCAGCGCGAACTGCGCGAGAAGATCGCCGCGGAGGACAAGGCACGCCGCGAGCAGGAGCAGACCATCGCCAACGCCCAAGCAGATGCCGCGCATGCGCAGTCGATTATCGAACAGGCGACCGAGGTGCACGACCACCCAGAGATCACTGAGTCGCTTGCAGGATCCTTGGCCCGAGACAAAGCCGAACACGCCGAGACCGAGCGAGAAGTCGCCCAGCTCGAGGCCACCGAGGACGCGGTGCGCGAGCGTACCCGCGACTCACGCATCAAATTCACCGGCGCCATCGTCTGCATCGTCGCCGCAATCCTGGTGATCATCCTAGTCTGGCTGTTCGCAAGCAAGTAAACCAGCCGCCAAGCAAGTAGTCATTGGGGACGTTCTTAAACGACTAATCAAACAAGAACGTCCCCAAAGACTAGTCCAATGACGAGAGTGGATAATCTCCCACTTTGAGCCCCCAAGCAGGCCAAAAACGGGAGATTATCCACTCTCATTCTGCAGGCACTCATTTAAGTACGTCCCCAATGAGTACCTGCCGATGCATTGGCGAAGTCAGCGAAAACGCCCCTAAGCGAGCAAGGTGACGTGAAAGAGGAGGGCATTGACCTTCTGGTCATGCCCGACGATTGAACGTCAGATTGTCCAAATGCGGCCCGCGCAGCGTCGGCCGGTTACGGCGTTTGTAAAACGCCGTAACCTACAAAATGAGCATCGCGTCGCCGAAGCTGAAGAAGCGGTAGCGCTCCTCGATGGCGGCGGCATAGGCATCCATGATCTGGTCGCGGGTGGCAAGCGCGCTTACGAGCATCATGAGCGTGGAGCGCGGCACGTGGAAGTTCGTGATCAGCGCGTCGACCACGTGATAGGTCGAGCCGGGCATGAGGTAGAGCTGCGTCGTGGCGTTCTCGCGCACCACGATGTCACCGCGGCCGAGCGTATCGGCCCCGTCCTCGCGGCCTTCAAAATAGCGCGCTGTCACGGCCGGATCGGACACCGGCGCCTCAGCGTCAAACGCGCTTTCGAGCGAGCGTACTGCGGTAGTGCCGACGGCGATCACGCGGTGCCCCTCGGCCTTCGCCTTATGCACGGCGTCGACAACCTCCTGCGACACGTGGTAACGCTCGGTGTGCATAACGTGCTGCGTGGGGTCGTCCTCCTCCACCAGACGGAAGGTATCAATACCCACCTCGAGCTCGACGGCGGCAAACTTCGCGCCCTTGGCCTCGATAGCGGCCATGAGCTCGGGAGTAAAGTGCAGACCCGCCGTAGGAGCGGCAGCCGAGTGCTCCTCCTTCATGGCGTAGACGGTCTGGTACTTCTCGGGATCGCCCTCGTAATCGGTAATGTAGGGCGGCAGCGGCACGTGGCCGGCGGCGTGAATGGCCTCGTCGAGCGTGCGCGGCTCTCCAGCGGCATTGCAACCGGCCGGCTCAAAGCGCACCAGTCGGCCACCGCGGCTATCGGTGACAAAGTCGACGACCTCGGCCGTCAGCACCACGGGAGCCCCCTCGGGCGCATGGGCGCCACCGGCGCGATACTCAATCTGGGCACCGGGCTTCAGGCGCTTGCCCGGCTTGACCAAGCACTCCCAAACATGGCCCAGCGGGTCAACATCCTCGCGGCGCTTGAGCAGCAGCGTCTCGACCACGCCACCCGAGCCCGATTTGCGACCGATCAGGCGGGCCGGCATCACGCGCGTCTTGTTGATGACGAGCACGTCGCCCGGCTCGATATAGTCGATGATGTCGCGGAAGATGCGGTGCTCAACGGTGCCGCCATGCTCCAGCGGCGTTCCCGCCTGGGAGCCCTTGCGATCCACCACCAGCAGGCGGCAGGAGTCGCGCGGCTCGGCGGGAGCCTGGGCGATCAGTTCCTCGGGAAGGTTGTAGTCAAAATCATCGGTACGCATAGACACGTCGGATTCTCCTTATATAGCTAAAGTCCGCCCTACATCCTAGCAGGCTGACGTCCCAAATGAACTACTTTTTGGCAGCCTTGCGCTCGTCGCGAATGCGAGCGCGGTCCATGGCCGCCTCGACGGCAGAAAAGCGGCAGCCGCAGTAGTTCTGTCGATACATGCCCAGTTCGCGCGAACGGCGCGTAGCCTCGGGATAATACGGGCGAAAATCGCGGATCACCGGGGTGAGCCCACGTGCCGCCGCCAGGCGCTCGAGTACGTCATTGCAGGTGTCGAACAGCTGGTACGGCGAGACGGCGAGCGTCGTACCCACATATTCAAACCTGCGCTCCTGGGCAACGCGGCATGCCTCGGCCAAGCGCAAGGCATAGCACACGCGACAGCGACGGGGACGATCGGCACCCAACGGGGCCACGCCGGTCTCCCAGCGTTCGCGGTCCTCCCCGGCCTCGATGAGCTCGATGTCGCCGTCGGCACACCACCGGCGCAGCTCGTCCAAACGGCGCCGCCATTCATCGCGCGGTTGAATATTGGGGTTGGTCCAGCAGATTGTGGGTTCAAACCCTTCCTCGCGCAGCAGGCGGACCGGCTCAAGCGAGCACGGCGCACAGCAGGCGTGCAACAACAACGGCTTCATCGACATCTCCTCACCCAAAAAAGCGCACGCCAAAGGACGTGTCCTCGCAGGCGACGATACGGCGATCGCGCAGAATGGTTCGCACGTAGTACCAGTCGCCCACGCACCCCGACAAATGCAAGCCGGCCGCTAGGTAGCACAGCAGCGGATAGCCCGAAAACGCAAACCCCAGGGCAAACGCTGCCGTCAAAAAGACCGTGGGCGCCAGGCAAATGGTCATGTAACGCCGATGCGAATACACAACGCCCTCGGCGCAGGCATAAATCATCGCAGTCTCGCGATTCGCCCCAAAGGTCACACGCACGCCCGCAGGCGCCAGCAGCTTAAAAAACACCGCATGCACCAGCTCGTGTACGGCAAACGACGCCGCACAAACAACAGCCACGCCGACTATCCAGCCCACGACCGCCGTCCAGCCGCCTACCTCAGCCGCATCCAAGTCCGCAGGCCTGCCCAGCAGCATAAGCACCGGCACCAGGCACACGGCAAACACGCCGACTACGACCATCCCCCACACAAAGCAGGCGTGCAGAAAATCCTCGTCCTCAAACGCATGTATGTTGGAAATCTCATTCATAACATCTTAGGATAGCGCCCCTGCCACGCACCCGCCCGCATGTGCGATAATGTCGAACGATATGCACGAATTGACCACCGCGCCGCCGAGCCCCGCGCCCGGCTGCGCCCTCACCATATGCGAAGGAGTCCCATGGCATCCAAATACTCCATGAACGACCGTCCCAGCTGGCCGCGCCGCGCCATCGTTACCGCCGGCGAGCCCTACGGCAACAAGGGCCTGCACTTTGGCCACGTCGGCGGCGTCTTTGTCCCGGCCGACTTCTTCGCCCGCTTCCTGCGCGACCGCCTGGGCCGCGAAAACGTCATCTTCACCTCGGGCACCGACTGCTACGGTTCGCCCATCATGGAGAGCTACCGCAAGCTCAAGGAGAACGAGGGCTACGACAAGTCCATCGGCGAGTATGTCGAGTCCAATCACTCCCGCCAGGCCGCGACCCTCAACAACTACAACATCAGCTGCGACATCTACGGCGGCTCGGGCCTTGAGCCGGCTGCGCAGATTCACAACGAGGTAACCGCCGAGATTATCAAGCGCCTGCACGAGCAGGGCACCATCTCCAAGCGCTCCACGCTGCAGTTCTACGATGCCAAGGCCGGCACGTTCCTCAACGGCCGTCAGGTCATCGGCCGCTGCCCCATCCAGGGCTGCAAGTCCGAGAAGGCTTATGCCGACGAGTGCGATCTGGGCCACCAGTTTGAGCCCGAGGAGCTCATCGCGCCCAAGAGCCAGCTCACCGGCGAGGTGCCCGAGTTGCGTCCGGTCGACAACCTCTACTTCGACCTGCCGGCCTACCTCGACTTCATGAAAACCTACACCGCCAAGCTCGCCCAGAACCCGCAGGTTCGCTCCGTGGTCTCCAAGACTATGGAGGAGTGGCTGCTGCCGGCCCAGCTCTACATCCAGAACAAGTTCCGCGAGGCCTTCGATGCCGTCGAGGATCAGCTGCCCGAGCACACCGTGCTGGAGCCCGAGGGCAACAAGAGCAGCTTTACCGTCACCTTCCCCAGCTGGAAGGAGCGCGACGATGCCCACGCAGTGCTCGCCAACGGTGGCGTGCGCTTCCGCAGCGGCAAGGCGCTCGTGCCCTTCCGCATCACCGGCAACATCGACTGGGGCGTTCCGGTGCCCGAGGTCGATGGCGTCTCCGACGTCACCTGCTGGTGCTGGCCCGAGAGCCTGTGGGCGCCCATCAGCTATACGCGCACCGTGCTCGCGCGCGATGCCAAGGCCGCCGGCGTGACCGAGGGCGTCGCCGCCCAGGATGCCGCCCTCATGGGCGAGCCCGCCGCCGACTCCACGCAGGTGCCCGCACCCACCTACCAGCACAGCTCGCTCGACTGGCGCGACTGGTGGTGCTCTGACGACGCACAGATCTACCAGTTCATCGGTCAGGACAACATCTATTTCTACTGTATCGCGCAGACCGCCATGTGGGAGGCCCTGGGCTGGGACCTCACGCAGAGCACCGTCAGCGCCTGCTACCACCTGCTCTACATGGGCAAAAAGGCCAGCTCG
The DNA here is from genome assembly GCF_002736145.1 of Collinsella aerofaciens. Lineage (NCBI taxonomy): Bacteria > Bacillati > Actinomycetota > Coriobacteriia > Coriobacteriales > Coriobacteriaceae > Collinsella > Collinsella aerofaciens. The sequence goes on from NZ_CP024160.1 coordinate 971,827, forward strand.
TCCTCGCAGACGCCTCCCCCGCCGGCAGACGACCTGCTCAACCACTACACCTGCGAGCAGATGCGCGCGCACTGGCTGTCGCTCGGCCTGTCCGAGAAGCCGGTAAGCTTTAGCCCTAAGGCATACGACACGCGGGTGACCGGCAAGGACAAGGACGGCAACGAGGTGCGCGCCTGCGACGACAAGCGCGTCATCGATCCGGCCCTTAAGGAGAGCGCCCTTTTGACCGGCGTGTTCAACCGCCTGGCCCGCAGCTGCTTCTACGGCGTCGCCGTCAAGGAGGGCGACGAGAGCCCCTACCGCAACGGCTGCATCCCCGCCGGCGCAGCTTCTGACACCGTGGTCGAGGCCGCCGAGCAGGCTGCCCTTGCCTTTGAGCAGGCCATGTACAAGTTCGAGACGCACCGCGCGCTCGCCGTGTGCGACGACTACCTGCGTGCCGCCAACAAGCGCTGGAGCGATGCCTCCAAGGCCGCTAACAAGCTCGAGGGCGAGCCGGCCAATGCCGCAATGACGCAGGCCCTCGTCGACGCCTTTACCGAGCTGCGCGTGGCGACCGTGCTCATGCACGGCATCGTCCCTGCCGGCTGCGAGCTCATCTGCGAGTACTTCGACGTCGATCCGGTCGCCTTCTTTAGCTGGGATAACATCTTCGCCTCCACGGATGAGTTTGTGGAGAGCTTGGGCGAGAAGCCCGGCGAGCACCGCGTAAAGCCGCTGCCCCCGCGCTTCGACTTCTTCAGCAAGCACGAGAGCCAGTACTAAACACTCGACATGTAATGGAATGGGAAGGAAAGACGGATGTCCAAGCCGCGTCGTCGTAAGCAGAAAAAGCAGGTTAAGCCCGAGCTCAACCTCAGGCAGTTTGCCGCTACCGAGCTTTCCGACCAGCTTGCCGCCCAACACTCCGCCGCCGACCTGCCGCGCTTTATGGTCGACACGGTCGCCGGCGCCTATGCGCCCGCCGATGCCGAGCTCATGATCGAGGGTTTCGGCGCCGCGGCCACACGCCCGGTCACGCTGCGCGCCAACACGCTCAAGGCAACCGCCGAGGACATCGCTGCGGCGCTCGATGCCGCCGGCATCGCCCACAACCCCGTCACCTGGTACCCAGACGCCTTCATCCTGCCCGAGGCCCAGGTTTCCGATCTGTGGGATCTCGACATCTACCGCGACGGCAAGATCTACCTGCAGAGCCTGTCGTCCATGATGCCGCCGCTGGTCCTGGGCACTCAGGCAGGCGAGGACATCCTGGACATGTGCGCAGCCCCTGGCGGCAAGACGACGCAGATCGCCGCCCTCTCGCAGGGGCAGGCGCACCTTACCGCCTGCGAGATGAGCATTCCCCGCGCCGAGAAACTCGAAGCCAACCTCCACCGCCAAGGTGCCAAAAACGTGCCCGTCATGCGCACCGACGCACGCGAGCTCGACGAGTTCTTCCGCTTTGACCGCATCCTGCTCGACGCTCCCTGCACCGGCACGGGCACCGTCATCAGCGGCAACGAGAAAAGCCTGCGCGGCCTGACCGAGCAGCTGCTCGTCAAATGCGCCCGCTCGCAGCGTGCGCTTCTGGACCGCGCCATGGGAGCCCTAAAACCGGGTGGCACGCTCGTCTATTCGACTTGTTCGATCTTGCCGCAGGAAAACGAGGACGCCCTGCAAGAGGCCCTCGACAAGCATATGGACTGCGAGCTCATCCCCCTCGACGGCACGCCAAGCGAAAGTGAGGCACGCCGCGCCCAGGAAGCTGGCGAGGAGCCGCGCATCGAGTCCAACGCCCTGACCGAGGCCATTGCCACGGGTCAGGTATCGGCCATCGCCAACGGCCTGCCCGGCACGCTCACCATTCCGCCCAGCCGCGAATTTGAGGGCTTCTACATTGCCCTGATCCGAAAACGCAGCTAGCGCACGGATCCAAAACTCAACAAGCTATCTCCGTGCGCGTTTGCCCTGCTGGTCGCGATGCTGTTTAAGCATCGCGCGCTCCTTGCGTTCGGCCCTTTTGCCCTTAATGGCCGTGACCACAAAGTAGATGACCGCGGCGGCAACGATTGCGCCCACACACAGGCCAATCGAGCCAAACATTGCTGTCAATTCCATACCGCGTCACCTCTCTTTTAAACGGGACATTCAAGATAGCACCTCAATACCCGCCACCACAGCTCCTTCACGTTCGCCGGCCCTTCGGTCTAACGGATGGCGCGGCGGGGAAAAATCAACTCGTCAAACGATTTAGCATTCGCAATTCCGGCTGCATCGCGCCGGCCGTCATCACATAGAATCGAGCTTCCATGGATACCCTCAACGATCTAAATGAGCGCGTCGACGCCTTCGTCGGCACCAGCTCCTTCGACACGCCTGCCGCGGCAAACGACCAAGCCCCCATCGATGTGCCCGCCGAGGTTCACGAGGACATCGTCGCCTCGGTCGATTTCTCCGAGGTCGAGCTCGCAGACGAGTTCACCGAACCCCAGGTAGCCGTGACCCCCAACGGACTGCTTCCCATGGAGCCGCTGCCCATCGACGGGCGCCTGCGCAAGGCGGCCCTTCGCATGCCTGACGAGATTGAGGAGGCCAGCGGCTTCACGCTCTTCGGCCGTCGTATCAAATCGCTCATCTACACCACCGACGTCGCGGTCATCCGCAACTCCAACGCCGATGCCGTCTTTGCCGTTTACCCCTTCACGCCGCAGCCCGCCATTACGCAGGCGCTGCTGACCGTCGCCGAGTGCCCGGTCTTCGTAGGCGTGGGCGGTGGCACCACCACCGGCAAGCGCTCCGTTCAGATGGCAGCCGTCTCCGAGATGCAGGGCGCGGCGGGCTGTGTGGTCAACTCCCCCGCCACCGCCGAGATGGTCGAGCACATCACCAACATCGCCGACATCCCCGTCATCGCTACGGTCGTTCGCTGCGACGACGATGCCCACGCCAAGGTGCGCGCTGGAGCCAAGATTCTCAACATCGCCGCCGGCAAGAACACGCCCCAGGTCCTACGCGAGCTGCGCAAGCACTATCCCAACCTGCCGCTCATCGCGCCGGGCGGCAAGACGCCCGAGAGCATCCGTGAAACCATCGCCGCCGGCGCCAACGCCATCATCTGGACGCCGCCTTCGGCCCAGCAGCTACAGACCGACATGATGCAGCGTTATCGCAAGATGAAGGAAGACGCCACACCTGTCATCTCGCACGACGATGTGCCCATTATCGACCAGGTCTCCGCCGCCGAGGTCAGCCAGGTCGAGAACATGAATCCCGACGTGCCGATTCCCGACGAAGTCATCGAGCGCGTCGCTTCGATCCACGAGCGCGTCGAGGAGCATCGCGCCAACCGCGGCCTCAAGCCGTCACTGCACGGCTTCTTCTTCCGCGGAAAGAAACGCTAACCCCAACAGCAAGGCCCGCCCCACAAACGTGAGGCGGGCCGTTTTCGTTTGAGCAATCATGCAGCGATGTGATGGGGCAAACTAATCCACGCGCTTGTCGCCCATAAAGAAGAGCGCCACCGTACCAGGTCCGGTATGCGAGCCAATCAGAGTACCGATGTTATTGATCTCAATCTTGCCTTTAAGCTGCGGAATCTGTTCCTCGATCAGCGCCGCAACTGCCTCGGCATCCTCGCGGCACGCCGAGTGCGACATGACGCACTTACCCGAATAATCCGCACCGTCCTGCACGTGTGCCATCATGGTCTTAGCCATCTCGGAAATCGCGCGCTTCTTAGTGCGAATCTTCTCACGTGGCGACAGCCCACCTTCGCAATCGACCGTCATAAGCGGGCAAATCTTAAGCGCCGTGCCGATGATCGCGCTCGCAGCCGAAATGCGACCGCCGCGCAGGTAGCTCGACAGATCGGTCGAGAAGAACCAGTGGTGCAGGTTGAGCTTGTGCTCCTCGATCCAGGCAGCCGTCTCGTCGAGTGAAGCCCCGCTATCGCGCACGTCGGCGGCACATTCCGCCAGCAGGCCAAAGCCCGAAGACGCCGCCAGCGAATCGATGACGCGCACCTTGCCGCCCTGGGGATAGCGATCCGCAAGCATCTGCGCCGCAACGCAAGCCGAGCCATACGTACCCGAAATACCCGACGACAACGTCAGGTGCAGCACGTCTTTACCCTCGGCAACAAGCGGCTCCCAAAACTCCTCGTACTCACCCACGCTCACCTGAGACGTCTTGGGCATGGCGCCTGCGGCAATCTGGGCAAAAAACTCGTCCGGCGTAATCGACTGATACAGATCGTCCGTATAGACAACATCGTCGATCTCGTAATGAAAACACACGACAGGGATATTGCGCGATTCAAAGAACTCCCGAGTTCGATCGGCGGCGGATTCACAGGTCAGGACAAAATCACTCATATGAGGCTCCTTACTCATTGCTGCGCAAATTATCGCACAGTGAGCCTACATACGGTACATATGTCCACTATTTACCAAATCGAACCAAAAATAGCGAACATCTTTACCACCATCGTTTCCACCGACCCCACGCATAAATATCTGAGAAAACACCTTCTATCGTCTCCACTCAACCGCCATATCTACCTCCACTAAATCGATTTACCAAACCGTTCGGCTAACAATTCGGCCGCCCATCCCCAATCGAAACAAAAGCGGCGCATACTGATAAACGTTTGACGCTGTTTATCAGTTTTACCAGCCCTATCGGAAGGTGTTTCATGGTCGCATTCGATCGCAATCCGCAAGACTTCAAGTATCTGCGCCTGCTGTCGAGACAGTTTCCCACCGAGCAATCCGCGTTTACCGAGATCATCAACCTCTCGGCCATCCTCAACCTGCCAAAGGGCACTGAGCATTTTATGAGCGACGTGCATGGCGAGTACGAAGCCTTTATGCACATCCTCAACAACTGCTCGGGCGTCGTGCGCGAGCATGTCGACGAAATCTTTGGCGAAACGCTCTCCTTTGACGAGAAGGGCGAGCTGTGCACGCTCATCTACTACCCGCGCGAGAAGATCGAGCTGGTCCGCAGCCGGCGCGAGGACTCGCCCACCTGGTACAAGACGATGCTTGACCAGCTCATCATGGTCGCTCGTTCGCTTTCAAGCCGCTACACGCGCTCCAAGGTGCGTAAGGCCATCCCGCGTGATTACGCCTATATCATCGACGAGTTGTTGCACACGCACCCGGACGAGAACAACTATCGTGTGCGCTATCACGAGCGCATCGTGGAGTCCATCCTGGAGACAGCAAGCGCCGACGATTTTATCGAGTCGCTCGCCTCGCTCATCAAGCGCCTGGCCGTCGACCACCTGCACCTGGTGGGCGACATCTTCGACCGCGGCGGCGGCGCGGCCAAGATTATGGACCGCCTGCTCACCTACCATTCACTCGACATCCAGTGGGGCAACCACGACCTGCTGTGGATGGGCGCTGCGGCCGGTGAGCCCGCCTGCATCGCCACGGTGCTGCGCAACAACCTACGCTACGACAATTACGAGATCCTCGAGAACGACTACGGCATCTCGCTGCGTGAGCTTGTCGCCTTTGCCGATGCCACCTACACCGACGGTGAGTCCATCACCCCGCTGATCAAGGCCATCAACGTGTTGCTCTTTAAGCTCGAGGGCCAGATTATCCAGCGCCATCCCGAGTTCGACATGACCGACCGCCTGTTACTCGACAAGATCGATCACGACACCGGCACGGTCACGCTCGCCGACGGCAGCGTGTGGCCGCTCACGACCAACGACTTCCCCACCGTCGACCCGGCGGACCCCTATACGCTCACGTCTCAGGAGCAGCACATCATCGACAAGCTCGTGTCCGAGTTTGTCACCGCCGATCACCTGCATCGCCATATCGATTTCCTCTATTCCCACGGCTCGATGTACAAAGTCGCCAACGGCAACCTGCTCTTCCACGGCTGCGTGCCACTCAACGAAGACGGCACCTTTAGCAGCATGAACTGCCTGGGCACCTGGCACGCTGGCCGCGATTATCTCGATTTTTGCGACCACATCGCCCGCCGCGCTTGGCGCGTGGGCGACCGCGACGCTCTCGACTGGATGTGGTACCTGTGGATTGGCTTTAACTCACCCGCCAGCGGACGCCTGGTGCGCACCTTTGAGCGCGCCTATATCGCCGATAAGAGCACCTGGGTCGAGCCGATGGACCCGTACTTTACGCTTACCAAGTCGCCCTCGGTCTGCGACGACATCATGCGCGAGTTTGGCGTCGCGCCCATGGCATGTTCGCCGACCGGCCACATCATCAACGGCCACACGCCCGTTAAAACCACCAAGGGCGAGCAGCCCATCCGCGCCGAGGGCAAGCTGCTGGTCATCGATGGCGGCTTCTGCCGCGCTTACCATCCCAAGACGGGTATCGCCGGCTATACGCTCATCTCGAGCTCGCGCGGCTGCCGTCTCAAGTCGCACCGGGCCTTTACGACGGTTGCCGAGGCACTCACGCGCAACGTGGATATCGAGAGTGAGACCAACCGTTTTGACCAAGCAGACCGTCGCCGTATGGTGAGCGACACCGATACCGGCGCCAAGATCCGCAGCCAGATCCAGGACCTGCGCCAGCTGCTCGATGCATATAGAAACGGTGCTATCGAACAGCGCGCCTAGCACCACCCGTGGGGATTGGCTAAACTTGCTGAGTTTGTCATCCCCGCGGCGCCCCGGCGCCACCCTAAGGCAGGTACCATGCAAAAGCTCCTTGCGCAGATCATGAAGTTTGGCGTCGTCGGCGTCATTGCCACGGTCATCGACTTTGGCATTATGAATCTGCTCCACTACGGTCTGGGCCTCAACATCCTAATCGCCAACACCAGCGGCTTTATCATCTCACTCATCTTTAACTACCTCGCCAGCATGAAGTACGTGTTTGCGCACAAGGAGGGCATGAGCCGCCGCCGCGAGTTCATTATCTTTGTCGTGCTGTCCGTGATCGGCCTGGCACTCAACGACGGTATCGTGTTGACACTCAACGCCGGCCTGGGACTCGAGGCCAATATCGCCAAGATCTGCGCCACCGCGCTTGTCATGGTCTACAACTTTGTGACCCGAAAGATCTTCCTGGAAGGCGATGAGACTAAGTAACTCGCAACCTTACAGCTTTACAATGCCCACGGATGACGCGCGTCGAGCGCCGTGTCGTTCGTGGGCATTGCTCGTTTACGGGCAAATTTTCAACGTTTGCGGATTAGCTCTTGAAAATTTGGCGAGTTCGTATAGTTCTTGGCAAGGACCTTACGTTTCCCTTGCAAAAGCTCTAAAGTATCCTCTGCTCGATTCATCAACGCATTGGATGTGATTACGTGCGCAAGGCACTGGCACAACCTCATACCAAGCAGTTCCTCAAGTTCGCTGTTGTGGGTCTTATCTCCTTTGGTATCGACTGGGGTATGCTCATTGCGCTCGTCGAGCTGTTTCACCTCGACTTTTTGATGAGCACCACGGTTTCGTTCATCACGTCCGTCGTGGTCAACTACTGGCTCAGCATGAAGTACGTGTTCGACCATCGCGAGGGCATGAGCCGCAAGCGCGAGTTCACGATCTTCACCATCCTGTCGGTGATCGGCCTGGGCCTCAACGACCTGTACATGTTTGTGGGCGTCACGTTTTTGAGCATCGGCTACCAGGCCATGAAGGCCATCGCCACGTTCCTGGTCACCTGGTACAACTACTTTAGCCGCCGCTTCTTCCTCGAGGGCGCACGGTCGTAGTTTGTTCGACATTTGCTTAAAGGTATAACCGGTTGGAATTCTCGTTCCAACCGGTTTTTTGTTTGCCGAGAGACCCGGCGACCCAATCCCATTCGCATGAAAAACGGGCGGCCCGGATGTTTGTCCGAACCGCCCGTCTGGCGCGCTATGTCGAGGCCTCTAGCCTGTAACGTAATACCAGACCACGTTGTCGCCGTTGGAGAGAACGTAGTTGCTGCAGGCCGTCATGGGCGTTGTGCCGTTGACGGAGTACATCCAGCCGCTCGTACCGCCGTACTGTTTCTCGGCCAAACCACCAATCGCGGAGACATACGTGCCGTACGACGAGCCATGTGCGTTGACAGAAAGGCCCAGCGCGCACAGGGCATCGTAGACGGTAGCGCCTTCGTTAAAGGTAAAGGTGCCACCAGAAGACACAGGATTGCCCACAGCGCTCGATGTGACCGAAACCGTCACTGTTACGTAGCTGGACTCCTGCGAGCCGCTCTGGCCGCCCGAGGAGGCGTTTCCTCCATTAGAGGATGAGGCTCCATCAGACGACTGGCCACCGCCCGAAGAAGCACCGCCAGACGCATTGGAAGTATCACCGGCTCCCGTATTTTGGGCAGCGGATTTGTCGCCAGACTTCTTGCCGTCCTGGTCCTCGGACTTCTTGCTATCCGAGTTCTTGTCCGATTCCTTGTTTGAAGACTCGGAATCGTCCTTGGACTTGGACTCATCAGAATGCTTGGACTCATCTTTTTCGTCATTCGATGACTTGGAATCCTTGGAACTGGCCTCGCCCGAAGTCGTAGTCGAGCCAGACACCTTGGTGTCCTTGGTGACGACGCTCTCCCCCGTCACGGTCTGAATGATCCAGTCGATGGACCAGGCACCGCTCTCGGAAGGATGGACGAAACCCAGCGAGACGACGATCAGAATGGTGCACGCGGCAGTCAGGACGCCGAGGAGCGTCTTGCGGCGAGGGGCGGACGCCGCCGAAGCGGCGCCCTGTTGCTTTGCATCGTCGAACTGAATGAACGAGGAATCTGGTTGCTTGGGGTCAGCGTCCTTGGATTTATTGGACACAGCCCTCACCTACCGACGTTTGGTGAACACGAACACGCCGACGATGGCGAGACCGATGACGCCGGCGGCAACGCCAACAATGGCGAGCGGGTTGGTGCCAGTCTCCTGCTCGGAAGCACTAGAGGACTTCTTAGCAGTGGTCGTGGAAGCAGCACCCGTATCGGACTTGGAATCGGACTTCTTGTCGGACTTGTTGTCCTTCTTGTCAGACTTCTTGTCAGACTTCTTCTCGTCCTTCTTATCGGACTTATCGGTGTCCTTCTTGTCGGACTTGTTGTCCTTGGTCTCGGTCTTGGTCGACACCGTCGTCTTGGTCACCGGCTTCTGACCCGGGGCGATAGCGCCGCCGGCCTGCTGGCCCATAGAGCCGGAGCCGGAACCCGTGCCAGTGCCGGCGCCAGCGCCGGAACCGTTGCCAGCGCCACCGTTGCCACCATTAGTGCCAGAACCGCCATTGCCGTCAGGGTTAACGGCATTCTTGGTCCACTTGGCATACAGCGTCAGATCGGCCGTCACCGGTGTACTGAAGTCATACGCCTGCGTGCAAGCCTCATCGGTGAACCAACCGCCGAAAGTGTAGCCATCGCGCGTCGGATCGGCCGGCTTGACCAGCTTGCCGTCGGCCGTAGCCACAAACTTAGTGTCGCAAGCAGACCCACCGTTGGAATTAAAGGCAACCGTCCAAGACTCAACAGCCCCGAGCTTGAACAGCGTGCCCGAATCATTGATGTAGTAGAGGTTGCCAGAAGCATCGGCAATGACCGGAGAGTCACAGTATTGGTAATGGCCAGCCGCATCATAAATGTGCGTCGCCTCTGCATCGCCGAGCGTATAGCGATACACACCACCACCAGCAGAGTAGTTGACGTAATCCTTGCTATCCGCGCTGTTAACGGTGAAGTACACATAGGTCTTGCCGCCCTGAACACTCACCAGCGGAGTAGCAGCAATACCGTTGAGACCAGCCGGCAGCGCCTTGCCGTCGGCAGCAGCGACCATCGTGGTCTTACCCGTCTTCAGGTTATAGAGAACCAGAGCAGAGCCAGTAGCCGTCTGTCCGCCGACAATCAGATTGTCACCAGACACCGCAGGGGCGCTCAGATTATTCGTAAGGCCCAGATCAACCGTCTTCTGTTCATTCAGCACGCCTTTCGCCGAAAGCGAAATCACATGGAGCTTTCCGTCGTGCGTCATCTGATAGAAGGTCGAACCATTGGACGGATCGGCAATGCAATCGGCATTTGCGACAGCGCCGAGCTTTATGGTCGAAACGACATTGCCCGTCGTCTTATCAATGCACTTAAGCGTGCCCGCGCTCGTAGGAACAATGGTGTACTTATCCGTCAGCGCAGCGCCAGTCCAATAATAGCCCTCGGAAGGGTCAATGTTCTGCCAAGAGACTTCGCCCGTGGCAATCTTGATACGCTTCAGGGAGCCGTTGCCGTAGGTCGCGTTGTAGTTCTCGTCATACGAAATATCGACCGTACCAACATAGACGTACTCGCCGTCCGAAACCACGGTGCAGGAGCTCTGCGTCAAGTCCGTCAAACCAGGCGTCAGCCACTTGCAGATCAGCTTGTCCGCAGTAATCGCCTGGACCGCACCGCCGTTGAGCGGAACAATGATAAGGCCATTGGTATAGATCGGACGAGAGGTATAGCTCACCTTGGAGGCAAGCGGCGCAGAGGCAACCTTTTTGCCCGTGGACGAATCGATCTTAATGAGCTCGTTCTCGGTCGCGATGTACACAAAACCGTTAGCAATGACAGGCTCGCTGCAGTTGGCATACTGCTGGCCAGACTCTGCCTTCCAATCGAAGGCCCACTTAAGACCGGCGGCCTGCGCAGGCGTCTTGGCATCCGTTACGGTCGAACCGTTGCCACTGTTGCCGTAGCCGGCCCACTCGGCATCCCAATCAGGAGTCGTCGCACTCGGGTCCACGACAATCTTGTCGGGATCGGGCGTGGCCGAATCGTCGGTGGTATAGGCAAGCGTAACCTTATCGCCGCTCTTGAGCGTAATCTGATTGGCACAGAGTAAGGAGGGCTCTCCATTGATATACAGGTGCCAATTTTTATTGGTCGCAGCATCCCAGACATACGGCTTGTGATCGAACGGCGAAGTAATGGAATTCAGGAACCAATATGCACCGCTCTGGGAGGCGTTGTACTTAACGCCCTTCGCCTTCAGAACCGTCTCAATAAGGTCCTGGGCCGTAGAGCCTTCGGGCAGGGAAACATTGCTTGCCGAGCCCCAGCGAGTATTGTTGCCGTTGACATCGGGACCGATAACATCGACGGACCCAAGAACCTGACCGGGGAGGGCATCGGCGTCAGCACCATACATAAAGGTGACGGCGTCGCCCTCTTGGAGTTCGTAGTTGCCGGCCCCGACCTGGGCGAACTTGCCATTTACATAGAACTGCCAATAACTTTTGGTCGCAGGATCATACTCATAGGTCTTACCGTCAAGCGGCGAGGTAATGCCGCTGAGGTACCAACCCCAAGACTCTTCTTTAGCATCGAGGGTAAGACCAGTCTGCTCCAGCAAATCCTTAGCAGTGGAACCAGCCTTGAGACTCGTCTGGCCCGTCGAGGCCCAAACCTGCTGCTTGCCGTCCTTGTCCTTACCGAGGACCTGAACGGAAGCATGGACGGAATCAGAGGGCAACTGGTCGCCCCAGCCACCGTAGAACCACGTAACGGTATCGCCAGCATGAATGGTGACATTGTCTGCCGTGTAGTCGCTCGACTTGCCGTTGATGAACAGCTGCCAATAGGTCGAATAATCGAGCGGCGTACCCAGCTCAACGCCGTTGTACTTAAGGCTCAGAATGAAGGAGCCCGCAGCAACGGCGTCGATGTCATTCGCCTCGAGCGCGACCTTCGTAAGGTCAAGTGCGCTCGAGCCGGACGTCACCACATACTGCGCGTTATCGACCCAAGTCTGAGTCTTGCCCTGGGCATCGCGACCAATGACGGTCACATTAGCGGCAACCTGGTCCTTAACGACAGGGGACGCGCTACCAGCCGTATAGGCAAACTCAATCTTCTGCCCCTGGGTGAGCTTGACGCTGCTCGCGCCAACCGAGGAAGACGCGCCATCGACGAACAGCTGCCAGAAGGCATAAGTCGTCGGATCGTAGGCAAGCGTGCGGCCATCGCTCGGGGATGTGATGCTTTTGAGGTAGAACCCGTATGCCGTGTTCGGATCGTAGTCCGCCTTGAAGCCCGTCTTCTCCTGCAGCTTAATAAAGGCATCCGCAGCCGTCGCGCCCTCGTCGAGCTTGAGCTGCGTAGGTGCCACCCAGGTCTGAGCCTTGCCGTCGGCATCGGTGCCGATAATCGAGAACGAGACCTCGACTTGCTTCTTGGCGACATCGCCGGTTTCTGTCGGGCTCTCCGTCTGGACGACAGCCGCGGCGGCAGATCCTGCTTGGTCAGCGACTACCGTCGAAGACTGCTCACTCGCGGCAGGGTTCTCCCCCGTCGCCGAGCCTTCGTCGCCAGCTGCCGCCCCTGTTGTGGCGGCACTAGCTGCGGGCGCGCTCCCAGAATCTGAAACCTCGGCGCCGCTCTGCTCGGCGGCACCGCCCGCAAGCGCTGCGTCCTCACTCGGCGTCGTAGCCTGAGCCACAGCCTCGGCAATGCCCTCGGCGCCCTCGGCCCACAGCTGAGCCGGCGTGGTGCCAAAGGCCATCGCGAAGGCCAGGAATGCCACCAGGCCGCGCTTGGCTACACCGCGTGCAATCGCGCCACGGCGATGCAACGAGGCGCGCTCGCGCTCGTCCTCAAACATATCCATTTGTCCCCCATTGTCTGTACTTGGAGCGTTGCCTTGAGGCTGCCCCACGTCATCGCGCATGTTGCGCTCGAGTTCCCCCATCGGGGTCCCCCTTCCCTCCAGAGCCCTATGCACACCGGCGGCATACGCCGCAGCCGCATACAAGATGGGAGGCGATCCGACTTAACCTTAACGACTCGGGCACGTCGTCCGATCTGCGACGCGAACATCCCGAGCCAAGAGGAATTACGGTTACTGGTACAGCCGGGGACTTGCACCCCGATTCTCCCAAACGCGCAGGAAAACCGCGCATTCGTGCGTCTCCACACCACCATCTAGGCCATCGATTGTTACCGTCGATATGGTAGCACGCAAAAGGGCCTCGCACGCAGGCGAAGCCCAAGGTAAAAGCTATTGTTTGCGATAGGAAAATGCGGTGACGGTCGCAGCCTCTAGTGCTTGCCGCCGTGGCTGTTGAGCCAGATATTGCGGCCCAGCATAAGCGCCAGCACCAGCGCGCTCACGTAGCCCATAAAGCCAATGACCGGGATACCAAACACAACCGGCTCGATGCGCGCGTAGTACACCACCGACGAACCGATAAACAGACCGGCGATCACAATTGCCATCGACATGCGGTCGATAATTCCGCCCAGCTGTCGCAGCGCCTTATCGCTGCTCATGATCTGCGTGTTCACCTTAAGCTGGCCGCGCGTGAGCATACGCGAAGCCAAGCCCAGATACTCGGCTGCCTCGAGCGAGCCTTTTGCCGCGCGATAGCTGCTCGCGGCAAGATCGTGTCCCATGTCGCGCACGCGCGCATAGGTGCTTTTCTCGTTTTTGATGTGCGTCTGGATGATCTGGATCATGTTGACGTTGGGCATATACTCAGTCAGCAAACCCTCAAGCGTCACCATGCCGCGCGCGAACATCGTCACCACGCTCGGCAGCTCAACGTCATTCTTACGCGCGAGGTTTAACAGCGAGGTCAAAAACTCGCCGATATCCAGATCCTTCAGGTCAAGGCCCGCAAAGTCAGCCACGATAAAGTCAAGATCGGACAAAAAGGCCGAATGATCGAGCTCGGCCGAATCGCCACGCGTCACGGCGAAGCGCATGAGCGAATCCTTGAGCTTGGGCACGTCGCCCTCGGCCACGGCGAAAATCATGTCCTTAACGATACCGCGATCGTGACTCGACATGCGTCCGACCATGCCCAAGTCGATAAAGTAAACGATGCCGTCCTTGAGAATAATGTTTCCCGCATGCGGGTCGGCATGGAAAAAGCCGTCATCGAGCACCTGCGTCGAATAGTCCTCGACGATTGCGGCACCGATCTTTTCCAAGTCATAGCCCTCGGCCACCAAGCGTTCAGGATCGGCGATCGAAATGCCGTCGACGTAGTCCATAACCACCACGTGCTCGGTGCACAGGTCCAGATAGGATTTAGGGCACGTCACGCCATGAACGCTCTTATGGAACTCGTAGAAGTCGTTGAGGTTTTTGGCCTCGGCCAAAAAGTTGGTCTCCTCGCGAAACGAGGTCCACAACTCCTCGACTACGCCGTGCAGGTCAACGAATTGATCAGTGTTGACGAACTTGGAAACGATACGCACCACCGAGCGGATGATATCGATGTCCTGTGCCATAACCTGCTGCGCACCGGGGCGCTGCACCTTGACGGCCACGTCCTCGCCCGTCACCAGACGAGCGCGGTGCACCTGCGCGAGCGATGCGCTACCAAGCGGATTGGGGTCGATCGCATCGAACATCTCCCCCAGGCGCAGGCCGTATTCTTCTTCCAGACAACTGAGTACGACCTCGTACGGCACCGGCTCCACGTCGGACCGCAGACGACGCAGCTCGTCGCAAAAGCGTTGCGGCAGAATCTCGGACCGGTTGGCCAGAATCTGCCCCATCTTGACGAACATGGGGCCGAGTTCCTCGAGCAGGCGGCGCAAACGAACCGGCGTGAGGTTATCCCACACGCGGTACTTTTTGACCAGGCGAACAATCTGCCCGATGCGTTCGCGACGACCCGCCGGCGTGAGCTGGTATTCCTCGTCCGGCGCCATCGCGTCGGGCTCCTCTGGCACCATATCGACAGCGCGCGGCTTCTTGCGAGCGCCCGAGACGGCGGCATCGACCTCATCGACAACCGCCGCCTCGTCACCCAAGGGATCTAGATTGTTGTAATCGGTGGTGGAATCTGCCATCTGCGCTGCTACTCGGCCTCTTCGGTATCCTTCGCATCGTCGGGCTCAACGGACTCGACGGGCACCGAGGTCACGTTGTCCTCGACCGAATCGACGATGTCGCGCACATGGGCCAGGAAGGCCGTGCGCTCGGGGGCGGTCATGACGCGGACGCGAGCCAGAATGAGCTCGTCGAGCACGCGCTGAGCCGCGGTCTCGCCCTGCGTGCCCAGACGCTCGGTCAGGTCGGAGATGGTGCCACCGGCTTGCTCGAACATGTCGGACACGCTGCGGGCGATATCGGGGGCGCCTGCGTCCTTGCGCACCTGCTCACCCTTGGTATTGAGGTCGTCGAGGACCTTCTTGCTACCCTCGACGGCAACAGCGGCGGCGCCGAAGCCCACGTTGATGGCGCCGTTAACAAGCTGATCGAGTTTCATAACCATGGTTGTCTCCAATCACAAACAACTGCATTGGCGTTCTTGTACCCAAGATTGAGCGAAAGCGACAAAGCGTTTTAGCGCTATTCAACCGATAGGGAATCCCTACCTCACGTTATCGTTCATTGCGAAGGAGTTCTTCATGGCGCAGCTCGTGGTGTAGAGCACCTTGCCCAGTAGAGCATCGGTCTCCACGCGAACACGCTCGGCAAAGGCCTCATTGGCGCGTGCAAGCTCGGCAGGTACCTCGGCCTCGGGCAGAGCGGCTACGGCAGCATCGACGTCATGGATCTGCTTGTGGCCCATGCCACCGACCTTCTCCTGATAATCCTCGACCGCGCGACCGCACTCATGGAAACGGACGTCGGCCAGGGCGCCGATCAGGCGGTTGGCCCAGTAGAAGTTTTCGGACGTTACGCGAGCCTGCGTGTCGGCATAGTACTCGGGCATGGTCTCGACGTTGGCGTACAGCGGAACCAGCGCGTTAAACGAGTTGGAGCCAAAGGCCATCCACTGCACGGCGCGGTAGGCCGGCTGCGCATAGGGACGCAGCTGCAGTACGGCGAGTTGGCTGTTGCGGTTGATCCCGATGGGACGATAGGCGCCGCGTGTGGCGGGCGTACCCTTGCTGCCGTAGCAGTCGTACTCCGTGCCCTGGTAGTGGCTCGAAAGCACGTACTTGATGTCCTCGATGGTCACCTTGCGCTCGGGCACGCGGCTCCAGGGAATATCGTCGCTCTCGGGCGTGTAGTCGGCGTCGAGGCCGTCCCACACATCGCTGGGGTTGAGGCAGCGCTGCATGTACCACGCGCGCGGCGTGTTGTAGACATGGTCGCTGTCGCTGTGCGAGCCAAAGGCCTCGCGCGGGTTGAAGACCGCAGCCGGGCCGTCGCCCTCAACGCCCAGCGTCAGGTCCAGATGCCACTCGGCCATCCAGGCGCGCAGGTCGGCGGAGCACATGTGGTCGGCTTGGGCGCCCTCGGCGTCATCCAGGTCAAAGCTGTCGATACCCAGCTGGTTGGGCATGGTCACATAGGCGTCATCGGGCACGCGCTTGGCGATCCAGTGGTGGCCGCCGATGGTCTCGAGCCACCAGATCTCGTCCACGTCGCTAAAGGCGATGCCGTTGTTCTCGTAGGTGCCATAGCGCTCGAGCAGGTCACCCAGGATGCGTACGCCGTCGCGGGCGGATTTGGCATATGGCAGCACCAGGGTCACCATGTCCTCCTCGCCCAGACCGCCGGGCTGCGCCGGAACATAGCCGTCCTCGCCCTCGTTGCCCTTGGCGGGCACGTAGTCGACGAGCGGGTCGGCGCCGCGAACGCGCTCGTTGGTGGTGAGCGTCTCGGTTGCGGACATGCCCACATTGAGCTCGTTGAAACCGGCCTCGGCCCAGATGCCGTGGCCCGGAACAACATCGGGGACGCTCGTGTAGCGCATGGGGTTATCGGGCAGTTCAACGGTCAGGTGACTCAGGATGCTCGTGTAGACGCGCGGCTGCTCGTCGGGATGCACCACGCGCATGCGCTTGGGCTCAAACACCCCGTTGGACGAGTCCTCGTTGCGGGCAACCAACGTCGACCCGTCGTAGCTCGCGTTCTTACCAACCAAAATCGTTGTGCACGGCATGCGCATCCTCCTTGGGCGAAGAAATCAAACGATAACAGTGTATCGCTTCGGCGCAGAAAGGGCGAAACCACGGCCTCGGCAGCTCTTGTGGTCAAAAACCTATTTTGATGCGCGCTCGGCCGCCTCGATCACGTGTTTGGCGAGGATCGCCGTCGTCACAGCGCCCACGCCGCCCGGCACGGGCGTGATGGCGTTAACAACCGGCTCCGCGGCATCATAATCGACGTCCCCGACCAGCTTGCCAGCGGCCTCGTCCCAATTAATGCCAACATCGATGATCGTCTGGCCCTCGCGAACCGCATCCACGCCAATCGTACGCGCGCGTCCAACGGCGGCAACCACAATGTCGGCAGCACGGCACTCGGCAGCAAGGTCGCGCGTATGCGTATGGCACGTCGTCACGGTCGCATTGCGCGCCGTAAGCATGGCGGCAACAGGACGCCCGATCACCAGCGAGCGCCCGACCACAGCAACCTTAGCTCCATCCAGCTCAACGCCGTAATGATCCAGCAGCGCCAACACGGCTTCGGCTGTGCAGGGGGCAAAACCCTCGCCGCGCCCCGAAAGCGTGGTGAGCAGCGAAACCGGCGTCATGGAGTCAACGTCCTTGGCAGGATCGAGTGCCGCGGCAACCGCGTCCTCGTCAAGGCCGGCGGGCAGCGGGCGGAACATCAGGCAGCCATGAACAGACGAATCGGTATTGATGTCCTCGATGGCCGCCAACAGCTCGTCCTGCGAAACATCGGCGGGAAGCAAAACGCGGCGAGCTTCAATGCCAACCTTCTCGCAGCGCTTGAGCGCACCGCGCTCGTAGGATAGGTCGTCCTCGCGTTCACCCACACGCACGATAGCCAACGTCGGAACAACGCCCCGCTCGCGCAGGACTGCGCAGCGAGCAGCAAGTTCCTCAGTCAAAGCGCGAGCAACGGGAGCACCCTTCAGCAGTTCAGCCATGGCTATCCTCTCTTCCTTGCAGCGTCGGCGGCGCGGCGCGCCAGCGCATCGGCGCGCGGCAACCACGTGTCGAGCAACTCATCACACGCCGTCTCGAGCTCCTCAGCACGAGCGCGATCCTTCATAGACGTGGTGTTCGCAAAGAGCGTCAAGCTCGCGCCCTGCATAGCGGAACGGCAGAACACGGCGCCGCACGCCACATCGGACAGCAGCTGACGCGAACCCTTGTCGGCCATGTCCTCGAGCAGCGCCAGTGCACGCCCGCAGGCATCCATAATGCGATATGGCGGCATAGCGGCCACATGCAGCGCATCCTGAATCGCGGTCGCTCGAGCCGGATCGCCACGCGGAATACCGTACGCCGCGGACACCTGCCCATATGCACGAACGTCCTCGGCAACCAACTCGACAAGCTCCTGGGCCAGCTCATCAGCCTGGGCAAACGCGCGCGTCAGGTCATCCGCGCGATCGGCAAGCGCGGGGTTGGTCGCGCCGTAGCGCGCGACCATCCCGCACAGCGAGGCGCCCAGCGCGCCCACAAAGGCGCTCGCGCTGCCACCACCGGGAACCGGCTCGCGCGCGGCCAGCGCCTCGGCAAACCCGCGGCAGGTCTTGTCCATCATCTCTTGGCTCATACGCATGCACCTTCAAGTCATATACATCGGTCGAGCGGCAACCGCCGACCGACCGCATCGATCACATAATGGTGCTAAGTCTAGCCCATAAGCACATGGGCGTCAGCGCACCTGGCCATCGCGGATTTCTATGGCACACGATAGGCGGCAGCGACACAAACATGGGACACATGGCCCACGTTTCGAGACTCCCGGGCAGCGGCAACTGGGGCATACATATAGGTAAGGAGCCCTATGTTGGGGCAACGCTCGCCACGGCACCGGACGACGAATGGAGGGATAACCGTACAGTAAACAAAGTCATCATGTGCACGCGCAACCGCTGCCCCAGCGATCCGCGGCGCACGATGTCCCTGGCAGACAAGGAGGACGCCACCATGAAGAAAAAGACCCTATCGATCCTTTCCCTTTGCATCGCCCTCTTTGCCGCGTTTGCCCTTGTCGGCTGCGGCGGGAGCGCATCGGGCGGCGGCAGCGCCCCCAAGAGCGAGAGCAAGGAAAAGGCCCCCGTCGCCAAGAAGACCGACTTCATCTGGTTTAAGGTGGAGATGCCCGAGGGCGTCGGCGTAAGCGACTCCGCCGGCAAGAATGCCGACAGGGCCCAGCTTACCTTCCCCGAGAACGAGAACACCACAGTCGACCGTTTCATCCCCGTTTGGCAAGAGAAGATGACTGCCGAAGAGTCCTTTGCAGAGCAGGCCGAAAGGCACACTGGAACGTTCCAGTGGGAGGATGGCGCCCCCGTCGAGTACAACGGCAGAACATGGCTCACCGGAACGTGCAAGGACAACGGCGGCACTTATACCTACCTCTTTACCGACGTCGACACGGGAAGCGTCTATATCATGATTAGGAACGTCGACCTTCACAAGAAAGAAGCCGAGACGCTCCTCAACTCCATCGAGTTCCCCGACGACATGAAGAAAGCAGTTGACGAGGCACGCGAAGTCGAGATTTCGAGCATCGAGATCAAGTAACGGGACACCTGCACGTGCCTATGCGAACCCGCATACACGCGCCCCATTAAAACAACGGGCACCCAACCCCGGGGAGGGCCGACAGCATCGGCCCTCCCCTCTTTTGCGTCCGAGCATATTGCCACTTAACGGCGCAAATCCTGCCCCCAGAATGGGACACATGGCCCACCCGAATGAGCTGCTCACGCGTACAGTAAAGACAGGTAATCCATGGGCGGTTACAGATCGAGGAGGACACGACCATGAAAAAGAAGGCCTTTGCGATTCTCACCCTCTGCATGAGTCTTTTTGCCGCGGTTGCCCTGGTGGGTTGCGGCGGAAGCGGCGGCGCTACCGGCAGTGGCGGTGGCGGCGGCGCAGAAAAGCCAGCCGTGGATATGAGGACCGACTTCATTTGGTTTAAGGTCGAGGTCCCCGAGGGCGTCGAGATCACCGACGTCGCAGGCGACACTGCCGACAGGGCCCAGTTTAAGTTCACCGAGAGCGAGCACGCCAGCGATCGCTTCATCCCCGTCTTCGATCCTGACAAGAACGCCGACGAGCTGTTCGACTACGAGGCAAAGTGGAATGCCAGCTTTGAGTGGACCGAGAATGACCCCGTCAAGTACAACGGCAAGACTTGGCGCAACGCTTCCTATACACACTCGGGCGGCGTAACGACCGAATACTTCACCGACGTTGACGGCGGCAGTGTGTATGTGCGTATCGACAACGTCGAGGAGCACAAGGACGCCGTCGAGACCATGATGAAGTCCCTGGAATTTGCCGACGACATCGCCGAGGCCAAGACCGAGGCCATGGACGTCAAGCTCGACGATATCAAGATCAAGCGCTAAGCGACTGGCGAGCGCAACGGGAAACACGGTCGCAGTGCAAACAAGCGACGGTACCCCAGCGCTTCGTACCCAGGGAGGGCCGGTAAACCGACCCTCCCTTTCTTATGTCTGTAGTCGACGAACGCGAGGATGCCGGACGCCGGAACCGCCCCAAATGTGGCAACAGTACGAAAACGACAAACACCCCAACACGTCCGCCCACCGATTTATTGCGCCGCGCAGACAATTAAACCAGCATCTTTAAACATCTGGGCAGTATAGTGACCAAAACTATCGCATAACCGCACTCTGCGAATGGAGAAGTTATGACCGAACACCATGCCATCAGCCGCCGAGCGTTTACGCTGGGCCTAGGGCTTGCGGCGTTGTCACCACTTGCAAGCCTGCCCGAAACCGCAGCGCCGGGCATTCCCCTGCGAGCGGCATTTGCAGACAACACACCCGCACCGTCGGACAGCCTCGACAATTTCGTCATTCGCCTTCGCCCCGCGGGCTATTTTCGCACCGCGAGCGTCAACGAAGACGGCAACGTCATCGGCAACGTCTGCCACCTGTTTAATGACGGCACGTCCAGCAAGCTCATCCTTGAGAACGTAACGACCAAGAATGACGATACAAACTGGTATGCTATCCGCACCTTGCTCAATTTCGAAGAGCATAAAAAGACGGGCTACAGCATTTGGTCGGTCGATGGCGACTCGGACAAAGACGGAAAGGTCATCCACGTATGGAGTGGCGAGTATGACAACAAGCCCAGCCGCGCTTTTGCGTTCGAGCGTCAATCAAACGGAACCTATATCATCCGAGACCGCACGGTCGAGAAAGAAACCGAGAAAAAAGACATTAAGTACCTGGCAATAGAATCGAACGGCAAAGACCAGGACAACAATAAGATCTGCCATAAGAGTGAGAGCATTCCGTGGGAGCTCGAACTTATCGGTTATGACATGAAAAAGAACGATGCCACGGTTAGCAGCATCGACTGGGTCACGTATAGCAGCTACGTCGATGGGCCATGTTGGATGAGCCACGTCGACGACGACAAGTACCTCGACGAACTGAGCATCCCGGGTACGCACGATTCGGGCACCTGCAGCGTGGACAACGACACTGAGCCCCAATCCTCGCAAGTAAAATGCCAGCAGGATTACATTCCCACGCAGTTGCTCGAGGGAATCCGCTATTTTGATATCCGGCTCGGAAAGGGCGATGACCCCGGCATCGACCACGGAATTTTCTATCTGCTTAAAAAAGACGGGCACTTTTTGCATCTTTCCGATGTCATCAGGTACTTCAAAAAGTTTTTGAACGAAAACCCGTCAGAAGCGCTTATCATGCTCGCATCGCGCGGCAACGATGAGGCTACCGACGAAAGCATAACGACGGCCTTCGCCAAGGTTATGGCCGATAACCCCAACCTGTTCTACACATCGGGCCACGTCCCCACGCTGGGCGAGGTGCGCGGAAAGATTGTCCTGCTGCGTCGATTTGGGCTCGCCGGCAACAGCGTAAGCGGCCACACGTGGGGCCTCGACCTCACCCAATGGGATGACAAAATCAAGGCGCATTCCGGGCAGTCGATGTGTCTCGTCCAAGACGCACGGGGATTTGAAGCCATAGGGGAAACGGGCAATGAAGAGCCCTATTGCACCAAGGTATATGCCCAGGACAAGTACAAACTCACGGGAACCGACAAGCTCAGTTGGGTCGATAATGCGCTGAAGGAAACGACCGGGCGCACGCGCAACAAGGTGGACGTCGTGGACGATGCCGGGGCCACGGTGCAAGTCCAGGAGCGTTGCTGGTCTATCAACTACACCAGCTGCACGGGCTTGTCGCATGGAGGCAATCCTTTTACCTCGGCACGAGTAGTCAATGAGCATCTGTATAAGAGCCCGTACATCAACCCCAGCGGCAACGAGAAAACAAAGTCAGATTACCTCAAGCACATTGGCATCATCGCATCCGACTTTGTTGATGCGGCGCTGGCCCGGAGCATCTACCAGCGCAATTACGATACGCAGCACAAGCAGACAGCTTCGTGCTACCTCCCAGCCCGCATGCACATGACATATGGCAACTCGCTGAGCGACGCCTCACTCCAGGACGGCAAGACCGTTGGCGAGGGTCATTTCCGCCTTGTCGACAGCAGCAACGTACTCAACGTGGCGGCTTCGGGCCATGCGTTTGCCATCGAATATGTGGATGTCGACGCCTTGGGCAACGAGACCGTTACGGAGCTGCGGGGCTCCGTGCCCATCGATATCGATCCACGCGCGCTGACGCCCCATTTTGAGGGACTCGAAGGCCTTAAGGCCGGCGAAGACGTGCGCGCCAAGATTGCGGCATCACTCGAGGGCAAACTCGAAACCGATGCCTGCACGGCCCAGCTCGAGTTTGTGCACGACGCGGACGGCGCTCCGGGCACGGCAATGGCCGAGGGCGAGGCATTTGCCGCGGGGACGTATTGGGTGCGTGCGAAAGGCCTGTTGGGCGACGCGGCGCAAAACTACACGCTTGCCACCGACGGAGCCGCAAGCTTTACCGTAGCGGCCTCGGGCAGTGCAGGCGGCACCGGCACCGGCAACGGCACCAACGCGAGCAGCACCGACAAGAACGGCAAGGACAACAAGGGCAAGGGCTCGGGCGGAAAACTCGCCGACACGGGCGACGGCTCCGGCATTGCCGCCGGGCTCGCCGCTGCCGCCGTGGCGACGACGGTCGCCGGCGCAGCAGTGCTTGCCAGTGACCGCGAAAACGCTGGGGACGGTAGCGAATAGGCAAGCCGGCCTTTTAGACACATCGACCCAATCGGGGGCGCAGGACACCGTTCTGTGCCCCCGATTTTTACCTTGGCCCAAACGCCGCCATAGGCTATATCACCATGTTCAGCGCGTTAACAAACTCCTGGGCCTTCGCACGGCTGCTCAGGCTAAAGACACAAGCAGTCAACAGCCTGTTACGTAGGAAAAACGTCGCGGCCCTTGATCCTGTTGACCCCCGTGATGTCCTTAAGGTAGACAATCTCGGTGTGCTTGCCGCCGAAAGTGCCCTTCTTGAGCACCTCGATGCGGTTAGGGTAGATCTTGACGTCTTTAAACCTGCCCGACCCTTTGTCCTGGAACAGCAGCGTGTTGTTGTCCATACGCGTCACTCCCGTGGGGTTCGTGAAAACTGTCTCTATTGCCACATTTTAGGCACTTCGGGAATCCTGCACGAAGGCGCTAGGCGACATTGGAATTCGAGTCCGCGCGAGGACTTTTAATGAAATGCCCGGCACTTCCCCGCAACACAAAAACGGGGCAGTCCGCAGGAGTGCGGACTGCCCCGTTCCTCTAACTATCGCATCACAGCGCCAACCGGCTGCGCTTCCCTACTTCCCAAATATCGCAGCGAACAATCCCTTGCGTTTGGGCTTCTCCTCTCGGTAGGAACCCTCGACGGCGGCTGCCACCTGGCGCGGTTGCTCGCCGCCTCCACGGCGCACGATCTGGTATAGGAACGGCGATTTAACGTATTTGACCTCGATGGGCGTGGCATGCACGGTACTTTCGCCGGACAGATGCAGGCTCGGGTTGAGCGGCGCCACAATATGCGTTTCGCGCTTGTCGCTAAACACCACCGCGGCCGCGCGGCCCGTCTGGCCGTTCACGGCGATGCGCACTTGCTCGCCATCGCGGCTATCCGACGCCGGACGATCGACAAAGTAGACCGGCACCATAACCAGACCGTCCTTGTGCTTGCGGGCCTTGCGCGCCCAGGTGCGGATGCTCTTTTTATTGAGCCCCAGCACCGCCTCGGCATCGTTGCCGGCAACGTCGAACGCCAGCTTATCAATGACCACCTAGTCCTTGGTGGACGCATCGACGGAGACAACGCGGAAGTCACCCTCCTGCATGGCCGGATCAAACGGCCCAACCTTGGCAAAGTCCCACGGCTCCAGAATGCCCATAAGGCGAACATCCAGATAGTTTGCCCTCGGATACGCCCAGTCGAGCACCTCGTAGTACACCAGGGTCTCCTTGCTCAGGCCCTTGCCCGGGAAGCTCGCCATCATGCGCAAATCCGCGAGCGCCATGGGGAAGTAGAAGAGCATCATGTCGTTTTGGATCGCATCTTCCACGTCGTGCCCGGCAAAGGCGTCGGGGTACTGGCGCACCAGCTGCAGCGCGTTGGCACGCGCCTGCTGCGGCGAGATTTCGCAGGAAACACCCTGCTCAGGTACATACTCCGCACCAACGCCCATGGTCAGGCGCTTGCTGAAGGTACCGGGCTTGAGCAGGTCGGCGACGCCGATCTTATTGCCGCAGGACGGGCACTCAAACACGCGCTGGGTCGACTCGCCCTCAAAGGACGCTCCGCAGAAGGGGCAAGGAATGCTCACATGCGTGGCTTCTTGGAACTCCTGCGCCGTGCCGCGATCCTCCCACAGCAGATGTTCCAGGACCGACTGATTGCGCCAGTGCGAATTGAAGAAATACCAGTCCGGATCCTCCGGGCGCTCGAGTTGCGACACATGCGTGAGCTTGAGCAGTCCATCCACCACCGTCAACGGCGCATGGCGAATGCCCAAAGCGCTCTTGGGCTCCCCTGTATCGGCCTGCCACGGAACGACCGCGCCGCAATAGGCGCACTCAAAGCTGCGCTTAGCCTGGTGCGAGTACATAGGGCCGCCGCAGTTTTGACATTTAATGGCAAACATCTCGTCCATGGAAACATCCTCCTTAAGCACGGGCTGTCGACATTAAGTATGTCGAGCAAACAGGCACATGCCCATACCCATGTGGCCCAAAATGGACCACTCAGGCAGACGAGAAGGCTCGCTCGTTAGCACCGGCAGACCATTGCTGCATTTTCTGAGCATCGGCGCACAGCGCCCCCGCGCGAGCTACACTATCCCCTTAATCATGATTGTGAGGACGACCGCTATGCTATTTGTAAATCGGCTGGTGCATATGCTTGTTCCCGGCAGCGAAAGCGAGCCGGTCGATACCTCCCGCCGCACCAACGCGGGTTTTGCCGCAAGCCTCATCTGCATCGGCCTCAACATCACCCTGTGCCTGGCCAAGGGCATCGCGGGCCTGCTCGCTGGCTCTGTCTCGCTTATCGCCGATGCCTTCAACAACCTTTCCGACGCCTCGAGCAACATCGTGAGCCTGCTCGGGTTCCGCCTTGCCAGCCGCCCGGCAGACGAGGGCCACCCCTATGGCCACGGCCGCTATGAGTACCTAGCCGGCCTGTTCGTCGCCGTCCTGGTTTGCGCCGTCGGCATCAACCTGATCCTCGAGTCGGTCACCAAGATCATCAAGCCCTCGCCCACCGTGTATTCGGCGCTCTCCATGGCTGCCCTTGTTCTGTCCATGCTCGTCAAATTCTGGATGGCCGCGTTCAACCGCGCACTGGGTAACCGCATCGATTCCGAGACGCTCATCGCCACGGCGCAGGACTCCAAAAACGACGTCATCACCTCGAGCTCGGTCTTGGTGGCGGCGCTTATTTCGCAGACGACCGGCTTCGACCTCGATGGCTGGGCAGGCCTGGGTGTGGGCATCTTCATCTGCATCAGCGGTATGGGTCTAGTGCGCGACGCCATCAGCCCGTTGCTGGGGCAAGCGCCCGACCCCAAGCTCGTCCAGGCAATCCGCGACAAGATCATGTCCTATCCGCAGGTCTTGGGCACACACGACCTGATGGTGCACGACTACGGCCCCGGTCGTCAGTTTGCCAGCGCCCACGTGGAGATGCCCGGCGAGGGCGACGCGTTTGAGCACCACGAGATCCTGGACACCATCGAGCACGACATCAAGCGCCAGATGGGCATTGGCATCACGCTGCACTGCGACCCCATCGCCACCACCGGCGACGACCTGCGCGGCTGGGTCAAGCGCGGCGTCATGCGGATCGATCCCACGCTCTCCATCCACGACCTGCACGAGCACGACGGGCTCGTTTCGTTTGACCTGGTGCGTCCCGACGGCTTTGACATATCCGACGAGGAGCTGCTGGAGCTCGTCACGCGCATCGTGCACGAGCGCAGGCCCGATGCCTCGTGCGTCGTCACGTTTGATTCGGGCTTTAGCTCGCCCGAGCGTCCGGCCGAGCAGCTGTAGCCCCGCTCCGCTCGGCCGCTAGTTTCCCTGCGCGCCCGAAATGCCGTTTTGCAGGGCATCCCAGGCGTTCGTTGCCATATCGCCCAGGTTCTGTGCGGTATCGCCGAGATTCTGAGCCGTGTCACCCAGCTCTTGGGCCTTATCCCCAAGCTCCTGCGCCTTGTTGCTCAGGTCCTCCAGCGTGTTGGAGCTCGAGCTGTCGGTACCGCTTTGGCCGCCGGACGAGTTGCCCGAGCTGTTCTTGTGCGTGAGTTGAATTTCGAGGTTGCCGTTGTCGTTATAGTAGGCAGAAGTAACGACCCAGTTGGCATCGACGACGGGCGTTGAGCCATCATCAGTCAGGACCAAGGCATTCGAAAGATCGGCGCCGCGCGACTTGAGAAGCTTCTTGGCGTTGGACCAGTACTGCCCCGGGATATCGCTCAGATCGACGGTGCTAGACGAGGCGGACTCGGTTTGCTCGGCAGTGGTATCGGCCGTTGAACTCCCTCGCTTGTTGAGCATGCCCGACACGATGGCAAACACAACCGACAGCGCAAAGAAGATCGCCAGCACGATGAGGATCTTCTTGATCACGCTCGACGAACGCGACGGCTTCTTCTCCTCGTCCTCGCCATATTGCGGAATCGACTTGGGGTACTCGCGATACGGCTCGCGCGACTCGTAGCGAGGCTGCGCCGTGCGAGGCATATACGTCGTCTGCTGAGGCTGCGGAATGGGATTCTGCGGCAGGTCATCATAGGGATTCGGCGTCGAGGCGGCATAAGAATCCTGCGGCGCGTAATCAAACGGGTCCGAAGCTGCGTTCGAAGCTGCGTTGCCATAGGGGCCTTGCGAAGATGCAGCGTAAGAATCCTGCGCCGTGTCGCCATAGCCCATAACCCGGGTGGGCTCGGCAGAAGGCTGCGTCGCGGCGGGGTCGGTATAACCGGGGTTGGGAACAACGCGGGTCACATCGGCGCTATCGCCAGCCTGCGCGGAACCGTAGCCGCCCATTACGGTCGTCTTATCCTGGTCCATGCAACGATTCCTTTCCGTCGCCCTTAAGCATCAAGTTATCCATGCATTCTACCCGCGCAAAAGCCTATGATGGGCAGAGCCCGTCGGTATCTACAAGACATGCGCGACAGGTGGCAACAAGCGAATCGAGGAACGTCATGGCAAAAAGCAAGCTCATCAAAGACACGACGCGTGCCGAGCGCGAGGAAATCATCAAGCTGGCACTCGCCGGCTGCGGCAACGGCAGCTGCGATAACTGCGGAAGCTGCAGCTTGGGAGCCGGCGATCCATATGGCACCTACCAGCCCTACATTGACGGCGAGATGGAAATCGCCGATATCAACATGATGGTCGCCGAGCGCAACGCCAAACTCTTCGGCCTCCAGCGCGGCTAGAAAACAAAAGCCCCGCCGGGCCTTGGTAGGCGCGACGGGGCGGGCAAGCAGCTATGGGCAACAGGCTTAGAACAGACCGGTGATGTTGCCGTCGTTATCGACGTCGATGTTCTCGGCCGCGGGAACTTTGGGCAGGCCCGGCATGGTCAGAACGCTACCGGTCAGCGCGACCACAAAGTGGGCACCGGCGGAAACCTTGAGCTCGCGCACCGTGATGCGGAAGTTCTCGGGAGCGCCCAGGGCCTTGGCGTTGTCGCTAAAGCTGTACTGTGTCTTGGCGATGCACACCGGCAGGTTGCCAAAGCCGTTCTCGCGCAGCTCGGCAAGCTGACGCTTGGCAGCCGGCGTAAAGTCAACGCCGTCGGCGCGGTAGACCTTGGTGGCAACGGCCTCGAGGGCGTCAGCAACATCGGCGCCGTCCTCATAGGCAAACTTGAGCTCGCTCGGCTGCTCAATCAGACGCATGACCTCATCGGCCAGCTCGAGCGCGCCCTCGCCACCCTTGGCCCAGACCTCGGAAAGCTTAACGTTGACGCCGAGCTTCTGGCACTCGGACTCGATGAGAGCAAGCTCAGCCTCTGTGTCCGTCGGGAAACGGTTGATGGCGACCACGCAGGGCAGACCATAAACGTTCTGGATGTTGTCGACGTGACGCAGCAGGTTGGGCATGCCAGCCTTGAGTGCCTCGAGGTTCTCCTCATTGAGGTCGGCCTTGGCAACACCGCCGTTGTACTTAAGCGCGCGGGCAGTGGCGACGACCACAACAGCGCTGGGGCGAACGCCCGTCATGCGGCACTTAATGTCGAGGAACTTCTCGGCACCCAGATCGGCACCGAAGCCGGCCTCGGTAATGGCGACATCGCCAAAACGCATAGCCATACGCGTGGCCATGATGGAGTTGCAGCCGTGGGCGATGTTGGCGAAGGGACCGCCGTGGACAAACGCGGGCGTACCCTCGAGCGTCTGCACCAGATTGGGCTTGAGCGCATCCTTGAGCAGTGCGGCCATAGCTCCCTGGGCCTTAAGGTCGCGTGCGCGGACGGGCTCGCCGGCATAGCTGTAGCCGACAACGATCTCGCCCAAGCGCTCCTTAAGATCGTTGATGCTCGTGGACAGGCACAAGATCGCCATGACCTCGGAGGCAACGGTGATATCGAAGCCGTCCTCACGCGGCACGCCCTGGGCCTTGCCGCCAATACCGTCGATGACATGGCGCAGCTGACGGTCGTTCATATCGACAACGCGCTTCCAGGTGATGCGCTTAACATCGATACCGAGCTGGTTGCCCTGCTGAATATGGTTGTCGAGCATGGCGGCCAGCAGGTTGTTGGCGGCACCGATAGCATGGAAGTCGCCGGTAAAGTGCAGGTTGATGTCCTCCATGGGGATGACCTGCGCCCAGCCGCCGCCAGCGGCACCGCCCTTGACGCCAAAGACGGGACCGAGCGAAGGCTCGCGAAGGGCCACGGCGCTCTTGACACCGCGACGGCGCAGGCCATCGGCCAGACCGATGGTCGTGGTGGTCTTGCCCTCGCCGGCGGGCGTGGGGTTGATGGCGGTCACGAGGACGAGCTTGGCCTGGTGATCAGTTGGCTCATTGAGCAGAGAGTAGTCGACCTTAGCCTTGTCGAAGCCGTACGGAATCAGGTGCTTTACGTCGACACCAGCGTTCTTGGCCACCTCGGTAATGGGCAGCGGTGTGACGGAACGTGCGATTTCGATGTCAGTAGGCATGGACGGTCCTTTCGTTACCGGATGAGAAAAAGACCAATTCAGCATAGCACGGGCGCGCAATAGTAAAGCACCCGCAACCGATGAACGGCGATATGTTTACCCGATGCCCAGCGATAGCCCAACAGCCCGCCAAAATAAAGCGCCCTAAACGGTAGGTTCAATCCCCAGGTGCTCAAAGGTGCGAAGGGTTGCCTGACGGCCCTGCGGCGTACGAATCATCAACCCGCACTGCAGCAAATAGGGCTCATAGACATCCTCGAGCGTGCCCGGGTCCTCGCCCACCGCGCTGGCAAGGGTCGTAAGTCCCACGGCACGACCGGAGAACGTCTTGGCGAGCGTCTCCAAAATGCGAATATCCATCCAGTCCAGGCCGAGCTCGTCGATCTCAAAGAACTCGAGTGCCTGACGGCAGATATCGAGCTCAATGGGACCGTTGCCGCGCACCTGCGCATAGTCGCGCACGCGCTTGAGCAGGCGGTTGGCAAGACGTGGCGTGCCGCGCGAACGCGAGCCGATCTCGAGTGCACTGGGGTGGTCGATCGTCACGCCCAGGATGGTTGCCGAACGCGTCACAATCTGGGCGAGCTCCTCGACCGTGTAGTAATCCAGGCGATATGAAATGCCAAAGCGGTCGCGCAACGGGCCGGTCAACATGCCCGAGCGGGTCGTTGCCGCTACCAGCGTAAACTTGGGGATATCCAGGCGAATCGAGCGCGCCGCCGGACCCTTGCCAATCACGATATCGAGGGCAAAGTCCTCCATCGCGGGGTACAGGACCTCCTCGACCGAACGGTTAAGGCGGTGGATCTCGTCGATAAACAGTACATCACCCGGCTGCAAGTTAGTAAGGATGGCCGCCAGGTCGCCGGTGCGCGCGATGGCCGGACCACTCGTTGTCTTGATCTGAGCGCCCAGCTCGTTGGCGATAACCGTAGCCAGCGTGGTCTTGCCCAGACCCGGAGGGCCCGAGAAGATCACGTGGTCGAGCGTCTCGCCACGGCTCTGCGCCGCTTCGATCAACACGCGCAGGCTCTGCTTGATATGCTCCTGGCCGCAGTAATCGTCCAGGCGCTGGGGGCGCAAAGTGCGATCGACATCGAGGTCCTCGGCCGTCAGCTCCGAGCCCACCATGCGCTCGCCGTGCGCCATGGATGCCGCCGGCGAGTTGCCGGGCGTCGCCCACAGGTCCTGAGAGTCATCGGCTTCCCACATCACGCATCCATTCCGAGTCGCTTAAGCGCCGCGCCGAGCAGATCCTCGACACGCATATTCTGCCCATCATACCCGCTCAGGGCAACATCGGTCTCCTGCGGGCTAAAGCCCATGGAAAGGAGTGCCGCGCGGGCATCATCGATGGCCGAGGGAGCAGCAGCGGGCACGGGCATCGCAACCTGGCCGGGAATCACGTCGACCGGGACAAAGCCCTTGTCCTTGGCAAAGGTGCTCTTGAGCTCTAGGATCAGACGCTGAGCTGTCTTTTTGCCCACACCGGGCACCTTGGCCATGCCCTTGTCGTCCTCGGCCATCACCAGCGAATACAGCTGCCCCACGGTATAGGTGGAAAGCACGGCGAGCGCCAGGCGCGGGCCAACGCCCGAAACGGACACGAGCCGGTCGAACATCGTGCGCTCATCCTTTGAGGAAAAACCGAAAAGTGTCATGGCGTCCTCGCGCACCTGCATACGCGTGTAGAGGCGGACCTCGCCGCCGGGCGTCGGCAACGTGGCCGCAGTGCTGCCCGAGATGCCGAGCTCAAAGCCAACGCCCGACACATCGACGACAGCAGAGCTCATCGTGGACTCGACAAGCGTTCCGTGGAGCTGGGAAATCATCAGTATCCGGTTCCTCTCTGTTGATAGAACTCGCCACCGGTGAGGGCGCGGGTACGGCTGAGGTTTACGTGGCAGATGGCGCAGGCCAGGGCATCGGCGGCATGGTCGGGATGCGGGTCGTGGTCGAGCTGCGTGAGCGTGCGTACCATGTAGGCGACCTGCCGCTTGTCCGCGGCGCCGGTGCCCACCACAGCCTGTTTGATCTGCATAGGCGTGTACTCGCCAATCTCGAGCGCGCACTCCGAAAGCGCCACAAGCGCAGCGCCGCGGGCATGCGCCGTAGGGATGGCCGAGCGAACGTTGGCGCCAAAGTAAATGCTCTCGATGGCAGCGGTATCGGGTCGATAGCGTTCGACAACGCCCTTGAGGTCGCGGGCGATATGCGACAGGCGCACCGCGAGCGGACTTCCCGCGCTGGTCTCGATACAACCGTAGGCACGGCAGCGAACCTCACCGCGCCGCTCCTCGATAATCCCCCAACCCGTATGGGCCAAACCGGGGTCAATGCCCAAGATAACCAAGCCAACCTCCCCTCGCCACAAGCGCAGCGCAAGACAAGGCCCCGCGCATCATTCACGAACGTCTGTTCTAGAATAACACAACGGGGCCAAAGTGCTTAAAGCAAGATAGATTCGGCAGAAGCAATGTGTGTAAGCGAATCTCTCCCGCAATGTTTCCGTCTGCCCTAGTTCTGGCTAAAGAACGGGAACTGCCTCGGATCCACCGGCGGATGCGGCATCGGCGTGCCCTGGGGTCCACCCTGCGGGCCACCCTGGCCGCCCATCATCTTATCGATGGCGTCCTGGACCTCGCCCTCAAACTTCTTCATGCCCTCGTGCAGGCGGCGCTGGCCGTCCTCGGAGCGCAGCTCCTCCATCTGCTCGGGCGAAATACCCAGCAGCTCACCCAAAATGCCCATCATCTCACCGCGCATACGGTCACTCGTATCGTCGTCGGCAAAGCGACGCACCTCGGCGCACGCCAGCGAATCGACCGTCATACGCTCCTTGCCGTTAAGCCCCAGGTCGGACCACGCGAGCATGTACGGCCAGGAGCGCTCGGCAAACGAACGGGACGAAACGATCGGCGCCGTCGGCAACATACGGCGGGCAGCCTCGCCCTGTCGAACGAGCATCAGCAGCAGCGAGCAGGCCTCAGGCTTGCCAGCGGCCATCGGGATATCGTCGAAAGATCGATTGCGATCCACGTGCGCCTCGAGCGCGCCATCGACCTCACCCGGCTCAAGCCCGCCGAGCAGCTGCGCCGCGCGGTCGAGCATATCGACCGGGCCGTCGAGCGTCGAGAGCGCCTGCGCCAGCACTCGCTCCATACAATCTTCCACCGCGTTGAGCGTCACGAGCTCTTGGGGCACCACGGCAGACGTGCGGTTGCGCACGCGCGCCACAAACTCAAGCGTCGACAGGTACACATCGCCAAAGGGCGCATAATCGCCCTGGTAGCCGCCGCAAAGCGCCGGCGCCGCCAGCGCGTACTCGGTTTTGGACAGCGGGCTCAGCGCCATCGCACCCAACTCGAGCGCCGTGTCCTCCAGCATGAGGCCCAGCGTACGCGAGCGCAGACGCTCGGCATCGCCCGCCGACACGTCGCGATCGAGCACACGCGCCGCATCCGGCGCATCGCGCTCGACGGTGCGAATGTGCAGACGCTCAGCGATGGTGCGGACGGCGGCACAGCGGGCAGCCTCGGCCTCTTCCTGCGCCGGCGTAAAGATACGGTTACGCCCCAGCACCAGGCCAATCACATTACGCGGGCCCAGAGCGTCGACGGCCAGCGCCGCCAGCAGGGACGACGGCAAGTCGCCCTCGAGTGCCACCACAGCACGCGACGCACCGTGGGCCCGGGCGTTGTCGCGCACGGCGAGCACCAGCGCCTGCCACAGCCACTCCTCGGAACGGAACTCGGGCAGTTCGTGATCTTCCAGGGCATCGAGCATCACGCCGCGCTGGATCTCCTGAACCAGCAGGCTCTCCTCAAAACACGGCGCCTGGGCCACCACGCGACCACAGTCGTCGAGCACAAACGAACCGCCGGTATACACCGACTCGTCATAGGCACCGATCGGCGCCATGCAGGCAAACCACACGCTGCGCTTGGATGCAATCTTGCGGTAGGCGCCGCTGCGAACGGCGGCGATCGCGGCAGTCTCGCGGTCGGTCATGTCAAACGCGTTGAATTGGAAATACGCAATGAGGTCAACACCGGTCGGCAACATCTCGAGTTCGCGGTCCAAGTCAAAAATCACGGCGATGCGCACGCCGTCCACGTCGAACACCGGCGGCGCCCAACGCGAGTCGTTGTTCTCGCCACGCTGCAGGGCAATGCTCGAACGCGCCGGCACCACATGACCGTCCTTGAGCATCATATAGTCGAGCAGCGGCTGGCCCTCAAACGAAACCGCCGCGGGCACGATGCAGATCATGTCAAGCTCCTGGATACGCTCGGCGACACCAGTCAAGCCGGCAAGCATGTCGTGCTCAAAGTCGGCAGAGCCCACCAGGCCCCCGGGTATGGCACCCATAAAGAGCGGAGCCGGAACGCACAGCACGCGCGCCCCGCGCTCGTGGGCCAGACGAGCCTGGTCCTCGATGCGGCCGCAAATGCCCTCAATATCACCCAGGCGCATATCGATCTGTGCAAGCGCGAGCTTCATGGCTCAGCCCTTTCCGTCGTAAACCATCGAAATCGTAGTAAAAGCGCCGGCCGCATAATGCAGTCGGCGCTTGCATGTGCATATGCTAGCTATGATACCCCGAGCGGGGGCGCGCTCCTAGAATGTCGCGGACCACAGCCCGTGCAGGTTGCAGTAGGCATAGACGGTACCGGTCTTGGAACCGCCGGCAAAAAACGTCGCGGGCTTCATGCCGGGCTCAAGGTAATGGACCTCTAAGCGGCCCTCGGCCTCAAGGGCGATCCACTCAATATAGTGCTCGGGCAGGCTGGGGTGCTCGACCGAGCCCACGCGTGCGCGGATCACGTGACCGTCACGCTCGCTCTCGACGACCGGCACGTGCTTCTCGTGCGCCGCATCCTCGGTGTTCGCGGTCAGCTCCGTGCAGCCGGCAGGGGTTGCAACGTCGTTGCCAAGGGCGGCAATGAGCTTGCCATTGGGGTCCTTAAAGAATTTCGCCATGATGTTCTCCTTTGCTGATGTGCCAATGTTCTTGATGGTTCTTATGCCCAAAGGCAGACAAACCATCCACGGCATTGCAAATGAACACATAACGGGCGGGGACGATGGGGCAGCGTGTGCCATCCGCCCTGGCGGCCCCACCCGAGCGGGTTAGCGCCCGTCGCCGCCCAGCAGTGCCAGAACATCTTCGCGGGTAAACAGCGCCGACGAGATGCCGTCGCCGCCGAGCACGCTGTTGACCAGGTCGCGCTTGGACTCCTGCATCTGCATAATGCGTTCCTCGATCGTATCCTTGGCGATGAGCTTGTACACGGTCACGGTATGTTGCTGGCCAATACGATGCGCGCGGTCGGTCGCTTGGTCCTGCGCCGCCACGTTCCACCACGGGTCATAGTGGATGACCACGTCGGCCGCCGTCAGGTTGAGGCCCACGCCGCCCGCCTTGAGCGAGATCAGAAACACCGGCACCTCGCCCGCCTGGAACTGCGCGACCATCTTGGCGCGGCTCTCCTTGGACGAAGCGCCCGTGAGCTTAAGAAAGCCGATGTCCTCCTTGGCCAAGCGCTTACCGATGATGTCGAGCATGCCCGTGAACTGGCTGAACAACAGGATGCGATGCCCGCCGTCGAGTGCGCCGCGCACGAGCTCCATGCACGTATCGAGCTTGGCGCTCCCCGCCTTGTAATCCTCGTAGTGTAGACGCGGGTCGCAGCAGATCTGGCGCAGCTTGGTGAGCTCGGCGAGCACCTTGAGCTTGTCTTTCTTAAACTCCCCAGCCTCGCGGTGCTGCACCTGCTGGGCGATGCGGTCCTGGTTGGCCAGGTAGAGCTTGCGCTGCTCGCCGGTGAGCTGTGCCATGACGGTGTCCTCGATCTTTTCGGGCAGATCGGCCACCACGTCTTCCTTAACACGGCGCAGCACAAACGGCGACACGAGCGCCTGCAGGCGAGCGGCGCTGTCGCCCTCGGCGTGCTCGACCGGGCTTTCGAAGCGTTTTGCAAACGACTCGCGCGTGCCCAGCAGGCCCGGCATCAAAAAGTCGAAGATGCTCCAGAGCTCGGACAAGCGGTTTTCGATGGGCGTGCCCGTCAGGGCAAAGCGCACGCCGGCAGGCAGACGTTTGGCAGCCCGCGCCACCTGCGTGAGCGGGTTTTTAATGTACTGGGCCTCGTCGAGCACCACGCGGGCAAAGTCCTGCTCGACGTACTCGTCGATATCGCGCCGCATAAGGTCATACGACGTCACGACCACGTTATGCTCGGCCACGCCGGCAATCTGCACGCGGCGTTGAGCCTTGGTGCCCACGATGGCGCACACATCGAGCGACGGCGCAAAGCGCTCCAGCTCGGCAGTCCAGTTGTACACGAGTGAGGCCGGGCATACCACGAGCGTGGGCTTGGTGTCCCCCGCCTCCACGCGCGCCAGAATATGCGCAATCATCTGGAGCGTTTTGCCCAGGCCCATGTCGTCGGCCAAGATGCCGCCAAGGCCCAGGTGTTCGAGCGAGCCAAGCCACTGGTAGCCGTCGACCTGATAGCCGCGCAGTGTGGCCTTGAGCGAGACCGGCACCGTAAAGTCCATCTTGCCGAGCGTATCCAAGCGTTCGACGGTGCGACGGAATGCAGCGTCACGATCGGCTTCGAGCGCGCGCGTACGCGCGAGCATGCTATCGACAAACAGGGTACTCGATGCGGGAAGCGACACGCCGTCGAGCAGGTCGACGGCATCGACACCCAGATCTTCGGCAAGGCCAAACGCGGCGCGGGCACCCTCGTCCAGGCGAATGATGTCGCCCGACGTGAGACGCGCAAACGTCTGATGACGCTTGTAGGAGTCGAGGTAGATGGCAAGGTCTGCCGCCGAAAGGCCGCTCGCGCCCAGCTCGACGTCGAGCAGGTTGCTCTTGACGGTCGCGCGCACCGAAAGCTTGGGCGCAGGGCGCACCGAGATCTGGCGCAGACGATCGCTGAGCATGACTTCGCCCAGCTCGGACAGGGCAGACAGGCCCTCGGTGAGCAGGCAGAACAAGCTCTCGTCATCGCGTTCCTCAAACGCCAGGCCGCCCTCTTGGAAATCGAAGTACATGGCAGCCGTGTCCATAACGCGAAACTCTGCCACCTCGTCGCGCGGCGGCACGCCAGGACGCTGGTCTTCGAAGGGGCTTCCCGGAGCGCCCAGACTAAAGAGATCTGCCGACCAGTCGCCGTAGGTAACCGTAATTTTGCAGGTCACGAACCCATCATCGACGCCGATCACCATGGCAAAGCTCGGCTCGGGCGCCACGGTGTCGAGCGCGGCGGGAGCGGTGAGGTCAGTGTATTCGCGCAGCACGGGCAGCGCCATGCGGCAGAATTCGCCCACCTGCTCGGCGGCGATATGGATCGGCGTGCGACAGGGCAGCAGACGCGACAAAAACGGTGCGGCATGCTGGGCAAACGCCGCATCGGCGCGGCGCGCGCGGTGCGTGTCAACCAGATAGGCAACGTCGCCCGAGGCAAAGCAGTACATATCGGCAGGCAGGCGCAGGTCGTAGCTGCCACCGGCCGCCGGCGCGATCTTGGCGGCAAGGAGCGGCGGTTGTTTTGCCGAGGCCTCGTCCTCCCCCACCGGCGACAACTCAACCGCTACCTCGTAGGAACGATGCGTCGTCGTTCCCCGCGACCAAGCGGGCTCGAAGGAAATGGTCCGGCCACGCAGCAAGTCCAGCATGTATACGATGTCATGCTCGGACAGCGGCAGCTGGCGCTCGGCGACAAAGCCGCTGCGTGCAAAATCGTACGACGCCGAACGCGAACTCGTGATGTCGCTCAGATACACAACCGTTGCCACAACAAGGTCGAGCAGGCGCACCGAAACCTCGTCAAAGGCTTCGGGCGTATGGACAAACGTGAGCTTCTTGCCGTACGAGAAGGTGCCGCCTCGGACATAGGCGTCGGCCATGCCGTCGATGTCCTTGACCACGTAGGAGACCGATCCACAGCGAATGCGGAACTCGAGCGCCCAGCTAAAGCGGTCAGCGAACAGCGGATTGTAGTACGGCACCAGCGAGGGCTCCAATACCGCCTTGGGGGCATCGGGGTCGACTGTGCCGGCGAGCTTGCGGCGCATGCCCGCCAACTCATCCATGCGCGCGTCCGAAAGATCGGAGAGTGCCGCCATGAGGCTGGGGCTCGTGGGGACGGGCGCAGGAAAGGGAAAGTTGGGGTTGACGGCCGGCGCTTTGGGCGCGGTACGCGCGGGCTGTTTCGGCTGCGCCGTAAACGTGCGAACCGGCGTGCGCAGTCCCTCAACAGGCTCAATACCGCTGGCGTCCAGATACGCAAGCGCCGTGGCGATGGCGTGCTTGCACATGCCAGGGTAGCGATAGGCAGCGGGGCAATCGCAGTCGTAGTCGATCACCTCGTGCTCGTCCATGTCGAGCGCCACGTGCGTCTTGTACAGGTCACCGCGCGAGCCGCGCACCGAGCCCTCAACCGTCACGTTTTTGGAGAAGCGCGAGCCGCTGTCCTCGATCGACAGCACGGCGCCGTTGAGCATGAGCGAACGCCCCTTCATAAAGGTGCCGCTCAGCGCCGCCTCTTTCCGGAGCGCCTGCACAAACGTCCCCTGTGCCATCACTTCCTCCAATCTCGCGCGGACCAGCAACTCCGTCCCTAGATAACCGTCACGCGGCCTTGGTTACCCACGATGGCCTTGGCCTCGGCCAGCAGCGGAATCGAGCGCGCGTTGACCTTGGCAGGCACCTCGGCGCGCAGCACGCGCCCGTCCACCTGCTCGATAAAGATCTCCACGCGATCGCCGCCCGGGTTAGCGGTGAGCACCGTGGCAAGACGCGCCATATTGCCCTGGCTAAAGCGGCTGTTGGGCACCATGACCTCAAACACCTTGGGCTTGTTGTTCTCCTCGTTGAGCTCAAGAGGCACGATCTCCTGCGCGATGATCTGGTCGCCGCGGTCCGAGCGCTCGAGCTTGCCCTTAATGCGCACAAAGGCGTCGGACAGCTGTGCGCCGGTCTCGGGATCGACCTCGCCGTACAGGTAACCCTCGGCCTCCTTATAGGTCTTGGGGAACACCACGACGGTGGCCTCGCCTTCCATGTCCTCGAGCTGCACGATGCCCATGGGGTCGCCGTTTTTGGTCACGCGCTTGGACACGCTCGAGACCATGCCGGCCCACCACAGCGCCTTGCCCTCGGGAATCTCTTGGTTGATGGTGCCGCCCGTAGGATTCTGGACTTCGTAGCCGGTATCGATCTGCGAGAACGAAAAGTCGCGCGCCTTGGCGAGCGCATACTCAAACGGGCGCAGCGGGTGGTCCGAGACATAGATGCCCAGAACCTCTTTCTCCTGGCTCAGCTTGAGGTGGCGGTCCCATTCCTGGCCGTCCGGATCTGGCACGCTCACCTCAAAGCCCGAGCCCTCAACGTCGCCAAACATATCGAAGAACGAGGTCTGGCCGCTCGCGCGGTCCTTCTGGCGCTTTATCGCGGCATCGATGATGTTCTCGGGGTTGTTCTTATCCACAAAGTGCATCATCTGGCGACGCGGATACCCCGTGGAGTCGAAGGCACCTGCCTTGATGAGCGACTCAATCACGCGACGGTTTGCCTGGCTCGAGTCCACGCGCTCGACAAAGTCGTGCAGCGTCTTAAACGGACCGCCCGCCTCGCGCTCGGCGATAATCGCCTGCGCCACGCCGGTGCCCACGCCGCGGATGCCGGCCAGACCAAAGCGCACGCCTTCCTTGGTAGCCGTGAACTCGGTGCCGGACTCGTTGACATCTGGCGAAAGCACGGGGATGCCGTCGTGACGGCATGCCGAGACGTAGTGCACGATTTTGTCGGTCTTACCCGTATAGGACGTCAGAACGGCCGCCATGTACTCGTGCGGATAGTGCGCCTTGAGCCACGCCGTCTGCATAACCAAGATGGCGTAGCCGGCAGAGTGCGACTTGTTGAAGGCGTAAGATGCGAACTCGAGAACATCGTCCCAAATCTTCTGGGCGACCTCGCGCGTGTAGTTGTTCTTGATAGCGCCGTTCATCCAGTGATCGTAGGTGGTCTCGTCGGAGCCATCCTCCCAGTGGAGCACCGTCGACGTGAGCAGCTTGATCTTCTTTTTAGCCACGGGTTTACGGATACGCGAGTCCGATTCGCCCTTGGAGAAGCCGCACATCTCGACGGAGATGAGCATAACCTGCTCCTGGTAGACCATGGTGCCGTAGGTTTCGCCCAGGATGTCGTCCAGGCGGTCGTCGTAGGAGACGGCCGGCTCCTTGCCGTTCATACGGTTGATGTAGGACGAGACCATGCCGGCGCCCAGCGGGCCCGGGCGGTACAGAGCGATCAATGCCACGACGTGCTTGTACTCGGTGGGCTTCATGTTCTTGATCGTGGCCGTCATGCCGGCGGACTCGACCTGGAAGACGCCGGCGGTGTGGCCGGAGCCCATGAGCTTAAAGATCTCGGGGTCGTCAAAGGGAATCTCTTCCTCTTTGATGTCGATGCCGAAGTTCTTTTTGATGTTTGCCTTGGCCTTGGAGATAACTGTCAGCGTGCGCAGGCCCAGGAAGTCCATCTTGAGCAGGCCCATGTCGGCGACGGTATGGCCCTCGTACTGGGTAATCTCGACGCCGCCCTTGGTGTCGAGCTTGGTGGGCACGTGCTCGTTGACGGGGTCGCGGCAGATCAGAACGGCGCACGCGTGCACGCCCTCGCCACGGGTGAGGCCCTCGATCGAGAGCGCCGTGTCGATGATGCGGCGGGCGTCGTCGTCCTTTTTATAGGCCTCGGCAAAATCGGGGTTAAACAGATCCTC
This sequence comes from Collinsella aerofaciens, assembly GCF_002736145.1. Lineage (NCBI taxonomy): Bacteria > Bacillati > Actinomycetota > Coriobacteriia > Coriobacteriales > Coriobacteriaceae > Collinsella > Collinsella aerofaciens. The sequence continues at coordinate 1,012,073 of NZ_CP024160.1, forward strand.
TTTGCCGGGCTGCTTTTCGAGCACCTGCTTGAGCTTGACCTTGGGGTCGCTCGAGACCATCTTGGACAGGCGCTGGCCCATGTAGACCGGGTAGTCTAGGACGCGCGCGGCGTCGTTGATGGCCTGCTTGGCCTTAATGGTCGAGTAGGTGATGACGTGGGTGACCTTCTCGGGGCCGTAGAGCTGGCGAACGTGCTCCACGACCTCGAGGCGCCGCTCATCGTCGAAGTCCATATCGATATCGGGCATCTCGGTACGCTGCGGGGACAGGAACCTCTCGAACATCAGACCGTTCTCGAGCGGGTCGAACGCGGTGATGTTCATGGCGTAGGCGACGATAGCGCCGGCGGCCGAGCCACGGCCGGGGCCGACGCCGATGCCGTTGTCCTTGGCCCATTGCACGTACTCGGCAACGATCAAAAAGTAGGCGGCAAAGCCCTTGTCGCAGATGACCTTGTATTCGTACTCAAAGCGCTCTTTGATGTTGACGCCGCCGATCTCGCGCGTGGCCCAGTCGTCGCCGTAGTGCTGGCGCAGGCCCTTCTCGCACTCGCGGCGGAACTGGCTCTCGTGCGTCTCGCCGGGATCGAGCAGCGGGAAGCGCGGCAGGATGATGGAGTCCCAGTCCAGCTCAACGTAGCACTTGTCGGCGATCTCGAGCGTGTTGTCGCAGGCCTCGGGGCAATACGGGAACATCGCCCGCATCTCCTCCTCGGTCTTCATGTAAAACTCAGAGCCGGTCATGCGCATGCGGTTGGGGTCGTCGACCTTGGCGTTCATACCAATACACATGATGACGTCCTGCACGGGCGCGTCTTCGCGGCGCAGGTAGTGGAAGTCGTTGGTGGCGATGACCTTGACACCCACCTGTTTGGCAATGTCGATGAGCGTGCGGTCCATCTGCTCGTCGGTCAGGCCGTTGTCGGTGGTAATGCCGTGTTCCTGGATCTCGATATAGAAGTCGCCGGGATCGAAGGTGTCGCGGAAGGTCTCGGCCCACTTGATGGCGCCCTCCATGTCACCGCGGTCGATGTACTTGGGAATGATGCCCGCAATGCAGGCGCTCGTGCAGATCATGCCCTTGGCATGGCGGCGCAGGTTGTCGAGCGTCACACGCGGCTTGTAGTAAAAGCCCTGCACAGCGGCCTCGGAGACCGTCTGCATCAGGTTGACGTAGCCCTCCTGGTCCTTGGCCAGAAGGATCATGTGGTAGAGCTCGGGCTTATGGTCGCGGGCGAGCGTCTCGTCCGGCGTAAAGTAGACCTCGCAGCCAAAGATGGGCTTGATGACCAGGGGCGGCTTGAGCTCGTCGATGTTGCCCTTTTCGTCCCACATGGCCATGTCCTTCACATACTGGGCATGCTCGCGCGGGTTTTCCTCGGGATCGGGCTCCACCAGCTCGTCGCGGCGGTCCTTTTCCAAGAAGGCCTTGTCGTGGCTCCAAGTTTTGTACTCGGGCGTATTGTGGTTGACGGCGTCGCAGGCCAGCGCCAGATCGGGCACGCCATACATGTAGCCGTGGTCGGTAATGGCCACGGCGGGCATGCCCAGCTCTACGGCGCGATTGACCATATCCTGGATACGGGTTGCGCCGTCGAGCATGGAGAAAACAGTGTGATTGTGCAGATGGACGAATGCCATGTGATGAGCTCCGATGCGGGTTCGTGTTCTGACTGAACGATTTTACCGCACGGCGCGGACGGCACCCGAACCTAGCCAAACCCACACGGGCAGTCTTTTTGGGACCGTCAAAAAGGGGAATGAGTGCATCCAGATATATCGAGTATTACTGGAACCCCGGCGATACGCTGAATGATTTGTGACGAATAGTCATGTCCATCAAGAAGGCTCGACGCTTCGGGCAGCTCGTCAATCGATATATCAATTCTTGGAGACATGTATTCCTACCATTTTTAAAGAAACAACGGCGGTAATTGCTATCGCGATTGCGCCAATAACACCGAGCGCTATCTGAATGGGATATAACCCCAACACATATCCAAATATGGAGAAAAACATTGCGGAAAAGAGAGCCCTTACCAGAGACGCGACGGAAAGGATCGTCGCGCGGAGATCGTCCGCTATCGCGTCTTGGATTAAGTTTTCCGAAGTGATGTACACCACTTCTGGGAGAAAACAAAGCACCATGCTAAGGCCAAACAAACACAGCGGATTTGAAGCGAACCACGGAAGAATCATGAAAAGTCCGGCTTCGATTAGCATCGAGCCGAGCATGGTATTTCTTTTCCCGAAACGCGATGAGAAGAAATCTGCTGCAATGTAGGCCGTCGCATTTACTGCATAGGATGCACCGAAAAAGATTCCTATTATGGAGACGGGAGCATCAAATGCGTCGAATACCAACTGATTCAAGTTGTAATAACTCCCATAGAATCCATCGAGCATGCTTGTGCCGATTAGAAGAAGCAACACCGCAAAAGCGGATTCTCCAATGCACCAGGTTTCGCGTCTGAAGATCTTGGCTACGTCAAACCTTTCCTCCCCAGAGTTTTTGGAATGGGTCGTTTCCATCCTCTCAATGGGATACAGAAGGAAAAGCTGCAGGAGATAGAAAACGGAAACGCATACGTAGAGGGCACTCCAAGATACTTGGGCAATGAATGATCCAAGTACGATTGCCACTCCCGTCGCGATTGATTGCGCGGCAAGCAGCCGAGCGTTGATGGTGAGGAAGCGCTCTCCTTGACCGGCATTTCGGGCAATTTCATATAAAAGTGCCTGTTCGGATCCCGATTGAAGGGAGTAGGCGAGTGCCTCAACAAGGGAAAGCGCGACGAGAAAGGGGCCTGAGAGCAACAGCATGCCAGCCGTATGGAAGAAAAGAAGCAGAACACCCACTTGAATCGAGAACTTCTTTCCAAAGAAATCGCCCACCAGCCCTGTTGGCAGCTCGAGGACGACCGCTGCAATGTTGTACAGGGCTTGATAAAGCGCGATTTCCGTGACAGACATTCCTTTATCCGCAAGGAAAAGTAGAAACACTCCCCGATTTAAAACAAATCCCGCGAGAACGAAAAAGGCGGAATAGATGTGCAGCTGCGCAGTGGCATTCTTATTCATTTGGCACTTCCGTCAACTAATTTTGTCGGGCCGCTCGCTACTGACTCGAAGCCTGAAGTGTTTACAGTTGATACGAAGAGCGGTAAAGCTTTTGCACAGGGGTATCAATGGAATACATCCGAAGCGTTTTCGGCAGTATCATCGGCGAAGGCGGGATTAGCCTTTACGCGGCGCTCACCCTCGATGTATTTGACGATTTGATCAATCGTCTGGTTGGCGTGGCTCTTGAGCTTGCGCTCATAGAAGAAGAGGCCGAGCTTGCCGCGCGTACCAGACGTGTTACCACCCACACCCTGAAAATCCTCGGTATAGGTGAGCTCGCAGGCACCATCGCCAGCAGGTGCAGCCTCATAGCGCATGGTATTGATGCCCGCCGCATACTGAAAACGGACCTCATAGAGACACGGGTAGTCAAAGTGCTTGATCTTAACCTTGATCGCCGTGCCCTTGGCCTTGCCTTTTGCGGACTGGGCGCGCTTCTCGTACTTATAGCCGTTGAGCTTGTTGCGGCTGGGACGCTTGCCCGTGGCGTTCTCGATATCCTGCATGATGGACCCCGCCAGAGCGTCAAAAAGCTCCTCCGGCGTCACCTTAAGCGTTTTGGTGAACTGCATGATGGCTCCTTATTCGTTTGAACCGTTCGAGCCATTGTACCGCCCCAGGCTCTCCCATGCGTTGCGGTGAAATACGGACTGTTTGGCGGCTTTTTTGGCCAAAACAGTCCGTATTCCACCGCAAGTTATTTGAGGGCTAGAGGTTGTAGGTGACTACTTGAGGTTCGGCGGGTTCGACGAAGATGGCTGGATTCGCCTGCTCCACGCGGACGAACTTAACGGTCACGGCCTCAAAGCCCGCCTTGTGCAGAACATCAGCGTAGACGCGCGCCTGCAGGGCGTGCTTCTCCTGCAGCTGTTCCGGCGTCTCGTCCGGTGTGCCGCCCGTCTTGTAGTCGATGACCAGCGCGCGTGACGAATCCGCCGGGTTCGTCGCCAAAGCGTCGATGGCGCCTTCGGCATATGCACCGTAGCGAGCGATGTCCTCGTCCTCGCAGCCCAGCGAAAAGAACGGCACCTCGGCGCGAACGCACGGCCAGGCAAGCAGCTCGGCACGGACCGCCGACTTGAGCCAGCGGTCCAGGGCAACGTCGAAGCGCTCGCGCTGCTCCGGCGTCAGGCGCCACAGACGCGCCAGTGCATCGGCACGCGCGGCGGGCAGCTCATCGGCACCCATCTCGATCAGCCACTGGCAGGCGGCATGGAACGCCGAGCCCAGCGCCATGGGGTTGCCGGCGGGCTCAACGGCGGCCACGTCCGCATCGGCCATCTCGGAACCATCCGACTCCGCATCATCGCCGGCCTCGTCCATGGGCATGTGTGCCTCGGCGGCACGGTCCTCGGACTCGGCATGCAGCGCCGCGGCAATTGACGAGTAGCTGTACGAATCGCGCGCCGGATACGGGCAGGTGCCCATGCGCACGCCCACCGCCTGGGGATACACGAGCTCAAACGCATCGGGCTCGGGGTCGGCAGGACCGGGAACGGCGGCGCGGGCATCCGCACCGGCACCCTCCGGCTCCGCATCGCCGCGGACAAGCCTGCCCTCGACATCCAGCGAAGCGTTGACCTCAAACGCCTGCTCGCCAAACGTAAAGTCCGCCAGCGAGATGAGCTCGTAGTCGCCCGGCTGGGAGTTGTCGAACACCAAACGGTCGCTATCGAGCTGCGGCATGTCCAGACTGTCGGTCGGCAGGATGCGGCGCAGCACGTCGTAGGTCAGATCCGTCTCGACATCGAAGGTCGGCGCCGTCACCTTGCCGCGGCTCACGCCGGCGTCCATCGCTAAAATGACCAACTCGCGCGCTCGCGTCATGGCGACATAGAGCAGACGAGCCCGCTCCTCGAGCGAAAGCTGCAGGTCGGCGTTGCGCAGGCGGGCAAACGCCTCGGCGGGAGAGCCCGTCGCGCAGACGTCCTCCATAAGCTCTGGCGGCAACCACAGTGACGTGCCCTTGCCCTTAAACGAGTGTTCAAACTGCTTTTTGACGTCATCGCCCTTTACGAACGTGCCGTCGGCGAGCTTAACGCCGTCGAAGCGTGCCGGCAGTGCCACGACCTGCGCTCCGCCCTCGACGCGACCCATCTGTGCCGCACCCGAGGACTTACGCACGCCAAAGCACTCGGCGACCGCCACGACCGGATATTCCAGACCCTTGGAGGCATGCACCGTCATGATGCGCACCGCGCCGTCACCTTCCTCGTTGAGGGCGCCCGGGGCCTCCTTGCCCGCCAAGAAGCGGTCGAAGGCGAGCGCAATGGAGCGCGGCGAGTTGCCGAACTCGGCCTCTGCCTCGGCCACGGCGTCGAGCGCCTTGAGCACGTTGGCGGCAATGGCCTTGCCCTCGGGGCCGCGCTGCGCCAGACGCACGAACCAGCCGGAGGCGTTGACCACGTCGCGCGCGATGGCGGCGAACGAGTCGCGTCCCACGCGACGAAGCGCGTAGCGCAGCACCTCGCGGGCACGCGTCACGAGCGGCAGGTTCTGCAAACCCGGCACATCGGAATCGCTCATGATGCCCACATCGATATTGCGGCGCGACGTCTCGCCCGTCTGCTCGTCGAGCTTGGTCGCCAGCGCCAGGAACTCCTGGGCGCCGAGTGCAAACATCGGCGAGGCCAGCAACGGCATAAGGCCTTGGACCGTATCAGCCGGATTGGCGAGCGCGCAGACCAGGGCACGCACCGTCTGCACCTCGGCTGCCTGGGCAAAGACCGAGCCGCCTGCGATCACACAGTCGAGCCCTTGGTCACGGAAAGCTTGCGCATAGACATCGGCGTTGGTCATGCGACCCAGCAGCAACACCATATCGCCCTGGGGCTGCCCCGCTTTGACGAGCGCTTGGAACCGCTCCGCAATCGCACGAGCTTTCGCCTGCGTTCGCTCCTGCGTGCTGCCACCGGCAACGAACAGCGCCTGGCGGCGCGACGCCTTTGCCTTGAGCTTGTCCTCGCGTTTGTCGCTCGGTTCAAGATCCAAGAACCCCTGCATCAAACCACCGGTGTCGCCGTCAAAGACGCGTGCTACGTAGCGCAGCACCTCGTCGTGGCTACGGAAGTTGCGCACGAGTTTGACGAGCTCGCCGGCGGGGGCATCGGATGCGGCAGCCGTCTCGGGCGCAGCAGAGGAGCCCACCTTGCGCTCCTGGCGACGGAATACCTCGACCTCGGCGCCACGGAAGCGGTAGATCGACTGCTGCGCATCGCCCACGGTGCACAGCGCGCGCTCCCCCGCGCCCGTCAGATAGCGAATCAAATCGACCTGCATCTGGTCGGTATCCTGGAACTCATCGATCATGACCATCTTAAAGCGGCCCTCATAGGCAGCTCGGATGGCGGGATAATCGCGCAGCGCCTCGTATGCCATGCGCAACAGGTCGTTATTGTCGAGCGCGGACTGGTCGGCCTTAAGCGCACGGTACTCCGCCTCTACGGCACGGGCTAGCCCCACCAGCGCATCGAGCGCCGGGCCGCCGCAGGCAAGCACGATATTGATAAACGCATCGGCTGCTTCGGCCTTGAGCAGCTCCACCTGCTCCTTAGGAAACGCCTTGCTCGCCCGAGGCATGCTGCACGACATCATGAGTCGCGCCGCATCCTCCATGGTTTTGCCGCTCGCCTCGAACGCGTCAATGGCGTCGAGTGCCACCTGTGCTTTCTCGGTCGTGGCCTTGCTCGCACCCAGCGCCGCACGATAGGCATCGGCAAGCGCCGAGGTGTCGGCCTGGCCGCGTGCCACGCGCACATCGTCCATGCCGCCCGGCAGCTGGCTCGATAGCTCCAACAGGTCGCGCACCAGGCCTTTGATGGTGGTACCGGCGCCAAACGGCCCGCCCTCGCCCGCCATGGGATACCAAGCGTAGAGGGCCTTAAGCGAGGCGGCGAGCTCAGGCGCGGCATCGGGCGCCGTCGCGCGCCCCAGCACATGCTCGACAGCCTGATCCATAAGCTCATCGGTATCGGTAAGCACCGTGAACTCGGGGTCGATGCCCAACTCCAACGCGTGCGCGCGCAGGATACGCGAGCACATGCCGTGAATGGTCGAAATCCACGCGTCGTCGACGGTCAGCGCTTCCTCGTCCATGCCCTCGTCGATAAGCGCACGGCGCACGCGGTCGCGAATCTCGGCCGCAGCATCCTTGGTAAAGGTGATGGCGAGCACCTGGTCCAGATGCTCGACGAACGGACCGGATTCGGGCGAGAGCGCATAGACGATGCGGCGCGTGAGGGTAAAGGTCTTGCCCGAGCCGGCGCCCGCCGAGACAAACAGCGGACGGTCGAGCGTCTTGACGATCTGCAGCTGTTGCGGCATCAAGGTCGAAAGATCCATGGTCTACACGTCCCTCCTTACAAACGTTCCTTCGTGGTTATACGAGCAGCGCGCATGCGCGGCCTGCGCCGACGTCGGGTCGACGGCGGCAACGTCGCCCGCCTCGAGCTCGCGCAGGCGCTCGGCAATGCCGGTCTCCACGCGGTCGAGCAGCGCATCGAAGTCCATGCTGCCGCCCTCGCCCGGAAAGCCCTTCTTAAGGCCCGGGATGCGACCGTCGCCGCGCTCTTCCTCGAGCAGCTCGGCACTTGCGGCGCCACGCAGCGCGGGCTTGCCGCCCTTGGTGGAAAAGTAGAGCGCTGCGCGGGTATCTAGGCCCAGCGCCCGACGCATGGCCTGCGCGTAGATGAGTGTCTGGGTATGGGGCGGCAGCCAGCGCGGGTCGTCGATGGGGGCCTCGCCCGACTCCTCGTCGCGCACCGTGGGGTCGGCGAGTTTAAACTCCTCGACACCCGAACGATGCTTGTAGTCGATCACCACGGCACGATTCTCGGCATCCACGTCAACGCGGTCGATGCGCCCGCCGAGCGGCCAACCGGCATACTCGACCTGGAGCTCGTTGAACGCAAACTCCAGATAGCGCGGCGCGAAGGGCGCGAGTGCCTCGGACTCGTAGGCGAGCACACCTTCCAGCTGCGGCAGAATCTCGGCCACCTGACGCTCCTCCACCGGGGAGAGCGGCACCAGCGGGCCCTCGGTACCGCGCTTGCCGGCATGCTCGGCCAAGGTCTCGGCAAAGACCTCGCGCAGCAGCTCCTGTGCACGCGGCAGGTTCTCGGGCGTCACACGCTCCATGCCCTCTTGGGGCAGACGGGCGTGCAGGTGTTCCAGCACGTCGTGGACGAAGTTACCCTTCTCCATGTTGCCAAAGCCCGCATCGATGGACTGGGGCTTAACGCGATACGACACGAACCAGCACAGCGGGCAGGTGGAATAGGCCTCAATCTGCGAGGCGGACGTCAGGCGCGGTACGAGCGGCGCGTCCTCGTCCTCGCCGTCACGACGGCGCAGGACCAAATACGGCACGGCCTCGGCACTCAGATGCTGCGGGGCTTCACAGGTCACGCGCTCGCGCTTGAGACCTTCGCCTGCCGCGGGATCGAAGTCCCTTACGATATCGCCCTCACCCACGCACTTCGCCTTGTCGGCGTCAGTGGCCTTAGCGTCGTCAGCTGCCTTGTCGGCGTCTGCGGCCTCAGCGTCGTCAGCTGCCTTGTCGGCGTCTGCGGCCTCAGCAGCTTCAGCGGCCTCGGCATGCGCCCGCAACTCGGTCCACACGGCAGCCGGATAGCACTCGCGCGCTTGACGATCGTGGGTCACACGGGCGAGCGCAACCGGACCACGCGACGCTTGCATCGCGCGGCCAAAGCGTGCGCGCAGCAAGGCCGCAGGCTCAAGCGTCACGCCCTCGCGACCAAGGCTCGCCGTCAGCGTGGCCAGCGGCCCCTCCTCGTGTGAGAGCGGATAACTGTCCAGGTCGACGTCGGCAAACAGCACGGCATCGTAGCTATCGGGGCGCAGGGCTGCCGCATCGGCAAGCGACGCAAAGCGCACTTGGGCGCGCGGCGCGCGGTCGACCTCGTAGGTCTCGTAATCGTATGCAGTGCTGCGCTTGTCCACCTTGGTACGAACGCCGTCGAGCACGGGCACGGTCGCGGCCTGCGACACGTCGAGCGTGTGGGCGTCGTTCATAAGGATGTCGATGGCATGTCGCAGCAGGGCGGTCTCCGCCTGACGACGAGCCTGACCGTCAAGGCCTCCAAGGGCGCGATCGGGCAGTGCCTCGGCGACGGCAAGCATGGCCTTGAGCGCCGTCACGGGCTTGTCGCGCCACAGCGCCTGGAACACGTCCGAGACCACGCACGGCACGTTCTTAAACCAGTTCTCGTCGCTCGCCGCTTTACGCGCGCCCCTCACCTGGCCTTGGACGCTCTGCAGCAGGCTCTTAACGCCCGCGGTAGTCTTGCTGCGCGAGAGACGCATGTTCTTATCGAAGGTACGGGCATTGACGGCATCAGCGCCCGAAAGCGGACTGTAGATCCAGTCGGTAAGCTCCGGCGCGGGCCACCATTCGGTCTTTGACGCCGTGAACTCATCGGCGGCCTTCATGCGCTCGATCAGGCCGGCAAGCGCCGCAAACTGCCTGCCCGCAATGGATTGGGAAAACGCCGTGAACTCAGTCGTCTCGGCCACAATGTGACGCGCCGCCAAACGGGCAGCGAGTTCGCCGAACAGCTGGGGTGCCCGGGCGGAAACAACGAACACGCGCGTGGGGTCGGAGTTTGTCGCGGCGCCGTCGCGCGACACGGACTCCTCACATGCCGCGACCAGGTTCTCAAGAGCATCCACATAAGCGCGGGCGCGGGCATGGGGGCCGGCCACCTCTATAAAAATAGGCTGAGTGGCAGGCGCAGAAGCGGTCTCGGACGCGCCGGCGTTCTCCCCCAACGGGGCGGCCTCAAACAGCACACCGCGGGCATCAAAGGCGGCAGCCAGGTCCTCGCGCATCGCCGCCTGCTCGCGGGCAAGCAGCACGACGACCTCTCCCCCATTGTTCGCCACGGCAGACAGTAACTCGAGCAGGCCGTGCGTAAACGACGTGATACCGCGCACGCATACGGCGCGGGTGCACGCCGGCAGGTTATCGGTCAGGACACCGGCCATAATGTCAGCCGCCTCGCAGGGCTCGACCATATCTCGACGGTCCAAACCGCCCGCATAGGCGCGCAAAAGCTCGAACACACGAGCCTCGGCATCGCTTTTTGACTCCGGCTGGCAGTTGTCGCCACGGCATCGTTCGGCACCTATCCCTGCCACACCCGGCAGCACATCGCGAGCCATACGCGCGAGCATACGCACCGTGCCCTGGCTGCGCGAAAGCGGCTGCAGGTCGGCGTCGTCGAGACGCGCTACCATGTCCGAAAACAGCATCTGGCGCTGCAGGTTGTCCACAAAGCTGCGGCCATCGCCCAAAAGCTCCCACAACGAACGGAGCCACGACGAAGGGGTCTTGTAGTCAACACCCAGGGAAGCGCCGGCTTCCGCCGCATCATGACGGCACAGGTCGAGCTCGGCAAACGTTGGCGCCAGCAGCACGGCACGCCCGTGGCGGGCAATAAGGTCGGCAAGCAGCGCCGACTCGGCATCGCTCATATCCGTGTCGGCATTGGTGGTATAGATTCGAACAGGCATGGTCCTCCGCTCAAACTGTTCGCAATAATCAATGCATCCATCCTACCCGCCCACGCGGACAGATTTGCCCCACGCCAACAGATTTCCTCCGTCCCCAAAGGATCAAAAAACCGCCCCTGAAGGGACGGTTCTGCGCAATTCGTTTGTTGCCGCTGGCCTACTCGCCATCCTCCAGTTTGATGAGGATTTTGCGATAGCCACCGTACTCGCCATTAAGTGCCTTGGACACACGGCTCACCGTGGTAGACGAAGCGCCCGTGCGGGCCTGAACCTCGACATAGGGCTCGCCCTCGTCCAGATAGCGCGCAACCTGCAGACGTTGCGAAAGATCGCAGATCTCGCGCGGCGTGCAGATATCGGTCAAAAACGCTTGGATATCCTTCTCGTCATCCAAAAGACTAAATGCGTGGACCAGCTGCTTGACATCAGGCTTGTCAAACATGTTCTCGATATTCATCGATCACCGCCAAACCCGCCAAAAGGCATCGAAGTTGATACTGACATCGGGCATCGTTCGCCCGTTCTATGCAATAGGGCAACGCCTGTGGCTTTTGCCCGTAGCAGTTTAGCACACCACCAAACTAAAGCGACAAAACTCTCTGCCAGCGGCGCGTTTTCTAGGACGAACGCCGTTTTGAAACCGAATGCGCACGCAAGCTCCACGAATATCTGAGACAATGGGCGCCCGAACAGGACCGTGCCCCGCACCCATCCAAGTTGCAAAGGCATGTGCCCCTTACGCTCCCTCACCACGCCATGCGCAAGAAAGGATTCACACCATGCGCTTTATGCTTAACTGGCTCTTTACCTCGATCGCCATCGCGATTGCCACGTTCCTCGTTCCCGGCATCCAGCCCTTCGGTTTTGCCGAGGCCTGGGTCTGTTTCGCCTTCGTGGGACTGTTCCTCAACATCGTCGACTCGCTCGTCAAACCGTTCCTGACGGTCATCTCGCTGCCACTCACTATTATTACGCTTGGTATTTTTCAGCTCGTAGTCAACAGCTTTATGCTCGAGCTGGCCAGCTACCTGTCAGTCAATCTGCTGGGCGCGGGTATCTCCATCGCCAGCTTTGGATCGGCCTTTATGGGCAGCATCCTGGTGTCCATCATGCGCAGCATCCTCGACAGCATCGCTGAGGGCTAAAACGACCATTCCGGCCGCGCCCGTCTCAACAGCCCAAAACGAAGGCCGCCCATCGCAAAAAATGGGCGGCCTTCTTATTTGCCAAGTCTCAGAGGGCGAGAGAATCTGCCATTTCCACCCTGTCCCCACATGGCAGGTGCGGGTTAGATGACGTAGTCGTAGCCCTCGTTGGGGGCGACGAGCGCATCGAGCGTCACGCCGTCGAGGTAGTCGTTGATGAGCTTGTCCAGGTTCTTCCACACGTCGAGCGTGGGGCACTCATCAGATCGCGAGCAACCCTTGCAGTCGCCATCCAGACAGGCGACCGGCGCCAGGCTGCCCTCGGTCAGGCGCAAGATCTCGCCCACCGTGTACTGCTCGGGCGGGCGTGTGAGCACATAGCCGCCGCCCTTGCCGCGCATGCCCGAGAGCATATTGGCGCGCACGAGCGTCGCCAGAATATTCTCGAGGTACTTCTCCGAAATACCCTGACGTGCCGCAATCTCTTTAAGCGGGATGCGACCGGCCGCTTGGTGCTCGGCCAGATCGACCATAACGCGCAGGGCATATCTGCCCTTAGTAGAAACCAACATATATAGTGCTGCCTTTCGGTCTTTTAGTTCGTTGAAATTCTAGCCGAAAAATTGGCTTTGAAAATACCCGTTCCGGTCAAGATGGTTAATCAACTTGCAATAAACTCCTATTTCCTATTGCATTACTAGGCTTTAGTGTCTAGTATGCTTCCCAACAGCAAAACGAACAACCTATAAGGTTTGTGGGTTTCGCTGCTACACACACCGTAAAACCACACGGTATCCAGTCATTTGAACACTTTGGAGGTTCACCATGAGCAATGTTTACACGTCCATCGATCAGCTTATCGGCCACACCCCGCTTCTGGAGCTCACCCACTTTGAGGCCGACGAGGACCTCAAGGCCCGCGTGCTCGTCAAACTGGAATACTTCAACCCCGCCGGGTCCGTTAAAGACCGCGTCGCCAAGAACATGATTGACGAGGCCGAGAAGGCCGGCAAGCTCGTGCGTGGCGGCGACTACACCATCATCGAGCCCACGAGCGGCAACACCGGCGTCGGCATCGCCTCGGTGGCGGCGGCCCGCGGCTACAAGGTGATCATCACCATGCCCGAGACCATGTCCGTCGAGCGCCGCAAGCTGATGCAGGCATACGGTGCGCAGCTTGTGCTCACCGACGGCTCCAAGGGCATGAAGGGCGCTATCGCCAAGGCGGAGGAGCTGCAGAAGGAGACTCCCAACAGCATCATTGCCGGCCAGTTTGTGAACCCCGCGAACCCGGCCATTCACAAGGCCACGACCGGCCCCGAGATCTGGGACGACACCGACGGCAAGGTCGACATCTTCGTCGCCGGCGTCGGCACCGGCGGCACCGTGACCGGCGTGGGCGAGTTCCTCAAGGAGCAAAACCCCGAGATTCAGGTCGTCGCCGTCGAGCCCGCCACCTCCCCGGTGCTCTCCAAGGGCCAGGCCGGCCCGCACAAGATCCAGGGTATCGGTGCCGGCTTTGTGCCCGACGTCCTCGACACCCAGGTCTACGACGAGATCATCCCCGTCGAGAACGACGACGCCTTTGCCACCGGCCGCGCCGTGGGCCACAAGGAGGGCGTGCTCGTGGGCATTTCGTCCGGCGCCGCCGTGTGGGCCGCACTGCAGCTGGCCAAGCGCCCCGAGAACGAGGGCAAGACCATCGTGGCGCTGCTCGCCGACACCGGCGAGCGCTACCTGTCCACGGCGCTCTTCCAGGACTAAAGCTTCTCGTTCTTAGAACGAGTCCAAGGCACGCCGGTCTCCCCTCTCTTCTGGCAGCCTGAGCTCATCCCAACAGGGTGTCCCACAGGACGCCCGAACTTGCTACAATGTCTGCGGCGCGGAACCAGCCTCCCGCGCCGCTTTTCTTTTTTGGCCACATGCCACCAAGGAGAACCTCCCCATGCACAACAAGCGCGTGCTCGTCGCCATGAGCGGCGGCGTCGATTCCAGCGTGACCGCGTATCTGCTCAAAAGTCAGGGTTACGAATGTGTCGGTGCCACCATGCGCCTCACCTGCCCCGCGCCCGATCCCGCCACGGGCATGAGTAAGGTCGACCGCGACATCGCCGATGCAAAGGCCGTCGCCGAGCGCCTGGGGATACCCCATCACGTGCTCGACTTGCAGCAAACCTTCGACCGCAACGTTGTCGAGCGCTTTGTGAACGCCTATCAGGAGGGGCTGACGCCCAATCCGTGCATCATCTGCAACCGCCATATTAAGTTTGGCGCGTTGCTGGATGCGGCGCTGGATATGGGCTGCGACTACATCGCCACAGGCCACTATGCCAAAACGAGCCAGGCGCCCGACGGCACCTGGCAGCTGCATCGCGGCGAGGACCCCAAAAAGGACCAGAGTTACTTTTTGTATTCGCTCACGCAGGAGCGCCTGGCGCACACGATCTTTCCGCTGGCAGGCCTAGACAAAGAGCGCGACGTGCGCCGCATAGCCACCGAGCAGGGCTTTGTTAACGCCAAGAAGGCCGAAAGCGAGGACATCTGCTTTATTCCAGACGGCGACTACGCGGGCTATATCGAGCGCCGCTGCGGACATGCCGCTGCACCGGGCAACATCGTATGGCGCGACGGCAGCGTGGTTGGGCGCCACAACGGCGCGCTGCGCTACACCATCGGCCAGCGTAAGGGCTTGGGCGTCGCGATGGCGCATCCCGTGTACGTAACGGGTGTCGACGCCGTCAACAACACCGTGCATCTGGGCGAGGCAGAGGACCTGACGGCCACGGCGCTCACGGCCAACGACTGGATTTGGAGCGCCCCGGCCGACCGCATGGAGGCAGAGCTCGATGCCGGCGACATTCGCGTGGGCGCCAAGTACCGCTACCGTCAGAAAGACCAGGCAGCGACCCTTACGCGCGGCGAAGACGGGCAAATGTTGCTGACCTTTGACGAGCCGCAACGAGCCATCGCCCCCGGCCAAGCCGTCGTCGTCTATCGCGGCGACGTCGTCCTCGGCGGCGGCACCGTTACGGCAGCCATCAGGTAGCCGCGGGATTATCGCCGCACGTGTCGAAGTACCTCAACAGCGGCACTAACCTCGATTACGCGACGCTCGAGGCCGCGGCGAATGGCCTCGAGTCGACCCTCCGCCGTCGCCCATTCGCTCTGCGAAAGAATCTCGATCGCCTCATCAACAAATCCGTTGAGCCGCGATGAATCGAACCAATCGAGCGAGTCCGCAAGCGACAGCTGGACGAAAGGGTCGGCCCCAAACGGCTTAGCGGAAAACCCAAACTCCCCAGCTGCGAGCACGGCAGTTGGTACGTTGTACCACAGGCAGTTGCCGCTATCGAACAGCGGAGCAGGTTTTATCTCCAGGGTGTCGACATTGCGGATGATGCCGAAGTTTCGCCAATGGCGGTCGCTGTTGGCCAAAAGGGCATCGCAGACAATCATCTGCGACATAGACCTTCTCACAGCGGCCTCATCGACACCATGCTTGCCGAGGTAGCAACAGTATCGATCGTATGTCGAGTTTCCCCGCTGGCTACCAAGTGCGCCCTTAACGTAAACAGCCGGAACGTATTCCTCGCGGCCGTCAAGAAAATCCTCGCACAGGCACACGGGACCATTGAACATCCGCTCAACCGTATAAGGAACAAACTCCCCCTTGGAAAGCAAGCGGCGATGCAGAGCCGTTGCAACCGCCTCGTTAAAGGGCCGTTGGTCGTCCACGCCGCATCCCTTGACCAGAACGCGAACGCCGTTGCGAATCATCCACGATTTAGGAAGCTCGCCCTCGGATGTGTTGTCGGGATTTTTAAGACCGATGCCTTCCAGCCAACCCGAACGCTCTTCGGGCGCCGATCGCTCAAAATCATTCTCGAAGTAATTGAGGTTTCGCCATTCGAGCCCGTCGCATTCTGCCGGCCGCAGCCAATAGCAATCCGAAAGCGAGAGGCCCAGGCACTGAACCGGCACCTCAACGCCGTTGACAATCCCCAGCTCGCGGTAGCGCGAGACGAGTCCGGGGCGGACGTCAGGCACCGACCGATGCCCCCACCACGCGTTGAGCTCCCGCTTATTCACCGTTGGAGAAGAGCTCGAGCATGTGCCAAACGGCATTCGTTGCGCATCGAGGACCTCGGCGATTTCGAAGGAAAACTCTCGCGTCGGATCAAACGAAACACGCGCAACCTCGTAATCGGCGGACATCAGCGTAAACTTGCGCCCCACATCGGCCGCAGGACGGCGTCCACGTTTGCGGACCTTTTGATAGGCGATCGCAGAATTGTACTCGACCAACTTCCGGCCGCCCACAATATCGCACACAAGCGTCCCCGATGCGGCAAGTTGCGATATGCGGGCTTTCGTAACGCCCAACAGGCGGGCAGCATCACCCATAGACAAGTACTCAGATGTATTCATATGCCGCATCACCTCGTTAAGTAATTTACGCGTTTAGTTAATAGATTGCATATATCATAATACTAAACGACCTAAAGCGAAAAAAGGCCCGAGCAATCGGGCCTTAGAGCAATTGGTCAGCCGAGTCGCAAACTGCTTCCCTAGCGCTGTACGTAGGCGCGAACCAGCTCGTAGGTGTTGCGCACGCCGTCGATGTGGCTGCGCTCGTAGTTGTGGCTCGCGTACACGCCGGGGCCGATCAGACCATGGCGAATGTCGTAGCCGGCCGAGAGCGTGGCCTCGACGTCGGAGCCGTAGTGCGGGTACACATCGATGGCGTAATCGAGCTCCAGCTCGCGCGCGATGTTGGACAGTGTGGTTACCAGGTCGTAGTTGTACGGACCGCCCGAATCCTTGGCGCAAATCGAAACCATGCGCTCGGTGCAGCCCAGGTCGTCGCCCACGCAGCCCATGTCCACGCTGATCATCTCGCGCGTGTCGGCCGGCACAAAGGCACCGCCGTGGCCGACCTCCTCGTACACCGTAAAGAGCAGCGATACCTTGCGCGAAAGCGTCACCTCGCCGCCAGCAACGGCGCGGGCCAAACCCAGCAGAATCGACGCCGACAGCTTGTCGTCAAGGAAGCGGCTCTTAATGTAGCCGCTCTCCGTCACCGTGGTACGCGGATCCATAGCGATAATATCGCCGGTCTGAATACCCAGCTCGAGCACATCGTCCTTGCTGTCAACGTTCTCGTCGAGCAGGATTTCCATATTCTTCTCGATGGTCTTGACCGGCTCATCGGCCACATGCGCCGAAGGCTCGGTATTGAGGACCACGCCCGTGTAGACATTGCCATCGCGTGTGTAGACGGTACAGTTCTCGCCATCGGCCGTAGACCACTGGTGCCCGCCGAGCGTCGTGGGGCGCAGGCGACCATTGTCCTTAATGGAGCGTACCATGGCGCCCAGGGTATCGACATGGCTCGCCAGTACGAGCGGCTCACCCTCGCCACCAAGCTCAACGAGCACGTTGCCCTTATTAGAACGCTCGGGCCCAAACCCCATATCGCGCAGGGTCTCCATCAGATAATCAGTCGCCGCACGGGTATAGCCCGTAGGCGAAGCGATCGAGGTAAGCGCCTTCAACTGATCAGTAATATAGGAGAGCGTCTCCTCTAGAGAAGCATCAACATTAGAAGCCATATGCATCCTTCCAAGTAAAACTAAGACCGAGTCCCGATTTTAACCGTTCTGCACGTGCAATGCCCCAGGAGTCGAACCGCCTCCAGACGTCCCCGCACCGGTTTTCTGCACGCGCACGGTTTACAATCCCAATCTTGCATAAATCCTATCGGTATCTGCATAGAAATGAGGCATCTTTTTGCTTCGTCTCAGGGTACCCCACCTTAGACCGTGCAAAAAACGGAGTATTCAGCACCGTGGGCCCCAACGGCCCCATCACAACCGACATAACGACGTGGTTACAGCAGTGTTGCAGGCCGGCGCAAACCAAAAACGCGGCGACAGCCATCTCCGCCCATCGATAGCCCGCCCACAAGGACTGTCGATGGGCGCCGCGGGCCACTACGGCCCATTCACAACGTTATGCATTTTTCAGAGCTTGCTGAATACTCCCAAAAATGCACGCTGGGAAGTGCACCACCTATCCGCAGCGGGCAGCATGCCTTGGTTTTGCCCATATCGGGGTATCGGCGCGGCACAAAAGCCCCCGCCGCACGAAGAGCGCAGCGGGGGCTTCCGACATGTCCGAGGACGATTGTGGGGCTAACGGGCAGGGGCCCGCCGAACCAAGTTAGGCAGCCGGGCAGATCTTCTTGAAGAGCTCGATAACGTCGTCGAGCGTCGCCTCGCGCGGGTTGCCCGGGAAGCAGGCGTCGGCCATGGCGTCCTTGGCCAAGACCTCGATCTCGTCGGCCTTCATGGCCTCGCAGACGTGCGGGATGTTCACATCGGCAGAGAGCTGCTTGACGGCGGCGATAGCGGCGTCGGCAGCCTCGTCGGTGCTCATACCCGTGGTGTCAACGCCCATGGCAACGGCAACCTTGGCCAGGCGCTCGGCGCAAACCGGCTTGTTGAACTCCATGGCGATCGGCAGCAGCATGGCGCAAGCGACGCCGTGCGGGGTGTCGTAGTGAGCGGACAGGGTGTGAGCCATGGCGTGGTCGATGCCCAGGCCAACGTTAGAGAAGCCCATGCCGGCGACATACTGGCCAAGAGCCATGCCCTCGCGGCCGGAGCCGGGCTGGCCGGACTTGGCCTCGGCGACGGAGTCGCGCAGGTTCTCGCTGATCAGCTTAATAGCCTCAAAGTGGAACATGTCGGAGAGCTCCCAAGCACCCTTGGTGGTGTAACCCTCGATGGCGTGGGTCAGAGCGTCCATGCCAGTGGAGGCGGTCAGGCCGGCGGGCATGGAGGCCATCATGTCGGGGTCGACGACGGCGACCTCGGGGGCGTCGTTGGTGTCGACGCACACGAACTTGCGAACCTTCTCGGGGTCGGTAATGACGTAGTTGATGGTCACCTCGGCGGCGGTACCGGCGGTCGTCGGCACGGCGATGGTGAACACGGCGTGGTTCTTAGTGGGAGCAACGCCCTCGAGGCTGCGGACATCGGCGAACTCGGGGTTGTTGATGATGATGCCGATAGCCTTGGCGGTGTCCATGGAGGAGCCGCCACCGATGGTCACGATAGCGTCAGCCTCGGCGGCCTTGAAGGCCTCGACGCCGTCCTTGACGTTCTGGATGGTGGGATTGGGCTTAATCTCGGAGTAGAGGCTCCAAGCGATGCCAGCGGCGTCGAGCTCGTCGGTCACCTTAGCGGTAACGCCAAACTTGACCAGGTCGGGGTCGGAGCAGACGAAGATCTTCTTGTAGCCGCGACGCTGGAGCTCGCCGGGGATCTCCTTGATGGCGCCGGAACCATGATAAGAGATGGTATTGAGAACGAAACGATTAGCCATTGATAGCCTCCCATCGTGTGCGGGGCACCCATTACGCCCCACGCTATGAGTCCCATCCTAACGCTTTTGAAACAAAAAACACGTGAGAACGTCAAAATTGTTAAAGCGTTTCAACAGGAGATGAAAAATACTGCGGCAAAGGGACAACCCCTCTGCCGCATTCCTCTACTTTCGACAGCCCTCTTTCCAAGCCTCGGCCGCAACCTTCCAGCGAAAACGCAAGTCGCGCTCGCGGTCGATGAACATGATGGCAAACGCGACAAACAACAGCACGCTCGCCACGACGATGGCGTGCAGGCCCATGCGCTCAATACACCAGTTGCCCAACACGGCGCCAAACACAAAGGTGAAAATCACGCCAAAGTACAGCAGGCCATTTTCCAAAAAGCCGCGCTTGTGGGTGATGATGTAATCGTCCACGTTTTGCAGCGCGTTGCGCAAGTTGCCGATACACATGGTCGTGGCGATGCCGTGACCGTGGATCTTGCGGAAGCTCTCGACTTGCATACCGCAGGCAAACGAAGTGAGGCAGTTGGCGAGCAGGTTGAAATCGCCGCCGGGAATAAAGCTCACGCCCAGCAAGATGACGGCTTCAAAAAACACCGTCACCTGACGCCAGTGGATCACGCTGCCAAACCGCTCGTGTACCAAGTCGGCAAGCATAATGCCCACGGCAAATGACACCACGGGAAAGAAGTAGCGTCCCGCCAGCGCCCAGTTGCCCTCCGAGATGCTCACGCCCACGAGCAGGATGTTGCCCGTCTGCGCGTTGGCGAAAACATGGTCGCGCCCAATGTACGAATAAACGTCCATAAAGCCACCGGCGAGCGCCAAGATGATGCCCAGCTCAATAGACTCCGATATCTGCTTGGCACGCTGCATCGTCGTGCATCCTCCTTGTTGACGACTCTCTCGTGCGTTGGCGGAAACATAGCCGCCGTTCATACTGTAACCCATTGACAACATGGCGTGCGCGCGAGACGACCCCTTCGACACGGGGATACACAGTCTGGAAACAAACGACTGGCTCAGCGACGCTCTCACTCACCAGCTCATGTACTCCACCAGTCTTTTTAGCCCCGTCCCAAAAAGACTGGTTACAATTACGTGCAGCATACAAACACCGGGAGGGATCGTGGCAAAAAAGCCTCAGCACGCTCAGAACAACCAGCGCAGTCAGCAGGGCAAACAGGGCCAGCAGCAAAAGCGCGGCGGCAAGGCCCAGGGCTCGCGCCCCGCGCATGCCCCAGCAGCGCCCGCCCGCCCCTGGCGCCCGGGCCGCGACAAGTTCCTCCCCGTCAGCCGCGCCGACATGGATGCACGCGGCTGGGACCAGTGCGACTTTGTCTACATCTGCGGCGATGCCTACGTGGACCATCCGAGCTTTGGCATGGCCATCATCAGCCGCGTGCTCGATGCGCATGGCTACAAGGTGGGTATCATCTGCCAGCCCGACTGGACCGACCCCGCCAGTATCACCGTGCTCGGCGAGCCGCGCCTGGGCTTTCTCGTCAGCGCCGGCAACATGGACTCCATGGTCAACCACTATTCGGTGACCAAGCACCGCCGCCACACCGATGCCTATACCCCCGGCGGCGAGGAGGGGCGCCGTCCCAACCGAGCCGTCACGGTCTACGGCAACCTCATCCGCCAGACGTTCAAGGACGCTCCCATCATCATCGGCGGCATCGAGGCAAGCCTGCGCCGCCTGGCCCACTACGACTACTGGCAGGACAAGCTCAAGCGCTCGGTACTGCTCGACTCGGGCGCCGACATCCTCATCTACGGCATGGGCGAGCATGCGATCGTCGAGATCGCCGACGCGCTCGATGCCGGACTGCCTGTCGATCAGATCACCTACGTCAACGGTACCGTCTACCGCACGGGTTCGCTCGACGAGGTCTACGACTACGACCTGCTGCCCAGCTGGGACGACCTTGCCGCTGACAAGCTCAACTACGCGCGCAGTTTTAATGTGCAGCAGCAGAACATGGACCCCATCACCGGGCATCGTCTGGTAGAGCCTTACCCCAACAGCGTCTATGTGGTGCAGAACCCGCCGTCGGCAACGTTGACGACCGACGAGATGGACGAGGTGGCCGAGCTCCCCTACGCACGCGATTGGCATCCCGACTACGACGCAGCGGGCGGCGTGCCGGCCTTTGCCGAGATCAAGTTTTCCATTAGCTCCAACCGCGGCTGTTTTGGCGAGTGCTCGTTTTGCGCCCTCACCTTCCACCAGGGCCGCGTGTTGCAGATGCGCAGCCACGACTCGATCATGCGCGAGGCCGAGCTGCTCACGCGCGATCCCGAGTTTAAGGGCTACATCAACGACGTGGGCGGACCGACGGCTAACTTTAGCCGCCCGGCCTGCGACAAGCAGCTCAAGCACGGCGTGTGCAGGAACAAGCGCTGCCTGTGGCCGAGCGTGTGCAAAAACATGGTGGTCGACGAGAGCGGCTACACGCAGCTGCTGCGCGACCTGCGCCAGCTGCCGGGCGTCAAGAAGGTCTTCGTGCGCAGCGGCATCCGCTTTGACTACACCATGGCCGATGCCTCGGACGAGTTTTTACGCGAGCTGCTGGAGCACCATGTCTCGGGCCAGCTACGCGTAGCGCCCGAGCATGTGAGCGATGCGGTGCTATTCGTGATGGGCAAACCGAGCCGCGCCGTCTACGATGCGTTCTGCCGTAAATTTGAACGCCTGAACCGCGAATACGGACTCAAGCAGTACGTGGTGCCGTACCTGATCTCGAGCCATCCTGGCTCGACGATGAAGGAAGCCGTGGACCTTGCCGAGGCCGTGCGCGACATGGGCTATATGCCCGAGCAAGTGCAGGACTTCTACCCCACCCCGTCCACTATGTCGACCTGCATGTACTACACCGGCGTGGATCCGCGTACTATGCAGCCGATCTACGTGGCACGCGACCCGCACGAAAAGGCCATGCAGCGCGCGCTGATTCAGTATCGCAAACCCGAGAACTACAAGCTGGTGCGCGAGGCACTGGAGAAGGCCGGGCGTCGTGACCTGATCGGCTACACCAAGCATTGCCTGATCCGTCCCGTGCCGCCGCGCCCGGGCGAGACGTCTGCTGGCGGTGGCCATGGCACCGGCAAGAAGGGCGGCAAACCGCATGGCGGCGGCGCTGGCAAGGGACCCAAAGGCAGCAAGGGCCACGGCGGCATGTCGCGCGCGCAGAACACTGCCGGGCGCAACCGTGCAGCTCAGGGGCGTCAGGGCGCCAACGGAGGCGGGCGTCACAACTAGGGCAGCGGCGCGCTCACTGCGTCCATCCCACACGCTTGGCGCAGTGAGCGCATTGCCTCAACGAGGATGACGCCGGCAATAGCGACCGTAATTGCCACGTCGAACGGCGTGTTCACAAACCAGAGCAACGTCATGAGATACGACCCGGCATTAAAGGCAAAATGCAGCAGGATCGTGTAGCGGAGCTTTCCGGTGGTCACGAGCACCCAGCCAAAGACCAGACCGGCGGCGCCGGCGTAGCAGCCCTGCACCCAGTTCATATGCATAAAGCCAAAGATGGCCGCCTGCAGCACAATCGCCGCGGCGATACCTCGCTTGTCCGGCGCCGCCCAGGGCACCATGGCGACGTATTGCGCCCGCGCGCGACGCCGACGCTTCCAGAGCGGACGGCACTGCGGGTTAAATGCTCGGAGCGAAAACTCAAAAATGATACCGCGCACCAGCAGCTCTTCACAAAATGGGGCGCCGAGCACCGTAGTCAGGACGGCCAGATAGCTCGTGTCGCCCATGCCCGTCTCCTCGACAAGTTCGCTGTAATCGGCCGCGGTCTCGGGCAACAGCGACAGCACAGCGTCGGTCACGTAGCCAACGACCACCTGCAAGGCAAGGCCGATCACGATAACGCAGGCGATGCGTTTCCACGCCTTGCCTGCTCCCCCGCCAAGCGGGCGCTCGCCCTGCCGGCGCGCCATGAAGGAGCGGGGCCACAGATAGCGCCACCACAGCAGCGCCATCAAAAACGACGCCGTCTGAGCGGCGGCCTGAAACCATTGGATATCGAGATTGTCGATCGGGAAACCCGTCAGTGCCGACACGATGTCCAGCGCGGAGAACAAAACAATGCTCAGGGCAATATCGGCAGCGACGACACCAAAACAGGCAAGCGCCCAAACCAGCGCATTGAGCATGCCAACCTCCTCAAAACCCGGCACTTGGGGACAGTCATTGTTGATGAGAATCGGGCGCAATGCCAAAAGCCCCGTTGGGCGAGATGTCGAACGGGAAGGTGCCGCAGCGATTGAACGCAGCGATAAACATGCGGATGGCGTTGGACGGCGTGGTGCCCACGAGCTGGGTTGCCGCCGCGAAGGCTGCCTTCTCCTCGGGCATGACCTTCGCGACTACAGGGGTCATGTGTTCTGCCATGGCGCTTCCTTTTTGAAACGACGGTAGTGCGGATAGATGCGGGCCACGCGGCTGGGCGACGGGCTGTGAAGGCAACCCGATTGGCCCGCATCCGGAGTTTGTTTCTGCGGCGTTGGTATTACTTGGTATTCCTAAGTATTACCCCGCAGATAGAATACCACACCCGCCCCATGGGGACGGAGAAAAACGGATTATTTTGTTGCTGGGTAAGTATTTAGAGCGTGATGATGTCCGAGATATTGAGGGCCCGAGCGTCAGCGGCGTCGTGCGTGGCAAGCAGGAGCGTGCGACCATTGAGGAGGTCGAGCACGACCTCGGCCGTCATATCGCGCGCAGCGGCTTCCAGGCCGGTAAAGGGCTCGTCCAGAATCACCGCGCCGCCGGGGCACAGCAGGGCTCGAGCGATCTCGACGCGACGGCGCTGCCCGCCCGAAAGCTTGGCTACGTACGCATGCACGTCGATTCCCGGCACCAACCGGCGCAGCAAGGCCGCGGCGCTCGAAGCATCCACGCATGCATCGGCGCACACCAGCACGTTATCCAGGGCAGAAGCGTCCTCGACCAGGCGCGCATCCTGAAACACCATCGGGCACGGTGCGCACTCCCCCGCCGCCAGCGCCAGCAGCGTCGACTTGCCCACGCCCGAGGCGCCCATCGCGCAGGCGCGCCCACCCGCGGGCACGTTGAGCACCAGACCATCCAGCGCCGGCGCCCAGGGCGCGCGATCGCCCACGACGAGCGCAAGCTCCGCCGCAGCGCCATCGCTCGCAGCCCCTGCACGCCCGCGACTACCACGCCCATGCGCCTGCACGGCCGCGCGCCACGCCACGGGCCCCGAAACCCGCAGCAGCCACACCAGCACGCGCTCACACGCCCACGAGGCGGCAACGACCAGCACGGTCCACGCCAGCAGATCAGCCGTCTCAATCAAAAGCTTTGCCTGATAGATGCGCTCACCCACGGTGCCCGTCGCTATGCCGATGAGCTCCGCCGCCACACCGGCCTTCCAGCTCATGCCGATGACCGCCTTCGCGCACGAAAGCACAAACGGCAGGACTTCGCGCCAGGTATGGGCGCAAAACAGTCGCCAGCCCCGCACGCCATGCAGGCGGAACATCTGCTTCAGCGGTTTATTCACCTGTGCCAAGCCCTCGGCCAGCGAAAAATACACGCCCGGCAGCGCCATCAAAAAGACTGCCGCGATGCTCACGCGCGCCGACCCCAGCCTGATAAGCAACAGGACCACCACGCAGGCGACCGGCGTCGCCTTTACAAACGACAACGCCGGAGCCACCAGGTGCGCAAACGCACGCGAACGTGACGAAATCCCGGCAAGTACGCCACCACACACCGCGGCAAGCGCCAACCCGCCCAGTATCCGCGCGCCCGAGCCCGCCAAAATCGCCCAGGTGCCGCCATCGCGCATCAGGCGCAGCAGCGCCAAGGCAACAGCGCCCGGCCCCGGCAAGATCAGCGGCTGCGCCACCAGCGCCGCCACCAGCATCCACACGGCAAGCCAAAAGGCGGCGACGGCACCTGCTGCCGCCACCGCCTTCATACGCTCTGTCATTTGTCGAGCAAACGCACGCACGGGCTACTCCATGTAGTAGAAATCGTCAGCCGGGAGCTTGCCGCCCACGGCGCTCGCATCCGCATCGGCCAGCACCTGCAGGTACCCACCGAGCGTCGCCTTCATATCTTTCCCCGTCTGACAGACAAGCATGCACCCGGGAATCGCCTTCTCGGCGATCTTGGCGTTGTCCACGATGCCGGCATCGACCACAGCCTGCGCCCAGTCTGTCGGCGCAGCGTTGACGGCCTTCACACTCGCCGCATGGCAGCTCAAGAACTCCGCCACGGCCTCGGGATGTCCCTCGGCAAACGCGCGGCGCACCACGGTCACACCCGTCAGCAAGCGCGAGCCCGTGTCACCCGCCAGCTCGTCCCACACGTCGGTCAGGCTCACCGGTGCCGACAGCTTGCCCTCGCTCTTGGTGATGGCGGCGGTCTTGAAGGGCTCGGGCAACACGCCCACGACAGTCGGGTCGGCAAGCAGGGCCGAGAGTACCTCGGTGGGCTCACTCTTAAACTCAAGCGCCACCTGGTCGGTCAGGCCCGCGCGCTCCAGCAGGTAGTTCATGACGTACTCCGGCGTAGTGCCCTTGCCCGTCATGTAGACGGTACGACCCGCCAGATCGCCAAACGAGGTAACGTCCGCGTCGCCCGTCACAACGTTCAGCACGCCCAGCGTGTTGATGTCGATGACCTGCACCGCACCCTCAGTCTTGTTGTAGAGCACGCTCGCCACGTTGGCGGGCACCAGGGCAATGTCGATATCACCCTGAATGACCTTGGGAACGATCTCGTCGGCGGCAGTGTTGATCGCAAAGTCGAACTCGTTGTCCGTCTCGCCGTTTGCGGCCTGGTCCATAAACTGCACCAGGCCAATCGAGGTCGGCCCCTTGAGCGAGGCGACGTGCACCTCAACCGACTCTGCAGCAGCACCGGCGCCGTCCGTGGCAGCCGAGCCCGCGGTGGACCCGGCACCGGCAGCCCCGCCGCCACAGCCCGCGAGCGCAAGCGACAACACGCCCGCGGCGAGCGCCGAGGCAAATCCTCGGCGCGTCATCTCAAAATCAAACGCGCGCATCGCTAGCACGTCCCCTCGTTAGGCATCGACCAGGCGTGATGGTCGGTATGCAGCAACTCCTCGGCCAGTGGCGAGAGCGGCTTGCCCAAGAACTCGCGGTAGCATGCCTGGACATCGGGATTCTCGTGCGAGAAGCGAATATCCGCAGCGGCATCCAGGCCCCACAGCACCTGGCCGCGCTCGGCTGCCAGCTCGCAGCCGTCGTGAATGGGCTGACCGCCGCCACCGACACAGCCGCCCGGGCACGCCATGACCTCAACGAAGTCATAGCTCACGCGGCCGTCGCGAATCGCGTCGAGCAGACGGGCGGCATTGCCCAGCCCGTGTGCCACGGCGACGCGCACCTTGGTGCCATCGATATCGGCGACGGCTTCCTTCCAGCCATCCAGGCCACGCACGTCGGTAAAGAAATCGGCATCCGGGTTCTTACCCGTCACCAGGTAATATGCCGAGCGTACGGCGGCCTCCATCACGCCGCCCGTGGCGCCAAAGATCACGCCCGCACCCGTGCCAAAGCCCAGCGGCGTGTCGAGCGGCTCCTCGGTAAGTGTGTCGACGCTCACGTGGCTCGCGCGGATCATGCGCACCATCTCGCGCACCGTCAGCGCAACGTCCACGTCGGGCGCGCCGCCCTCGCCCATCATGCTCGGCAGCGCACACTCGGCCTTCTTGGCCGTGCACGGCATAACGGACACCACGAACAGATGCTCGGGCTCCACGCCCAGCACCTTGGCGTAGTACGTCTTGGCAATAGCGCCGAACATCTGCTGCGGCGACTTGGACGTGGATAGGCTGTCGACAAACTCCGGGTAACGTGCCTTCACAAAGCGCACCCAGCCCGGGCAGCAGCTCGTGAACATGGGCCAGCCGTGGCTGTCGCCCTCGCCCTTGACGGCCCTCCCTAGGCGCTCGAGCAGTTCGGAGCCCTCCTCCATAATGGTGAGGTCGGCCGAAAAATCGGTGTCGAACACGTACTCAAAGCCAACGCGGCGCAGCGCGCAAGCCAGGCGCTCGACGGTAGCCTCCTCGCGCGGAATGCCGAGTTCCTCGCCCCAGGCGCTGCGCACGGCAGGTGCGATCTGCACCAGCACGATCTTGTCGGGATTAGCGAGCGCGTCAAACACGGTCTCGGTATCGTCGCGCTCGCGCAGTGCGCCCGTCGGACAATGCGTAATGCACTGGCCGCACGCGACGCAATCGGTCTTGCCGATCGGTGCGCGCCCGCGGGTACCCACGGCGGTATGCGTGGCGCGGTTGGTCAGGTCCCAAATCCCTAGGCCCTGCACACTCTCGCACACCTTGATGCAGCGCATGCATTTAATGCACTTGTCGTTTTCGCGGATGATGGGAAAATCGAAATCCCAGCCCTCGCCCGCCAAATGCCTCTGATACGGCAGATAGAAAATGCCCAGGTCGTTGGCGATGGCCTGCAGGTTGCAGTTGCCGCTGCGCACGCAGCTCGTGCACTGCGAATCGTGCTGGGACAGCAGCAGCTGCACATTGGTGCGGCGCGCCTCGCGGGCCTTGGGGCTGTTGGTGTGCACCACCATGCCGTCGAGCACGTAGTTGTTGCAGGCGGCGACCAGCTGATCGCAGCCCTCGACCTCGACCACGCACACGCGGCAGCCGCCGATCTCGTTCAGATCGCGCAGATAGCACAGGGTGGGAATCTGAATGCCGACGGACTTGGCCGCATCCAGGATCGTGGTGTGCTCGGGAACCACAACCTCGCAGTTATCGATAATGAGCCTGACCATGTTATGCGCTCCGTTTTCGCTGTTGTCGCCGACAGTGGTTTTGTTGAGCTCTACCATTCCAGGTTCCTCCCTCCGCGGAACGCGCCAAAGCCAAAGTGATCGCAACGCAGGCAGCGGCTCGCTTCCTGGCGTGCCTCCTCCTCGGTGAGGCCCTGCTCGACCAGATTCCAATCGTGAATACGTTCGCCGGCCTCGCGCTCACCCAGCTCGCAGCGGCCGCACTCGTGCTTGCCCTTAAACTGGACGGTCGGCAGCTCCACGTCGAGCTTGATCTTGTGGTCGAAGCCCAGGTAGCGGTCGATATTTGCCGAAGCCACGCGGCCGGCGTTGATGGCGCGGATAACGGTGGCGGGGCCGGTCTGGCAGTCGCCGCCGCTAAAGAGGCCGTCGAAGTTGGGCACGGCACCGTCCGAGTCGGTGACCACGCAGCCCCACTTGCAGGCAACGCCCATCTCCTCAAACGGCTTGGAATCGATGTCCTGGCCAATGGCCACAAACACGCGCTCGCAGGGAATGACGCGCTCGGGCGTGGCGGCGGCACGCGGGGCCGGACGCCCACGACGGGGCTCGCCGATAATCTGCGGCTGCACGCGCAGACCGCTCACGCGACCGTCCTCGCCCGTCTCGATGGCGAGCGGGGCCGTGAGCTCCAGAACCTCGCAACCCTCGGCCTGGGCACCGGCGATCTCGGCGTCCTGGGCCGTCATATCGCAGATGCGACGGCGGTAGACGATGCTCACCTTTTCGGCACCGCAGCGCACGGCGGAGCGCGCCACGTCCATGGCCACGTTGCCGCCGCCGATGACGCACACGCGCTGCCCGCTCAGGTCGGGCAGCGCGTCGTCGCCAATGGCACGCAGCATCTTGACGGCCGACTCCACGCCGGGAGCCTCTTCGCCCGGAAGACCGAGCTTCTTGTCACTGTGGGCACCAATGGCCAGGTAGACGGCATCGAACTCGTCTCGCAGGCGGGCAAGCTCCTCGCCGTTGACGGAGTGGTCGAGCTCAACGTCGATACCGGCGCTCAAGATCCAGTCGATCTCGGCCTGCAGGCGCTCGCGCGGCAGGCGGTAACTGGGGATGCCGTAGCGCAGCATGCCGCCCAGGTGGTGGCGCTGCTCAAAGATGGTCACCTTGTGGCCCATCACGGCCAGGTAGTAGGCACAGGAAAGGCCGGCCGGGCCGCCGCCGATCACGGCGACGCGCTTGCCGGTGTTGTCGGCCACGCTGGGCTTGTAATCGTTGAGGTCACTGTGCTCGACGGCAAAACGCTTGAGAGCCAGGATGTTCATGGGGTCGTCGACCATGCCACGGCGGCAGTGCATCTCACAGGGATGCTCGCACACCAGGCCGCAGACGAGCGGCAGCGGATTGTTCTTGCGGATGACCTTGACGGCGTCGGCATAGCGGCCGGCCTCGACCAGCGAAATGTACCCGGGAATGTCGACGTGCGCCGGGCAGCCCGAGACGCACGGGACGCGGGCCTCGCGGTCAAAGCCACAGGAGTGCTCGCGGATGTGGTGCTCAAAATCGTCGCGGAAACCGCGGATAGCAGTGAGCGCCATGGCGCCGGCCTCGTAACCGATGGCGCAGTCGCTCGAAAGATAGATGGTACGGGCGGTGCGCTCGATCAGATTGAGCGTGGACTCGTCGGCGCGGCCCTCGAGCACATCGGCGAGCAGGTCGCTCAGCGCGCTCAGGCCCACGCGGCAGGGCGTACACTTGCCGCAGCTCTGGGTGGAGCACAGGTTGACGAGCGCCGCCGTAAACTCAACGGGGCACGGGGCGAGCGAACTCACCGCCAGACGGCGCCCAAGCGCATCGTGCAGGTCGTCCATGACGGCCTGAGCGTGGCTGCGTTCCATTACATGCAGTCGAGCCATAAGATCCCCTCTCACATGGCAGCCCGGAGGCGAGGCCGGGCGAAAATGCTACATGCAACACACTGACCTAAAAAGTTGTTTGGCAACAACACGGTTCGGCAGGCGGTATGAAATGTCATCCTTAGCGGTGAAAACGAACATTTCCGCAGATAAATGCCATATTTGATAAAACGCGTTACCAAATGACAATGCCCCGCCCGCGCACAACACGCGGACGGGGCATTGTTCAAGTTATGCGGCCAGCGGCACTGTCATCTTTACTTAAGCTCGGGCCAGTAACCCTTGTTGGCCTCGATCATGTCGTCGAGAACCTCCTTGGCGACCTTCATCGACGGCACGGTCTTGTTCAGTGTAAAGGCCTTGAGCGCCTTCTCGTACGAACCCTCGATCGTAGCCTCGACCACGAGCTTCTCGGAGTTCAGCTGCTGCATCATGAGGCCCTGCTGGAACAGCGGAATGTTGTCGCGGCTGATGACCTCGGGGCCGTTCTTGCCAATGTAGGCAGGCAGCTCGACCATGGCGTCGTAGGGCATGTTGGGGATAGCGCCCTTGTTCTCGCAAATGACCAGGAAGCGCTGCTTGGTGTCGTTCTTCAGAGCGATAGCCAGGTCGGCAATCCAGTCGCCGTGGCTGCCCGCATAGAACGTGCTCTCGTCGATCTCGCCGGTCTTCTCGTAATGGTCGATGCCGTCGAAGAGGTTCTTCTCGCGCGTCTCCTCAACCTCGTTAGCACGGGTGCGCTCGGGGTTGGAATGCTCGACGAACTCCTTCTGCTGCAGGTAGTAGTTCAGATACGTGTTAGGCAGGTACTCCGGGAAGCACTCCATAATCTCGTACTCGCCCTTCCAGACGTAGTACCAGCTGCCCTTGGTGTGGCGGTTCTGCTCGGGATGCTCGTCGGTGGTCTCCTCGGGCTTCTTTGCCATGAGCGAGCCCATGCCCTTGAGGTAGGAGTCGGGCAGCAGGATCTGGTGTTCCTTGATGTACTCGCGCAGCTGCGGGAGCACCTCCTCGCCCTTGTGGCGAATCGAGGTGAACCAACCAAAGTGGTTAAGGCCAAAGTAATCGTACTCGACATCCTTCTTGTCGATATCGAGCGCGGCGCAAACCACGTCGATGATCGCGATCGGCATGTCGCAGATGTTGATGATGCGAGCGTTGGGGCGCAGCACACGGCAGCCCTCGGAGACGATGGCGGCAGGGTTGGAGTAGTTGAGAATCCAGTAGTCCTTCTTGGCGTACTTCTCAACGTCATCGATCAGCTCGACCATGGGGAAGATGGTGCGCATGCCGTAGGCAAGGCCACCGCAACCGCAAGTCTCCTGACCCACGCAGCCGTGGCGCAGCGGAATCTTCTCGTCCTGCTCGCGCATGGCGTAGCCGCCCACGCGCATCTGGGCAAACACGAAGCTCGCGTCGGTAAAAGCCGTCTTCTTGTCGGTGGTCACCGTGAGCTTGATGTCCAGGCCGAGGTCCTCGTGCAAAATCCAGTCCACGAGCACGCCGATCTTGCGCTGGCGCTCCTCGTTGATGTCGTACAGACGAATCTCGTCAACGTCGAGCTCGTCCTTGCGCAGGGCAATGGACTTGACGATGCCGGGGGTAAAGGTGGATCCGCCACCACACAGAGTAATGATCATTGTTTACTGCTCCTTCTCAATTGCGTTTTCGACCTTGTCGCGCATCTCGGCGACCTTCATGCCAAAGATGATCTGGATATTGTTGCCGTTGCGGTTGATGCCGCTGTTGGGCACGTGGTTGATGAGGTTCTCATCGATGAGGTCCGGGTTCTTAACGTTCACGCGAAGACGCGTAAAGCAGTTCTCGAGCTCCTCGATGTTGTCCTTGCCGCCAAGACCTGCGACCAGGTCGGCAATACCTGCATCGACGCCCTCTGCGGGAGCTGCGGCAACAGCGCCCTGCTTCACCGCGACAGACGCGGCGGCCTCGCCCTCGGCAACGGACTCGGCGAGCTCGGACTCTTCCTCGCGACCAGGGGTGTGGAGGTTGAGCTTCTTAATAAGGAAGGTGAAGAGGAAGAAGTACAGAGCGGCGTTGACGACTCCAAGCACCAGCATAACCGGCCAGTTGGTCTTGTCGACACCGAGGACCAGGTTGGAAACCACGATGTTGATGATACCGCCTGCAGTCGAAGCGGGCACGGAGAGGACCTTGAGCAGAACCAGGAAGATGCCGGAAAGAACCGAGTGAACGACAAAGAGCACGGGAGCGGCAAAGACAAAGAGGAAGTCCATGGGCTCGGTGACACAGGAGAGCACGGCGGTGATGATCAGCGGGATGATAACGGCCTTGGTCTTATCCTTGTTCCCCTTGTAAGCGGTGAAGATAAAGGCGAGACCGATACCGATGTAGGGCCACAGGTTGTTGAAGGTGTAGCTGTTGAAGTAGGTGCTATCGGAGAAGGGCTGGCCCGTCATTGCCATCTCGGCGACACGGATGGGATAGGCGCCGGCGATAACCTGATCGCCCAGCGTCAGGGTGCCACCCACATCGGAGAACTGGAACGGAGTGTAGATGAGATGGTGCAGACCGGTGGGAACGAGCAGCTTGTTGAGCATGCCGTAGATAAACAGACCGATGTTGCCCGACTCTTTAATGATGCCGGCAACGGAGGAGATGGCACCCTGGACCGGAGGCCAAACGATGCAGAAGCCAGCACCCATGATCCAGGAAATGATGATCATGATCAGGAACGGGAAGCGAACGCCCGAGAACATCGAAAGGGCAATGGGGAACTGCTTGTTCGAGTACTTGTTGAACACGGCACCAGTGATGCAGCCCAGGATGATGCCGCCAAACACGCCGGTATCGAGCACCTGAATGCCCATAACGGTGCTCTGGCCGGTTCCGGTAAGGCCGAGCATGCCGCTCGCTTCGGCAAGAGAGCCGGTGGCGTTGAGCACGATGTTATTGGCCTGAAGGAACAGGAAGAACGACATCAGGGCGATCAGCGAAGCATGGCCCTTGTTCTTCTTTGCCATGGCGCCGGCGATGCCCACGCAGAACAGAATCGAGAGGTTGTTGATGATAAACATCAGCGACTGATAGACAACGGCGCCCACAAGCTGGAACGGACCGGAGCCCAGCACGGGAATCATGGCGCAGATGGTCTTGTTGGTTAGAATGATGCCCACGATGAGCAGAATGCCGGCAACCGAGAGATACATCATCGGCTGGACGATTGACTTCGCGAACACCTCCAACGGCGCTTTGAAATTGAACTTCTTTTTTGCGGTCATAGCGGTACTCCCCTTCCTTTTCCGCAAATTAAGACAGATGTGCCCTGGACAAGACCGTGAGCCTTGCCTTATATCAATCGATGTATGGGCACGTTATGCCTAGAGACCAGGTTCTCCAAGCAGGTTAACAATGTGATATGCGAGATAACTCTTCTCGGCATCGGTAACGACAACGTTATAGGTAGACGACAAGTGGGCGGCTATGGCGTCCGCGCACGAGAACGCGCACGGATACGCCGTTTCATCGATTCGGAACAGCGCGTCGCCATTGATTTGCCCTGACGTGGGATCGAGCGCTCGCTGCGCGAAAAACTGCAGGTGACGAACGAAACGCTCATAGGGCAGCGAGGTGTCATCGAGGGTCGTAGCATAGCGCTCGGAAACAATCGCAAGCACGTCGCGAACAAGCTGGACCGAGATGATGAGACGGTCGGAGCGTTGCGGCATGGTGGCGTTGACGATATGCAGCGTAATAAAACCCTGCTCTTCTTCGCTCATCTGGATGCCCATATACTCCTTGATAATCTGCAGCGCACGGCCCGCAAGCGCATACTCCTTGCGATAGAACTGCTGGATCTCGAGCAGCAACGGATTCTCACAGGAGACGCCCTTGCGCTCGCGCTCCAAAGCAAGGCCGATA
This sequence comes from Collinsella aerofaciens, assembly GCF_002736145.1. Classification (NCBI taxonomy): domain Bacteria; kingdom Bacillati; phylum Actinomycetota; class Coriobacteriia; order Coriobacteriales; family Coriobacteriaceae; genus Collinsella; species Collinsella aerofaciens. The sequence goes on from NZ_CP024160.1 coordinate 1,045,870, forward strand.
TGGTCTGCGAGAGCAATGAGGATCTTGTCGTTGATATCAACATTGAGCTCTCGACGGAGCATCTGAACAATGTCTTCGGCAATCACGAGGTTGACGGTGGAGATGGACTCCAAAAGATGTGCCAAGCGGTCAATCGTACGCGAATCCTGAGAAGTGCCCTCCTGCAGCGCATAGGTCTTTTCGACCGATGCTTCATCGATAGCATCGCCGGCATGACGGCCAAAGCAGAGGCCTCGGCCGATGACGATGAGCTCGGAGCCATCGTCCGAAGTGACCATTGCGACGTTATTGTTGAAAACTCGCTTGATAACCACGGTACCCACCACAAGAATTTACTCGGAAAGCCAGACGACAGGCTCTTTAACAGCAACAGGGCCGGAAGCATGCTCACGAAGAGTCGAGTTCTCCGAACGCTCGCACACGATAACGAAGACCGTGGGATCGAAGCCGGCGGCGCGGACCGCGTCGAAATCGACCTCGACGAGGGGCTGGCCCGCGTCGACATGGTCACCCTGGGCAACGAGCGCATGGAAGCCCTTGCCCTCAAGTTTAACAGTGTCGATTCCGATATGCAGCATCACCTGAGCAGAGCTGTCGTCGGACATGATGCCCAGCGCGTGCTCAGTCGGAAACAGCGCCGCGACAGTACCGGAGACAGGAGCGCACACCGTTCCCTCTTGGGGAACCACGGCAACGCCATCGCCCACGGCACGGCTGCTAAAAGCGGGATCATTGGTTTTTTCTAGGTGAACAAGCTCGCCGGAAACGGGAGCGAGGATTTCGAACTCGAAGGTTGCAGTCTTCTGCTCATCCGAACCGCCCATCAGGCGAGAAAAGAAACCCATGGTGGCATGTCCCTTCATAAATATAGCCCAACCAAAATCAAGCGAATGCATCCATAGAGACACACCCGTTCAAAGACTTTGGTTAGGCCCACGTCCGAGGGACTCGGTAACCTTCCGCATTTCTTTTTACGGGGGTTATTGTAGGCAACAGCAAAGCCAGAATAGTCATTATGACCGGTGAGCGGTATTTATTCTTCGATAAACGGTATTTAAGCGACACTTAGGGACGTTCCTTTACTGCCAGTACCCAGGGACACTCCTTGCAGCAATTTCGCATGCGTTAGATGAAGAGCTCGCATTCCTTCCGCACGACGCAAACCTTGCTCAGCATCTGGGAAACAGCGGATAGCTTGTTGGGATCAAGCTTGCGAGCGCCTCGCGGACATACGGCGATGCAGCGCATGCAGGAGATGCACGCCTCGCCAGCTGTTCGCTTGGGGTCGCCCTTTTCGATAGCACAAACGGGGCACGCCGCGGCGCATGCACCGCAGAAGACGCAATCCTCTGTTGCCTCGGGTGCCATACGGTGACTTCCAGCTTGTTTATAAGGACGATTGCCGGGAATAGAGGGCTCGGACGCATCCTCAGCCAACAGCTTTTGCTGAATTTGCTGCGCAAACTCTGCGAGCTGCGCCGCATCCTGCGCATCCGGTCGCCCAGCAGCAAACTGACGAGCAACGGAATGCTCGGCAATAGCAGAAACCGCTGCAACCACCCTAAATCCGGCGCGCTTCGCAACGTCCTCCAGCTCTACGAGCGTGTCCTCAAACGCGCGGTTTCCGTATACACAAACCAAAACAGTCCGAGCCCCGTTGCCGCGCACCATGCCCAACCGGTCAGCCACCACAGCCGGGATTCTACCGGCATACGCCGGCACAGAGATTACGGCCACGTCGTCCTCAGTCATCGAGACAGCGCTGAAATCTAGCCCGCTATCGGTCAGATCGACGGTAACGGTCTTTTTGTCCAGCGCCCCGGCCACAAGGCCAGACACCTTCCGCGTTCCACCCGTCGGACTAAACACAATTTCGAATACGCTCATCGAGGCACCCTCCCCCTACGCCAGGCAACGCGTCAAGCCGTTTTCACATTCAGACAGAGTATACGGCGCATGGGATCCCCGTTTTGGTGCACCAAGCACCCCAATGCACCCACCCTACGCTGTCTGCCTCTTCGTTTTGTATAAATTACGGTACAGATTGTATATATTTACGGGATACCGCCGTGTTCTCCTGAGGTACCCCATCCTGGCCCGTGCAAAAAACGGAGTATTCTGCAACGTGACTGCGCCAGCACCGCCGCGGGCGAGCAAAACTGTAGGGCGCTGCGTCATTTAGGGTTCCGACATAGCGAGAATGACGTACCTTTGCTTCGAAAAACGGCGAAATCTAACTCAAAACGCTCATAGGGGGTATCTGAAGGCCACCGTTGGCAATACCGAATCGTATGCAGCCAGCTAGAGCTGCTGAATACTCCAAAAAATGCACGGCACACCCCATGGGACCCATTGCCGCATGGCAGGAAACAGGCCCACGGCATCTTCTAGATGCATTCCCGAGGAAATCACATTTGAACTAGCGATCGGATACGGCAAACAAAAAGGGCCCCGAGCGTAGTTGCTCGGGGCCCTTGGTTCACCTCGCTCTAGTGGGCGATGCGTATGCTATTTGCGCTTGCCGCCGCCGTCACCGGGGCGACGGGAGCTGCCGCCGCGCTTGCCACCACGGCTGTTGCCATAGCTGCCACGGTTATCGCGACCGCCGGCACGACCGCCGCGGGAGCCGGCCTGGTTGCCGCCACGCCCGCCACGATAGCCGCCACGACGCTCCTCGCGGGTGTCGTCGTAGTTGCGCCAGTCATCGCGACGATCGCGGCTGGCACGCGGATCACGACGATCGCGCGACTCACCAGAGCGGCCAGCGCCGCCGCGGCCGCCATTGCCGCGAGCACCCTCGCGACGCTCGCCGCCACGGACGCCGCGCTCTTCAAAGCGCTTGCCGCCACGGGACTCACCGCCGCGGGCACCTCGCTCACCGCGACCCTCGCCGCCGCGGCGCTCATCACGGCCACTGCGCTCGTCATCACGACCGGAACGACGACGGTCACCCGAGCCGCGCTTGCCGCCGCGCGAACCACGGCCCTCGTCCTCGCGCTCGACACGACGACGGCCACCGCGATCCTCGTCCTCACGACGGCGGCGGTGTGCCTCGCCCTGGAACTGCTTGGCACGACGCTCGGCACGGTTACCGCGCGCAGGCTGCTCAGCGGCACCAGCACCAGCGCGCTCCTCGGCAGCCACCTCGCGGGCCACGCTCTCCACGGCCTCGTCCACGCGAGCCTGAACGCCCTCGCGCACGCGGGTCTTGCCGCCGCGCTTGGGACGGCTCGGACGCTCGCCGTCGCCGCGGCGCTCATCGCGACCGCGGTTGGAACGACCGGCCACATCGCCGTAGTCATCGCCGTTACGCTTGCCGTCACGACGTGCCTGCTCAAGCTTCTTCTTGCTCTTGGACTTGCCGCGCTTGGTCTTCTTCTTCACCTTAAAGGCTGCAGGGTCGCGTTCGGGGTCAACCGCGGGCGGATTGGGACCCACATGCAGGTCGCCGGCCTCGTAGATGTCGGCGGTCTTGTCCATGAGCTTCTCAATCTCGTAGAACTCATCGACGTCCTGCTCGGTCACAAACGTAATGGCCCAGCCCAGCTCGCCGGCGCGGCCCGTACGGCCAATACGGTGGATGTAGTCGGTCGGCTCGGCCGGCACGTCAAAGTTCACGACGTAGCGCACATCGCTGATGTCGATGCCGCGGGCAAGCACGTCGGTCGCCACCAGCACGTCGACGGTACCGTCGCGGAAGGCCGAAAGGGCACGCTCGCGCTGGGCCTGGCTGCGGTTGCCGTGAATCGCGGCGGCCTTGATGCCCTTACGCTCCAGACGACGGCAGCAGCTGTCGGCGCGGTGCTTGGTGCGCATAAAGACGATAGTGCGCTCCGGGCCTTCCTTTTTGAGGAACTCGGGCAGCAGGTTGTTCTTTGCCTCGATGGACACCGGGAACACAAACTGGTCGACGGTGTCGGCGGTCGACGTGGCGGGCGCGATCTCCACGCGGGCCGGATCGCTCACCAGGTCGGTGATCTCGCCCACGGCCTCCTCGTCGAGCGTGGCCGAGAACAGCAGCGTCTGGCGCTCGGCCGGCGTCTCGCGCACAATGCGGCGGACGGCGGGCAAAAAGCCCATGTCGAGCATGCGGTCGGCCTCGTCGAGCACCAGCACCTTGACCTCGTCCAGGTGGCAGGCGCCCTGCTCGATCAAATCGACCAAACGGCCCGGCGTGGCGACCAGGATGTCGCAGCCGTACTTGAGGGCAGCGGTCTGCGGCTTGTAGCTCACGCCGCCCACGACGGTCACGGCGACATGACCGGTGACGTCGGCGATCTTGCTCGCGACCTCGTCGATCTGCTGGGCAAGCTCGCGCGTGGGGGTGATGACGAGCATCACGGGGCCGCGGCCGTTGCCCTCGGGCTTTTTAGCGCCGCGACGGCGGTTGCGGCCGCTGCGCTCGCGCACAGGCTTGGGCGGAGCGATGTGCTCCAGGTTGTTCATGGTCGGCAGCAAGAAAGCGGCCGTCTTGCCGGTGCCAGTCTGAGCGGCGGCAAGCAGGTCGCGGCCTTCGAGCACCACAGGAATCGAGCCGGCCTGAACAGGCGTCGGCGCCGTGTAGCCCAGGTTCTCGATAGCACGAAGCATCTCGTCCGAAAGCCCCAGCTCGTCAAAGGCGGGCAGGCTCTCGGTAGCGGACTCGACGGCCTGGGCAGCATTGGCCTCATCGGCCGCATCGAAGGCAGCCTGGGTCATGGCCTCGCGGGTCTCGTCCAGAATCTCGGCGTCCGTGACGTCGGATACAGAATTACGCATATGTTGTTGTTCCTTATCTGCACGCGCAATGGGCACGGCATGCGGCCGCGCGGGCGTGCTTGGTAGTGCGCTAATACATACAAAAACGGGTGCGCACAGAGAGGACGTTGCTCAGCACGCTGGCGATCGCTTTGGCAGCCCTATCACGCGCCGTCCAGACGCAGCAGCTCTAAGCGATGGAGCAGATTCGCCGCGGGTTAGTATACCCGTGCTTCGCATGCCCCCACGTAAACCACAGATGACGAGGCGGGTCTGGGCCAATTGTCTCAATCTGTAACATCTGCAGGGCAAATCTTCCTCTACGTGTTACAGATCGAGACAAACGCACCAACCACCAACCCCGACAGGCCAAAAAAGGACCGGACGTCCAGCCATCACAACTGAAACGTCCGGCCCCGTCAAACATCAACTAGGGAAGCTAAACCAACAGACCGCAGCCTCTACTCCGCGTCCGGGTCCTTAAAGTTCTTGGGATCCAAGACCATGCAGGTGTAGGTGATGTCGTGTTCATCGTCGGGAATGGGCTCAAACCCGTTCTTGCCAAAGAAGTCGATGAGCAGATGCGCGAGCTTCATCGGATCCGCATCAGGATCGTCAAAGAGATATTCGCTCAGATCCAGGAATGCAGGCTGCTGTTCGCCCTCGCTCTCCCAGTATCCCAACAGGGCGTCGTGCACTAGGCGCGCGCCATAGCCGTTACCGCGGTAGTCGGGGTCAACATACACATGGCTCAAAAACGTCGACATGTCCTCGTTGAGCGGGTGCTCCGTAACGGCATCCGGCAGGTCGGGGTCGTCCGCACCGCCCGTCACACAAAAACCGACCAGCTCATCATCGGCAAAGACGCCCCAGAGGTAATTGTTCTCTTCGCCTCCATCGCCGTCCTCGTCCTCCTCCTCAATGTAATCCGCATATGCCTCATAGACCTCGTAACCAGACTGCTCATCAAGATCGACCATCGCATCGACGTCATCGGGACCCAAGGCCCTTACTTCAACTTCAGCCAATGTCCTGTCCTTCCTCTTATATCTTTAGGACGAGTTGAGCATACGGCGTTGTTCCAGAAATCCGTTGCGCAACAAAGAGCGCTGCTTCGAGCAACCGGCCAACTCGCCAACAACACCACATTCCAAAAAATCCTTGATGTAGCGCAACAGAATCATATTTCGCGGCTCCAGAAAACGAATTGTCGAAAGACAGACGGAACCATTAATGGAAAGGAATCAAAATGGCACTTAAGCTCTCCAACCTCGAGTACAGCAACAATCTTGGAAATCCGATTGTCACCTCGGTCGGAAAGCGTTCGATCGAGGACCGCACCACCGTTGTCAACGATGCTCTCGACAGCCTCACGGATAATTCTCTCTACAGCTATAAGATCAGGGTCGGCAAGATCAAGGTAGTCGATGGCGGTCTCTTCAAAAAGACCCAGCTTCCCACATTCCAGGTTTTCGCAGCAGGAATGCAATCCCAGGTTTGGGCAACGTGCGTCTGCGTCCTCCAGGGCTCTGACCTCAAGACTTACCGCTGCCCGAGCACGCGTGCCGAGCAGGCCGAGCAGGCTGCAAAGGCAGCCGAGGAGCAGGCAAACCAGATGGACGAAGACGGTCCCGCCCTCAACAACATGCTGAACCGCGGACTCGGAAAGGGCTTCCTCAAGAAGGTCGACAGCCTGCTCGACGACACCGACATTGCAGCAGAAGCCGACTTCTGCAATTCCGTCCAGACCGTACTTGAGCACTTCGAGGACGCGGCGGCAGGTAAGGATCTGTCCAGCTTTGCCCAGACCGCTGGCAATGCAGGCGGCTTCTGCCCCAACTGCGGTGCCCCCCCGTGGAAGCCGGCGCTGCATTTTGCCCTAGCTGCGGCAACAAGCACGCATAGTAAACAAGCAAATAGAACCCCTTATCGCCCTTCTAGAAGATCAATCTTCTAGAAGGGCGCTTTGTTTTGGAATATCGCAGCAAGAAAACCCCGCCGGCACAGCAAACTCGCCAGCGGGGTTTTCTTAAATATCAATCTCAAACACGAAGGCGTCTAATCCTGCGATTGGGACTTCTCCTTCAGCCATTCGTTATTGAGCAAGCGAATAACATGTGCAATCCCAGCGGGAGGCTTAAGAGACGCGCGCATCTTTTGTATGCGATCAAGATGTGCCTCGCAGTCATCAGCGAGCGCTTTAACATCCGGGGGCAAGACCGCTCCGCTGTTCTTCATGGCAATGGCTTTGTCCATCTCGCAGGAAGAAAGAAACACGTAGAGCAGCGCCATTTCATTCTGCAACTCCCTGCGAACAATATACCAATGACACCCTTTCTGCCAGAGCTGGCCCGCTTCTTCGCCGGCAAAAGTCAGCTCGATAAGCTGCTTGCCTTTACGCCCATCAGGACGATCGACCACACGGGCAAGGAGGGGCTCAACAGAAGAGGCCTTTTCGATTGTATCCGCAAGCGCCTCCAAATCTTGCATACCGAGAGGGACCAGATATGTCGCGCAGAATCGACTGTCAGCAAGAGGGTCGTCGAAAACACGACATTCGCGAGCTGATAGTCTCTCATCAAGCTCTCGGGCTTTGTCATATTCACCCGCGCTACACGCTTCGCGGAATTCGTCGAAACTTCCTTTTGGTAGGTGGCGACCCGCGGCGGTCGAAATGCCCCATTTGGCAGCAGCCTTTTCGTTGAGCTGCGCAACTGCGTAAATTAAAGTGTGCTCTGCCGATTTAATATAATTGTCCATTTGCTCAACATACGGACTCACGGCTTGATATGCCATCTCCATGTCTGGGCGCAGCATCTTGCCCTCTTCATGCAGCCTATATGCCTGTTCGAAGAGACCAGACCAATAAAACAAATACAAAACATGACCCCTGGCCGTCATTTCGACCTGAACAAAGAAGGAGTTCCACCATTGCTGGCCCATGCCTGCTCCAGAAGCATTTAAAGCAATCAATTTGCCTTTATATGCCCAGCTCTCAGGCGCTTGGATAACTTTCCAGCCCACCTGGCCCATCTGATGGCCAAGTTCAACTATTGCTCGATACGGATCAATAGAATCGTCCAGGATCGTATAGGATTTAACACCTTCAATCAAAGCTCCATCACAAGGAGAAGGGACTGTTTTCCTCATTAATCCAGCCGCCCGCGCAAGTAACTCTTCCGAGTTATTGTTAACGGCTTCTGTTAGCGACGCCCCAACCTTTCCGCACTTTGGCTCTGTCTCAACAATCCAAGGAACGGGGCGCAATTCCTCGTCGCCCTTAGAATTCAGCCGAGCGAACGTCATCGCGACAACATTATCCGTCCATGCTGTAAAAGCTGGACCGACAAATACGCGATAGGTAGTTTCGCTAATGAAGTAATAATAGAAGATAGCATCGTCACCATATGTTTCTTGCACTATCAGACCAAAGGGATTGGCCTCCAGTGAATTCTCGGGGTCAGGAACATTTGCGGTAATGACGATGCCGCCCCCACGAGTAATCTCTCGATCAATTTTTATTTTTAGGATTAGCCTGTAATAGTCACTGGCAATGTCAATGAGTTCGAGCGCCAAGTCATCAAGCGTAAGAGAGCCACCGCCCTTGACATAATATGACTCGCACTTCGAAACGTTGCAAAAGCCAATCACATCGAAGATTTGAATCTCATGCTGCGTATACATGCAGCCAGCGGCGTCCCAAAGATCATCGGAATAAAAGCCGCGCTGCGAAATAATTTTGTCGACGGCATCATTCCATGAGCCTTTGGGGGCAGCATGGTCTGGCAATGGCTTTGAAATCGGAGCGGATTCAACGGTCTCCGCTTGCGACGCTCCGCATTTTCCACAGAAGGTCGCGCCGGGCAGCAGCGGCGCTCCACACTGTTTGCAGACCGCGCCCCCCTCCTGAGGAACGGTCGCCGCACTCGCATCGCCAGGCGATGCCTTGATATCCAGAGCGCTTCCCGCGGATGACAGCCCAGACTTTAAGTTATCGAACAGGCCCATAGCATGTCCTTTCTCGTTGGAACGATTCCTTCATCTTTTTGTAAACCCAAAAGGACAAAAAACGTTGCGCAACACCGCCGAACGGTCGAGAGTCGAATCTGCAGCTATCCGATTTTGCCTCGCGCAACGATATACGTCACTTTGCCGCCAAGGCAAAGCTCATCGCCCACTTTGATTTCCACCGGCGGGTACTCACGCCCCGGCCCGGCCTCAGAGCTCGGGGGTTCAACGACCGTCAAGTCTTCTACACCGCGCTTGAGTACTGTTCCCGCTGTTGAACCAAGACCCTGCGCATACCAACGACCGCCCTCGCACCAAATACGAAGGTGACGGGCGCTTACACAGCCATCGGGCGCACCGATCACGTTTGTACCAGTTGGCAAATAGCCAATGACGGTACCTTCTGGATCTTGGGACAGCTCATATGCCGGCAGGCGCACGACGCTGCCTTCCCGCAAGATAAGGCCTAGCGTTGTAGAAGCGCTATCGACAGGGCTCGTTACGAAGGCGCAATCATTCTTGCCGTTATCGAGCCTAAGCGTCGTTGAGCTAAAGTGTCCGCCCATGCATCGCTCCAGAAAGTCCTCGACTAGTTCTGCCGCACGCGTCGGATCTTGGAGGCAGCCTGCCACCACAAACAGCATGACAAACAGAGCGACTCTGTCCTTGCCGGCAGGAAGCACTGCCATGTCGATACACCTGACCGCATTAAGATACGTCTGCCCGCTCAATCCCCACGCATCGAACGCATCGGCCATAGCGTGGGCAGCCGGTCCGCGGTAGTGATCGGCAATTTTAACGCGCGATGCCGCGCCAGAGCCCTGCCGCGCCGCCAGTCGCGCCATAACGTTGAGCGAGGCGTTTTGGAGATCGCCAAAATGCGAGGGATTTGTCTTGGATGGGACAATATCAACGTAGTTGCGCATAATGCTCGAGCGATGCATGACCTCGAGCGACTCACGAGGAGACATGCCGCCGGCAACAGGTCGAACAGAAAGCAATAGGCAGCAGGCATCATGATAGTCGAGGCCCGCAAACCCTCTTAAATCCTCGAACATAATACGGCGCGGTGTTATCTCTGCCATAAAACATCCTCCTCAGCAGGGGCTACGCCCTGGCTATCATCGTTAACGCCATTCGCTTCTTGAACCTCAGAAATCTCCTGGGGGCCGGGGAGTTCCGACCCAAACGCATTCCGCGCGGCACACGACACTACGCTAAGCGCAAACATGGTTGCCAAAATTATTAGCAATCGCCAACCGAGTTTTCGCACGGGACGCGAATGACGAACGTCCCTAAACCCAATAGATGTGCCACTGCTCGAAACGGCCCCTCGTTTCTTTTTTCTCGAACTCGAAAAGCCCGAGGGAACAGGGGGCGCCGGTGCAGAAGTCGCCGGCGGAGGGGGCGGCGGCACGGGGCTCGAAGAAGAGGCAGCACGTGGCTTCGGGGCGCGGGCGGCGCTTGATCCTCCAGCCCTTTTCGGTCGCGGCGATGTAGCCCCCGCGGCAGCGGCCCCAGCGGCAGCCGAACCCGCGGCAGCACCAGCAGCGGCAGCGGCGGGTGCAGCACCGGCCCCCGCCGCCGCGGCGCCTGCCGCACTCCGTGCAGCGCCAGGCGTAGGCACGGGCACCGGCGTGGGAACCGGAACATGTTCCGCACCGGAAGCATCAAAACGAACATCAGGCTCAGACCAGGTGTTCTCCGTTGGTTCCGGTGCTGACGCCGGAGTTTTACGGGACGATTCAAAGCGCTCCTCGGCACGCGGCATAGGCACAGTTGCCGGTTCTACCACCGGAGCCGCAAAAGCGTTCTCAAAGGGACTGGATTCCGTAAAGGGCACGACTACCGCATTGCCAACGGGCATCGTCTCATCCCAGTTTGATTCCGCATCGTGTTTATTGGGCAGTTCAACTGGCTTGGGAGCTGCAACCGTTCCATTTCGTTGACGCCCCTCGTACCAGCATTCAAGCTCATGCAAAAGACCATCCACCGTTGGTCTGGCCTCCTGGGAGGGCCTGATACCGCTCATAATCGCATTGAGCAACGGCTCCTCGTATGTGCGCCGCGCCACAAGCGGTTTTGGATCCACACTCATTTTGGTACGATAATCTGACCCCCCAAGAGAGTGGGTAAGGTCGAATGGTGTATGCCCCGCATAAAGTTCGTACAGCACGCTGCAGAGTGCATAGATATCAATCGCAGGATTGCTTCTAAGCTCTTCCACGCCCTCCACGTCTGCCGTCAGCATCTCGGGAGGAGCGTAATCTCGCGTGGCGCCACGCATCATGCCCACACGCTGCGTAAAGGCCATGGGAATATCTTGGCATTCTGTGGTCGAATTGCCAAAATCGATCAGGCACGTATCGAAGGCGCCGGCAGCAACCTGCTGAGACAGGCTCATATCCTTGGTGCGAAACATAATGTTATTCGGGGAAATATCGCGATGCACAAGGCGGCTGTTCAGGCGTTCGACACCCTGCAAGATCTCCAAGACCGAAATGCCCACTTGCGCCACGACTTCACCCTGAACACCGTCGCCTTCATGGGGCAGATCGGGTACAGCATGCGCCAGCGTAGTGCCCTCGATCCATTCCATAAGGATAAGCGGCTCGCCCTTCCACGACCCATAGCCATAGACCTGTGGAAATCCTTTTAGCCTAGATACTGCGAGCTGGTTTTTATATTCTTCGAACAGCATCTCCCTCAGCTCAGAAGGCGAGCAATCGCTGTTGGAATCGGGTGCGTTTAACCGCTTGAGGGCAAAAACCTCTTCGTAAAGGTTCACCACCTTGGCAACCGCACCAAAACCACCATGAAGCGTGCTCCCCGGTTGAAGAAAGAGCATATTAAAACGCGATGCGAGCTCCTGTTCACGCCCGGGCTCCGCAGGAATGCTGGGCGTAAAACCATCAAGCTGCACAACCTCGAGCTGTTCCAAATTATCCATGGCTCCCCCATTGCAATCGTCTGAGCAAAAGTATCACGCAGGCATGCCCGAATATGTTGCGCAACAGGCACGAAAAGGGCTGTCGGATAATTTGCACTGAGAGTACGCCTGCCCTATGCAGGCAAATTGTGAGAGGAGGCCACATGACCGCATCAGATATCACTGTCGAACAACTACAGAAACGATGCGCGCCCGGATACCCCATGGGGCCCATAGTGGTGTCCGGAGCTCAGCGCTTTGCAGACACGACATGGTCCGATTTTGCATTTCGGGCCGCAAAGCAAGAGGAGTTGCGCATAACCGTGCGTACGGGACTCGAGGCAATCCAGGGAGGTGTCTTTTTTGGAAAGCGCCTGCGAGCCTTAGAACTGAATCTGCTTCGTCCCGAAGGACCGGCACGCATCTACATAACGGTAGAAGCATGCTCTAGCAACGCAAAGCTCATGGCGTGGCGCTGTGATCTCTCCGGAAACAATGCGACGACCAACAAACAAGTCGAAAGTCTTATGAAGGCCATCGGCAACATTGCAACTGAAAGCACAACAATGGGAGCGACGACACTCCCCTAGCATAATATGTAAATGGGGCGGCTTTGACCGCCCCTTTCTTATAACAAGATGAACATCTGGCCCTAACAACAAATCCGCCCTCATCTCCTTAAACAAGAAATGAGGGCGGATTATATAGCTTGCGCGCGTACAGTTGATCAACACAAAATTGGCAAATCGCTTTACGACTTGGAACCCTCCAAGTTAGCTTAGCCATTCATTTGGTAGTTGTTCATGATACCGAAAGCGGTAAGAGCCACCAGCTTTGCAGTCGATCCAAAATCACCAAAGATATCAGCACGACTGTTAAATTCATCAAGCCTCTTATTCTCATCGCGGGTTCGAGCATCACGCTTGGCGACCAACTCGAGGGCGTCGCCGCTCATATACAGATAATAAACAGCACCGTCCATCACGTTTTTTTGCACAAGCGTGAGGTATAGCATATCTTCAAAGCGCGCTTCCACATTAGCAGATTTAATGCGAATGACCTGTCGGTAATCCTCGGCCAACGTGCCTACATTAATGTGGAGTTGGTCGTTGAAGAACTGTTCTGATACTTCTCGGAGAGTTCTAGCAACCTCTTGAATAGCCACCCTGTCACCGCGAAGCAGGAAGTAAGAATTAACCTCTTCGGTTCCAAAAACAGGATCGGCATGCGTGACCCTTTGGAAAGCTGCAACTCCTTCGAGTAAGGATAGCTGGTTGAGCCCCGTATCCAAATACGCTTGCCATGTATTGGTCGGCATAAGATGCGGAGGCTCCGCCGGAGCGGCCTGACCCTCCGGCGCAACGCCCATCACCGGCTTGCCACACTTGGGACAGAACTTGGTGCCTGGCTCAAGGGAGGCGCCGCACGCACCGCAGAACTTTGGCTCCTCGGAGGCAGCCTGCTTTTGAGCAGGGGCAGTCTCCTTTGCGGGTACGGGTTTTTGAGCAGTATTCTCCTTAGTGGAAGGCGCAGTGTCCTGCTCTTCGTCTACGCCGTTGTATCCGTCTTTAAATGCTTGAACGAAAGAGCCAAACAGTCCCATGGTATTCTCCTATTTTGATTAGTAGTTGCATACAGGGAAACTAAATCCCATCGCTCCCCTACGAGCGCTTATGGAAAAACAGCTTGTAGCAAATAAACGCTGCCACCAGGGCAAACAGAAAGCCTTCCCAGTTGCCTCGGATGAGCGCCGTAAGGCCGATGAGCAGCATTGCCAAAGCCCCCACGACGCCAATGAGCACCCAGTTGGCGGCAAAGTAAACAGAAGGCCCACGCCTCCTGTGCTCAGAAAAGGACATCTTGCTCGGCGAGTACGCGCCATGTCCACCCTTTTGCCTCCTCGAATCATATTGAGGACGCCAAGAACCGCTTCCAGCCATTCTTCTTACCTTCTTCCTATCAGAACGAGCAACCCGCCGTCCTCGTTACATCCAATGACTCATCACGTAGTTCTCAAAGCGCTGGCCATCAGCCGGAACCAAGCGAATGCGAACAAGCTTTCTGGTGCCCATAATCTTGAGCGTATAGCAACGCTTGCCAAACTCGGTCCAACGCTCAAAATCTCGAACGTGGCTGCCCACGCGTATGATGCGTTCGACCTCTTGAGCCGGTCCAACCAACGCAGAAATAGGATCTTCCATGGCGCGCTTAATCTGCTCGGTGCGCGGCTCCCTAGTGCGGAGCTTAATGTAGTTGGGATAAAGACCCATATGGCAAATCATGCCATCGACATCGGCACCGATAAACGACTCATCGGCATCGGAATAGCCCGCCGCCTTACCGTAAGCGCCCTGCGCCAGCCCAGAAACCTTATTAAACAACCCCATGGTCATCACCCGTCTGCTTAAACTTACCTACTTTCTAAAGAACGGCAACCCGCCCTTTTTGACATTGTCAGCGAGAATCGCGTCAATCTGTTGCGCAACATCGGCAGGAGCCGCAATTCCCAGTGCCTCGAGCGCGCGAGGCCCGCAGTAACGGGCGCATTCGTGTTTAAGGGCGCCATGGTTTTCGAGCTTAACTTTGGGAAGGACCTTGCCCATAGCGGCGTGCATGTCTTCGCGATTCACTCCGTAAACCGCTAGGTACGAAAGAACTAGTGCCAAGCGATCGAACGATCCCTGTCTGCCGCGCGAATACTTTAAAGCAAGCTGAGCGCAGGCCTCGAAGGCAGGCAGCCAGCAAGTGGCCGACATTGCAGCCATGGCAAAGGCAAAATCGCCAAGGTCTTTGCAACATCCCAAAACACCCTGGGCGAAAGCGTCGCAGATCCTATCTCGATCACGGCCCTCAACGTCAGAAAAATCGACAGCCCCACGGTAGCTTTTTAGGATATCGGGGATTCCCTGATATACCCTGAAATCCGCGCTCGCCTGAGAAGCCCTCCCCAACTCCGCAAGTGACAGTGCGAGCATGCCCTGGCGACCAAGCACCGCCGCATTCGCAGCCCGGGAATAGCCATAAAGAGCGCGCAACGTCCTAAGATCTTCTTTTGAGGGATTCAAAGGATCGATTCCATCCGTAAGGCCATGCGAAGCAGTGCCCATCGTTTTTACCATGGGCGGGCAACACACCAACTTGTTACTGGGAGCCGCCTTGGCAAGCGATTCAACAAGCTCACGAAGTATTGAGGTCGCTTTTTCGCTGCGACAGCTCAACAGGTAAGCAACATATAGGGACGTAGCATCGGTATAACCTATGGCAAGCGCCTTATGAGTAGGGAATCCTTCCCTACAGCAGATTTTATACAGATCCGACGCAGCCTCTACGCCCTCGACGTGACCCAAGCCAAACGAGAACATGGTTCCCATGTCTTGTTCGCGTCCATGGTCGCTCAGCCACACAAGACCACGCGGAAGTTCTCCAACCTTGGCATACGGAGCGCGAGCAGCGATGACCCCCCAAATGCCGTCAATCACCTTCGGGGCAACAGCGCACACCGCCGTCACCGCCGCCTCGACGGCAGATTCGTAAACATCGAGCGAATGGGTGAACCCGTTGACATAGGCAATCACAGCCGTCGATAGCTTCACGCGATCAAGAGCAAAGGCTGCTTGCAAGGCCCCAGCGGCAAAGCGTCCAAGCTCGCCGTCGGGACCAGCTTCCTCCAGCGTACACTTGCGAGCCGCAGCAGATTTAGAGAACAGATCCAGCAAATCGATAATCTTTTGAACGTCCGATACCTCGCCCGGCGCAAACAGCCACGAAGAATCGCCGCCGCGCTGAAGAATTGCCAAAAGGTCGAGGCCGGCACGTGAGCAAGATTCGCATAGCGAGCTCATCTGTTTGGGGAAGTCCCGCGGCGCCACCGAGGCATCGGAAAGCAGACGCGATACCGTAGCGGCCGCGACGGCGCACACGCCCTCGCGCCTCTCGGCATCCATTCCGCCTACACGCCGCAGCAGATAGCTCAAAACAGGGATAAGCACGCCAAGACCCATATCCGCCAGCGTATCAAGCGAATCTACGAGCTGATTGGTGAGTTGCGCGTTTGTTGCCTCGTCGGACGAAGCCTCTGCAAAGGAGAGTGCACGTAGAAGCCTGCCCGCGTCCGCATCCGGCTCGCTCTTTCCAAGCAGTGCCCACAAATCATGGGCATCGTCCAGTGCGCCCAACATGAATTTGGCCGTCGTGTGCTCCTGGACAAAGCTGCAGAAATCCGCGAGGCGCTTGGGGTTCAGCGAATAGGAAAGCTCGACAAATCCCAGATATCCGTCAACACCTGCGTAGGATCCATTGCTGTCCGGGTTATGGGGATCAAAGACGATCCAACCACTTGTCACGTAATCCGGAGCCGCCGCGATGGCCTCGGCAGAAGCGTTGATGATATCGCCCGATGCCTCGGTTGCATCATCGGCACCCAGCACAAAGGAAATTTGGCGTGACAAACGCAGCGGCAAGGCATAAGAAATAGCTCCGATAATCTGAGTCGCCTCCTCCGCCGTGGCAACGACAACAAGCTGTTTGCCGCCCATCTTTGCCGCAAAGAGCTTTGCCAGCAGCTCACCCATGGAGTCTGCCATGTCCTCGTCCTCGAGCCATTCGCAGACTTCATCAAAAGTAACATTGCCAGCGGGGGCCAAATCTACGCACGGCAGATAGTCGGGCTTCTCCGCGCTCTGAACTTCGGGCCCCATCTGCGAACGCAGCACAGACGAACCCATGAGTTCAATGGGTGCAAACGACATATCAGCCCAGGGAACAAGAAACGACTGGCGCAACATATTGCCCGAACGCCCCTGCGGCCCCATGTAGTCGTGGGGCAGCCGGGTGTTGTTGCAGTATAGACAGTAGTCCCCGTCGAGCGGATGATAGCCAAAGATAGAGAAGCCCAAATCGTGCGGAACAGGGTCGACAAACAGAGCGTTGTAGCCCTGAGATGAACCGGCTGCGGGAATAGACGGAAGCTTCTCGTCGTACGAGAAGACCTGGAAGCCATCGGAGGTCCCCTCTATGCCGCGGCGGCACGAGGTATAGATAATCTGGTGAGCAGCCATGTTCTACTCCTTGGTAATAAGGTGATTCTTGGCCATAATCCATAGCAGGGGGTCCTCCACGCGCAGCGGACGAGGACGCTTAACCGAGCCGCTCTCGTCCGGAGCATTATGCAGGCCCAAGGCGGACACACCAAAGAAGGCAACATCGCGGAAATTACTCTGAACACTCGAGACGATGGCGCCCTCATCCCAGTTTTCGAGCAGCGCACGCAGTTCGGCATCGACGGCCTGCTGATCCGCCTCGACGAAGGCACCATGCTTAGCATGCGGGCTTGGCTGCTGAACGGTAACCGCCGCACCGCAAATGGGCGTCAGCTGGTCAAACTTAGAAAAAGCGATGGCCACGGGAACGTCGATGGCGTCCCCCTCGCGAATGCCACGCGCCGTGCGGATAAGCGTCGTGATGGCGCTGAGCACGCCTTCGAAACCCGTCGTGCCCTGAACGCCGCGAAGGCTGCTCGTAAGGTCCGTCTCGCCCGCTGCCTCGAGCTGTTCCCGAATGCCCGCAATCTGGAGCGGGTCGACAAGGAAGATGATGCCGCGCGCATGCTGCAGGTAACGGTTGACCGTGGCAACGGCCTGCGGGTCCTCCAGGTCTTCGCCGGCGGCGTCGAAGAACGAAAGCGTAAATGCCTTTTTGCGGCCACGAGACGCCTCGGTATAGTTCCACGTGTAGATGAGCGGCATCTTGTCCTTGCGGTCGCCACCGCCCAACGCGCGTGACGTTGCCTCGAGCGTATGCTGCTCCTCGAACAGCGGCTTGTACTTTGTCTCTTGGTACAGCTCGCGGCAGTTATAAAGACCGTCCATGGTAAGGAACGGGTTTACACCGGCATCCATGACATGCCCAACGCGGCGCGTGAGCTGGTCGATAAGAACGGTAATGTAATGGCTCTTGCCCGAGCCGCGCGTGCCCACGATAGCGATGATCTCGTTGTTGCCGTCAATCGAAGACTGCGGCAGCGGACTGTGACACGAAGGACAAATGGGCACGGGCGTGTTGGAGTGACATACGTCGCAGCACACGGAGCCGCCACCAAAGTGGCCCTGTTTTTGGGGCTTAAAGACGTGTCCCACGGGTCTGGGCCGCGGCCATCCGCGAAACGTCGAGTACTTCTCGTCCACCTCGGCAGCAGACCCCGAAGGGCCGGCGTCGCACTGGCGATTTGTGCAGCGATACTCTACGGCATCGGCCCCAAACTGCTCAAAGCAAAACGGACACACAATGCCGTTCGACGAGAAGGACGGCATGCCAGAAGGCGTAGCAGCCGATCCGAATAATGACGAAAAGAAGCCCATAATGAAAACCCTTTACTGAACGAGATAACCGGAAGAGGTAATGTAGGCATCCTCTACAGACTTAATGCCCGCAGCAGGAAACGCCTGGATAGATATCTTCTTGGCCTTGGGTAACGTAACCGTGATGCTGTAGGTTCCATCGACCTCGACGGGACCAAACTCCTCAAGCGTTACGGAATCGACCGATAACGCAGGCGACAGGTTGCCGATGCAATAGGCAACCTTTGTCTTGGGCAACGTGAAGGAGCCGCCCTCTTGGGCCGAAAACGTAAACGTAGACTCCCTGGGACCAAAAAGCTTCTTGCTATCCGTGCGCTCGTAACATACATGCGCATGGCGACGTTCAAAAATCTGCTGCGCAGGATCCGAGAACTCAAAGCTGCCCACACTGCCCTTACGCGAAAAGACCGAGACGTAAAGCCTCTGTCCGTCAGGTGCCGGCACGGTCAGACAGCCATCGCGCTCCCAGTTTTTCTTGGAAACGGGTCGTGGCTGGCACGAGGAGTCTGAAAGGTCGTCCACAAAACCTGTCTCACTCACGGCAACACTAAACCCCGTCACCGCTCGGTCTTTTACCGAGACATAGATAAGCAGCTTGCCGTTTGCCTCCTCGATGGAGTCGATACTTACCTTGCCGCCATTTGACACACGAGCCTTGGCGCCCACGATAGCGGAGCTACCGCAAACCGTGGCCGCAAAGAAGTAAAGGACCTCATCGCTCTTCCAGGTGAGCGTGCCTTTGCCCGGCCCGGCAACGTTCACGCTCACAACTTCAAAGTCTCGCTCGAGCGAGGCCACATCGGACGTCGACCCCGGCTGGGGAATGGATTTGGCGTCCACGGAGCCAAAGAAACGCACCTCGGCGCCAACATCCTCCCACTCAAGATCAAAGACGCCTTCCGCGCCCTTATGAGCACGCGAGACAAGGCCGTCTACATAGCGTGTAGCATCGAGCGGGGTCGCCTCGAATGTCTGCGGATGCGTCTGGCGACGGCCCAAGCCAACGATATCGAAGGAAGCACTCATCTCGTAGTGATACGTCACGCCGTCCGTAAGGCCGCCGATAACGTAGTGACCACCAGATGGGACGGTAATGGGGTCCCCGCCATCGAGCGGCGTAATCTGAACGGTCGCACTCGATGGCAGCGGCTTCCAAGACACCTCGATCTGTTCATGCGCCGGCATAAAACGCACGTCCGTAAGGTCGGGCGCAAGAGCGATAACCTCGCTCGTAGCAGGCTGGGAACGCACACCGACGCGTACGACAACCACCTTGTATGCAAGCGCGCACCCTTGGGGAGCATGCTCGTGGGTATATGAGGGCTGATCAGTCGTGCCAAGGAGCTGATCGCCGGAAGAACCGTCACCCTCGACAACGTAGACCTCGTACACAAGTGCGCCGCGCGAACGGCTCGGCTGCCAAACAAGGCTTACGGTCGAAGTCTCGGCATTGCCGCGAGCCTCCAAGTTGGAAACCGACTGCGGGGCGTGCGACGCAAGGAACGAACGGGCGGCGGCGTGGTCGGCGCAGCGAGCGAGCGCTTGCTCACAGAGCTCGGCAGCCTCCTCCGCATCTGCCGTCCCCTGAGCTTGACGCACAAGATCGTCCGCCTCGGCTACGCCCGAAGAAACTTCCGCCTCACGCGCCTTTAGATAGGCAGCATCGACGCCCGGTACGAGCAAGGCGCGCCTTAAGAGTCCGTCTGCCTCCGCAAAGCGACGCTCCGCAATGGCGGACGTGAGCTTGGCGCCCAAATCGCCCGCGGCAGCCTGGAGCTGAGCGACTTTTGTGTCGACCTCGGCAACGCGGGGCAAGGACGGCCACGCCGAGCGCGCCTGAGCGAGGTTTGCCTTCGCACCCTCAAAGTTGAGCCAGCCCGCAAGCTTATCGGCAGCGTCGCACAAGCGCTCCGCATCCTCGATGGCCGCACCCAAAGGCGCACCGCAACCGGGGCAGCGATCGTTGGTGTTGGGGTATTTCTTGTGGCACGAGGGGCACTCGAGCATAAGCGGCAAACCGCAGCGACCGCACGTGGCAGCAGACTTGTCGTTCATATGACCGCAGCGGCACTGAACGAGCGAGTCGAGCTCTGCATCTCGCTCAAGCGAAATGCCCTTCTTTTTGCAGTGGCCTACGAGCAGGGAACGCGCCTCGGTCTTGTCCGCCACAAAGGGAGCAAGGGTCTCAACGGCAGCACGCTGCTGCTCGACCCTTAAGCTGTTGTCCGAGAACGATGCGAGCTCGTCGAGCTCATCAAAGACACGGTTGAGCTTAAGGCGATTGAGACATGCGTCGTACTCTTTACGAGCGTCGTCTGTGCCAAAGGCCTTGCGGCACAGGGCCTCAAGGCTCGCCGCGGCAGCCTGCTCGGGCGTGTTAGCACGGAACGATCCCGCCACCTGTTTTGCCTTCGCAAGCAGGTCTGCGCTCGGGGCGCGATAGGGGTCGGCGCAGCCGTCGGGGCAGGCAAAGTCGTACAGATCGCTTTTGCCCAGGGCAATAAGATCCGTCTCCTTTTTATAGCCCGCCCAACCAGGAAGTTTATCTTCCATGTAGCGTTTGTAGACATCGTTTGATCCGTCGTTGGTAGATGCGGTGGCACCGCCCTCGGCAACCGTGTACTTAAGCTCGGCAGCACGCTTGCGCACAAGGGCCTCATCCACCTGATACTCAACGCCAAAGTGGGTTTTCTTAATGCGCTTCTTGGTCTTGTTGCAGATAAGATCCAGCTGACCGGCAGAAATCTGATTGTTTTCCGCCGCCGCCTCGAGCACCGGATCGAGCGCGCCGTTCACAACCTTGAGAGCATTCGCCGCGATGGCAGAGACCTGGGCCTCGTTACCATCGGCAAACGCTTTCTCCATGTTGGGGACCTCGCCCAAGAAGCGCTTGTAGATAATCTGGTCCGTACCGCGCGAAGCCTTGGGGCCCCACACCACACGTGCATCCGTAAGCAGCTGCCGGAGCTTTTCCTGTGAAGGAACGGGGTCAAGCGGCGCGCCGACGACGAGTAGCAAGTTGAGTTCTTGTTCCATAAATAGGCTCCCTAAATGCTGATGCCAGATCCGCTCGAGATGGAGCGGCCGATGCTCGAGAACGCGGTGCCGAGTTCGGAGAAGTCGAAGAGGCCCGCGTAACTATCCGAGGTGGAAATCTCTTTTAGAAACTCAAGATCAGCGCCAGGAGTTCCGATACCGATGATGGTGACGCCGTCGCGCTTAAGGGTCTTGGCGTTGCGACGCGCTGACTTACACGCACCATCATCCCAATAACCATCCGTTAGGATTAGGGCGACGTCAGAGTATCCATCAGTTTGGACATCCCGCCTTTCACGCCACATAAAGAATTCATCCAGTGGATCGGCTTCATTGCCGCCTCCACATCCGTAGGCCTTGGAACAATAAAAGCCTTTGCCACCGCCGTTAATGAAGGCGGATTTACTGTACTCGAGGGCGGTATCAAAGTCGGTAAAACCAAGCCCTCGCGTCCCCCCAATAACATCAGAATAATTGCAGCTCGGCCAAGAGGCGATCATCGATCTGTCCGCAAAGTACATAAGACCGACCTCAACGCCGAAGCCGTCTACAGAATTCAAGAATGAATCGACGGCTTCCTCCGCGGCAGCAAAACCCTTGCCGAACATAGAGCCTGAGACATCGACGCAGATCATCACTCGGGCGTCGACGGGACCATGATCCCCGCCCTTAACATCGTTATCCGTCGGCGCGTTCAGGAAGCGCGAGAGGTCGGACTCGACCTCAGCGCGCTGAACCTCGAGTGACTTGCCCGAGGACGCAAGCGTTGCGCCCACCTCGATGGTGGCGTTCTCCGTATAGGAATACGAGACCTTGACGTGCGCCTCACGTCCGCGCTCGCCCGGAATCTCGGGAACCACGTACTTACCCACCACCGTGTTATTGAGGGGCGCAGGATCGTCTCCCTGTAGAAGGTAAATCTCGAGCGAGCCCGGACGGCTCGGCGTGGCGCGCACGGCGTATTCGCGGCTATTGGTGGCAGGAATGGGCGTGTTCTTGCCGATAATGGTTGAGTTGACGTAGCGCGAACGATCTTCGCTCTCCGCAATCATGCCCATAGAGTGCGCCGTGCAGTCCACCAGTTTGGGAAGAGCGCCCAATGAGAAACGCGGGGCGGCAGCAGAAGCGCCGGGAAGCGAGAACGTGGTGCCGCACTTTTGGGCCGCATACACAGCGGCGCCCAGGGCCACGGCCTCGTCGGGGTTAACGTTGCCGCCGATAGGACCGCTGCCCACCTTGCCGGTAAGGTACTCGCGCACCTGCGGCATCTTGGTGGAACCGCCAACGAGAATGTAGCCGTCAACCTGCGCCCACGTAAGCCCCGCCTCGCGCAGCGCCTCTTCGCAGCAATCCGTTGTAAGCATCAGCAGATGGCGCGTGGCCTCCTCGAAGTCCTCGCGCGTGACCTCGATGGTTCCGGAAACCGATTCCGCCATAACGCGGGCACGCGTGCGGGCACGGTTCGTAAGGTCGCGCTTGACCTGCTCGGATACAACGGCAAGCGTATTGATGTCGGAAGGCGTGAGGTCCGACTCGACATCGTCGCGGTCTAGTCCCTTGGCATCGCAAAGCTGATCCAGAATAAAGTCCGAGAGGGCGCTGTCCCACTGGCGACCGCCCAGCTGGTGATTGCCCGTGGAGGACAGAACGCGGATCTCGCGCCCCGAGAGCCTGGCCACCGTGACGTCGAACGTGCCACCGCCCAGATCGTAGATGAGAATCGTGCGATCGCCGGCGGCATCCGCACTCATGAGTCCGTAGGCGTAGGCGGCGGCCGAGGGCTCGTTCAGCGTGCCCAGGGCGCGCACGCCCGTACGCCGCAGGGCCTCGAGCGTCGCCTCGCGCTGAGGCGCCTCAAAGTACGCGGGCACCGTCACCACGGCAGAGTCGATCTGGACACCGTTGGCGCGGGAGACGTCCGCGATCAGATGGCGCAGAAACGTGGACGAAAGCGTGGTGGCGTCGAACTCGCAGCCGCGCAGGTACTCCACGTAACCGGCATTACCCATATTCGTCTTGTAAAAGGAGGCCACATTGGCATCGCCCATGAGCTGGGCCTCCTTGGCGGCGTCGCCGCAAACCACCGAGCCGTCCTCGGCGACGGCGACCACGGATGGAGTCGTATGCTCGCCGGACGAATTGGGGAGAATCTTGGGCTCGCCATCCGCGCCCACGCACGCGACGGCGCTAAACGTCGTCCCCAGATCGATACCTACCGCGATACCCATATCGTCTCCCTCAACTCGTCTGTCTTCTTAGTGTCTTAAAGCACCATCTGCATGGCCGTGGCCTTGGAGCGCGCCTCGCGAATCTCGTCCTCGGTAAGGCCGCCCTTGACCTCGACCTCGACCTCGCAGGACTGACCAGACGTAGGCTCAACGGCGCGAACGTCGAGGATGCCTTGCTCGCTCAAAATAAACGTCACGTCAATAGGAGAGCCCTTAGGCAGGTTGGTGCCCGAAAGGTCGATGGAAGCGGACGCAAGGGCTTCGCGATCCTTCTCGACCTTCTCCTGCTCGGCATCGTTCTCATAGACCTGAACGAGAACGGACGTCTGCCCGGCCTCGGACGTACCAAAGCGCTGGGTGTTTTCGAAAGCGCCCTTCTCGGGATCAATCTTCTGGTTCTTAAGAATCAAGTTGAAAATACAGGGGGTACCCGAGTCATCCAGCGCCTCAACGCCATAGCTCTTCGACGTGACAACGGAGATCTTGATGGCAGAAGCCGCGTCCTCGGGATTGACGAACGTCATTGCCAGGTTGTTGGCACCGACGTTCTGCTGCTGCTTAACTTCCTGCGTCTGCTGGTCGACAACCTCAACCGTCTCCTCGGAAGTACCCTCCTGCTCGGCCTTGTGATACAGCATGCTGGCGAGCTGGGCGGCGTAGCGGGCAGCGCCCTTGGCAACGGCCTCATCGGGATCGTTAATAGCCTGCTCAAGCTCGGGGAATTCCTGCTTGAGGCGATCGGCAACCTGACGCATACGCGTGGAGCCGCCTACGAGCAGGATTTTGGTGGGGTTATGGCCCTTAGCCTTAGCACCATCCAAGCAGGTACGCATGATGTCGATGGTGCGGGAGAGCAAATCGGACGTCATGTCGTTAAAGTCATCGATGGTAAGGCTGATCTTTTGGGGGCGACCCGTAAAGTTCAGAACCGCGTTTGCGCTGTCCTTGGACGTAAGGGCAAACTTGAGCTTCTCGGCTTCGCCTTGGAGCTGCTGGTCGGCATACTCGTCAAACACGTCCTCGTCCGCACCCGTTTTATCGCAGAACTCATCCTTGAGGTATGCAACAATAGCAGCATCCCAGTCACCGCCGCCCAAGTTTTTATCGCCTTGGTTGCAGACGACCTCGATGTTCTTGGAGCCATCGTTATGACTGAACGAAACCGCGGAGACATCGAAAGTACCGCCGCCCAGGTCGTAGACGATAACGTCCTCGTCCTTATCGCTCTTGTCACAACCATAGTTGATGGCGGCAGCAACCGGCTCCTGCACCGTGCCGTACACGTTAAGGCCGGCAATCTTTGCCGCGGCAAGCGTAGCCTGCGTCTCGGCATCACCAAAATAAGCAGGAACGGTAATGACGCAACCATCGTAGCCCATGGGCATGTTCTGAGAAGCATCGAAGGTGAGCTTCTTTAGCACATAGGCAGAAATCTGCTCGGGGGAGTAGGTCTCACCGTCAACGGTGATGGCAACGGGGTTGTCGCCGATGATGCGCTTAACAAAGGACGCCGTGTAATCCGGGTCAATCAGAGCATTGTCCTTGGCAGGCTGACCCACGTCGTACTTGGAGGGGTCATCCGGATCAAAGTGCACCACAGAGGGCGTGGTGTTGGAGCCCTCGGAGTTCTTGACCACCACCGGGTTACCCGTCTCGTCGATGTAAGAGAGGCAAGAGTAGGTGGTACCCAGGTCGATGCCGATTACCGTTGTCTTCTCGTCACTCATGATTATTTCCTTCCTTTAATGGTGACTAGGTTGAATGAGACGATTAGGTTCCTTGCCTACTCGTCGTCTTTGTCTAATTGCTGCTCGGGCTCGACGTAGCCCTTTTTATACGTATACGCGCGGACAAATGCCGGATCGAGAACAGACCCCGAAAGCTCATAGCCCGGCGACAGGACCTCGATAATGACGCCGCGCTTTTCAGGATCGCCCGTTAAGGTGCGTGGCATAGCCAGCGTATGACGACCACTCTCAAACCGTTCTCCCGGTTCGGGTGTAAACGAGGTGGCGCCAAAATCGCAAAGAACCTCAACGAGCATGTCACGATAGACGGAGAGATCCTCCGCCTGCTGCTGAGCCGCATCCCCCTCAACGGTGCCAAGATAGGCCAGCGTCTTGTTCATGGCATCAACCACCGACGTCACGCGCTTAAGCAGGGGCATGGTGACTTTCTCGTACACACCGGAGCGATAGCGCTCAATTTCCGCACTGTTGTTCTTGAGCACTTCCTCCTCAAAGGTGGTGCGATCGATCTTCTGGCGAAAGAGCCCCGTTAGCTGAGTAATGCCCTCATCCAATGCATCGAGACGACGCGCCAGCTCCTCGGCGGGCATAACGGGAGTCGGTTCGTTAACTTCGACGTCGGCAGTGGCGTTCGCGTCGCAATCGCACTCCCCCTCCTCGACAGCTGTGTCGTCGGTGGTAGGCGTCTCAGTCTCAACGGGCTCGGCCGACTCCGCAGCAGGCTCGGCAGTCTCAACGGGCTCGCTTGCGCACCCCACCTCCTCGCATACAGGCTCTTCGGGCGCGACGTCCTCAAACGAGGGAACAAAAACATCGTCAGTCATGTGCGTCTACCTCTTCTTCCTTCGATCGATCTCGAGCTGCTGGGCATAAGAAACAGCGTTCTCAACGGGGAGGGAAAGCGCCGTGGCAAACGTCGGGTCTGCCTGGCCCGCAATCCACGCAAACGGCTCGACAACACCCTTGGGATCGTAAGCGCCGGCGAGACGCTCGTGGCCAACGGCAGAAGCTGCAAAGAAGCGGTACGAGCGGAAGCTCGCCTTAAGCGACGTCAAGAAGTTGCCCATGCCATATTCGAGCAGGAAATCGCGAAGTACGGCATCCTGCGCGTCGGCGGCAGGACACTCGGGATTTGCAGCAAGATACGCATTGCAGGCGGCCTGTCCGATTTTTTCATCCAAGCCTGGAAGATCCGCCTTGCTGAGCACCACGGCAAGGGGCATGGTGAATCTGCCCTGACGATCTGGCTTGGCAACGCTTTTGACTTTCTCAATCAAGGAAGCCAAGACGTCGTCGGGGTTCGAACGGCCAGAAACGGCGGCATCCGTTGCCGAAAGTCCTTCCTCGAGCTCGCTTGCCAAATCCGGGATGCTCATGGGATCCACCAGCAGCACGGCACCCTCGGCGTATGCGTACTGAAGCTGGTCCTCGTGCTCGTCGTTATTAAGGAAGGTCTCACCGGCGACGTCGTAGAGATGGATTAGACGGTCGGGATCGAGCCCGTCCTTGCGGACAAAGACACTCAGCGAGAATGCAGAGGCGCGCTTGACGTCGGAGTCCTCACTCGTCATGCTCGCATCGCCCGATTGATAAATCTTCTCGAGCTCGGAGAAGAGCCCTCGCTTGTCATCATCGAGAAAATCGGTGTCATAACCCTGCTGGGCAGCGCGGTCGAGCACAAGATCGTGAGCAAGTGCCGCAATGTAGGAGGTCTTTCCTACCGAACGGCCGCCAACAACGGGAATAGACATCGTCCTGGCCTCACCCGAAGCGACCGAATGGGCGCAATTGGGATTAGGGCAGCACTGCTCTAAGTCAGAGCGATGGATGGTCGATCCATCAGGCCCCTTAGCAGACGCGAAGAAGGTGCACGGGAGCTTTTGGCCGCACTCGCACACATGCGTATAGAAGCCAAACGTGTTGGGACGAAGATAGGAATGAACCTTGCCGCATTTGGGGCAAACATACCCTGGGGTCGGCCAAACATGCTTGCACTGCTCGCAGACAAACTCCATTTTGCGCGTTTTGCGATACCAAGCATCCAATGCGCGCGAGAGACCAAAGAGGATGTAAACGAGCACCATTACGACCATGATGACGGCCGAATGGACGAATGCAAAGATTACCGTTCCCGCAACGCCCGCAACAAGAAACGAGAGGAAGCAGATGCCCCACAGGACCTTGTGGATAAAGCCGCCGTTGTAGAGCTCAGTAATTAATTCCCCGCGCGTAACCCTGTTAAGGACGATCGCCTCTCGAATCGTCGCTCCAAGATCAGAGAAACCCTTATCGAGCCAGTACTCAGCACGAGAAGGCTCGGGCGGCAAAAGAGCAGCCGTCTGGTTATAGCGCTCGTCAGTCAATGCCATAATCGCTAGCTCCTGTTCGAATCAATCGCATTTTTCTTAAATGCAGCCGCGTAATTCTTAAAAGCCTTAAAAACGCCATACGCGCAGAAGCTCAAAACAATAGCGCCAAGAACAAAGGTGATCTGGGCTTGAAAAGCCCTCACGATCGCGTAGACGACAATAAGAGCAAATCCGACGGCAATAATTCCAAATAACGCCATGTTTGTCTCCTCCTACTTCCTAAAAATGTTGATCAGCAAGTAAGCAGCGATGATTACGCCGAGACCGATGTATGCCTTCTGAAGGCCAGCGATTACGAGAACCAAAGCAACGGCAGAAAGGACGCAGGCTATTTGTCCCAGGCGCTTGTCTGACTCGTACTGCGTCGGTGCGACGGGTGCAGAAGCAGCGGCGCTTCCGCCTGCAGAGGAGCCCGAAGTCGTTCCAGCACCAGGCGTGGGGCTGGGCGCAGGGGTAGGAGTGGAACCGGAAGACGTTGCCCCGCCAGTCTGCGACGACGAGTCAGAACCGGAATTCGAAGATGGCCCACTTCCGGCATCCGTCGACGAGCTCGTTGAGCCAGACGCGCCTCCCGTCTGGGCGGCTCCGCAATAAGGGCAAAAAGCCATGCTATCGGGAATTGTTTTTCCGCAAGCTACGCATTGCATGTGAACTCCTTACGCGTTCGTAATTAGCTACGAAATCTTGGAAGAATGAACTTTGTAATGACAAACAACGCCGCGATGACGGCAACCACAATGCCCGCAGTCTTCAGGAAGCCAAAGATGATATCGCCGTAGGTATCGAGGATAAACTTGCCAATCATAAAGACGCCAAAGGGCAGCAGGATAACGGTGCCCCAGCCAACCTCGTCGATCAGGCCCTTCGAAGCCGCCGCGCCAACCTGAGCCGCGGCCTCGGCAGAGGGACCGGAACCATCCTGCGAGTCCGTTGAAGAGTCATCGCTAGGGCTTTCTCCCCTAGCAACCTTTCTCCAAAGCCTGCCGTCCATGCGGGTGGGCACATCGTCGTCCCCCATACAGCGGCTAATATAGACGCCATACCTATCGCAGTGATCGGCAAGCGCGTAAGCTACCTCACTGTAATAGGCCGATCCGCAATCGACCCAGCACAGTGCGCGCAAAAGCCAATCTTCCTCGCCGCCTCGGTCACCATTGCGGCTAGCAAACTTCGCGAGAGCGGCGGCCTGCATAAACTTGTCCCAGTCCGAGGACGCCCTATCGTACGCATCGCACTCCGCTTTATAGTCAAAGGTGTCATAAGGTATGGTCCGAGCTTCGTCGTAAAGCGCCACAACTCTTTCCTTTCAGCTGGTGAACTTTCGTATTATTTCTATCGCTGAAATTGCGAGAAGTGTTGCGCAACATCTAAAATGGTCGCAAAAGGTTACGCGAACGGCGGTCGGGACACCCTGCCCGTTGCTTTGCGTGACCATCATTCGATTCGTGCTACCCGTGCCATCGTGCCGAACGCCGAATGCGCCCACCAGCACATTCCTTACGAGTTGGCCTAAGCCCGGCAATCGGCGCGCACATTTTAAAGGCTCGTCAGGCTAACGACGGGAACGGAGGAGCATGCGTACACCAAGTTCAGAGATGTACGGAGATCTGCGAAGCTTCGGCGGCATCACCAACTGCGCCGCCGCCTCGATTCTCATTTCGAGCAAGTCTGATCTGTTCAGCCATGTCTCCAATCGTCCGTTTCTTTCGCGAAAGATTACAAACGCCGCGCCGGGTTCCATCGATCCCGCCGAGTTTTCTAACTTTGGCATTAGCACTCAGACGTTGTTTTCGAAAATCATCTCGAATTTGGGCGGATCAAATGCGCGCCGTCTCGTGTCCGCGCACTATGCGGGGCCAGCGGCACTCAACATGCAAGAAGCTCTGACCTGCATCGGCGAGGACGCAAGCGTCTATGCCAACGCACTGCACAGAATTAATAACGGGACGCTCAAATCAGAGCTGGACCGCGACATCTTATATCTGCATCTCTTTATCGCGTGCGGCTGTCTACAAAACGCCTCGGCCGCCGTTAAGAGCACCGAGATGTTTGCCAACGTGAGCCTTGCCGTCTCTTTAAAAACGCAGTTGACGAGCGTGAATAAACCGAAGCGATTCCCCCCCCTCACAAGCCCGATCACACCCAACTGGGGTTAATTCGCGTAATCGGCAGCTCAGTCGTTCCCCCGATTCATCCCCTGTCCATTGAGCCCGAAGGGACAGTCATCGGCTCCATCGGCTACACCCCCTCCGATATCACCGATGTTGGAAGCTCGGTATCACGCCGGCATCTTCATATCTGGCTCGAAAACGGCACCTGGTACGCAAGGGGGCTTCATTCTACAAACGGGACGATCCTCATCAGCGGATCGAACGGAAAAGAGCGGACGCTCGAAATGCCCCGAAGCAAACGAGGGATTTCAGAGGCCTCTCCCTCCGCAATCATTGCAAATGGGGACATTCTTCAGCTGGGAACGGATACTTCCTTCCTTGTTGTATCCTTGGCTAAATAGCCGCTGGCAATATCTATCATGACGGGTCAAATCACCTCCCTTCCGCTCTCCTGTCTTGATGACCCAGCTTTATTCGTATTGACGGGAGTATTCTCATGGATATCGTCGACGGCAATAAACTCATCCGTCTCGATACGTTCGATACCGCTGTGGCGGTCGACCCCAGCGCCGAGGACGACGCCAAGCGTCGGTTTATGACGCTTATTCTCCAGACGGCCCACCGCAACAACGGCAACATCGGGCACGTGCTGCGCGCGACCAACACGAGCGGCGAGGTCTTTGCCGTCAAGCTACTCAAGGACAACGCCATCCTTTCCGGCCAAGCCCCCGACCGCTCCGCCGAGCAATCGGCCGCTCACCTGGCCAACACCGCCGCGCTGTTCGAGGAGTACCGTCATCTGTGTACCGTCTCGCACCTGCGCGGATTTCCGCGCGTCTATGGCTACGGTTCATGCGAGGACGACCCGCTCATCCTCATGGAGTGGGTCGAGGGCACCTCACTCAAGCAGGCGCTGCCCCTGCTTCCGCACGACGCCTCGGGCGGGCTGACCACCCAGATGGTCGCCGCCGTCGGAAACGCCGTGCTTCGCGCGCTCTTGATGACCCAAGGCCTCGTGAACCCGGTCATCCATCGCGATCTGTCGCCCGCCAATATCATGTTCCGCACCACCAGCCGAACGCTCGAGCAGCAGATTGCCGATTGCTCCTTTGACCCCTGCCTCATCGACATGGGCTCCGCGACCATGGCTCTCGGCGACGACACGATCACCCGGCGCGCCGACATCTGGCGCTTTGCCACGCCCGCATATGCCGCGCCCGAAATGCTCACGCAGGATATCGAAGGCATCACGGCCCTTCGTCGCTCGCCCGCGATCGACGTCTATGCGCTTTCGAGCATTCTGTACCAGCTCTACAGCGGTCGTAAGCCGTTCGACGTCGAGTCGACGGGTGCCGCGGCGACCGGCTCGTTCTACCTCATAAAGACCAAGACCAAGCCGGCACCGCTCGAGCCGCGATGCGAGGGCGACAAAGCGCTTGTCCAGATCATCATGAAAGGCATCTCGGTTGAACAGGGCGATCGCCCTACCGAGCAGCAGATGCTCGAGGTGCTCTCGACATACCTCCCCGCTGCAGAATCTGAGGACCGCGAGGGTGCAGGAGACGAGGCCGCAATTGATATCGATTCTGGCACGCACCTTAAGGTCGACGTCGCCGACGAGCGCGCACGAGAGATCCTGGAGCAGGCCCGTCACGATGCCATGACCCGCCGCCGCTTTGTCATCGGCGGCGTCGTTGCAGCCGTTGCGGGGCTCGGCGTTATCGGGGCGGCAACCCATGGCTTTGGCATCCCCGACTACCTGGACGGCATCCGCGGTTCGCTTGACGACTACACCTGGGCTCAGCTGCAGGAGATTTCGCTCAAGATAAAGGCCGCCGAGACCCGTAGCGAGGCACGCGAGATTGCCAAGCGCTACCACCTGCTCGACGCTGATGGGCATATCCCCTATCCGTGCACCAAGCGTGTGAAACTCGCCAACGGGCTGCAGGTTGGCGCGCAGCTTGTGGGCATCCGCCACGATGAGCTTCTGGACGGGACGGGCAAGGCCGGACTGACGTTTATGTTCGATGCGGGTATTGCCGAGCGCAACGCTGCGGCTGAACCGCCGAGCGCCGGCTGGGCAGATTGCGAGCTGCGAGAATGGCTCGACGGCGACGGCCTTAAGCTGCTGCCCAACGAGTTGCGCGCGCTCATCAAATCTGTCAAAAAGGTCTCGAATAACGTTGGCGCCGCCAACAGTGCGTCGTGTCTGAGCGAGTTGCCCGCAACCCTTTGGCTGCCCGCCATGGTCGAGCTGTGCGGTACGCAACCGCCCGATTCGTTTGCCGAGGGCTTTCACTACCTGGCCGACATCTATAACGGCGAGGGCAAGGAGTACCAACTCTTCCGCGAGCTCAAGGTAAGTCCGTATACCACGAACGAGACGTTGGTTCGCCAGTGGAAGGGCAAGGACGCCTGTTGGTGGGAGCGCACGGTGAGCCCCGACACATCGGAGAGCGAAGGCACGCTCTATATGAACCGCGTGGGGCACGACGGCGACGTCTTTACGTACGCAACGCCTGCGGAAAAGCCAAACAAGCTAACCTGTGTGATCCCCGGGTTCTGTATCTAGGCGGCGGGCGTCTTGCCGTGACGGGACCCCTCCCCGGCAATTGTCTCGATCTGTAACACTAGCTCGGCAGATACAGGTCTAGATGTTACAGAACGAGACAAACCCCAACCCCGCGAGACAACATCTCAATCTGTAACAGTAAGGGGTCAAAAACCTCTCTAGATGTTACAGATCAAGACATTTGAGTTGACCGCGGACAGTCTGTCTCGATCTGTAACATCTAGCAGGCAAAACGGTCCCCAGATGTTACAGATTGAGATGTTTGGCAGAGACTGCCAACGATTGAGCAGCCGCCCTCATCCGTAACGAAATGTCATATATTTCTTTCTGTACTAGACACCCCCAGGGGGTATGGGTGTATAGTATCGACAGGATAACAATTCCAACACCGAACCACAGAAAGGAGAAGCCATGGCTCAAGATAAGTTCGACGTGGGTGGCATGACATGCGCCGCCTGCCAGGCGCACGTGGACCGCGCCGTGAGCAAACTCGACGGCGTCCAAAGCGTCGCGGTCAACCTGCTCGCCGGTTCCATGATGGTCGACTATGACCCCGCGCAGGTCTCCCCCGACGATATCTGCACCGCCGTCGACCGCGCGGGCTACTCGGCCACGCCCGTCGATGCGGGCTCCGGTGCCGCCGGCTCAAACGGCAGCGCGCAAGCCAGGTCCGGCGCCGCCCACATGGAGTCGCCAACCAAAAAGTTGGAGGCCGCCGCCTCTGCCATGCGCACTCGTCTCATCGTCTCGATCGCATTCCTCATCCCGCTGTTCTACATAGGCATGGGACACATGCTCGGCTGGCCGCTGCCCGCTGTCTTCACCGACCATACCCACAGCATGACGCTCGCCCTCACCGAGCTCGTCCTGCTCATCCCCATCGTCTATGTCAACGACGCGTACTTTATCAACGGGTTTAAATCGCTCGCGCACGGCGCGCCCACCATGGACGCCCTCATCGCCGTGGGCGCCACCGCCTCCATCGCCTGGTCGCTCTACGCTATGTTCATCATGGCCGACCATTTAGCCGCGGGTCAGGTCCACGAAGCCATGATGACGGGCATGGACAATCTGTATTTTGAGAGCGCCGGCACGATTCTGTCGCTCGTCACCGTGGGCAAATACCTCGAGACGCGCAGCAAGTCCAAAACCGGCGGCGCCATCGAGGCGCTGATCGACCTGGCGCCCAAGGCCGCGACCGTCGTGGCGGTGGACGGCAGCGAGACCACCGTCGACGTCGACAGCATCCTACCCGGCCAAGTCCTGCGCGTGCGCCCCGGCGAGTCCATCCCCGTCGACGGCGTGGTGCTCGAAGGCAGCTCGGCCGTGGACGAGAGTGCGCTCACCGGCGAGTCCATCCCCGTGGAAAAGACCGCCGGCGACACCGTCAACGCCGCCACGGTCAACCGCACCGGATCGTTTACCTTCCGTGCCACGCGCGTGGGCGCAGACACGTCGCTCGCCAAAATTATCCAGCTCGTCGAGGACGCCAACGCCACCAAGGCGCCCATCGCCCGCATGGCCGACAAGGTCGCCGGTGTGTTTGTGCCCGTGGTGTTTGTGATCTCGGCCGTGACCTTTGCGGTGTGGATGGCACTGACCGGCAGCATAAACGAAGCACTCACCTCCGCCGTGGCCGTGCTGGTGATCAGCTGTCCGTGCGCATTGGGCCTGGCCACGCCCGTCGCCATTATGGTGGGCACCGGCAAGGGCGCCGAGATGGGCATTCTGTTCAAGAGCGCCGAGGCGCTGGAGAACCTGCGCAGCGTGGGCACCGTGGTGCTCGATAAGACGGGCACGGTCACCCGCGGCAAGCCTGCCGTGACCGATATCGTGGTAGCCACGCGCTCCGACGGCTCGCCCGCCATGAGCGAAAAGGCGCTGCTCAAGCTGGCCGCCGCATTGGAGCGCTCAAGCGAGCACCCGCTGGCCGAGGCGATTATGGCCGAGTGCGAGACGCGCGGAATTGTCGCGCGCATGGTCGAGGACTTTGCCGCTGTGCCCGGGCGAGGCGTTACGGCGCGCGAGGGGCAAAACGCCATTGCCGCCGGCAATATGCGCTTAATGGGCGAGCTGGGCGCGAAGGTGCCCGCGGGCCTTGCCGAGCAATTTGCCGCCGAGGGCAAGACGCCGCTGTTCTTTGCCAAGAACGGCGAGCTTGCCGGCACCGTTGCCGTGGCTGACGAGGTCAAGGAGACGAGTGCCGGGGCCATCGCCGCGCTGCGTTCGCTCGGCGTCGATGTGCGCATGCTCACCGGCGACAACCGCGTGACGGCCGAGGCCATCGCCCGCCGCGTGGGGCTGAGCAGCGAACAGGTCATCGCCGACGTCCTCCCCGCCGACAAGGAGCGCCACGTGCGCGAACTGCAGGATGCGGGCAGCAAGGTCGCCATGGTGGGCGACGGCATCAACGACTCCCCCGCCCTGGCGCGCGCCGACGTGGGCCTTGCTATCGGCACCGGCGCCGACATCGCCAAGGAGGGCGCCGACGTGGTACTCATGCGCAGCGATCTCATGGACGTCGCCCGTGCCATCGAGCTGTCACGTACCACAATCCGCAACATCAAGCAGGACCTGTTCTGGGCGCTGTTCTACAACGGCATCGGCATTCCGCTGGCGGCGGGCGTGTTCTTCCCCCTCACCGGTTGGCAGCTCTCGCCGATGTTCGGCGCCGCGGCCATGAGCCTGTCGAGCGTGTGCGTCGTAAGCAATGCTCTGCGCCTGAAATCCTTTAAGCCCAAGACGGCGCACTGATGCACCCGACCTTGCCCCTCAAACCGTCGCTCGCGTACCCAAGTACGCTTCGCTCCTCTTTCGGGGCAATCTCGGGCACCTCAGCGCACCTTTAAGATGACGCTGTTCACGACTAAACTGTCAGATAATCTCAATCGATAAGGAGTACACCCATGCGATACACAATCAAGACTTCCGGCCTCATGTGCGGCCACTGCGACGCCACCGTCGAGACGGCGTTGCTCAACGTGGCCGGCGTGACCGACGCCGACGCCGATCACGAGACTCAGACCGTCCAGGTGGAGTGCGCCGACACCGTGACCGCCGAGCAGCTCGCTGCCACCGTCGAGGGCGCCGGCGAGAAGTTCCACGCCCTGTCCGTAACCGCCGCGTAACGACCCACGCGCACCCCGACCAGAAACGAGGACCCGCCATGATGGCAGACCACAAATCGGTGACCCGCATGCTCAAGACGGCACGTGGTCAGATCGACGGCATCCTGCGGATGGTCGAGGAGGACCGCTACTGCGTCGATATTTCCACGCAGCTCATGGCAACGCAGGCGCTCATTGCGCGCATCAACGCCGACGTGCTCAAGGCGCATATCGAGGGTTGCGTGACCTCGGCAATCGAATCGGGCGACGAAGACCTCAAGGCCGCCAAGCTCGCCGAGATCGAACGCGTCGTCGACAAGCTCTCCAAGTGATTGGGGCATTGGGGACGGACTGCTTTGCACCATCTTGGTGTATCGGGGACAGGCACGTTTACACCACATTGGTGCAGAATAACCTGTCCCCCTTGCTCTAAATCGGGTATAAAGGCGTGCGGCATATCGAATGAAAGGCAATTTGCATGAATGACTTTATGAAGGGTCGCAATGGTGCCGATGAACTCACCATCGTGATGGGTTTTGCCGGCATTGTCATCGCGATGATCGGATCGATAGCCCGCATCCAGTGGCTCAGCTGGATCGCCATCGCCGTCATCGTGATTGGCGTGCTGCGCGGCCTGTCCAAAAACATCGACGCACGTCGCAAGGAGAACGAGGCCTTTGTCGCCGCGACCGCGAACGTCCCCGGCTTGGGCAAGTTCGTCGCCAGCTTGGGCGGTGGAACTGCAGCGGCCGGCACCTCGCGCGCGGCTGGAACGAGCAAGGAAGACTTTGAGCGTGCCAAGCGCACGGCCAAGAAGATGTGGAAGGGCCGCAAGACCACGGCATACCTCAAGTGCCCCAACTGCGGCCAGATGCTCTCCGTCCCCAAGGGCAAAGGCAAGATCCGCGTCACCTGCCCCAAGTGCCACGCCAAGATGGAAACCCGCTCCTAGCGCCCGCACGCGGGACAAATTAATCAGGTTTGTTTGTCCCAAATCTTAAGTATTTGTTCGATAAAAAAGCCGAGGCCTCGTGTTGAGACCTCGGCTTTTTGTATGCGGCAACGGAGCTGCACCTTTGTCACACCTACGCCACGCCGTCGCGGGCCAGCTCCTCAGCCAGCGCTTCGGCAGGCATGGCCATAATCGCGTCGAGCTCGGCGTCCACCTCGGGAATACGCTTCACCTTGAGCTTGCGTACCAGATCACCGCGACACATCACATGCGTCGGCTCACGCAGAGTGCACAGGTCATCGAGCGGATTCTTGCGCGTCACCAGGATATCGGCGGCCTTGCCGCACTCGATCGTACCGGTCTCGCCGCCCAGCCCCAGGAGCTCGGCATTGACCTGCGTGGCCGTATGCAGCGCAAAGGCGTTGCTCACGCCCACGTACTTGGCAAAATAGGCCACCTCGCGCCACATGTCGTACTGCGTCACGAACGGGCAGCTTGAGTCCGTGCCCAAGCCCACCTTAACGCCGGCATCCAGCGCCGCACGAGCACTCTCGATAATGCCCGAGCACACGATGTCGCCGTTCTTCTTTTGCGTGTCAGTCGAATGGGTCTTCTCCGGATCGAGCAACACAAACGGCAGCGCCGGGCTGATAGTGCAGGTAACGCTGGGCGCACGTCCCTCGAGCTGCGTGCCCGCGGCGCCACGGTACAGCTCCAGGATCTCGGGCGTCATCGGGGCACCGTGCTCGATCGTGTCGACCCCGGCCTCAAGCGCGGCCTTCACGCCCTCGGTGCTCTCGACATGAGCCATAACCGGCAGGCCCACCTCGTGCGCCGCCTTGCACGCCGCCGCGGCAACCTCCACCGGCATACGCAGCACGCCCGGCTCGCCCACCTCGGTCGCATCGAACACACCGCCCGTTACGAACAGCTTAATGACGTCGGCGCCGCGCGCATACAGGTCTCTCACCTGCTCGGCTGCCTCGACGGGGCTGTTGGCCACCTGGGCGAACAAGCCCGCGCCATGGCCGCCCGGCACCGTGACGCCCGTTCCCGGCGCTACCAGGCGCGGACCCTGATACTTGCCGGCGTCGATAGCGTCGCGCACGGCAATGTCGGCAAACAGCGGGTCGCCCGCGCCGCGCACCGTGGTCACGCCGCTTGCCAGCTGCTGCTGGGCACTGCCCTTGAGGATGCGGCACACGATGGCGCGCCCCACGGGATTATCGAGTTTCTTCATCAGCGCTCCCGCATCGCCGGCCGAGACAGGCTTGCCCGAGCCGCACAGGTGCACGTGCATATTGATGAGACCGGGCATGAGATACGCGCCACCCAGGTCGATAACCTCGGCACCTGCAGGCGCCTGCGCCACAGCACTCGGCCCCATCCAGGTGATGACGCCGCGCTCAACAGTCACGGCCATATCGGGTTGCGGCTCCATATGCTCCGAACCATCCAGAATGGTCGCATTGATAAACAACGTGGAACGATCGGCAGATGCCATATCGAGCTCCTCCCTCACGATTAACTTGAACATTTGTCCATTATCACCTAGTCCCGCTGGATTGCTGCAGACGCATCGGTTAACG
Source organism: Collinsella aerofaciens (assembly GCF_002736145.1). Taxonomy (NCBI): domain Bacteria; kingdom Bacillati; phylum Actinomycetota; class Coriobacteriia; order Coriobacteriales; family Coriobacteriaceae; genus Collinsella; species Collinsella aerofaciens. The sequence goes on from NZ_CP024160.1 coordinate 1,083,612, forward strand.
GAAGGAAGAGGGGATGTGGGGAGACGGAACACGTTGCAGTCCCACCCCAGCGACACCAGGGAAATGTCTCGATCTGTAGCAATTACGAGCTCAAACAGCCTCTAAACGTTACAGATCGAGACAAAACCTCTCAGCGCCCATACCACTGGCATCTCCACTCCTCAGCCAATTCAACCTGCCGAGGAATACCCGCCAGCCTCATTTTCTCGACCAGCTTCCCCGGATCTTTGAGTTCGTTAAACGTAAACCGAAGCACCCTATGCCCGAGCATTGCCAGATGAGATTCCCGCTGACGCTCTGCCACGAATGGGTCGACCGACTCCCGGCTCTCGCCGCTCTGCAAGGTGTACTTCCCCTTTCCGTCGAGCTCGCCGATGACACACGTCCCGTCCTCGAGCCGCCAAAAATAGTCGACGCGAAACACCTGGCTCGAATCGAGCGGGTCGCGAAACTCCACCTGCAGCTCCGGAACCGGAAAGCCGTACGCAATAAAGAATGCTCGGAACCGAGACTCGCCGCCGTTTTCAGACAGCCCGTCCGCATACGACGCAATCACCTGTGCCCTGCGATACCCTCGCCTGCCCTCGCAATCGGCGCGGAGGCGCTCGCACAAATCCCCACGTGATACGCCTTTCGCCCGCAGTGCAGAATCGGCAATCGCCAACCCGTAGGAGAACGGCGCACGCAGTAGGCAATCCTCCACCGTGCGCCAAAACGACGTCACCCGCACTCCATCAACATGCTCGAGTGCGCCCGCCATCTGCGGACGCAACAACCTGCACCCGCCGCTCAACGTCACCGAACAACCCGTCTTAACAAGAAAACGCGACCCAAGCAGATCATTCGGCACCTCCAGACCCCACAAAAGCGCCGCGTCATAGCCCCAAAACGCCCAATCGGGATGAAATTCCGCAAGCCCTTTGATAGTCCTCAGCGCTCGCTCCGCCGGCGTCAATGCATCCCAATCATGCTGAAAACAGAACAGGTACGGCTCGGGCTCCGCGATATCGTCGGTTCCAACATGGCGTCGCAGCCACATGAGCTCGGTATTGTCATGCGTTGCGAGCAGCGCACCTTGCTTGGCCGTCTCCGTGAGCCGCGCGAGCATCCTATTCCGCGCCAACGTGTTGCGAGTCGCATGTTTGTGTTTGAGAACGGTATTAGGCACTTTCATCACCACCACGTCAGACAAATGGACCATCGTCACCGTTGCCTCCGCTGACAAATGTCTTGATCTGTAACAGGAAGACAGTCTTTGAGCCTCTAGTTGTTACAGAACAAGATCTTTCGGCAGCCGCCAACCTTCCGTCTCAATCTGTAACAGGTAGGTCGAATTTGGGTCTGTAGATGTTACAGATTGAGACATTCCCCCAACCAGGTGCCAAACGTCTCGTTCTGTAACAGTTAGACGTTCTCCAGCCCCCCCAAACGTTACAGATTTAGACAAACCAGCGGCGCCCAAGCGTTCGTCTCGATCTGTAACAGGTAGACCGGTTTTTTGTCCCTAAACGTTACAGATTGAGACAAAGTCAGGGCAGCAAGGCGACACCAGTCACACCCCCTACTCCCACTCCTGCTCGTAGATATTGAGCGACTTTACGTACCGCCCCTGGGCGCCCATGATGTCGCGGACCAGACGCAAGAAGAAGCTGATGCACGAGGTGTCAAAGCCGTCCTGCAGGTCCTCCGGATGCACCGCACCCGGCCCATCGACCGCCGTATCGCTCAGCCGCGCGATGTCATACAGGTAGAGCTGTCCCGCCGTAAGCCAGACATCGTCGACGCAGGCGAGGCGCACCGCAATCGCGCCATCGTTCCAATGCTCCTTTTGCACGATATGCGGGTCGTAGACATCAAAGCGACGGTCGGTGCGCGTGTCCTTCAGCGCGACCATGCCGGACGCAGGATTCTTGTCCAAAATGCCAAAGCGCGAGAAATACTGCGTGTCGCGTACCTGCTCGAGCCGCTTGAGCGAGGCAGGCGAAAGCGATGCCGGCGGCTCGTCAACATATAGCTCGAGCAGCGTTTTGCCATGGCGATAGGGGCGCTCGAAAAGCAGCCAATCGGTAAATGCCATGTTGTAGGCTATGATTTCGTTTTGCGAAGGCTCGGTGCAATAGCTGAGCCACGGGTCGACGATAATCTCGAACTGCTCGCGCGCCGGCTCCAGGAATTGAAACTTCCGCAGCATCCAAAAATGGGCCATGTCGGCAATATCGTTGCCGACGGCTTCAGCCAGCTCTGCTCGGTCAAGAACTTGGTCAGTCATGGCATCCTCCTCAAACTGATGGACCTCAATTTGAGCTTACGAGGAGGGTGGGCAGCCACGACCAGCGCGGGCAAAATAGGCCTCCGGCTGCAAACCAAATGCTGACCAAACACTTGACGAAAAGCTAGACCGAAAATGCGCACCGCAACAAAATCGCAGGTAGACATAGACAGCCAACCAACCCTTTTGAGCCAGATGCCCGCAACCACCACAGAAACAACAGGTGACCACAGCCCAAGAAATCGACAAATGAACATCCGTACGTCGACAAACGAGCAAACTGCTCGCAAATCCGCAAGGAGTGTCCCCGAATGCCGGCAGTTAGGGACAGCCCTTGCCGATTCGATTGTTGAATAACTCCGTGATTACCTTACAGCGCCAACGCGTCGGCGACTTCGGCAGCGCAGGCCAGGGCATCGGCCATGGCGCTCACCACGAGCGAGCTGCCGTTGCGGGCATCACCCGCCACATACACCGGCGCGGCATCCGCGGCGACACCCTCCGTGCGAGCCGCAAGATGCGAGCCCTCAGCAGCCATCACCGGCAGCGGACGACCAGCGGTGGCAACAGGCACGCTCACCGCATCGAACACGCCGTGCTCCGGACCCGTAAAGCCGCAGGCGATGAGCACCAGCTGCGCCGGCACCTCGTGCTCGGAGCCCGCGATGCGCTCGGGCTTTCCCGCCGACCAGTCCAGATCGACCACGCGCAGACCCGCAGCCGCACCCTTCTTGTCCAGCAGCACCTCGAGGGTATCCACACCCCAGGCACGTATCTCGCCACCCATCGCAGCGATAGCCTCCTGCTGGCCGTAGTCGGTCTTCTTAACGTTGGGCCACTGCGGCCAGGGGTTGCTCGCCGCGCGCTTATCGGGCGCAGCCGGCAAGAACTCAAACTGGCGCACGCTGCGCGCGCCCTGACGCACCGCGGTACCCACGCAGTCGTTGCCGGTATCGCCACCGCCAATGACCACGACGTCCAGGCCGCGCGCGTCAATAGCAGGCTCACCGCCATCGAGCACCGAGACGGTCGAAGCCGTCAGGTAGTCCACGGCATACACCACGCCCGGGGCATCAATGTTCGCAGCCGAAAGCCCACGCGGAGCACGGGCGCCGGCAGCCACCACGACGGCGTCAAAGTCGTCGAGCCTGGCGGTAACCTTGGGATCGCTCACGTCGGCGCCCAGCTCGAACACAATACCCAGCTCGCGCATGAGCGCCACGCGACGCTCGACCACAGACTTCTCGAGCTTCATGTTGGGAATGCCGTACATGAGCAGACCGCCCGGGCGGTCGTCGCGCTCAAACACCGTCACGCGGGCGCCGCGACGCGCAAGCTCCCATGCAGCCACCAGACCAGCAGGACCGGAGCCCACCACGGCAACCGTGGGTGCGCCCTCCCCCGCCGGCTCAAAGCGGCGCGGGCCACCGTTTGCCCACTCATGGTCGCTGATCGCACGCTCGTTGTCATGGATCGTCGTGGGCTGGCCATCGACCGAACCCAGGTTGCACGCGGCCTCGCACAGCGCCGGGCACACACGGCTCGTAAACTCGGGCATGGGCGAGGTGAGCGACAGACGCTCGGCAGCCTCGTCCCAGCGGCCGCGGTACACCAGCTCATTCCACTCGGGAATCAGGTTGTGCAGCGGACAGCCGCTCGGGCGTGCCTTGCCAAAGCTCGCGCCCATCTGGCAAAACGCCACGCCGCACATCATGCAGCGGCTCGCCTGGGCGCGACGTGCGTCGTCGTCGAGCTCCACGTACAGCGGATCGAAATCACGGCTGCGCTCCTCCACGGGGCGAAGCTCGTGGGTCACGCGATCGATATCAAGAAAAGCACCGGGCTTACCCATGGCACTTACGCCTCCTTCTTGGTCGAAGCAACAGAGCTGGCAGCCACGGACGCAGCGCCCGCAGCACCGCCCGCGGCATCGAAGCGAGCGACATCCGCGGCGCTCGCGCGACCGGTCACAATGTCAAACGCCAGCTCCTCAGCCTGCGCATGCGTCTTGCCGGCAGCCTCACCCGCGGCGACAATCGCCAGCACGCGCTCGTACTCGGTCGGAATGACCTTCACAAAGTGCTTGCTCATCGTCTCAAAGCTGTAGAGCAGCTTAATGCCGCGCGGGCTCTGGGTCGCATCCACGTGCTCCTGGATGAGCGCGCGAATCTGCGCCAGCTCGCCGGCCGTCGGGGCCTTGAGCTCAACGCTCTCGTGGTTCACACGGGTATCGAGCGTGCCGTACTGGTCAAAGACATAGGCCACGCCGCCCGTCATGCCGGCGGCAAAATTCTGCCCGACCTCGCCCAGAATGAGCGCCAGGCCGCCCGTCATGTACTCGCAGCCATGGTTGCCGCAGCCCTCGACCACCACGGTGGCACCGGAGTTGCGCACGGCAAAACGCTGGCCAGCAAGACCGTTAATGAAGCCGCGGCCGCTCGTGGCACCAAAGAACGCAACGTTGCCCACGATGATGTTCTCGTCGAACTTGTAGGTCGCATGCGGGTTGGGGCGCACCGACACCTCGCCGCCCGAAAGGCCCTTGCCAAAGTAGTCGTTGGCGTCGCCGCACACGTTGAGCGTAATGCCGCGCGGCAGGAAGGCGCCAAAGCTCTGACCGGCCGAACCATCGCAATCGATGGTGATGGAGCCGGCGGGCAGGCCCTCGGGATGTGCCTTGGTCACCGCGTTACCCAGGATGGTGCCCACGCAGCGGTTGACGTTGGCGATATCGGCGCGGAAGCGAATCGGGCGCAGGTGCGCGCGAGCGTCGGCCGTGTAGGGCACAAACAGCGTGGAGTCGAGTGTCTTGTCGAGCTCGCTGTCCGCAGCCATCTGGGGCAGGAAGTGACGGCCGTCGGCACCCGGGATGTGGGCACCAAACTCACAGGTCGCGCTTGCCAGCACGGGCGACAGATCCAGCAGGTTAGCTTTGCGATTGCCCGGGACCTCGATCTGGCGCAAGCACTCGGGATGGCCGACCATCTCATCGACGGTGCGGAAGCCCAGGCTCGCCATGACCTCGCGCAGCTGCTCGGCAACAAAGAGCATAAAGTGCTCGACGTGCTCGGGCTTGCCGCGGAAGCCGCGACGCAGGCGGCAGTTTTGCGTGGCGATGCCGGCCGGGCAGGTATCCTGCTGGCAGTCGCGCTGCATGAGGCAACCCATGGAGATGAGCGGCATAGTCGCAAAGCCAAACTCCTCGGCACCCAGCAGGCAGGCGACAGCGACGTCGGTGCCGTCCATGAGTTTGCCGTCGGCCTCGAGCACCACGCGTGAGCGCAGGCCGTTTTGCAGCAGCGTCTGTTGAGCCTCGGCAAGACCGAGCTCCAGCGGCAGACCGGCGTGCCAGATAGAGTCGCGCGCAGCGGCACCCGAGCCGCCGTTGTGGCCGCTGATCAAGATCTTGTCGGCAGCACCCTTGGCCACACCGGTGGCGATGGTGCCGACGCCCGCCTCACTGACCAGCTTGACCGACACGCGCGCGCCGGGGTTGGCGTTCTTAAGGTCGAAGATGAGCTCGGCCAGGTCTTCGATAGAGTAGATGTCGTGATGCGGCGGAGGCGAGATCAGGCCGATGCCGGGCGTGGACTGACGGACCTCGGCAATCCAGGGGTAGACCTTCTTGCCGGGCAGGTGACCGCCCTCGCCGGGCTTGGCGCCCTGGGCCATCTTGATCTGAATCTCGAAGGCGCTGCACAGGTAGCGGCTCGTCACGCCAAAGCGCGCGCTTGCCACCTGCTTGATCGCGGAGTTCTTGGAGTCACCGTTAGCCAGCGGGGTCTCGCGACGCGGGTCCTCGCCGCCCTCGCCCGAGTTGGAGCGTCCGTGCAGGCGATTCATGGCGATGGCCATGCACTCGTGCGCCTCTTTGCTGATGGAGCCGTACGACATGGCGCCGGTGTTAAAGCGGCGGACGATGTTGAGCGCGGGCTCCACCTCGTCGAGCGAAACCGGCGTGCGGCCGCTGGCATTAAAGTCGAGCAAGTCGCGCAGGCGCACGGCACGGCCGGTGCGGTGCAGACGAGCGCTGTACTCCTTAAAGGTGTCGTAGCTGCCCCCACGGCAGGCGGTCTGGAGCAGGTAGACGGTCTGAGGGTCGATCAGGTGATCCTCGCCGCCGAGCGGGCGCCACTTGGTCAGACCCAGCGTGGGCAGCTGATCGGGAGCCGGGCTCTTAAGGATAGCGAGCGCGGCGTCGTAGCGCTCGTTTTGCTCGCGCTCAACGTCCTCGACACCCATACCGCCCACACGGCTCACCGTGCCGGCGAAGTACGCGTTGACGAACTCCGGCGTAAAGCCCACGGCCTCGAAGATCTGCGCCGAATGGTAGCTCTGCACCGTGGAGATGCCCATCTTGGACATGATGGAGACGATGCCGGCAGTCGCAGCCTTGTTGTAGTTGGCGATGCCCTGCTCGGCCGTCACGTCCAGGTCGCCGCGTGCCGCCAGATCGCGGATGCACGCATGTGCGTTGTACGGATAGATGCCGCTCGCGGAGTAGCCCACCAGTGCCGCAAAGTCGTGCGGGGACACGGCGTCGCCGCACTCCACCACAATATCGGCAAAGGTACGCACACCGGCGCGGATCAGGTGGTTGTGCACGCAGCCCACGGCAAGCAGCGACGGCACGGGCACCTCGCCTGCTCCGGCACGATCGCTCAGCACCACAATGTTCACGCCGTCGCGGACCGCAGCCTCGACGTCCTCGGCAAGCTGTTTGAGCGCAGCCTGCAGCGCGCCCTCGCCGGCATCGCGGCGGTAGACGGCACGGAAACGACGGGTCTTAAAGCCAACACGGTCGATGGCACAGATATGCTCGAACTCTTCATCGTTGAGCAATGGGCGCTCCAAGCGCACCAGCTGACAGGCCGTGCGGGAATCCTCGAGCAGGTTGCCGTGGTTGCCCAGGTAGAGCGTGGTCGAAGTCACCATGTGCTCGCGCAGGGCATCGATCGGAGGATTCGTGACCTGAGCGAACAGCTGATAGAAGTAGTCAAAGAACGAACGCGTCTTCTTGGACAGGCAAGCCAGCGGCGCGTCGATGCCCATCGAGGCGAGCGGGGCCTTGCCCTGCTGGGCCATAGGACGCACGACCTCGTCGACGTCATCCCAGTGGTAGCCGAGCTTGGCCATGCGCACAGCGGCGGGCACCTCGGCATCCTCGGCGGACGCGGGCGCGGCGGGTTCATCGAGCGCGTCGACGGTCAGCGTCTCCTCGGCAATCCAATCACGGTAGGGCTTTTCCTTGGCGTAACGGGCGCGCAGCTCGTCGTTGTAGATCACGCGGCCGCGGGCAAAGTCGACCTCGAGCATCTGACCCGGTCCCAAGCAGCCGCTCGTCAGGATGTTCTCGGGGCGCACCTCGATGGTGCCCACCTCGCTCGCCAGCATAAAGCGGCCGTCGCGCGTCACGTAGTAGCGAGCCGGGCGCAGGCCGTTACGGTCGAGGGCGGCGCCCAGGGTACGGCCGTCGGTAAAGGCGATAGCGGCAGGACCGTCCCACGGCTCCATGAGCATGGACTGGTAAGCGTCGTAGGCGCGGCGCTCCTCACTCAGGCTATCGTTGTGGTCCCACGGCTCGGGCAGCAACATGGACGCGGCACGCGTGAGCGGGCGACCGTTCATGACCAAGAATTCGAGCACGTTGTCCAGAATCGCGGAGTCGGAACCCTCGCGGTTGATGATGGGCATCACGCGCTCAAGGTCGTGCTGCAGCACGGGGCTGTACAGGTTGGGTTCGCGGGCGCGAATCCAGTTGACGTTGCCCTTGAGGGTATTGATCTCGCCGTTGTGAATGATAAAGCGGTTGGGGTGCGCACGCTCCCAGCTGGGCGTGGTGTTGGTGGAGTAGCGCGAGTGGACGAGCGCCACGGCCGTCTTGACGGCGGCGTCGTTGAGGTCGATGAAGAAGCGGCGCATCTGCGTGGCGACGAGCATGCCCTTGTACACGATAGTGCGCGAGCTCATGGAGCAGACGTAGAAGATCTTGTCGCGCAGGGCAAACTCGGCATCGGCCTTCTTCTCGATAGTGCGACGGCACACGTACAGGCGACGCTCGAAGGCATCGCCGGCGGGCGTGTCGTCGGGGCGGCCCAGAAAGGCTTGCAGAATGGTGGGCATGCAGGCGCGTGCCGTCTCGCCCAAGTCGTGCGGGTCGACGGGCACCTCGCGCCAAAAGAGCAGCGGCACGCCGGCCTCGGCGCAGCCCTCCTCAAACACGCGACGGGCATCCTCTACGCCCTTGTCGTCCTGCGGAAAGAACAGCATGGCCACGCCATAGTCGCCCTCTGCCGGCAGAATCTGGCCGCACTTTTGAGCCTCTTTGCGGAAAAAGTGATGCGGAACCTGGAACAGGATACCGGCACCGTCGCCGGTGTTCTTCTCGAGTCCCGTACCGCCGCGGTGCTCCAAGTTGACCAGAATGGACAGTGCATCGTCCAGAATCTGGTGATGGCGCTCACCGTTGATATCGGCAAGCGCGCCGATGCCACATGCATCGTGGTCGAATTCGGGGCGATAAAGGCCCTGCTGCTGAGCGGAATCTGCCTGCATCGCGATCCTCCCCTAGATATTTAGACAGTCAGTTGAATAGGCATACTAGGAGCATCGCCGACCCGTTGTGTTTCCCACCCGTTTCGAAACAATCGCGTAACGCACGCCCCACGAGTGGACACCGCCGACCTCAAGGGCGACAACATAGGCCCCAAGTTCGGCCTGTTAGCTCACCACTTCAAACATCTCAATCTGTAACAGGAAGGCCCAATTACGACGACTAACTGTTACAGATTGAGATGTTTTCGAGAGACAGTTCCGAATGTCTCGATCTGTAACACGAAGGGCCGGTTTTGGCGGCAAACTGTTACAGATCGAGAGATTACATAGGACCATTTCTTCCTGTCTCGATCTGTAACACCTAGGCCCAATTTCCATCCCTAGTTGTTACAGATCGAGACATTTCGGCAGCCCCCCCTTTCACCATCCTATTCAAATACGGCAGTTTTGTTTGTCTTAGTTAACTTTTGAGCCTAAAACGGGTATCCTTTGCGGCGTCAAACAAACGGCACGCAGGAGCTCACCATGCTCAACCATCTCAAACAACACTTTGGCTCCCGACGCACCGGTGGTCACGGAGGCCTAGACATTGCGCGGCATATCGGCCCCGGGCTGCTCGTGACCGTCGGCTTTATCGACCCGGGCAACTGGGCCTCCAATATGGCCGCGGGCTCGCAGTTTGGCTACGCGCTGCTGTGGATTGTCACGCTGTCCACGATTATGCTCATCGTGCTGCAGCACAACGCGGCGCACCTGGGTATCGCCACGGGCGCCTGCCTTGCCGAGGCCACGACACGTTACCTCCCCCGCTTCGTCGGGCGCACGGTACTCGCCAGTGCCTATCTCGCGACCGTCGCCACCGCCATGGCCGAAGTCCTGGGTGGCGCGATTGCCCTTCAAATGCTCTTTGGGCTGCCCGTGCGTGCGGGCTGCGTCATCGTGGCGGCAGTATCGATGGCGATGCTCATGACGAGCTCCTACAAGCATGCCGAACGCTGGATCATCGCCTTCGTAGGCGTGGTAGGACTCTCGTTTTTGGCCGAGCTTGCACTAGTCAAGGTCGACTGGCCGCAAACCGCCGCAAGCTGGATCACGCCCAGTATGCCCACTGGCTCTGCCGCGATTATCGTGAGTGTCCTGGGTGCGGTCGTTATGCCCCACAACCTTTTCCTGCACTCCGAGGTCATCCAATCCATGCACTTCGAAGGCCAAGGCGAGCAGGTTATCGAAGAGCGTCTGCGCTATGAGCTCTTCGACACGCTCTTTTCGATGGGCGTGGGCTGGGCAATCAACTCGGCCATGGTCATCCTGGCCGCAACGACCTTCTTTGCGCACGGCATTGTCGTAGACGACCTCGCCGTCGCAGCGGCCACGCTCTCCCCCATCTTGGGCCCGGCGAGCTCGACCATCTTTGCGGTAGCGCTGCTGTTCGCGGGTCTCTCGAGTAGCGTGACGGCGGGCATGGCGGCAGGCACCATCACTGCGGGCATGTTCGACGAGGAATACGACATCCACGACCGACATTCCTCGATCGGGGTGGCGGCCTGTTTCGTCGGCGCAGTGGCGGCGTGCCTAGTCGTCCCAAATCCTTTTGAAGGTCTCATCTGGAGTCAGGCACTGCTGTCGCTTCAACTGCCGATTACGGTCTTTGTGCTCATACGGCTCACCAGTTCACCCCGCGTCATGGGCAAATACGCCAACTCGCGTCCACTCAACGCGCTGCTTGTAGGGATCGGCGTCATCGTGACGATTCTCGACATCGTGCTGCTAACGGGGATGTAATTGGGATGGCGTGGCTGTCCAGATATAACGTCTCAATCTGTAACACGTAAGGCCGTTTTAAACCGTCAGATAAATCAAAAGGGTCCCAGCCGGAATATCCAGCCGGGACCCTTGGACAGAGCTATGTGTTGCCGTGAGCCGCGTGCCGACAAGCTACTCCTCGACGAGCTCAAACTGATCGGGACCGACGCCGCAGACCGGGCACACGTAATCCTCGGGCAGCTCGGGCGTGTCGACCTCAACCTCGTAACCGCAAACGGTGCACACGAACTTATACGTCTTCTTCTCCTCAGCCATGATGTTCTCCTCTCGAACGTGACTGCTGGTGTACTTACTTATTAGTATATATTCTCAATAATATAATGCAAGTATTTTTAGAACATTTCTAGCCTTGATACGAGGACGCCTTCGGAGGCGTCTTGCCCTTCAGGACCTTATGGTAGTAATCGTAGGTGAGTGGCGTCTCGTCGCTCAGGCGCTCGGCATCCTCGACCTCGCCGATAAACAGCAGATGCGTGCCCACATCCACAGTGTCGATCAAACGGCAGCTAAACAGGGCCGCCGCGTGCTCGGGCACATAGGGCATGCCCAGAGCCGTCTCGCGGGTCTCGTATTTGGCAAACTTGTCGTAATCGCTGCTGGTGCGGAAGCCAAAGTTACCGATGTAGAGCATGTCGGCGGTCTGATCGATCACGGTCAGCGCGAACGCTTTGGCCGATGCGATGACGCCCGAGGTGACGTTGTCCTTGTTCACGGCAACCGAAATGCGCGGCGGCATGGATGTCACCTGCACCGCCGTGTTGATAACGCAGCCGGCACGCAGCCCGTCTGCAGCGGAGCTCACCACGTACAGGCCGCTCGGCATGGTAAAGAACGCAGTTTTGTCCATAACGATCACTCCCCTAACTCGGGTTGGAACCTCATGGATGTATGTACCCACAAAAAAGGCAGCGCCCATAACGGACGCCGCCTTTGCAACATATGTGTCAGAACAGTAAGAAAGATGAGACGCCCGCAGTTGCGGTGAAATAGGGACTGAATAGCCCCTCAAACAGGCAAAACAGTCCGTATTCCACCGCAACTTATGAAGGACGGTCAGCGGTTGCGTTCCTTGAGGGCGCGGTCGATCTCGCGTTGGACATCACGCTTGGCCATGTCCTCGCGCTTGTCGTAGAGCTTCTTGCCGCGACCCAGGCCCAGCAGCAGTTTTACGCGACCGTCGGTATTAAAGTAGAGCTCCAACGGAACCAGCGCATAACCACGGTTGCGAAGTTTGCCGTCAAGAAAGTCGATCTCTTTGCGGTGCAGCAGCAGACGGCGCCGACGGTCGGGATCGCGATTCCACACGCCACCATGGCTATAAGGGTGGATATGCAGGCCGACGAGCCAGCACTCCCCGCCACGAATCAGTGCAAAGGTATCGGTAATCTGGCACGCGCGCTCGCGAATCGACTTGACCTCGGTACCGCTCAGCTCAATACCGCACTCAAAGGTCTCATCGATAAAGTACTCGTGGTGTGCCGAGCGATTCTTGGAAATGAGCTTGCGCTCGCGCTTACTGGGCATCGCCGGCCTCCTTGGCACCATCGGCGTTTGAGCCCGCAGCCTCGCGCTTTGCCTTGCGCTCGGCATTGAGCTCGGCATCGCTCTCGCGCACCAGCTTGATAATCGCCGCGCATGCCTCCTCGCCCACTAGGTCGCGGGCACGGACCGTCAGGCGCGTAGCTTCCTGCTTGTCGCCGTCACTCGCAGCGTCGGTCGCACACATGATCAGACAGATGGCGATCTCGGCCGAAGGCGAGGTCGGCACGCCCTGCAGGGCGAGCTCACCCATCACATGGTCGTCACTCTCGTCCGCGGCATCCGGATAGGTGGTATGGATCTTGTTGAGCAGGCGCGTCGTATGCGCATCGTTGGGCGCCAGGCGCAGCGCCAGACGCGCGCAGCCCACGGCAGCCGAAATGTTCTCGGTCTCGGGCTCCAAGAAGTACTGACCCAAGTTGGTGTAGGCGCGTGCGGCGCACTTACCATCGCTCGCGCGCTCCAGCACCGAGAACGAGAGCGATGCCCACTCCTGCTTGTCCTCGAGAGCGCGGAACAGCTCGGCCAAATCCAAGCGATAGTTGCAGTTCATAGGGTCCCAACGCACAGCCTGCATCAGGGCATTACGAGCGCTTACATAATCCTGCTGGCGAATGTAGGCAAACGCCATGTCAGAGTACAGGCGGTCAAACGGCACCTCGACCTGCACGAGCTCGCGCGGATCCTTCTCCACGCGGCGATAGGCCAAGCGCTCAAACTTGCTATCGAAGCTAAAGTATTGACGCTTCTCCTCCGTCTTGCACTCAGCGTCGATATACTCCTCGGCGAGCTCCACCAGACGCTCCAGCAGCGGCGTCGCCGTAGCCAGGTCGCCCTGCGCCAGATAGTTCTCGGCATACGTGATGTCTTGCAAGCTGATGGGCAGATCCATGGCTACTCCTCGATCTGAGCGAAACACGGCAGGCGCCGTATATACGGTCAATACACAAAACCCGGGTCTCTTACGAGGCCCGGGCGTTCAAGTTTGGTAGCCCGTACCAGATTCGAACTGGTGATCTCCGCCTTGAGAGGGCGGCGTCCTAAACCGCTAGACGAACGGGCCATATGTAGCAAATGCAATGGCTGGGATGGAGGGAGTCGAACCCCCATTGACGGAACCAGAATCCGCTGTCCTGCCATTAGACGACATCCCAATGACTGCATCGCTGCGCTCGGCTGTGCCTTTGCGCAAGAAAGAAATATACGGGAAGTCACGCCGTGACGCAAGCCCCAATTTTGACTTTTTTGAAATTCAGTCAAATTGGCCTAATTTAGTCCAACCCGTGAAGGACCTGTGAAGTCGACCGCTGCACACGAAGGGCAAAACGCCGCGAGCGGTAGCCGTCAACCGTTGGCAGATTCTACCGTGAAAACGATAGCACCAGGCAACACAATCGAAGTATCAATGATCACGTAGATATCGAGGCGCCATGGACGAAGAGCTTGATTACCTATGGGAGACCCTGGGCCTCGAGATCACTGCTGACCTTTGGCCCGAACGGGACAAAATCCATCCCACCCTGCGCCCCGCCATCACGGTGATGCTGGCAAAATACCGCCGTGCATCCTTTTTGATCATGCGGATGTCATGGCACGCGGGACTCCCCGACCTTAAACGAATCCAGGCAAGCCTCGTCGAGCTGTCCGGTATGCCGACCGTCATATCCGAGGCGCACCTGGAACAGCGCCAGCGCGAGCGACTGCAACAGCAGCGGATTCCCTTTATCTGCCCCGGCGTTCAGGCATATCTGCCCTTTATGGACGAGGAGTACTGGAGCGGCAAGCCCAACAAGCACGTAAAGGTCTACGATCCGCACGAATGGGCACAGCTCGAGGATTGAGCCGAGCGAGCCCGCCAGTGGAAAACACGTCCCACCCTGAGCACTCAAAACGGATCGCACTTTCCGCAGCCGCTACAGCAATGCCTCGGTCCAAGCCGCTTCCCTAAAGCCGGGGATCGCAAAGTCGTCGCCCACCAGCAGCGGACGCTTGACCAGCATGCCGTCAGTCGCCAACAGCTCGCAGCATTCCTGGTCCGTCATACCCGCATCCAGGCGCGCCTTCAGGCCCAGCTCTCGATATTTCATGCCCGACGAATTAAAGAAGCGCCGCACCGGCAGCCCCGAACGAGCAATCCAGGTCGCAAGCTCATCAGCCGTGGGATTGTCCAAAACGATATCGCGGTCGATATACTCTACCCCATGTTCGTCCAGCCATGCCTTGGCCTTCTTACAGGTCGAGCACTTGGGATATTCAACAAACAGTACGGTCATGGGAATCCTCCGAATATAGATCGGCCAACGCGGACACACGCCACACGAGGTGCCTTCGTATGATGGGCCAATTGTAGCCCACGGGTCGCACGCTAAACGAACCGTACCCCGAATCCGCGTTTGATGAACGGCAGCAGCTCCATTGCCTCGGGCGTGATATGACCCGCAACGTTCATGCGCTCGTCACCGGGAAGATCGACCCGCGCAATCTCAAGCTCGCCTTCGTAGCGCCCGTAGCCGCTATTGCTCACAGCGATCGACCCCGTCTTTCGCGACAGGCCGGCACCGGCATCCATCGGCACGGAATCCGGTTTAAGCGTCGTGCGCGACTCCTGAGACCTAAAGATGAGGGTGCTCGAATCGGGCCGGTCGTGATGAATCTGCCCACGTACATAGGCATAACCGGACTCAAGCTCGCATTGCAGGTCCACGTATCCGGCGGAAACTTGAGCAAACTGCGCCCAGCCCGCATCGGAAAGATCGGGGTCGCCGACCAACACAATGTCGCAATCGGCGCCATGTGCGAGCTCAAGCATGTTGAGGGCAACCTTTGACGCGCGACCGCGCTGTGCCTCGACCGTCGGCAGCCCCTCGAATACCGGCCCGCGAACGTTGGCATCACCCGGCACAAAAGCCATGATTTCGAATCCAAGCGCCGCAAGACGAAGATTCACCCGAGCAATGTCCTCCAGAGCTAAACCGGTATAAGGCTTGGGGTAAAAATTGTGGCAGGCAGCAAAACGAGTCACATCGGCACCGGCCTCACGCCACGATGCGATTTCATCAGAACTCACCGTCGATGCATTGACCACAATGCGAAATACACCGGACAGCTCCGCGACCCGCCGGGCGCTAAAGCCATAGTCCAAACGAAGGTATTCCAACCCCAGATCGCGCAGGTCCTCGATGCGCTCAAGCCCGAGCAAATCGCACGTGCGCGGCCCCACATCGGCGATGAGCGCAATGCCGCGGGCGGAAAGCAGCGACAGCACATGACGGACCTTATCGGCATACGCCGCTCCCCCATCCTCGGGAATATGCAGCGAGGTGAACGCATAGCGCGCACCCGCCGCGGCACCGTGCTCAATCGTCCGCTCAATATCCTGCAGAGGGCTGGAAAGATAAATCGAAATACCCGTTTTCACGTTTCAACGCTCCTTTAAAAAAGGCCGGCGGAGCAGTTAGCCCCGCCGGCACAACCATAGCATCAAGAAATCTGCCGCGCGCCGCGAGCCCTGAGCAACACGGCTCGCGATATCAAACTATTCGCCAAAGAACTCGTTGATCTTCTGCTCGTCGACGCCAAAGAACCACGTCAGGACAAAGCCGGCGGCATAGGCAAACAGCATAGCGGCAACGTAGCCGAGCTGCTGGCCAGGAACGACGATCAGCAGGCCAAACAGACCGGAAACGCCCTGAGAAACCGTGCCGATGTGAAGCAGCGCCGCGAGCGCGCCGCCAAATCCGGCACCCAGACAGGCCGTCACAAACGGACGAACGAGCGGCAGCGTAACAGCATACATCAGAGGCTCGCCCACACCCAGGATTCCAACGGGAATGGACTCTGCGACGTACTTCTTGAGCTTGGCGTTCTTGGTCTTAAAGTACAGCGCCAGACCGGCACCGACCTGACCGCCGCCAGCCATCATAAGGATGGGGAGCAGGTAATTGATGCCCTTGGTAGCGCCGTCGGGATCGTTGAGCATAGCGTGGATCGGCGTGAGCGCCTGATGCAGGCCGACGGAAACCAGCGGCAAGAAGCCTGCCGACAGGATATAGCCGCCCAGGACGCCCAGCTTCTCGAAGATAAAGGTCAAAACGCTAAAGATGGCAGTCGTCAGCCATGCGCCAACCGGCTGGATGACGAGCATCAGAGCAAAGGCGCCGATGATGAGCACCAGCAGCGGGGACAAGAACGTGTCGAGTGCGTTGGGCATAACCTTGCGAATCTGACGCTCCATCCAGGCAAAAAATGCGCCAGCGATAAGAGCCGCGATCATGCCGCCCGCTGCGGGGTTGTACTGCGCATTGGTGAGCGGCAGCAGAATGGCAGTGGCAGGATCGGCCGCGCCAGGCGCAAGCAGGGGCATGGCACTGTTGGCGATACACATCATGCCGGCGATACCGCCCAGCGCAGCGGAGCCACCAAACTCACGTGCCGCGTTATAGCCCACCAAGATGGGCAGATAGGCAAACAGGGCCCAGCCCATGGAACGAATGCCCTGGTACCACCACTCGCCCGCAAGCGCGCCTGCCGTCGAGACGTTAATGACGTTGCAGATACCGTTGATGAGGCCAGCCGCAATGATGCCGGGAAGCAGGGCGACGAAGACATTGGAAATCTTCTTGAGGAAGGCCTGAACCGGCTTGGACTCGTACTTGGCCTTCTGCGCGGCCTTGTTTGTGGCCGCAGCGTCGACCACGCTCTCGTCAGCAACGCCTTTCGCAAGGCCGGTGAGCTTGGAGAACTCCTCGAGCACCTTATTCACCTTGCCCGGCCCCAGTACGATCTGCATCGTGTCGTCCTCGACCAGGCCCATCACGCCGTCGAGCGCCTTAATGCCCTCCGTGTCGACGTTGCCCGCGTCTTTGACGGTCACGCGCAGGCGCGTCATGCACGCCGCGTTTGCGAGCACGTTGTCTTTACCGCCCAAAAGGTCCAGCAGCTTTTGAGCCAGCTCTTTGTTCGTCATAACTCCTCCTTGTATTGGGTATCTTGTCTGGATGCCATATCAGCTCACGCCGCGCACCTATTGGGCATCGGCATCGCTCTTCTCATGGCCACTCACCGCAGCACGGACATGGCCTCGCGCTCGCTCAAGAGCTACCGCAGCCTGCTCGGCATCGCAGTCCAGCAGTACCGAGACAATAGCGGTTTTTACGTGGCCGCCGGCATCTGCAAGCGCCTGAATAGCGCGCTCGCGCGTGCAGCCGGTCGCCTCCATCACGATGTTCTGGCCGCGCACCACCAACTTCTCGTTCGTCTGCTGCACATCGACCATCAGGTTTTGGTATACCTTGCCGATCTTGACCATGGCACCGGTCGAAATCATGTTGAGAATGAGCTTTTGAACCGTTCCCGCCTTGAGCCTCGTTGAGCCGGTCAGTACCTCGGGACCGGGCACGGGTTCAATGGCAAGATCTGCGCTCTCCCCGATCTTCGACCCTTGGTTGCAGGCAATTGCGATCGTCTTGCACCCAGTTGCCTTGGCGTACACAAGGCCGCCCACCACATAGGGAGTACGACCGCTTGCCGCCAGGCCAACGACAAGATCCTTGTCCGAGAGCCCACGCCCCCGCAGGTCGCTCGCGCCAAGCTCCTCACTGTCTTCGGCACCTTCGACAGCCTTGATAAACGCCGTCTCGCCTCCGGCAATGAGCCCGACAATCAGATCGGGTGACACGCCAAACGTGGGCGGACACTCCGAAGCGTCGAGTACGCCCAGACGGCCGCTGGTGCCTGCGCCCATGTAAAAGACGCGCCCGCCGCGCTCGAGTGCCTCAGCAGCCCAGTCGATTGCTGTGGCAACCCGGGGCAACACTTTCGTGACCGACTGGACGGCACGAAGATCCTCATCGTTCATCATCGTGACGATTTGCAGCGATGTCATCGTATCGAGGTCCATAGACCTTTGATTACGCTGTTCGGTCGTGAATTTTGTTAAATCGAGCATTTCATTCACCTCATCTTTCCTGTTTCTCGATGTAGTTTTGCTTAATGACATGCGTCGCCCGTTCGTAGTCGCTGGCAACGTAAGCAGCGTACAGGGCATCGACAACCATAAGCTGGGCCATACGCGAAGCCATGGCACCGCTGCGGACCAAGGGCTCACTCGCAGCGACGCCGAGCACGGCATCGGCCATGGTGGCAAGCTTGGATGATCCATCTACTTTGGTAACGGCCACAACGGGACAGTTGTGACGTTGAGCCTCGGCGGTGCAGTCCAGCACCTCTTGCGTCAAGCCCGAGTAGCTAAAGGCGATCGCCATATCGCCCTCATGCATGTTCTTGGCACACAAGAGCTGATCATGCCAGTCGTCGTACAGATGGCACTCTTTGTCGACACGCATGAGCTTTTGCGCCAGATCGTGCGCGACCAAACGAGAGGCACCGATACCGAACAGATTGACCGCGCGTGCCCGCTTAAGATAGGCCGCACATCGCTCCAAGACGGTGTAATCGAGCGTTCGCGCCGTCGCTTCGATCGTGCGCACGTTGCTTTTCATCACCTTCCCCACGATACGTTCGACGCTGTCATCCATGGAGATGTCCTCGAGGGCAACGTCTTTCTTGTCACCCAAGAGCGCCAGCTCGGCAATCAGTTCGCGCTGGAACTCCTTGTAGCCCGCAAAACCCAAGCGCTTGCAAAAGCGCAAAATGCTCGAGGGCGAGGAGAACGTGGCATCGGCAAGACCGCGGACGGACAGCCCGACCACCTCGTGCGGATGAGCGCTTACATATGCGATGACATTGCGTTCCGCCGGGCTCGCGCTGAGCTCACGCTCGCGAAGCCGCAAAAGCAATCCGTTTGCCATCTCAAACACCTCCGTTGAGAAGAATTAAAGACCAACGAACGATTCGTACCGGATACAAACAGCTTTTACGGTACATTGTGCCGCATCGTGGCGCACAAAGGGCGAGCGTTCTACCGCTCGCCCCTCAAATCCGACCGCTCGGAAATACGCGCGACACAAAATAATTCAACAAGGTCGCATTATCAGAAACGGGTTTGTTACCGGCTAGCGCCTCGCATGGGCGCCGATCGGCCGAGTCGCATAGCGCACCAACGCCGCTGCCAGCAATACCAACAGCATGGCGGTGACATAGCCCGCAGCATCGAATCCTAAATCGATAACGTCGAAATGCCTGCCGGGAACAAAGATCTTATGCACCTGATCGCCAATGGAGCAGGCGGCGCAAAATAGCAATACGGGCAGGCAACGGGAGCATACGCTCCACGGACGCCTGGAAAGGCAAACCACGACCACCGAGGCGAACAATCCGACGAAGAAAAACTCTACGGTATGGGCAACGCGACGGACGTTCGTGCCCACCCACATGCGAATGGAAGCAAGTCGGCCAGACCGTACATTCGAGGCAGCCGAATCGGTGCCCCCGGTCATTCCGTTCTCCGTCTGAGCTTCACCCGTGGCATCGGCAGCCTGTACGCCCGTAGCCTGACCCTCCACCACACGCGCGGTGGACTCGCTCAGCAACGACGTCTCCACCGCATTTTGCTCCGTCAGCACCC
This sequence comes from Collinsella aerofaciens, assembly GCF_002736145.1. Classification (NCBI taxonomy): domain Bacteria; kingdom Bacillati; phylum Actinomycetota; class Coriobacteriia; order Coriobacteriales; family Coriobacteriaceae; genus Collinsella; species Collinsella aerofaciens. The sequence goes on from NZ_CP024160.1 coordinate 1,103,324, forward strand.
AGATGCCCGCCAGCGTTGCAGCGAACAGAACGATCGCGGTCCATCCGATTATTTGTTTTACGCGCGCCAAGGGCCTACCTCCTTTTTTGAATATCAGCGAGTGTAGCCCCGAATGACATCGTCACCGTATCAAAATTTGAATCGCAACAGGAAGCGACAAAGCGACGCAAACCCCTACCCCGCCTCGCGCATCCAGCGATCGAATGTCCCCACGCACACGCCCAGGCACTTTGCCGCCTGGCTGCGGGTAATATCGCCCGCCTCATAGCTATCGCGTACCAGCTCAAACTGAGGAGGGCACGGCTTGCGAGGTCGACCGAAACGAACCCCTCGCGCCCGCGCCGCTGCAATTCCCTCCGCCTGGCGCCGATGGATATTCTCGCGCTCCACCTGCGCCACGTAGCTCAGCAGTTGCAGCACAATATCGGCAATCAGGGTGTTGGTCACATCCGGCGTGCCGCTGGCCCTGGCGCGCGTGTCAAGCAATGGCATGTCCAACACCACAATGGCAACCCCGAGCTCCTTGGTAATGCGTCGCCATTCCTCAAGAATCTCGGAGTAATTACGGCCAAGTCGGTCGATAGAAAGCACCACCAGCACGTCCCCGTCTCCCAGGATGTGCAGCAGCTCGCGATACCGCGGGCGATCGAAGTCCTTGCCGCTCGCATGGTCGGCATAAATATTCGCCGAGCCCACGCCATAGGCGCCCAGCGCATCCAGCTGCCGATTCAGATTCTGATCGCGCGAACTCACCCGCGCATAACCGTACACCGTCGCCATCTCATCCCCGCTTTCTTGTAAACCTGCCAAAAAGGGACAGGTTTATTTTGGTAGGTTTTACCTCTCGAATAGCAGGTAAGCGGGCGGCCGAGCAAACGGCAAGGTAGCCATGATCCAAATGCGGAGGGCGGCCCCGAAAGACCGCCCTCCGCTCTCCCGCCATGAGTCGGGATTTGGCTAATGGATAAGCTTAAAGTCCAAGTGCCCACGCGTGGTATTGACGCGCGAGACCTCGATGATCACACGCTGCCCCAGTTCATAGCGGGTCCCCGTGTCGGCACCTGTGAGCGTGAGCGCGTCCTCGTCAAACTCGAACCACTCGTTGCCCAGGCTCTTGATCGAAACCAAGCCTTCGACCTGTGTCAGGTCCAAGCGTACGAACAGGCCCATACTGCTGACCCATGAGACCGTTCCGGCATAGCGCTCGCCCAGACGGTCCTCATAGTACTGGGCAATCTTGATCTTTTGCGTCGCATGGCTGGCGGCATCGGCCGCGCGCTCGGCGTCGCTGCATGCGCGGCAGATCTGCGGCAGAATGCGCGGCAGCGACTCGCGCCCCTTGCCGATCAGCCGCGGCGTACGGACCAGGGCGTCCTTGCCGCCGAGCTGCTCATAGGCCAACTGCAGTTTGAGCACGCGGTGCACCACCAGATCGGGATAGCGACGGATGGGACTCGTAAAGTGACAGTAGCACGGCGCGGCGAGTGCAAAATGGCCCTCGTTGCGCGGCTTGTACAGCGCACGCTGCATGCTGCGCAGAAGCAACGTGTTGACGAGCGGTGCGTTTGCCGTACCGGCGGCAGCATCAACTGCAGCCTGCAGCTCATCGGGACTCCCCAGGGCAATACCGGCAGCACGGCGATCGTCGATGATGCCCAGCTGCGCCAGCGCAACGGCGGCACCGTGCAGGCTATCGGGGCTCGGATCCTCATGCACGCGATAGCAGGCCTCGATATCACGGTCTGCCAGCCACTCGGCCACGCACTCGTTGGCGAGCAGCATGGCTTCCTCGATAAGCGACGTGGCACACGAACGCTCACGCGCCACAATCTGCACGGGCACTCCGTCCTCATCCAATAGAGCGCGAATCTCGGCCGTGTCAAAATCGACTGAGCCGCGGACGCGACGAATACGACGGCGAAGTTCGGCGAGTTCGTTGGCGGCGACAAGGAAATTGCCGAGGTCGACGTTGCAGCCGCGGGCGGCCTTCTCGCACGCAAGACCGCGCTCAAGCGCCTCCTCGCGCGAGACCTCAGCAGCCGCAACATCCTCGGCCGCACCCTCCAGCACCGAATACTCAACCGCGCCGGCACGCACCAGCAGTGCCTCGGCGCCGTCATAGTCCATACGCACACGCGAGCGAATCACGCTGGGGTACGGATCGTAATGCCGCACGCGACCCTGCGCATCGAGCTCAATGTCAACGGTAAACGCAAGACGGTCCTCGTCAGGGCGAAGCGAACACAGGTCACAGGACAGGCGTTCGGGCAGCATGGGAAGCACGTGATCGGCCAGATACACCGATGTCGTACGATGGCGAGCCTCAAGATCGATATGCCCGTCCCAAGCCACATAGTGAGAAACGTCAGCGATATGCACACCCAGCTTGTAGCCACCCTCGGGCGTGCGCTCAAGCGAAATGGCATCGTCAAAGTCGCGCGCGTCGACCGGGTCGATCGTGATGACAAAGCGGTCGCGCAGATCGCGGCGGAGCGGGTCCTTAAGCGCCGCGGACACATCGAGCGAAAGCCCCTCGGCCTCGTCCAGCGCGGCCTCGGGATAGCTATCGGTATAGCCATAACGCGCCATCACATATTGAACGCCCAAATCGGGCGCGTCATCTCCGCCAATGCGGCGTTCGATCGTCACGGTGCCCGATTCCAGGCGCGTCGGGTAGGTCAAAATGCGCGCGACAACGGCATCACCCGGGTGGACGCCCAGACGATCCGCCGAGGTATCCTCGGGCAGAATGAAGAAGTCGGCCTTCAGGCGCGAATCGAGCGGCTCGATCACGCCGAGCGGACCGGCGGTCTGGTACGTACCCACCACGCTTATGGCTGCGCGCTCAACCACGCCCTCGATCACGGCGCGCCGCTCACCGTGCGGGCTGTTCTTAATGCTCACGGCAACGGTATCGCCGTCCATGATCTCGCGCTTACCGCGGCCCATGACCTTGTAGTCGCCATTCTCGGTTATGACATAGGCGCCATGCTCATGGAGCTGCACGCGCCCGGTCAGGCTCGGACGGCGTTCGCTGCGCACCGGCCCGCGCTTATTGCGGGCACCGCGCTTATGCTTGTTATTGCGCCCCATGGCGCCTCCTAACTATCGATTGCGAACTCCAAAGAGTCTACCCAAATGATTCGCTTTCCTGCCGTCCCCTAGGGATCAAAAAACGGGCCGCCCCATAAGAGACGACCCGTTGGAAGGGGTGAATTCCAGGCATGCCTACACGCGCAGGTAGCGGCGCATGGCGATGGCAGAACCAAAGAGACCGATAATCACACCGACCAGGATCAGCGCAGCATAGGTCACCAGGTAGTACTGCATCGGCAGGGCAAACGACATCCAGCCGATGCTCTCCTGCAGACGCGGAATCATCAGATTGCGCAGCAGCTCCAGAACGCCGATGGAAAGCAGCGAGCCCAAAATGGCCTGCAGTACGCCCTCGGTGATAAACGGGCCGCGAATGAAGCCGTTGCTGGCGCCGACCAGACGCATAATCGCAATCTCACGACGACGCGCCGTGATGGACAGGCGAATCGTGTTGTTGATGAAGATGAATGCGATAAAGGTCAGAAGGCCAACGAGCACCACGGCGGCGATGCGGATGTAGTTGGTCACCTGGAACAGGCGGCTCACTTCCTCTTGGCCGTACAGCACGCTCGCGTTGACGTCGCCATCATCCGCGATCTTCTGGAAGTCGGCGTTCTTCTTGAGCTTCTGGGCCGTGCTCTCGACCTTGGACGGATCGTCCATCTCAATTGCAAACGAAGCCGGCAGCGGGTTCTGGCCGTCGAGCGCGCTCATGGTGGCATCGGCGTTACCCGACATCTTGCTCGTGTACTCGGCCAGCGCGTCGTCCTTGTCCTTATAGGTCACGGACTTCACGTTACTCCACGTTTTGAGCTCGGCCTCAAAAGCCTGAACATCGGCCTGATCGGCGTCATCACTAATGAACGCGTTGATGACAACCTGATCCTCGACGGTGCCGATCACGGAGTTCAGCATCGCGGAGCCCATGATGAACAGGCCGATGATAAACAGCGAAAGGAAGATCGTGATGACGGCGCCGAGCGAGGTAGTCCAGTTACGGAAGAAGTGGCTGATTGCCTCTTTGAAGGAGTAGCCCACGTTAGTTGGTGCCATAGTTGCCGTAACCTCCCCTCTCCTGGTCGCGGATAACGTGGCCGCCCTCGAGGGCGATCACGCGACGGTGCATGCTATCGACCATCTCGCGGTCGTGCGTGGCGACGATCACGGTGGTGCCCGTGCGGTTAATACGCTCGAGCAGCTTCATGATGCCCAGCGAGATCGCCGGGTCGAGGTTGCCCGTCGGCTCGTCGCAGATCAGCAACGGCGGACGGTTGACCATAGCGCGGGCGACGGCAACGCGCTGCTGCTCGCCACCGGAAAGCTGGTCGGGTAGCGAGTCCATCTGATCGGCCAGACCGACCAGACGCAGCACCTCGGGCACCTGGCTGCGAATGACGCCCTTGGGCTTGCCGATGCACTGCAGGGCAAACGCCACGTTTTCGTAGGCGCTCTTTTGCGGCAGAAGCTTAAAGTCCTGGAACACGGCGCCAATCTGGCGGCGCAGGAACGGAACCTTGCGGTTCTTGATCTTCATGAGGTCCTGACCGGCAACCAGGATGCGACCGCTCGTCGGCTTGACGTCGCGGTTGAGCGTAGACAGCAGCGTGGTCTTACCCGAGCCGGAGTGACCGACCAGGAAGACGAACTCGCCCGGATAGATCTCGATGTTGATGTCGTCGAGTGCAGGCTTGTTGGGCTGTGCCGGATAGATCTTGGTGACATGCTCCATAAGGATGACGGGCTCGACACCGGCCTGCTTGGCCATCTTCTTGCGGCTGGCCTGCGGATCGATGGGCGCAAACACCGACGTAAAATCGGGGTTGTTGAGCGCGTTATCGAGGCTTGCGACCTCGGCTGCCTGATCGCTCTCGACCACCGGGGCAGCAGGCTGCGTGGGATCGGGAATAGCGGCAAAGAGGCCAGACTGCGCAGGCTGAGGAGCCGGTGTCGCAGGAGCCATGGGGTCGGGAATGCCGGCCATGCTAGGCTGCGGCGCGGCGGCGCCAGCCTGAGGCTGCTCCACGCGAGCGGTCACAGCCTGAACGGGCTCAAAACCCGCCGTGCCGGAAAGCGCAACATCGCTGGTGGGATTGTAGGCAAAGGGATCGGATGCCGGCTGTGCCTGATCTGCCGGCTGAGCGGGGGCCTGAGCAACAGGCTGGCCCTCTGAATCCGGAGTGGCGAAACGACTGCCCTGGACGCCTGCCTGCGTCTTGGGGGCATCATCGCCCGCACCGGAGGTACGGAAGTGGTTACCCACTGGTGCTCCTTATCGTCGTGCGTTTAAACTACATGAGCGCTTTGTATTTTAGCAGCATTAGCTTTACTGCACATAAGAAGCATGGCGGGGTTTGGGTCTCACCGGCCGGGCGCAGGGTTACTCTCCAAATCGTCCTCGGACATGTCGGAGCCCCCGCTGCGCGCTTCGCGCGGCAGGGGCTCCTCCGTCCTGCGGAAAGATTTGGAGAGTAACCCTGTGCCCGGTCTGCGACTACTAGGGGGCCGACGCACCAGCTTGAGATGCCGTGCACACAAAGTTGGGAGGGTCTGAATTGCACTTTGCTGGTCTGGGCCCGTTTCCCGAAGAAAACCCTTGCTTGGTGCGGGCCTAATTTGTTTGTTGCCGACAAAAACAGGGGCGTCCTCTTTGAGGACGCCCCTGTTTTGGATTGCATACGGTTGCTGAGGCGATACTTTGCCTCGTCTTGCCTTATGCCAAGAACTCCTTGGTGGTCGCCACGATGTTGGCGGCGTCCAGGCCATACTTGTGCAAGAGCTCGGCACCCGGGCCAGACTCACCAAAGGTGTCGTTGACGCCAATCTTCTTGAGCGGCGTCGGGCACTGCTCGCACAGGACATCGGCAACGGCGCTGCCCAGGCCACCGATCACGGAGTGCTCCTCGACGGTCACGACGTGGCCGGTCTTGGTGGCGCTCTTGACGATCAGGTCGGCGTCGATGGGCTTGATGGTGTGCATGTTGATGACCTCGGCATCGATGCCCTCGGCAGCGAGCTGCTCGGCGGCCTCGAGGGCCTCGCCGACCATCAGGCCGCAGGCGATGATGGTCACGTCGGTGCCCTCGCGCATGACGATGCCCTTGCCTACCTCGAACTTGTAGGTCTCGGGGTCGTTGATGACCGGCGAGGCCAGACGGGCAAAGCGCATGTACACGGGGCCGTCGCACTCGTAGGCGGCGCGCGTCACGGCACGGGCCTCCACGTCGTCGGCGGGAACGATAACGGTCATGCCGGGGATGACGCGCATCAGGGCGATATCCTCGCAGCACTGATGCGTAGCGCCGTCCTCGCCCACCGAAATACCGGCGTGCGTGGCGCCGATCTTGACGTTGAGGTGCGGGTAGCCGATGGAGTTGCGGACCTGCTCAAAGGCGCGACCAGCGGCGAACATGGCAAAGGTGCTCGCAAAGGCAACGCGACCGGTGGTTGCGATACCGGCGGCAACACCCATCAGGTTGCTCTCGGCAATGCCCACATCGAAGAAGCGATCGGGGCAAGCGGCCTTAAACTTGCCGGTCTGCGTGGCGGCGGCCAGGTCGGCGTCGAGGACCACAAAGTCATCGTGCTCGTTGGCGAGCTCGACGAGGGCCTCGCCGTAGCTTACGCGCGTGGCGATTTTCTTGACGTCTGCCATCCTAGAGCTCCTCTCCGGCGGCCGTGAGCTCTGCCATGGCCTGCTCAAACTGTTCATCGTTGGGGGCCTTGCCGTGCCAACCCACCTGGTTCTCCATAAAGGACACGCCCTTGCCCTTTGTGGTCTCCGCGATAATGGCAGTCGGCTGCCCCTTGGTGGCGCGAGCCTCGGCAAAGGCGGCGCGAATCTGGTCGAAATCGTTGCCGTCGGCGAGCTCCACCACATGGAACTTGAAGGCGCGGAACTTGTCGGCGAGCGGCATGGGGTCGTTGACTTCCTCGACGGGTCCATCGATCTGCAGACCGTTGTGGTCGACGATCACGCAGAGGTTATCGAGCTGCTGGTTGCCGGCAAACATGGCGGCCTCCCAGACCTGGCCCTCCTCGCTCTCGCCATCGCCCAGCAGGGCGTAGGTGCGATAGTCGTCGCCCCAGTGCTTGGCGGCAACGGCCATGCCCACGGCGGCGGAAATGCCCTGGCCGAGCGAACCGGTGGACATGTCAACGCCCGGAGTGTCGTTCATGTTGGGATGACCCTGCAGGTGGCTGCCGATGTGGCGCAGCGTCTCAAGATCCTCCTTGGGGAAGAACCCACGCTCGGCGAGCACGGCGTACAGACCCGGAGCGCAATGGCCCTTGGAGAGCACAAAACGGTCGCGATCGGCCTTGCGGGGATCGGCCGGGTCGACGTTCATTTCCTCAAAGTACAGATAGGTCATGATGTCGGCAGCGCCGAGCGAACCGCCCGGATGGCCGGACTTGGCAGCGTGCACGCCGGTGACGATGCCCTTCCTTACCTCGTTGGCAACCTTTTTGAGCTCTTCGTCGCTCATTGTGCCTTCCTTTCATCCTCATTAGACAAAATGCGCACGGCACAGAAGGTCGTCCCAACCCAGCCGCGATGCACGTACGTCCTTCATTATGCTGGAAACTGATGGCTTTACCAGACTTTTTATCATTATTTGAGCAATTGAGCAGGCAGAACCGCTGATGAAACGGTTTATCAATGTGAACGTCTTTTGGATGGAACGCGGTCGACCCTACGCGTTAATGTCCTTAAAGCCCTCACCGAAGGTTTCCGTAACGTCGGCAACCGTCACGATGGCATGAGGATCGCGCTCGCACACAATGGTCTTGAGCGTATTGAGCTCGCGACGGCTCACGATGACCATGATCACCGGCTTCTCGGCGCCCGAATACATGCCGGTCGCCTTTAATTTGGTGCAGCCGCGGCCCAGACCATACATGATGTCGGCCGCGATATCGGGGAAGTTGTCCGAGATGATGAGTACCATACGACGCTTGTTGCCGCCATCGACCACCGCATCGATCACATAGCCGCTAATCACCATCGAAAGTCCTGCGTACAGGGCATTTTCGAGCGAGAAGACCGGAGCCGATGCCGCGCATACGGCAACATCGATTGCCATAACGGTCGAGCCCACCGGCAGCGAGGTGTTACGCGAGATGATCTGGCCAATCGTGTCCGAGCCGCCGGTGTTGGCGCCGGCACGCAGCACCATGCCGTAACCGATACCCGTAATAATGCCGCCCCACATAGCGGGAAGCATCAGGTCCGCATGCGCCAGAGGTGCTACAAACGGGGCGAACAGGTCGGTAAAGAAGCCCAGCAGCACAAAGCCCGTCGCCGTCTGCACCACGTAGAACATGCCGCCCTCGCGCATAACGACCAACAACAGCAAGGCGTTCATCACGATCGTCTGAATACCAACTGGAAGCGATAGGCCGCGCGATGCACCGACCGCCTGGATAATGGTGGCAAGGCCCGTAACGCCACCGGCAGCAAGGCCGTTGGGAATCAAAAACAGGTCGGTCGCAATAGCGGCCAGAGCGCACCCCAACATAATCTGGGGCAGGTCGTGAAAGAAGTTCATCGAAAGAATGCGCTTGATGTCCAGACGGTATGCCACGCTGCCTCCCTCAAAAAAGCGCACCCCATCGGATGCGCTTTGAACTTTTGTATTCGATTCTACCGATTCGCCGGACAAAAACCACCCCTGCGCAGGGTCTACTCTGGATACAAAACCACACCGCTCGGAGGGTTTTAATCCATTTCCACATAAACCCGGGCGGTTTATGCAGATGGGGTCTCCGCGTCAGCGTTGCCAGTGGCCCAGCGATGGTAGCCAATAACAAACGGGTCCAGGTCGCCATCGTCAAGAACGGCCTCGACATTGCTGGTCTCCACGCCCGAGCGCAGATCCTTGACCATCTGGTACGGGTAGAGCACGTAGCTGCGAATCTGGTTGCCAAAACCAATCGTGGTCTTGGGCCCGCGGATCTCGTCGAGCGCCTCGGCACGCTTTTCGAGCTCAATCTCGTACAGGCGAGCCTTGAGGATCTGCATGCACGCGGCCTTGTTCTGGATCTGGCTGCGCTCGTTTTGGCAGGTAACCACAATGCCGCTGGGAAAATGCGTCACGCGCACGGCGGAGTCGGTGGTGTTGACACCCTGACCGCCCGGGCCGCTTGCATGGTACACGTCGACGCGAATGTCGTCGGGACTAATCTCGATGTCGATATCATCGGGTAGCACGGGGATGACCTCGACGCCAGCGAACGTGGTCTGGCGGCGCTTCTTGTCGTCGGTGGGGCTAATGCGCACCAAGCGGTGGACGCCGGCCTCGGCGCGCAGCATGCCAAATGCGTCCTTGCCCTCGACGGTAAAGGTCGCGCGGTCGATGCCGATGACCTCGGCCGCGGGACAGTCGTTGATGGTGACCTTCCAGCCGCGACGCTGGCAGTACTTCATGTACATCTTAAAGAGCATGAAGGTCCAGTCCTGGGCCTCCAGGCCACCCTGTCCGGGCTTGATGGTCACAATGGCATCGCCGTGATCGAACTCACCGGTAAACCAGCTCGAAAGCTCGAGCTGGTCGATAGCGCGGGCCAGGCGTTCTGCCGTAGCGGCAGCCTCCTCGCGCAATGCGGCGGCATCGGGGTCATCCCCCATCTCCTCGGCAAGCTCCAGCGCCGCGCGGGCGTCAGATAGCTCGCCGCGTGCGGTGTCCACGGAAGCGATATCTTCCTTGGTGCGCGCAATCTTCTCCATGGTGGCACGGGCGGCGTCGGCGTCATCCCAAAAGCCAGGGGCGACACTTTTGGCCTCGAGCTCGGTCACGCGCGTGCGCTTTTCGTCCAAATGGAGATACGATTCGACCTCACCGAGCCGGTCCGCAAACGCGTCCAGCTCGGCGGGCGTTACCTCTAAAGCCTCAGCCATTAACGATTCCTGCCGTGGCAGTACTTAAACTTCTTGCCGCTACCGCAGGGGCACGGGTCGTTGCGGCCCACGTTGACGTACGGATCGTCGCTCTCGGACTTGCGATAGGTGGTCACCTTGCCGCCGTTGTTGACGGCAGCCGGACCACCTTGGACAGCCGTGCGGGCCTGCACTTGCGCCTGCTTGCGCAGCACCGAGTCGCCGTTGTCGCCATCGACCTCGGCAGGACCGGAGAAGTGCGCGCCCTCGAGCGCGGGCTCCTCCTTGTGCTCCACGGCACGCGGGGCAGCCTTGATCTCGATGCGCAGAACTGTGCGCAGGTAATCCTCATACATGGTATCGACGAGTATCTGGAACGCGCCGTAGGCCTCGGTCTTGTACTCAACCAGCGGGTCGCGCTGGCCAAAGCCGCGCAGGCCGATGCCGGTCTTGAGGTAGTCCATCTCCTGCAGGTAGTTCATCCAGCGGGTATCAATGACGCGCAGCATGACCTGGGTGTTGAGTTCGCGCATCAGGTCCTCGCCCAAGCGCTCGGCCTTCATGTTGTAGCACTTCTCTACGTAAGCCAGGACATCGGCAGCCAGGGCCTCATAATCCTCGTCGGGGAACTTCGGTGTATCGATGTGGCCGGTGAGCTCCACAACCCACTTGCGCAGGCCCTCCAGGTCGCGCTCGCCATCGTGACTGTCCTTGGTGCAGAACTCCTGTACGCAGCGGTACACGGTGTCGTGCATGACCTCGGTGATGTGGTCGGTCAGGTCCTTGCCGTCCAGAATCTTATTGCGCTCGGCGTAGATGACCTGGCGCTGCTTGTTCATGACGTCGTCGTACTCAAGGACGCTCTTACGCATGGAGAAGTTGATGCTCTCGACCTTGTGCTGGGCGCTCTCGACGGCCTTGGAGATGATCTTGTGCTGGATGGGCATGTCGTCGCCCATGTCGGCCGTGACCATCATCTTGGAGACGCGGTCCATCTTGTCGCCGCCGAACAGGCGCATGAGGTCGTCCTCGAGCGACAGGTAGAACTGGGTCTCGCCCGGATCGCCCTGACGGCCGGAGCGGCCGCGCAGCTGGTTGTCGATACGGCGGGACTCGTGGCGCTCGGTGCCGATAACGGTCAGGCCACCGGCGGCAAGCACGCGCTCGCGCTCGGCCTTGCAAGTCTCCTTGGCCTCGGCGTTAAACTGCTCGAGCTGCTCGGGCGTCACGTCCTCCATGGTCAGGCCCTCGTACTCCAGGCGCTCGCGCACCAACTCGTCGGGGTTGCCGCCCAGCAGGATGTCGGTACCACGACCGGCCATGTTGGTGGCGATGGTCACGGCGCCATAGCGACCAGCCTGGGCCACGATATGGGCCTCGCGCTCGTGGTGTTTGGCGTTAAGGACCTCATGCGCGATGCCGCGCTTGGTAAGGGCGGCCGACAGCTTCTCGGAGCTCTCGATGGAGACGGTGCCCACCAGGACCGGCTGTCCCTTGGCGTGGCGACGCTCCACATCGTCGGCGACGGCGTTGTACTTGGCCTGAATGGTGCGGTACACCAGGTCCTCGTGGTCCACGCGCTGCACGGGCTTGTTGGAGGGGATGACCTCGACGGGCAGCTTGTAGATCTCGCGGAACTCGGCATCCTCGGTAAGTGCCGTGCCGGTCATGCCGGAGAGCTTGTCATACAGACGGAAGTAGTTCTGCAGGGTGATGGTGGCCAGGGTCTGGTTCTCCTCGCGTACGAGCACGCCCTCTTTGGCCTCGATGGCCTGGTGCAGGCCCTCAGAATAGCGGCGGCCTTCCATAATGCGGCCGGTGAACTCGTCGACGATCTTGACCTCACCGTTGGTGACCACATACTGCTTGTCGCGGTGGAACATGTACTGGGCCTTCAGCGCTTGCTGCAGGTGGTTGACCAACTGGCCGGAGAGATCGGCATAGATGTCATCGATACCCAGGCGGCGCTCGATCTTCTTAAGACCGCGCTCGGTAGCGGCAATGGTGTGCTTGGCCTCGTCCATGACGTAGTCGCCCGTGGGTTCAACGTCCTCGGTGGCGGTAAGCATGTCGTGCGACACGTCCTCGCCGCGCTCAAGGCCACGCACGGCACGCGCGAAGTCCTTGTAGGTACTGGCGGACTTGGTGCCAGCGCCCGAGATGATCAGCGGAGTGCGGGCCTCATCGATCAGGATGGAGTCGACCTCGTCGACGATGGCGTAGTTGTGACCGCGCTGCACGCGCTGCTCGGGACGGGTAACCATGTTGTCGCGCAGGTAATCAAAGCCGAACTCGGAGTTGGTGCCGTAGGTGACGTCGGCCTGGTAGGCCGGGCGCTTGAGCTCGAGCGGCATGTTGTTCTGGAGCAGACCGACGGTCATGCCCAGGTACTTATAGATGCGGCCCATCCACTCGGAGTCGCGCTTGGCAAGGTAATCGTTGACAGTAACGACGTGCACGCCCTTGCCGGCAATAGCGTTGAGATAGCCGGCCAACGTGGAGACGAGGGTCTTACCTTCGCCGGTCTTCATCTCGGCGATGTGGCCCTCGTGCAGCGCCATGGCGCCAATGAGCTGCACGTCAAAGTGGCGCATACCCATGGTGCGCTTGGAAGCCTCACGCACGGTGGCAAAGGCCTCGGGAAGCATGTCGTCGAGCGACTCGCCGTTGGCGTAACGCTCGCGGAACTTATCGGTCTGGCCGCGGAGTTCCTCCTCGGTCATCTTCTCAAACTGGGGCTCAAGACCGTTGATCTGGTCGACGATCTTGTAGTAGCGCTTAAGGTCCTTATCGGATCCAAAGGACAGCAGCTTTGACATGAATCCCATGTGGTTTTCCTTTTTGGCCATCGCCCACGCCGTGCAGCTGCGGGCGAGTTAAACACAGATAATTGTACTTTAGCCAAACAAGGCGCTGCCTATGCGGTCGACCTCAACCGCCACGTAATAACTACGACCAACCTGCCAAATAGGGACTGGTTTATTTTGGCAGCTTTTATCTGGGAAAACGCTGTCTCTCTGCCATTTGGTGCAAACCAACCTGTCCCCTTCGCACCAATCTGGTGCAATGGGGACAGGTTGGTTTGCACCAATAAAATGAAAAGGGCCGCGCACCCAAATGGGTGCGCGGCCCTCATGCCATGAATGCGAGTGTTTCCGCGGCGAGCTATTTACTCAGCAGCCTCGGTGGTCTCGGCCTCGGCAGCGGCCTCCTCGACGGGAGCCTCTGCGGGAGCCTCGGCGGCCTGCTTGGCAGCCTCCTCGGCAAACTTAGCAGCACGCTTGGCCTTCTCGGCAGCCTTAGCCTCAGCGGCGGCCTTGCGAGCGGCCTCGGCCTCAGCAGCCTTGGCGGCCTTGGCAGCCTTGGCCTCCTCGGCCTTCTTGAGCTGGGCGGCAGCGGCGCCACCGAACTTGTCGGCGAAGCGCTGGACGCGTCCACCGGTGTCGACGAACTTCTGCTGGCCGGTGTAGAACGGGTGGCACTCGTTGCAAAGCTCGACCTTCATCTCGGACACGGTAGCGTGCGTCTTGAAGGTGTTGCCGCAGGAGCACGTCACCGTGCACTCGACATACTGGGGATGGATACCCTGCTTCATGGTAGGACTCCTTATTGGTCAGGCGCTGGTTACCGATCAGCGCATAAGGCGTCTTGGTTTCCGACCAAGACAACAAACTCGGCTATGGTACCACGGCGCCGCGTGTCCCACAAAAGGTTCACGGTCTTTTCGGAACGACACGAATCTGACCCATCGAAACACATCTCCACCGTTCCTTCAACTGGGAAAATGCCGTCCCCGGGGCCTGAGAAGGGCCCCGGGGACGTTCGACTGACTGCGGGAACGGCCTTTCCGCTCAATGTGTTCGGCTGAGATCGGAAATCAACCAAACTGAACTAGGTTCAGTTGACATGGTTAAAAACGAGGGGCGACGCTTTTGCGTCACCCCTCGTCCCGGCCGGTTGCTTTAGTTGTACACACGGTAGTTACACTTGAACTGGGTTATGTGTCCATAGTTGGAGCGGTACCAACCCGACGTATAGCTGATTGCCTCTGCGCCTAGATAGTCGTAGCCCTTGTTGTAGCGAAGCTGACGGTAGGTCGTGTCGTACTCTGCTACGTAAAACGTGTCTCCAGAGAAGGCTTTGTACCGGTCCTTAACCGTCGAAGCCATGTACGCGGGTTCGACATCGCCTTTCTCCCCGTTGAGCGCATAGACGGGTGCCGCGATTCCGCATAAAGCCGTTGCCACGAGGATGGCGTAGACAGCCATGCGCGACGCATTGGACTTCAGCTGTTCAAATAGTTTCATGTCATTCACCTCGCTCGTATGTATCGAGGTATTCCTGCTTGAGCGTCTGCGAGGACGACTTGATCTTTTCCACGAGCGTGCCGGCCTCGATGAAGTAGAACGAGTTGGTGAGGTCTGCCAGGTCGTCGAGTAGATGGCTTGAAATGAGCACGCTGCGTCCCCGCGCCACCTCGCTGCGCATCGCGTCGCAGGAGGTTTTCCGTTTTCCCGGATCGAGGCCGTTCAGCGGTTCATCGAGGATAAGGTACGGGCAATCGGTCGCTATCGCCATGGCAAGCTTTACCTGCTGCTTCATTCCTGTCGAGAGTTTACGGGTCGGCTTGTCGAGATATGGGGAGATTCCGAGGGAGTCGCAGAGCGAGTCGATGTCGGCGGCCGATTTCCACGCCTCCCTAACGAAAGCAAGGTGCTCAATGGCCGATAGCGTGGGATAGAGATCCGCGCCGCCCGAAGAGCTCAGGTAGACGAGTTCTGCAAATTCGGCTGATCGACGTTGGCAGATTCCGTCTGCCGCCAGGCTTCCCGAGCGGATGCGGGTGGGAAATTGGCCCGACAGCGCTTCAAGAAGGGTGGTTTTCCCCGAGCCGTTGGGAGCAACGAGGCCCGCCGCCGTTCCCGGGCTCAGGAAAAGCGACCCGATTGAAAGTATCGTCGTGCTTCCGTATCCCACGCTCGCGTCTAGAAGCTCGAGCCCATGGTGCTTTTTCGCGGGTCCAGGCTGTTTGGGGGAACGTGTCGCAACGGCGCCGACCGTAAAAAAGACCGCGACGTATGCCAGGGCCACGGCAAGCATCGATGCGCTGCCTGAACCGGAGCCAATGAATTCTGTCGGGAAGCATCCTACGTAACCCGTTGCCTCGATAGGCGAGAACACGGCCAGCGGCAGGAGATTGAGCGCGGCGTTATGCTCCAGCGCCGAATCGGACAATAACGGGAATGCCGGGGCCGCGACAAGCAGCGCGGAGGCAAGGGGGCCTGCGAAGACGCGCCTCGTTGCGGTCGATAGGACGACGGAGCAAACGGATATCAAGGTTCCGCCCGCAAGCAGCGCGAGAAGCAGGGTCGTGAAGACGTCTCCCGCGGTCGTGGTGGCAAGCACGCCGTTATGGAAGAAGGCGATCGGGTACCCAGTTTGCCCGAAGCCGTTTAGGGCCAAGGCGTAAATGCTCCCGGGTGCAAGGCCGGCGAGGAGCATCGCGGTCCCCGCGCCAATTATCGAAAACACGGTTTGGATAAGGCGCCGGAATTTGGGCACGGGCGCCTTTGCCGCCAGGGTCCCGGGCCTTGTGGCGCCGAGCACGAGTATCGACGAGAGAAGGAAGGGGATGAAGGGAAGGAAAGACGGCGCCTGGGCAATGGCGTAAGGCAGGAAGGAAAGGAATGGCAGGTCGTTTGCGGAGGCCGGGATATCCGTGATGCCGGAGCTGCTCAGAGCGCGGCAATACGCGAGGTCTGCGTCATTGGTCTCTCGGTCTCCCACGATGGACCCGGATTGGAAGCCTTCGTCCATGAGCGCGTAGTAGCTCTCGGCAGAGTCGAGAAAGGCGGCGTCGGTTTGAGCGGCGAGGGCGGCGTTCGCGTATCTTGCAAGCTCAGCGTCATCTTGCTGCTCTGGCGATAGGTCTGTGCCGCTGGCCTGGGGCGCGCGCGTATTGAATGCGTCGACGAAGCCCTGCATGCCCTGCTTCATGAAGAAGGGCCCGTAGATGGGTGAATTGAACGCAATGGGGATGGAGAAGGCTGCAGCGAGAACGAGCGTACAAATCCATACGGCCTTGTCTCTTAGGATTAGTTTGAGAAGAAGTCGACAGTACATTTAGAAGCACCTACGTTCCTCAAAGAATTGTTAGATTAAAAGTAACAGACCGGATGAAGATACGTGCGACGGGGGCGAGGCGAATGGCTGAGCGGTATCGATATGCGGGTTCAACGGTATCACATTGGCCACATAGATTTTTAACTTGCATTTCTACCCGCCCTTTTCGTAGAGTCGCCGATACGTGCTTAGCGCACCCTCGGCGCGTCCGGCAGGCTTTGCGAAATGGGATCCAGGAGACTTCGGCGCAGCATCATCTTGCGGAATGCTTCTAATGAGCCTCCCATCCTTCAAAAACAGAATCTCATCGCACAGCCTATCGACCGAATCCAAGATGTGGGATGACATGATGATGCACGTACCAGAATCGGCCAGCTTCCTGAGAATCTCGGAATGCAAGTCCACCCTGCTGGGGTCGAGCGCGTTCATGGGCTCATCTAATAGAAGGTACCGCGCGCCCGTCGCATACGCAATCGCCAGGGTAAGCTGCTGCTTCATGCCCTGGCTCAGAGTGCGGATCCTCATCTTCGCGAACTCGCCTATCTGCGTTTGTTCCACTATCTCTTCGATATCGCGAGCATGCGGCCACATATCGCAAACCATCTTGAGGTGATCTTCCGCACGCAATCCGGGATACAGCAGCGTCCCCTCACCAGGTGCATAGAAGATCATAGAACGGACCTCTCTCGCACCCGTACCCTGCACCTCATTCAGAACGATGCTCCCGTCCACGCGAGGACCCGGCAAACCTGCCATCGCACGCAGCAACGTCGTCTTTCCATGCCCGTTCGGAGCGACGAGACCGTAGACCGTACCCGGGGCAAACTCAGCGTTCACCGAATCTACGAGCACCTTCTTTCCATAAGAGATCGTCAGCGTTTGAAGGTCAATCATCGAGATCATCCCCTTTCGATCTTTGGAACACTCAGGCGCACCATCAACGGAGATACGGCGCCCAAGACCACCAGCAGAGCGCCCGATGCGCCGACGACCTCTCCAAAAGGCATCGCGTTCGTCCCTCGCCCAAGGAACCCAATCGTCCCCACCTGGGAAGCGGGATCAAACGAGGCGAATGGAGCCAGCAGCGCGACGCCCATGCCCACGCTTTCAACATGAGCGCTCAACGAACCCAACACCAAGAGAACCGCGCAAACCATTCCGGTGACAACGGGGTTGCGGCTAATCGCTGCTGTCAACGCAGCGACGACGGAAATCACGCCGTATGCCATGACCAGCAACGGAATACTGCACAACACCGCCTCCCCCACCATGGACGTTGTCGAAGCTCCCGCCCGAATGAGAGCGACGGGATACTCCGATCCACCCGCACCGTTCTTAATCACGGACACAACGACAGCGGGAACCATCGACACCAAAAGCAGCACCAAGCCAAGCAGGAGAGCCAGCGCAACAGCCGTCAGAAAACGCACATGCGCTGTTGCGGGGATCTGGAGAACCAGAAGGGAACGACACTGCAGGTGGGTGCACGCGAGCGATGTGACAACCACGGGCAACAGCAAAAATAAGGAGGGAAGCGCTGCCTGGAGATACGAAAGGAGGATTAATGGGGGCATCTTCGTACTTAACTCGTAAACCTTGGGGTCCGGCAAGCTCGCGATCGACTCAAGCAGAAGGGCGCGCGCCTCCGCACGAGAAGGAGTCTCCGGCTCGATTCCGATCGATTGCAGGAGAGTCGCATCTGCCGCGCCCAGCTCACCTCGAGCGCGCTCGTACGTCGCAAGGCTTCGAAACCCCTCCGCAGGCATAGGCGCGTACACGAAACCCGAAAGAGCATCCCGCATGTCTTCCAGGGCCGCTTTGCCCTCGACGTCCATATTCGCAGCGTTCTGCTCTAGATACCGATCTATTGAACGGAGCTCCCCATCCCTATACCGAACAGCGGAAACGTTATCAGCGTCAGGAAACATCTCGACCAGAGCCGGGGCCAGCATCGTCGTCGACATTGCAATCGCGCATACGGCGAGGGTAGGAGAACGCAGGAGCAGTTTCCCCATCGTTCTTACGTATGCAACGGCGGAGGCACAAGCGCTCGAACGAGTTGCCGTTCTCGATGCAGTGAAGGAACCTCTCTCAAGACAAATCGGGGATATCGGGCACGCGCAGCCGCTCTTTCCAGCAACGCAAAGCAGGCTAATTGCCAGCACCTCGATCCCGATTGCGCATACGAGGGCAATCGCGCCACGCTCGAAGCAAAGTCCAGGCAGATTCACTATCTGCGTTGTCGGGTACGGGCTATAGGCGCCGACGGTCAACTCAGCGTTCGCATACGTAAGGGGATTCAACAGGGCGAACTCACGTAAAGCGATGGATCTTCCGTAATACCCGGGAACCATCGTCACCCCCATCAGGGCACATACGAACACGATTCCAAGCGTAGGGTTATTGGCAATCTTCACGGCAAGGTGAACGACAAGCAAGATGAACGCTGCCACCAAGAATTGCAAGATGGCCGTCTGCGCGAACACCAGCCAAGCCGGTTTGATAACCGGAGTCGCATATTGAATGTAGCCTATCGGATAGAACGGCGAGCCCGGGCCATTCTTCACAAGCGCGGCGATTATCCCTGGAAGATTGATGGCGAGGACGGCAAGCATTGCAAAAACACTCGCCCATACGCTCGATGCAACAAGTCTACCCAGCTCGCCCATCGGTGCCTGGATGATGAGCTTTTCACGTTTGTTAAGACGCGCGGCAAGGAACGAGACGGCAACGGCCGTTGCGACCCATAGCAAGTACTCCTTCGATCCGTCATAGATAGGTGTACTCTCCATCCGATATCTGCAGAAACGGAAGTAGGGGAGAGAGCGGTGCCAAGATAAGACGTCCCGCGGCAAGAGGGTACAGAAGCGCGGGCATGCTTGATGAAGAGGTATAGACACCGTCCTCCCCCGCATTCACAAGCGCATCCGCATAGGATGCTGACAATTCCTGCTCAACACGGGTTATTCCCGACTCGAGGTATTCGACCCGTCCGTCGATGCCAGCCGCGCTCCTGAAGACGGGCAGAGCACAAAGAACCATCAACGCAACAACGACAACACAGAGCGACCTGGAGGAGAGAAGCGACCTAAAGATCGCCTTCGAGATTTTGAGCATATTCATCGCCAACCTTAACCTCATCCAGTCGGAACAGAGGGGCCGAACAAAATGCTCGGCCCTTCCTCGCATCTAGTAGGTGCTATAGACAAATTGCCATTTATCAGTTGTGCCAAGAACACCACAGGAGCACATTGCAGCGAGGCGGGATTCCCTATGATGCGCGGATCGGCGATAGCCATTTCGGTAGGAGATCGTCTTGTAAGAGATGTTGAACATCGAGATGCTGTGCCCGCTTACGCCGCGAGGACAGCTGTAGCTCCAGTAGGTATCGATGACGTCGTCCGTATACCCGAGGGGCTCAACGAGGGCACACTGGCTGCTCTCCTGGGAAGGAGGCATCGGGGTATCCGCAAAAGCGGGGGCTCCCGGCAGCAACAGACAAAGAGCGAGGCCGAGGAAAACCAAGAGCTTACACGACTTAACAGTACTGAACATAATCCTCTCCAATCTAGAGGGGTTTCGGTTGCAGTATGCTGTGATTACTTGCCGGCAAAGTCAATTTAACATAAACTGTTAAAAAGTAACCTGAGTTTTTTAAATTCTTCGGAGGTTATTATGAGTTCCGACAATCGCACTCCCCGGCTTCATTCCTTCCGCATCGCATGTGCGATAGCCTCTGCGACCCTTTGCGCCACCGCCATCGCACAAGTGGCGTTCTCCTTAAAGCCAGCAATCGAAGTGCTCGACAACCCTGTAATTGCAGACTCCCCCGCGTATCCAGCCCTTGCGATCTCGACATTGGTCCCTGCCGTCATCGGTATCGCTACGACCATCCTCAGCGCCGTTCTCGTGTGGACGATCAAGAGCGGAGACCCCTTCAAGAAAGGGTCTGCGACATGCTTGAAGGTGCTCGGCATTCTCTTCGTTGCTCAAGCTGCCACCAGCCTCTACGCCGGCTCACTCAAAACCTCCGTTTCGATGTTTGGCGGCGAGGGGGCCGTCGGCGCCCAAGAGATCGCTTCATCATTCGATTGGACCTCTCTGGTTCTCGGCATCGTCCTGTTCATGCTTTCCCAGCTCTTCTTGTACGCCCGAGAGCTGTACCTCGACTCCGACGAGATTGCGTAAGGAAACGCCATGCCCGTAATTGTTCGCCTCGACAAGATCATGGCCGAGCGAAAGATTTCCTCGAACGAACTTGCCGAAAGGATTGGAACCACGCCCGTGAACCTGTCCCGTATTAAAAAAGGGCATATTCGCGGCATTCGCTTCAACACACTCGAGCAGCTATGCCTCGCCCTTCGTTGCCAACCCGGAGACCTTCTCGAAGTCATGAGCGAAGAGGATGCCCGAAAGGAGTTCGGACTCGATTGGTCCGCCGAGGATTAGAGGGCGGTCGTACTCGCCTTGCACACGGGGATGCGAATCGGCGAGGTCTGCGGCCTTCGGTGGTGCGATGTGGATTTCGAGACGGGTCTGATCTCGATCAGACACTCGGTGGCGTACGCGAAGGGAATGGGTTCGTTCATCAAGGACACCAAGACCCATGACGCCAGGGGTATCCCCATCGACCCGGTCGGCCTACTCCCCCTTCCTGAAGGAGACCCACGAGATCGACTGCGGAAAGCTGCGCTTGCGCGGCCTTACCGGGGCGGTCGAGATCGGGGACTGCTACATCCTGTCGGAGCCGGGCGCGACCTTCGCGACGACAAGCTATATCCGCAGGGCGTTCAAGACGTTCTCGGAGACCAACGGCCTCATGGGCACCAACGACGAGCTGATCACGTTCCACGGCCTTCGCCACACGTTCGCAACGCAGTGGATCCGCCAAGGCGGCGACATCAAGGCGCTCCAATCGATCCTCGGCCACAAGGACGCCATGGCGACGCTCAACGTCTACGCCGACATCGAGCCCATCTCCAAAATCCATAACATGCTGCGCGCCACGCCGTGCCTTTGGCGCGGGCACCTCGGGCCGAGGGTCGATCCGGGTCCCATGTTCCAACAGAGGATCCAGGAGTCCATCGAGACGCTCCAGGCGTTCGGCTACGGCATCACCGAGCCGGACGACCGAAATATCGCCATACGCGACGTGAAGACGAACAGTTGGCTCTAGCTCACCGAGTACGCGGCAGTGCTGGGCCCATCCCAACTGAGGTCACGGTGGTCCGATAGGGGCGCCGCCCGCGGCATGCGCCGCGGAGCGGTATCCCCTACCGAAGGGCGGGGATGCCCTCCGCTTCCAGTTCGGAATCAGCCGTCGGAGGCGTTCGGCTGACTGCGGGAACGGCCTGTCCGCTCAATGTGTTCGGCTGAGATCGGAAATCAACCCAACACGAGCCGGACACGCGCCAGACGGCTCTTCCCCGTGCGGCCTTCCCCCTTACGCTCATGTTGCAGGCATGTAACGCCGCAGCGAGCGCGCCTTTTTTGCGCCAGACAGGTACAATGATGAACACTGTACCGTAGCGGAGCGCCCCGCGCGCGCCGCAACCACGCGAAAGGGTTTCCCATGGCCGAGATCTCGTCCTCCCGTATCGTCATCACCGTCCTTGGCAAGAACCGCCCCGGCATCGTCGCCGGCGTCACCCGTGTCCTAGGCGAGGCCAACGTCGACATCCGCGACATCACGCAGTCCATTATCGAGGACATCTTCACCATGACCATGCTGGCCGATACCGCCGAGTCCAAGCTCGACTTCGCCGAGCTGCAGAAGGCCCTGGCCGAGGCCGGCGAGCTTTCGGGCGTCAACGTGTCCATCCAGCGCGAGGACGTCTTTAACTTTATGTACCGCCTGTAGCGAACAGGCCGCTGGGGATAGCCTGACGCGCGTATGCCCGCAAGCCACCCCGATGCGGCCCGGAGAGGAGCGCGCATGGCCTACGACGCCAAGAAAATCTATTACCGCTTCGATGACCACTTGAGCCGCCTGGTTCTGGATTACGAAGCAAGCCGCCAGATTTCGTCTGAGAGCGAAAGTCTCTACCACGGCCTGCCGACCGACCCTTATGACGAGGGCCTGTTTGTCGAGCACAATGTCAAGCGCGGCCTGCGCAATGCCGACGGCTCGGGCGTGGTCGCGGGCCTCACTCGTATCTCGGATGTGCACGGCTACAACAAGGTCGACGGAAAGGTCGTGCCCGATCAGGGCAAGCTCACGCTTCGCGGCTACAGCATCGAGGATCTGGTCAACAATGCCCAGGCCGAGAATCGCTACGGCTACGAGGAAGTCGCCTATCTGCTTATCACGGGTTCGCTGCCCAACAAGGAAGAGCTCGACGGCTTTTGCGAGCGCCTGGGCGCCTTTAGACATCTGAGTGACGAGTACGTTAAAGAGTTCCCTATGACCACGGTGTCGTCGAGCATCATGAACGTGCTCCAGCGCGCCGTACTGCTGCTCTACGCCTTCGATGCCGAACCAGACGTGATCACGCCCGAGCACGAAATCGACGTCGCCATTTCCATGCTCGCACGTCTCCCGCGCATCGCCGCCTTCGCACACATGGCCTCGGTCGCCAAGCTTCGCGGCTCCGAGGTTCACGTGCCGCACCCCACGCCCGGTCTCTCCACCGCCGAGACCATCCTACAGGTCCTGCGCGGCGGCATGGCGTTCACCCGCGATGAGGCGATGCTGCTCGACGTTATGCTCATGCTGCATGCCGAGCACGGCGGCGGCAACAACTCCACGTTTGCCTGCCGCGTGCTGTCCTCCTCGGCCACCGACCCGTATTCCGCTTATGCCGCGGCCATCGGCTCGCTCAAGGGCCCGCGCCACGGCGGTGCCAATGCCAAGGTCGTGTCTATGCACGAGGACATCCGCGCGCATGTCTCCAACTGGGAGGACGAGGACGAGGTCGCAGCCTACCTGGGCAAGATCCTCGACAAGCAGGCCTTCGACGGCACGGGTCTCATCTACGGCATGGGCCACGCCGTCTACACGCTGAGCGACCCGCGCGCCGAGGTGTGCCGCCGTTACGCGCGCACACTTGCCGCCAAGAAGGACCTGGGCGATGAATTCGCACTCATCGAGCGCATCGAGCGCCTGGCACCGCAGGTGATGCGCGACCACGGCATGACCAAGCCCATCTGCGCCAACATCGACCTGTACACGGGCTTTATCTACAAGATGCTCGGCGTGCCCGAGACGCTCTTTACGCCGCTGTTCGCCGTCGCCCGCATGGCCGGCTGGTCGGCACACCGCATGGAAGAGCTCTTCTGCGCGCATCGCATCATCCGCCCGGCATACCGTCCGGTGATCGAGCCGCTGGAGTACAAACCGCTCGCCGACCGCTAGGACGCGAACCGTTATAGAACTCAAGCGTGGCCAGGGCATCGCCGCCCTCGGCCACGCTTTTTATGCCAGCAGAAAGGGCTGCATCAAATGATTGTGTTTTCCGATATGGACGGAACGCTGCTGACGAGCGATAAGCAAATGAGCGATGCCACCTGGTCGATGCTCGACGAACTCGCTCGACGCGGAATTGAATTTGTGCCCTGCACGGGACGTCCGCTGTCGGGCATCTTTGAGCCCATCCTCGCCCATCCCGCCGTGCACTATGCCGTCTGCGCCAATGGCGCCAGCGTCTGGCAGCTCGACGACGATGTGTCCAACGATGCCTCGCGCGCCACGCGCATTTTGAGTCGTCCGCTCGATCGCGGCATTGCCCATCGCGTCCGTCGCATCGCCGCCGGCCACGATGTGACCTTCGATATCTTCGCGGATGGGCAGTGCTTCCTCCCCCGCTCGCTCTACACGCGCCTGGACGAATTCTGCGGCGGCGACCCCCACATCGCGGCTTCGCTCAAGCGCACACGAACACCGATCGACATGGATATCGACAGCAAGATCGACGGGGTCGAGACGCTCGAACGCATCGCCATGTACTGGCACGACCCGGCCGATCGCGACGCCATCGCGGCTGAGCTCGACACGCTCGGAGGCATTGAGGTCACGCGTTCTTATGCCATGAATATCGAGGTCATGGGTGAGGGTGCCACCAAGGGAACGGCCCTCACGTGGCTATGCGAGCACCTGGGCGAGCGTCTCGCCGACGCTTGGGCGTTCGGCGACAACATCAACGACATCCCCATGCTGCAGGCAGCGGGCCACGGCATGGCCATGATCAGCGCCGAGCCCGAGGACCGCGACGCCGCCGACGCCGTCACCGAATACGACAACGACCACGACGGCGTCGCCCGCACCATCATGGCCGCCCTCGCCTAGTCATGGGTCAGTCATTGGGGACGTTCTTAAACGACTAGTCACTGGGGACACTCTTCGCAAAAAGCTGCAAGGACTGTCCCCCACTGTCGGCAGAAAAGGAACGTCCCCATCTGCCGGATTAGGAGAGACTCTCCAGCACGCGACGGAGCTCCTGCTGGACGGCGTGGTCGCGGTTACAACCCACCACGCGATCGGCCACCGCCTTGAGCGCGGGGCGCGCGTTTTCCATCGCGCAGCCCGTGCCGACGAAGCGAATGATCTCGTAGTCGTTCATCGAGTCGCCAAACGCCATGACCTCGTCGCGTCCAATGCCGTAATGCTCCGCGAGCTGCGCGATACCCGAGGCCTTCGACACACCAGGCTGCATGGCATCGATCCACGCGTTGCCCGAAGGCGCAAAAGTAAAGAGCTGACCAAGTTCGCGCTGTAGCACGTACGCACTGTCCATAACCGCACTGTCGTCGCAAAAGATACTCGCTTTGATGATATTTACGCTGGGATCGGGCAGCTCCCAAATGCGCTCGGCATTGGGAAGGTCCTTATCGACCTCGCGCACGAACTTGCACTCATCATCGAGCAAAAAGGACTTGGTTCGGTCAAAGAGCGCAAGATGCAGATTGGGAAACGTCGCGACGGCCTGGGCGAGCTTTCGAATCGCCAGGTGCGAATACACCTCGCGGTCTACCATTTTGCCGTCGGCAAAGACCT
Source organism: Collinsella aerofaciens (assembly GCF_002736145.1). Taxonomy (NCBI): domain Bacteria; kingdom Bacillati; phylum Actinomycetota; class Coriobacteriia; order Coriobacteriales; family Coriobacteriaceae; genus Collinsella; species Collinsella aerofaciens. Next base: position 1,128,409 of record NZ_CP024160.1, read on the forward strand.
GGGCACCGTTAGCTGCGACAAAGTCCATCTTGTCGCGAACGGGCGCAAAGAACTCGCACAGGCGATCGTAGCGGCGACCTGACGATGCGGCAAAATGCACGCCATGCTCGCGTAGTGCCAGAATCAGTTCGTAGGTCTCAGGCGGCACCTGGCCATTTTCGTCAAGCAGCGTGCCGTCCATATCGGATGCAATCAGTTTAAACATAGAAAAGCTCCCTTCGGGCTTGTTGGAATCGAACGCGTATCCGATTCCAACGTACCCAAAGGGAGCTCAAATAAGACTCCGCGGGCGTAAACGTTACAAGGACCTGGCAAATAGCTCACACATGCCAGAGGTCCTACGGTCGCGGCGTCAGGCAGCCCGCCAAAGAGTGTCCCCGATGACTAGTCGTTTAAGAACGTCCCCGATGACTAGTCGGCGTAGGTGAAGGTTGTGACGTCGAACATGCCCTCGGGGCGGATGCGGAGCGTCGGGATGACCGGCAGGGGCAGGAAAATGATGCCCATGATGGGGTCGAGCGGCGGCTCAATACCCATGGCGCGCGCCTTGACCATAAAGTCATCGTGCTGCGCGGCAACGTCCTCGGCCGTACCCTCGCTCATAAGGCCACCGAGCGCCAGCGGAATGCGCGCCACGACCTCGCCGTTGCGCACCAGCACGTGACCGCCCTGGCCCACGGCCTCGACAGCAGCCATCATATCGGCGGCGTTGTCGCCCACCACGCACACGTTGTGCGAGTCATGGCCGATCGTGGAGGCGATAGCGCCGCCCGTGATGGTAAAGCCGCGCACCCAGCCGCGACCGATGTGCTTGCCAACAAGACCCAGGCCCGCAGGACCATCGCCGTCGGCGCCCTCGGCCTGCAGTGACACGCCGCGGCCGTGGCGCTCAATCAGCATAATGCGGCGCAGGCCCTCGGCGTTCTCGGGGCGAGCCATACCCGTGATGGCCTTACCCGGCACCACGTCGATCACGGCCTCGCCCGGCTTAAAGGCATAGTCGAACACGTCGAGCGAAAGCTTCGGCAGCTTAACGGAAGCACGCAGCTCATCGGCAAGGGCCGCAACCTCGGCCATCTCGGGTGCAATCTCGCCCACAAAGGTGCCGTCCTGCGCCACCAGGGCACCGGCGGCATATACGCGATGCGGAGCCGTGGCAAACGTCAGGTCGTTGAGTACCAGCAGGTCGGCACGCTTGCCCGGGGCGATGGCGCCACGCAGCTCGTGCGGGTCGCGGCAGCCGTGATCCAGGCCAAACGCCTCGGCCGTGGAGAGGGACGCCATAGAGATAGCGACCACGGGGTCGATACCGGCCTCGATAGCCACGCGGCAGGCATTGTCGATCATACCGGTCGAAAGCGCATCGGAGGGAGCGCGGTCGTCGGTCGCAAAGCAGCAGCGGCGGGCACGGGAAGGATTCTCCAACAGCATCGGAGACAGGTTGGCCAGGTCGTGACTGCACGTGCCCTCACGCAGCATCACATACATGCCGCGGGACAGCTTGTCGAGTGCCTCCTCGGGAATCGTCGACTCGTGGTCGGCGATAATGCCCGCTGCGGCATAGGCGTTGAGGTCCTTACCGGCAACGAGCGGCGCGTGGCCGTCAACCTGCTTGGACGGCGTCTGGTTGGCAGCATCGATGCGAGCACAGGTCTCGGGGTCGGCCATAAAGACGCCCGGCAGGTTCATCATTTCGCCCAGACCAAAGACATCGCCTGGATGCTCGGCAAAAAACGCCTGCATATCGGCAGCCGAAATAACGGCACCGGCCTGCTCGTCGGGCAGCGCGGGCACGCACGAAGGCATCATGTACTTGATGGAGATGGGTGCGCGGCGGCCGTCCTCGATCATAAAGCGCAAGCCGTCGAGACCGGCAACATTGGCAATCTCGTGGCTGTCGGCAATGGCGGTGGTAGTACCGCGCGTCGCGGCCATGCGAGCATACTCGGCGGGACGGATGTTCGAAGACTCGATATGCAGATGCCCGTCAATAAAACCGGGAGCGAGATAGCGACCCTGGCAGTCGATGACCTCAATTGCCTCGTAGGTGCCAGCGGCATCGTCGCGACCATCGTAGAGCACGCCGACGATCACACCGTCCTTGACGGCAACGCTACCGGGCGCCACACGCTGGCCATACACGTCGACGATCTGCGCATTGGTAAACAGCGTGTCGACGGGCACGCGGCCCTCGGCGGCCTCGATCACAGTCCTCATGACCTCAACGGACATACATACTCCTTTAACCGTAGAAAACAGCCGCGGAGCGGACAGACCTTCACCGCAGCAAGCCAATAGCCATTGTATGCCCAAACGATGGGTCGGGAATACACCCCCCTCCGCTTAACGGCACACGCCACCCCGCGCAATGAGAAGGAGTGTCCCCCTACGACTACTCATTTATGTCTGTCCCCAATGAGTACCCCGATGTTCTGGCAACGACAGCGAAAACCCGCCAGAGCGAGCAAGGTGCCTTGAAACGAGGCGGCATTGATCTTTTGATCATGCCGCCGAAGTTGAAAGGCAGATTGCCGCTCTGGCGGGTTTGCAGCGTCAACCGGTTACGCGGTTTGGTAAAACCGCGTAACTAAACCAACTTAAAGCCCTTGCGCTTGCCCACGGAGAGGGTGTCGCCCAGCTTGAGGGCGCTCGGGTCGATGTTGTAGCTCTTGGGAGCCACGGCCTTGCCGTTGATCTTGACACCGCCGCCGTCGATATCGCGACGAGCCTGGCCGGCGCTCGCCGAAAGACCCAAGTCCTTGAGCAGGCCGGCGAGGTAGATCTGGCCCTCGTCGTTGACGGTCAGCTCAACGTGCTTCTCGGGGAAGTCGGCGAGCTGGCCCTCCTTGAACACGCGGTCGAACTCGGCCTGAGCCTCGTCGCCGGCACCGGCGCCGTGGTAGGTGTCGCACAGGTCGCGACCCAGAGCGCGCTTGAGTTCATAGGGATCGGCGGAGCCATCGGCCAGGGCGGCGTCGATCTTGTCGACCTCGGCCGGGGTGAGCGAGCTGGCCAGACGATAGTACTTGCCGATCATCTCGTCGGGGATGGACATGGTCTTGCCGAACATATCCTTGGGAGCGTCGGTCAGGCCGATGTAGTTACCGTAGGACTTGGACATCTTACGAACACCATCGGTGCCCTCGAGCAGCGGCATGGTGAGCGCGATCTGGGGCTCCATGCCCATCTTCTCCATGAGCTCACGGCCGGCGAGCAGGTTGAAGAGCTGATCGGTGCCACCCATCTCCACGTCGGCCTTGATCTGCACGGAGTCGAAAGCCTGCATCACGGGATACAGGAACTCATGCAGGGCGATCGGCGTCTGAGACTGGTAGCGCTTGGTAAAGTCATCGCGCTCAAGAATGCGGGCGACGGTGAACTTGGAGCACACCTGCAGCAGACCGGCCAGATCCATCGACAAGATCCAGTCACCGTTGTGCACGATGGTGGTCTTCTCGGGATCAAGAATCTTCATGGCCTGGCTCACATAGGTCTCGGCATTGGCCTCGATCTGCTCCTGCGAAAGCTGCGGACGGGTGGAATTCTTGCCCGAAGGGTCGCCAATCAACGCGGTACCGTTGCCGATGATGAGGGTGACGTTGTGGCCCAGGTCCTGGAACTGACGCATCTTGCGCAGGGGCACGGCGTGGCCCAGGTGCAGGTCGGGGCTGGTGGGATCGACGCCGAGCTTGATGTTGAGGGGCTCGCCCTTCTCAAGCTTCTTGCGAAGGTCGGCCTCGGGGACGATTTGGGCAGCGCCCGAGGTGATGATACGCATTTGCTCGTCAACAGACAGCATTGGGTATCCTCCTTTTGCTATAGCACCCTCGCCGAAAACGGCGGTGCTGGAAGTCCATAAACTCTCATATGATAACAAACTGACGCGACGCGGCACCTACGACAGGAAAATCCTCGTCCTGCCGCACACGTCGATAACGACCGGCAAACGTGTGCCGTCACGTTCGACCAAAAAGCGCGCCTGCTGACGGCGCGGGCAGTCACGACAATGGACCTGCCCCGTCGCATCCGTAGCGCAGACGCCCTCGGCGATCAGCAAGCAGTGCTCGCACACCATGAGCTCGGGACGGTCGGCATCGACAGGCCCCAAGACACCGGGACAAGCGGCAAGCTCGGCAACACGCTCCGCGTCGTCGGCGACAAGCTCGGCCGACAAGTACACCCGCCCCGCCCCGAGTCCGCGCAGCCAGGTAAGCGTGACCCGGTTCGCGCAGAACACCGGCGCCGCCACGTCAAACGTCGCGCCCAGCTCGCGGGCCATCGCCACCTGTCCCAGATTGCGGCAGACGACGCGCCCGGCACGCTGCATAAGCGACCGAGTCCGCTCGGTATCGCCCGCGCGGCACACTTCGTCGAGCACCACCGTCGCATCGGACAGATCTCGCTCATCGCGCGGATCCACATCCATCAGTTCCCAGGCAAAGACCATACGAGCAAAATCCTCGCGCTTTGCCGGCTCCGCCGGCCCCGCCAACTCCGTCGGCACGTCGCCATCTGTCAGAACGCCCTCAAACGGCAGCACCTCAACGGACTGCTCAACAGGCGCGACCGTATCCGCCTCGGCCCGCATGCGCTCCAACACCGTTGCCGTTTGCCCCAGCACGCCGGCGCTGCGAATCAGATAGACCTCGCAGCCCGCGTCCACCTTACGTTTGCAATGCACGACGATGTGCTCTCCCGCAGCGGCATCCACGGGGCAAGGCACCTGCGGCCAGCGCTTGGGTACATCGGGACGCGCGTCGACGCCCGGATAGAACCGAATCTCGAGCGTGTCACCCGCCGCCACGGCGGCATCGAGCTCAACGGTCACCTCTTCGTGGCCCACAGCGACCAAGCGCCCCACGCGCACGCCCTGGTTAATTGCGCGCTCAAAGCTCATCAGCTCGGCACCCGAACGCCCTCGCAGGTACGCATCGGTAAACCCACGGTTAAACGACCTTCCCAGCTCGCGCTCAAGCTCTTCCACGGCACCGGGGTCCCACGCGCCGTCGCACAGCATATCGAGCGCCCGGCGCCACACCCGCACCACGTTGAATACGTAATCGGGGTTCTTCATGCGCCCCTCGATCTTGAGCGACGCAACGCCAGCATCTACAAGCTCGGGCAGATGCGCAATACCCAGATAGTCATGCGGACACAGCAGGCGATCTCCCTCGACGGCAACAACGCTCTGTCCCGCCTCGTCCACTAGGTCGTACGCCAGACGGCACGGCTGCGTGCAGTCGCCGCGCATCGCCGAGCGCCCACGCCGCAGGGCCGAGAACTCGCACGCCCCCGAATAGCCGATGCAAATCGCACCGTGGCAGAATACCTCGATGGGCACGCCCGTGGCACATAGCGCCGCAATCTCGTCGACCGTCAGCTCGCGTGCCGTCGTCACGCGCTCGACCCCCAGCTCATCGGCGGCAAGCCGCACGGCGCCTTCGCTATGAACGCCCGCCTGCGTGGACAGGTGAATCTCGACCCCGGGAATCGCCGCGCGCAGTGCACAAGCCAGCCCGGCATCGGCGACAATCAGAGCATCGGCGCCCAGCTCCAGTGCATGAGCCCCCAACGCCACCGCGTCGGCAAGCTCATCGTCAAACACGAACACGTTGAGCGTCACGTACACACGCACGCCATGGGTATGCGCCACGGCGCAGCCGCGCGCAAACTCGTCATCCGTAAAGCCATGGGCACTCACACGGGCGTTAAAGCCGCCCAACCCCGCATAGATGGCATCGGCACCCGCGGCGATGGCCGCAAGCATCTGGTCGAGTCCGCCCGCCGGCGCCAGCAGCTCGGGCAGCGCCGCACCGGCAGCATCCAATCCAGTCTCGTATTGTCCGCTCGGCCCCATCGTCCGAATCGCCATCGACAAACTCCTTACCAAGGTATGCATTCACTCTGAAAAATGCCGTCTTCCAGCATACACGAGGCCTCGCGCGCCCCGTTTGGTTTATCGTGTAATAACTTATGTCCATCCTGCCCCGACGGCACATCCACCGTCCGGCACGACATACCTGGAGGTCAATATATGGGTCCTCGCCAACGACAGGGACACAGCCGTTCAAAGACGCACGCCCTGCCCATAATCCTGCTCTCGTTTTTGGGCTTTCTGCTGATTGCGGGCGTGGCGTTTGGCATCGGCATGGTCGGCAACGTCAACCGCTGGCTGTCCGATCTGCCCGACTACACCGACGCCAACGCGTATCTGGTGAGCGAGCCCACCGAGATCGTCGACTGCAACGGCAACAAGATCGCGAGCTTCTACACGCAAAACCGCAAGTCCATCACCAAGGACGAGGTCTCCCCCTACGTGCTGCAGGGCACCGTTGACGTCGAGGACGAGCGCTTCTACGAGCACGGCGGTATCGACCTGTGGGGTATCGCGCGTGCTGCGGTGGCAACCCTCGGCGGCGGGCACGAAGGCGCCTCGACTATCACCCAGCAGCTGGTGCGCAACACCATCCTGCAGGAGGAGCAGTTCGACTCGACCATTGAGCGTAAGGTGCGCGAGGCCTACATCGCCATCAAGATGGAGGACATGTACTCCAAAGACGAGATCCTCATGATGTACCTCAACACCATCTATTACGGCCACGGCGCCTACGGTATTGAGGCCGCGGCCGAAACCTATCTGTCCAAGAGCGCCGCCGACCTCACCCTGAGCGAAGCCGCACTGCTGATCGGCCTTCCCAACTCGCCCTCGCAGTACGACCCCACGGTCAACCCCGACCTGGCGCTGTCCCGTCGCAACAAGGTCCTCGACAACATGTTGCGCCTGGGCCACATCACCCAGGAGGAGCACGATGCCGCACAGGCCGAGCCCATCACCCTCAATGTGACCGAAATCTCGGGCAGCGGCGTCGACGTATACTCGCAGCCCTACTTTGTCTCCTACGTCAAGCAGCTGCTGGAGCAGGAGTTCTCGACCGACGTGCTCTTTAAGGGTGGACTGACCGTCAAGACCACCATCGACCCCACGATGCAGCAGGTGGCAGAGAATGCCGTCCGCGAGCAGCTCGACACGCTCTCGCTTGACGGCCTGGACATGGGCATGGTCGTCGTCGACCCCAAGACCGGCTACATCAAGTGCATGGTGGGCGGCTACGACTACAACGCCGACGAGAACCACGTAAACCATGCCACGGCCAAGCGTCCCGTCGGCTCCACCTTTAAGGCCTTTACGCTGGCAACTGCCATCCAAAACGGCATGAACCCCAACGTCACCCTCAACTGCAACTCACCGCTCAAGGCCAAGGGCACCACGACCGAGGTCCAAAATTACGCCAACCAGAGCTATGGCAACATCACGCTTAAGCAGGCGACGGCATACTCCTCCAATACCGGCTACATCCAGGTGGCGGAAGCCGTCGGCAACAGCAAGATCATCTCGCTCGTCAAAAAGCTCGGCATCGACCCCGCCAAGGACAACATCGAGGACGTTCCCGTCATGACGCTCGGCACTGGCTCGATCTCGCCGCTCGAGATGGCCGCCGCCTACGCGACGTTTGCCAACGGCGGCTACTATCGCCAGCCGATTGCCATCACCGAGATTGACTCTCGTACCGGTTCGGTGCTGTACCAGCACACCGACAATCCCTCACAGGTGCTTACCGAGGGCGAGGCCGCCGCGGTCACCGATGTTCTGTCCGGCGTCATGAAGGGAAGCGGTACGGGTGCTGCCGGCGCCCTGAGTGTCAACCAGCCCTATGCCGGCAAGACGGGCACCACCGACAACACCACCAACCTGTGGTTCTGCGGCTATACCCCGCAGCTGGCGTGCGCCCTGTGGACCGGCTATTCCGCGGGCGAGATCCCCATCCAAAAGTACGGCACGGACCTGCTGGGCGACAGCACCAACCTGCCTGTCTTTAAGCGGTTTATGAACACCGTTCTGACCGGTACCGAGCGCGAGGAGTTTGCGACCGGAACGGCGCCCACCTACAAGAACAACAGCGTCTGGAAGTTCTACGGCACCAACAACACCAAGAAGACAGAGAACGACGACAAGGACGAGAACGAAGAGGAAGAGGAAACCGCCACCACAACGACTACCACGACGACCACGACCACCGAGACCACGGGCGGCGACACCACCGACACCACCGGCGGCACCGGTACGACCGGTGGCTCGACGGGCGGCTCCACTGGTGGTTCGACCGGCGGCGATGGCGGCACCCCTACGCCCACACCCACTCCCGACCCCTCGCCCACGCCTGACGATACGGTCGGCTAAGAAATACGCGGCTAAAGCCAACAAGGCCCCGAGCAGCTTATTGAGCTGTTCGGGGCCTTTTAGTTTGAAGCGACCTGGTGGGCGGTCTTTATACCGGCAAACAAAAAGGGGTACCGACCAGCGTCGATACCCCTTACAAGCTGCTATGTAAGCACACGCAGTGCCGAGCGCACGACCCGCACGCCTACTTGCGAGAATTGCTCAGCTTATTGATCAGCGCCTCGAGACGCTCGCCGTCCTCGGCCGTCTGGGCAATAACCAAAATCGTATCGTTGCCGGCAAGCGAGCCAAGCACATCGGGCAACTCTGCCGCATCAACGGCGGCGGCGATGCCGGAAGCCGTGCCAGGCTGAGCCTTGATCATAACCAGATTGTCGGTACGCAGAACGCCCGTTACGAGCTCGGAAACCATACGCTGCAGGTGCAAGTCCTCTGCCAGAACATAGATGCCCTCAGGGAGCTTACGCAGCCCCATGTCGGCAATATCGCGAGAGACAGTCGCCTGCGTGCAATCAAAGCCCATAGCACGGAGCTCATCGACCAGCACGCGCTGCGTGCGGACATCCTTATTGCGCACAATATCTCTAATGGCATCCTGGCGCCCATTGCGTTTTTTAGCCATACAAACCCTCACTCCAAAAGATGGCGGAGACAATCAATCAGTGATTGAATAGTTTAACGCTATTTGAAGGCTTTTGTGTATAAGAACGCATTTCGAAACAATTCTATGCAAGTTTGTTTCGTAATGAGCCGTTTAGGCGGTTTTTGCGCCCGTCCGGTTAAGAAAAGCTGCCAGATGCGTACACATCACGCAACGCGCGGGCTTGGCGCTAGCGATCGGCCCAAACAACAGACCGAGCCCCCGATGGTTGTCCTTGAGCGCGGCGACCATCTGACGGGTTCGAGGCGCCTCGAGCATATCACGCATGCGGGCGGAACGCTCGATTGACGACACCCCATGCGGGCTCAGACACAAATTCTCGATGCAGGCGACCAGTCCGACAAAGTAGAACTTTTGGCTTGCCAGCTTGAGCCGACCACCGCTATCTGCTTCCGAGAGTGAGTCCGCAAGCTCGTCGAGCGCTCGGGTGTCATCGGATACCCTGGCATACATGGTGGGATCAAAGGCATCTGTAAGCTTAGGCGCTACCGCGTGGAAACAAGCGTCGCCGCATCCGGAGACACGCTGCGCCTGCGAGAGCGCGCATGCCATAAACCCAACTGTGCGAAACGCCTTGTCGCACAAAAGGCATGCCTCAAACAGCGGACGGCTATACATCACGCCAGAGACTTGAGCAACCAAGCCGCCTAAAATCAACTGAGGCAGCCCGGCCACCATCGAAGATTTGCTATCAATGGAAATATGAGTAGCATCCAAGACGCGCGAATGGCGCTCTCGATGTGCATCATAGCGGTCGAGCGACACCGTGGGGAACACTATGTCTGCCGCAGTATCGCACGCGATATCGACCATCTTGGAAAGGGATTGCGGAGCAAACCACTCATCGGCGTTCATGGCGATGATTTGAGAGCCGCGCGAGACAGCAAAACCGGCACGAAGACACGCGCCGCGCGTCGCGTCCTCGACGTCAATCAAATCAATATGGATGTCCCTGTCGGCAGCAACTTGAAGCGAATGGCGCACACCGGACGCAGCATCGCGGCAGACAACGACAATCTGCAAATCGTAGAGGTCTTGGTTCTGGATACTCTCGAGCGCACGCATCGCATAGCTGGGCGAACCTTCTACCACAAGGATCACCGAAAGTCGCGGATGCGAGCCACGTCGAACCAAATTATCCGTCCTCTCGACAGCAATGAATCAAACCGTGGTTCATGGTACACCCCGGCAATAAAAGCAATGAGACACCAGTTGCATTGCACGCCAAGAACAGATGTTGCACACGCGCAGCCCACAGATGACAGGTGTCGACGCACGACACGTCGAGCCCTCCCCTAGTCGAGCACGACAAGCTCGGCGGGATCGTAATCCACGCCCATAAACGTAAGGCCGCAGGCAGGAGCCGTTGGGCCCGCGGCGGTGCGGTCGCAAGCATAGATAACCTCGCGCATCCACTCGGGTTCACGGCGATGCATGCCAATCTCGACAAGCGTGCCCACAATCGTACGGACCATCGAATGCAGAAACGCATTGCCCTCGATGGTAAACGTCAGGATGTCCTCGCCAAACGCAACCTCATGGCCAAATTCGGCACGCATCACGCAGCGATGCGTGGGCTTGCCAACGGCCGAAGCAACCTTGCAAAAGCTTTTAAAGTCCTGCTCGCCCAGCAGTGCGGGGCAGGCAGCAGACATAGCCTCAACATCCAAGGGATAGCGATGCCACCACACGGCACCGCGGGACAGCACGGGGCGCGCATCTCGATCGGCAATGCGGTATGTATACGTACGGGAACGCGCGTCAAAACGCGCAGAAAAGCCTTTACGGGCCTTGTAGACCTCGTTAATGGCGATATCTTTGGGCAGCAGGGCATCCATAGCCCGCAGCCACCTACGGCGCGTACAAGCGAGCTCAGCGTCCGTTACGGGCACGCTGATGTACTGAGCCACGGCATGCACGCCGGCATCGGTACGCCCCGCGCACGTCAGATCGATCGGGCGGCGAAGCAGCGTCTCAATGGCTCGACGTAGCTCACCCGCAACCGTCGTCTGTCCCGGCTGCTCGGCAAATCCGCTATACGACGAGCCATCATAGGCCACGCGAAATACGAGTGTGGCGTCAAGCTCGGAAATCGAATTGAAATCAGACGGCGCAGTCATGGGCGCTCCCAACAAACAAGCAACGGTATCGCGACAAAAAAAGAGGGGTACGCGAACGTACCCCTCGAATATAGCCTATGCAGACGGAATGTCTACTCAGCGCTCTCCTCGGCAGCAGTCTCCTCGACAGCCTCGACCTTCTTGGGAGCAGCGGCCTTCTTGGGGGCCGGAGCGGCCTTCTTGGCCTTAGGCGTGCAAGGCTCGGTGACGAGCTCCATGATAACGATGGGAGCGTTGTCGCCCTTACGGTTACCGAGCTTCATGATGCGGGTATAACCGCCGTTGCGGTCCTGCCACATGCCCTGGGCAGCCTTGTCGAAGATCTCGGCAACGAGCTGCTTATCGCCGAGCTTGGCGATAGCCAGACGACGAGAATGCAGGTCGCCCTTCTTGGCCCAAGTGATGATCGGATCGACGACCGAACGCAGCGCCTTAGCGCGGGTCTCGGTGGTCTTGATGCGGTCGTTCTCGAAGAGGGCCTTAGCAAGGCTCTTCTTCATGGCCTTGGTGTGGCTCGCATCGGTGCCGAGCTTCAGGCCCTTCTTAACGTTGTGACGCATGGTCTAGTTTCTCCTCAAATATGCGAAGCATTAAGCCTTCAGGCTCAGGCCCATGGACTCAAGCTTGTCCTTCACTTCCTCGATCGACTTAACACCGAAGTTACGGATGTTGAGCAGATCGTTCTCCGAGAACTCAACGAGCTGACGGACCGAGTGAATGCTGGCGCGCTTAAGGCAGTTGTAGGAACGGACGGAAAGGTCCAGATCCTCGATCTGCTTGTCCAGCTCGGCGTTGTCGTTGGTGACCTCGGGAGCGAAGATCGAAGCCTCCTCCTCGACCTCGGGGGTCTCGGCAAGGTTCATAAAGGCGGCCATATGCTGGTTGATGATATTGGCAGCCTGGACCACGGCGTCGCGCGGGGCGATGGAGCCGTTGGTCTCGATCTCGAGGACAAGGCGGTCGTAGTCGGTGTGCTGACCGACACGGCAAGCCTCAACGAGCTTGGCGCAACGGGAAACCGGCGAGTACAGCGAGTCGACGTGGATCACACCGATGGGATCGTTATCGCGCTTGTTAGCCTCGCCAGAGACATAGCCGCGGCCATAGCCGATGCGCATGCTCATGGTGAGATGGCCACCCTCGGTGAGCGTAGCAATGTGCTGCTCGGGGTTGACCAGCTCAAACTCGGACGGAATAAAGAAGTCCGCACCGGTGACCTCGCAGGGGCCGTCAACCGAGATGGTGGCGGTCGCCTCGTCGGTCGTGCCGAGAGCCCTGAAGACAAGACCCTTGACATTCAGGACGATGTCGGTGACATCCTCGACCATGTTAGGGATGGTCATGAACTCGTGCTGCGCACCATCGATCTGAATAGCCTCGACGGCGGCACCCTCGAGCGAGGACAGAAGAACGCGACGAAGGGAGTTACCCAGCGTATCGCCGTAACCACGCTCGAGCGGCTCGACGGAGACACGAGCAGACGTCTCGTTGATCTCTTCGACCTGAACCTGAGGCCTAATGAATTCTGACATGTATTACCTCCAGCCTCAGCAGCCCGGATGGACTACTTAGAGTAGAGCTCGACGATGAGCTGCTCGTTGATATCACCGCTGATCTGCTCACGCGTCGGCAGAGCGAGCACGTTACCAGACAGCTTCTCGATATCGACCTCGAGCCAGCCAGGGACCTCAAAGCGCTCGGAGGAAATCAGGGCCTCCTTGATGGGGAGGAGGTCACGGAACTTCTCGCCGACAGCGACGACGTCGCCGGCCTTGACGCGGTAGGACGGGATGTCCACGCGCTTGCCGTTCACGGTGAAGTGACCGTGACGGACGGACTGACGAGCCTCTTTGCGGGTACGGGCGAAGCCAAGACGGAAGACGACGTTGTCGAGGCGAGACTCAAGGATGATCATGAGGTTCTCACCGGTGACGCCGTTCATCTTGCGGGCCTTGTTGAAGTAGCCGTGGAACTGCTTCTCCAGAACGCCATAGATAAACTTGACCTTCTGCTTCTCGCGCAGCTGCATGCCGTACTCAGATTCCTTGCGACGGCGCTTGGGCTGACGGATAGATTCCTTCTTGCTGCTGTAACCGAGCTCAGCGGGATCGATCCCGAGCTGACGGCAGCGCTTAAGAACAGGAGTCCTGTCGATTGCCATATTGATACGATCCTTTCAGTTACACGCGGCGACGCTTCTTGGGGCGGCAGCCGTTGTGCGGAATGGGGGTCTTGTCCTGGATGCTCGAGACCTCGAGGCCAGCAGCCTGGAGGGAGCGGATGGCGGTCTCACGACCGGAGCCGGGGCCCTTGACGAAGACGGAAACCTTCTTCATACCGTGCTCCATGGCCTGCTTGGCAGCAGCCTCGGCAGCCATCTGGGCAGCGAACGGCGTGGACTTACGGGAGCCCTTGAAGCCCACCTGGCCAGCCGACTTCCAGGAAATGACGTTGCCCTGGGGATCGGTGATCGAAACGATCGTGTTGTTGAACGTAGAACGAATGTGAGCCTGGCCCACGGAAATGTTCTTACGGTCCGCGCGCTTCAGACGGGCAGCGCGAACGTTCTTCTTAGCAGTAGCCATCTATCTAGCGCTCCTTATTTCTTCTTCTTAGCACCGATCTGACGCTTCGGGCCCTTGCGGGTACGAGCGTTAGTGTGGGTGCGCTGGCCGCGGACCGGGAGGCCCTTGCGGTGACGAAGGCCGCGGTTGCAGCCGATGTCCATAAGGCGCTTGACGTTCTGGTTGCGCTCACGGCGGAGGTCGCCCTCAACCATGATCTGGTTCTTATCGATATAATCGCGGATGGCGTTAACCTCATCCTCGGTGAGGTCCTTAACGCGCGTATCCACGTTAACGTTGCACTCGACGCAGATCTTCGTCGCAGTGGTGCGGCCGATGCCGTAAATGTAGGTCAGACCGATCTCAACGCGCTTCTCACGCGGGAGGTCGACACCATTAATACGGGCCAACGTAGTCTCCTCTCTTAACCCTGACGCTGCTTATGACGGGGGTTCTCGCAAATGACGAGGACCTTGCCATGGCGCCTAATGATTTTGCACTTATCGCACATCTTCTTGACCGAAGGACGTACCTTCATCGTTCTTCCTTTCGGTAGCGCTCAAACTACTTCCCTACTATCTACTCGCCCAGCCGCAGGCGTTTAAAACTATGGCTGGTCTTCACACACAATCCGACCGTAGGTTGAGCTAAGCCTGCAGTCGGAAATGGAGTGCGTGTATGCGTGCCGCTATTTGTAGCGATAGGTGATGCGGCCGCGGGTCAGGTCATACGGGGAAAGCTCCACGACAACCCTGTCACCGGGGAGAATACGGATGTAATTCATTCGGATCTTGCCAGAAATGTTGCACAGAACCGAATGACCGTTCTCGAGCTCGACCTTAAACATGGCGTTGGGCAGCGGTTCCTTTACCGTACCCTCGAGCTCAATTGCGTCTTCCTTCTTCACAAGCAATCATCTTTCTCTAGAAAACGACAGCGATTGAGTATTCTACAATACGCATGCACGTATCGTAATATCTTCGTAATGGCTCCACAACTAAGCGGAACTTGTTACATTTGAAATGTTAAGGCGTGCATTTGACGCAAGCCCTACATTTCACCGCCCTGCAAGGAACACCAAGCACCTTGGGCATCCGTGGTGAGAATCACCGGACCGTCATTGGTAATGGCGACGGTGTTCTCGTAGTGCGCGGCGGGCAGGTGGTCGTTGGTCGTAACAATCCAACCGTCGGAGCCCGTGCTCACATGGTTGGAACCCATCGTAACCATCGGCTCGATGGCAATGACCATGCCGGCCTGGAGGCGAACGCCCCTCCCCTTCTTTCCATAGTTAGGCACGTTGGGGTCCTCGTGCATCACGCGGCCAATGCCATGGCCCACATAATCACGAAGCACGCCGTAACCGTGAGACTCGGCGAGAGACTGAACGGCATAACCGACGTCCCCGATATGGTTACCGGGAACAGCCTGCTCGATGGCAGCCTTAAGGCAATCGCGCGTGACCTCGCACAAAGCCTTGGCCTCGGGCGTGGGGGTACCGACGAAAAACGTCCAAGCGTTATCGCCGACCCAACCGTCAACAACGGCTCCGGTATCGATGGAGATGATATCGCCATCGCGCAGGATCATGTCGGGGTTGGGAATACCGTGGACCACGGCATCGTTGATCGATGCGCAAATGGTCCCCGGGAACCCGCCGTAACCCTTAAAGGCCGGGGTGCCACCATGCATGCGGATAATCTGCTCCGCGAGCTGATCGAGCTCAAAAGTCGAAACGCCGGGGCGCACCATGGCTCCAACGTGGCGGAGCGCCATCTTAGATAGCGCTCCTGCCTTCTTCATCTGCTCGATTTGCGTTGCAGACTTAATCTTGATCATAGACCGAGAGCCTCTTTGACATCCCCGTACACGGTCTCGCGAGCCTGGTTACCGTTGACCGACTTGAGCAGACCCTGGCCACGATAGTAGTCGACGAGCGGGCTCGTGGACTTCTCGTAGACGTCGAGACGGTTCTTGATGGTCTCGGGCTTGTCGTCGTCGCGCTGATACATCTCGCCGGCGCACTTGGGGCAGGTAGCATCGGCAGCGGTGCCGGTGTAACCGCAGGCGCGGCAGGTGCGACGCGAAGACAGACGATCGATAATGACCTCGGGGGCCACGTCGACCAGAAGGGCGCAGTCGATCTCGCGACCCATGGCGGAGAGCTCGGAATCGAGCGTCACGGCCTGGGCGGTGTTGCGCGGGAAGCCGTCGAGGATGAAGCCCTGCTGGGCGTCATCGGCGGCAAGGCGCTCCTTGACAAGGTCGATCACGAGCTGGTCGGGAACGAGCTCGCCAGCGTCCATGTACTTCTTAGCCTGAATACCAAGCTCGGTGCCACCCTTGACGGCAGCACGCAGCAGGTCGCCCGTGGAAATGTGGGCGACGCCAAACTCGGCGACGAGCTCCTGTGCAACGGTGCCCTTACCGGCACCCGGAGCTCCGAGCAATACGAGGTTCATGAGCAATCCTCCTCTAGCCTATTTAAAGAATCCATCGTAATCATACATCTTGATCTGGCCTTCGAGCTTATCGACCGTGTCGAGCACGACGCCGACCATGATGAGGATGGACGTGCCGCCAAACGCCTGGATCAGATGGTTACCCGTGAAGGAGAAGATGATCGAAGGCACGATGGCGATGAGCGCCAAAAAGACAGCGCTGGGAAGCGTGATCTTGTTGAGGGCGTTCTTGATGTAGGCCGCGGTAGCCCTACCCGGACGCACGCCCGGAATAAAGCCGCCCTGCTTCTTAAGGTTGTCGGCCGTGTCATCGGGGTTGAACACCATGGAGGTGTAGAAGTACGCGAAGAACACGATGAGGACAACGTTAAGCACCCAGTTGAGCCAACCGGTCGAAAGCGCGGAGGCAACTGCCTGAATCCAGCCGATGCCGGGGAAGAACACGGCAATCTGAGCCGGGAAGTACAGCAGCGCCGAAGCGAAGATGATCGGTACGACACCCGCGGTGTTGACCTTGATGGGCAGGTAGGTGGTCTGGCCACCCATCATGCGACGGCCCACGACGCGCTTAGCGTAGGAGACCGGGATGCGGCGCTGGCCGCGCTCAAGGAAAACAATCAGGGGGATAACCAGCAAGATGATGGCGCAGATGATCACCATGGTGATGATGCCACCGGCATTGCCCTCGGTGCTGGAGAAGATCGCTTGCGGCAGACCGGCCATGATGTTCGCAAAGATGATCAGCGACATGCCATTGCCGATACCGCGCTGGGTGATGAGCTCACCAATCCACATGATCAGCATCGCGCCCGCGGTGAGCGTACCGACGATCATGAGGTCGAAGATGATCTCGGGAGCGCCGGCGCCATTGAAGCTGATGCCGAAGCTCTTAAAGAGGAAGAGGTAACCCACGGAGTTGAGGATTGCCAGAGCCAGGGTGAGGTAACGCGAATACTGCGTAATCTTGGTCTGACCGACCTCGCCCTCGCGGGCAAGCTCATGCAGGGAAGGCACAACGGCCTGGAGCATCTGGAGGATGATCGAGCTGGTGATGTAAGGCATGATGCCCAGCGAAAACACCGACACATAGCTCAACGCGCCGCCAGAGAAAAGATTCAGGAGGGCCATAGCACCTGCGGCGACCGAATTGTTATCGGTCGAGAAAAGGCCCAGCATCCCCTGGAAGGGAATGCCGGGCACAGGAACGTGCGCACCAATGCGGTACACGACGAGCATAGCTATGGTAAAAAGAATCTTTTCGCGCAATTCTTTGATGCGGAAAGCATTCTTAAGACCATTTAGCACGGCAGCTCGACCTTTCCGCCGGCGGCCTCGATCTTGGCCTGCGCAGAAGCGCTGACCTTGTCGACCTTGACCGTGAACTTCTTGGTGAGCTCACCATTGCCGAGCACCTTGACGGGCTCGAACTCGCTCTTGGTGATGCGAGCGGCCTTAAGAGCGGCACCGTCGATCACAGCGCCGTCCTCGAACTTACGCTCGAGACGCTCAACGTTAACAGCGGTGTACTCGATACGACGGGGGTTGCGGAAGCCCGGAAGCTTGGGCAGGCGCATAGCCAGCGGAGTCTGGCCACCCTCGAAGCCGGCACCCTTGGTGCCGCCAGAGCGAGAACCCTGGCCCTTCTGACCGCGGCCAGAAGTGGTGCCGTGACCCGAAGAATTGCCACGGCCGACGCGCTTGCGGTTCTTGGTGGAACCGGGCGCGGGAGTAAGATCGTGAAGCTGCATTTGCTACTCCTCTACAATCTCGACAAGGTGCTTGACCTTGAAGATCATGCCGCGGACGGACTCGTTGTCAGCAATCTCGCGAACCTCGCGGATCCTGTGGAGACCGAGGGCACGGACAGTACGGACCTGGTCCTGCTTGCAACCGTTGGTGCTGCGGACCTGCTTGATCTTGATGGTGTCAGCCATGCTTAGTTCTCCTTACCGACGAACATCTCGGAGACCGTCAGGCCACGGCGAGCCGCGACGTCCTCAGGGCTGGAGAGCTCCTTGAGGCCCTCGACGGCAGCCTTGATGATGTTGAGGCCGTTGTCGGTACCGAGGGACTTGGACAGGACGTTCTTGATGCCAGCAAGCTCAAAGAGGGGACGCACAGCGCCGCCGGCGATAACGCCGGTACCCTCGACAGCGGGCTTGATGATGATGCGGCCGGCACCAAAGTGACCGAGAACCTCGTGCGGAATGGTGCCCTGATCGGTCACCGGCACGTGGAACATGTTCTTCTTGGCATCGAGAGACGCCTTGGAGATGGCCATGGGCACCTCAGCGGACTTGCCCATGCCAACGCCGACGTTGCCCTTGCCGTCGCCAACGACGACGAGAGCGACGAGGCTCATGCGACGACCGCCCTTGACGGTCTTCGACACTCGGTTGATGTAAACGACGCGCTCCTCGAACTCGGAGGCCTCGCGCTGCTGCTTCTGATTACGAGCCATGTGCTACATACCTCCTAGAACTCGAGACCGGCGGCACGAGCACCGTCGGCGAGGGCCTTGACGCGGCCATGGTAGATACGGCCACCGCGATCGAAGGCGACCTTGGTGATGCCGGCCTCGATGGCGCGCTTGCCAACGAGCTGACCGACCTTCTCCGCAGCCTCCTTGTTCGAGGTGTGGGTGCCCTTGAACTCCGCCTCGAGGGTCGAGGCGGAGACGAGCGTCAGGCTGGAGCCCTTGCTGTCGTCGATGATCTGGGCATAGATGTTGGCGTTAGTACGGGTCACGCGAAGACGCGGACGCTCGGCGGTACCCGAGACCTTGCCGCGAACACGACGCTGACGACGCTTGAGGCCTTCCAGCTTCGCCTTATGCTTGTTCATACGTAAACTCCTAAAAAGGTTGATCTTGCCAGCACCTGACGGGGTGCTGGTCTTATGCGAGTGAGTCGGTTACGACTACTTGGCGGCCTTACCCAGCTTGCGGCGGATGTGCTCGCCAACGTAGTGGATACCCTTGCCCTTGTAAGGCTCGGGAGGACGATAGCCGCGGATCTCAGCGGCGATCTGACCGACCTGCTGCTTGTTGATACCCTTGACGTTCACGTGGGTGTTGTCGGGAACCTCGAAGGTGATGCCCTCGGGAGCCTCGACGATCACGGGGTGCGAGAAGCCCAGGGAGAACTCGAGGTTCTTGCCCTTCTGCTGCACGCGGTAACCGACGCCGGCGAGCTCGAGCTTCTTCTCGAAGCCCTCGGAAACGCCAACAACCATGTTGTGGATGAGGGCGCGGGTGAGGCCGTGGCGGGCACGGGTCTCACGCTCGTCGTCGGGACGGGAAACGGTGAGGACGTTGTCCTCGACGTTGATAGCGAGCTTCTCAAAGACATCGAGCTCGAGCTGGCCCTTGGGGCCCTTGACGACAACGTTGTTGCCGTTGACTGCCACTTCGACTCCGGCGGGAATCTGGACAGGCTTATTACCGATACGAGACACGGTGATCTCCTTTCCTTCTACCTACCGAGCGAATTACCAGACGTAAGCGATGATCTCGCCGCCGACGTTGTGCTTGCGAGCATCGCGGTCGGTCATGACGCCATGGCTGGTGGAAATAATGGCGGTACCAAGGCCACCGCGGACGCGGGGCATGTCGGCAACGCCGGTGTACTTACGCAGGCCCGGCTTGGAAATGCGGCGGATGCCGTTGATGACCTTAGCCTTCTTGGGACCATACTTAAGCGTGATGTGCAGAGTCTTCTGGGGAACGGTGTCCTCGACATCGTAGCCCTCGATGTAGCCCTCCTCGTGCAGAACACGAGCGATCTCGACGAGCTTCTTGCTGCTCGGCATGGAGACCGTGGCCTTGTTCACAGAGTTAGCGTTACGGATGCGCGTAAGCATATCTGCGATCGGGTCTGTAAGGTTCATACAGATTCTCCTTCGTTCTTGATGAACACGTGCTCTTGGTTCTTCGCCGCCCTTAACGGCAAAGCCTTTTTAGCGCGTTTTCCCTGTTCCAAACTGATGCTTGAAACGCTGGTAGTGACTTACCAGCTGGCCTTCTTAACGCCGGGAAGCTCGCCCTTGAGTGCAAGCTCGCGGAAGCAGACACGGCACAGGCCGAACTTGCGGTACACAGAGTGCGGACGGCCGCAGCGCTGGCAGCGCGTGTACTCACGAGTAGAGAACTTCTGCTTGCGATTGCACTTGACGATCATCGATGTCTTAGCCACTTATATCCTCCTCACATAGAGTATTGTTCGCCCCAAGCGCCGCCCCCTTGTGGGAACGGCGCTTATAGGGCAGGTGAACCTATTTCTTGAACGGGAAACCGAAGGCGTCCAGAAGGGCCTTGGCCTCCTCATCGGTGTTGGCGGTGGTCACGAAAGTGATGTCCATACCACGCTGGTGATCGACGGAGTCGAAGTCGATCTCGGGGAAGATGAGCTGCTCGGTGACGCCCATGGAGAAGTTACCACGGCCGTCGAAGCTCTTGGCGGAGATACCGCGGAAGTCGCGGATACGGGGGATCGCGACGGAGGTCAGACGATCGAAGAACTCCCACATACGGTCGCCACGCAGGGTAACCTTGCAGCCGATCGGCATACCAGCGCGCAGGCGGAAGGTAGCGATGGACTTGCGGGCACGGGTGATCATCGGCTGCTGGCCGGTGATGGCGCGCAGGTCGCGCACGGCACCGTCGATGGCCTTGGAATCGGTAGCGGCCTCGCCGACACCCATGTTCACGACGATCTTCTCAAACTTAGGGATCATCATGACGTTCTCGTACTGGAACTTGTCCTGAAGCTGCTGCTTGACCTCGTTGTTGTACTTGGTCTTCAGACGCGGCACATACTTCTCTTCTGCCATTGTTCACTCCTTCTTGGGGTTTTAAGCACGGGGCGTGGCCACGATGGGTTGTCCTCGTGCCTCCTGGCTGCATCCGCGCCGCTCATGGCATTTCGCGGTTTGGACTCGACGCAGCAGGAGCCGACAAAACAATCGGTACTATACGCGCATCGGGAGCGTATTTCCAGAAAAACCTCGTCTGCCTGCACAACTCCACAACTCCCCCGCACAAATGGGTCCCAACAAGCAGTTGCGGTGAAATAGGGACCGTTTGACGGCTTAACAGGCTTAAACAGTCCGTATTTCACCGCAACTCATATATGGGGATGCGATTAGCGCTTGCGGGGGACGAGCTTGGTGCGGCGCAGGTGAATCATCTCGGCAGCGATGGAGATGGCGATCTCCTCGGGGTCCTCGGCCTCGATGGCGACACCGATCGGCAGGTGCAGCTCGTCGATTTGCTCCTGCGTAAAGCCCTCCTGCTCCAGACGGGCGCGCACAAAGGCCGTCTTGCGGCGCGAGCCCAAACAGCCCAGATAGGCGGGCTTGGCGCGCATGGCCTGAATCACCACGTCGATATCGGACTTGTGACCCGCCGTGGCGACGACCACTAGGTCGCGCGGGCCGATGGGGCACTGCTTGCTCAGGTTCTTGTAGTCGACCAGACGACGGTCGTAGACACCGGGCACCCATTCGGGGGTCAGCGTGCCGGGACGGTCGTCGCAAGCCACGACGGCAAAGCCCGCCGCCGTGAGCACCCGCGCCGTCGCAGCACCCACGTGGCCGCAGCCAAAGATATAGGTCAGGCCCTCGGGGCAGAGCGTCTCGATGTGCGCCGCGGGAATCTCGGAGGCCGCGTTGGTGTAGGTGACCTTACTCCCCTCCTCCACCAGCGAAAGCCCGGGGCAGCCGTCAATGGTATGGCGCGATGCCTCGCCATGGCACTCGGCCACATCGCCCTCGAGCGCGCTCGCGATAAACGGCTCAAAGTCGATGACGAAGTCGCCGATGCGTCGATACGCCAGCACATTGGCAATCTCCTGGAACAACGGTGCCTTGGTCGCGTCCAGGTGCAGATAGCACAGGCAGATAGCTCCGCCGCAAATCATGCCGGTATCGGAGTTCTCGCCGCCCATGGTGTAGCGGACCAGACGCGATTTACCCCCGGCCAGCAGCTCGCGCGCCTCATCCAGCGCAAAGAGCTCAATCTTGCCGCCGCCGATAGTGCCCGCCTGGCTGCCATCGGCAAAGACAGTCATCCATGCGCCCACACCGCGCGGGGACGACCCCGCCGTACCGGCCACTACCACCAGCTCGCACGTCTCGCCAGCACGCAGGGCGGCAAGCGCCGCATTCACCACATCGAGCTTTTCCATTGCCGCCTTCTATCCTCTAAAGACATCGGTGAGCATAGCAAGCGCCTCGAGCACGCCGCCGCCGACCGATGTCGCCTTGTCCGAAATATAGTTGATATAGCTGGCGTCGCCGCGCGGATCGACATCGGCGCATTTAAAGCCCTCAGTCACCTGAACACCGTTCGCCAAAAGCCCGCGCAGACAGCCATCGATCTGCGTGCACATGGGCGTATCGCCCGCGTAGCCAATCACGTCTCCGGCGCTCACGATGTCGCCGATTGCGCGGTCGGACCGAAACACGCCGGCGGCGGGGCTGTGGATAACACGTTCCTTGCCATAGCCGGCGATAATGCCCGGCACGCCCGTGTTGGGCTGGGGCGAACCTTGGGTAATGACACGGCCGAGAAAATGCCCGCGCATGGTCTCGACCACGGCGTCGCAGTCAACCGGCGCGGTAAAGCCCGGCCCCACAGCGATGACGGCAGGCGCCATGTCGCGCGTGGTGCCCAAGTTGCGCTTAGCCAAAATCGCGTCGACCACAGCCGCGGGTTTAAGCTCATCGAGCATCTTGGCCTGAGGGTCCACCACAACGGCGACGTCTCCAGCCTCGGTAATCTCAAGCGCCTCAGCCGGCGTCTGTGCCAAGCGAGCGCGAATGCCTTCGACCTCGACCTCGCCCAGGCGAATGGCCTCGCAAAAACAGATCGTGCGGCGGATGCACGTGGGAACCGCGATATCGGCCATAACGACCGAAACGCCGGCGCGCACCAAGCGAGCGGCGACGCCCGTGGCGATATCGCCGGCGCCGCGAACATAAACGAGCATTCCCGGGGCACCTCCCTGTGCTACGGTTTGAGCAGAGCAAAAGCGGTCCGGCCGCTACTCTGATGATTATTTATTATCACAGTATTATACGGCGGTGAACAGATGGAAACGACGAGCGGAAACCTTGCCTCCGCGCTCAAGATCGAGCCGGGGATTACCGCGATTATCGGCAGCGGCGGCAAGTCGACCCTGCTGAAGACGCTGGGTCTCGAGCTCATGCGCGGCGGCGGCAGGGCGCTCCTCTGCACCACCACGCACATGTTTCCCGTCGCCGGCGTGCCGTGGGACGGGTCGAGCCGTCGCCTGGACGCCGCGCCTTGGAAGCCGGGGGCCCTGCATGTTCCCGGCTGTACCTGCGAGGTATGCGCTGGCATGAGCCGCGGAAGCATCTGCCAAGCGGGTGTCTTGGACCCGGAGACAGGCAAGCTCTCCTCCCCTGCCGAGCCGCTCGACCAGCTGGCGCAGCGCTTTGACTACGTCCTGGCCGAGGCAGATGGCAGCAAGCGACTCCCGCTCAAGGCGCATGCCGCCTGGGAGCCGGTAATTCCCGCCGCCACGGCAAACGTTGTCTGGGTCGTCGGCGCCTCGGGGCTGGGCAAGCCCGTCGCCGAGATTGTCCACCGCCCCGAGATCTTCTGCGAGCGCTGCGGCTGCGAGCCCACCGACGCTGCCACCCCAGAGCGCGTCGCCATGGTGCTCAATGCCGAGCTGCAGATGCTGAACCTCAACAATGCCCGCATCATGCTCAACCAAGTCGACACGCTTGCCGATCCAACGATGGCAGATCGCTTCGAGGCAGCCCTCGGCCGCTCCGTCGTCGCCACCAGCCTCAAGGGGTAGCTAAAAGAGCCCCGTCCCAAATTAGCTACCCTGGCGGCCTTCCTGTTAGCGGGGCACGTAGCGGCCGGGTTGGGCTCCGGTGGGCTCGCCGTCGCGTGCCGCCAGCACGCCGTTCACAAACACGGCCTTGGCGCGGCCATGTGCCTCAAAGCCCTCGAGCGGCGTGTAGTCCACGGCCTGATGCTGCGTCGCGGCGCTGATCGTCCAACGCGCGCACGGATCCCACACGCACACGTCGGCATCGGCGCCCTCGGCAAGACAGCCCTTGCGCGGATACATGCCAAAAACGCGCGCCGGATTCTCGCTCATCAAGCGGCACAGATCCTCGGGACCCAGCTGTCCCTCAAAGCTCGTGGCAATCGCAACGGGACGATGCTCCACGCCGGGCCCGCCGTTGGGAATCGCGCGGAAATCATCGCGTCCTCGGTCCTTTTGCCCGTGCAGGTTAAAGCTGCAATGATCGGTCGCAATAGTATCGATCTCGCCAGCCACAAGCGCCTCGCGCAGCGCGGCACGGTCACCGGCATGGCGCAGCGGCGGGCTCATCACGTACTTGGCGCCCGCAAAGCCGTCCTCGCCCTGCTCCAGATAGCAGGTGTCGTCGAGCATCAGATACTGAGGGCATGTCTCGACATAGATGTTCTTCTGCCCGCGCGCTTTGGCAGCGCGAATGGCCTCGAGCCCCAGCTTGGTCGAAAGGTGCACCACGTTGACCGGAGCGTCCCCGGCCAAGTGCGCCAGATACAGCAGGCGGCTCACGGCCTCGGCCTCGCACACGTCCGGACGGCTGAGCGCATGGCCCTCGGGCCCGTGGATACCCTGCTCAAACACGCGCTTCTGCAGCGCGTTGACCAACGTGCCGTTCTCGCAATGCACGCACAGGATACCGCCCACGCGCTTGAGCTCCTCCAGCACCTCGAGCGTCTCGGCATCGTCCAGGCGCAGATGGTCGTAGGCAAAGTAGGTCTTAAACGACGACACGCCCGCCTCGCGCATGGCCGAAAGATCGGCGCGGTTGCGCTCATTCCACTCGGCAAGCGCCATATGGAAGGCATAGTTGGCGGTGCAGGTGCCGTCGGCGCGATGATGCCACTCGACCAAGGCATCGGGCATGGTCACGCCGCGATCGGCCGTCGCGTAGTCCACAATGGTCGTCGTGCCGCCGCAGGCAGCCGCGCGCGTGCCGGTCTCAAAGCTATCGGCTGTCCAATCCATGCCGGTCCAGCACTGCATGTGCGTGTGCCCATCGATAAAGCCCGGGAACACCCAGCAGCCCGCAGCATCCTCGACGGTATCGCCCTCGGCCGGCTCAATCGCCGCGGCAATCCGCACGATCTTATCGCCATCCATGGCAAGATCGGCGCGGCGAAGCCCCTGGGGCGTCACGAGTGCGCCGTTTTTGATGATGATCATAATTGCTCCTTATTGATTGATGCACTTGGCCACGCGATCAAAATACGAGCAGGCGGCGATATGCTCCGCTATGCGTCGCTGCCCCTTGGCGGTATCGACGTCCCACAGCTCGTAGGCACGCGCCTCGACCAACACCACGTCGGTACGGCCCTTTAGAATCGAACCGCCGCCGTCCTTGCCCTCAAGACATATGAGTGCATCGAACAGTTCCGCCGGAAAGAGCACCGGGCTTGAAGGCTCACCGTTGCACGCAAGACGCACCGGATGCTTGCGGCTACGCTCATCAAACGCGCGAACCATAGCCTCAAAAGAATCCGAACTCACGAGCGGCTGGTCGCCCGGCAAAAAGAGGCAACCTTTCCAGTTGCGTTCGACTCCCCACGAAAGGCCCGCACGGACGCTTTCGCTGCGCAGCTCGCCATCGTGCAGCACACACGGGCAATGCTTGTCCTCGCAAATCTGAGCGACCCCGGGCCAACGCGTCGAAACCACGACGTCAAAGCCCCAGGGAACCGAATCGATGGTCCGGGCAATCAGCGGCTCGCCATAGATATCGGCAAGCATCTTGTTAGAGCCAAACCGCTTGCCCTCGCCCGAAGCCATAATGACGCATCCAAGTTTCATGGTGATACCTCCCCTGAAACCATCGTACCCATAACTCGCGCCGCGGGCATCCACATCGAAAGCGCTTATCCCGCACGCCCGCGATGCAAAAAAGGGGCACCCCGCCGGTTGGCAGAGCGCCCCCTTTACATGGCTTACCTCAGCCCGGCTTTAGGCCTGGAACCAACGGGCGGTGTTGCGCTCGTCGAGGGCCTTGAGGGTAGCGGCGGGATCGGCAACCTTCTGCAGGAACATCATGGCTGCGATGGCGTACGGCTTGTAGCTGGCCTCCTTGTACATGCCCACGCGGTGCATGTCGAAGACGTCGGCGTTGACCTCGC
Source organism: Collinsella aerofaciens (assembly GCF_002736145.1). Lineage (NCBI taxonomy): Bacteria > Bacillati > Actinomycetota > Coriobacteriia > Coriobacteriales > Coriobacteriaceae > Collinsella > Collinsella aerofaciens. The sequence goes on from NZ_CP024160.1 coordinate 1,154,641, forward strand.
CGTGCTCGCAGGAGACACCGGAGATGTCGGCGGGCAGCGGGTGCATAAAGATGGTGTCCTGGCCGTTGGCAGTCTTCTCCATAAGCTCGGTCGTGGAGCACCAGTCCTGATGGGTGGCGTTCTGAGCGAGCAGCTCCTTCTCGAGCGCAGCGATGCCGGCGTCGTCGCCCTCGGCGTACAGGTTCGTGCGCTTCTCCATGGCGGCAAACGGAGCCCAGCTCTTGGGGATCACGATGTCGGCGCCCTCGAAGGCCTCGGCCATGGTGTTGACCTGCTTAAAGGTGGTGCCGGACTCGGCGGCGTAGCCCTTGGCGCGCTCGACGACCTCGGGCATGAGGTCGTAGCCCTCGGGGTGGGCCAGGGTGACGTCCATGCCAAAGCGGGGCAGCAGGCTGATCAGCGACTGCGGGCAGGACAGCGGCTTGCCGTAAGAGGGCGAGTAGGCCCAGGTAACGGCAACCTTCTTGCCCTTGAGGTTCTCAAGACCGCCAAACTCGTTGATGAGGTAGAGCATGTCGGCAGAGGACTGCGTGGGGTGATCGGAGTCGGACTGCAGGGAGATGAGCGTGGGACGGTGATCCAGAACGCCGTCCTCGTAGGCCTGCTGAACAGACTCGGAGACCTCGGCCATGTAGGCGTCGCCCTTGCCGATGTACATGTCGTCGCGGATGCCGATGACGTCGGCCATGAAGGAGATCATGGTAGCGGTCTCGCGGACGGTCTCGCCGTGAGCGATCTGGGACTTCTTCTCGTCCAGGTCCTGCAGCTCAAGACCGAGCAGGTTGGCTGCCTTAGAGAAGGAGAAGCGCGTACGGGTGGAGTTGTCACGGAACAGGGAGACGGCCAGACCCGAATCGAAAATCTTGGACGAAACGTTGTTCTCGCGTAGCTCGCGCAGGGCGTCGGCGACGATGTAGAGCGCCTTGAGCTCATCGGTGGTCTTATCCCAGGTGTGCAGGAAGTCGCTGCCGTACATGCCCTTAAAATCGAGGCCGTTCAGCTGCTCGACGAGCTCGGTAAACTTGGCGTCCATGTAAATATCCTTTCCAAAGATGAAACGATTGTAATGAGTAGATGTGCTCCGGCATGCGCGTGTGGCTAGAACATGCAGAGCACTATGACGAGGACCCGCTACCGTTGAGGAAGCATGGGAGATAACGACCGCGGGCCCCGAGTCAACAGGGGGTGCCGGGGACACAAGCGGCCCCCGGCTCAACAAGATCAAGGAATGGGACTAGTCGATCTTGTTGTTGGTCAGACCGGCGCGGAACACGGTGGCGTCGCCATCGGCCTGGCTCGGATCGTAGAGGTTCAGGGCAGCCACGTACATGGCGGCAGCGGTGACCAGGTCGTCCTTGTAGGTGACCTCGTTGGGAGCGTGAGCCTGAGACTCGGCACCCGGGCCAAAGCCGACGCAGGGGATGCCGTAGCGGCCCTGGATGGAAACGCAGTTCGTGGAGAAGGTCCACTTGTCGCACAGCGGACGACCGGTGCGCTTGTCCATGCTGGGCTCGCAGCCGATGCGCTCGTCACCAAACATGGCCTTGTGGGCGTCGACGAGGGCCTTGACGTGCGGAGCGGTCTCCTTGTTGATCCACGTGGGGAAGTAAGCCTCGGTCTCGTAGACCTCGCCGGTCCAGGACGGACGGTCGTACATGTACATGGAGACCTTCACGTCGTCGCCGTACTTCTTGGCGGCCGGCAGGTTGCGGATCTCGTCCAGGCAGGACTCCCAGGTCTCGCCGGCGGTCATGCGGCGGTCGATGGAGATGGCGCAGGAATCAGCCACGGCGCAACGGCTGGGGCTGGTGTAGAAGATCTGGCTGACGGTGCAGGTGCCGCGGCCCAGGAAGCGGGCGTCCTCGAAGTGCTCGGGGTTGTACTTGGGGTCGAGCATCTTGACGAGGCCCTTGATGTCGGTCGACTCGTCGCAGCCGTTGTTGTTGAGGGCGCGGACGTCGGCGATGATGTCGGCCATCTTGTAGATGGCGTTGTCGCCGCGGTCGGGAGCGGAGCCGTGGCAGGAGGTGCCGTGAACGTCGACGCGGATCTCCATGCGGCCGCGGTGACCGCGATAGATGCCGCCGTCGGTGGGCTCGGTGGAAATGACGAACTCAGGCTTAATGCCGTCCTTGTTGTAGATGTACTGCCAGCACATGCCGTCGCAGTCCTCTTCCTGGACGGTGCCGACGACCATGATCTTGTAGCCCTCGGGGATGAGGCCCATGTCCTTCATCATCTTGGCAGCGTAGGTAGCAGAAGCCATGCCACCCTCCTGGTCGGAGCCGCCGCGGCCGTAGATGATCTCGTCGGTCTCGTAGCCCTCGTAGGGATCGGCATCCCAGTTCTCGATGTTGCCGATGCCGACGGTGTCGATGTGGGAGTCGATGGCGATGATCTTGTCGCCCTCGCCCATAAAGCCCATGACGTTGCCCAGGCCGTCGACCTTGACCTCGTCATAGCCAAGGCTCTCCATCTCGGCCTTGATGCAGGCAACAACCTCACCCTCTTCGCAGGACTCAGAGGGGTGGGAGATCATAGCGCGCAGGAAGCGAGTCATATCAGCACGGTGGGACTCCGCAGCAGCCTTAATGGCATCAAAATCGAGTTCTTTAGTCATAACAGTCAACCTTTCTACAAGGGTTTACCTACAGGTAGATATTTCAGATAGATCACTTGTGCCAAGCAGCGTGAGGTCGAGTACCCGGCAAGCAAGTAAACGTAGGGTGGCGGAGCATATGTTTGCTCCGTCGCGAGTTCCGCACGAGCCGGAGAGCACTTAATGTGCTCTCCGTGCGAGCAGGACTGTTCGAGCAGGGAGCAAAGTCCTCCGGCTGCCTCCGGACAGGTCAGTCTGCTAGCAAGTCGGATACTCGCCCTCCCAGACGATGCGACGGTACTGATCCGGATCGGTGTCGCCCTCGGTGGAGAAGCAGAGTACGGAGCTCGTCTTATCCAGGCCGATGAGCTCCTTGAGCTCGGCGTACTCGGGATCGAGCATGAGGGTCTCGACCAGGCCGGTGGTCACAGCGCCGGACTCGCCGGAGATGACGCGCGGGTCGCCCTTCTCGGGAGCGCCCAGGGTGCGCATGCCGCGAGCGGTGACCCAGTCGGGGCAGGACACGAAGGCGGTGGTGTGGTTGCGCAGGATATCCCAGCCCAGAATGTTGGGCTCGCCGCAGCACAGACCGGCCATGATGGAGGGCATGTCGCCGTCCACGATGCGCGGATCGCCGTCGCCGGCGGCAGCGCCCTTGTACAGACAGGCGGCAGGCGCGCACTCAACCACGACGAAGGTGGGCGGGTTATCGGGATACAGGTTGGTGAAGTAGCCCACCACGGCGCCGGCGAGCGAACCCACGCCAGCCTGGACAAACACGTGCGTCGGGCGGTTGATGGCCATCTCGCGCAGCTGCTCGGCAGCCTCGGAAGCCATGGTGCCGTAACCCTCCATGATCCAGGACGGGATCTTCTCGTAGCCCTCCCAGGCGGTGTCCTGAACGATGACGCCGCGCTCGCAGGCGTCGGCCTCGGCGGCGGCCATGCGCACGCACTCGTCGTAGTTGACCTCTTCGATGGTCACCGTGGCGCCCTCGGCGGCAATGTTATCAAAGCGGGGCTTGGTGGAACCCTTGGGCATGTGCACGACAGCCTTCTGGCCCAGCTTGTTGGCAGCCCATGCCACGCCGCGGCCATGGTTGCCGTCGGTGGCGGTAAAGAAGGTGGCCTGGCCAAAGTCCTTGGCAAGCTGATCGGAGGTCAGGTAATCGAAGGTGCACTCGGCAACGTCCTTGCCGGTCTCGTCGGCAATGTAGTTGGCCATGGCAAACGAGCCGCCCAGGACCTTAAAGGCGTTGAGGCCAAAGCGATAGCTCTCGTCCTTAACGCACAGGTTGGACAGGCCCAGGCGCGCGGCCTGGCCGTCCAGGCGGGCAAGCGGAGTGACGGTGTACTGGGGGAACGACTGGTGGAAGGCGCGGGCCTTCTTCACGTGGTCGAGACTCATGATTCCCAAGTGCTTGTCATCGCTCTTGGGCATCGTGTTGCCCGCCCACTGGATCTTATCGGCCATACGGTGAACTCCTTAAGTCCTCTCTTGCCGGCCCCCGCATACGCGTTTCAGCCCGATCCCATTCACACGGCTGAACTTTTATGTGGATGCCAAACAAAAAGTTTGTTAGTAATGTTCTATCACACTTTTTGATTGGCATACCTAACGAATTGTTTGTTGCCGTAATCGGTACTTTTTCGCCGCCGAACGGTCATGAATTGCCTTGTTGATGGATTTGTTTGCGGTCAAGTGGGGTTTATGGCACAGTGAGCCCAAACTAATTTTTAGGAAGGCACCCATGACCCCCGCACAGATTGAGTTCTACAAGCGCCTTGCACATGGCCTGGCGCTCCAATTTGGCCCCAACTGCGAAATCGTCGTCCACGATCTGGAGACCGATGACGTGGACCACTCCATCGTAGTGATCGAAAACGGCCACGTCAGCGGGCGCAAACTGGGTGACGGCCCCAGCCATATTGTGCTTGAATCCATGCACGAGGGCACCGCCGACGTGCACGACCGCGAGCCGTACCTCACCAAAACCGCCGATGGCAAGCTGCTCAAGTCCTCGACCATCTTTATCCGCAACGACGAGGGCAAGCCCGTCGGCATTTTGGGTATTAACTTTGACATTACGCTTATGAAGGCTTTTGAGCGTTCGCTCGACGCCTTTACCGGCACCGGCGGCACGGGCTACACCGAGCCCGAGCCCATTACCAAGAACATCGGCGACCTGCTCGAGGACCTGCTGCACGAGTGCGAGCAGTTTGTGGGCAAGCCCGCGGCGCTCATGACCAAAGACGAGCGCATTCGTGCCATTGGCTACCTCGACCGTCGCGGCGCCTTCCTCATTTCCAAGTCGAGCGAACGCGCCTGCGAGTTCTTTGGCATCTCCAAGTACAGCTTCTATAGCTACCTCAATGAGGCCAAGGCGGCGGCCGGCGACAAGTAGGCACTCGCCTAGATTGCCCCTCCCCTTTTGGGCGCGAGTTCTGGAAAGCGCGAATCCAAGACCGAGCCGCTTGGAAAGTTCCATATAATCGATGTCATTAGTATTTCGAAAGGATGGAACAGAATGGCGTTGAGCAAGGCATCATGCACCGGTCGCGGATTGATTCCGGCAATTGGTGGACATGTGCACCGCATGTTCGATGAGGGTGAAGACGACCTGTTTTCGCTGAGCCTTGACGACGTGATGGATGATCGCCCGTGGACCGCCGACGAACTCATGGGCGGCGGCGGGGCTCGCCCGTCAAGCCCCAATCCCGCACTTGCGCCTAAGTCCGCACCTGCGCCGACTCCTGCGCAGTCACCTGTTTCGACGCCTGCGCCTACGCCCGCACCCACTTCGGCGCCCGCGCCCACTCCCCGCCCCGCAAGCGACCCGTCCGAGACGGCGGCATTTCTCGCTGCGGCGACGCGGAGCAAATCGGCCGACAGCACCGTTATGTACAACGCCCAGCAGTTGCCCGTTCCTGCGGCACGCAAGCCTCCGGTCACAAGGCTCGATGAGCCCGTTGCCCATCAGGTTGTCCACGATTCCTGGGCTGCAGCCGATCTGGATGAGACCTCTACCGGCATGCCGGCGCTCGATGTTCCAGTTAACCCGCTTTTTGCCGCCAACACGAGCGCCGCGGGCTATGAGGGCGGTGCGGCATATTCCGATTATTCCGATGGCTATGCTGGCACCGGTCGCATCGAGACCGAGGATTATGGCACCGCATCGAGCGATTATCTCAACGATCCGTACGCCGCCACGCCTGCACCGGAATATGACCCGGAGGCCGCGTCCGCGCCGGTGTATACCAAAAGCACAGGCGAAGAACGCTTCGCCGATTATTACGCCGAGGAAAAGGCACTGCGTTTCTCGGAATTTCCGCAGGCAGTCAAGGTTGCCTTTATCGCCATTATCATTGCCCTGCTCGGCGTCATTGCGTTTGAGGGATTCCAGCTGTTCCGCGGCCCCACCCAAGCGGAGTCGGAGACCCAGCAAAAAGAGGACGATAACCAGTACCTGGACATCAACACCCTCAAGGGCGACCCCAACGACGGAGACGACGAGTAGCGAGGGCTGAAGGCGGCCGCAGGATCCCGCATCCAGCACCGACTTCTAAGTGCCGTTTTGTCATCCAGCTACACTTTTCCGGATAATTTGCCTATCGAATTTGACACTTTTCCGAAGTTTTAAAGTGCCCATTTCGACACTTTTCCGGATGAAAGCCGAATAATCACTTGGGAAACTAACGCCGTTCACGCGTCATTTCGCAGGCGGCGTTTGATTTCCGTCCGTACACGCTGATAGACTTCCTCTTGCCCGCAAGGAGTGGGCGCGTTTTATCCAGAGTCGGGGTAGAGAGTTGGCTCCACGATCCCGACGCCAACCGGCCAAGAGGCACGGTGGCCCTGCCAACATCGATGAAAGGAGTCCGTATGGACAATTTCTCCGTGCGCAGCGAGCGCAACTTCCACAACCTGACAGCCAAGCCAAAACGAATGCATCTTCTGGACAAGCCGAACGGCTACGCCTCGGCCATGGTCAAGAGCAGGCTCTCCCACCAGATGCGCTTTACGGTGCAGAAACTCGAGGAAGTGCTTTGCGCTACCGGCAATCCGCACGTACTGCAGATTCAGCTGCTCGGAGACGACTCGCGCGAGCCGTCTAGCTGGAAGCTCTTTGCCGACGGCGCGTGTGTCGCAAGCGGGTCCGGAGCCTTTGCCCGTGAGTACTTCTGTGAGGGAGCCGAGGTGTTCCTGGACCTGTGCCGCGATGCCGTCGAGGCTGTCGAGCTGCGCCAGTGGAGTCAAAGGGAGTACGAGCTGCTGAGTGCCGTGCGCGGGATTGCAATGATTTAGAAACAGAGCGGTGGCGTTATCGAACTGTCGACGCCGCCGCCTCCCCAATGCCCGTCGTGCTCAACGATCAGATCGACCTCAAGGCCCTTCTCATCTCGGAAATAATGAACACTGTTGTCGACACCGCCGTAGGTGGAAAGGAACACGCGCACGTCGCGCAGGATGAGATTCTCAAAGAGCATCCCCAGCGTTTGCATATCGCCAAGCAGCCGCTCAGGGGTAGCCCCCAGCAACGCCGCCGCAAGTGACGGGTCACAGAAGTAGCGCTTGGGGCGCACGCGAACGCGGGCCTTCGAGCGCACATACTGGCCTGCTCTCTCGCGCAAGCTCGTCCGAAAACCCAAGGTTTGCAGGTCACCGCTCCTGCAGCACCAGCGGGCGACGTCATCCTGCGAAATTACGCCATTCTCAATGCAGTTTTTACGCCGTTTTCATTGTAGGTTTTACGCTCGGCATCCTTGGCGCGGCGCTTGCTCAACCACCGGACCAGCGAATTGCCCGGATTCTGGGACGTGCTTTCCGCTCCAGGCCTCTACCGGAAAATGCGTCCCACTCTGAGGCCGAAATCTGGGATGCGCTTTCCGCCAAAGGGAAAGCGCGTCCCATTCCGAGCATCACATCAGAGCGCGCTTGGTTATCTCCGCTCGCACATCTCGGCAAACGAGATCAGCTTGACGTCTCCCCTGCTATCCGCGGCATCCCGACATCCCTGCGTAAAGCCGCTTTTTGAGAATAGTGCATAGCTTTTTCGTTGCCGTCTAAAGAGCTCGCTTCGGTGCACGAGCTTTTGCAGCACGTCTTCGCCCACCGGTTCATTGCGCCATTTGCACTCCGCAAACAGAGCAGTGCCCTCGCCATCGTCAACAATTAAGTCGATTTCTTCCTGCGTATGCGTGCGATTATCCGTCCCCCACCAGCGCCCGACGCTCGCCGGAACCACATCGAGCCGGCCTGCGCGCGCGAGTTCGTACACATATTGCCTGCATATAAGCTCAAAGACCGTACCCATGTAATCCGATACGTGCGACTCAATGCGTTTATACGCCATCTCGGCCATATCGTTTTGAATCAGCCCGATGTTCTGCGGAACAAACTTGTACCAGAACCTAAACATCTGGTCGCTCAGTAGATACACGGCCCGCTTATTGCTCGTCTCGTTTAGGGGCAGCTCGCGCTCGACAATCCCAAGCGACGCCAGCTTATCCACATAGCTCTTTACGTTGCTCGCAGGGATTCCCGTAGAGCTCGCAATCTCCGAGATCTTCGAGCGCCCCTGAGCAATTGCTTGCACGATCGCATCATATTGCTCGGGGTTGCGGCACTCTTGCATTAGCAGGTTACTCGGCTCCTCAAAGAGATAGCCCGTAGGAGTAAGAAAAAGACGTTTGATGTTGTCCTTGAGCGATACGGTAGGATCGACTTTCTCGATATATGCGGGAATGCCGCCCGTCATGCCATAGCAAACCGCAGCGTCTTCGCGACTCATGCTCTGCCACAGGCCGAGGGTCGTCGTAAAATCGAGCGGCATGATCTTAAACTGGGCCGTACGCCTACCGTATAGTGGGCTCTCGTAGCCCAACACCTGTTCCTCCATAAACGAAAGAGACGAGCCGCATAGAATCAGCATGAGCCTGGTCTCTTTGTACAGGTGATCGATCTTGTCTTGCAGCAACGAGCTGATCTCGGGATTCGATTGGGCGAGATAGGGGTACTCGTCAATCACGACAATCAAACGTTCCGTGCGAGCCATGGTGGCCAATGCATCGAACGCCTCGTCAAAACTACGAAACGACACGCCTGCAGCACCAACCGAACCCGCAAGTATCGCCTGGCTAAAGCCGTGCAGATTTGCCTCTGCATTGGTACGACGAGCTTGAAAGTAAATAGCCTTCTTGCCTTGGATGAACTCTGTGATAAGACGCGTTTTACCCACACGACGGCGGCCGTAAATCACAGGCATCTCAAAGGAGCCCGTGCCATACAGTCGATTGAGCTCGGATATTTCCGCTGTTCTTCCGATAAACATAGGGCCATCCTTCCTTTACGTTATAGCTAGCTATATTATATCTTCCTATAATATAGCTAGCTATAACGTAATTCGATAAGCGGAGCACGAAAAGGGGCGGTACACCCCCGCACGTGGACCGTTCCGGAAAATGTATCCCGTTCTGGAACCAAAAACTGGGCCGTAGTTTCCGCCAAGCATGCCATCCGGAAAGCGCGTCCCATTCCGAGTGGCAATTCCGGGTCACAGTTTCCGCTCCAAACAAAAGGCCCCGGCTCGCGATGGAGCCGGGGCCAAAGGCGCAGCATATGCAGTTGATGTTGAGCGCGAACAGCTCGTCAGTAATGGCTGTCCGCGCCCTACCCTACCCGCGGTTGCGGACGCGGCTGTAGGGCGTATCCACCATGGGCAGATTTGGACGCAGCTTGCCGTCAAATGCGCGATAGGCGTTCTGTACGGCGGGCGCCGTGGGGATCGTTGAGATCTCGCCGATGCCCTTGCCGCCGTATGCCACGGACAGCAGCTCGTCCTTCTCCACGTAAATGGCGTGGATATCCGGAATCTCGGGCGCACGGAACAGTCCGAGCGTGCCGTACCTTGCCTGGGGCACGCAGTCCTTGAGCGGCCAATCCTCGGTAAGCGCATAGCCCATACCCATGAGCACGCCGCCTTCGATCTGACCCTGGATGGAGATGGGGTTGACCACCTTGCCGGAATCGTGCGCGGCATAGACCTCGCTCACGCGACCGTCATCGTCCAAAATGACCACATGCGTGGCAAAGCCGTAGCAGATGTGGCTCTTGGGGTTGGGAACGTCGGCGCCCAGTTTGTCGGTCGGCTCCAGGTACACGTAGCCAAACTCGCATCCCTCGAGCGCCTTGATGGCGGCCGTGGGATCCTGAGGATGCATGCCCTGGCCGGCGACGAGCTCCTGCGTGCGCAGCTGATAAGCGCGGCCGTCATCGTACTCGATCTTGACGCCGTCGCCATGCGCGCTCACGGGAGTATCAGGTGCAGGCTTGCCGGCCTCGATGTCAAGCATGGCATCGCGCAGCAGGAAGGCGGCACCGCGCACGGCCTCGCCGGTCACGACCGTCTGACGCGAGCCAGACGTAGTGCCGGAGTCGGGAGCGTTCTCGGTAGAGCACTCGCCGTTGGCGATGCAGCGAAGCGGCAGACCGCATGCCTCAGCAACGTCCTGCAAAAAGACGGTGTTGCAGCCCTGGCCGATGTCGGACGTGGCGGCATAGACCACGGCCACGCCGTTCTCGACGCGAATCTTGCAGCGACCGGCATCGGGCAGGCCCACGCCCACGCCGGCATTCTTCATGGCGCAGGCGATACCGGCGTGTCCGGGATGCGCATAGTAGGCATCCTTGACCTCGAGCAGCGTCTCCTTAAGCGCCGTGGAGCAGTCGGCAATCTGGCCGTTGGGCAAAACCTCGCCCGGCTCGATGGCGTTTCTGTAACGAATCTCCCACGGATCCAGGCCGACCTTCTCGGCCAGCAGGTCGATCAGGCTCTCGAGTGCAAACTCGGACTGGCAAACGCCAAAGCCACGGTACGCGCCGGCAGGCGGGTTGTTGGTGTAGTAGCCGAAGCCGCGGATGTCGGTGTTCTGGTACTTGTAGGGGCCGACGGCATGCGTGCAGGCGCGCTCGAGCACCGGGCCGCACAGCGACGCGTAGGCGCCGGTGTCAAAGTTGATCTCGCAGTCCAGACCGGTAAAGATGCCCTCGGCGTCACAGCCCAGCGTAAAGGTGCCGTCCATGGCATGACGCTTGGGATGGAAAGCGAGCGACTCGGCACGCGTGAGCTTGCACTTCACAGGACGCTGGAACTTATATGCGGCGAGCGCGGCCAGGTGCTGGACCGAAACGTCCTCCTTACCGCCAAAGCCGCCACCCACGAGCATGGTCTCGACGACCACACGCTCGGGTTCGCTATCCCAGCCAAACATGTGGGCACACTCTTTGCGCGTGTCGTAGGCACCCTGGTCGGTCGACTGCACCTTGACGCCGTTCTTGTACGGGAAGGCAACGGCACACTCGGGCTCCAAGAAGGCATGCTCGGTAAAGGGCGTGGTAAAGCGCTGCGTCACGGTAAACGCGCTCTCTGCCAGCGCCTTGGCGGCGTCGCCGCGCGTCACATGGCGGCTCTGACACACGTTGTCCTTGAGCTCCACCGTGTTGCCAAAGGCAAAGAAGCTGTCGTGCAGGCGCGGGGCGTCGGCAGCCTTGGCCTCGACAATGCTACGCACGGGCTCCAGCGGCTCGTAATCGATCTTTACGAGCTTCTTGGCCTTCTCGAGCGTCGCCTCGTCCTCGGCAACCACCAGCACGATGGCGTCACCCACGCAGCGGGTGATATCGCCCTGGGCGATCATGACGTCCCAGTCCTGGATAAGGTGGCCGACCTGGTTGACCGGCACGTCCTCGGCGCGCAGGATACCCACCACGCCGGGCAGGGCCTCGGCCTTGGAGGTATCGATGGAGAGCACACGGGCGCGCGGATACTTGGAGCGCACGGCGCTGGCGTAGGTCAGACCCGGTTGATCGAGCTCGTCGATGTCATCGGGGTATTTGCCCTCGCCGAGCACCTTCTTGCGCACGTCAATACGGAAGGCGCGCTTGCCCACGCCGTAGTCATCGCCGCGCTCCAGGTCCTTGTCGATCTGCTTTTCGCCACGGAGCACCGCAGCGGCCAGCGAGATGCCCTCGATAATCTTTTTGTAGCCGGTGCAGCGGCAGACGTTACCGCGAATGGCGTACTTGATCTGCTCCTCGGTGGGCTCGGGGTCCTCGGCGATGAGCGCTGCACCCGCCATGACCATGCCGGGAATGCAAAAACCGCACTGTACGGCGCCCACGGCGCCAAAGGCGTACACAAAGGCTTCGCGCACGTCTTGGGGCAGGCCCTCGACGGTCACGATGTTGCGACCGGCGGCAAGAGCGGTGGTCAGTACGCACGCCTTGACGGCCGCACCGTCCACATGGATGGTGCAGGTGCCGCAGGCGCCCTCGGAGCAGCCGTCCTTGGCGGAGTGGATGTGCAGGTCGTCGCGCAGATAGCGCAGCAACGGTTTGTTTTGGGTCGTCGTGCGCTCGACACCGTTAACGGTAAAAGTGAATTCCTGTGCCATGGTGATTCCCCTCTACACGCCGGCGGCGATGCCGGTACGGTCGTGGATGGCGCCATGCGGGCAGACGACGGCGCACATGCCGCACGACAGGCAGTCCACGCCATCGATATGAGCACAGTTGTCCTCGATGCGGATAGCGCCGGCGGGGCACTTTTTGGCGCACATGCCGCAACCGATGCAGCTCGTGTCGCAGATCCTGCGGGCGATGGCGCCCTTATCGGTGTTGTTGCAGCGCACCAGGATATTCTGGTAGCCGGGCACGAAGGCAATCACGCGCTGCGGGCACGCCATGCCGCACAGGCCACAGCCCGTGCACTTGGAGCGATCCACGCGGGCGATGCCATCGACCAGCGCAATAGCGCCGTGGGGGCAGGCCGTGACGCAGGCGCCACAGCCAATGCAGCCTTCGCTGCAGCGGGCGTCGCCGCCTGCGGAGGCGCAACCACTTCCGCAGGCAACGTAGGCCACGTTATGTTGAATGGATTTGGCCATAAAAGACTCGCCTATTTCTTAAGAAGGTACGGATAGTTGTCGCGCACGGCCCTGATGGTCAGGCGGACGGCCTCGGGAAGACCGGTGTTGACGGCATCGACCGAGACGGTGCGGACCGTGCCGGCGACGCGGACCTTAAAGTGGTCCTCGTCCACAGCCAGGAAGCCCTCGTTCTCGGAGTTCTCCATGTCCTGCTCGCTCCAGAACAGGGTGAGCTTGTCCTTGTAGGGACGACCCTCCTGGTAGGGGCAGAACACGGCGCAGTTACCGCACTCGTTGCACATGCCGTCGATGTGGACGACCTGATGCTTGGCCAGGCCCGGCACCTTAATTGCCACGTTGGCGCGGTTGGGGCACACGTCGCAGCAGACCTCGCACACCGAGCCGCAGCCCAGACAGCGGGTCTTGGTGCAGTTGCGCTTGTCGCGGCACAGCGACCCCTTGCGCTCGTAGCAGGTGTCCTCGCGACCGGCCTGAGCATTCTGGTCAGCGTACTTGTTAAAGTCCACACCGGCGATGGCACGGGCGACCTCGGCGGCGTCGGCGATAGCCTCGACAACGGTGGCAGGACCGCGGCGGCAGTCGCCCGCAGCCCAGACGCCCTCGACGCCGGTGGAGGTGGCGGCAAGGCGGCCGCGACGGTCGTGCTCGACGCCCGCGGCATCGTACAGGCTGGCATCGATGCCCTCGCCCACGGCGCAGATCACCGTGGTGGCGGAAAGCTCGACGGTCTCGCCCGTGGCGACGGGGCTGCGACGACCGCTTGCATCCGGCTCGCCAAGCTCCATAACGTCGCAGGTCAGCACGGCGCCGTTAAGCGCCTTGGGGGCCAGCAGCTCGCAGAACTCAACACCGTCGGCAAGAGCAAGATCAAGCTCTTCCTCGTCAGCGGGCATCTGCTTCTTGGTGCGGCGATACACCAGGCGCACGTTCTTCACGCCAGCCAGACGCTTGGCCACGCGGGCAGCGTCCATGGCGGTGTTGCCGGCGCCAATGACCACGACGTCCTCGCCCAGCTCGAGCTTCTCGCCCTTCTTGGCAGCCTCGAGGAACTCCAGCACGTCGAGCTCGGCACCCTCGCCCAAGCCCGCAGAGCCGGGCATCCAGGCACCGGTGGCCACGACCACGTCGGTAAAGCCCTGGGCCTTGAGCTCGTCGATGGACTCCACGCGGGCGTTGAGCTGCACCTTGGCACCAAAGGCCAGGCAGAGCTCTGCATCGTGGGAGATATCGTCGCTCGCGATGCGGAACTCGGGAATCACGTGACGGACCACGCCACCGAGCGAATCGCGGGCCTCGAAGATGGTGACGGGCACGCCGGCACGCGTCAGGAAGAACGCAGTCGCCAGGCCGGCCGGGCCGCCGCCGATAACGGCAACGTTGCGCTCGCCGTCGTTGGCAATAGCCTGGGCGCGCAGCTTGGGCAGCACGGCTGCCATGGCCTCGTGGGCGGCCTTGAGCTTGCTGGCGCGAATCTGGGCGCCCTCGGGCTCGTAAAATGCACGCTCGCAGGCACGGCCGCAGGGATGCGGGCAGATGGTGCCGGTAATGAACGGCAGGGCGTTGCGCTCGATGATAATGTTGAGCGCGTCCTCGTAGCGGCCCTCGTCAACAGCCGCCAGATAGGCAGGGATATCCTGCTGGATGGGGCAGCTCGTGCGGCACGGCGTGGTAAAGCAGTCGGAAAGCGGGCTCTTGCCGGCGACCTTGCGGTCGGGCAGCGGGCGCAGCGGCTTCTTGTAGAGCGGGTTGGTGAGCGAGTCGGTCTGGATCGCGGTCACGGCCTCGAGAGAGACGCCCGCGAACGGCTTGCCGTCCAGATCGCTAAACTCGCCGGCCATCTGGCTAAAGCGCTCGTAGCCACCGGGCTTGAGCACGTCAGTCGCCAGGGTGACGGGCCAAATGCCGGCATCGTACAGGGCGCGGATGTTGTAGACCGTGGCACCGCCGGAGTAGCTGATGCGCAGCTTGCCATCGAACTGCTCGGTAATGCGGCGGGCGGCCTCGATGGTCAGCGAGAACAGCGAACGGCCGGACATGTACATCTCGGTGGAGGGCAGCTCGTTCCTCGTCACGTCGACGGGGAACGTGTTGGTCAGCTTGACGCCAAACTCCAGGCCGTGCTCGGCGCACAGGGCAATCAGACGCTCGAACATGGGCACGGTGTCGACCCACTGCAAGTCCTCGCGGAAGTGCGTGTCATCAAAGACAATATAGTCAAAGCCCAGCTCGTTCAGACGCTGGCGGGCAAACTCATAGCCCAGCAGCGTGGGGTTGCACTTGATGTAGGTGTTGAGGCCCTTCTCGGTGATGAGGTAGGTCGCGATGCGCTCGATCTCCGCCGGCGGGCAGCCATGCAGCGTGGACTCGGTGATGGAGTTGGAGACGCGCGCCGGGATGGACTCGACAAACGCGGCGTCGACATGCTCAAACTTGTCCAGATTAGCGAGCGCCCACGTGCGGCACTCGTTCCAAACCTCGGAGCCGCTGGCGTCCTTCATGCCCTCGATGTAGGCGTCGACCTTGGAGCTCTTGATACCCTCCAGGTCATAGCCCACGGACATGTTAAAGACAAAGCCGTCCGAGCTGCCCAGACCGTACTCGCGAGCGATCAGGTGGCAGGCAAACCATGCCTTCACGTACTCGGCAAAGGCCTGCGGAACCTCGAGCTCGGTCGACCATTCGCAGTTGTAGCACTCGTCCTGCGCCACGATGCAGGGCTTGTTCACACACTTGGAAAGCTCCTCGCCGTCCATAACCTGGACGGTCTTGAGCTCAAAGAAGCGGGAACCGGCCACATAGGATGCCACGATGTTCTGGGCAAGCTGCGTGTTGGGACCGGCGGCCGGACCAAAAGGAGTCTCGATGCGCTCGTCAAAAATGGGAAGCGCGCCCTCCTGGTTGGTCGTGACCATCTTACGCACGCCAAAGACGGCGTCCTGGGTCTTGTGCTCCTCGATGATCCAGTTCATCAGCTGCGAAAACGGGATCGGCCTCATGATGTCGCTCATAATGAGCTCCTCTCTGTAACGCCCGGCGAGACCGCGCGGCGGGCGCAAATACGGCGTAGCGCTAGCACAGCGCCGGCGACCCCGCGGAGGCCGCCTATGCGCGCGTCGGATGCGGCGAAACATCCGACGCGCGTGAATCTACTTGTAATTAGTAGACGCGATCGTTGAGCGTGCTCCAGAGCTTCTTGGACTCAGCCATGGTCCACGCGTTGATCTTTTCCTCATCAATCCCAACGAACTCGCGATCCTTGTACAGGACGCGGCCGTTGATGATGGTGGTGCGGCAGTTTTTGCCCATCATGCCAAAGAGCATGTGGCCGTCGATATTCTCCTCGCTCAGCGGCGTAAAGGGCTTGTAGTCCATGACGATGACGTCGGCGGCAGCGCCGGCCTCGAGCACGCCGAGCTTGCGATCAAAGTACTTGCTCGCCATCTTGGCGTTGTTCTCGAACAGCATGGTCATGGCCTCGCACCAGCCCACGTTGGGCATGGCGGCGTTGTGGCGCTGAATGATCAGGAAGACCTTAAGGCTCTCGAGCATATCGTGGGTGTAGGCGTCGGTGCCCATGCACACGGGGATGCCGCGGCGGAAGAACTCGAGCACGGGGGCGCAGCCCACGGCGTTGCCCATATTGGATTCGGGGTTGTTGACGAGCCAGGTACCGGACTCCTTGACGATATCCATCTCGGCGGGCGTCACGTGGATGCAGTGGCCGAGCATGGTGTCGGGACCCAGCAGATTGTGCTGCAGCAGGCGCTCGACGGGGCTGATGCCGCCGCGGTTGAGGCGGGAGTCCCACACGTCATTCATGCCCTCGCACACATGGATGTGGAAGCCGGTCAGGCCGTTGTTGGCCTCGGCCATCTTATCCATGGTCTCGTCCGACAGCGTAAAGGTGGCGTGACCGCCAAACATGGCGGCGATCATGTGGTTGTCGTTATCGCGACGCTCCTTGGCGGCCCACTGGGCAAATTCGGCGTTCTCGGCAATGGCCTGGTCGCATTTTTCCTGGCCGCGGCGATCGGAGACCTCGTAGCACAGACACGAACGCATGCCCAGCTCCTGAGCTGCGTCCTTAATGGTAAAGAGGCTGCCCGGGATCTCGCAGAAGCTCGCGTGGTGATCGAAGATCGTGGTGACGCCATCGCGGATGGAGTCAAGAATCGTGGCATAGGCGCTGGCCTTGGTGCCGTCGAGCGTCAGGTTGTCATCGATCTTCCACCACTGCTGCTCAAGATTCTCCAGGAAGTTGGTGGGGTTGCAGCCCTTAATGGCAAGGCCGCGAGCCAGACCCGAGTAGATGTGGGTGTGGCAATTGATGAGTCCGGGCATGATGAGGTTGCCCTGGGCGTCGACGTACTCGGCATCCGGGTACTTGGCCTTGAGCTCGCACTCGGGGCCCACTTCGACGATCGTATCTCCGTCAATGGCGACCGCACCGTTTGGAATGAACGGGGTCTGAGAATTGCGGGTAAAAACGGAACCGTTAGCGACCAGAAGCATGAATGCTCCCTTCAACATCAGGGGCGGGGTTTGACACCTCTGACATGGCGGAGTGCGAAGCGCCGGCCTACACCGGAAACGGGCCCTCTCCCGTCAACGCTTCACCAAAGGGACAAACCCTTTGAAGTGCGGCTTGGCGCCGCATGACGTCGGCGGACGAGGCGATGCGCCCGCCGACGAATAGCACCGAATTGGTTACTTCTTGCTCTCGGGCAAGACCAGATCCACGGCAGCGTCCTTGGCAGCATCGATGTGCTGAGCCACGACCGGCGTCTGCGGAAGGATCAGGTTAAGGACAATGGCCATGATGGCGGTGGGGGTCACGGCATTGGAGCCGATGACGGTGGACACCCAGGCGGGCATACCCTCGCCGGCAAGGCAACCGCTGGCCATCCAGATACCCAGACCAAAGACGACGGAGGTGCCGACGATGGTGGTAGTGCGCTGCGTGAGGCCCTCGCGGGTGAACATGCGCACGCCGTTCATGGTGATGGTGCCAAAGACGCCGACGGTCGCGCCGCCGATAACGGGCTGCGGGATAGCGGAAAGGACAGCAGAGAGCTGCGGGAACAGACCGGCGATGGCAAAGACGGCCGCGATGATCACAAAGACCCACTTGTTGACGACCTTGTTGGAGCAGATGATGCCCACATTCTGGCCAAGGGCGCTGGTGGGAAGACCGCCCAGCAGGCCGCCGACCATAGAGGTGAGGCCCTGGGACACGATAGCGCCGGAGAGCTCGCGCTCGGTGGGCATACGGTCGATGGAGCCCAGGCAGGCGGCGGAGACGTCACCGATAACCTGGATGGCGACCATGGGGAACACGACGGCGAGGGTAATGCAGACTTCGGGATCAAACTCGAGCGCGTAGGGCATGAGCTTGGGAAGGGCGAAGACCTGAGCGGTGGCGACGCTGGAGAAGTCGATCATGCCAAAGGGGATGGAGACGATCATACCGACGATCATGCCAAAGAACACGGATCCCAGCTTGAGCGTGCCCTTGCCAAAGTTGGCGAGCGCAAAGACCACGGCGAAGGTGATAAGAGCGACGCACCAGGCCTGCGGAGTGCCCCACAGCGGCGTACCCATACCGCCGGCCATATACTTGACGGCCGTGGGATACAGCGAAACGCCGATGGAGAAGATGACCGTACCGGTCACGACGGGCGGGAACAGCCACTTGATCTTGCTGTAGGCCAGACCAAAGAGGACCGCGACGGCGCCGCCGACGATCTCGCCGCCCAGCAGCGCACCAAAGCTAAAGCCCGAGGCACCCATGGCCTGCAGAGCCGGCAGGAACGCGAACGAAACGCCCATGACGATGGGCAGGCCGCCGCCGATGCGACGGAAGGGAGCGAAGGCCTGAAGGGCCGTATCGATCGCCGAAAGAATGAGCGCGACCTGGATGATGTCGGTACTCTGCTGGCTATTAAAGCCGTAGACGCCGGCCATGATGACAGCCGGGGTAATGATGCCGGCAAACGATGCCAGTACGTGCTGAAGGGCACACGGGATCATTTCCTTAACGGGAGGCATGCCTTCGCGAGTGAACAGGGCTTCAGTGCCGTTCTTAACCGTCTCCTGGGTCATTTGACCACCAATCCTCGAAATAGTTGTTTTCGCATCTAACGCTCTATTGTGACGCAGTGCGGGGTTGAGGTTGTGCCTTCGTTGGATATCGTATTAAAGATGGTTCTCATTCTCAATAATAATTTTTTGTTATCAGACTATTCTTCAGCTGAAATAACTCGTTTCCGCAGGTCAGGAATGTGTCTGGTCTAAATAACATCTTACTTTTCTTTTGGTCGACCGTTTACCGCCAAAATCATACCGTTCGTCTGCATTACGCAATGTACCTGCGGATATACGAGATGATAAGCAGCGTGTTACCATGAGAAAAAATTGTTATGAACATTTCCGATTTCACCCAAAGGAGTTGCCCGTGAACGAGACCGTACGCCGCTTTTTGCCGATGGTCGATTTTCTGGAGCAGATACTCGGTAAGAACAGCGAGATCGTGCTGCACGATTTCTCGGATCCCGACCACGCCATCGTCGATATTCGCAACGGCATAGTGAGTGGCCGCAAGGTCGGCGGTCCCGCCACCGATCTGGCACTCAAGATCATGCACGACCCCAAGTATCGCGACCTGCCGTTTATTACGGGCTACGAGGGCCGCGGCGCCGGAGGCAAGACGCTGGAGTCCGCGACGTTCTTTATCCGCGAGGATGACGAGATCGTCGGTATGCTCTGCGTCAACACCGACCTCTCGACCGTACGCTCCATCAACGCCATGGCGCAGCAACTCATGGCGTGCTTCGACGCGGCGCCGACGCGCACGGAGCCCGCCCCTATCGAGGTCGAAAGCCTTTCGGAGTCCACACAGGAGCTCATCGACCGCAGCATTGCCGAGTTGCTGAGCGCGCGCGGGCTGGATGTAGCGTCGCTTGGTCAGAGCGACCGCGTGGACGTCATTCGCCACCTCAACGGCAACGGGGTGTTCATGCTCAAGGGCGCCGTGGCCTGCGCTGCCACCGCGTTGGGCATCTCGGAGCCCAGCGTGTACCGCTACCTGCAAAAAGTCCGCAAGGAGGGCTAACCCACCGATCCCTTGGGGACGGAGGAAAACGGATCATTTTTGTCGCATCGCTTGACAAAAGACCCTGCAGCTCGCACGCGCTGCAGGGTCTTTTTGCATGTCATGTTTTGTTTTCGCCAACGCCTTAGAGAGCGGCGACGACTTCGATCTCGACCAGACCGCCGGCCGGAAGGGCGGCAACCTGGAAAGCGCTGCGCGCGGGGAACGGAGCCTCGAACTTGGAGGCATAAATCTCGTTCACGGCAGCGAAGTCGGCGATGTCGGCCAGGTAGACCGTGGTCTTGACGACATCGGCAAAGGTGGCGCCGGCAGCAGTCAGCAGGGCCTCGACGTTAGCAAGGGACTGCTTAGCCTGGGCCTCGACGCCCTCGGGCATCTTGCCGGTCGCGGGATCGATGCCCAGCTGGCCGGACAGGAACACCATGTTGCCGGTCTGGATACCGGGGGAATACGGGCCGATGGCTGCGGGTGCGTTATCGGAAGACACGACGGTCTTGCTCATGTTTTTCTCCTTACGATCAGTTGAGAGAGCGTGAGCGCGGCGTTCACACCGGGAGGCACAATTCGGTCTGAACACCGCGCTTGATTGGGATAGTACTCAAGGTTTCCGCGCGATGCAAGATTATTATCACGTTGCGAGAATATTTTATCGCCCAACGGTTTCCCCGGACCGCTGAACGGTTCTCGTGTGGAGCAGCCAGTCCAAGCTGCTGAAGACTTTATCCCGCTTAGAGCGCGGGCATCGCCTGCCGCGACGGCACCACTATACTTTTGATTATCTGAGCATTTTGAAAGGCAGGATATGACCGCAACCGCCAGTCGAACCACCAACCGCAGACCCGAGCTTTTAGCGCCCGCCGGAGGGCCCGAGCCCTTTGCCGCCGCACTCGCCGCCGGGGCAGACGCCATCTACTGCGGCATGGGCAGCTTCAACGCCCGCCGCAAGGCAACGAACTTTACCGACGAGGCCTTTGAGCAGGCCTGCCGTGCTGCACACCTGGCCGGCTCGCGCGTCTACGTCACGGTCAACATCGTCATCAAGGAATCCGAGATGAGCGATGCGCTGCAGCTCATCCATCGCTGCTCCACGTTGGGCGCCGACGCCTTCATCATCCAGGACTGGGGCCTGTTCTTTGAGGTCAAGCGCACCATGCCCGGCATCGAGACGCATATATCGACCCAGGCGAACATCCATGACGACCGTGGAACCATCTGGTGCCGCGAGCAGGGCGCCGACCGCGTGACTCTCTCGCGCGAGCTCTCCATCGACGAGATCGCCGTCATTCACAACGCCGCGCCCGATGTCGACCTCGAGGTCTTTAGCCACGGCGCCATCTGTTTTTGCTACTCGGGCCTGTGCCTGCTTTCGAGCTTTGCCATGGCGGGCCGCTCGGCCAACCGCGGCATGTGCGCTCAACCCTGTCGCCTGCCCTACGAGCTAATTGACGAGAACGGCCGCTCGCTCTCCCCTGCCGGTCGCGAGCGCGCGCTGTGCCCGCGCGACACCAACACGTCGCAGCTCGTTCACCGTCTGTATGACGCCGGCGCCGCATCGCTCAAGCTCGAGGGCCGCATGAAGGCCCCTGATTACGTGTACTCCATCGTCGACGTGTATCGTCATCAGATTGATGACATGCTGGCCGGAGCCACCGTTGCCAAGGACGAGGAAGCCGCCCGCCAACGCCAGCTCAAGCGCTGCTTCAACCGCGACTTTACGCACGCCTATCAGGACGGCACCTCGGGCGACGAGATGATGAGCTATGAGCGTTCCAACAACCGCGGCCAGATCGTGGGCACGGTGCTGGGCAGCCGTCCGGCCAACCGCGATGTGCGCGGCCTCAAGCCCGACGACCGCCGTCGCCGCGCCGCCATCGCCCGCATTGAGCTGTTTGAGCCCGTGGGCAAGGGCGACCTGCTGGAGCTTCGCCACGATAACGAGTTTGACCAGTTCCTGACCACCATTGCCGCCGATGATGCCGCAGCCGGTGAAGTCATCGAATGTCGCGTACCCCGCAGCATGCCCGAGGGCTGCCGCGTCCGCGTGATTCGCAGTCAGCGTGCCATCGACGCCGCCGGCGCCGCGCTCAAGCGCGATGTGCTGCGCCGCCGAGCTGTTGATGTGTCCGTCGTGGCGCGTCTGGGCGAGCCGTTTACCGTTACGCTCACCTGCTGCGACGGCCCTTCGCTTACGGCCACGGCCACGGGCTTTACCGTCGAGGCCGCCAAGACCCGCGCTGTCGAGGCGGCAGACCTGGTTGAGCATGTGGGCCGCATGGGCTCCTCGCCCTTTGAGGCCGCAAGCTTTGACGTTTCGCTCGACGCCGGCTGCGGCATGGGCTTCTCCGCCGTGCACAAGGTGCGCGCCGCCGCTTGCAAGGCGCTGGAAGAGGCCATTCTGGCGCCGTACGCGGAGCGCGCGAAAACGCTCGAGCTGCCGGCGATTGTCACCAGTGATTCCCGCC
This sequence comes from Collinsella aerofaciens, assembly GCF_002736145.1. Classification (NCBI taxonomy): domain Bacteria; kingdom Bacillati; phylum Actinomycetota; class Coriobacteriia; order Coriobacteriales; family Coriobacteriaceae; genus Collinsella; species Collinsella aerofaciens. The sequence continues at coordinate 1,176,760 of NZ_CP024160.1, forward strand.
CCGCGCCCGAGCACTACCGCGACGAGCCGCAGATCTGCGCCACCGTCACCTCGCTCGAGGCCGCCAAGGCAGCGCGGGCGGAGGGTGCAACGCGCATCTATATGACCACCGACGCGCTCGAGGCTGTCGGACTCTCCCCCGCCGATACATTTGAGCAGGGTATCGTGCCCGTACTCGACGAGGTCTGCCGCGCCGTTGACCACGCACGCGTCGACCCGTGGGTTGTTGACGGCGCCACGGTCGCTATTGGCAACATCTCTGAGCTTGCCCTGGCCGCCCAGGTTGGCGCCACAGCCGAGATTCGCTCTTGCCTGCCCGTGCACAACACGCCCTGCATGGAGGCACTTGCCGAGCGCGGAGCCGGTGCGTTTTGGCTCTCGCCCGAGATCACGCTCGACGAGATCGTCTCGCTTGCCACCGCCGCGCCCGCAGCCCTGGGCATCACTGTGTTCGGCCGCCCGCGCGTTATGACGAGTGAGCACTGCATCCTGCAGGTGGCCAATGGCTGCATCCACGATTGCGCTAACTGCCGCCTGCGCGCCCGCAAGCTGTCACTCAAGAATATCGACGGCAAGGTCATGCCCGTACGCACCGACATCCATGGCCGCTCTCGCCTGTACGACGCCTACCCCATCGACCTCACGCCGCAGGTTCCTCAGCTGCTCGATGCCGGCGTGCGTCGTCTCATGGTAGACGGAACGCTGCTCGAGACAGATGAGGTGGGCCGTGCCGTCGCCCGCGTCCGTCGTGCCGTCGAAGCAGCACAGGCCGGCCGCAAGCCCGCCGCCCGCCTGCGCGGCGCCACCTCGGGCTGCATGTTTGTGGGAATTAGCTAACCGAAAGGCTTACACGTGAACGAAGAACCTCAAGTCCTTTACTGCGACGCCTGGCTCATGGCCATCGACAAGCCCGCCGGCATGATCGTCCACGGCGACGGCACCGGCGAGCGCACGCTCACCGACTACGCCAGCGACCTGCTGCTGGCGATGGGTGACGGCTTTGCCGCGACCGACATGCAGCCGCTCAACCGCCTGGACCGCAACACCACCGGCGTGGTGTTGTTTTCGCTCGACAAACAGACGCAGCCCGCCTTTGACCAAATGGTCATCGACCACGCCTTCGAAAAGCACTATCTGGCGCTGGCCGAGGGCAAGATCGACTGGAACGAGAAGCTCATCGACAAGCCCATCGCCCGCGACCGTCACGACAGCCGAAAGATGCGCGTCGGCGCCAGCGGCAAGCCGTCTCAAACTCGCGTGAAGGTGCTCAAACGTCTTAAGAGCCGTCGTGGCCTGCCCGCGCGCTCGTATATCGATGTCGAGTTGCTCACCGGCCGCAAGCACCAAATCCGTGTGCACCTGGCAAGCGAGCATCATCCCCTGGTTGGCGACGACCTGTACGGAACGCCGCGCCCCTGCGGCCTGATGCTCCACGCCCACAGCGTGTCCTTCACGCATCCCGTAACCGGCGAGCACATCCACATCGAAGCTCCCTGCCCCTGGGAGCCCTAAAGCCTGCCGAAAAGGGACAGGCTTATTTTGGCAAGTTTTATCTGAGCAAATGTCAAAACCACCACAAATGTTCCTGCCCCTTCGCGGTGGTTTTGGCCTTAGCCCGTCCCCTGCTGTTAGACCGTGATGACGTTGTCCATTGCCCGGTACTTGGCGGGGACCTCGCCTGCGGTAATAATCGTTGCGTCGCGGAAGTCCGCGAACTTGACGGGCGCCACCATGCCAAATTTACTGGCGTCCGAGATTACGAAGCGCTTGGCCGTATGGCGCATCGAGATACGCTTTACTTGCGCCTCCTCGATATCGGGCGCCGTGAAGCCCTGCTCGGCGGCAATGCCGTTAGAGCCCCAAAAGCCACAGTTGAAGTTGTAGCGGTCTAAGGTTGCCAAGGCATCGGGGCCAACGAGCGCCTCGGTCTCGGGTTTGAGCTCGCCACCCAACACCACGGTGCGCATGCCGCGCAAAGCAAGGTGCTGAGCGTGAAGCACGGAATCAGTCACATAGGTGACACCTTCAAGGTGTGGAAGATGCTCGATGAGCTTGAGCGTCGTCGAGCCCGAGTCGATGTATACAAAGCTCTCGGGCTCCACAAGCGCCGCCGCATGGGCGCAGATACGCTCTTTATCGTCGTTATGGAGGTCGCTGCGCTCATTAAGCGTTAGGTCGCGCGTCACGTGCGCGCGCTCAAGACTCGTCGCTCCACCGTGGACCTTGGCGATGCGACGCGCTCGGTCGAGCGCCTGCAGGTCGCGCCGAATGGTAGACGCCGTCACGCCCAGGGCCTCAGCAAGCTCCGGCACGGTAACCGAGCCGGTCTGCTGCACCATCGACACGATTGCGTTGAGCCTATCTTCCGCAAGCATCGCTTACTCCTCCTCGGGGTACACGACTCCCCAATCGGCGCGAAGCTTGGTCATAAGCTCCATAACATCAGAAGCATAATCCAGAAGCTCGCGCTTGGAGTCGTCGCCGGCAACGGCCTTCTCAAGATCGGCCATCTCATAACACAGGGCGTAAGCCTCGGTGCCTGCGTGGACCTCCTCGCGGTGGCCGTCCGCAGTCCAAACGATGGTCGCGTGATCGGCACGCGGATATTCGTTGACCTCGATGTAGCACTTGTCAAAGCTGATGACCGAGCGCTTGGGCTGCTTGGAGTGGAGCGTAAGGCTCACGACGCCCAGCTGCTGCTCGGCATTGCGGCAGACGATGCCGCCCGCAACATCGACGCCAGTCTCGCAGGTGTTGCCTAGAGACACGACCTCGGCGGGCTGGCTCGCCATAAACAGGCGCATAACGGACAGTGCATACACGCCAATATCGAGCATGGCACCACCGGCGAGGTTGCGATTGTAGAAACGGTTGGTCAGGTCGCCGTACTCCTTGTAGCTACCAAAGTTGAGCTGAGCGAGGTTCATGCGGCCGAACTCGCCGGCATCCATGCGGCGGCGCAGCTCTTGATACAAGGGCATGTGGAGCACCGTGGTAGCGTCCATAAGGACCACGTTGTGCTCGGCGGCAATGGCACGGGCCTCATCGAGTTCAGCGGAATTGAGGGTAATGGCCTTCTCGCAGAGCACGTGCTTGCCGGCTGCAAGGGCAGCGCGCAGATAGGTGATATGAGTGTTGTGCGGGGTAGTGATGTAGACGGCGTCGATGTCAGGATCGGCGTAGAGGTCCTCAACCGATTCATAGACCTTCTCGATGCCATACTGCTCGGCAAAAGCCTGAGCCTTGGACAGCGTACGGTTGGCGACGCCCGCAAGCTTGCGGCCGGCAAGAGCGAGAGACTGGGCCATCTGGTTGGCGATAACGCCGCACCCGATCACAGCCCAACGAAGCTCGGGAGCCGTAAAGATATCCTCGGGGAATGGCTTGTCCTGGACCGAAGCGAACGCTGCTTTTGCGGCTGCCGCGGAGTCGAGTGGAGCCTGCTTGGAATCTACCATATGTGCCTCCTGAATCATGGAGCGTCTTGCAATTCTGCCGTTTTCATATTCGCACAAATACGCGCGTGCATGCTCGTATTTGCGTATTTATTTGCTTTACAGTCATTATTTAGCCATAGTTTACACATGTTTGCGCGAGTACACGCAGTATCGCGCAATATTATGCGCATAAATGCGCATGCAACGATCCGTCTTAAACATAAGGGAGCGGGACACCAAAACCCTAAAAGACAGAGTAGGCCGTAATACTCCACCCCTCTGGGGGGGGCATCAGACATCAAGGGACTGTCCCAAACTGCCGACAAAAAAGGAATGTCCCAGGCTGCCGGCACCTGAGGACGTTCCCCATGTAACGCTTTCTATGCAAGACTGTCCCCAACGACTAGTTGTTTAAGAACGCCCCCAACGACTAGTACGACCACTCATTTAAGTCTGTCCCCAATGAGTGCAAAGGGCACTCATTTAAGTCTGTCCCCAATGAGTGCAATGAGTAGGGATAGAAAAAGGCCCGGGCGCCGTGGCATCCGGGCCTTTGCTAGCAACTTGATGTTGCGGGCAGCTTAGAACTTGTGGCCGCACTTCTTGCAGACGCGCAGCTTGTTCTTGCCGTCCTTCTCGTGACCGACGCGGGTAACCTTACCGCACTCGGGGCAGACGAGATTGACGTTGGAGGCGTCGATGGGAGCCTCCTGCGAAACGATGCCGCCCTGCTGGTTGGCAGCGTTGGGCTTGACGGCCTTCTTGACGACCGAAACGCCCTCGACAACGACCTTGTTCTCGGCGGGGAGAGCACGCAGGATAACGCCCTGCTTGCCGCGATCCTTACCAGAGAGAACCTGGACCTTATCGCCCTTCTTGATATACATATATCTCCCCTAACTACAGGGTCTCGGGAGCGAGCGAGACGATCTTCATGTACTTCTTGTCACGAAGCTCGCGAGCGACGGGCCCGAAGATACGGGTGCCGACGGGCGAACCATCGTTGTTGATGACAACGCAGGCGTTCTCATCAAAGCGAATGTAGGAGCCATCCTTGCGGCGGATCTCCTTAACGGTGCGAACGACGACGCAACGGACAACGTCCTTCTTCTTGACGTTGGCGCCAGGGGTAGCCTCCTGGACAGCACCGATGAACACATCGCCGATGCCTGCATAACGACGCTTGGAACCGCCAAGCACCTTGATGCAGCGAATCTTGCGAGCGCCGGAGTTGTCGGCGACGTTCAGCATGGTTTGCATCTGAATCATGGTAGATGTTCCTCCGAACTAAGAACCGAAGAGAGGTGCGCAGCCTTTATACGGCCCGTGGTATGCAAGCCAGGCATACGCACATCTTCGGAAACGTACAAGTCGTAAGAGCGACTGCTTATTTAGCGCGCTCGACGACCTCGATGAGGCGCCAACGCTTCATCTTGGACATAGGACGGGTCTCCATAACGCGGACGGTATCGCCCACGCCAGCCGTGCACTCCTCGTCGTGAGCGTGCAGCTTCTTGGAGCTGGTCATCATCTTGCCGTACTTGGGGTGACGCTTGCGCTCGGTGATGGTGACAACAATGGTCTTGGCACCGGAGACGGAGGTAACGACACCCGTACGGACCTTACGCGAGTTACGCGAATCAGTCATGTTCTCTCCTTAGGTCCTACTCGGCGACAGCGGACTTCTCCGCTGCGATCTCGCGGGCGCGCTGCTCCGTGAGGACGCGAGCGATGTCCTTCTTCACGGTGTTGACGCGAGCGGTGTTGTCCAGCTGGCTGGTGGCCATCTGGAAACGAAGGTTAAAGAGCTCGGCGCGCATTTCCTTCAGCTTCTCAACGAGCTGAGCGTCCGAGAGCTCACGAATCTCTGCGGGCTTCATTAGTTCTCCTCCTTGGCGGCGGCGGCGTCCTCAGCAGCCCACTTGGCCTCGAGAGCGGCCTCCTCAGCCATCTCCTTCTCGATGCGCTGCTCAGCGTTCTTAGCAGCAACAATCTTGGTCTTGATGGGGAGCTTGTGCTGCGCAAGACGCAGAGCCTCGCGAGCGACCTCCTCGGGAACACCCTTGACCTCGAACATGATGCGGCCGGGCTTGACGACGGCCACCCACTCCTCGGGGTTACCCTTACCAGAACCCATGCGAGTCTCGGCAGGCTTCTTGGTGATGGGCTTATCGGGGAAGATCGTGATGTAGACACGACCGCCACGCTTCATGTAGCGGGTCATGGCAATACGAGCGGCCTCGATCTGACGGTTGGTGATCCAATGGGCCTCGAGAGCCTGGATACCAAACTCGCCGAAATGCAGCTCGGTATTACCCTTGGCCTGGCCCTTCATGGAGCCACGCTGCACCTTGCGGTGAAGAATACGCTTAGGGGCAAGCACTACTGACCCCTCCTCTCGGAGTTACGACGACGAGGACGGGAAGAGCCCTCGAGTGCAGGGTTGGGAACAGGCTGGCCCGGGAGCTTCTCGCCCAGGTAGATCCAGACCTTCACGCCGCAAGCGCCCATGGTGGTGCTGGCGACAGCCGTGCCGTAGTCGATCTTGGCACGGAGGGTGTGCAGAGGCACGCGACCCTCGCGGTACCACTCACGACGGCCCATCTCGGCACCGCCGAGACGACCGGAGCACTGGATACGGATGCCCTTAGCGCCGGCCTTGCGGGCAGACTGGACAGCCTTGCGCATAGCGCGACGGAAGGCAACGCGGCCCTCGAGCTGCTCGGCGATAGACTGAGCAACGAGGTTGGCGTCGAGCTCGGGGCGCTTGATCTCGACAACGTCGACGGAGAGCTGGCCCTTGGAGACGCCAGCGACCTTCTCGAGCTCGGTGCGGAGGGTATCGATCTCGGCACCCTTCTTACCGATGACAACGCCGGGGCGAGCGGTGAGGATGATGACCTTCACCTTGTCGCCAGCGCGCTCGATCTCGACGCGGGAGACAGCTGCGCGGGAAAGACGCTTCTCGAGGTACTTGCGGATCTCGAGATCGTTACCGAGGGTCTTAGCGTAATCCTTCTCTGCGAACCAGCGGGAGCGCCAGTTCTCGGTGATGCCAAGACGGAAGCCGGTGGGGTAGACTTTCTGACCCATACAGCTTTACGCCTCCTTTCGAGGAGCAACGACGACGGTGATGTGGGAAGTACGCTTCAGAATGCGAGAAGCGGAACCCTTGGCGCGGGGACGGATGCGCTTAAGCGTCGGACCCTCGTCAACATAGGCAGCGGCGACAACCAGGTTGTCGGCACGCAGACCGTTGTTGTTCTCGGCGTTCGCAACGGCGGAACGGAGAACTTTCTCGACATCCACGGCGACGGCGCGGTCGCAGAAGTGGAGGATGTCGAAGGCCTGAGCGACAGGCTTGCGGCGGATCAAATCGACCACCAGGCGGGCCTTGCTGGGGGAAACACGCACGTACTTAGCGACGGCGCGAACCTCGGTGGCCTCAGTTTCAATAGACTTAGTTGCCATTTACGGTTAACCCCCTATTTGGCCTTGTGGCCACGGAACGTACGAGTCGGCGCGAACTCGCCGAGCTTGTGACCAACCATGGACTCGGTAACATACACGGGCACATGCTTGCGGCCGTCGTGGACGGCGATGGTGTGACCAACCATCTCGGGGAAGATGGTGGACGCGCGGGACCAAGTCTTCACGACGTCCTTCTTGCCAGCCTCGTTCATCGCGGTGATACGCGAGAGAAGGCGAGTCTCCACGAACGGGCCCTTTTTGAGACTTCTGCTCATAAGTGCTTTCTCCTAAAACTCGGTATCCGAAATTACTTCTTACGGCGACGAATGATGTGCTGGTTCGAGACCTTCTTCTTCTTGCGCGTACGAAGGCCCTTCGTCGGCTTACCCCAGGGGGTAACAGAGGGACGACCAGAGGTGTGGTTCTTGCCCTCGCCACCGCCGTGCGGGTGGTCGACAGGGTTCATGACGGTACCGCGGACGGTCGGGCGCACGTTCATGTGACGCTTACGGCCGGCCTTGCCGATGACGATGTTAGCGTGATCGGCGTTGCCGACCTCACCGACGGTGGCGCGGCAGGTAACGAGGATGCGGCGCATCTCGGAGGAAGGCATACGGACGATAGCGTACTTGCCCTCCTTACCCATCAGCTGGCAGGAGTTACCGGCGGAACGGGCGATAGCAGCGCCCTTGCCCGGCTGGAACTCGACGGCGTGGATGAGCGTACCGACGGGGATGTCGGCGAGGGGCAGAGCGTTGCCCGGCTTGATGTCGGCGTCAGAACCGGACATGATGGTCTGGCCGACCTCGAGGCCCTTGGGGGCCAGGATGTAGCGCTTCTCACCGTCAGCGTAGTGCAGCAGAGCGATGCGAGCGGAACGGTTCGGATCGTACTCGATCGTGGCAACCTTGGCGGGCACGCCGTCCTTGTTGCGCTTGAAGTCGATCACGCGGTAACGACGCTTCACGCCGCCGCCCTGGTGGCGGGTGGTGATGCGGCCGTTGTTGTTACGACCGGCCTTCTTGGGCAGGGGCTCGAGAAGAGACTTCTCGGGCTTGGTGCAGGTGATCTCGGAGAAATCGGAGATCGTCTGCCAACGCCTACCAGCGGAGGTCGGCTTAAGGTGCTTTACAGCCATTACAATCCCTTTCAATAGGAATCCGTTAGCCATCGCAGACAGGGATTCGAGGTTCTGCCTCGGGTGCGATGACACCGGACGTATACACGGTTCCGGGCGTGTCCATTTTATACGCCCGAAACCTTGAGCTCCCGCCTCCCCTATTTGGGAGGCATGAGCTCACTCAACAGCAGCGAGTCTTAGGCCTGGTTGCCAAAGACCTCGATGGTGTCGCCCTCGGCCAGCGTAACGATGGCCTTCTTCCAAGAACGGGTCTTGCCGGCGACATAGCGCACGCGCTTGGTCTTGGGCTTGACCGTCAGGGTGTTCACGCGAACGACCTTGACGCCGAAGATCTCCTCGACAGCGTCCTTGATCTGATACTTGTTAGCATCCTTGGCGACCTCGAACGTGTACTTGTTCTGCTCCATGCCGGAGAAGGAACGCTCGGACACGATCGGACGGATGATGATCTCGTGGGCGGTCATTTATGCAAGCACCTCCCCGAAGTGAGCGGCGATGTCGGCGGGCATCAGCACAGCGTTGTTGTTGACGAGATCGTAGGTGTTGGCCTCGTCGGCAGTGATGATGAACGTCTTGGGAATGTTGCGGAACGACAGGTAGGCGTTGACGTCCTCATCGCGAACGATGATGGTCAGACGCTTGCCCTCAAGGCCGAGAGCCTTGAGCATGGCGACGGCAGCCTTGGTAGAAGGCTTCTCGAAGCCGTAGTCGTCGACGAGCACGAGCTCGCCATCGGCCAGCTTGGCGGACAGCGCGGAGCGCATAGCCAGCTTGACCTCCTTGTTGTTCATACGCTTAGCGTAGGAACGGGGCTTGGGGGCGAAGACAACGCCACCGTGACGCCACTGGGCAGCACGGATGGAACCCTGGCGGGCACGGCCGGTGCCCTTCTGACGCCAAGGCTTCTTGCCGCCACCGGAAACCTCAGAGCGACCCTTAGCAGACTGGGTGCCCTGACGCCAAGAGGCCATCTGGCACTTGACGATGTGGTGCATAACGTGGATGTTCGGCTCGATGCCGTACACCTCAGCGGCGAGCTCGGCCTCGGCGACCTTCTTGCCCTCGCTGTTCTTTACTTCAAACTTTGCCATTTAAGTGTTCTCCTTGGTATGACGCTGGGCTAAATGGGCTGGGCCCTTAGGCCATACGGATGGCGACGAGACCATTCTTGGCACCCGGGACAGCGCCCTTGACCAAGATGAGGTTCTGCTCGGCATCGATGCGGACAACGGAAAGGTTCTTGACGGTAACGCGCTCGTTACCCATGTGACCGGCCATCTTGACGCCCTTGAGGACGCGCGCAGGATAGGCGCACTGACCGATAGAACCGGGGTGACGCTGGAAGTGAGAACCATGCGTCATAGGACCGCGGCGCTGACCCCAGCGCTTGATGCGACCCTGGAAGCCCTTACCCTTGGAGGTACCGATGACGTCGACCTTCTCGACATCAGCGAAATCAGCGACGGTGACGACCTCGCCGACCTTGTGCTCCTCGCCGTTCTCGACGCGGACCTCACGAAGGAAGCGGACAGGCTCGACGCCAGCCTTGGCGAAGTGACCAGCCATGGGCTTGTTCACGTTCTTGGCCTTGATGTCGCCGAAACCGATCTGGACGGCGTCATAGCCGTCGGTTGCCTGAGTTTTAACCTGCGAGACAGCGCAGGGGCCAGCCTGGATGACCGTGACGGGAACGACGTTGTCGTCCTCGTCCCAAACCTGGGTCATGCCAATCTTGCGGCCGAGAATCATGCTGATCAAGATATGATCCCAACTCTCGCGTGGTCTTGGGACAATGCGTACACCACCGAGCGTACGCCCCTAGAGGACCACTACTTACACGACGTGCTCCCCAGCCTTGTATTTCGCCCGGACTACCTGACAACCCTATTAAGCAGGCATTTTGTCCAGCCAGAATACTCCCCTGGTTTCACACAGCTGTTTAGTATACACGGCTGCGGGCGTATCCATCGAGATTCATATTTCACTCACATTGTTTACGCAGGTAAAGTGCGTGGCACGTTCCCAGTGTGCGGCGGAGGGGGCGGGCCTGAGGCATATTAAGGTTGCTGCTCTACAGTCCTGCTCACGACGGAGAGCACATTAAGTGCTCTCCTGTTCGTGCGGAACTCGCGACAACCTTAATATGCCTCAGGCCCGCCCCCTCCGCCGCACACTGGGAACGCCACGTTGATGTCTGCTAAACCTTGCTCGCTCAGGCTAATGACTTTGCTGGGGATCCACAATTTGCTGCAAGGTGAACTTGCATTGGAGCGTATCGTCCTCTTCTCGTGCATCGTCAAAATCGAAGATCATGATGGCGCAGTTGGGGAGTTTTGTTGGGAGCTCGAAGCCCTCTGGGGCTGTAGCCTTGATGAATTGGCGGCTGGCGCTGCCGTGGCTTACTGCTAGGAGGGTTTCGATGCCATCGGCTCCCATGATATTGGTGAGGGTGCCTACCATGCGCTCCCGCAGGGCATGGCTTCCTTCTCCGCCAAATGGGACCAAATCCTCGCCGGGGTCCCAGACGTCGGTGGGTAGGGCGTCGTGCGGGCCCTCTTCGAAGGTGCCGTAGCTGCGCTCGATGATGCCTTCGCAGGGCTCGACTGCTGTGTCCGGGCCGAGGAGCTCGCATGCGACGAGCTGAGCCGTGTCCATAGCTCGGCCTAAGGGCGAAGAGACCACTTTGTCGGGGACGACGCCGTGGGCTTTGAGCCATGCGGCTGCCATTCCCGCTTGCTTGCGGCCCAGATCGGTCAACGGAGAATCGCAGCGGCCCTGGACGAGCTTTTTAACGTTGAATTCTGTCTGACCGTGGCGGAGTAGATATAGACGCTTCATGCTCTCCCCTTCTGTATAACTTGCTTTGCTGGCACAGCCCTACTCGTGGGTATGGCCTACGTAGTCTTCGTCGATCGTGATCTTGGCAATCGACTTGGGGTATTCGAATTCCACCTTTTTTGCCAACGTACGCTTTAGGTCCTCGGCGCTCATCTGCAGATCCGAGGGGCGCATGCAGTCAAAGATCACGTTGGTGTGCGTAGGACCCGGCACACAGCGTAGGTCGTGGATCGAGAGGCGGCTATCGACCTCTTGAGCCATAGCGTTGATGCGCAGACGCATGCTCGCCACCTTTGGATCGTCGGTCACGATGGGGTCGTAATGGAGCGTGACGATCATGCCGTCTTCGTTCCTAAACGACTGCTCGATGTTATCGAGCGTGTCGTGACTTTCCAGCGGGCTGGCCTCGGCCGCCATCTCGGCGTGCGCACTTGCAAACTTCCTGCCCGGACCGTAATCGTGAACCATAAGGTCGTGGACGCCCAAAACGCCGGGGTAGCTCATGATCTTGTCTCGGATATGTTTGACCAGCTTGGGATCGGGCGCCTGGCCCAAAAGCGGGCTCACCGTATCCTGGATGAGCTCAAAACCACTCCAGCCGATATAGGCGCCAACGGCAAGGCCGACCCATGCGTCAAGATTGATATGCGTCACCTGGGAAACAATCGCGCACGCCAGCACGGCGCCCGTGGCTAGGACATCGTTTTTGGAATCCTGAGCGGTCGCATGCAACGTCTCGGACTCAATGCGGTCACCGAGCTTTTGGTTGAGGGCCGCCATCCACAGCTTTACAACCATCGAAAGTGCCAGGACTGCCACCAGGGCAAGCGAGAACTCGACAGGCTCTGGGTTGACGATACGCTCCACCGAGGACTTCACCAGTTCGATGCCAATAAGCAGCACGAGCGCCGCCACAACCAGACCCGAGAGATACTCGTAGCGGCCATGGCCGTAAGGATGCTCGGGGTCGGCCGGCTTGCCCGCCAGCTTAAAGCCCAGCACGCTCACGATATTCGAGCTGGCATCGGACAGGTTGTTCATGGCATCCGCCACAATCGAAACCGATCCCGACAGCACGCCAATTGCACCCTTCGCAGCGCATAGTGCCACATTGGCGAGAATACACACCATGCCCGTCAACGTTCCCACGCGTGCACGGTCGCCCTGCGCACGACGAACAATCCACTCGACCATCTGCATCCGCCCCCACGGTACTACCTATATATCTATTGCTCAAACGGATTGTAGTGTAGCCACTTTGTCCCCCAGATACAAAAAGGCCGCAACCCACACGAGCCACGACCTTGGAATGTGCCATGCGGGACTGTCCCTTTGTCACATCGTGCGATACCGACCGATTGCGCGGTACTTTTCGTAGCGGAGGTTTGTGAGGGTCGCGTCGTCGAGCTGCCCAAGCGTATCGAAGGCATCAAATGCCGAGGATATGACGGCGCCGGCGATCTCCTCATGCGACAGGCCCCTATCGTCAACAATGCCGTCGATAATGCCGAGCGCCAACAGATCGGGGGCCGTGAGCTTAAGCGCCTCGGCGGCCTCATTCGCGCGCTCGGTATCCTTCCACAGGATCGATGCACAGGCCTCGGGGCTCACGACCGAATAGGCCGAGCTCGAGAGCATCAGGATGCGGTCGGCCACGGACAGCGCCAGCGCGCCACCAGAGCCACCCTCGCCTGTCACCACCGAGACAATCGGCGTCTTAAGGCCGCTCATCTCCATGAGATTCTGGGCAATCGCCTCGCCCTGGCCGCGCTCCTCGGCACCGATGCCGCAAAACGCGCCCGAAGTATCGACCAAGCACAGAACCGGTCGACCAAACTTTTCGGCCTGGCGCATCAGACGACGCGCTTTGCGGTAACCCTCGGGATGCGCCATGCCAAAGTTGCGGCGCATACGCTCTTTGGTCGTGGTGCCGCGCTCGATGGCGATGACCGTTACGGGGCGTCCGTCTTTCCAGCCAATGCCAGCCACCACGGCAGCATCGTCGCCAAAGTAGCGGTCGCCGTGCAGCTCTACGAATCCGTCGAGACCCAACGAGATCATCTCGCCTGCCGTGGCGCGGTTCGCCGAGCGAGTCTGTTTGACGATTTCGAGCGCGCTTTTTGGTGCGGCCGAGCGCTTAAACAAGTGTCCCAGCTTTTTGCCGCGACGACCCGTATGCACGATCTCATGCGGTGCCCCCAGGCCGGGCGCGTGCCCTTCGTGCAGCGCCAGCAGCTCGCCTACCGTGAGCGCAATCTCACCACGCGGAACAACGGCATCGCAAAAGCCGTGCTCCAGCAAAAACTCGGAACGCTGGAATCCCTTGGGCAGACGCTTGTGCATGTTCTGCTCGATCACACGCGGGCCGGCAAATGCCGTCAGGGCATCGGGCTCGGCCAGGATAATGTCGCCCTCCATGGCGAAGCTCGCGGTTACGCCTCCGGTCGTAGGATCGGTGAGCACCGTGATATACAGACCGCCCGCCTCGCTGTGGCGCCTAACCGCCGCAGAAATCTTGGCCATCTGCATAAGCGATGTCACGCCCTCTTGCATGCGCGCACCGCCCGAAACGGTAAAGCCGACAACTGGCAATCCCAGCTCGGTCGCACGCTCAAATGTGCGACAGATCTTCTCGCCCACCACGGAGCCCATCGAGCCCATCATAAAGTTGGCATCCATAAAGAAGAGTGCCGTATCGCAGGCGCGGATTTTGCCCCTGCCGCACACAACGGCATCGCGCTCGCCCGAACGCTCGCCCGCGCTCTTAAGCTTGTCGGCATAGCCGGGAAACGAAAGGAAGTCCTCCGACGCCAGACTGGCATCCCATTCCTCAAACGTGCCCTCGTCAACCGTCATGCGCACGCGCGCGCGACCGCTCACGCGAAAGTGTTTGCCGCAACGAGGGCAGACCTCGAGGTTGTCGTGCAGGCGTGCCTCATCGATCACACGGCGGCACTCCGGGCACTTGATAAACACGTGGCGCGCGGGAAACTCGGCGCACGACTCGGTCATCGGCCCCTCGAGGACGTTGACCGTCTTCGCTTTTCTATTCATCAGCATAGAGATGCCCCATCAGATCGGTGTGGTACATGCCCGACAAGAACTCGTCGTTTGCCAGCACGTCGAGCTGAAGCTCGCTGTTTTCGCTCACGCCCTCAATCACGAGCTCGCCCAGGGCCGAGCGCATCTTGCGAATGGCGCTGTCACGCGTGGGCGCACATACGATGAGCTTGCCGAGCATGGAGTCGTAGTACGGCGGAACTTTCGCTCCGGTAAACATGGCCGAATCCCAGCGCACGCGCGGACCACCCGGCACACGCAACGCGGTGACCGTTCCGCACGACGGCAGAAAGTCCGGCGTTTCGGCATTAATGCGGCACTCCATGGCGTGGTTGCGGACCGGCATATCCTCCTGCTCAAAGGGCAGAGGCTGGCCGGCTGCCACGCGCAGCTGCCACTTGACCAAGTCGGTATCGGTCACAAACTCCGTAACCGGATGCTCCACCTGTAAGCGCGTGTTCATTTCCATAAAGTAGAAATTGCCGTCGTCCGAATACAGGAACTCGATGGTACCGGCTCCTTCGTAGCCGACGGCACGAGCCAGGTCGCGCGCGGCCTTGTGCATGCGCGCGCGAATATCATCGCGTCCGTCGAGGCACGGCGCGGGGCTCTCCTCAATCAGCTTTTGGTTGCGGCGCTGCACCGAGCACTCGCGCTCGCCGAGCGAAAACACATGGCCCTGCTTATCGGCCATAATCTGCACCTCAACGTGGTGCGCCGGCGCGACGAACTTCTCCATGTAGCACTCGCCGTCACCAAAAACGGCCTCACCCTCGGCACGCGCCTCGATGAACGCCTTTGCCGCATCTTCCACGCGTTCGACCTTGCGAATGCCGCGACCGCCACCGCCGGCACGCGCCTTAATGAGCACGGGGCAGCCAATGCGCTCGGCCTCGGCCGTTGCCTCCTCGGGACTTTTGAGCAAATCGCAGCCCGGAACGATGGGCACGCCCGCCGCGGCAGCCGTTCGACGTGCGGCGTCCTTGTCGCCCATGCTGTCGATCACCTCGGCCGAAGGACCGACAAACGCCAAGCCATACTTGTCGCAGTCGCGCACGAAGCTCGCCTTCTCGGAAAAGAAGCCATAGCCGGGATGAATTGCCTTAGCTCCCGACTTTACGGCACAGGTGAGCACAGCATCGTCGTTGAGGTAGCTCTCGGCAAGACGCGGGCCGCCGATGCAATACGCCTCGTCGGCAAGCTGCACGTGCAGCGCGTCCGCATCGGCCGTGGAATAAACGGCGACGGTCTTGATGCCCATATCGCGGCACGCGCGGATAACACGGACCGCGACTTCGCCGCGGTTGGCGATGAGCACTTTGTCGAACATGGAGCCTTCCTTAACTTTCGTGCATGAGTGCAAAAGACATATCGGCGCGGCAGCAAACCTCACCGTTGACGCTCGCGGTGCCCGTCGCAAAGCGGAACGGCCCGCGCGCACGCGTGATGGAGCACACCAGATCCACCGTGTCGCCCGGGCGCACCGGACGCTTAAAGCGCACCTTGTCCAGACTCGTGTAGAACGGCGTCGCGCCGCGCGCCTCCTCATCGCCCATCAGCAACACGCAGCAGTTCTGGGCGAGCATCTCGCACTGAATCACGCCGGGAACGACCGGGTTTCCCGGAAAATGTCCCTGCAAAAAGTACTCGTCGCCCGTAATCGTGATCTTGCCGTGGGCCTCGTCGCCCACCAGCTCGGCTTCGTCGAGCAAAAGCATCGGCTCGCGATGCGGCAACAGCTTCTTGAGCTCTTCTTTGTTCATGGATATCACCTATCCGATCCTCATGAGGCAGCTGCCGAACTCCACGAGGTCGCCGTCGGCCACGCAGATCTCGAGCACCTCGCCATCCGCCTCTGCCGTCACCTCGTTGAGAACCTTCATGGCCTCGATGATGCAGAGGGTCTCGCCGGCCTTGACCTTGGAGCCCACGCGCACAAACGGCTCGTCGCCCGGCGCCGGGGCAGCATAGAAAACGCCGACCATGGGAGCGGTTACCTCGGTGCCCTTGATCTCCGGTGCGGCGGCAGGCGCTTGCGCGGCGGGCTCCGGTGCGGCGGCAGGCATGGCGACAGGAGCCACCGCCGGAGCGGTCACGGCACCCGGCATGGGCATGGGCAAGGCAACCGGCTGTGCGGCGCTCGCACGCTCGAGTTCGACCGCGGTGCCATCGGGCTCCTCAACGCGTACGCGCGTGAGGCCGCGGTCCTCCATAACATCGGCTATCTCGGCAAGTCTTTTGGAATCCATGCTCTAGCTCCTCGCATATCTACGCAGCGCGATGGCAGCGTTGTGGCCGCCAAAGCCCAGGTTGGTCGAAAGCGCCCAGGTAAGGTCGGCGCGAACCGCGCGATTGGGCGTGTAATCAAGATCGCAGGCGGGATCGGGAGTGTGGTAGTTAATGGTCGGAGGTACCACGCCCTGCTCGAGCGCCATGGCACAGGCCATGACCTCGATGGCACCCGTGGCACCGATCATGTGGCCGGTCATCGACTTGGTCGACGAGACGTGCGCGGCGCGTGCCGCGTCCTCGCCGAGCGCACGCTTAATGCCCGCCGTCTCGGACGAATCGTTGAGCCTGGTCGAGGTGCCGTGGGCATTGATGTAGAGACCCTCGGAAGGCTTGACGTCGCCCTCGGCAACCGCCAGCGATATCGCGCGGGCAATGCCGGCAGCCTCGGGATCGGGGCTCGTGATGTGATAGGCATCATCGGTGTTGCCGTAGCCCACGACCTCGGCATAAATGTGCGCACCGCGCGCCTGCGCATGTTCCATGCTCTCGAGTACCAACACGCAGGCGCCCTCGCCCATCACAAAGCCGTCACGGTCTGCATCGAACGGGCGGCAAGCCGTCGCGGGATCGGGGTTGGTGGTCAATGCGCGGCAGGACGTAAAGCCTGCAACGGCGTCGGGGATAATGGCCGCCTCGGCGCCGCCCGCGAGGATCGCGTCGGCATAGCCGTGCTTGATGGCGCGGAACGCCTCGCCCACCGCATGGGCAGACGTCGCGCAAGCGGTCACGACGGGCAGGGTCGGTCCCTTTGCCTTGTGACGGATTGCGATATTGCCCGATGCCATGTTGGGGATCATCATCGCGATCATGTAAGGCGATGCGCGGCGGGGCCCACGGTCGGCAATCGTATGGACGTTGTCGACGAGCGTCTGCATGCCGCCCACGCCCGACCCCACGTAAACGCCCAGGCGCTCGCGATCGATGGCGCCTTCGACATCAAAGCCCGCATCGTGCATTGCCTCGTCCGAAGCCGCCATCGCAAACTGAACGCAGGGGTCCAGATGCTTGGCGTCACGCTTGCCAAAGTACTCGTTGCCGTCAAAGCCCTTGACCTCGGCCGCCACCTTGACGGTAAACGCATCGGTATCGAAGTGCGTGATCGGGCCGATGCCGCACGTGCCGGCACACATGGCCGCCCAGGTGGCAAGCGCGGTGTTGCCGAGCGGCGATACGGCACCGATGCCGGTGATTGCAACTCTCTGTTCCATCATGGTCTCCTCATCCAAGCCGTTCTTCGGCCCTGGTTTCTACATCGCCATTCCACCGTCAATGCGTACGACCTCGCCCGTAATGTAGGCCGCCGCATCGCTCGCCAAAAAGCGCACCACGCCGGCCACTTCCTCGGGACACGCCATGCGCTTAAGGGGAATCTGTTCCTCGGTTGCCGCACGCACCTTCTCCGAGAGCTTTGCCGTCATATCTGTCTCGACAAACCCGGGGGCGACCGCGTTCACTCGTACGCCGCGGGGCGCAAGCTCGCGCGCCACCGCCTTGGTAAGCCCTATCACACCCGCCTTGGAGGCAGCGTAGTTGGCTTGCCCGGCATTGCCCATCAGGCCCACGACCGAGCTCATGTTGACGACGCAGCCGCCGCGCTGGTGCATAAAGGTCTTGGTGAGTGCGCGCGTCATATTGAATGTTCCCTTGAGATTGACATCGAGCACGCGATCGAATGCGTCATCGCCCATGCGCATGAGCAGGCCATCGCGGGTGATGCCGGCGTTGTTGACGAGCACCCAAATGGAGCCAAAGTCGCTCAGGACCGCCTCCACGCATGCGCTGACGGCATCGGGGTCGGCCACATCGCATTGATACGCGCGAGCTGTGGCACCAGCGGCCTCGCAGGCTTCGCACGTCTCGCGCACCGCATCGACGCTGCCGGCATAGACGACGGCGATATCGTAGCCATCCTCCGCCAAACCGATAGCGCAGGCGCGGCCGATACCCCGCGAGCCGCCCGTGACCAGTGCCACGCGACGTGAGTCATTGCGCTCGAGCGCGCCGTTGTTCAAGTTGCCCATGTCATTCCTTTCGGGTTACAGCCCCGTGGACTATGCGAGCTCGTCGGCAATAGCTGCGACCTGCTCGGCCGTTTCGCACGAATACACGCGAACGTCGCTCAGCGTACGCTTGACCAGGCCCGACAGCGTTTTTCCAGGGCCGACCTCAATAAACGTGTCGATGCCCTGATCCTGCAGAGTGTGCAGCGTGTCGACCCAGCGCACGGCATGGCTCACCTGGTTGGCTAAGACATCCGATGCTGCTCGCGGGTCCGCCGGATAGGGCGCCGCCGTCATGTTTGCCATGACCGGAATCAGCAGCGAAGACGGCGCGTGGCCGGCTTGGATATACGTCGCCAGCCCCTCAGTCGCCTCTGCCATATAGGGGCTATGGAATGCACCCGACACCGTGACCTTCATGGCGCGGCCGCCGGCCTCTTTTACTAGGACGTCGAGCTCCTGCAGCGCCTCGGACGCTCCGGCCACAACCGTCTGCTGCGGACTGTTGTAGTTGACCGGCCAGCAGTCCTCGCCGGCCTGTTTTGCCAGGTTCTCGACTTGCGCCGCATCGAGCTTGATGACGGCGCGCATGCCGCCCGGATGGCGCTCGGCAGCCGCGGCCATCAGCGCCGCGCGCTCGCACACGAGCTCAAAGCCCGCTCGCGTACTGAATGCCCCCGCAAAGCTAAGCGCGGCGACCTCGCCCAGCGAGAATCCCGCACAGGCGGCAGGCACCACGCCGCGCTCGCGCAGGGCGACGGCGACAGCTAAGTCGTGCACGAACACGCAAGGCTGCGTGTTCTCGGTCTGCGAGAGCTCCTCCTTGGAGGCGCTCCGGCACTGCTCACTGGTCCCCGGGCGCACCTCGTCGGCAATGGCGAACACCTCGGCGGCCGCCGGCGATGCCTCGATCAGGTCGACGCCCATCGCGGGGTGTTGGGCGCCCTGGCCGGCAAACAGAAACGCTACGCTACCCATGCGCACGCTCCCCTCAGGACGCGCTCGGCGCCATCGACCAGGTCATCGACGATTTCACGTGCGCTTTGGCGCTCGTTGACCATGCCGGCAATCTGTCCACACAAAAACGAGCCCTCTTCGTAATTGCCGTCCTTGGCGGCCTTGCGAAGGGCGCCCGTGCCCATGGCCCCGAGCTCCTCGACACTTACGCCCGCCGCCTCGCTCTTGGCGTAGGCGTTGGTAAAGGGGCTCTTGAGGGCACGCACTGGGTGTCCCGTCGAGCGGCCGGTCGCACGCGTCGAGGTGTCGTTGGCCTTCAGGACCATCTCCTTGTACTGCTCCGATACGGTGCACTCGTCTGCGATCAGAAAGCGCGTTCCCACCTGCACGCCGGCGGCGCCCAGCATAAAGGCGGCCGCCACGCCGCGGCCGTCGGCAATACCGCCGGCAGCCACGACGGGAATGTCGACCGCATCGACGACCTGCGGCACCAGTGCCATCGTCGAGGTCTCGCCAATATGGCCGCCCGATTCGGTGCCCTCGGCAACAACCGCCGTGGCTCCACGACGCTCCACGAGGCGCGCCAGCGCCACCGAGGCAACGACCGGGATGACCTTGATGCCCGCCTCGTTCCACGCCTTCATGTACTTGGTGGGATTGCCGGCACCCGTCACGACGACCGGCACCCGCTCGTCAATAACGACCCGCGCGACCTCGTCGGCAAACGGGCTCATGAGCATGACGTTGACACCAAAGGGCTTATCCGTCCTGGCGCGCAGCTTGTGAATCTGGTCGCGCAGCCAGTTGGCGTCGGCGTTCATGGCCGCGATGATCCCTAAGCCGCCCGCCTCGGACACTGCGGAAGCCAGCGAGGCGTCGGCAATCCAAGCCATACCGCCCTGGAACACGGGCTTTTCGATGCCGAGCAGATCGCAGAGAGGAGTCTTGAGCATCTCTACTTCTCCAATGCCGCCTCGACCGTATCGGCGAACTCGCCGACCGTCTTGGGGTTCTCCTCGGTATCGAGCTGGATGCCAAACTCGTCCTCGACGGCGACGAGGATCTCGACGGTGCCCAGACTGTCGAGACCAATCTCCTCAAGCGTGGACTCGGGCTTCATCTCGACATCGTCAAGGCCGGCGGTCTCGCGGATAACGTCGCAAACGCGCTCGAAGGTCTTCTGATCTGCCATGGTAGTTCTCCTTTGTTTGTGCCCCAGGGGCGTTTTCATTTCCTATGTGTAACTACTTCCAGCGAAGTAGATAGCCACCTACATCCAAGCCGGCGCCAAATCCGACCAGGGCGATGGTGTCGCCCGCGTGCAGCGCGCCGGTATTTGCCAGTCGATCGAGAGCAAGCGGAATGCAGGCGCTCGAGATGTTGCCGGTTTCACGCAACGTTCGGACCACACGGTCGTCCGGCACACCTAAGCGCTTGACCGCCTGGCTCAAGATTCGTTCGTTAGCCTGATGGAATACAAAGTGGTCGATGTCCTCGACCGCGATGCTCGCGTCGCAGACGAGCTTGTTGACCGTGTCGCAGATGGCATTGACGCCGAACTTGAACACACGACGACCGTTCATGGACAGCACGCTTTCGCGGTCCTGCGCCCTCTTATACGGCGAGGAGCCCGCCAATCCGGGGACGCGCAGTGTTTCGACGTCAGGCGACGTCGAAAGCTCAACGGCGAGGGGATTCTCTCCCCCGGCCTCTATGACCGCAGCACCCGCGCCATCGCCAAAGAGCACGCACGTGGCACGGTCGGTCCAATCGAGCGCGCGCGTCATCTGCTCGGCTGCAACGACCAGCACGTGTTTGGCGCGAGCTCGGGCGATATAGCCCTCGGCGACATCGAGCGCAAATACGAAGCCGGCACAGGCCGCCGAAACGTCGAAAGCTGGACATGTGGCACCCAGGCGCTCAGCAATGGCGCACGCTTCGGCAGGAACGAGATGATCGCCCGTCGTCGTCGAACAGACGATAAGATCCAGCTGGCTCGCATCGATTCCGGACGTCTGGAGCGCTTGCTCGCTCGCAGCCACGGCAAGGTCGTCGAGCGACTCGATGGTGCACACATGGCGGCTCTTGATCCCCGTGCGGGTAAAAATCCACTCATCCGAGGTGTCCAGGAACTCGGACAGCTCGTCATTGGAAACACTGCGCTTGGGAAGCGCCGAGCCTGTTCCAAGAATCGTAAAACCCATCACTAACCTCCTTTGAGTTGTTGACGTGTTTACATCGACCAAGAGAGGATAGCGCATTCTTCGCCTTGTTGACGTGTTAACATTAAATTGCCCAAATGCGACAAAGGCTTCACATTGTGTCTGTCTCACGACACCATTGCGTTATTCACTTATTCATTAAGGAGGTAGCAGCCGCTATGGATGCTCAATTAACGATAGTCGACGTAACCGGATCGACCAACGATGACCTGCTCGAGGCAGGAAAACAGGGCGCGCCGCACGGCACGGGACTTGCCGCCCGGGCTCAGACAGCAGGACGTGGCCGGCGCGGCCACAAGTGGGATTCAACCGCCGGCAACCTATTGCTTTCGATTGTCCTGCGTCCACGTGTTGATCCCGCCAAGTACTCTGGTCTTGCCGCCGTCAGCGGCCTAGCGGTGCTCGAGGCGCTCGAAAAGCAGGGTCTTGCTAACGAGATCGGACTCAAATGGCCCAACGACCTCGTCGCGCGAGGGCACAAGCTCGGCGGCATTCTGGTCGAAGCCGCACGCGATAACGAAGGCAAACCTTTCGCCGTCTGCGGCATTGGCGTCAACGTAAACTACACGCCCCATGAGATGCCCGATGGCGGTCTGGCAGCAATTGGCCTCTCAGACCTCAACGAGAATGTTCCCGCCGTCGATGTGCTACTCAAGGAGGTCCATCACGCGGTCGTGAACGCCGTAGGCACATGGGCAAATCTGCTCAACGCCATGGAAGAAGACGCCGGTCCGATCGCACCCGCCCACGATGATTATGTCGCTCATCTCAATTGGATTGGGGAGCACGTTATCGCCCGTTCCCCTGCCGGTGACGAGCTGGCGCGTGGCATCTTTCAAACGGTCGATGCCTTTGGTCGCGCGTGTATCGAAACGGAAGACGGCTTGCGTTCCTTCCATTTTGAAGAGGCATCGCTGCGCCCATTGAGCGAATAGAGCGCCGCAGCCACCTACTCTGCAGCATTACCCGGCAGTCCAAACCATCATTCAAAACAAAAGAGCCCCGCTACCGTAACGGCAGCGGGGCTCTGTAAGCTATGAGCGCTATCGCTTAGAGCTTGATGTCGATGTCGACGCCAGCGGGGAGGTCGAGACGCATAAGCGAATCAACGGTGCCCGAGGTGGGGTCGAGGATGTCGATGAGGCGCTTGTGGGTGCGCATCTCGAACTGCTCACGGGAGTCCTTGTTCACGTGCGGCGAGCGGATAACCGTGTACAGGTTGCGCTCGGTGGGCAGGGGGACAGGACCGGAAACGCGAGCACCGGTCTTCTGAGCGGTCTCGACGATGAGCTTCGCGGACTGATCGACGACCTCGTGATCATAGCCCTTGAGGCGAATGCGGATCTTCTGGGTAGCCAACTTAAACCTCCAAAGAGTGCGAGAGATGTTCTCGCGGATTACGTAACAGGGAGCTCGAACTTAGGCGTTCTTGCTCATGACCTCGTCCACGATGGACTTGGGCGCGGGCTCATAAGAGTCGAACTGCATCGTGTAGGATGCACGGCCCTGGGTCTGGGAGCGAAGGTCGGTAGCGTAACCGAACATCTCGCCCAGCGGCACCTTGGCACGGATGAGCTTGCTGTTCTTGCGATCCTCCATGCCCTCGATCTTGCCGCGGCGACCGGAGAGGTTGCCCATAACGTCGCCCATGTACTGCTCGGGGGTCTCGACCTCGACAGCCATGATCGGCTCGAGCAACTGCGGATCGGACTTCTTGAGGGCGTCCTTGATAGCCATGGAACCGGCGATCTTGAAGGCGGCCTCGGAGGAGTCGACCTCGTGGTAAGAACCGTCGAACAGGGTGACCTTAACGTCGAGGACCGG